>NZ_JBXAQO010000002.1:569763-895683 GCF_058807295.1 Caulobacter sp. GW821-FHT12D05
CGCATCGGAGGGGCTCGGAAGAGCGCCCCGCGACGAGGAGGCGGCTTATGGCAGAGGGCTTCGCGCTTGGCAAGCGCCCTTTGAGGGGTTGCGAAGCAGGTTTTTTCGGCGGCTAGATTCCGCCACGTTTTCCGGGGGCGGAGTCTCAAGCGTTGCGTCTGTTTGTGTTCGGTCTGGGTTATGTTGGCGCGGCGTTTTCGCGCGCCCTAAGAGCCCGAGGTTGGGAAATAGCCGCCACGGCGCGGGACGAGGATCAGGCCGACCGGCTGCGCGCCCAGGGAATCACACCCGCCGATCCGGACGACCGCGACGCCATGGCCGCCGCCCTCACGGGGGTAAACGCCATCCTGGTCACCGCCCCGCCCGGCCCCGACGGCTGCCCCGCTCTCGAGGCGATCATCCCTGCCCTCGCCCAGGCCCAGGCCTTCCCCGACTGGATCGGCTATCTGTCGACCACCGGCGTCTATGGCGACTTCGAAGGCCGTTGGGTGTTCGAGACATCCCCCCTCAAAGCGCAATCGGTCGAAGGCGCCCGCCGCGTGGGGGCCGAGCGCGACTGGCGCCAGGTCGGGCGCGGCATGGGCCTGACGGTCACGACCTTCCGCCTGCCCGGCATCTACGGCCCCGGCCGCAGCGCCCTGGACCGCCTGCGGGCCGGCGAAGGCCGCCGCATCGTCAAGCCGGGCCAGGTGTTCAGCCGCATCCATTTGGACGACATCGTCACGGGTCTGCTGGCCTCCCTGGAGCGCCCTCGCGCCGGCGGCATCTACAACCTGGTCGACGACGCCCCGGCTCCGCCCCAGGACGTCATGGAACACGCCGCCCACCTGCTGGGCGTCCCGGTCCCGCCGGACCTACCGTTCAACGAACTGGGCCTGTCGCCGGCCACCCGGCGGTTCTACGCCGAGAACAAACGCGTCTCGAACGCCCGCGCCAAGGCTGAGCTGGGCTGGCGGCCGGCCTATGCGACGTACCGCGAGGGGCTGGCGGGGATTTTGAAGGCGGGCGGCTAAATCCTACTCGTCGTCGATCGCCGACGCCCTTGGCGTGATGCCCACCGCGTCCAGACCGGCCGCGTTGCGCAGTCGCGCCGCGCGCGCCAGGCGGCGGCTGACGAGGTCGCCCTCCTCCGGTTCGGCCAGGCCCTTGGCTTCCGCGACCGCCGCGACCAGGCGCTCCAGGTCCTGCGGGCGAGACAGCCGGTGGTCGCCGTCCTTGATCAGGCTGAAGACGACATTGTCGGACTTCAAGGCGTTGGCCAGCTCCAACGCATGGGTCCACGGCACATCCGGATCCGCGCCGCCCTGAAGCACACGCACCGGGACGTCAATCGGCACCGGTCCCGGCAGGATCGACCACCGCGCCCCGTCTTCCAGCAGCTCGCGCGTGATAGCGTAGCCGCCGTCGTCATAGTCCGACGGCCGGATCCAGAAGCCGTCCTTGGCGATGGCCGCCTTGGCCTCGGGCGAGAGGTCGGGCTCCATCAGCTTCTCGGTGAAGTCTGGCGCCGGCGCGATCAGCACCATGGCCTTGACGCGGTCGGGCCGGGCGATCGCCGCCAGGCACGACAGCCAGCCGCCCATGGACGAGCCGACCAGCACCAGCGGCCCGGTCGTGAGCTCGTCGATCACCGCCAGGGCGTCCTCGCGCCAGCGGCTGATGGTTCCGTCCTTGAACTGACCATCCGACTCGCCGTGGCCGAAATAGTCGAAGCGGATGTAGCCGCCGCCAGTCGCCTTGGCCTGCTCGGCCAGGACTTCGGCCTTGGTTCCCGTCATGTCGGAATGGAAACCACCCAGCCACGCGACCGTTGGTCCTTCGCCCTCCACGCGACGAAAGGCGATCTTCGAGCCGTCTTTGCTCGCGAGAGCACCTTGGGATTCGGTCATGGCGTCGCCTCGATCCTTTCGCTAACTAAAATCCGCTCGTTTTCGCCGAGAGTCGCGTGCCCGACCTACCCGCCGATTTCACCTTGCTGCAAGTCACGCCGGAGCTTGAAACCGGTGGGGCGGAGCAGACGACGATTGATGTCGCCCATGCGGTCGTGGCGCAAGGCGGCAAGGCCTTGGTCGCGACCCGGGGCGGGCGCATGGCCGCGCGCCTGGAGGCCGACGGCGGTCGCCTGGCCCAGATGCCGGCCCAGTCCAAGAACCCGCTGGTGATGCTGGGCAACGCCGCCCGCCTGATCGACCTGATCCGGCGCGAGAAGGTGTCGCTGGTCCACGCCCGCTCGCGCGCCCCGGCCTTCAGCGCCCTGTGGGCTGCGCATGCGACCAAGGTCCCGTTCGTGGCCACCTATCACGGGGTCTATAACGCCAAGTCGGACCTGAAGCGCTGGTACAACGCGGTTATGACCAAGGGCGACCTGGTCATTGCCAATTCCGAATACACCCGCCAGCACGTGATCCGGGAACACGGCATCGCGCCGGAGAAGGTGGTGGCCATCCCGCGTGGCGTCGACCTGTCGCGCTTCGAGCCCGGCATCGTGCCGGCCACGCGGATCGAGGCCCTGCGCAAGGCCTGGGGCGTCGCGCCCGACGAGCGCCGGCTGAAGGTGCTGCTGGCCGGCCGCCTGACCCGCTGGAAGGGCCAGGGCCTGATGATCGAGGCCATGAAGATCCTCAAGGATCGCGGCGAGAACCGCATCCTGCTGCTGCTGGCCGGCGACGACCAGGGCCGCAAGGGCTACCGCGCCGAGCTGGAAGCCGCCATTGCCGCCGCCGGCCTGGAGGACGCGGTCAAGCTGGTCGGCCACTGCGACGACATGCCGGCCGCCTATCTGCTGTGCGACCTGGCCATCGCCCCGTCGCTGGAGCCGGAAGCCTTCGGCCGCACCGCCGTCGAGCCGCAGGTGATGGGCCGCCCCGTGCTGGCCTCCGATCACGGCGCCACGCGCGAGACCGTCGCACCCGCCGAGACGGGCTGGCTGGTGCCCCCGGGCGACGCTGAGGCCTGGGCCGACGCCCTGCTGCACGCCTGCGAGGTCGGGGCCGCCGGCCGCCAGACCATGGGCCTGGCCGCAAGAACACGTGCGCGGCGGTTGTATTCAGTGGACGCTATGTGCGAAGCGACCCTCAAGGTCTATGCCCATATCCTCGGGGCACGCGTATTGGGTTTGGAGCGTTCGGCTTGAGCAAGGAGATCAAAAAGGTCCTGGTGATCAAGCTGGGCGCTTTGGGCGACTTCGTCCTGGCGCTCGCCGCGATGAAGAAGATCCGCGAAGCCCACCCCAAGGCCAAGATCACCCTGCTGACCACCGCGCCCTTCGAGGGCCTGGCCAAGCTCAGCCCCTATTTCAACACCGTCGAGACCGACGGCCGCCCCGGCGACGTGGGCGAGACGCTGGCCATGATCGGCCGCATCCGCAAGGCGCGCTACGACCGGGTCTACGACCTGCAGACCAACAGCCGCACCAACTGGTACTTCCAGCTGCTGCGCCCCTTCCCGCCGCAGTGGAACGGCATCGCCGTCGGCGCCCAGCTGCCGCAGAAGGGCAAGGCTCGCCTGCGCATGCACACGCTGGAGCGCCAAGCCGACCAGCTGCGCGCCGCCGGGATCTGGCCCGACGCCCCGACCGAGCCGGGCAGCGCCCCGCCGCCGGACCTGTCGTGGATCCTGCGCAAGCACAAGGAGCCGCGCCCCGTCGCCGGCGCCGCCACGCCCAAGCCCTATGTCCTGTTCGTGCCCGGCGGTTCGGCCCACCGGCCCGAGAAGCGCTGGCCGGTCGAGTACTACGCCCAGCTGGGCTCGCTCTTGAAGGCGCGCGGCCTGGACATCGTGATCATTGGCGGCCCGCAGGAAAGCGCCATGGCCCGCCACATCCAGAAGGCCGTCGGCGGCGCCCGCGACCTGACCGGCCGCACCGACTTCGCCCAGTTGGCGGTTCTGGGCGCCAAGGCCGCCCTCGCCGTCGGCAACGACACCGGCCCGACCCACCTGCTGGCCGCTGCCGGCGCGCCGACCATCGTGCTGTTCTCGGACGCCTCGGACCCCGACCTGTGCGGCCCCCGAGGCCACGTGGCCGTGATCCGCTCGCCGGACCTGCAGGCCCTGCCCGTCAGCACGGTGGCGAGCGCAGCGATGGCGTTACTGCCGCATTAATCGCAACGCGGGGCTAATACCCCGCGTACCGGCCCGGCTTGTGATTGGCGATGATCACCGCGCTGAGCGCCACGGCGCTGGCGATGGACAGCAAGAGCTTGTCGAAGCTGATCGTGAAGAAGGCCGCGGCGATGACCAGGCAGTCGGCGGTCATCTGCACCTTGCCGGCGCTGATGCCTCGGCGTTCCTGCAGCCATAGGGCCAGCACGCCCGTGCCGCCGACGCTGGAGCGGTGACGCGCCAAGGCTAGAATACCCATGCCGATGATGGTGCCGCCGAACACGGCCGAGAAGATCGGGTCCACCCGTTCGACCTTCAGCCAGTACGGCATGCCAAAGGCCAGGCCCGCCAGCAGCAGGTTGGTCGCCAGGGTCTTGAAGGTGAAGGTCCAACCCAGGGTCCGCTGGGCCAGGATGTAGAACGGCAGGTTCAGCAGGAAGAACACCGTGCCGACCTGCCAATTGGTCAGATACGAGATGATCAGCGCCACCCCGGCCACCCCGCCGGTGACCAGGCCCGCGGCCTTCAGCAGGGTCAGGCCCACGGCGATGAAACTGGAGCCGATCAGGAGGGCGTGGACGTCCTCCAAGGCGGTATGGCGATGCTGAGTCATGAAGGTCGGAACAAGCGTCTTGGTCAGGAGAAAACTCGTCCCTGTCCCGCCGTTTCCGCCCTATTGGCCGCTAGACCAGAAAAAACTGGACCTGCGCAGCGTCTCTTTGTCCGCCGTCGCTTGATAGAGCGCGGCCGGCGCGTCATATATCACTTTCTCGCGGCGCGCCCAGCGCGGCGCGCACGCGTTCAACTCTACCTTCATCAACTGCCCCGGAGCCGCCCCTATTCGCCGTCCTATGCAAACGCCGCCCGTTAAAGACGGACCGCGTATCAACGAAGACATCCGCGTCCCGCGCGTCCTGCTGATCGACCAACACGGCGAAAAGCAAGGCGAGATGCCGACCGCGTCCGCTATGGAAGCGGCCGAGGAAGCCGGCCTGGACCTGGTGGAAATCGTTCCGAACGCCAATCCGCCCGTCTGCAAGATCCTGGACTATGGCAAGTTCAAGTTCCAGGAGCAGAAGAAGAAGAACGAGGCGCGCAAGCGGCAGAAGGTCGTCGAGCTCAAGGAAATCAAGCTCCGTCCGAACATCGACATCCACGACTATGAAGTGAAGGCGAAAGCCATGACTCGCTTCTTCGAGGAAGGCGACAAGGTCAAGGTGACCCTGCGCTTCCGCGGTCGTGAAATGGCGCACCCGGAACTGGGCATGAAGCTGCTGCTCAAGGTCAAGGCCGACTTCGACGAAGTCGCCAAGGTCGAATACGAGCCGCGCATGGAAGGCCGTCAGATGATCATGATCCTGGCCCCGCGCTAAGATCGATCACTGGGTAGACACAACAAACGCCCCGGCCCTGCGCCGGGGCGTTTTGTTTTGCGCCCTTTCGTTTTCGAGCGCCTCGACACAATAGCACCCTCTGGTAGAGTTTCGCCGAGTTGGGGGAGCTACCACGTGTTCAAGTCCATCCTGGCCGCCGGGGCGGCCTGCTGCATCCTGCTGTCGGCCTCGGCCCAGGCCGCCGACGCGCCGGCCGCCAAGCCGAACCTGGCCATCTACGGCCAGCTGCCCAACATCGAAGAGGTCGAGATCTCGCCCGACGGCAGCAAGCTGGCGGTGATCCTGACCAATGGCGAGCAGCGCTACCTGATGATCCGCCAGGTCGGCGGCGGCGTGCTGGCCGGCATCAACGCCGGCCCGACCAAGCTGCGCGGCGTCACCTGGGCCGGCGAGGACCACCTGCTGCTGATCACGTCCCAGACCGCTGACGTCATGGGCCTGTCGGGTCCGGCGCGCGAGTACTACATGGCCTCCAGCTTCAACTGGAAGACCAAGAAACAGACGCTCCTGCTGCGCAGCCAGGAGGCGGCCATGAACGTCATCATCGGCGCGCCGATGGTGCGCTCGATCGACAATGAACCGGTGGTGTTCCTGGAAGGCGTCCACTTCATCGCCAACCAGGGCGTGGACATGCTGTACCGGGTGAACCTGCGCAGCAACACGACCCGGATGATGGACTACGGCGTGCGCCTCGACACCGACGGCTGGCTGGTCGACGTCAAGGGCGATCCGGTCGCCACCACGCTCTACGACACCAAGCGCGGCCACTGGTCGCTGCGGATGAAGCTGGAAGGCGGCTGGAGAACCGTCGACGAGGCCGATACCCCGATGGGCTCGTACGGCATCGCCGGCTTCGGCCGCGACGGCAAGTCGGTGCTGGTCTGGCGCACCGACGACAAGAACAAGTCGTTCCTGCGCGAATACACGGGCGACAAGCATGCCGACCTGCCCAACGACCTGGAGCTCAGCGGCCTGATCCGTGATCCGGCTACCCTGGCCCTGCTGGGCGGGGTCACGCTGAAGGGCGACGACCTGACCTACACCTTCTTCGACGAAGGCAGTCAGAAGGCCTGGAACGCGGTGATCAAGGCGTTCAAGGGCGACCGGGTGCACCTGTCCTCGTGGTCCAACGACCGCAAGCGCGTCGTGGTGTTGGTCGACTCTCCCGAGAACGGCCAAGCCTACGCCCTGGTCGACCTGACCACCAAGCAGGCCTCGTGGCTGGGCGATGTCTATCAAGGTGTCACGCCAGAGACGGTCTCTCCCGTTCGTTCGATCAAGTACAAGGCTGCCGACGGCCTGGAGATCACCGGCTACCTGACCCTGCCCAAGGGTCGTGATCCGAAGAACCTGCCGCTGATCGTGCTGCCGCACGGCGGTCCGGAAGGCCGCGACGAACCGGGCTTCGACTGGTGGAGCCAGGCCATGGCCTCGCGCGGCTATGCGGTGCTGCAGCCCAACTTCCGCGGTTCGGAGGGCTTTGGCTGGGACTTCGTCAAGGCGGGCTTTGGCGAGTGGGGCAAGAAGATGCAGACCGATCTGTCGGACGGCGTCCGCGACCTGGCCAAGCAGGGGATCGTCGATCCCAAGCGCGTCTGCATCGTCGGCGCCAGCTATGGCGGCTACGCGGCCCTGGCCGGCGCGACCCTGGATCGCGGCGTCTATCGCTGCGCCGTCTCGGTGGCCGGCCCGTCGGACCTGAAGAAGATGATGCTGACCACCCGCGCCGAAGCCAATGGCGGCGCCTCGGCCTCGCAGCGCTACTGGCTGCGTTTCCTGGGCGCGGACGGCATCAAGGACCCGGACCTGGCGACGATCTCGCCGGCCAAGCTGGCCGACAAGGTCGAGGCGCCGATCCTGCTGATCCACGGCAAGGACGACACCGTCGTGCGCTACGACCAGAGCCAGGCCATGGCCGACGCCCTGAAGAAGGCCGGCAAGCCGGTCAACTTCATCACCCTGGACGGTGAGGACCACTGGCTGTCGCGCGGCGCCACGCGGCTGAAGATGCTGAGCGAAACCGTCGCCTTCGTCGAAAAGCACAACCCGCCGGACTGACAAGCCCAAGGTTCAGGCGTAAACCGCGCGTCCTGATGTCTGAACAGTCTCACAGCGCCCGCGCCCTGGTCGTCCTGCTCCTGGTGGTCTTCATCAACCTGGTGGGCTTTGGCGTGGTCATTCCGCTGCTGCCGTTCTACGCCAAGTCGATGAACGCCGCCCCGTGGCAGGTGACGACCATGTTCGCCGCCTACAGCCTGGGCCAGTTCTTCGGCGAGCCGTTCTGGGGCCGGCTGTCGGACCGGATCGGCCGGCGCCCGGTGCTGATCGTGACCATCATCGCCAACACCCTGGCCTATATCGCCCTGGCCTTCGCCCCGAACATCTGGATCGCCATGGCCGTGCGCCTGGTCGGCGGCTTTGGCAGCGGCAACATCTCGACGATCCAGGGCTACATGGCCGACGTCACCCCGCCCGAAAAGCGCGCCGGGCGCATGGGCCTCTTGGGCGCGGCGTTCGGGGCCGGCTTCGTGATCGGCCCGGCGCTGGTGATGGTCATCCATCCCGGCGCGGGCCACCTGGGCTACCAGCTGCCGCTGTTCCTGGCCGCCGCCATGGCGGGCACGGCGGCCCTGGGCGTGGTGTTGTTCGTCGCCGAAAGCCGCGCGCCGTCCGCGCCGGGCGCGGTGCAGCCCAACCGCCGCGAAGCCCTGGCCGCCGCGGCCGCCCATCCGATTCTGTCGCGCGTGCTGCTGGTCACCCTGATCTCGACCGGCGCCTTCGCGGGGATGGAGGCGGTGTTTGGCCTCTATGCCGATGTCCGGTTCAGCTGGGGTCCCAGCCAGGTGGCGGCGTGCTTCGCGATCATCGGCGTCATCGCCTCGCTGGGCCAGGGCCTGCTGACCGGACGCCTGGCCCGCCGGTTCGGTGAAGGCCGCGTGCTGACGACGGGCCTGTCGATCATCGCCCTGACCCTGTTGATCACGCCGTTCATCCCCAGCCCGCCCGTGGCCGTTGTGGCCGTGGCCTGCACCGCCTTTGGCCAGTCGCTGGTTTTCCCCTGCGTGGCCGCCCTGATCTCGCGCGCCAGCCCGCCGGACCGCCAGGGGCAGATGCTGGGCCTGAACATGGCCGCGGGCTCGCTGGCCCGGATCGGCGGCCCGCTGCTGGCTGGCCCGCTGTTTGGCCTCAACATCGGCGGCCCCTACTGGTTTGGCGCGGCGCTGATGGTCCCGGCCATCGGATTCGCCCTCGTGATCGTCCAGCGCACCAAGGCCGCGGCCTAAGTGCTTGCCAGGACCGAGTCTTTCCTGTAGCAACGCCGCCTTTCCGGAACCGCCTGGCCACTAGGCATGCCATGGCGGTTCGTCTTGCTATCCCAGAGGACGGGGCGAAAGCTCCGACGCGAAATGCCGAAGTTGAAGACCAAATCGGGCGCTAAGAAGCGCTTCAAGATCACGGCCACGGGTAAGCTGAAAGCCGGCGTCGCCGGCAAGCGCCACCGTCTGATCGGCCACAATGGCAAGTACATCCGCCAAAACCGCGGAACGAAGGTGATGAGCGAGGCTGACGCCAAGACCATCCGTTCGTACCTGCCCTACGGCCTTTAAGAGGAGCGCTGACACATGGCTCGCGTTAAACGTGGCGTCGTTGCTCACGCCAAGCACAAGAAGGTTCTTGAACAGGCGAAAGGCTTCTACGGCCGCCGCAAGAACACCATCCGCACCGCCAAGGCCGCCGTCGATAAGGCCGGTCAATACGCGTACCGTGACCGCAAGGTGCGCAAGCGCGCCTTCCGCTCGCTGTGGATCCAACGCATCAACGCCGGTGCTCGCCTCGAAGGCTTCACCTACTCGCAGTTTATCCACGGCCTGGACGTGGCGGGTGTGGTGATCGACCGTAAGGTCCTCGCCGACATCGCGGGTAACGACCCGGCTGCGTTCAAGGCTATTGCTGACAAGGTCCGCACCGCCCTGGCCGCCTAAGGACATCTGAGTTTTCGAACTCATTCGATCCTGAAAAGCCCTCCGGTGTGAACCGGAGGGCTTTTTGCTGCGCGTTATCCGGTTCCAACCGTTCCCAAAACCGCCTAGACGGATGCCCGTCATGACCGATCTCAACACTCTCGAATCCGACGTCCTGGCCCAGGTGGCCGGCGCTGCGGACCTTCAAGCGCTCGACGCCGTCCGCGTGGCCGCCGTCGGCAAGACCGGCTCCATCTCGGGCCTGCTCAAGACCCTGGGCGCGATGAGCCCCGAGGAGCGCAAGACCCAAGGCGCGGCGATCAACGCCCTGCGCGACAAGGTCACCACCGCCATCGCCGAGAAGAAGGCCGGCCTGGAAGCCGCCGAGCTCGACGCGCGCCTGGCCAGCGAGACGCTGGACCTGTCCCTGCCCGCGCCGCACCGCCGCAAGGGCAGCGTTCACCCGACCATGCAGACCATGGACGAGATGATCGCCATCTTCGCCGAGATGGGCTTCGCCGTGGCCGAGGGCCCGGACATCGAGGACGACTTCCACAACTTCACGGCCCTGAACTTCCCCGAGAAGCATCCGGCCCGCGAAATGCACGACACCTTCTTCTTCAACACGAAGGAGACGGGCGAACGCATGCTGCTGCGTACGCACACCAGCCCCGTGCAGGTGCGGACCATGGTCAGCCAGAAGCCGCCGATCCGCATCATCGCGCCGGGCCGCACCTATCGCGTGGACAACGACGCCACTCACACGCCGGTGTTCCACCAGGTCGAGGGCCTGGTGATCGACAAGGGCATCCACATGGGCCACCTGAAGTGGACCCTGGAAACCTTCCTGGCCCGGTTCTTCGAGACCGACGCGGTCACCACCCAGTTCCGCCCGCACCACTTCCCGTTCACCGAGCCGTCGGCCGAGATGGACGTGCAGTGCGACCGCTCGGGCGGCGAGATCAAGATCGGCCAAGGCACCTCGTGGCTCGAGATCCTGGGCTGCGGCATGGTTCACCCGAACGTGCTGCGCGCCTGCGGCATCGATCCCGACGAGTACCAGGGCTTCGCCTTCGGCATGGGCGTCGATCGCCTGGGCATGCTGAAATACGGCATGCCGGACCTGCGCGACATGTGGTCGTCGGACGTCCGCTGGCTGTCGCACTACGGCTTCAGCGCCTTCGCCGCGCCGAACGCCGCCTCGGGCCTGAGCTGAGACCAGAACGATGAAATTCACCCTCTCCTGGCTCAAGGATCACCTTGAGACCACCGCCACCGTCCCCGAGATCGTCGCGGCCATGACCATGGCCGGGCTTGAGGTCGAGCACGTCATCGATCCGGCGACCAAGCTGGCCCCGTTTACGGTCTGCAAGATCGTCGAGGCGGCCCGCCACCCCAACGCCGACCGTCTCCAGGTCTGCCAGGTCGACACTGTCGACGGCCGCAAGGAGATCGTCTGCGGCGCGCCGAACGCCCGTCCGGGCCTGACGACCATCTACGCCCCGATCGGCGCCTATGTGCCCGGCCTGGACGTGACCCTGGTCGAGAAGCCCGTGCGCGGCGTCGTCTCCAACGGCATGCTCTGCTCGGCCGCCGAGCTGGAATACGCCACCGAGAGCGACGGCATCATGGAGCTGCCCGACGCCCTGCCGGTCGGAACCTCGGCCGTCGACGCCCTGGGCCTGGAAGCCGTCATCGACTTCGAAGTGACCCCCAACCGCCCCGACTGGCTGGGCGTCGTGGGCATCGCCCGCGACCTGGCCGCCGCCGGCGTGGGCAAGCTGAAGGACGTCTCGATCGCGCCGATCCCGGGCACGTTCCAGAGCCCGATCACCGTCACGGTCGATGGTGAAGCCTGCCCGGCCTTCGCCGGTCGCTACATCCGCGGCGTCAAGAACGGCCCGTCGCCCAAGTGGCTGGCCGACCGCCTGGTCGCCATCGGCCTGCGCCCGATCAACGCCCTGGTCGACGTCACCAACCTGATCACCTACGACCGCGCCCGCCCGCTGCACGTCTACGACGCGGCCAAGCTGTCGGGGACGGTGATCTCGACGCGTCTGGGCCGCCATGGCGTCAACGGCGACGAGCACCTGATCGCCCTGGACGGCAAGACCTATGAGCTGACCCCGGAGATGTCGGTGATCGCCGACGCGAGCGGGGAACGCCCGATCGGCCTGGGCGGCGTGATGGGCGGCGAGAGCACCGGCTGCTCGGACGAGACCACGGACGTCTTCGTCGAGAGCGCCTGGTTCGACCCGATCCGCACGGCCCAGACCGGCCGCGCCACCGGCATCGCCAGCGACGCCCAGTACCGCTTCGCCCGCACGGTCGACACCGGCTCGCTGGTCCCCGGCATCGAGCTGGCCACCAAGCTGATCCTGGAGCTGTGCGGCGGCGAGCCGTCGAACGTCGTGTTCGTCGGCGAAGTCCTGCCCGCGCCCAAGCCGATCCTGTTCGACCCGGCCTATGTCAGCCAGCTGTCGGGCCTGGAGATCGAACCGCAGAAGTCGCTCAAGATCCTGACGGACCTGGGCTTCAAGCTGGACGCCCCCAAGGACGTCTCGCCGACCGAGTTCGCGACCCATGCCGAGGCTGCCGTCTGCGTGACCCCGCCGACCTTCCGCCGCGACGTGGAAGGCAAGGCCGACCTGGTGGAAGAAGTCGCCCGCATCGCCGGCTACGGCGCTCTGCCCTCGACGGCCCTGCCGGAAGTTCCGCGCGCGGTCGGCGGCATCCTGACGGCCAAGCAGGCTCGCGCTCGCGCGGCCCGTCGCGCCCTGGCGGCCGCTGGTTACTCGGAAGCGGTGACTTTCAGCTTCACCCATCACAAGACCGCTGAGCTGTTTGGTGGCGGTCAGCCGGAACTGCTGCTGGCCAATCCGATCGCCTCGGAACTGGACTGCATGCGCCCGTCGCTGCTGCCCAACCTGATCGAGGCGGCCGGCCGCAACGCGCGCCAGGGTTTCCCTGACGCCGCCCTGTTCGAGATCGGCCCGACCTTCCACGGCGAGCGTCCGAACGACCAGCGCACCGTCGTGGCGGCCATCCTGGTCCCCAAGGCTCCGCGCGGCTGGGACAAGGCGGCGCAAGGCGACGTCTTCACGGTAAAGGCCGATCTGCTGGCCCTGCTGGAAGAGCTGGGCGCGCCGGTGGCGTCGTTGCAGACCGCGCAAGGCTCGGCCTCGTCCTGGTGGCACCCGGGCCGCTCGGCGCGCCTGCAGCTGGGCCCCAAGGCGGTGATGGCCGAGTTCGGCGAGATCCACCCGGCGGTCCTCAAGGCCCTGGACGTGGCCGGCCCGGTCTATGGTTTCGAGATCACCCTGGAGGCGATCCCCGAGCCGAAGAAGAAGGCCATCAAGACCCGTCCGGCGTTCTCGCCCTCGGCCCTGATGCCCTTGACCCGCGACTTCGCGTTCCTGGTCGAGAAGTCCAAGGCCGCCGGTGACCTGGTGAAAGCCGCCGCCGGCGCCGACAAGGCGCTGATCACCGCCGCCCGCGTGTTCGACGTCTACGAAGGCCCCGGCGTGCCGGAGGGCTTCAAGTCGGTCGCGATCGAGGTCGTGGTCCAGCCGCGCGAGGCGACGCTGACGGACGCCGAGATCGGCGCGCTGTCGGCGAAGGTCGTCGCGGCGGCCGAGAAGGCCGGCGGCAAGCTGCGGGGTTAATCCCGAGAGGGGTCAGCGCTGGCGCTGGCCCCTCCACCGCCGTTCCGGCGGTCCCCCTCCCCCAAAGGGAGAGGAGAGTTCTCCCTCCGCCCCGCTTGGGGGCGGACAGACCCGCGCAGCGGGTCAGGTGGGGGCCAGTGCTGACTTTCCAGGCGCCCACCGCCAATTCCTGCCCCACCCCGCGACCTAACGCCCATCGCACAGGCAAGACCTTGCGCAATCCCAAACGTCACGCTACCTGTATTAGGCGCTAACGGGATTCATCGTTTCCACATGCAATCGACCTTCGCCTTCGCCGCCTTCGTGACCACCGGCCTCGCCGCCGTGGCTGCGATGTCGTGCGCGGTGTCGATGTGGAATATGATTAACACCCAGATTAAAACCGTTCCCATTCGGACGGGGCAAAATCGGCGCAAGCAGCGGTAGGAAACCTACCAAAACCAAAGCCGAAGGATCGCAAGATCTCCAAAAGCCCCGCTCCCACGAGCGGGGTTTTTTGTTGCGCGCTCCCTCGGTCTCCAAGCCTCTCATGCAAGGGACCACTCCAATGAGCTACCTGCCCTCCCCACCATCCTTCCATAGCGACCAGGAAGGCGTCACCGTCCACCAGCTGCTGCTGGCCGCCCGCGACGCCCCCAGTGCGCTGGAAGCCGTGCGCCAAGGCCTCGCCGACAGCGGCGCCGAACTGTGCGGCCTGACCATGCGTCCGGTGGGCCACATCGTCGAAGCCTCGCTGAAGGTGCGCCACCTGGGCGATCAGGCCGCCCGCCTGCTGGCTCGTGACCTGGCCGCCTGGCCCGGCGTCAATTCGGCCTCGGTCGAACACCAATGGCTTCGCCCGTGAGCGCGCTCGTAGACGTAGCCAAACCGGAAGACGAGAAACGTCGCTTGTTTCTCGTCACCACCGACGACACGCCTGACGCCCTGATGCGGGTGCTCGGCGTGGCTTCGGTCCAGCAGGCCCGCCTGCGCGCCCTGTCCGCCGCTCCCGAGGGTCAGCATATGACCATTAGGCTCGAGATCGACGACCAGGGCGACGCCCGGGCCGAGGTGCTGGCCTCGCGCCTGGCCGCCTGTCCCAGCGTGCGCGGCGTGGGTTTCGGCTGGCGGCTGTAACCTTCGCCCGCTTTCGTGCGTATCTGAGTCCGAGTCCGCTTTCTGGAGAGACCTCGATGCGCCGATTGCTCGCCCTACTCGCTACCCTGTTCGCTCTTACCGGGGTCAGCGCCTCGGCCGCCGCCACGCTGAAGACCGAGACCGCCGTGTTCGCCGGCGGCTGCTTCTGGTGCATGGAGCACGACATGCAGGGCGTGCCGGGCGTCATCAAGGTCGAGAGCGGCTATACCGGCGGCCACCTGAAGAACCCGACCTATCGCGACGTCACCAGCGAGACCTCGGGCCACTACGAGTCGGTGCGTGTCACCTATGACCCGGCCAAGCTGGACTATGGCTTCCTGCTGTATCGCTACTGGAAGCTGGTCGATCCCACCGACGACGGCGGCCAGTTCTGCGACCGCGGCCCGTCCTATCGCCCGGCCGTCTTCGTCACGCCCACCCAGCGCCCGATCGCCGAAAAGTCCCGCGCCGAGGCCGCCAAGCGCCTGAAGACCGGAACGATGAAGACCGAGATCCTGCCGCTGCAGACCTTCTACCCGGCCGAGGCCTATCACCGCGACTACGCCAAGCGGAACAAGCTGAACTACTTCGCCTATCGCACCGGCTGTGGCCGTGACGCGCGGCTGAAGCAGGTCTGGGGCGGCTAGAACGGCAGCCAGCGCCGCTGGCGGCTGTAACCCAGATAGCCGACATTGGCGCCCAGGCGTAGGCCGACCCCGGCGCGGATCGGGGCCAGGGTGATCTCGTCGGCCTTCTGGTAGTTCACGCCCAGGCCACCCACGAGGTAGGCGGTGCCCTCCACGCCGGGGAAACGGCGGAAGATGGCGTCCGGATACTGCAGGTTATAGCAGAGGGTGAAGTTGCGGCTGGCGTTGCCGCCCCAGTCCCAACCGATGGTCGGGCCCTGCCAGAACACTTCCAGCGTCGGGCGGCCCTTCATGTACAGCAGGCCCCGGCCATAGCGCAGGCCGGCCACGAAGGCGCCCGAGCCCTCTTCGCCGGCGATGTAGGCGGTGGGCTGGCCCTTGTCCTTGAAGATCCGCTCGATCGCCGAACCGGCGCTCTCGGCCGTCACGCCCAGGAAGTCTGACGTGGCGCGGATCATCTCGTCGGCCGAATAGGTCTGGGCGCGGCCGGTGTCATAGACCGGCTGCGACCCGTTCGAGGCCGGCGCGGGTTGCGGGGCGTTGTACGAGTCCTGCGCCACCGGCTGCGGCGACGAGGACGCGTAGGGATCGGCGGAAGCCGGCCGCGCTGGGCCGATCGGCTGCGGCGGCGGCAGTTGTTCGCTGTAGTTGCTCTGACGGGCCAGCGCATCGGTGGCGGCGGCGCTGAGGCCGGCGGCGGCGCCCGAGAGGATCAGCTTGCGACGGTCCATGGGAGCGCTCCGGATCGATTTCATTGCAACACTGTTGCAAGCCATTGAGACCGGTTTGCGGCTCCAAACTTAACGACCGGTTAAGCATGCGCGACGCGTCGCCGCAGACCTAGCGAGTAACGCCCCTCGCGAAGCGGGCCAAATGTGCTAGACGCACGCGCATGACTTCGACGCCTCTCGACAAGATCCGCAACTTTTCCATCGTGGCCCACATCGACCACGGCAAGTCCACGCTGTCCGACCGCCTGATCCAGGAGACCGGCGGCCTGACCGCGCGCGAGATGAGCGCGCAGGTCCTGGACAACATGGACATCGAGAAAGAGCGCGGCATCACCATCAAGGCGCAGACCGTGCGCCTGAAGTACAAGGCCGACGACGGCGAGGATTACATCCTCAACCTGATGGACACCCCCGGGCACGTCGACTTCGCCTATGAAGTCTCGCGCTCGCTGGCCGCCTGCGAAGGCTCGATCCTGGTCGTCGACGCCTCGCAAGGCGTGGAAGCCCAGACCCTGGCCAACGTCTATTCGGCCATCGACAACAATCACGAGATCGTCCCGGTCCTGAACAAGATCGATCTGCCGGCCGCCGAGCCCGAGCGCGTGCGCGCCCAGATCGAGGAGCTGATCGGCCTGGACGCCAGCGACGCCGTGCTGGCCAGCGCCAAGTCGGGCCTGGGCATCCACGACGTGCTGGAAGCCATCGTCACCCGCCTGCCCGCCCCCAAGGGCGACCGCGACGCGCCGCTGAAGGCCCTGCTGGTCGACGCCTGGTACGACGCCTACCTCGGCGTGGTCGTGCTGGTGCGCATCTTCGACGGCACGCTGAAGGCCGGCCAGCAGGTCCGCATGATGCAGACCGGCGCCACCCACCGCATCGACAAGGTCGGCGTGTTCACGCCCAAGGCCACCGACGTGCAGGAGCTGGGCCCCGGCGAGGTCGGGTTCTTCACCGCCTCGATCAAGGAAGTGGCCGACGCCGCCGTCGGCGACACCATCACCGACGAGAAGAAGCAGACGGCCGAGCCGCTGAAGGGCTTCAAGGACGTCCAGCCGGTGGTGTTCTGCGGCCTGTTCCCGGTCGACGCCGCCGACTTCGAGGATCTGCGCGCCGCCGTCGGCAAGCTGCGCCTGAACGACGGCAGCTTCACCTACGAGATGGAAAGCTCGGCCGCGCTGGGCTTCGGCTTCCGCTGCGGATTCCTGGGCTTGCTGCACCTGGAGATCATCCAGGAGCGCCTCAGCCGCGAGTTCGACCTCGACCTGATCGCGACCGCCCCGTCGGTCGTCTACAAGATCCACATGCGCAACGGCGAGGAGATGGAGCTGCACAACCCGGCCGACCTGCCGGACGTG
The DNA here is from genome assembly GCF_058807295.1 of Caulobacter sp. GW821-FHT12D05. Lineage (NCBI taxonomy): Bacteria > Pseudomonadati > Pseudomonadota > Alphaproteobacteria > Caulobacterales > Caulobacteraceae > Caulobacter > Caulobacter sp. GW821-FHT12D05. Next base: position 586,735 of record NZ_JBXAQO010000002.1, read on the forward strand.
ATGCAGATCGAGAACATCTCCGAGCCCTGGATCAAGGCCACGATCTTCACCCCGGACGAATATCTGGGCGGCGTGATCAAGCTCTGCCAGGACCGTCGCGGCCAGCAGCGTGAGCTCAGCTATGTCGGCAGCCGCGCCATGGTCATCTACGACCTGCCGCTGAACGAGGTGGTCTTCGACTTCTACGACCGCCTGAAGTCGATCTCGAAGGGCTATGCCAGCTTCGACTACCAGCTCGAGGACTACCGCGTCGGCGACCTGGTGAAGATGTCGATCCTGGTCAATGCCGAGCCGGTCGACGCCCTGTCGATGCTGGTCCACCGTGACCGCGCCGAGAGCCGTGGTCGCGGCATGTGCGAGAAGATGAAGGAACTCATCCCGCAGCACATGTTCGTCATCCCCATCCAGGCGGCCATCGGCGGCCGGATCATCGCCCGCGAAACCGTCCGCGCCCTGCGCAAGGACGTGACCGCCAAGTGCTACGGCGGCGACGCCTCGCGTAAGCGCAAGCTGCTGGACAAGCAAAAGGCCGGCAAGAAGCGCATGCGCCAGTTCGGCAAGGTCGAGATCCCGCAGGAAGCCTTCATCGCGGCGCTGAAGATGGACGAGGATTGATCTTCGGCGCTCAGCACTGAGACTTCAGAACGCCCCTGTCGCTCGTCGGCGGGGGCGTTTTTCATGGCGTCAGCGGGCCAGCGAGAACTCCACCGGGGCGTCCAGTTCGATGCGGTCGCCCTTGATCGTGTGGGGCGGGGCCGGGAACGGGTCGGAGCGGGCGACCATGGCCAGGACTTCCTGGTCCAGTAGGGGATGACCCGTCGGCGCGGCCAGCCGGCAGTCCAGCACGTGGCCCGAACGGTCGATGACGAAGACGACGCGGGCGACGCCCTGCTGCTTCCGCATGCGGGCGGCCTTGGGGTAGGCCTTGTTGCTTTCCAGCAGGGCGCGGACGCGGGCGATGTAGCTGTTGTTGGAGCCGGCATGGGCCTGGACGCTGTCGGCCTTGTCGGAGCCAGCGGGCGGCTTGGCGGCGGTGGCGGCCATAGCCTTGGCGGCGGCCGGGGTCGCGGCGGGCGCGGTCGAGGCCGAGCGGGCGTCGTTGTCCGTCGTCGCGGTCGTGGGCGGGGCCGGCTTGGCGGGCGGCGCGGCGACCGTCCAAGCGTCTGGCGCTGGCGGGGTGACCCGAACCTTTTCCGGCGGCGTGACCGGCGACGGCGCGGGCTGCGCTTCCTCGGGTTCTGGCGCCGGCGCGGCGTCGGGCGAGGTCGCGTTGTCGGTGTCGGCCAGCGACGGATCGCCCAGCGAGATCAGCATCGCCGTCTCGTCCTGGGCGACCGTCGCCAGGGTGGGCGCCATATGTATGACGCCCAGAGCCAGGGCGCCGTTGATCGCCAACGACGCCCCGGTGGCCCAGGCGCGAATATGCCAGGGCGCGCGCATGCTAGAAGGTGCGCGCCAGGGTCAGCTTGAAGGTCCGACCCTCGGCGTCCAGCGACATCAGGTGACGCCGGAAGTCGCGGTCGAACAGGTTGTCGACGCCGACCTGCACGTTCAGCCCCTGCAGCGCGCCGGCTTGCGGACGCCAGGTCAGGAACAGGTTGTGCACGTCATAGCCCGGCGTGCGCAGCGAGGCGGTCGAGACCTCGTCCTGGTCGTCGACGATCTCGCCGCGCCAGCCCACCGTCAGGTTCTGCTCGGGGAAGACATAGCCCAGGGTCAGGTTCAGGGTGTTGGCCGGAATGGTGTTCAGCGGCAGGCCGGTCTTGCGGTCCTCGCCGTCGATGATCGACAGGGCCGCGCGCGCGAAGACCCGCTTGGCGCCGTACTCGGCCTCGACCTCGACGCCCTTGTAGCGAGCCTCGCCGATATTGATGAAATAGGCCGAGGTCGTCGTGCCGCGGGCGATCAGGTTGTCGACATTGTTCTGGAAGAACGTGGTCTTGATCCGCGTCTGGTCGCCGCGCGTGAAGGTGTTGCGCAGCTGCAGCGTGCCGCCGACCTCGTAGTTGTCCGACTTCTCGGGCTTGAGGTTCAGGCTGTAGTTGGTCGAGGTCGCGGCCGTGCGGCTGTAGATCTCGTCCAGCACCGGCATGCGCACCGTGTGGGCGATCGAGCCGAACACCGAGAAGGCCTCGGTCAGGGCGTACATGGCCGCGATCTTGGGCGAGACGGCGCTATCGTTGACCTTCTGGGTCGTGGTCACGCCCAGGCCCGGAGCCAGGCGGGTCCAGTCGATGCGCGCGCCGGGGATCAGGGTCAGCTTGCCGACCACGAGCTCGCCTTGGGCGAACAGGCCGTACTTCTCCATGTCGCCTTCGGGGTGGGTGGCCGCGCCGTGGTTCGTGCCGGTAGCCGTGCGGCGCGGGTTGCGGCGCCCCTGCTTGCTGGCCTGGGCGCCGACCGTGAAGAAGGCCACGCCGTCCTCGCCCAGCTTGAACTCCGAGACGTTCTCGGCCCGGCCCTGCCAGGTCTTGTACGAGAACTGCGACTCCAGCACGCCCGGCAGGAAGGTCGTCTCGATCTGGTGGACCTTGGTGTTGGCGTACGAGACCTGGGCCTTGAAATCGAGCAGGTCGTTGCCGGCGAAGTCGTTCTCGTAGCCGACCACGGCGGTGTCGTCGGTGGTCTTGCGGCGCACCGGCGTGGTGCCGAAGGCCTGGGCCTGGTCGTAGATCTGGACGCTGTCGTTCTTCCAGTTCTGGTACGACGCCCAGAGGTTATGCTTCTTGTTCCCGCCGATGTAGTAGCGGGTCTTCAAGAGATAGCTGTCGGACTCGGCCTTGGAGGTCGGGACGATCTGGCCCGAGCCGTTCTTGTACTCGTCGCTGCGGCGCAGGGTGTACATGGCCAGGACGTCCAGGTTCGCGGTCGGCTTGGCGGCGATCACGCCCGAGCCGAAATAGGCGTCCGAATTGCTCTCCAGACCGCCGCGCAGGCGCACGGCGAAGCGGTCATCGCCCGTGAGAAAGTCCGAGGCGTCCTTGCTGGTGAAGTTGACTACACCGGCCAGCGCGCCGGCGCCGTACAGGGTCGACGAGGCCGGGCCGCGCAGCACCTCGACGCGCTTGTAGAGCTCGGGATCGCTGAAGAACGAGCCCATGCGGTACTGCTCGAAGAACTTCGTGGTGCCGTCGATCTGCATCAGGATGCGGCTGTCGCTGTCGGCCAGGCCGGTGCCCATGCCGCGGATGTTGAAGCCCTGCCCCAGCGCGCCGACGCCGCCCATGGTCGAGACGCCGGGAATGGCGGTCAGCAGGTCGCCGATGGTCGAGGCCTGGGCCTGGTCGATGTCGTCCTGGTCCAGGGTGGTCACGGCCTGGGGCGTATCGATCGCCACCTTCTCCTGGCCGGCCGAGACCACGACCTTGCCCAGCGACAGCTGGCTGGCGGTGGCGGTCGGCGCGTCTTGCGGCGCGTCGGCCGGCTTGGCTTGAGCGTGGGCGGCGCCGACGAAAACGATCTGGGCGACGCCGGCCAACAGCAGACCTCGCGTCCAATGGGTGGTGCGCATCGATAATCCCCGATTATTGCGAGTAAGAGTCATTCGCGACACAAGGGCGGGCCATCTCCCTGGAGGCGCCCACCCCGACAGTGACGCTCTCATGACCGTGCTCGCCACAAAATGCAAGTGACTCGCAAGAGCAAGGCGACAAATAGGCGTCGGCGCCCTTTTCGGCGGGTCCGTTCTAGCGAGAGATCGCCGGATACGATGAACTGCGCCAATGTCCATCGCCGTCATCGATCACGACCCGATCATCGAGCGCGAACTGGCCCTGATGCGCGACCGGGTCGGCGCGGACTTTCCCGGCTATCGCAACCACGTCTATCGGGTCCTGACCTACGCCCTGCACTTCCTGGACGGGGATCAGCAATGGCGCGCGCCGATCGCCTTCGCCCTGGCGCATCATGATGTCGGGCTATGGACCGACCGGGCGTTGGCCTATCTGGAACCGTCGGAGGCCCACGCCGAACTGGCCCGCCAGGCTCGCGCACCGGACCTGGACGCCCAGCTGGTGCGCGACCTGATCCACTGGCACCACAAGATCACCCCGTTCCGAGGCCCGAACGCCGAGGTGGTCAACGCCGTGCGCAAGGCCGACTGGGTCGACGCCAGCGGCGGGCGGGTGGCCAAGGGGCTATCGCGCAAGCAGATCGTCACAGTGATGACCGCCCTGCCCCCGCTGGGCTTCTACGAGACGCTGATGCGGCTGCCCGGCGAGCTGTACCACGGCCGAACGCTGGGCGGCCTGGCGGTCATGGCCACGCACGTCTTCAAAGCCTAGCCGGCCTCAATGAAACGGCGGCTTCATCCGGTAGAAGCGCGCCTCGCCCAGCAGGTCGTAGACGCGGCGGATGCGGAAGGCGCTGGGCTGGGCCTTGGCCAGTTCGAACTCGGCGTGGCTGAGGCCAAACGGGGCGACCTCGCCGGCCAGGGTGGCCTTGACCACGATCAGGCGCGGGATTTCGTCCAGCCCGAAGCTGATCACGTCGCAGCCCTCGGCGTCCCCGTCGCGGGCGGGGCGTATGCGGCCGGCCAGGTCCGGGCGGCCGCGATCCGACAGGCGCCGGGCCTCGTGCGCCACGACACTGGCCACGCCCAGGCCCTTCAGGAACCGGTCGTCGGCCTCGCGGCCCGACATGTCGAAGCGCTGGATGGCGCGGATCAGGCGATCGTCCATCGGCATCGGCTTGGGCGGCGCGGTCTCGATCAGCGGCATGGCCGACGGCGCGGTGAACAGGGCGGCGGGGCGGACGGCCGAGGCCAGCAGGGTCGGCTTCATGGCCAGCTGGTCCTCGACGGCGTCCAGCAGCGCCTCGTCATAGGACCACCGCGGCGGCATGTCCTTGAGGATCGGCAGGCCGATCAGCGACAGCACCGCCGAGATCTCGCCCTGCTTCCAGGTGATCGGCATGTCCGACTTGCCGGTGACGAAACGCACTGTGCGGTCGTGGGTGGCGCGGTCGAACGGCTTGCCCGCGAGCGTCTTCTCCAGCTGGGAGACATAGTCGCCCACCACCACAGCGAGGTCAGCCCCCGTCCACTCGCGCCCCGATTCCCCTATCATCTCATAATGATGAGGGAGTCGCGGCTCGCGCGCCACACGCTTCAGTTAGAAGGCTAGCGGCTGCTCGCTCCGGACGCGACAGCCCCAGACCCTGAAGCCATGGGCGCGTCCTGCACCGGCATCTGGTCCGGCAGCAGCTTGGCCTTCTCCATCGCCTGGCGGACCGTGGTGATCGGATATTCGGCGTCGACCTTGAAGGTCAGGGCCGTCGTGTGGGCCGGGTTGTCGCCGAGATTGGCGAAGCCGCCGGCGCGCGCGGCGTTGAAGGTCACGCCATAGGTCTTGTTGGACAACACCCGGCACAGCAGGACAAAGGTCTTCTGGTCGGGCAGCAAGCGGGGCGTCTTCACGCAGTCCATCGGCTCGGCGCCCTGCGCCGGGGCGTAGTTCCAGGCGGTCGGCGACATCTGCTGGTCGAAGGCCACCTTCAGGATCAGCACGCCGGGGGCCACCGTCTGGTCCTGGGCCGGATAGGTCGCGGTGACGTTCGGCGGCAGGGTCGGCGGCAGGATCAGCACCGGCGAGACCTCGTTGGGCTCTCCCTTGACCTGGGCGTGAGCAGCGGACGCCGCGAGGGCGACAAGCGCGATCAGGAGGGGAACCGAACGGGGCGACGACATCTTTCCAGACTGACCTGCAAGCGCGGCCTTCTCAAGGCGCCATTCGAGGCCTACATCGCCCCTATGACCGATAAACCAGACGTTCCCGCCACTGAAGCGCCAGAGGGGGAAACCCCGATGCAGCGCGCCCTGCGCCTGAAGAAGGCCGCCCAGGGCAAGCACGGCCACGGGGCCAAGGCCTCGACGGGCAAGGTCGACCGCGCCAGCGCCGTCGCGCCGACCGGCAAGTCCCGCCCCTGGATGACCCGGTGACGATCCCCAAGGTCCTCGGCCGCACCTCGTCGATCAATGTCCGCAAGGTGTTGTGGACCTTGGACGAACTGGCGATCGCCTATGAGCGCGAGGACTGGGGCCAGGGCTTCGCGCCCACCAGCGACCCGAAGTTCGTCAAGCTGAACCCCAACGCCCTGGTGCCCGTGCTCATCGACGAACACGGACCGGTGTGGGAAAGCAACGCCATCTGCCGCTACGTGGCGGCCGGCACGCCGCTGTTCCCGGAAGACCGCCGCCAGCGGGCGCTGGTCGACCAGTGGATGGACTGGCAATGCACCGAGCTGAATACGGCCTGGCGCTATGCCTTCGCGGGCCTGGTGCGCAAGTCGCCGGGCTTCGAGGATCCCAAGCAGATCGAAAACAGCGTCACGGCCTGGAACACGGCCATGGGCCTGCTCAGCGCGCGCCTCGTGGATACCGGCGCCTATGTGGCCGGCGACAAGTTCACCCTGGCCGACATCGTGCTGGGCCTGTCGGTGCACCGCTGGCTGTTCTCGCCGATCGAGCGCGAGGACTGGCCGACGCTCACCGCCTATTACGAGCGCCTGCGGCAACGGCCGGCTTTCCAGAAATGGGCGCTGCCGGAGGTTCCGTAGCCGGCTCCGACCCCTCCTGGGGCAGGCTGGAGATCGGCACGCCGGGCAGCAACGGCTCGCCCGTCCACTCCCAGTGCCAGGGTTCGTAGGCGTAGTTGACGAAGCCGAAGCGGCTGGCGTTGACCACCATCCATTTGAACAACGCCGAACGGGCCATGACGAGCCGATTGGCGTCAGCCGAACTGTCAGGGCCGAAGCCCGGCGCGGCGTCGATCACCACGTCCATGGCCAGGCCCGTGCGGTGGGCCGAGCAGATGGTGCGGATCAGGCCCTGGCAGTTCTTGTCCCGCGCGCAGCGCTGGGCGTCGGCGTCCGGGGCGCGGAAGCCGGAGAAGATTCGCAAGGCATCGGGCTTGGTCAGCGCCCCTGCCGCCTTCGCTTCGGCGACCATGTTGCGGTAGGCCGCCAGCGCGCCGGGACGCATCCGGATGGCCTTGCCGCCGTAGCTCTCCTCGGGCTTGGCCAACTCCAGATTGGCCTCCGGCGGCGCGCCGGGGCAGACGCCCTCGCGATTGACGCGCACGAAGGGCCGCGACAGGTGCCAGCGCACCAGCATGGCCGAGAACACGGTCGGATCGACGACGCCGGTCTTCTGCAGACCATGCGCCCCCTGCCAGCGCGCCAGGGCCGAGGCGAAACCGTTCGAGCCCGGGCCGCAGGTCGTGCCGATCTCGGCGGCGATGCGCGGGGCGTAGATCTCCCAGCCGGTCTCGGGCTTGCCGAACGGCGTCCAGGCCAGGGTCGACAATGAGGCGGCATTGACGGCGGCGGCGGTGTCGGGGGCGTCGTTGCCGTCGCAGGTCTCCAGCGCGCCGGCAAGCGGCAGGGCCCCGGCCAGTGCTGGCGGATCGATCGAGGGCACATGCTGCGGCGGCAGATAGCCGACCTCGTCACGCGGCGCTTCGGGCTTGGGCGAAGGCTGCCCTGACGGCCAATAGACCCACAGCCAGAAGCCGCCGACCGCCAGAAGCAGCAGGCCCAGACCCCAGAGCAGTCGACGCAGCGCCTTCAAGCCGATCCTCGCAACGGGTGGAACTTCGCCATGGCTCAAGGCTTGAGACGGGAGAGTCGTTCCCCCGTGGAGAGTACATGACCGGCCTGGTTTCCCGTTTCGCCCTGATCGCCGTCCTGGCCCTGTCGGCCTGCGACGACAAGCCTCCGGCCAAGCCCGCGCCCGCCAAGACGGTTCAGAAGACGCCACCCGCGCCGACGCCCCTGGTCCCGGCCCCGCCGGCCGTCGCCGCCGCCTCGCCGCTGGCCCAGACGATCAACGCCGCGACCTTCGACCCGGCCGCAACGGACCCTGACGCTCACCGCAACCTGCTGGTCCGCGTCCAGACCCTGCTGGACCGTGCCCACTTCTCGCCCGGCGTCATCGACGGCCGCGACGGCACCAACCTGACCCTGGCGATCAAGGCCTATCAGGGCTCGCGCAACCTCACCGCCGATGGCGCGATCACCCAGGAACTGGTCGACACCCTGACGGCCGGCGACAGCGGTCCCGTCCTGGTCGACTACAAGATCACGCCTGAGGACGTCGCCGGCCCGTTCGCCCCCGTGCTGCCCAAGGAAGACTATGAGGCGATGGCGAAGCTGCCGGCCATGAACTACCACACGCCGCTGGAACTGCTGGCCGAGCGCTTCCACATGGATGAGGCGCTGCTGCAGGCGCTCAATCCCGGCGTCGACTTCGCGGTCGCTGGAACGAACATCGTGGTCACGGGCGCCGGCGCCGACAAGCTGGACCGCAAGGTCGACCGCATCGAGATCGACAAGGCCCTGGGCCAGGTCCGCGCCTTCGACAAGGACGGCGTCGAGCTGGCGGTCTATCCGGCTACGGTCGGCAGCACCGAGCGCCCCGCCCCGTCCGGCGAGTGGGCCGTGCGCACCCTGGCCCCGGCCCCGACCTATACCTATGACCCCTCGCGCCTGACCTTCGGCAAGCCCAAGGCCAAGCTGACGATCAAGGCGGGGCCGAACAATCCGGTCGGCTCGACCTGGATCGACCTGACCAAGGACACCTACGGCATCCACGGCACGCCCGATCCCAAGCTGGTCAACAAGCGCGCCTCGCACGGCTGCGTGCGGCTGACCAACTGGGACGCGGCCGAGCTGGGCTCGGCCGTGAACAAGGGCGCCAAGGTGATCTTCATGGGCGCGGAAGCCCGCGCCTCATGACGCCCTATTTGGGCTTGCGGAACTTCAGGATGAACTGATCGGTCTTCCCGCGGATCGACGGGTCGAAGACGCTGGCCGTGTGCGTGTCGGCCTTGTCGGCCAGCAGCGGGCTTTCGGACTCGAGCTTGAAGCCGGCGGCCTCGACCTCGGCCTTCACCTGGGCGATGTCGATGCGGTGCAGGAGGTCCGGGGCCGTCGTCGCGCCGGCCAGGGCGGCATGGTCGATGACCAGGAAGACGCCGCCCGGCTTCAGCGACTTGAAGATCTCGGCATTGGCCTTGGCGGCCGTATCCGTCGGGAACGGCTTCAGGTGCATGTCGTGATAGTTCTGGACGGTGATCACCGCGTCGACATTGTCGGGCAGGTCCAGGCCGACCATCGGACCGCTCAGCGGCTTCACATTCGAGAGCGCGGCCGCGACCGTCTTCTGATCCTCGCCGTACTTGGCCATGAACTTGATGAACTCGGCCGGCTGGTAGGCATAGACCGTGCCGTTCGGGCCAACGGCGCCCGAGATGATGCGGGTGAAGTAGCCGCCGCCCATCACATAGTCGACGACCGTCTGGCCCGGTTTCACCTCCGCCAGGGCCAGGACCTCGCCCGGATGCCGCGCGGCGTCACGGGCCGTATCGGCGGCCGGACGCGACGGATCGGCCAGGGCTTTGGTGATGTTGGCGGGCACTTCAGCGAACGCGACGCCGCCGACGCTGAGCGCCAGAGCGGCTAGTACCGAAACCACGTGCTTGCGGGCCATGGGCGCGCCTCCCTCATTGTTGGATTGAAACTAGCAGCACAGCTAGGAACGACGAACGACGGTATCTAGACATTCCGATCAGCTTTCGTCGAAACCGGCTCTAGGCACGACCAAACCGACCCCGCATGATCAGCGGTAACAAACAAGGGGTCGGGGAGGCTCGGATGAAGTGGATCCTGCGCGGGGTCGGCGCGCTGCTGGCACTTGTCGTGCTGGCGAGCGCGGCGCTGATTGTCATCGACCAGGCCAGCCTGCCCAAGGCCCCGCCCCGGCAAGCCTTGCTGGACAAAGCCAAGGCCTATGACGTCCGCATCCGCCGCGACGACTGGGGCGTGCCGCACATCCTGGGCAAGACCGACGCCGACGCGGCCTTCGGCTTGGGCTACGCCCAGAGCGAGGACGACTTCGAGACCCTGCAGGACGTGGTGCTGGCCACGCGCGGCGTGCTGGCCCGCGACAAGGGCGCCAAGGCTGCGCCGACCGACTATGTCACCGCCCTGCTGGACGTCTGGCCGACGACCAACGCCCGTTACGGCCAGCTGCCGGCCGATCTGCGCAAGATCATGGAGGCCTATGCCGACGGGGTCAGCGTCTATGCCGCCAAGCATCCGGAGAAGGTGAAGGCCGGCCTGCTGCCGCTGACCGGACAGGACATCGAGGCCGGCTTCATCTTCAAGCAGCCGTTCTTCTACGGCCTGGACACCGAGCTGAAGCATCTGACCGCGCCGACCGAGAAAGGCCCGCCGCCGAAGGGCTCGAACGGCCTGGCCACCGCACCGTCCCGCAGCGCCGATGGCGCGACCCTGCTGCTGGTCAATTCGCACCAGCCCTATACCGGCCCGGTGGCTTGGTACGAGGCGGTCGTCGAGAGCGGCCAGGGCTGGCACGTCGCCGGCGGCTTCTTCCCCGGCGCGCCGTTCATGCTGCACGGCCACAACGCCACCCTGGGCTGGGCCAACACGGTGTCCAAGCCCGACCTGGTGGACATCTACCGCCTGACCATCAACCCGCAGAACAAGAACCAGTACCGCCTGGACGGCCAGTGGAAGGACTTCGACAAGCGCTGGGTCACCCTGCGCGTGAAGCTCCTCGGCCCGATCGTCCTGCCGGTGAAGAAGGCCGTGCTGCGCTCCGCGCATGGGCCGGTGCTGGAGACCGATCACGGCGTCTTCGCCATCCGCTATGCCGGCATGGGCGAGTGGCGTCAGCCGTTGCAGTACTGGCGACTGAACCGAGCAAAGACGATGGAAGAGTGGCGCGCGGCCATCGCCACTCACGCTATTCCCAGCCTGAACTACGTCTATGCCGACGCGGCCGGGAACATTGGCTTCGTGCACAACGGCCAATATCCGAACCGCACTGTGCAAGCCGACTGGGCGGGCGTCCTGCCCGGCGATCGTTCGGAGCTGATCTGGCAGGGCTACCGCCCCGTCGATCAAACCCCGCAGCTGTGGAATCCCAAGTCGGGCCTGGTCTTCAACTCCAACAACACGCCATTCCAGGCCAGCGAGGCGGCCGACAATCTGAAACCCGAGGCCTTCCCCGCCTCGATGGGCTTGCAAGCCAACATGACCAACCGCGCCTGGCGGGCGCTGGAGACCTTCGGGACCGACCACGCGATCACCGACGCTAGCTTCCGGGCGCACAAGTTCGACATCAGCTTCAGCGACCGCTCTAGCGTGATGGAGATGGTCCGTGAGGTCATCGCGATCGACCCCAAGGGCGACGCGGACCTGGCCAAGGCTCAGGAAATCCTGCGCGCTTGGGACAAGAAGGCCGACGTCCACAATCGCGGCGCGGCCCTGGCGGCGCTGATGACCCAGCCGATCCTGTTCGCCCGCAGCAATGGCGATCCGGCCCCGACGCCGATCGACAGCCTGCGCGCGGCGATCACCCAGCTGAAGACCCACTTCGGTCGCCTGGATCCTGAATGGGGCCAGGTCAACCGCATCCGACGCGGGACGGTGAACCTGGCCATCGACGGCGCGGCCGACACCTATCGCTCGGTGTGGGGCAAGCCGGAGAAGGACGGCACCACCACCGCCGACGGCGGCGACACCTTCATCATGTTCGTCACCTGGGACAAAGCCGGCCAGCTCCACTCCGAGAGCATCCACCAGTTCGGCTCGGCCACCCTGGACGCCAAGTCACCCCACTATGCCGACCAGACGCCGCTGTTCGTGGCCATGAAGACCAAGCCCGTCTGGTACGCGGAAGCGCAACTGAAAGGACACGTTAAGGTCGACTATCGCCCTCAGGATCGTTGAGCGCTAAAACTTGGCCGTTCAGCTGCCGTTCAGTTGGGGGACGGCTAGCTGGCGTCAACAACGACGCCTCTCGGTGGGGAAACTGACATGCACAAGACCCTCGGCCTCGCGGCCCTTTCCGCTCTCCTGATGGCCGGCGCGGCTTCGGCCCAGGCCCCCAGCTGGAACGGTCGTTACGACGATCCGCCGCGCGGCTCGTACACCCAGTCGTGCCGCGACATCACCGCCTTCAACGGCCAGGTCTGGGCGCGATGCCAGACCAGCCGGGGCGGCTTCGAATGGTCCAGCGCCCGCACTCGCGACTGCGGTAGCCAAGGCCTGGAAAACCGTGACGGTCGCCTGCAATGCGTCGGCTATGGCGGCGGCAATGGCGGCTGGAACGGCGGCGGCGGCAACAACGGTGGCGGCTGGAACAATGGCGGCGGTGGTCGCCCTGGCGGCGGCCGGGACGGCGTCGTGATGTTCGAGGATCCGCAGTACCAGGGCCGCGCCTTCGAGGTGAACGGCGACATGCCCGACCTGGGCGCGGTCAAGTTCAACGACAAGGCCTCGTCGATCCAGATCGGTCGCGGCGGTCGTTGGGAGATCTGCGAGCACGCCAACTATCAGGGCCGCTGCAGCCGTCTGGACGCCGATCAGGCGATCCTGCCCCGCGAGTGGAACGACCAGATCAGCTCCATCCGTCGCGTTCGCTAAGGAGATAGCCCCATGCGTAAATCCGCTTTCCTGATCGTCTGCGGGACCATCGCCCTGATGGCCGGCGGCGCGGTCGCCCAGGACCGCAACTACGATCGCGACCGTCGCGATGGCTATGATCGCCGCGACGACCGCAGAGACGATCGGCGCGACGATCGTCGGGGCGGCTGGGATCGTGGTGGCGAGGTCGTGCTGTTCGAGCACGACGGCTTCCGTGGCGAGGCCCGTCCGCTGCGCGGCGACACGCCGGACCTGGCGCGCCTGGGCTTCAACGACCGCGTCTCGTCGATGCGCATCTCGCGCGGGTCGTGGGAGTTCTGCGAGCACGCCTACTATCAGGGCAAGTGCTGGCGCTACGACTACGACACGGCCAGCCTGCCCAAGAAGCAGAACGACCGCTACAGCTCGGTCCGCCGAGTTCGCTAAACCTTGATCCGCCGGGCTCTTGTGGCCCGGCGGGCCTCACGGCTAAGGTCCCGCGCCTTCCAAGCTGGAGCTTCATTTCATGCGTAAGATCGTCGTCCTGGCCGCTGCCGCGGCCGCCCTGCTGGTCTCGGCCTGCAACACCATCGAAGGCGCCGGTCGCGATGTCTCGTCGGCGGGCAAAGCCGTCGCCGGCGCCGCGCGCGACGCCAAGCGCTAGACTCTACGCGTCCTCTTCCCGTGACGTCTCAGCACCGATCGTCCGCTTCTCATGCGGGGCGACGGCGCTCTCCGGCGCGTGACGGACGGCGTGTTCGGCCTTGGAAGCCGCCTCGCCCTTGCGGGGCGGCTCAGCGCCCGGATCGGTGGGTTTTCGAGGGTCGGGCGTCATGCGTCGCCTCCACTTTTCAGGACACCCGATCAACGTCAGCGCGTCGTCGCAGTTCCGAAGACCCCGGATCGAGGACTCCAATTCCCGGAACACCGGTCTGAAGACTATTCTTCATTAACCAGGACCAACCCAAAAGATGATCGAGACATCGTTTGCATGACGATGCGCCGATAAAATCCGGGAACAGGTTCACCGTTACTTACTCAGATCCTGGACAAATCGTCGCCGTGCGACGGCTGGTCGCCCTTTTCTCGCCGCGCCCGAAAGCGCATATGAGCGCCCATGTCAGAGACCCAGCCCTCTCCGTCCCTCCTGACCGGCCTCAAGCGCGGCCTGCTGCACCGTTGCCCCAACTGCGGCGACGGTCGCCTGTACATGCGCTACCTGAAGGTCGATCCCGAGTGCGAGGCCTGCGGGCACGAGCTGGGCTGCTATCCGGCCGATGACGGCCCGGCCTATTTCACCATCCTGATCGTGGGCCACCTGCTGGTGGCGCCGCTGCTGTTCTTCCCCTGGATCTGGGAAGCCTCGCCGTGGCTGGTCGCGCCGCTGACCCTGATCCCGCTGGCGGCCCTGACCTTGGCGCTGCTGCCGCGCGTGAAGGGTGGCGTGATCGGCGCCCTGTGGGCCATCAAGCTGAGAAAAGCCGAAGACACCCCGGCCTAAAGATACCCTCAGCTTACGGGAACCTTTTGGCGCGGAACCGATAAGCGTCGCCAAGAATTCCGAAGTCCTGAACCTAAGCGTCGCCACGGTGGCTGACGCGGGATTGGAGGGAAACTTCGGACCATGCTTGGCACGATCCTCATCATCATCCTGATCCTGGCCCTCATTGGCGCGCTGCCGACCTGGGGTCATAGCCGTTCGTGGGGCTACTTCCCCAGCGGCGGCCTGGGCCTGATCCTGGTTATTCTGATCATCCTGGTCCTGCTCGGCAGGATCTAGCGGGTCTATTCCCTAGACCAGCGTTCGCTTAGTCTCCCCCTTCGTAACGGGAGGGGGAGATCCACATGACGGCGACCGCCGAAGCGGGCAGCGCGCGTTTGTCGCCGCTGGCCCGCGCCAAGGCCATCCTGGGCGGCTCGGCCGGCAATCTGGTCGAGTGGTACGACTGGTTCGCCTACGCGGCCTTCACCCTGTATTTCGCGCCCGCCTTCTTCCCCAAGGGCGACCAGACCGTGCAGCTGCTGCAGGCGGCGGCGGTCTTTTTCCTGGGCTTTGTCGCGCGCCCGATCGGCGCCTGGCTGATGGGCATGTACGCCGACCACGCCGGCCGCCGGGCGGCTCTGTCGGTCTCGGTGGCCCTGATGTGCGGCGGCGCGCTGATCATCGCCGTCACACCGGGCTTCAACACCATCGGCCTGTGGGCCCCCGCCATTCTCCTCTTCGCGCGCGTGCTGCAAGGCCTGTCGGTCGGCGGCGAGTACGGCGCCAGCGCCACCTATATGAGCGAGATGGCCGGCAAGGCCCGCCGGGGCTTCTGGTCCAGCTTCCACTATGTGACCTTGATCGCCGGCCAGCTCTTGGCTCTCGCCGTGCTGATCATCCTGCAGCGTTTCGTGGGCGAGGCCGAGTTGAAGGCCTGGGCCTGGCGCGTGCCGTTCGTCATCGGCGCCCTGTTGGCCGTGGTGGTGTTCTGGATCCGGCGCGGCCTGGAAGAGAGCATCGCCTTCAAGCGACCGGCGCAGCGCGAAACCCTGTCGCGCGGCCAGGTGGCTAGCGCGGCGGTCTTCCTGGCGCTGACCGTGATCGCCGGCGTCACGGGCGTCACCACCGGCCCGCTGGCCAGGCCCGCCCAGATCCTGGGCGCGGTGTTCCTGGTGTTGTTCTTCGTGTCGCTGATCGTGCCGCTGGTGCGCCGTCACCCGCGCGAGAGCCTGCTGATCATGGGCCTGACGGCCGGCGGCTCGCTGACCTTCTATGTCTACACCACCTACATGCAGAAGTTCCTGGTCAATACCGCCGGCTTCAGCAAGGGCCAGGCGTCCGAGATCAGCGCCCTCTCGATGATCGGCTTCATGCTGCTGCAACCCCTGGCCGGCTGGCTGTCGGACCGGTTCGGGCGCAAGCCGATGCTGATCCTGGCCTTCGGTGGCGGCGCCCTGACCATCTGGCCGATCATGACCGGCATCAGCCAGACGGCGTCGGTGACCACGGCCCTCGTTCTGATCCTGGCCGGCATGACCTTCCAGTCCTGCTACACCTCGATCAGCGCGGTGGTGAAGGCCGAGATGTTCCCCGCCGAGATCCGCGCCCTGGGCGTCGCCCTGCCCTACGCCCTGGCCAATGTGCTGTTCGGCGGCACGGCCGAGATGGTCGCCCTGGCCTTCAAGCACGGCGGGCTGGAGAGCACCTTCTACCTCTATGTCGCCGGCGTGATGGCGCTGGGCCTGATCTGTTCAGTCATCCTGAAGGACACGCGGCATCACAGCCTGATCCACGAGGACTGATCTGGGACTGAACCCCGTTTTCCGACTCTAATTGTCGGGCTAGAAAACCGTCATGCACGTGCTCGATACCATCGTCCTGTCCGTTTTCGCCGCCTGCTGGCTGCTGTACGAGCCCATGCTCAAGCGCCTGGGCGAAGGCGGCGGCGTGCTGAACACCGACATGACCGTGATCCGTCGCCGGTGGATGCAGGAGATGGCGGTGCGCGAGATCGCGCTGCTGGACGGCCAGTTGCTGGGCCATGCGATCAACTCGGCCAGCTTCTTCGCCTCGTCGAACCTGATCCTGATCGCCGCGGCGGCCGGCGTGCTGTTCGGCGGCGACACCGCCTGGAAGAGCGTCGAGGGCCTGGCCGTGCTGGCCAAAACCACACCGATGATGTTCCAGATCAAGCTGGGCCTGGTTTTGATCGCCCTGGCGCGCGGCCTGCTCGACTTCATCTGGTCGATCCGCCAGATGAACTACTGCCTGGCCGCGATCGGCGCCGCGCCGATGTGGGCCCCGCCGGCCGTGCTGGCCGAATATGCGGAAGCCGCGGGCGGCATCCTCAATCCGGCCCTGTCGGCGTTCAACGCCGGTGTCCGGGCCTACTACTTCGCCCTAGCGGCCGCGGTGTGGCTGCTAGGCCCCCTGCCCTTCCTGTGCGCCACCCTGGGGGCCATGACCCTGCTGCTCTGGCGTCAGCGCCGCAGCCGCGCCTCGGCGGCCGTCCGCAAGGTCCGGCAGATCCTGGAGCGCCAGCCGGTCGTCCACGGCCCGCACCTGACGCGCCTGAACCCGCCGCCGCCGGAAGACCGGATCTAGACCGAACCGAATTTCGGCATCCGAAAGCTTGGCCGGAGGAACACCGCCCCGGACGTGGCGTTCATCTGATCGCGAACACCAAGGCCCCGAATGCAATAAGCCCCGCCGGTGACTCAGTCTCCGGCGGGGCTAATGGGAAGTCTTGTGGGTAGACAAGTTCTTCATACCTTAACCTCGGGCGTTTCGCAACCACCTAGCTACGGGAAACCGACATTTGGTCGTGAATTCGTGTTGCAACTTCCGCTATTGCAACGCTCCAGCCAGATTCCCTCGGCGACGCTCGCAATATCGGGCCTAGACCGCCGCCCTCCATTGAAGGCCTCCAGGGCCATTGGATTTATTGAAATCTCCAAAGTAGATTTACTCAGCAATGCTCTTATCGATCAGTGAAGAATAAACACTAGAGGATCGACCAAACATCACCGCTGAGCCTGAACTACATTTCCAAACGCTCAAATCTGCTCCCAAAGCGCTTGACGGTTTTGCGACCATTCTCCGGAGAGGCGAAATCGGCGCGCCTCTTGCGAGGCGACGCCGAGCCATGGTTCGCAGCCTTTGTGACGCGAACTCTCGCCTAACGAGAATGATCAGATGCCAAGAGCGGTCCAGACGGGCAAGGCCCTGGCGTTCCACGCTTCGGCCTGGGCTCGCAGTTCCGTCAGATTGTCTTCGCCCTGCAGCGCTGCGCCATCCTTTAGGATCGCCTGGCCTTGCGCCTTCAACACCGACCACGTGAATTGAGACCAGTCGGCCGGCGTCTTGCCGCCATTTTGCTTGGACAGCCAGAACAGTTGCTCGAACCGTGTGGCGCCGACGCCCCCACCCGTCACGGGCGAAGCCAGCACGCCGACATCACCGACCGCAAGAGCCCGACGCGCGATCGTCTTGTTGAAGGCATGCGTCCGGACCTTGGCCTTGGAGACATCCTGCACCGAGGCCGCGGGACTGATCACGTTCATGCCGAGCAAGATCGTAAGGGCGGATACCAGCTGAGGGAACTGGACGCCCTTGGGGGCGACGTGGGCCTCCAACTCCTGGATCGTATGCGGCTTATGGTCCAGCAGCAGTTCGAAGATCGGTCCATAGATCGTGTCGATCAGCGACGCCTCACCGAGTACGCCACGCACCTTGGTCGGCAGGCTTTCCCGCGCCATCGTCAGCACGATCCGCTCTTCGCGCAGCGCCGTCACCTGCTCGTAACCAATCAGGTCCCGCACGCCGCGGATCCAGTAGTCCCGCCGGAACTGGTTGTTGACGCAATAGTCCCGGATCGTCTCGCGCAGCGACACGTCGGGAATGCCGCGCAGGAACTCGGTCTGCTGCGGCGTCAGGTTCAGCTCATGCATGTTGTCGGTCGCGTGCGCCGAGCAGGCGAAACCGACCTTGGCGTCGCTCAACCAGTTCTCGAGGTCGGCGAAGTACATGGGATGCCAGTCGCGGTTCATGTACTCGTGGGCTAGGTACTTGCGATCCTGGCTTTTGATCTGGCTGAGGCGCTCGACGGCGCCGGGATTGGCCTTGGCGTAAAGCGGCTCCAGGGCCAGGAACTGATCGATGAAGGTCAGCGCCGCGTCGGTCTGGCCGATGATGCCCTGCCCTGGCGCGCCCATCACGTCGGCATGGCGCTTCATCAGATGGCGGATCGGCGCCGAGGCCGACCACCCCGGCAGCGTATTGTACGAAATGTAGAGCACGCCGCCCGGACGCAGCTTGCGGCGGATGAAGTCGACCAGGACGGCGCGATTGGCGTCCGAGATCCAGGTCCAGATGCCATGCAGGCCAATGAAGTCGAAGTCCGGCAGATCCTGGCGCGCGCAGAAATCGGCGAAGGCTTCGTCGTAGAGCTTGGCCTCGGCGCCGGACAACCGGACCATTTCCGAAGCGAAGGCGGCCTGCGATGGGTTGAAGTCAGTGCCGTACCAGTTGACGCCCGGCTGGGCCGCCGCGTGGATCGAGACCGACAGCCCCTGACCAAAGCCCAGCTCGCAGGCGTTCTCGATCTTCGGCGCATGACGGCCGACCAACAATAACGGAAGGCGGCAACGGATAGGATTCAGCTCGCTGTAGTAGCCGAGCGTGTAATTTACGTCCGTGACGTAGCCGGAATTCCATTCAGTCGACACCTAGTATCCCCACTGCTCAGCAAACCCCGACCCCGGTGAATTGCTGCATGGTTGGTTGCGACTCGCAAGTTCAAGCCGTGATTTAAGCTGTGGGCCCGTCGTCTTTCATCATGGCGTCGGCGCCGGGCATCGCTATAGGTCAGTCGTCCACGGGACCGCGATCGAAGCCGCCGGCACGCCTATGAAGTCTTCCCTCCTCGCGCTCTGGCGCGACTTGCCCGTTCCGGTGCGTCGCGCCGCGCACATGACCGCAGGCGCGCCCGGCGCGGCCTGGCGCGCGATCGCGGAAGCCCTGGAAGACGCCGCCAAGACGCGGAAGCTTCGCGTGGCGCAGGCAAGAGCCCATCGCCGCGCTCGACGTCGCAACCTGCCGCCTCGCCCCCCGGTGACCGTGGTCGGCTTCCACGGCGCCGTGCATGGCCTGGGCGAAGGCGCCCGCATGCTGGCCCGAGGTTTCGCCGACGCCGGCCTGCCTGTGCGCGCCATCGACCTTTCGGCGAGCGTTGGCTTTCCAGTCGACCTGGCGGTCCCCTTCTCGCCGCCTGTCGAGAACGAGCGCGGGGTGGTGATCTCGCACATCAATCCGCCGGAGCTGCTGCGCTGGGCCCGCGAGACCGAGGGGCGCCCGCTGGAGGGCCGCCGCCATATCGGCTACTGGGCGTGGGAGCTCGAGGACGCGCCAGCCGACTGGATCCCGGCCTTCGACCTGGTCGACGAGGTCTGGACGCCCTCCATCTTCGCCGCCGACGCCATCCGCAAGATCGCGCCGGCCCGGGTGAAGGTCACCCCCGCTCCATACCCGCTGTATCTGAACCCACGCCCGGCTCCCGATCGCGCGCGGTTTGGCTTCCCCGACGACGACGTCGTCGTACTCATGGCCTTCGACCTGCGCTCGACCGCCCAACGCAAGAACCCCTACGCAGCGCTCGCGGCCTTTCAGAAGGCCCGTGCCGCAGCCGCTCGGCCGGCGCTGCTGGTCTGCAAGGTCGTCGGAGCCGACCTCTATCCCGAGACCTTTCAGGCGCTCCAGGATCTGGTCGCCGACGATCCGTCGATCCGCCTGATGACAGAGAACCTGTCGGCTGACGACATGGCGCTGCTGACGGCCAGCAGCGACGTCATCCTGTCCCTGCACCGCTCGGAGGGTTACGGCCTGCTGCTGGCCGAGGGGATCTGGCTGGGCAAGCCGACCCTGGCGACCGGCTGGTCCTCAACCGTCGAGTTCATGGATCCGGCCTCGAGCCAGCTTGTCGACTTCACGCTGATCCCGGTCGAGGGCGATGGCCAGATCTACCGAACAGGACGGTGGGCCGACGCCGATGTCGATGACGCGGCGGCCAAGCTGGCGCGAATGCTGTCGGACGACGTCTGGCGCAAGGAAATGGCCGCTGCGACGGCGCGCAACGGCCATGTCTCGTTCGATCGTGAAGCCTGGCTGCGGATGACCCGCGGCCTGCTGCCGCTCTAGCCCCTCGGCGAGGTCTTGACCGGCGAGTCGTCCGTCAGAGGCGGCAACTCGTTGATCGACGGCGGCGGCATGACCTTGTCGGCCGACACCGGCGCGGCCGGCAGCTCGGACGACGGCGGCCGGATCGGCGTGGTGTCGCCAGGCTTCGGCTTGTTGGCCTGCATCGGCAGGGCGATCTTGTCGACGGTCTGGACCACCAGGTCCGTCGGCAGCATGCCCTTGTAGCGAACCTTCTTGAAGTGCCGCGTGGGATCGTAGGGCTGGACGCCGGGCGCCAGATTGCCGACTTCCAGCGTGCCGACCTGGGCCATCAGTTGCAGGCGGCCGACATATTCGCTGGCGCGACCACGCAGGAAGTTGATCTGGGCGGCCTGCAATTCGGCCTGAGCGTTCAGGATCTCGATCGTGCTGCGCAGGGCGAAGCGTTCTTCCTCACGCACCCCCAGGAAGGCGATGCGGTCGGCGTTCATTTCCGCTTCGATCGAGACCAGCGACTTGCGGGCGGCGGTCAACTGATCCCAGTACTGCGAAACGCCCAGCACCATGTTGCGGCGAGCGTCCTCGATGAGCAGCTGGTCGCGATTGTTTTCCTCGATCGACTGACGAACCTGCGAGTTCAGTTGGCCCGAGGAAAACAGGGGCTGACTCAGGGTGATCGACGCGTTGATCGTGTCGGTGCGGTTGGAGTCCTTGGCGCTGTAGGGAACGTAGGGACCGTTGCGATAGTCGGCGCGCGCCGAGACCGAGAACAGGCGCTGGGCCCGCGCCTCGGCGACGCCCAGCCGGGACGCCTTTTCGGTGAAGAGGGCCGAATTCAGGGTCGGGTTGGCCTCTTCGGCCTGATTGAACGCTTCGTCCAGCGTCGCGGGCAAACCATCGACGTCCGGTTCCGGTTCGAGATTGTCAGGCAGGTGGCCGACCAGCGAGGCATAGGCCGCGACGCTGACATTCAACTGGGCCTCGGCGTTGGCGACCTGGGTGCTCGCCTGGGCCGCGCGGGCCTTGGCCTGCTGGACGTCGGTCAGGGTGACCTGACGAACGCCGTACTTGTCCTCGGTGTCTTGCAGCTGTTTACGCAGCCACGCCTCGCCGCCCTGGCTGACGCGCAGCACTTCGCGATCGCGGCGCACCGACACATAGGCGTTGGCGACGCGAACCAGCAGATCCATCTCGATGCGGCGGAGGTTCTCGCGCGCGGCCTTGATCTGGGCCTCGACGCCGCCGAGACGGGCGGCATAGCGGCCATTGGTGTAGAGCGCCTGACTGACGGAAATGTCGGTCGACAGACCGGTCGCCTCCTGGGCCTTCACGATCCCGGTGAAGCCATTGCGGGTCTGCGCGCCCTTGGCGTAGCCATAGCCTTCCGAGGTCTGCACGTTGGCTTGCAGGCCGTAGGCCGCCCGCGCCTGGGTGTAGTTTTCGTCCAGGGCGCGCATGGCGGCGCGTTGGGCCTGGATGTTGGGATTGCTCTGGTAAGCGGCGGTGATCGCGTCGGCCAGGGTCTCGGCGTGCGCGAGGTCGGCACGACCGACTGCCGCCATGGCGATGGCCAAGGCGATCACGGACGTCCGAACGGACAAGACTTTCGACAGCACTCGCATTTCCTAGACTTCCACGGCCCCCGCCGGAACGCGGCGTTCAACCTAATATTTATGGCTTAATCAAGAAGGCGACGCACAGTCGCCTCCCACGTAATGTTCTTGTTGCGCCAAAGATCGCGCGCCGCGGCCCCCAGCGATATCGCCCGCGCCTTGTCGGACGTCAAACGATCCAACGCCTGGGCCAGGGCCTGAGGCGTCGGTTCGGCCACCGCACCGGTGTCCTGGCTGACGATCTCCAGCAGGCCGCCACTGTCGGTGACGGTCAGCACGGCCTTGCCCGAGGCGAAGGCCTCCATGGTCACATAGCCCACGCTGTCCTCGTCGAACGGCAGATAGGCGCAGACCAGGGCCTCATTGGCCCAGCGGGCGATGTCCGCGCGCGGATGGAAGCCGAACCGCAGATCGACGCGATCCTTCAGGTCCAGATCCTCGACCAGCTTGGTCAGGCGATCGGCATAGGCCTGGTTCTCCGGCGGACCGGCGATGACCAGGCGCAGGCTGCCCGGCAGCAGGGCCAGGGCCTCGATCAGCAGGTGCTGGCGCTTGCCCGCCGCCACCCGGCCACCGGCGAAGACGTAGTCGCCATAGTCGCCGCCCGTGAACAGCTCGCCGTCGTTCAGCGGCGGATACAGGACCTCGGAGGCCACGCCGTTGAACTTCATCAGGCGGTTCTGGGTGACCGGCGAGTTGCACCAGATCTTGCGGCACTGCGCGAAACATTCGTTGTCGGCCGCCTTGATCGCCGCCTTCACCGTGCGCCCCGTCTCGTCGAAGTCGAGATGGCTCTGGCCGGCTTCGGACAGGTCATAGGCCTGGCGGAACTGGTGCAGCAGCCACAGCACCTTGTCTTGGTGCGGGATCAGATACGCCGGGAACTTCAGGCCGATCACCCGGTCGACATTGTAGAGGCGCATGCCCTTGGAGATCAGCATCTCCTCGATCAGGCGCTCGGCGGGTTCCCAGGTGAAGGGCACGCGGACGAGCTCGGACTGCACGCCGGGCGTGGCGTTCAGGCGGCGGACCAGGTGGTCGGCCAGTTCTTCGGCCCCGCCGCGCTGGAACGGGGCGGCATTGTTGACGACCAGAACCTTCATGCGGTCAGCCGATCCACGACGGTGCTCCAGTCGATCTTCATCTCGGCGAGACGGTTCAGCGACGCCGTGCCCATCTTGGCCACGGCCTGTTTGTCGGCGTGCAGGCGGTCGAACTGCTCGGCCAGGGCGCGCGGGTCGGGCTCGCTGATCAGGCCGTTGCGACCGTGCTCGACCAGCTCCAGCACCCCGCCGGAGTCCGTGGTCGTGATGATCGCCTTCTTGGCGTGGGCGCCTTCCAGCGACGGATAGCCGTAGCTGTCCTCGTCCTTGGGCAGATAGGCGATGGCGAGAGCCTCTTTCAGCATCTCCGCCTTCTCGTCCTCGCTGATCCAGCGGTCCTCAAGAATGACCCGGTCCTGCAGGCCCAGCTCCTGAACCCTCTGCAGCAGCTGGCGGCCGTATTCGGGACTAGAGGCGGTGCCGGCCAGGCGCAGCTTCACGCCGGTCTTCACGTGCTGCATCGCCTCGATCATCAGGGCCTGACGCTTGTGCGGCTCCAGGCGCGAGATCGCGACGATCTCGTCGCCATAGCCGGTGTGGGTGAAGCGCTCGGGCTGATAGACCGGCGGATACAGCGGCGTGGCGTCCAGGCCATTGAACGCCTTCAGGCGGTCGGCGACCACCTGCGAGTTGGTGAACACCGCCCGCGCTTCCGAGATCGCCTGGGTGTCGAGCGCCCGCAGGTTGTCACGGATCGCCCGGTGGTGGGTGTCGTCGGGCATGCCGCGATAGGGCGTATCCCACAGGTCATAGAAGGTGCGGATGTGGTGGATGAACCACAGCACCTTGTTGGGATGGTCGACCACATAGGCCGGCGGCCGGAAGCAGATCACCCGGTCGCACCACTGCGTCAGGTCCATCAGCCGCCAGGCGGCGACCTGATGCAGGATCTCGTTCGGATCGTCGGTGAACGGCAGGTAGAACCGCTCGACCTCGTGCCCAGCCTCGATCAGCTTCTCCTCGAGCCACTCGACGATAAAGCGCGCGCCGCCGTTGATGAACGGCACGATCGAGGACAGGAGGATGATGCGCATCGGCTAGACCAGGACCTGGTCGAGCGCCGCGACGACACGGTCGATGTCGGCCTCGGTCAGGCCTGCGTGGGTCGGCAGGTTCAGGCCGTCGGCGCCACAGGCTTCGGCCTGCTTCAGGTCGCCGGTCGCCAGATGGGCATAAGGCGGCATGACGTGCATCGGGTGGAACACCGGGCGGCTCTCGATGCCCAGGGCGTCCAGATCCTTGATCACCTGGTCGCGCGAGGTCGACAGGCCCTCGCCCAGGCGCACGGTGTACATCCAGAACACGTGGCGGCCGGTGTCGGCGACGAACGGCTTGGTCACCCGATTGCCCAGGCGCGAAAGCTTCTCCTCGTACCAGCCGATGACCTTCTCGCGGGCGTCCAGATGGACGTCCACGCGCTCCAGCTGCGCCAGACCGATGGCGGCCTGGATGTTGGTCATGCGGTAGTTGTAGCCGACAATCGGGAACCAGTAGCGACGGTTCGGGTCCATGCCCTGGCCGCGCAGCAGGCGCATCTTGGCGGCCAGTTCGTCGTCATCGGTCGTGATCATCCCGCCTTCGCCGGTGGTGATGATCTTGTTGCCGAAGAAGCTGAAGGTGGCGCACGTGCCCAATGCGCCCGACTTCTTGCCCTTGTAGGTCGCGCCGACAGCCTCGGCCGCGTCTTCGACGACGAACAGGTTGTGCTTCCGGGCGATCTCCAGGATCGGATCCATGTCGCAGATCTGGCCATACAGGTGCACGGGCATGATCGCCTTGGTGCGCGGCGTGATCAGCGCCTCCAGCTTGGCCGGATCCAGATTGAAGGTGCCCGGATCGTTGTCGATCAGCACCGGCGTCGCGCCGCAATAGGTCACCGCGTTGGCCGAGGCGATGTAGGTCAGGCTGGGGACGATCACCTCGTCGCCCGGACCGATGTCCAGCGCCACCAGCGCCAGGTGCAGGGCCGTCGTGCCGTTGTTGCAGGCGATGGCGTTACGCACGCCGCAATACTCGGCGAAGCCCTTCTCGAACTCCGAGATGAAACGACCGACCGACGAAATCCAGGTCGTGTCCATGCACTCGAGGACGTACTCGCGCTCCTTGCCGTCCAGGCGCGGGGCGGCGACGGAAATCCTGGGCAGAGTGTTCGCCGGGCTGGTCATGGCCGGTCTCCTTTGATCTTCGCGGGGACGCCGATCGCGAGAACGGCCTCCGGTAGGTCTCGCACGACGACGCCACCGGCGCCGACGGTCGTATCGGCGCCGATCGTCACGCCCGGGATCGCCCGCGCGCCGACGCCAAGGAAGGCCCGGTCGCCGATCGTCACATTGCCGGCCAGGGCGCAGGCCGGACCCAGATGGCACGCCACGCCCAGGCGGCCGTCATGATCCACGACGGCGCCGGTGTTGATGATCGCCAGATCGCCGACGGTCGTATCGGCATTGATCGCCACGCCGGCCATCACCGCCACGCCTTGGCCCAGCTTGGCGCTGGGCGAGATCACGGCCGAAGGATGGATCGCGTTGACCAGGACAAAACCCAGGCCCTGAGCCTTGCGCCCCAACTTCTCGCGCAGGCGGTTGTCGCCAATGGCGACGAACAGCTGGGACAGCCCCTGCCCTTTCAGCTCGGGCAGCTTCAGGTCGTCGCCGACCACCGGAACGCCCAGAACCTCGCGCGGCGTCGGATCGGCGTCGACGATCGCCGCCACAGCCTTCCCCGAAGCGCGCAGGCTTTCGATGACCACCTTGGCGTGGCCGCCGCCGCCGATGATGACGACGCCCCCCTTGGTGAGGGTTGGGCTCATCAGTTCCTCGACCGACGGGCGATGTCGGCTTCCACCATCTCGGCGATCAGCGCCTGCATGGTGATCTTGGGCTCCCAGCCCAGCTTTTCCTTGGCCTTGGTCGGGTCACCCAGCAGCAGATCGACCTCGGCGGGACGCAGGAACTTCGGATTGATCGTGACGTGGTCCTGGTAGTTCAGGCCGACGGTGGCGAAGGCCACCTCGCACATCTCGCGGACGGTCCAGGTCTTGCCGGTGGCGACCACGTAGTCGTCCGGAACCTCTTGCTGCAGCATCAGCCACATGGCCTCGACATAGTCCTGGGCGTGGCCCCAGTCGCGCTTGGCGTCCAGGTTGCCCAGCTCGACGGTCTTCTGCTGGCCCAGCTTGATGGCGGCCACGGCGTCGGTGACCTTGCGGGTCACGAACTCGATGCCGCGCAGCGGGCTCTCGTGGTTGAACAGGATGCCGGCCGAGGCATGCAGGCCAAAGCTCTCGCGGTAGTTCACCGTCATCCAGTGGGCATACATCTTGGCCACGGCATACGGCGAGCGCGGATAGAACGGCGTCTTCTCCGACTGGATCGGATGCTGGACCAGGCCGTACATTTCCGACGACGACGCCTGGTAGAAGCGGGCCTGCGGGCACTCTTCGCGCACGGCTTCCAGCATGTTGGTGGCGCCCAGGCCGGTCACAGAACCGGTCAGGTGCGGCTGGTCCCACGAGGCGCCGACGAAGCTCTGGGCGGCCAGGTTATAGACCTCGTCCGGCTGCAGACGGCGCATCAGGCGGGTCAGGCCGCCCTGGTCCAGCAGGTCGCCCAGCTCGAACCGCACGTCGTCATAGACGCCGATCCAGCGCAGGCGGTCACCGATCACGTCGGCCGAGGCCGAGCGGCGCAGCATGCCGTGGACCGCGTAGCCCTTCTCCAAGAGGAGTTTGGCGAGATAAGCCCCGTCCTGGCCCGTAATGCCGGTGATCAAAGCCGTCTTCGCCACACTCGACTCCAGTAAGAATGAAAGGTGTCTGACTACACTATTGGAGCCGATTGGAAAGCGCCGCCGACGACATTTCGGCCGTCGGGCGCCGCTTTCCGAAAGGTGTGGGAAATCAGGCCTTTGAAATCGCCCGCCCTACTCCTCGCGCATGGTGGTGCGCAGGGTATCGCGCAGCGGCGAGAACAGGTACTGCAGCACGGTGCGCTCGCCGGTCGGCACGACCACCTGAGCCGGCATGCCGGCGGTGATCTTGGAGCGCAGGGGCTTGGGCAGCTGCTTGGGATCGACCCGGACAATCCCCAGGAAGTAGACGGTCTTGCCTTCCGGATCGCTCAGGCGGTCGCGCGAGATCGACTCGATCTTGCCGTTCAGGATCGGGATTTCACGCGAGTGGAAGGCCGGGAGACGGACCTCCGTGACCATGCCGGCATGGATGTTGTCCACATCGGTCGGCTGGAAGTGAGCCTGAATGACGAAGGCCTCATCATCCGGCGCGATATCGACCATCGGCTCGGCCGGGCGAACGACCGCGCCCTGGGTGAAGAAACGCAGGTTCTGAGCGGTGCCGCTGACCGGGGAAACGACCCGGATACGGCGCTGCGCGTCAGAGGCCACAACCTCCTTCTCGGTCACCTCGGCCAGCTTCACGCGCGTCTCGGCGATGTTCTGGCTGACCTCTTGGAAGAACTGCTGCTTGATCTGACGGATCTTCAGCTGGGTCTCGGACATGCCCTGCACGGCCTTGGAACGGTCGGCGGTCAGGCGGCCGATCGAGCCGGACAGCGACGCCTGCTCACGCTCCAGCGCCAGTAGGCGCGGCCGCGGCACCAGACCCTTGTCATAGATCTTGCGCAGGTCGTTCAACTCGTCCTGGATATAGCCCAGTTGGTCTTTCAGGCCCTGAGTCTGGCGCTCGATGCCGTCGATCTCGCTCTGGTACTGATCGCGCTGGGCGTTCATCAGGTCGACCTGACCCGAGATCGTCTGGCGGCGCTCCAGGAACTGCGACTGTTCATCGGCGAGCGCGCGCGAAACGGCCGGGTCGCTGCGCTGGCTCAGCAGGTCGGCCGGGAAGCTGATGGATGGACGCTGATCGCGTTCCGCCAGCAGACGGGCCTCCATGGCCTTCAGCGCCACGTACTGGTTCCTGGTGATGCCCGCCGCGGCGTCTACCTGCGTCGGATCCATCTCGAACAGCACTTGGCCGGCCTTCACCTTCTCGCCTTCACGCACCAGGATACTGCGGAGCATGCCGCCTTCCAGGTGCTGAACGGTCTTCTTGTTGCCTTCGGCCGACACGACGCCGCTGGCGATCACGGCGCTGTCCAGCGGCGCGAACGCCGCCCAGCCCAGAATGCCGACGAAGGTGATGCCGATGACGATGTAGCCGATACGGGCCACACCTTTGTAGTTGTCCGTCGGACGTTGGAGCTTAGGGGGCTTCATCTGTTTTCAGCCTGATGGGCGCGCGCGAGGCGGCCTTAGAAAAAAGGGGCGAACGGACGGATCAGTTGGCGCGGATCGGCGTGGGAGCCGGCGCCTGGGGCGGCGCGCCGCCCATCAGCTTGGCCAGCATGGGATCGCGTTCGCCGAAATCGGAGATCACACCCTGGTTGATGACCATGATGTAGTCCGCCTGGCCCAGCAGGTTCACCTTGTGGGTGGCGAAGATCACCGTGCGCTTGGCGGCTTTCAGACGCTGCATCGCTTCCATGAGCGCGACCTCGCCCACTTGGTCCAGGCTGGCGTTCGGTTCGTCCAGAACCACCAGGGCCGGCATGCGGAACACCGAACGAGCCAGGGCCAAACGTTGACGCTGGCCGCCCGAGAGCGAGGCGCCGCCTTCGCCAATCGGCGTGTCGTAGCCCATCGGCAGACCCTGGATCATCTCGTGCACGCCCGCGAGCGTGGCCGCCTCGATGACTTCCTGGGATTCGTACTCGGTGAAGCGGGCGATGTTCTGGGCGACCGTGCCTTGGAACAGCTCGATGTCCTGCGGCAGGTAGCCGATGTGGCGACCCAGTTTCTCGGGATCCCACTGCTTGATGTCATAGCCGTCGAGACGGATCACGCCGGCCACACAGGGCCACACGCCGACGATGCCGCGCAGCAGCGACGACTTGCCGGCCGCGCTGGGCCCGACCAGGGCGATAGAGGTGCCCGCGTCGATGCGGAAGCTGGCCTGACGCATGCTCGGCGCTTGAGCGCCGGGCGGTAGGATGGACGCCGCCTCGGCCGACAGCACGCCGCGCGGCTCGGGCAGCGGCATGTGGTCTTCCTTGTCGTCCTGTTCGCGCAGCGTCACCTGCAGGCGATCCCAAGAGCTGCGAGCGCCAATGAAACCCTTCCACTGGCCAACAGCGCCTTCGATCGGCGCCAGGGCGCGGCCGACCAGGATCGAGCCGGCGATCATCGAACCGGCCGAGATCTTGCCCTGAATGGCGAGATAGGCGCCGCCGCCCAGGATCAGCGTCTGGACGACCTGGCGGAACACCTTGATGCCCGACATCACGCTGCCGCCGGCGTCGCTGGCCGCGGCCTGCCAGGCCACCTGCTCGTCGCGGCGAACACGCCAGCGGGCCTGCAGGCCGCCCCACATGCCCATGGCCTTCATGACCTCGGCGTTGCGCAGGGTGGAATTGGCGTCGTTCTGGGCGGCGATCGAGGCCATCGTTGCCATCTGGATCGGGTTCTTGGTCGCGCGGTCGTTCATCACGGCCAGACCGAAGATGATGAAGCAGCTGATGACCGCCAGAATGCCGAAATAGGGATGCAGGATCCAGGACACGACGATGAACACCGGCGTCCAGGGCGCGTCGCAGAAGGCGATCAGGCCGCCGGTCATGAACTCGCGGACCTGGTCCATGTCGCGGAACGCCTGGCCGCCCTGCCCCCTGCGGGTGAGCGTCGAATCCAGCACCGCCTTGAAGATCGGGTCCCGGGCCACCCCATCGAACTTCAGACCGCCGCGCACCAGCACCTGGGTGCGGAGCGCTTCCAACAGACCATAGATCACGAACAGGAAGACGCAGATCAGCGTCAGCACCACCAGGGTGGCGACGTTGCGACTGGACAGTACGCGGTCATAGACCTGCAGCATGTACAGCGGACTGACCAGCGCCAGGATGTTGATGAAGAAGCTGAAGACCATGGCGGTGATCACCGCCGGTTTCGCGACCAGGACGGCCTGGTCGAGGATGGTCGGCTTGTTGCCGGTGCGGTTGAAGATCATGTCAGGCCTTCGAGACGCCGCGCCGGGTGGCGGGGTCGTATACAGTAACAACTGAGGTCGCGTCTCGACCACGAAATTGTGGCGGAAAATGAGCGCCCTACGCCTTCCGGCTAGAGCACAGGGTTCCGCGAGGCGCAAGAGGGCCGATTTGGCGCTCGCCGCAAAAGAAAAACGCCGCCCTGGCGAACCAGGACGGCGCAATTCCTCCAAGTCCCCCGCCGCGCCGAGGCGCGACGGGTTTCAAGGATATTAGATCAGGCTCAGCGTCGGGCCCGAGGCAGCGCCGGTGTTACCCAGCACGGCGCTCGACAGGTCGACCAGACCCGAGAGCTTCACGACGATGTCGCCAGCGCCGAAGGTGGCGCCCGCGCCGTTGTCTTGGACGACGTAGGTGTTGGTGCCGTATTGGAACCACGTGATCGTGCCGACGGTCGCACCGGCCGCAGCGGCGTTCAGAGCCGCGGCGAAGTCGTTCACGCCCGTCAGGTCAACCTTCGTCGAAGCGAAGGTTTCAACACCACCGCTGTCCTTGAAGCGCAGAGCGTCCGAGGTCGAGAAGTCGGTGACGGTGACGTGCGAAGCGGCAGTCGCGCCCGAACCCGAGGTGCCAACGGTGGTCGAGACATCGATGATGTCCTTGCCGCCGCCGGTGGTCAGGGTCACTTGGCCGGTGATCGCACCAACGGTGATCACGTCAGCGCCCGTACCCGTCTTCACGGTCGAACCGTCGGTCACCAGACCAAGGCCGGCGAGGCCGTTGATCGTGATGGCGCCGGTGGCGGCCGAGGCGTCGATGTTCGCGCCGTTGGCGCCAGCCGTGCCGAAGCCCGTGAGGGTCAGGCTCAGGGCTTGCGAACCGGTGACGGTCAGCGTGCGAGCAGCGGCGTCCGACAGGGTGATCGCGTTAGCGGCGACACCACCGGTGGCGCCCGAAGCGATCGAGACGTTCTCGATGCCTTCGATCGTCACAGCGCGCGCGTTGACGGCGGTCGGCGAGGTAGCCGTACCGGTCACAGCGGCGTTGAAGTTGATCGAGTAAGCGTCCGAGGTGCCACCAACGCCCGTGAAGACGACCGTGGCAGCGCTACCAGCGCCGCTGGTGCCGGTGATGGCCAGCGACTGAGCGGTCGTGACGTTCGAGTACGAAGCCGCACCCGTACCGCCGTTCAGCTCCAGGCTGGCGATCGTCGAACCGGTCAGCAGCGAGACGTCGACGATGTCGCCGCCCGTGCTTTGCAGGTTCAGGACTTCAAAGTTCTTGAAGACCGAGGCGTTCACAGCCGAGATCAGAGCCGACGAGATAGCGTCGACGCCGTCGCCGCCGTCGACCACAGCCGTGGTCGAAGCGCCGATAACGGCGGCGTTCGACAGCAGGCGGTCGTTGCCGGCGCCCAGCTGGATCGAAGCGTTGGCGTCCAGCGTACCCGTCAGGGTGACGCTGTCAGCGCCGGTGCCGCCGACATACGCGATCTTCGTGGTTTGGCCACGGATCGTGATGGCGTTAGCGCCCGACGAGGCCGAAGCGTCGATCTTGGTCAGCGTGGTCGAACCGCTCAGGTCCGAGGTCACGCCGCCGGCGCCCGTCAGGTTGACGGTCTTCAGGGCGTTCAGCGAACCGACGTTGAACGTCAGGCCCTTGGAGCCGCCCAGGGTCAGGTTGACAACAGCGTCAGCCGACAGCGTGGCCGTGGCCGCGCCCGAAGCCGTCACCGTGGCCGACGTCAGGACGTCGTTGGTGTCGTCAACGGTCGAGGTGCCGCCGGTCAGACCGATGGCCAGCGTCTTCGAGGTCGTCGTGTTGGTGGTGCTCAGCACGACCGTGGTCGCGTTGGTGCCCGACAGGTTCAGGTTCGTCAGGGCGTTCGACGAGACGCTTTGCGTGCCGTTGGTCAGGTTCACCGTGGTGATGGTGCCCGCCTTCGTCGCGTTACCCGCGTTGACGTCGGTGATCGTGACAGCGCCGGTAGCGATACCGACCTTACCGTCGCCAGCGACGTTACCGGCCACAACCGTGACAGCGGCGTCCTGAGCGACCGAGACCGTGGTGGTCGCAGCCGTACCGGTCACCGTCATCGCGCCTTGGGTCAGCGTGAAGTTGGTGGTGTCGGTGGCGGCGTTGGTCGATTGAGCGGCCGTGATGCCAGCCGACTGCGTGACGTTGACCGTCGTGCCGCCGGTCACCGCGATGGTGCCTTGGGTACGGTTCGCGACGTCGTCGTAAGCAGCGCCGGTCGCCTTCACGGTGACAGCACCGGTCGGAGCCGTGACGCTGCCGACAACGATGTTGCCCGCGACGCCAACGCCCGTGGCGGTGACGCTGACAGCGCCGCCGCCCTGGACGAACAGGTCCGAGGTGGCTTGCTTCGAAGCCGTCAGAGCAATGGCGGTAGCGCCGCTGGCGGTGACGGTTTGGTCAGCGCCCGAAGCGTCTTGCAGGACGACGTTGGCGTTGGTCAGACCCGACCAGGCCGAGGTGTCCAGCGAACCGCCGGCCAGAGCCGAGACCGAGGTCAGGTTCAGGATTTCGACGTTCTTCACGCTCAGGGCCGACGTAGCCAGCGCGCTGCCGGTGCCGTCCGAGAGGTTCAGGGTGTCGGTGCCGGCGCCACCGTCGATGGCGTCGAGCGGGCCGACGGTGTCGACCGAAGCGTTCAGCTGACCAACGAAGGTGTCGTTGTTCGCGGTGCCGACCAGGTTGTCGATCGCAGCCGTCAGGCTGAAGGTCGTGCCCGGAGCGCCGCCGCTGCCGTAGTTGGTGAACAGGTCGATGCCGGCGTTGTTGTCAGCCGTCAGCGTGTTGTCGTCCGCCAGGTCCTTCAGCAGGTTGTTGGTGGCCGAGGCGTACGAACCAATGCCGGCGCCGTTGTTGTACGACGTGGCTTGGTGCATGATTTCGCCAACGATCGCGGCGCGCAGGGCCAGATCTTGGTCAGCGGTCGACAGGCCCGGCAGGACTTGCTTCACGAAAGCGGTGAAGTAAGCCGTTTGGTCCGTGAAGAACTTGTAGGCGGCATCCAGGTTCACGCCGGCCGCGGTGGCGGCAGCGGTACCGATGATGATGTTGTAGGCGGTCTTGACGGTGTCGAGGATCGACAGCGAACCGTAGGTGGACGAGAAGCTCGCCTTAGCGGTCGGGTTTTGCAGCGCCAGCGACACCGACTGAGCGATGAAGCGGTTTTCGCCGTTCAGACCAGCTTGAGCGCCCGTGCCGACGTAGGCGGCGTTCAGAGCGGCCAGACCAGCCTTGCTCGGCGCGAAGCCGAGGAAGAAGGCGTAGGTTTCGACGCTGACCGCAGTGGTCGTGTCCGAAGCCAGGTCAACGGCGGCTTGGAAAGCCTGCGGGTCGTTGAACGTGCCAGTGGCGTTTTGGTTGGCAATGCTTTGCAGCAGAGAAGTCTGAGCCGTGGTCGGCCCGGTGCCAGCGTTCGCGTTCGTGAAGAACGTGGTCAGCTGGGTGATGTTGTAAGCCATCTGGCTTGTCTCCCAAAGATAATCCCACACCCCCTGCGGCCAAACGGCGCGCATAGGAGCAGCGAAGGCTATAGAGCAAACGACATACGTCCACAATACCTGAAATCGAGCTGTACAGCATTTTTCTAACTGTACAGCATTTTCCTATGTCGCGTTCCTTGTACCGCGACCATGGAAGGGGTATATGGAGAGGGTATTTTTGCGCGCGGCAGGCGAGCGACAGCGCTCTCCGCCCCCGGGCGCCGGGACGGCTATTATAATGTATGGCAACCCTCAACGTCGCAGCGCCACGGAGGTCCAAGACCTCCGTCGCGAAGGCGGCCGATGGCTCAAAGAGCAGCGCGAAGTCGCTGGTCTCTCGCAACGTCAGCTGGCGGCCAAGGTCGGCGCGGACTATTACACCTTCATTTCGCAGCTCGAGACGGGTCGCGGCCGCATTCCGCCGGACCGTTACCGCGACTGGGCCCGGGCGCTGGAAGTGCCCGAGCGGACGTTCGTGCGTGAGCTGATGCGGTTCTACGATCCGATCACCTACGAAATCCTGTTCAACGAAGAGTAGTTCGTCTAACGTGTCGCCGCCGGCGCGTGCCGGCTGTCTCTACTCACGCGTGGGAATCTTCCGCCAATATGGCTGCGCAAGTCCTCTCGTTCTTCCAGCGTTCGCCGCGTTATGCGCCCGCTCCCGCCGATTGGAGCCAGCAAGAGCTGGCCGAATTCTATCGCGTGGAAGGCGCCCTGATCAAAGCCGGCATCCGCGTCGGCACCGATCGTGGCCTCAGCGACGAGAACGAGCCGTGGTTCGTCTTCTACCGCACCGACGACGGCGAGGTGGTGATCCACTTCGCGCGCATCGATGGCGAGTACATGATCGCGGGCCCGGCGTATGAAGAGATCGCGCGCGGCTTCGACTTCTCGTCGCTGGTGCGCAACCTGGTCGCGCGTCACCCGCTGATCCGCCGCTCGCAGAGCGGCGACAATGTTTCGATCCACCCCGCCGCCCTGCTGGTGGCCGTGGTCGGCACCGCCTTCTTCAAGACCGGCGAAGCCCGCGCGGCCGAGACCGGCGCGAACAACTCGGCTCCGAGCTCGCGCCCGGCGCTCTTGTCGTCGAGCGCCAACACCAGCCCCGCCAAGTCCGGCGCTGCGGCTGGCGTGACCGCCGCCAACGCCCCGACCTACGACACCGTCCAGCTGCCCGCCAACCAGGCGGTGCTGGTGCTGGCCGCCGCCCTGCTCGCCTCCGACTTCACCGTCGACGCCGGCAGCCTGGATCCGGCCGCCCGCGGCGCTCTGGCGTCGGCCGCCGCCGAACTGGACTTCGGCAGCCCGGCCGCGTCCAGCCTGACGTCCGGCAACGGCGCCGCTCTGCTGAACGAAAACCACGTTTCGGCCGTCGCCAACACGCCTGCCCAGACCGTCTCGTCGGTCCTGTCGCTGGTTGCGTTGCTGTCGACCCTGCCCCATTCGGCGGAGCTGACGACGCCCGCCAACGTGGCGCTGACCGTCGCGGACCCCGCGCACGCGGACATGGACACCGCGCCGCTGGCGGTGCCAGAGGTCCACAACGCGGCGACCTGGTCGCTGGAAGTGCGGCTGGGCGCCGGCGCGCTTCCCAACATCGAAGCCGTCCAGTTGGTCCGCGCCCTGGTGGGCGACACCGCCGCCCAGAAGATCTCGGTGATTGAAGTCGCCAAGCTTCCGGACGTGCTGGCCGAGATCATCTCGCGCGGCGACCACTACCAGACCACGCCGGTCCCGACTCAATCGAACGAGACCAACGAGACGCAGCCGACCCCGGTATCGGAGTCTCAAAATCCGTCCGGCGAGGAACAGAACGGCACGCCTCCGGCTTCCGGAAACCACACGACCTCGACGCACGTCGGCCAGGCCTCAGTGGATCTGGTGAACCAGTTCATCGACTACTTCGTGGCCCATACCGACCACGTGTCGATCATGATGCAAGGTTCGCAGGTCGTGATGTTCGACTCCCGCGTCATGAGCGACCCGGGCTCGATCGGTCATATGACCAGCATGACCTTCGACTTCATCGATGGCAGCTCGATCAACCTGGTCGGTGATCAACATTCCTTCCTGCACGGCGGGATTCTGGTCTAGACCGGAATCCGCTCGCTGCCCCGCAGCGATGATTTTTGCGCATAGGACGGGCGACGGCTGCGAAGCTGCGCCCGGGAAGGACTGACTTGAGGCCCGCACGTCTGGACCTGGCGATGAGCTCCGCCATGCGCGCTCCCGTCAACGACACCGCTTCACCCGAAACCAGCCCGGCTGGCCCGCCGCCGCGTCGGCGCTTCGGCTTCGCCCGCCGTTTGCTGGGGCCGGTCGTCTCGCCCGTGGCCAACTACGCCCGCCGCTACCTCCAGGCCACGGTCGAGCACGAGCTGCGCGCGACGCAGAGCCAGCTGAACCATCTGACCGGCGAGCTGCACGTCGCCCAGGCGCGCCTGGGCCAGACCCAGGACATGCTGCAGGCAGTCCTCCAGACCATGCAGACCATGTCGGCGCAGCTGACGCACATCCAGGCGCGCGGCGACCAGGCCTATGGCGAGCTGGCTGCTATTCCCGGCATGTTCGGTCCGCGCTTCGACGAGCTGGAGATCAAGCAGCGGCCGCTGATCCACTACGACGCCGAGTCGACCGCGATCCGCATGCGCGACGGCTACATCATGGCCCCCACGGCCCTGCCGACCTTCGTCACCATGCTGGCCAACGCCACCAGCAAGGGCCTTGAGCCCGGCACCACCGACGTGCTGCGCCGGCTGGTCCAGCCCGGCATGGTGGTCGCCGACGTCGGCGCCAATATCGGCCTGCTGACCCTGGTGATGGCGTCGGCGGCTGGCCCGGGCGGCAAGGTCATCGCCTTCGAGCCCGAGGCGGTTCCGCGTTCGAACCTCGAAAAGATGAAGTATCTCAACGGCCTGTCCTGGGTCGAGGTGCGTGACCAGGCCGTCGGCGAGAAGGCCGGGCAGCTGACCTTCCACGTCAGCGACATCATCGGCCACAGCTCGCTGTACGCCCTGCCCGAGACCGAAGGCTCGCGCGAGATCCAGGTCGAGGTGGTCCGCCTGGACGACATCGCCCCGGCCAAGCGCATGGATGTGGTCAAGATCGACGTCGAGGGCGCCGAGCTGGACGTACTGGCCGGCATGCAGGGCGTAATCGCCAAGAACCCCGACCTGGCCATCGTCGCCGAGTTCGGCCCCGAGCACCTCAAGCGCGTGGGCCAGACCCCCGCCCAGTGGTTCAAGGCCTTCGCCGACGCCGGCTTCAAGGCCTACATCATCGACGAGGCGACCAGCGCGGCCGAGCCGACCAACGCCAAGGCCGCCGCCAAGGTGGTCTCGGCCAACATCGCCTTCGTGCGCGCCGGCGGCGACGCTGAAAAGCGCCTGCTCAAGCGCTAGGATCACCGCGATGAAGATCTGCTGGGTGACGCCCTTCGTCCTGCGCTCGTCGATCGGCCGGGTCAGCGCCGAGGTCGCCAAGGCCCTGGCCGCGCGGGGCCACCAGGTCGAGATCCTGCGCTGCGAGGATGAGGTCGGCGACGAGCCGCTGCATCCGACCGCCCTGCCCGTCCATCACTGGCGCCGCTACGACCTGGCGCGCCTGCGGACCGAGTTCGACGTCGTCATCGTCAATATCGGCGACAACTATCCCTTCCACGCCGGCGTGTTCGCGATCCTGGACGCCGCGCCGTGCCTGGGGATCTTCCACGACTTCTACATCTACAACCTGTTCTCGGGCTGGCTGCACTACAACGGCCTGGACTATCGCCGACACGACGCCGAGATCGTCGCGACCTATGGCGAGGCGGCCCTGCCCCACGCCGTGGCCGTGCGCTCGGGCCAGATGCTGGACATGGGCGAGATCGCCCAGCACCTGCCGATGACCGAGTGGCTGGCTGGCCGCTGCCAAGCCGCCCTGGCCCACGCGCGCTTCTACGCGCCGAAGCTGGAGGCCGTGGTCACCGGTCCGGTCGATGTGACCCCGCTGTGCTGCCCCGATCGCGCGACGCCGCCGGGTCCGCCCAAGGCCAAGAGCCAGCTGACGCTCACCACGGTCGGGGTAATGAACCCCAACAAGCGGGTGGCCGACGTGATCCGCGCTATCGGCGGCTCCGACGCCCTGAAGGCCTGCGTCTATCGCCTGGTCGGTCCGATCTCGGACGACGAGCGCGCCAAGCTGGAAACCGTCGCCGCCGAGGTCGGCTTTGCGAACCTGGTCATCGACGGCGCCGTCGACGACCAGACCCTGGACCGCCGCCTGGACGAGGCCGACATCATGGTCGCCCTGCGCAAGCCGGTGCTGGAAGGGGCCTCGGGCTCGGCTTGCGAAGGCATGCTCAGCGGCCGCCCGACCGTGGTGGCCAGCGCCGGCTTCTATGGCGAGCTGCCCGACGACCTGGTGTTCAAGATCGACGGCGAGATCGTGATCGAAGAGCTGCGCGACGTCCTGGAGCGCCTGGTCGCCGACGAGGCCCTGCGCCGCGACACCGGCAAGGCCGCCCGCGCCTGGGCGCTGGATAACCTCAACGCCGCCCGCTACGCGCAGGCCGTCGAGACCCTGGCCCAGGCCCAGATCACCAGCCGCCCGCTGCTGGACGTCGGCGCTCGCCTGGGCTGGCAACTGCAGGGCATGGGCCTCTCCGACACCGACCCGGCCACGGCCCGGATCGGCGCCACGCTGCAGAAGCTGTTCGCGCCGATCGCGCCTTAAGCGCTCTTGCTCACCGGCTCGGCGCAGTAGCTGTCCAGGAAGGCCTGGTGCTGCGGCAGGCGCGTCACCGTCCCGGCGATGTTGCGCTTCAGGTCCTCCAGCGCGGCCTTCAGCTGCTGCGGCGGCATCAGCCGGCCCATGTGGTGATAGGTCTGCGGCTGGACGCGCTGACCCAGCAGCACCTGCAGCCAGGAGTCGGTCTGGAACAGCTCTCC
Source organism: Caulobacter sp. GW821-FHT12D05 (assembly GCF_058807295.1). Taxonomy (NCBI): domain Bacteria; kingdom Pseudomonadati; phylum Pseudomonadota; class Alphaproteobacteria; order Caulobacterales; family Caulobacteraceae; genus Caulobacter; species Caulobacter sp. GW821-FHT12D05. Next base: position 624,975 of record NZ_JBXAQO010000002.1, read on the forward strand.
CGGCGCCTGGTAGACTTGGGCGCTCTCGCGGAACAGCGCGATCCGGTGGGCCAGGCTGTCGGGGATGCCCATCGTCCGCACACGGTCCCAGAACGGGCTGTCGATCCGCTCGGTGGCCTTGTAGTGCAGGATGATGAAGTCGCGGATCTTCTCCAGCTCCTCGTCGGCCTGGCGATTGTAGAAGTCGATGGCGGCCTGGCTGATCCCGCCGAATGGGAACAGCTTCATCAGCCGCGTCATGCCGACCATGATCAGGTGGATCGAGGTCGACTCCAGCGGCTCGACGAAGCCGCTGGCCAGGCCCAGGGCGACGACGTTCTTGTCCCAGGTCTTGCGGCGACGGCCGGTGCGGTAGCGGATCAGACGCGGCTCGATCAGGGTCTCGCCCTCGATCTCGCGGGTCAGCATGTCGCGCGCTTCGTCGTCAGACATGTAGTCGCTGCAGTAGACCAGGCCGTTGCCGACCCGGTGCTGCAACGGGATCTTCCAGCGCCAGCCGGCCTTGTGGGCGATGGCGCGGGTATAGGGCACGGCCGGCTCGGTCGAGCGGGTCTGGACGGCCAGGGCGCTGTTGGTTGGCAGCCAATGGCCCCAATCCTCGAATCCAGCCTTCAGGGTCTGTTCGATCAGCAGGCCCCGGAAGCCGGTGCAGTCGATGAACAGGTCGCCCTCGACGAGGTCGCCGTTCTCCATGACCAGGGCCTCGACATAGCCGTCCTCACCGCGCTGGCGGACGCTGGCGATCTTGCCCTCGACACGGCGCACGCCATCGCCCTCGGCCATGCCGCGCAGGAAGCGGCCGTAGAGGCCGGCGTCCAGGTGGTAGGCGTAGTTCAGCGGGCTCTGCTCGCCGGTATAGAACCGGTTCTGTTCGGCCGCCTTCAGCTCCAGGCAGTAGTCGCCCAGCTCGCCGCCGAAGCCCTGCTCGCGCGCCTGCAGCCAGAAGTGATGGAAGCCGCCCATCCAGGTGGATTTGCCGACCTGGCCGAACGAGTGGATGTAGCGGTCGCCGATCTCACCCCAGTGCTCGAACGAGATGCCCAGCTTGAAGGTCGCCTGGGTGGCGCGCATGAACGCCGGCTCGTCGATGCCGAGCAGGGCGTTGAAGGTCCGCGCCGTGGGGATGGTCGATTCCCCCACCCCGACCGTGCCGATGTCCTCGGACTCGACCAGGGTGATCTCCAGCAACGGGCCCAGCTGCCGGCTCAGGGCCGCGGCGGCCATCCAGCCGGCGGTGCCGCCGCCCGCGATCACCACCTTGCGGATCGTCTGCTGGGTCATGGCGTCCCCTCCCCCTGATCTTATCTGTTCAGGCGGTCGAGCAGATACGCCCGCAGCCGCCTGGCCTTCGTCTGGTCCATCGGTCCCAGCGGACCGCGCGCCGCTTCGGGCAGCGGCGCCCCGGCGCGGTCGGCGGGGCCGAACACGTAGTAGTCGAACAGCGCCTTCCAGCCCTGCTTCTCGAAATCGGGCCGGTCGCGCAGGCTGAGCAAGCCGTGCAGCAGCGTGGTCATCGGCGTGTCCAGATGGGCCGGCGCGCTGTTCCACCAGTAGTTCACCAGCACGTTGAACGGCTCCAGCGCCTCGACCTGATGCCACCACAGGGCTGGGTAGACCAGGACGTCGCCGGGCTCCATCTCGGCCACCTGGGCCGAACCCTGAGCCTCGCGGAAACCGGGATGCGCGTCGAAGTCGGGGTTCTGGAAGTCGACCAGGCTGACCACCTGGCCGCCGGGCGTCGGCTCCAGCGGGCCGGGATAGAGGTTGGCCACCTGGTCCGGCGGGAACAGGGTGAAGCGCCGCCGGCCCACGGCGCAGACGGCAATGTTGTTGGACATGTCGTAGTGGGCGGCGGCCGTCGTGCGGTTGCCGATCCAGATGCCGGCCATCGGCGGCTCGGGCCCGAACACCTCGGCCCCCAGGCCCAGGTCGTTGGCGGCCTTCAGGTCCGGGAAATAGGCGTCCAAGTCGGCCGAGCCCACATAGACCGCCGGCGCGTCGTTGCGGCCTTCGACCTCCTCCAGACGCTGAAGGAAGGTCTCCAGCGGCGCGCGTTCGGCCTTGAAGTTCATGGCCGTGCGGCTGTCGTCGTAGAAGAAGCGGCCGCCTATGGCCGGGTCACCGGTGTAGCCCACCACCCGGCCGCCGCGGTCATGGGCGCGGATGTAGTCGCGGGCCGCCTGGCCGGACTGGAGACCCGCCTGGACCAGCGGCCAGTCGCGGGCCAGGCCCTTGAACAGCATCGGCGTCTGGCCGGCCAGCACCGCCTCGAACGGGATCTCGGCGGGCGTCGCCACCATGGTCTCCAGCGTCCGACGAGCGGTGATCGCGGTCATGCCAAGGACGCTTGCTTGCGGGTCTTGCGGGCGATCAGTTCCTCGATGTTGCCCATCGACGAGATGATCCAGTGCGCCGCGCGCAGCAGGCCCGACTGGTGCAGCCTCTCGAGGTCCTCGCCCGTCACGGCCGCCAGGCGATCCGGCGCCAAGGTGAAGACGTCGGGCAGGTCGTAGCTGGTCTGGTCGTCCAGCTTGATCTCGATGTCGATCGGCTCGATCAGGCCCAGGTCGTCGAAGAAGGCGAACATCGGCCCGGCGATCTCCAGGCCATCATGGATCTGGCCCAGGGCCTGGTTGATCCCTTGCAAATACGGCGCGTTGCCGCCCGCCGGCAGGAACAGGCGCTCGCCCGCGTCGCGGCTGACGCGCGGATGGTCCAGGTCGACATGGATCATCGGTCGGGCCTCGGCGCCCGGCTCGTCGCGTTGCAGGGCGATCGAGAACGGGCCGCGCCGCTGCACGGCGGGGACATAGCGAGCATTCCAGCCGGTCTCGTCCAGGAACAGGTTCTCGTCGCGGTCCAGGCCCAGCAAGGCCACGGCCTGCCAGGCGCCGGCGGCGTCCTTGCGGATCAGGATGGGGTATTCGCGTTGCACCGCCTCGAACTCGGTGGGCAGCACCAGCACCTGGTTCAACGCATCGCCAAAGGCGACGCCATGACCGGCGATCACGCGCAGGTCGGCGTGGTCGACATTGTTCAGAAGCACTCGGTTCATATCGGCCTACTCACGCCCCTAAGGCGCGTACTTCAAAGGAAGAAAGGGACCGCCGCAAGCGCGACGGTCCCTGCCCTCACTGCGAGACTTCCGGTCCTAGAAGCGGTAGCGGGCGCCGAGGAGGAAGCGCCGGTCCAGCTCTTGAGCGAACCAGACCTGCTTCTCGTCACGCGCATAGGTGCGCAGGTGCTCCTTGGTCAGGTTGATGCCTTCGAAGGAGAGCGACAGCTTGGAGGTGACGTCGTAGCTGACGTTGATGTCCAGCTGGCCGAACGGCGCGACGTTGACGGGGTTGCGCGAGCCGCCGCGATTGGTGGCTTGCAGGAACTTGTCCCGCCAGTTGTAGGCCACACGGGCCGAGAACCCGTACTTCTCGTAGATCAGAGTGCCGTTGGCCGTGTCCGACAGACCCAGCAGGGCGAACTGATCCTGGCCCGGGTCGGCGGCGTTGTTGAAGCCGACGTCGCCGCGCACCAGCGTATAGGCCGCCGCGATGCCGAAGCCCGTGTCGCCGAAGAAGTGCTGACCCGCGATTTCGAAGCCGTGGATGTTGCCCGTCTTGTTGATCGGCTGCGAGACCTGGAAGTTGAACAGCGGATCGGTCGCCGAGGGCGAGATGTCCGTGGCCGCCAGGATCTGGTCCACGAAGGCCTGGTTCAGGTCGCCGCTGGGAAGGCGGTTGGCCTGGAACTGGGCCGTGGCCGCCGCCACCGAGCCGGTCGTCTGGATCAGGGCCGCCATCGTGAACAGGTTCACGTCGCCGACGCCCGCGCCGATGGCCGCCAGAGCGGTCTTGGCGTTGCCCGACAGGGTGCCCGGCGCGCCGGAGCTGGGGTCACGCAGGCCGAACATGCTCGACATCTTCGTGCCGGTGCCAACGAAGTTGCTCACCCGCTTATCGAAGAAGCCAATCGAGATGTAGCTGCTGGGCTTGTAGTACCACTCCAGCGACACATCGACGTTGTCGGAGATCAGCGGATCCAGGTCCGTGTTGCCGATGGCGCCCAGCGGGATGGCTCCGTTGGCGACCGGACGGTTCGGCGTGCCGACGCTCTGGGCGGCGAACAGGTTGTTATAGTCCGGACGCGCGATGGTGCGGCTGAACGAGAAGCGGCCCGTCAGGTCGTCCCGCAGCTCGACCTTGAAGTCCATCGACGGCAGCAGGTTGTTGTACTTCCCCTTGCCCGTCAGCGGTTGATAGACGCCGTTGGTTTTCAGGGTGAAGTCGTTGTCCGCCGTCCAGATGATGGCGCTGGGCACCAGGACCAGCGAGACTGCGTCGGTCTTGGTGGTCTCGTAGCGCAGGCCGGCGACCAGTTCAGTCGGGAGATTCAGGAGCTCCGACTTCCAGACCAGCTGGCCATAGACCGAGGCGATCTTTTCCTGGATGCGGTTGTTTTCCTGGCCCGTGACGCCGACCGCATTGCCCTTGGCCGCATAGACCGGCGACAGGGCGTTGTAGAGGTCAATGGCGTTGGCGCGGAACGACACCAGGCCAGCGCCCGACTGGTTCAGATTGAAGTCGTCGTACTGGCAGGCCAGGCAGAACGCCTTCACCAGGCTGCCGGCGTATTGCGAGACGTCGCGCGGGCTGGACATGCCCCAGCTGCCCAGGTCCTGCTGGGTCGACTTGCTGGTCTGCAGCATGTTGGAGTCGCGGTAGTTACCCCCGAACTCGACACGGCTGCCGTTGTCGTCCAGGTCCCAGCGGAAGTCGGCCCGGATTTCCTTGACCTTCTGCTGCTGGCGCTGCGCCCAGGTGCGGGCGACCTGGCTGGCCAAGTCGCCGACGTCCAGTTGGCCGTTGCCGTTGCCGCGCAGAGCATCGTTGATCGTGATGCTCTGGATCGGGACGTCGCCCTCGTAGTTGCCGGTCTGGGTCGTCAGGATCGGCGCGGCGATCGAGACCGCCGTCGAGCTGGCGCCGTTCGGCGTGTTCGGCTTGGAGTCGGCCTTTGAGATGTGGCCGTCCACGCTGACGTGGAAGCGGTCCGAGACGTCCCAGGTCCCGTTCAGGCCGAACGACTTCAGCGAGTCCTCGTTGCCGCGGTACTGCTGCTCGAAGCCCGTATCCTTGGTGCCGCTGAGGTTTTCCGACAGCAGGACAGCGGTGGCCACCGTCGGGTTCTTGTCGAAGGTGACCTTGTCGAACGGACGGTTGAACCAGTTGGTGCTGTCGTTGCGGCGCTCGAACGTCTTGTCGTTGGCGTACAGGGCGTCGGCCGTGATCGTCATGGTCTCGATCGGACGGAACTGGACCGTCAGCTGGCCATTGACGCGTTCACGTTCGCCTTGCGCGAAGTGGTAGCGGCTGTCGTTGGGGATCGCGACCCAAGTGCTCCCGCTCGACGGCGCATTGGTGATCTGGGTGGCGCCGCCCGGACGGACGAAGCCGTTGTCCGGATTGATGAAGTCGGCGTAAGACTTGATGTTCCAGTCGTTCACCGTGGCCGAGCGTGAGGTGTAGTCGCGCTTCTGGTAGCTGCCGAACAGGGTGACGCCGAACTTCTCGCTGTCGTCGACCCAGTTGATAAGGCCCGAGGCTTCCGGCGTGTACTTGTGGCCGAAGTCGTCGACCTTCTTGTCCATGCTGGTGTCGTAGACGCCCTTGACCCCGATGCTGCCGTTGAAGCCCGGCTTGCCGTCCAGCGGGCGGCGGGTCTTGACGTTGATCGTGGCGCCGATGCCGCCGGTCGGGATGGCCGCGCGACCGGTCTTGTAGACCTCCAGCGTGGACACGCCTTCCGAGGCGAGGTTGGAGAAGTCGAACGAGCGGCTGGTGCCCGACGCGCCGTCCGCGGACTGGTCGCCACCGACCGTGGCGACCCGCGCGGTGGGCATGGTCCGGCCGTTCAGGGTCACCAGGTTGAAGCTGGGACCAAAGCCGCGGACCGTGACCTGGGAGCCTTCGCCGTTGGTCCGGTCGATCGACACGCCGGTGATCCGCTGGAGCGACTCGGCGAGGTTGGTGTCTGGGAACTTGCCCATGTCTTCGGCGGAGATGGCGTCGACCACGCCGCTGTTGTTGCGCTTGATCTCGATCGACCGTTCGAGTGAAGCGCGGATGCCGGTGACGACGATCTCGTCGACGGCGTTATCTTGGGTCTGCTGAGCCAGCGCGGAGCTGGCGAACATGGCCGCCATGATGGCGACGCAAGAGGCAGACGCGTGCAAGCGACGAAGCCGCTTCATAGCCGTTCCCCCTAATAAAAGCCCTCTGTGGGGCGATGTTTATTGTTACGAACCGGAAGCATTTCCCGGTCGCTCTTCCCGTTCCCGCTCCGGGTGAACAACCCATGCACGAGAGACTAGTTAGCGGTAACATCGGTCTTTGACCGCCGCAATGGCCAATTGACAGCGCTAGCAATTATTTTTCAAGGCCATTTTGGTCGTATTTCTACTACAAATGACCGGTGTTTTTGGCCGCTCGCTGCACTGCCGCGAAGGCGCTTTATTCCGCCTATCGCGCCAAAGTTGCGTTACATTTCGCGGTGGAAACCGGTGTCCACGCATACGAATGCATGGCGGCGGCCAGCATCGCGCTAGCCGCCGCCTCTCATGCGTGCATGGATTTTCGAGTTTGGTTGCGGCGCGTCAGCCGAGGTCGAGATCGACGCTGGCGCTCTTCAGGCCGTCGGCGACCGCGACCACCCTGACCCGCCCCGACTGATTCCGCCGGGTCCGGACGATCGCCTGGGCCAGGCCGTTGAAGGCTTTGCGCTGATTGGCGACGTCGGGCTCGTGGCTGGTCGGATTGCCGTTGCCCACGCCGATCACGTCCGCCGCGCCCGTGAGCTCGAAGCGGACCAGCGTGTCGGCGCGTGGTGCGATGCGGCCCTTGGCGTCCAGCACCTCGAGCTTGAGGATCGCCACGTCCTGGCCGTCGGCCTTCAGCTTCGTGCGGTCTGCGGTCAAGCGCAGGGCGGCGGGGGCGCCGGCCGTCTCGCGACGGGCGCGCAGGATGACCTTGCCGTTCTTGTAGCCGTGCGCCTCGAGCACGCCCGGCGCATAGGGCACGGACCACTCGACGTGGTGGTTGGCCTTCACGTCACGCACGCCCTGGCTCTTGCCGTTCAAAAAGAGCTCGACCTTGTCGCAATTGCTGTGCGCCCAGACCGCCACCGGCTGGCCCTCGCGGCCTTCCCAGTTCCAGTGCGGCAGCAGGTGCAGCAGAGGCTCGGACCGCCACCAGGCGCGGTAGTAGAAGTAATTGTCCTTCGGGAAGCCGCAGGTGTCGAAGGCGCCGAAGTGCGAGCTGATGCTGGGCCAGCGGTTGAACGGCGTCGGCTCGCCGCGATAGTCGAAGCCGGTCCAGATGAAGCCGCCCGCCATCCACGGTCGCTCGGCCGCGTGGCTCCACCACTTCTCGGCCGTCGTCGCCCACCAGGGGTGGTCGGTGTCGTAGGCCGGCACATAGCTCTTGGCCTCGTCGCGGACGTACTCGCCGCGCGTCGTCACCACGCTGGCGCTCTCGCTGCCGATGATCGGCACGGCCGGGAAACGCTCGTGGAAGGCGTCCATCTTCTCGTGGCGATAGTTGAAACCCTGCACGTCGATGACCGTGCTGATGCCCTCACCGAAGCCGTTGTCCATTGCTGCTGTGACCAGGCGCGAGGGGTCCAGGCGGTTGACCAGGCGCTTCATGGTCTTGGCGACCTTGATCCCGCGCGCCGTGCCCTGCTGCGGCTCCTCATTGCCGATCGACCACAGGATCACCGACGGGTGGTTGCGGTCGCGGCGCACCAGGCGCTCCAGCTCGTCCATGGAGGTGGGATCGCTGGACATCCGGCGGGTCTCGTCGATCACGAGAACGCCCAGGCGGTCACAGGCGTCCAGCAGCTCGACCGTCGGCGGATTGTGCGAGGCGCGATAGGCGTTGCAGCCCATCGACTTCAGCTGCTCAAGCCGCCAGACCTGCAAGGCGTCCGGGATCGCCGCGCCGACGCCGGCATGGTCCTGGTGGTTGCAGGCGCCCTTCAGCTTCACCGGCTTGTCGTTGAGGAAGAAGCCCTGCTGGCCGTCGAAACGCACCGAACGGACGCCGAAGCGGGTGACGAAGCGGTCGACCACGGCGCCGCCGACCTTGGTCTCGGTGACCAGGGTGTAGAGGTGCGGGACCTCCAGCGACCACAACACCGGATTGGCCAGGGTCACCGTCTGCGACAGGCTCTGGCGCTCCCAGGCTGGGATGCGGTCGGCGGCGGGGGCCACGGCCAGCACCGCCTTGCCGGCAGCGTCCAGCACCGCGTGGCTGACCTCGAAGGCCTGGGTGGCGTCGCCCTCATTGACCAGGTCGGTATCGATCTGCAGCGTGCCGTCGACCTTGGCGCGGACGAAGACGCCCCACTGGGGCACGTGCACCGGCGCGGTCTTGACCAGCCAGACGTGGCGATAGAGCCCCGCCCCTTCGTAGAACCAGCCCTCGCCCAGGCTGGCGTCGACGCGGACGGTCAGCTGGTTGTCGCCGCCGATATTAGCGATGTCGGTAATGTCGACGCGGAACGGCGAATAGCCGCTGTCCTCGCGCTCGAGGATGTAGCCGTTGACGATGACCAGGGCGTCGCGGAAGGCGCCGTCGAACTCGATCGACAGCCGCTTGCCGGCGTCGCTGGCCGGCAGGGTGAAGGTCTTGCGGTACCAGCCGACGCTGGTCTCCGGGAACTCGCGGCCCAGCGCCTTGTAGCCGTGGGCGGCGCGCAGATCCTCGTCGTCCGGCTTGCCCGAGGGTTTGTAGTCGAGGTTGTTGGCGAACGGCAGTTCGACGGCCCAGTCGTGCGGCAGGGTCACCGGCTTCCAGGCGCTGTCGTCGAAGTCCTTCTGTGCAGCGGCGGCGACCCACCAGCCGGGCGCGCTGGCGCCAGCCTTGGCGAAGGTGCGCTGGTTGGCGCCGAAGCCGAAGTCCTTGGTGGGATCGGACGCATGGCCCAAGGCGAAGCGCCAGTCGAAGTCCAGCGACGTCCGCTCACGCGGGCCCAGGTCCACAGCGGCGACCGGCGCGACCTGGGCGCTCGCCGCCGCGGCCTTGGCCAGCAGCGCCGCGCCCGCCGTAACCGCCAGCGCCTGGCGTCGATTGATCTGGACCATCGAGGACCTCTCACGAAAAAGAGGGAGGAAGCTTCAGGCTTCCTCCCAGCGCAGAGTTTGAGGGTAGTCGGACTAGAACTTCAGCGTCACGTCGACGAGGAAACGACGGCCATAGCTGTCGTAACGGCCGATCCGGTTGGGATCGTTGTCGCGGTACATCCGCAGTTCCTGGTTGGTCAGGTTGTTGACCTGGAAGCGGACGCCGATGCGTTCGTTGACCTGGTACGACGAGCTGAAGTCGAGGGTCTTCTCGGTCGCCAGGGTCTGCAGGTCCGAACCGTTCCAGCCGTAGATGACAGTCATCGGCGAGTGGTACTTCCAGCCCAGACGGGCCTCGAAGCCGGCATTGGAGTACCACAGGTCCACCGTCGCGGTGTTCTTGGCCAGGCCGGTCATCCGCAGCGGATTATTGACCGGCGAGAACTCCTTCAGGTTCGATTCCACATAGGCGTAGTTCGAATAGATGCCGAACTTGCTGAGCGGACCCGGCAGGAAGAAGAACGGCGTCTGGAAGGTCAGCTCCGCGCCCTGGATGTGACCGCTGCCGCCATTGGCTGGGCTGGCGACCGTGTAGGTCTGGCCGCCGAACGTGGCCGGAGTCTGCTTCCAGCCGATATAGCTGTCGACGGCCTTGTAGTAGTACGAGATCGCCACCAGGGCTTCCGGACGGAAGTAGTATTCGGCCGAGGCGTCGAACTGGATGGCCTCGAACGGCTTCAGCTTGGGATTGCCCGCGCTGCCGGTCCACGGCGCCCAGTTGGCCAGGGTGCGGCTGGCGCGCAGCTCGTCCAGCGGCGGACGAGCGATGACCTTGGCCACGCCCAGGCGCAGCAGCTTGCCGTCGCCGAAGTCCAGCTTGGCGTTCGCCGAGGGCAGGAAGTCGGTATATTCGTTGTCGACCGTCACGGCCTTGAAGGCGCTGGCGGTGTCCTGCTGCTGGCCGTCGCTGCTGGTCTTGGTGTGGACCAGGCGGGCGCCGACATTGCCGGTGACCCACGAGCCGCCCACGCCGTCGCCGGCGAAGTTCAGCTTGGCGAAGCCTTCATAGACCTTCTCGTTCACGGCCCAGCGCGAGGCCAGGTCTTCGGTCGCCTTGGAGACGGCGAAGGCGTTGGCCCCGTAGGCGACCGCCGCGATCTTGTCGATGTCGCCGGTCAGCAGGGCCGGGACATTGGCCCCGTCGCTGAGCGTGTACGCTTGCAGCAGGCTGGTCGGGATCGTCGCGCCGGTGGCCGACGGGGCGAAGGTGAAGCGGGTGTGGTCCTTGGTGCGGTCCGAAGCGCGAACGCCGAACTGCACGCTCTTGAAGACGCTCTCGCCGCCGAAGTCGCGGGCGAAGTCCAGGGCGGCCGCCTTCAGCTCATCGTTCAGGCGCTCGGGGCCGTCGTGCGAGCCGGCCAGGTCGGCGGTCTGGCTGAGCTTGATGCTCTCCTGGCTGGTGGTGATGGTCGGCGTCACGCCGGCGCGCCAGTCGAAGCTGGTCCAGTCCGGCCAGGCCTCGAAGCGCACGGCCTTCCAGGTGTTGGTCCGCTTGGCCTTGGAGTACGAGGCGTCGGCGGTGACGGTCCACTGGTCGCCGGTCCACTTGCCGTTCAGGCCGCCGGCGAACAGGTCCTTGTCCTCGCTGTACTTGGCCAGCACGGTCTGCACCGAGCTGAACGGCAGGCGGGCGGTCACCACGGCGTTGTTGATCAGGGTGTAGGAAGCGCCGGGGGCGTTATAGACGCCGTCGTTCCAGCCGATGTTGCCGGTGCCGGTGTTCCAGTTGCCCCAGTTGTTGGCGCCCCAGACAGTCTGGTCCTGGACCTCGGTGATCTTGATCTTCGAATAGAGGGCGTCGGCCTTCAGCTCGAACTTGTCGGTCGGCTTGAACTGCAGGCCGCCGGAGATGCCGGTGCGCTTCTGGTCGATGCGGCTGGCCGACATCTGCGCGCCCCAGGGCGTGTAGTCGACCTTGCCGTCGCGGTTCAGGTCGCTGGAATAGTCGCTGGCGCCGGCCGGCGGGCGGGCGTTGCTGTCGTTGTAGCCCCAGCCCGTGAACGAGCCATAGCCGTTCTTCTGGCGCTGGGCGGTGACGCCCAGGACTACGGCCAGGTCGTCATTGACCTTGTGGACCCACGAGCCCGAGCCGCGATAGCCGGTGGTCTTGTAGTTCGGGATGTCCTTGCCGCCGTCGTAGAACACCGGGCCGGCGCGCAGCACGAAGGCCGGGCCGCGATAGTCCAGCGGTGCGATGGTGTCGATGTTGATGGTGGCCGCGACGCCGCCGGCGATCAGGTCGGCCGACTGCGACTTGTAGACCTGGACGCCGGAGACGACTTCCGACGGATAGATCTCCCAGCGCACATTGCGGTCGGGCTCGGACGAGGCGACTTCGCGGTTGTTGATCGTGCCCAGCACCAGGCGCGCGCCCAGGCCGCGCACGACGGCCTGGCTGTCATTGCCCCGGTCGCGGGTGGCGTTGACGCCCGGCAGGCGGGCGATGGACTCGGCGATGGTGACGTCGGGCAGGACGCCGATGTCCTTGGCCGAGATGGCTTCGACGACCTTGTCAGAGCCCTGCTTCACGGCCAGGGCGTCGCGCAGGCTCTTGCGCACGCCGGTGACGACGACTTCTTCGACCTGCGAGGTTTCGGTGGTCTGGGCCTGGGCGCCGACAGCAAAGGTCAGCGCGATGCCGCTGACAGCGGCGAGCAGAATGGCATGGCGAGTCATGTGTTTCCCCCTGATGAAACAGCGCCGCGCTTCGTTTTTATGGCGCGGCTGCCTTGGGCTGCGACGCGTCCTCAGCGTCAGACGCTCCCACGAGCGTCACAAACCTCATTTATCATATCAATCGCACAAGGCAAGCGCTGTCACTCCAGCGGGATGACGCTGGCGTTCTTGCCCACAGTCGCGGCCTTGGCCGGGGCATCGCCGACGGCGGCCGCATCGGTCGCCGTGGCGGCGGTCACCGAGGTTCCGGGCATCAGGCGGGTGCGATAGGTCCAGGCGCCGTTCTCCAGCGTCATGGGACGCGGCCCGACGCCGCCCAGGAAGTCGCCGTCGATGAACCGCGCGGCCTCGCCGTGGGCGACGACGCGGAAGGTCACGTCCACAGGCATGACATAGGGCGCGGTCAGCCACTGGACGCCTTCCAGCGCCTGGCCCTTGAAGTCGAACAGCGCCGCGTTCTCCCAGTTGGAGCCCACACCCCAGCGGGTCTTGCACTGGGTCGAGAGCCACGCCGGCTCCCAGTAGACGACCCCCACTCCGCCGTTGGCATAGACCAGCTGGGTCAGGTCGGTGAGGTACTTTTTCTGCCCCGCCGGGGTGGCCGGATAGCCGGCGATCAGGGAGTCGGCTCCCAAGAGGTTGGGCGAAGCGTCGGCGCCGTCATTGGTGAACGGATAGGCCGTCTCGACCACCAGAACGTCGGCCGAATAGAGATGCCGCAGGCGGTTGATCGTCTCGCCCAGCTGCGCCATCGAGCGCTTGGACCACTTGCTGTAGTAGCTGATCCCGATCAGGTCGAAGTCGGTGACCCCGGCCTTTTCCGCCGCCGCGAACCAGGGCTCGACGTTTTCGGGCTGGGCGATGTGCAGCATCACGCGCGGCTTGATCTTCGCGGCCGCGCCGGCGTCGCGCACGGCCTTGATCCCGGCGTTGAACAGCAGGGCGTTGCGGGTCCAGTCGATCGGCTCTTTCGCCTTGGCCAGGCTGGAGGCGATCTCGCCATTGGTCTCGTTGCCCACCTGGACGAGGTCGGGCATCAGCCCCTCGCGATCCAACTCGGCGAGGGTGTCGTGGGTGAAGGCGTATAGCGCCTTGGCCTGGTCCGGCGTCGACAGCTTGGCCCAGGCCTTGGGCGCGATCTGCTTGTCGCCGTCGGCCCAGTCGTCGGAATAGTGGAAGTCCAACAGCACCTGCAGCCCGGCCTTGCGGGCCTTGGCGATGCTGCGCTTGACGTCCTTCAGGTTCGAATAGGGCGTCCAGTCGGGATCGTTCCAGATCCGGATCCGCGCCACGTTGGCGCCCGCCGACTTGAAGAAAGCGTAGGGCTCGACCGTCTTGCCGCCCGAGCGATAGACCGCCCCGCAGTCCTCCATCTCGTTGGCGTAGGAGATGTCGACGCCGAGATACGTTTTCGGCGCGGCCTGGACCGGCGCGGCCAGGAGCGCAGCCAGTGAGAGCGCGATCAGCGAGGTCCGAACGTTCGACATGTTTCCTCCGTCGCGGGCGCATCTAGGCGCGCCGCTGCGGAGCGACTATCATTTATCGTACAATTGACGCAAGCCGTCGTTCAGGTCTCGGCGAAGCGCGCCTGGGCCACCTCGGCCAGCAGGGCGTAGAGGGCGGCGACATCCAGCGGCTTGCGCAGCACCCCGTCGGCCCCGTCCTCGCGATAGCGGGCGACGTCCTCGGGGAAGACGTTGGCGGTCAGCATCCAGATCGGGATGCGGGTCCCGGCTGGCTCGGCGCGGCGGATCTCGCGCACGGCGTCGCGCCCGCCCAGCACCGGCATGTTGACGTCCATCAGGATCAGGTCGAAGGCGCCCGTCCGCCACAGGTCCAGGGCCAGGGCCCCGTCCTCGGCGAAGGTCAGCGACACTGGCGCGCTCTCCAGCGCCAGCGCTAGCACCCGACGGTTGGCGGCGTTGTCCTCGGCCGCCAGGACCCGGATCTCGCCAGGCTGGCCCTTCTCGCGCACCGGCGGCGCGGACGTCGGACGATGGATCGGCGCGGCGAAGGCGAACCAGAACACCGCCCCGCCCTGCCCGCCCAGGGTCGCGGCCGGCGGGTCGACGGCGATCTCGCCGCCCATCAGGGCCAGGTTCTGGGCGCTGATCTTCAGGCCCATGCCGGTGCCGCCTTGCAGCCGGCCACGCTCGGTCTGGTCCCAGGCCTCGAAGACCTTGAGCCGCTCGTCGGCGGGGATCGGCGGGCCGGTGTCGGCCACCTCGACCAGCACCCGCAGGTCGTCGCCCTGCACCACGCCAGCCAGGCGCAGGGTGACCTTGCCACCGGCCGAGACCGCGCCCAGAGCGTTGGAGACCAGATTGACCAGGGTCTGCTCGACCCGAACCAGATCGGCCACCACCAGGAACGACAGGGTCGGGTCGGCGTCCTCCAGGGTCAGCGACACGCCGATCGCGCGGGCGTGGCTGCTCCAGACCCGGACCACGGAGCGGGCCAGGGTCCGCAGGTCGACCGGCACGATGTCCAGCTTGGCGCGCAGCGGGTCGGCGCGGGCCAGATCGAGGATCCCGTCCAGCAGGCGGTTCAGCTGCTCGCCGCCCTCGACCACCCCGGCGGCCAACTCGGCCTGGCGCGGAGTCAGCGCCTCGCCCCGCAGCGAGCGGGCAAAGCCCAGGATGGCGTTCAGCGGCGTGCGGATTTCATGGCTGGCCACAGCCAAGAGCTCGCTCTTGGCGCGGTTGGCGGCCTTGGCCTCGTGCATGGCCTGGGTCAGGGCGACATTGTTGCGGGTCAGGTCGCGGGCGGTCCGGGTCAGGGCCTGGTCCGTCGCCTGCTGGCGCGCGGTCACCAACAGCACCGCCGCCACGAACAGCATCACGGCCAGGGTGTAGTGATCCAGCTGGAAGGGATGGCTCCAGTCGACCGCGATCCACACCAGGGTCAGGGACGGCGGGATCACCCCGATCAAATAGCTGACCCGCGTCAGGTGCACCCGCAGCGCCGCGAACAGCAGGACGCAGATCGCCAGCAACGCGGCCTCGACCTGGTATTGGGAGCCCTCCCACAGCCGGATCCGCACCGCCATCCAGCACGCGTTGCCGACCAGCAGCAGCATCAGGATGTCGGACTGCAAGGCCAAGCGCTTGTGGGCCTTCACCGGGTCCGGATCGCGCAGGGCGACCTCGGTGGCCATGAACAGGCCGAAGTAGAGACCGAACTCCACGACGCCCAGGACGGAGATGTTCCAGGGCGCGAAGCTCATCAGCAGCAGGACGAAAACGGCGACCAGGGCCAGACGCGACAGCGCGACGCTACGCGAGTAGCGCACCAGCCCGTCCAGCTGGGTCACATCGGTCGGCCGCTTCAACATCAGGGTCCTGCCCGAGCCCTATTCCGTCAGGGAAGTCGCGTTCCCATAGGGCTACGATTCGCGCCGCAAGGATCGCCCCAAACGCGAGTGGCTAGACGACCAGACTCAGGCCCAGCACGCACAGCAGGCCGACCACGCCGACCAGGCTTTCCATCACCGTCCACGACAGGAAGGTGCCCTTCAGGTCCAGGCCGAAATACTCCTTGAACAGCCAAAATCCCGGGTCATTGACGTGCGAGAACATCAGGCTGCCCGCCCCGACCGCCAGCACCATCAGGTTGGGGTCGACATGGCTGGCGGCGATGACCGGCTGCAGCAGGCCCGCGGCGGTCAGGCCGGCGATGGTGGCCGAGCCCAGGGCCACGCGGATGACCATGGCGATCAGCCAGCCCAGCACCAGCGGATGCAGCGGCAGCGCCGTCAGCCAGGCGCCCAGCTGGTCGCTGATCCCGGCGTCGACGAATACCTGCTTCAGCGCCCCCGCCCCGGCCAGGATCAGCAGGATGCCGGCGACGTCCTTCAGGGCGTCGGCATAGCGGCCCATCTGGCCGGTGAAGGCTTGGCCGCGCAGCACGCCCAGGCTGAAGGTAGCGTAGATCAGCGACAGGGTCAGCACGACCACCGACTGGCCAAGAAAGCCGACCAGCGGCTTGCCGGCCGACGACGCCGGCATTGTCACCAGCAGCACCGTGGTCACGGCGATCAGCAGGACCGGCAGCAGCGCGGTCGTGAAGCTGTTGAAGGCCCCGGGCGTCTTGGCGTCCTCGGTCTCGGTGACCGCGAACGAGGTCTCCGCGCCGGCCTGCGCCTGGGGAATGGCGTTCAGCCGCTTGAGGGTCAGGGCCAGCAGCGGCCCGCCCGCCGCCAGAGCAGCAATGCTGACGACCAGGCCGTAGCCCAGGGTCAGGCCGGTATCGGCGCCGAACAGGCTGATCAGCGCTACCGGCGACGGATGCGGCGGCAGGAAGCCGTGGGCCACCGACAGGCCGCACAGCAGCGGCAGACCCACATAGACCGGCGGCAGGTCGGCGCGCTTGGCGATGGTCAGGATCAGCGGGACCATGACCACGAAGCCGACGCTGTAGAACAGGGGAATGCCGACGATCAGGCCGGTCAGGGCCATGGCCAGCAGGATGAAGCGCAGGCCCACGGCGCCGATCAGGGCGCGGGCGATGCTCTGGGCGGCTCCGCTGTCGGCGATGGCGCGGCCGAACATGGCGCCCAGGCAGATGATGGCGGCCAGGCTGCCCAGCATGTCGCCGACGCCCTTCTCCATCGACTTGGCGACGTGATCCAGCGGCATGCCGAAGCACAGGGCCGCGACCAGGGCGGTCAGCAGGAAGGCGACGAACGGCGGGACCTTGCCCCAGCCGATCAGGACGACCAGCAGCGCGATCAGCGCGACGACCGCGAACACCATCAGGAAGCCTCGCCCTCAAGCCGCGGAGACGTTCCGCGTTCTGACTAGAAAAGAGCGATTCCCCGGTCTCGCGAGGTCCGATCGCAATACCGGGGAATCAGGAACCCTCGCGGCGGGGAGGACCGTCGGAGGGGCTCTGCCCGCCGCTCCACCGGGGAGGTGGAAGAGCGGCGGGCGATGGAGCGCGCCGACCGGCGGCGCGCTCCAGGGGGCTAGAACCTCAGGCGAACGCCGGCGCGGTACATCCGGCCGATGACGTCGTAGAGGAACGGGTTCACACCAGGGCTGACATTGGTCGTCGGCGAGCCGGCCGGATCCTTGTCGAACAGGTTGTCGACCTTGAAGTAGGCCGTCGCGTTGTTCGTCACTTCGTAGGACCCGCCGATGTCGACGTAGGTCGCGCCCTTCATCTTGTTCTTGTCGATGGTGCGGTAGGCCACGGTCGAGACCGGGCAGCCGCTGGTGCACTGGATCCACTCGTTGTTGTAGACGCCGTCGCTGAACCAGCGCTCGTAGATCGACAGGCTGAGCTTGTCGGTCGACCAGGTCTGGCTGAACGTCGCCTTCCAGTCCGGGGTGTTGCCGCTGTTCACGCCGGCGCTGTCCACCGTGATCGTGCCCAGGACGCCCGAATTGGTCTTGAACTCGATCATGTGGGTGGCCAGGGCGCGCAGCGAGAGGCTGCCCTTCAGGCCCCAGTCTTCCAGGTTCTTGCGGTACACGGCTTCCAGATCGAAGCCTTTGTTACGCAGGGTGGCGACGTTGAAGGCCTGGACCCGGACGAAGTTGGTGTTCGGGACCGTGCTGGTCAGCAGCATCGCGCCGCAGATCTCCTGGTTCCCGGCGACGCACAGGTCGACCAGGTCCTGGGCGGCCAGCGAGCTGATGGCGCCGTCGACCTTGATCTCGAAGTAGTCGGCCGAGAAGCTGAAGCCCGGCAGGAACTTCGGCTCGGTCAGGACCATGCCCACCTCGGTGTTGCGAGCGATCTCGGGCCGCAGGTTGCGGTTGCCGACGATCTCCTGCAGCACGTTCACGGCGGTGCCGCGATAGAGGACGGTGGCATTGGTCACCACCGGTGGGGCGGCGATCTCGCCCAGGTTCGGGGCGCGGATGTCGCGCGAGGTCACGGCGCGGAAGCGCAGGCCCTCGAACGGGGTCTTCCAGACGCCGCCGATCTTCCAGGTCGTGACGTTGCCGGCCGTCGAGTACTTGGTCTGGCGGACCGCGCCGTTGATGTTGCCTTCGCCCAGCGCGTCCGACTTGAACAGCGGGACGTTGGCTTCGACGTAGCCTTCGGTCACGTGATAGTAGCCCGCGCCGCTGTGGTAGTTGCCGGCGTACCAGTTGTTGCCGACGGTGCGGATCAGCGGGTCAGCCGGATAGTCGTCGGTATAGGGGTTCTCGGCCCAGATGCCGTCGCCATAGGGGTCGCCGAGGGTCTTGTAGTCCTGCTCACGCCACTCGACGCCGGCGGCGATGGCCACCGGGCCGGCCGGCAGCGAGAAGGGCTCGCCGCTGACGTTGAAGCTGGCCACGGACTCGATCAGCTTGGAGCGCTGACGCGGGCCGTTCTTGGGCATGACATAGTTCAGCGCGGCCGGGTCCAGGGCGACCTGGCCGATGACGTTCAGCGGCACGCAGCCATTGGCGCGGGCGACCGGGTCACGGCAGATCACCGTGCCGTTCGGACCGGCGATGGCGTCGATCGCGGCGTTGTAGCGCGGCGTGACCGAGATGTTGTCCACGTCCAGGCGGACGCGGTTCATGCCGTAGGCGTAGTAGGCGTCGTATTTCCAGTCGGTGCCGAACAGGTTCTGCGAACCGGTGAAGCCCAGCACGAAGCGCTTCTGCTCGCGCTTGATGTTGACGTCGATGGGCCCGAAGCCGCCGTTGCTGGTGCCGAACTGGAAGTTGGTGATGCCGTTGGTGACGCAGGCGGCCTTGATGGCGGCCGGCACGAACGGGTTCTCGCACTGGATCGTCAGGCCGGTCCGCTCCGCGCCGATGTTCGGCTGGTTGAGCGAGAAGACCTGGGCGAAGTTGGCGGTCAGATAGACTTCGAGATTGTCGTTCAGCTGATAGCCGACGCGGGTGTAGGCGACCTTGCGCTTGATGCGCGCGGCCAGGGTCGGCGAGGCGCCGATACCGCCGGACAGGTCACCGCCCACGCAGAACGGGCTGAAGCAGTTGGTCACCGCGCCGGTGCCGGTGGCGACGCCGTTCGAGCCGTACTGGAACTGCCGCGGCGCGCCATTGGCGCCGAAGGCGATGCCTTGCAGCGGGCCGTTGGTGATCAGGCCGTACTGGGCGTACTGGATCTGCTGGGCGTTGTTGATCACGCGGTACTGCGGCAGGCCGTCGGTGGTCGAAGCCAGCGGGCGCACCTGGATGGCGGGCGTCGTGAACCAGTCGCGGCCACCGGCCTGCTTCGTGCCGAAGCCGCCGGCCAGGACGCCGGCTTCACGGCTGAACTCGCCGCTGGCGGTCACGTGCAGGCGGTCGTTCAGGAACGCCTTGCCGACGGCCACCTGGGCCACGACCGTGTCGTTGTCGTGATACTTGCTCTCGCCGCCTTCGAAGCGGGCCTTGAAGCCCTCGAAGGTCTTGTCGGTGACGAAGTTGACCACGCCGCCGATGGCGTCCGAGCCGTACGAGGCCGAGGCGCCGCCGGTGACCACGTCGACCTGCTTGATCAGCAGCTGCGGGAACTGGCTGACGTCGGTGACGCCGTTGACGTTGGCCGGCGTGACGCGCTGGCCGTCCAGCAGGGTCAGGGTGCGGGTCGCGCCCAGGCCGCGCAGGCTGAGCGAGGACAGGCCCTGCTGGCCCGAGCTGGTGCCGTTGGCGCCGACCGAGCGGCCGGTGCTGCCTTGCAGGGCCGGCATCTGGGTAATGGCCTGGAAGACGTTGGGCTGAGCGGCCTTGTCCAGATCCTCCGACGTCACCGTGGTGGTCGGCGTCGGCTGGTTGAAGCCACGCGAATTGAGGCGCGTGCCGGTGACGACGACTTCCGTGATGGTCGTGTCGTCGGCGGCCGCCGTATCAGCTTGTTGCGCCGCATTGGCCGTCGCCCCCCAGGACAACAGCGCCAGCGCCGACGCGGTGCCGGCATAAAAGCCGCGATTGAACTTGAACAAAATCCCTACCCCCGTGCTGAGAAGACCACTCTCCTGGCGCCCTCTGCTGGAGCGCTGACTGCGTCGCATTACTTCTTTTTATTATCAGCACGGATGCGCTGGTTCTTTTTCGACTTCAGGAGACCGGTCAGGACTCGAAACGTACTTTCGATACGCTCTCATTTGCCTGGCCCAGGGGCCTTGATCAGAACGAGACGAGGATAGGCATGGGGTTCGAATAACGTCAATCACAAAACATTCATTTATGTAGCGCTCATAACATCATTGCTCACTTTTACATCGCCATCCGGCGAATTCCCTTTGCTTTTCAAAGAGACAGCATGATGCCCAAGAACGCGGCGCCGACCGTGAACGCCCGATCCATGGCCCTAAGCCATGCTACCGGTCCCACAACCGGATGCTTCGTGTTTTCAATGATTTTCAGCAATTCTACCCAAGCGACAGCTTCCGTTACGCCAACGTCTAATGTCCAGCGCCCCTCTCGACCTGAACGGAAGTGCGATGTAGTCACACTATCAAAGATGATCGCGGCGAAGGCCGGAGGACCTCGACATGACGGCTTTTCGCCCCCTGATGCTGGCCCTGGCCGCCGCCTCTTGCCTCGCCTCGCCCGTCCTGGCGGCCACGACGCCGGCCCTCGTGCCCTGGCCCGCCGCCTACGCGCCCCAGGTCGGGGACTTCAAGCTCACCGCCAAGACCCCGATCCACGTCCCCGCCGGCGACGCCGAGGCCAAGGCCGTAGCGCTGCAACTGCGCGACATGCTGACCCGCGCCGGCAAGCCCGCCCTGAGGATCGTCGAAGGCGGCGCGATCCCCACCGGCGCGATCGCCTTCAAGCGCGGCGAACGCTCGGGCGAGGCCTACGATCTGGAGATCACCCCCGCCGGCGTCACCATCGCCGCCGGCGACCGCAAGGGCCTGTTCTACGGCGCGGTCACCGTCTGGCAGCTGGCGACCAACGGCCCCGCCCTGCCCGCCGCCAGCATCCAGGACGCGCCGCGCTACGCCTGGCGCGGCTTCATGCTGGACAGCGCCCGGCACATGCAGAGCATCGCCGAGATCAAGCGCCTGATCGACGCCATGGCCGCCTACAAGCTGAACGTCCTGCACTGGCACCTGAACGACGACCAGGGCTGGCGGCTGGAGATCAAGGCCTATCCGAAACTGACCAGCGTCGGCGCCTGGCGCACGCCCAAGGGCGCCGACGCCTACCGCCCCGCGCCGACGAAGTACGAGCCGTACGGTGGTTTCTACACCCAGGCCCAGGCGCGCGAGATCGTCGCCTACGCCGCCGCCCGCAACATCATGGTCGTGCCCGAGATCGAGCTGCCCGGCCACGCCACCGCGGCGATCACCGCCTATCCGGAGCTGGGCGTCACGGGGAAAATCCCGGAGTCCGGCATGTCGGACTGGGGCGTGTTCCCCAACCTTTACAACGTGGATGACTCCACCTTCGCCTTCCTGGAGACGGTGCTGGATGAGGTGGTCGACATCTTCCCCGCCCCCTACCTGCACATCGGCGGCGACGAGGCGATCAAGAACCAGTGGCAGGCCAGCCCCAAGGTCCAGGCCAAGATCAAGGAATTGGGCCTGGAGAACGAGGACAAGCTGCAGAGCTGGTTCATCAACCGCATCGCCGCCCACCTGGCGACCAAGGGCCGGCGGATCGTCGGCTGGGACGAGATCCTCGAAGGCGGCGCCCAGCAAAGCTCGATCATCATGGCCTGGCGCGGCGTCGACCGCGCCGCCGAGGCCGCTCGCCACGGCCACGACACCATCCTGACGGCGCATCCGCAGTTCTACATGGACAGCCGCCAGAGCCTGTCGGCCAACGAGCCGCCCGGCCGCAGCGAGCTGTCGACGCTGAAGGGCCTCTACACCTTCAACGAACTGGCCGAAGGCATGACGCAGGAGCAGGCGCGCCACGTGATCGGCGTGCAGGCCAACACTTTCACCGAGCATCAGCGCGACGCCCGGCGGGTCGAGACCATGGTCTTCCCGCGCCTGACCGCCGTGGCCGAACTGGGCTGGACCCAGCCGGTCCGCCGCGACTGGAGCCGCTACAGCAACGGCCTGCCGGTGACCCTGGGCCAACTCGACAAGTTAGGCGTCGCTCATGACGGCGTGCCGTTCGAACCCGAGGCGACTCTGGCCCCGGCCGGCAACCGCTTGAGTGTCAGACTGGCATCGGCCCTGGGCGTGGGCGAGATCCGATACGCCACGGGCGGCAAGACGCCGACGGCCGCCTCGCCGCTCTATGCCGAACCGCTGACCCTGGAGGACGGCGCGAAGCTGAAGGCCCGCACCTTCCTGAACGGCCAACCGCTGGGCGACGTGCGCGACATCGACGTCTCAACCCGGGCGCTGAACACCCGCGTCAGCAGTCACCTGAAGTTCTGCGGCGAGACCGTGCCGCTGCGCATGGAGGCCGACTTCCCGCGCGAGGGTCAGCGGCCGGTGTTCATGACCGGCAACTACCGCCCCTGCTGGGTGTGGGAGGCCGCGGACCTCGCCAAGGGCGCGACCCTGACGGCGCGGATCGGCCAGACGCCGTTCAATTTCCAGCTGGCCGGCGGCCGACGCATCGTCGACTTCAACAAGCCTACGACCAGCCCCTATGGCGAACTGGTGGTCCGCAAGCGCGAGACCAGCGGCCCCACGTGCGAGGGACAGGAACTGGCGTTGATCCCGATCGACGCGGCGGCGGCTAGGAAGGCGGGGCTGTCGGAGATCACCGCGAAGATCCCAGCGACGGCGGGGGTGAAGGACCTGTGCCTGACGTTCAACCGGCCCAGCCGAGACATGCTGTGGGCGCTGGATGCGGTGACGATCGAGCCGAACGACTAGCGGGGCCGCCCTCGTCCTTCGACAAGCTCAGGATGAGGGCTACTTCTAGCTCGGCGCTTCAATAGAAACCTCATCCTGAGCTTGTCGAAGGACGAGGTTTCGGGCCCTCAGTCCCCAATCGGCTGCTGCGGCGCGATGCCATGCAGCCACGCCACGCTACCCCGCGCCCGGCGCAGCATCTGGTGCGCGCGGTCGCCCAGCGCCACCGCCACCGCATAGGCCAGCCGGTCGATCACGAACAGCTGCGCAAACCGCATCGGATTGGGCTGGAACTCCTCCACGCCCGAGGCCGCCAAACCCACATGCAGGCAGATGTCGGCGTCGCGGCCCAGGGGCGACTCGCCGTCGGTGATCGCGATGCAGACGGCCTTGTAGTACTTGGCCAGCTCCATGCTCTCCTGCAGCTCGCGCGGGCGGCCGGTGGAGGACAGGAACACCGCCACGTCGCCCTCGGACAGGATCGCCGCCGACATGCGCTGGGCGTAGCCGTCGGTGAACACCATGGCCGGCACGTCCAGGCGGAACAGGCGGTTGTGGATCTCGTTGGCCAGGGCCGCCGAACTGCCGCCGATGCCGTAGATCACCACCCGCCCGGCCCGCGCGATGGCGGCGGCGGCGGCGTCCAGGTCCTTCTCGACCAGGCTGTCGCGGGTGCGACTCAGGGCCTCGATGATGGTGTCGAAGACGCGGTCGCCGACCGCTTCGTCGCCGGCCGCCAGGTTGCGGGCGGCGGGGTCCGGACGGCGCGGCGCGGGCGCCGGGCGCGTGGCCCGTTCGCGCTGGTCGGTCATGGCCTGGGCCAGGGCCAGTTCCTGGATCAGCCGGAACTTCAGGTCCTTGAAACCCTCGCAGCCCACGGTGCGGCAGAAGCGCAGGACGGTCGGTTCGGACAGGCCCAGATCGGTGGCGACGGAGCGGACGCTGGAGCGGACGAACTCGTTGGGCGACTTCAGGATCAGCTTGGCGATCTTGAGATCGGACCGCGTCATCGACTCCATCATCGACTCGAGTCGCGGAAGGATGTCGCTGCCGTCGGTCTGCGTCGCAGGCTGGCTGCTCATCCCGTCTTCCCCTTAACCCCGCACCGCATCTTCGGACAGTTTCCCGTTGCGCCGCAACAGATAGTGGCGCCGATGTCGGCCGGCAATCGTATTTGACGGCTGAATGATAGCTTGAATGAAAGTTTCACTACATTTTCGTTGACACCACTACATCCATAGTGGCTCTTGCGATCGCAACAGCGCGTGTTTCGCAAGCTTTTGGAGGTTCTCTTGTCGATCGAACGCATCGGGGCCACGGCCACCGGGACCGGCGGACAGACCCTGCCCTTCTGCCAGGCGACGATCGCCAACGGGTTCGTCTTCGTCTCGGGCCAGGTGGCCATGGACGAGAACGGCGTCGTGGTCGAAGGCGGCATCGTCCCGCAGACCCACAAGACCATCCAGAACGTCGTCGCCATCCTGGAAAAGGCCGGCTGCACCCTGAAAGACGTCGTGAAGGCCAACATCTGGCTGGACGACGCCCGCGACTTCCACGCCTTCAACCGCGTCTATGCCAGCTATTTCGACGGCGCCTTCCCGGCCCGCGCCTGCGTGCAGTCGCCGCTGATGATCGACGCCAAGGTCGAGATCGAGGTCGTCGCCCTGAAACCTCAAGCCTAGGGGTCACCGCGTGGGGCTGGGCGATATCGAGAGATTGGAACTGGCGCCGGGGACGAAAGCGATCCCCCTGGACGGCGCGATCCGGACCGTGGGCGACCTGGCCCATGCCGGCCTCAACCTGCTGGCCGGCGACGTGCCGGTCCCGGCGGCGGTGCTCAAGCGCTCGGCGCTGGAGAACAACCTCGCGGTCATGCAGGCCTATGTCGACAAGGCCGGCGCCAAGCTCGCCCCCCACGCCAAGACCACCATGTGCCCGCAGCTCCTACGGCGTCAGCTGGACGGCGGCGCCTGGGGGCTGACGGTCGCGACCATGACCCAGCTGAAGCTGTGTCACGACCTGGGCGCGCCGCGCATCATTCTGGCCAACCAGCTGGTCGGCCGGGCCGAGATCGAGGGCCTGGCGCGCCTGACCGCATCGGCGCCCGACCGCCCCTGCTACGTGCTGATCGACAGCCCCGACGGCGCGACGGCGATCTCGAGCGTCTTCGCCCGCTTCCCCGACGCTCCGCCGGCGCGGCTGCTGATCGAGCTCGGCATGGCCGACGGCCGCTGCGGCGTGCGCACCCTGGACGAAGGCCTGGCCCTGGCCCGCCTGGTCCGCGACCTGCCGCGCGTCGAACTGCACGGCGTCGAGGGCTATGAAGGGCTGGTCTTCAGTGACCATGCCCAACAGGACGCGACCGACGTCGACGCCTATCTGGGCGGGCTTCAAGGATTCTACGAGCGCCTGCGCGCCGAGGGCCTGTTCGCAGATCCCGACGAGGTCATCCTGACCGCCGGCGGCTCGGCCTATTACGACCTCGTCGCCCGCGCCCTGGCCGGCGATACGCCCGGCGCCGTGCCGGTGCTGCGCAGCGGCTGCTACGTCACCCACGACAGCGGCTTCTATCGTGAATTGCTGGCCCGCATGGACGACCGCAGCGTCATCGGCGAGCCGCCGCGCCTCAAGCCCGCGCTGGAAGTCTGGACCCGGGTCATCTCGCGTCCGCAGCCCAACCTGGCCATGGTCATGATGGGCAAGCGCGACGTATCGTTCGACATCCACCTGCCCATGGCCCGCAAGTGGTTCCGCGAGGGCCTGCACGCCGCGCCCCAGCCCGCCCCCGACATCACCGTCGAGAAGCTGGCCGACCAGCACGGCTTCCTGTCCGTCCCGCCCGACGCGGACCTCAAGGTCGGCGACCTGCTGGGCTTCGAGATCTCCCACCCGTGCACGACCTTCGACAAGTGGTCGCTGCTGCTGGAGGTCGATGACGACTACGCCGTCCTGGGCGGCCTCGAGACGTTCTTCTGACGCGTATCATGGTCACAGACAGCATCACCGCCGACATCCTCCTCAAGAACGGCCTGGTCATCGACGGCGGCGGCGGCGCGGCCTTCGCGGCCGACGTGGCGATCAAGGACGATGCGATCGTCGCCATCGGCCCGAACCTGGCGATCCAGGCGCGCGAGATCGTCGACGTCACAGGCCTGGTCGTCGCGCCCGGCTTCATCGACGTGCACACCCACGACGACCTGATCTGCATCACCCAGCCGGACATGACGCCCAAGATCAGCCAAGGCGTCACCACGGTGGTGGCCGGCAACTGCGGGATCTCCGCGCCGCTGCTGCGTTTCGACGACGCCGTCGCCGAGCCCTTCAACCTCTTGGGCGCGCGCGAGGATTTCGCGTACGACACCTTCGCCGACTACCGCCGCGCGGTGGAAGCGGCCGTGCCGCGCGTCAACGTCGCCGCCCTGGTTGGCCACTCGGCCCTGCGGGTGGTCGCCCTGGACGACCTGGATCGCCCCGCCGACGCGGGCGAACGCGCGCGCATGGAGGCCCTGCTGCAGGACGCCCTGGACGAAGGCGCCCTGGGCCTCAGCTCCGGCGTCTTCTACGCCCCGGCCCAGGCGGCTGATGTCGAGGAACTGCAAGGCCTAGCCCACACCGTGGCGCGAGCCGGCGGCGTCTACACCGCCCACATCCGTGACGAGCGCGAGGGCATCATCGAGGCCCTGAAGGAGGCGTTCGAGGTCGCCGAGAAAGGCCCCGCCCCGCTGATCCTGTCTCACCACAAGTGCGCGGGCGTGCGCAACTGGGGCCGCGCGGCCGAGACCCTGGGCCTGATCGACCAGACCCGCCAGAAGCAGCCGGTCTACCTCGACTGCTACCCCTACACGGCCGGCTCGACGATCATCCGCCCCGACCTGGCCGACGGCGAGGTCGAGATCCTGATCAACTGGTCCGAGCCGCATCCCGAAATGGGCGGCCGCACCCTGAAGTCGATCGCCGAGGAGTGGGGCCTGACCCAGCCCGAGGCGGCCGAGCGGCTGCAACCGGGCGGCGCCAGCTACTTCCAGATGGCCGAGAGCGACATGCGCGCCGTCCTCAGCCACGCCTGCTGCATGGTCGGCTCGGACGGCCTGCCGCACGACACCCTGCCCCACCCGCGCCTGTGGGGGGCTTTCCCGCGCGTGCTAGGTCACTATGCCCGCGACCTGGGCCTGATGAGCCTGGAGGCCGCCGTGCGCAAGATGACCGGCCTGGCCGCCGAGACTTTCCGCCTGAAGGACCGCGGCCGCATCGCCGTCGGCATGAAGGCCGACGTCACCGTGTTCGACGCCGACACGATCCTGGACCTGGCGACCTATGAGGCCCCGACCCAGGCGGCGCGCGGCATCGCCCACGTCTTCGTCAACGGCGTGCTGGCCTGGTCCGACGGCGGGCCGACGCCACAGCGCGCCGGCCGGTTCCTGCGCCGCGCCGCCTAGGGCGCGACCACGAACGCGTCGACGTCCGCCCAGCCGATGCGGGTGGAGCTGTTCGACGGCGTGCCGGTCGGCGCCTGGGCGAAGACGCCCACCTGCGCCCCCACCCGGCGGCCGGGCTTGCTGACGAACGGCGCTCCGACGGGCTGGAAGGTCACGCCGTCCAGGCTGTAGCTGAAGCTCACTTTGGCCTGGATCGAGCGCAGCGCCGACGGCCAGTACGGCGTCACGTTCGGCGGCGGTTCGGCCACGGTCGTGGGCTCGGCGGAGAGACGTAGCCAGACGGTGTCGGGCGCCTTGTCCAGCACGGTGGTCGCCCGCTCGGGCTTCTGGGCGTCGGCGCCCAGGCGATCGACGCGGACCAGAGACAGCCCGTCCTTGCCGTTGCGTAGGCCGATCCAGGCGTAGTCGGCGCCGAACATCAGCAGGCCGGCCTGCTCGCCCACGGCCTTGGGCGTCAGGGTCAGCTTGGTGGTGGCGTTGAAGCGCTCGGCCGGAAGCTTCTGGGTCAGCAGGGCCCCGGCTTCCCACAGGTTCTCCGAGCCCGAGATCGACTTCAGGCGCAGCTTGCCCGGCGCGGCCTTCAGGTCGGCCCAGTCGGCCTGGGAGTTGGAATTCCACTGCCAGGCCAGGTTCAACTTGCCGTCAAACGTGTCGCTGTCGACCGGCGCGGTGATGGCCGAGACCGTGGCGCTCTTGGGCTTCTTGTGAGCCAGCACCGGCTCGCCGATCCCGTCGCCATCCGGGTCGGCGCCGATCACCGGCCAGCCATCCTTCCAGACCATCGGCTCCAGCCACACGCGGCGGCCGTAGGAGTCGTAGTCCTGGAAGTGCAGGAACCAGTCCTCGCCGGTCGGGGTGGTGACCCAGGCGCCCTGGTGTGGGCCATTGACCTCGGTCTTGCCTTGGTCGAGCACGTTGCGGCCTTCCCAGGGGCCCGTCAGCTTGCGGGCGCGGAACACGCCCTGCCAGCCGCTCTTCACGCTGCCGCTGGGGGCGAAGACGTAGTACCAGCCGTCACGCTTGTAGAGCTTGGGCCCCTCGGTGGTGGTCCACGGGAACGGCCCGCGCGAGGTCGCCACGGCCGGCATGGTGTCCGGCTCGATGATCTTGATCCGCTCGCCCACGGTCTTGTCGCCGGCGGCATTCAGGCGGCGCAGGCTGATGATGTTGGCGAAGCCCGCGCGGCTGCGCGCCCAGCCGTGGACCAGCCAGCCCTGGCCGTCGTCGTCCCAGAAGGGCGCGGGATCGATCATGCCCTTGGCGTCGTCGACCAGCACCGGCTTGGACCACGGCCCGGCCGGGTTCGTGGCCGTGACCAGGAACACCCCGAAGTCCGGATCGGGGTAGTAGATCATGAACTTGCCGCCGTGATGGCGGATGGCCGGCGCCCAGACCCCGCCGCCGCGACGCGGAGCCATGTGGTGAGCCACCGGCGGGATGTCGGTCAGAGCGTGGCCGATCAGGGTCCAGTTGACCAGGTCGGTCGAGCGCAGCACCGGCAGGCCGGGCGTATTGGTGAACGACGAGACGGTCAGGTAATAGAACTGCCCTACCCGCACGACGTCAGGGTCGGAGTAGTCGCCGGCCAGCACCGGGTTGCGATAGGTCCCGTCGCCCTGGTCGGATACCCAGGCCTTCGACGGCGTCTGCGCCAGCGCTGGCGAGGACGCCAGCAGGGCCAGAGCCAACAGGATCGAACGCTTCCTCATGCCAGGGTCTCCGCCACTGTGAAGACCCTGGCTTGGCCGCCGGGCGGCGTCAGGTCAAGGCTTATGACACCGGTCCCAAGGCGCTCTAGAGCCGCGCTCTCACGGTCGCGCGCACGGTGCGCGGCGCGCCGGGGAAGATCCAGACCGGGCTATAGCTGCTCTGGGCGTAGTGCGCGTCGAACAGGTTATCGACCTCCAGCCGCACGTCGATCTTCTCGGTCAGGCCATAGTCGATCGCCGCCTTGGCCTTCCAGTACGGCGGCAGCCGCAGGCCGCTGCCATCCAGCGCTCCGGCCCGGTCGCCGACATAGGCCGCGCCGGCCGTCAGCGACCAGGTTGTGCCATGGCCGGTGCCGAACCGCCCGACCGCGAAGGCCCCGCCCTGGTGCTCGGGCACGTCCAGCACGTCGGGCGTGGCGAAGGCGGTGTCGTCGGCCCGGGCGCGGGTCCAGGCGTAGTTGACCACCACCTTCCAGGCCGAGGTGATCTCGAACGCGCCGTCCAGCTCGACGCCCTGGCTGGTCAGCTTGCCGACCGGGGCCAAGAAGCTGGCGTCGACTGGGTCATTGGCCAGGATGTTGCGCTTGTCGATGTCGAAAGCGGTGACGGCGACGTCCACGCCCGGCCAGGCGCCCGACACGCCCAGCTCCCAGCCCTTGCCGGCCTCCGGCGCGAAGCCCTGGCCATTGCGGCCGGTGCCCGAGTTCAGCAGGAACGAACGGCCATAGCTGGCATGGGCCGTCCAGGCGTCGCTGAGGCGATAGCGGGCGGCCAGGCGGTAATCGACCGGCTGGTCCTTGGTCTCGCCGACCGCGCCGGTGCGGTTGTTGCGGATCTTCTGGCGATAGGTGTCGGCCCGCAGCCCGGCCAGCAGGCTGAGGCGGTCGGTGACCTCCCACAGGTCTTGGGCGTAGAGGGTGGCGACCTTGCGGGTCTCGCGGTTGTCGGTGAACGGCAGCAGCGACAGGGCCTGGCCGCCATAGACGGGGTTGTCGATGTCGATGCCGTAGGGCGCCGTCGCGCTGGGGTTCCGGCGCAGCAACTTTTCCCGGTAGTCCATCGTGTAGCCCTTGAGGCCAAAGCCCAGGCGATGCGCACCGACGCGGCCGTTCAGCTCCAGGCGGCCCGACAGGTCCTCGACCGTGTAGTCGCGCTCGCGCCGCTGCCGCCACAGGGTGCGCCCGACCAGCCGCGACTGGTCGCTGGAGAAGCCGTGCATGGAGCCTTCGCGCCAGGCCGCGCCGGCGGTCCAGGTCCAGTCGGTCGACAGGCGGCCCTCGGCCGTCAGCTGCTGGCGCTCGTTGCGGAAGCGCGTCACACCATCACCCGGCTCGCCGTAGAAGCGCGAGCGCGGCAGGGCCAGGGCATCGCCGTTCACGGCTGGCACGCCCCGGTCGAACGGCGCGTCGAAGGTGGTGAACTCGCCAACATAGGTGATCCGCAGGGCGTCGCTGGGCTTCCAGGTCAGGGACGGCGCGACCGCCCGGCGATGCAGGTCGACATGGTCGCGCCAGCCGTCGCTGCGTTCGTCAGCAAGCACGAGGCGGCCCGCGAAGGTGTCGCTCAGCGGCCCGGTCACATCGACCTCGCCCCGGCGCAGGCCGAACGAGCCGACCGACGCCGCGACGGTAGCCGCCCGCGCGAACTGCGGGGTCTTGGAGACGATATTGACGCGGCCGGCCGGGTCGATGTCGCCGAACAGCGCGCCAGCCGGGCCTTTCAGGATCTCGATCCGCTCGGCCGTGGCCGGGTCGCGCGGCGGGGCCAGGCCTCGGTTGGCGAGAAAGCCGTCGACATAGTACTCGGCCCCGCCGTCCGGCGTGCCAAGGAAGCCCCGGATCGCGAAGTTGTCCAGGAAGCCGCCGCGGTTGTTCTGCTGGCTCACTCCGCTGGTCAGCTCCAGGGCGTCGGCCAGGCGGCCCGCGCCTACGGCGTCCAGCAGATCGCGCTCGACCGAGCGGCTGGAGGGCGACATGGCTTGGGTCACCTCGCCTGCGCCCAAGGTCAGGTCACGCGGCGCGCCGCGACGGCCCAGGATGACGATCTCGCCCACCGCATGGGCTTCCGGAGGTTCTCCAGCATCAGGGGCGGCCAGGGCCAGTAGGCACGCGCTCGCGCAGCTCCACGACAGGGGCAAGGGAACAACTCCGTTGTAATGTTATTTCATAACAGCTACGCAATTGGTCATGACGCTGTCAACCGCCCCCGTCTCCGCCGCCCGGATCCAGTCGATCGACGCCCTGCGCGGCTTGGTCATGCTGCTGATGATGGTCGACCACGTGCGGGAGTTCTTCTTCATCCATGCCCAGGTCTCCGACCCGATGGACGTCGAGGCCACCCAACCGGCCCTGTTCTTCACCCGCCTGGCCGCCCACCTGTGCGCGCCGGTGTTCCTGGCCCTGACCGGCCTGGGCGCGTGGCTCTACGGCCAGAAGCAAGGCAGTGCGGCGGCCGCCTCAAGCTTCCTGTTCAAGCGCGGCCTGTTCCTGGTGTTCCTCGAGCTGACCCTGGTCAGCTTCGCCTGGACCTTCTCGCTGACGCCCAAGATCATCTACCTGCAGGTCATCTGGGCCATCGGCCTGTCGATGATCGCCCTGGCGGCGCTAGTCCGCTTGCCCCGCCTCTGGCTGATCGCCGTGGGCCTGGTCATCGTGCTGGGCCACAATCTGCTGGATCCGATCACCATCGCGCCGGGCCAGCCTGGCCACGCCCTATGGGCGGTGCTGCACGATCGCGGTTTCATCGAGCTACCCTGGGGCGCGAGGGCCCGAACGTCCTATCCGCTGCTGCCCTGGATTGGAGTCGCTGCGTTGGGTTACGCCATCGGCCCGTGGTTCGTCCGCACTTGGCGCGAGCGCCGTAATCGACTGGTGCTGAGCGGCCTCGCCATGTTGCTCCTGCTGGTCGTGCTGCGCACCGTGAACCTCTACGGCGAGCCCCTGCCCTGGAGCGTCGGCGCCAGCCCCGTCCACACCGTCATGAGCTGGCTGAACTTCACCAAGTACCCGCCCTCGGCCGACTTCCTGCTGCTGACCCTTGGTGTCGGGGCCTTGCTGCTGGCCGCGCTGGAGAAGGCGTCCGCCCGCCTGGTCGGCGCCCTGGCGGTGCTGGGCGGCGCGCCGTTGTTCTTCTACCTGATCCACCTCTATGGCCTGCACCTGTTGCAGCTCTTGGCGCGGGCGGCGTTCGGTCCGAACCAGGGCGAGGCCTGGGCCCTGCCCGGCGTCGGCGCGATCTGGCTGCTGGCGGCCCTGGCGGCGATCCCCTGCTGGCTGGCCTGCCGCTGGTTCGGCCCCGTCAAGCGCGCCAGCCCCTGGCCGTGGATGCGCTATTTGTAGACCCGATCGCTTTCTTGAGAATGCGAATGAGATTGACTCTCATCATCAACACCAAGTAAGCGCCCGACAACTGTTTTTGTGGGGGTTCTTGGGCATGAAGCGGATGTGGTTGGCGGCGAGCGCGCTGGGCGTTCTGGTTATGGCGCAAGGTGTCCACGCGGCCGAGACCGCTCCCGCCCCGCCCGTCGACGATCAGGCTACGGCCGTCGAGGCCGTGATCGTCACCGGCGAAAAGACCAACCGGGGGCTGCAGCAGACCGTCACCAGCGTCGCGGTGACCACCGCCGCCAAGATCGAACGCGAGAACATCCGGAACTTCTACGACGTGGTCGCCGGCACGGCGAACATGAGCGAGACGTACGGCAAGACCGGCTTCACGATCCGGGGCGTCAGCAACAGCAACGTCTCGGGCGGCGGCACGGGGGGCCTGGCCACCATCTATGTCGACGGCGCTGCCTTGCCGGTGGAAGCCTCGTACGGTGGCCCGCTGGACCTGTGGGACATCGGCCAGGTGGAAGTGCTGCGCGGTCCGCAGTCGACCCTGCAAGGCCGCAACTCGCTGGCCGGCGCGGTGATCATCACCTCGGCCAACCCGACCCAGACCTTTCAGGGCCGCGCCCGCGTCGGCTACGCCAGCGGCGATGAGCGCAGCGTCGCCTTGGCGGTCAGCGGCCCGATCGTCCAGGACCAGCTGGCCTTCCGCCTGGCCGTCGAGAAGAAGAAGAGCGACGGCTTCATCTACAATCCGGTCCTGAAGCAGGACATGGACGCCGTCGACAACCTGTATGTCCGCGGCAAGCTGCTGTTCACGCCCAGCGCCCTGCCCGGCTTGCGGGCGATGCTGACCTACGCCCACAACGACCGCGACGGCGCGTACCTGTTCACCTACGCCCGCACCGATCGGCCCGAGTACTACAAGCACCGCATCGACACCTCGGGCGATCCCAGCCGCACCAAGACCAAGTCCGACATCCTGACCTTCGACGCCGCCTATGCGTTCAGCGACAAGCTGACCCTGAACGCCATCGCCTCGTTCAACGCCGTCGCCAGCGACGCCACCACCGACTTCGACTTTCTGCCCGTCCGCAGCTCTTACGGCACGCGCAGTCAGCGCAACGACACCACCTCGTTGGAGCTGCGCCTGAACTATGAGGGCGAGCGGCTGAAGGGCCTGGTCGGCCTTTATCAAGCGCGACGCGACGCCCGCGACTATTCGGTCAGCCTGACCAACGTGCCGTTCCCGCGCGCCACCCTGGTCAATGTGCTGACCTCGACCCTGCTGGCGGGCGTCCCCGCGCCCACGCCCGCCCAGCAGGCCGGCGCCGCGGCCCAGGCCAACGCCTTCGCCAACCTCTACATCACCGCCCTGCCAGTGGTGCCGGTCGACTATAGCGGCGACCAGCCCTCGGTGATCGACACCAGCGCCATCTTCGCCGACGCCAGCTTCGCGCTCACCGACAAGCTCTCGGTGCTGGGCGGCTTCCGCTACGACCACGAGGAAAACACCAGCAGCACCGTGCAGAAGGCGCGCTTCGCGGGGACCTATCCGACGCCGGCGGCTTTCGGTCCCTACGCGCCCTATGTGGTCCAGGTGAACGCCTTCGTGGCCGGCATGGTCGCCCAGGCCAACTCGTCCGCGCCCACGGGCACGCGCAAGTTCAACGCCTTCCTGCCCAAGGTCGGCGTGAAGTACGAATGGACGCCGGACATCAACACCAGCCTGGTCGCCCAGCGCGGCTATCGCTCGGGCGGGTCGACGGTCAACGCGGCGCGCTCGACGGTGGCGGCCTATGATCCGGAATACACCTGGAACTACGAGGCCTCGCTGCGCACCGCCTGGCTGGACGGGACCCTGACGGTCAACGCCAACGCCTTCTACACCGACTGGAAGGACCAGCAGGTCACCGTCAACATGGGCCTCAACGCCTATGACTACGAGGTCAAGAACGCCGGCAAGTCGCACCTGTACGGCTTCGAGGTCGAGGTGAACCAGCGCGTGACGCCGCAGCTGTCCTGGTACGCCTCGGCGGGCCACACCAAGACCAAGTTCGACGACTTCACGGTCAATGCGGGCACGGCCACCACCAACCTGTCGGGTTCGGAATTCCCCTATGCCCCGCACTGGACGCTGGCGGCCGGCGCCGACTACCGCTGGGACAACGGCCTGATCGCCCACCTGGACGGCAACTACCGCAGCCATTCGTTCTCGCAGGCCGACGTCAGCCAGGCCCAGGAGGCGCTGGTGAAGGCCCGCCTCGTGTTCAACAGCCGCTTCGGCTACGAGCGCGAGCACTGGGGCGCCTACGTCTTCGCCAAGAACCTGCTAAACGCGACCTACAGCCAGTACAATCGCGACGACGCCAACATCGCCCTGCTCAGCGAGCCGCGCATCCTGGGCGTGACCCTGGAGACCCGCTGGTGAGCGCGCTCTGGAGCCTCGCGCTTGCGCCCCTGCCATTGGCGGGGGCGTTTCTGCTGAAGAAGGCCTGGGACGAGCCCGGCCCGAACCGGCCTCGGTTCATCCTCGGCGGCTGGGGCCTGCTGGCCGTGGCGATCGCCGCCTCGGTCCCGCTGATGGGCCCCGCGCGAGGCCCGTTCGTCATGCTGTCGATCGGCTCGACCGTGGCGCTGATCCTGGTCGCCGCCGGCGTCGAGCGCCGCAACGCCAAGAAGAAGGCCCAGCGTGAGTTGGCGCCCGAGCCGTCCGACCGCCGCCGCGTCGTCTGGCGCGGCTGGCTGCGCGGCTTCCTGGCCGGTCCGCTGGCTGGCATCGCGGCCCTGGGCTGCGGCCTGGCCGTCGCCATCTGCGCGCCCGGCCAGATCCAGAGCCGCATGGTCATCGGCGGGCTGATGGTGCCGTTCCTGTGGGCCGGCGGCATGGCCTGGACCCTGTCGGACGACAAGATCCTGCGCGCCTTCGCGGTGCTGGCCGGCGTCTCGGTCGTCACCTTGGGCGCGGCCTTCCTGAAGGGAGCGCTCTGACATGGACGGCTCGACCACCGCTCCGGCGAAAGTGAAAACCGCCGGCAAGCCGATCTGGCCCAAGGTCCCCGCCGAGTTCGTCCGCGCCATGCTGGCCGGCCACTCGGCCCTGGGCCTGGCCTTCGCGGCGCTGATCTACCTGGTCTGCTTCTCGGGCTCTATCGCCGTCTTCACCCAGGAGTTCGGCCGCTGGGAGCAGCCCGCCGGCCCGGTCCTGCACGAGATCACGCCCCAGGCCGCCGACGCCGCCTATCGTGAAGTGCTGGCCAAGAACCCCAAGGCCCACGACCTGTTCGTCCGCCTGCCCGAGCCCGCCTATCCGCGCCTGTCGGTCCACGGCGACGACGCCAAGGGCGGCGAGCACACTTACTTCGCCGACGCCAACGGCAAGGTGGTGGCCGAGCAGCAGACGCCGTGGATGACGTTCCAGGCCGAGCTGCACACCGTGCTGCACCTGCCCCGCGCCTGGGGCGGCTTCATCGTCGGCCTGACCGGCGTGGCGCTGCTGTCCTCGCTG
Source organism: Caulobacter sp. GW821-FHT12D05 (assembly GCF_058807295.1). Lineage (NCBI taxonomy): Bacteria > Pseudomonadati > Pseudomonadota > Alphaproteobacteria > Caulobacterales > Caulobacteraceae > Caulobacter > Caulobacter sp. GW821-FHT12D05. The sequence continues at coordinate 660,531 of NZ_JBXAQO010000002.1, forward strand.
GTCTCGGGCGTGCTGTCGCATCCGCGCGTGTTCAAGGACGCCTTCGCGTTCCGCTGGGGCGGCTCCAAGCGCCTGCAGGAAGCCGACCTGCACAACCGCATCTCGGTGTGGGGCCTGCCCTTCCACCTGGTCGTCTCGCTGACCGGCGCCTTCCTGGGCCTGACGCTGATCATCGTCGGCGTGCTGGCCCTGGCCACCTTCAAGGGCGACACCAGCAAGGCCTACGCCCTGTTCACGGGTCCCCAGGTCAAGGACGACCCGCGCCCGGCCGCCCAGCCGTTCAGCGTCGAGAAAGCGCTGACAAGCCTGAAGGCGCGTTATCCGGACGGCCGCGTGAACTACCTCTTCATCGAGCATCCGACCGAGAGGGGCCAGCACGCCGGCGCCAACGTGGTCACCGACGGCCGCCTGTCGCGCGGCGAGACCGTGGTCGTCGACGGGGCCGGCAAGATCCTGGGCGAGGTCGGCTACGAGAGCGGTTCAGTCGGCATGCGCGTGCTGTCGACCATGACCCCGCTGCACTTCGGCTGGTTCGGCGGATGGCCCGTGAAGGTCGCCTATCTGCTGCTGGGCTTGGGCCTGACGGCGGTGACCTCCAGCGGCGTCGCCATCTGGCTGGCCCGTCGCCGCGACAAGGGCCGCCCGGCGCCGCGTTGGGAGCGCGTGTGGATCGCCTTCGTCTGGAGCCAGCCGGTGGCCTACGCCTTCTCGGCCCTGGTCGCGGTGCTGTCGCCGGCGACGCCGCCGGTAGCGGTCTGGGGCCTGGCCACCCTGGCGGCCTGCGCCTCGGCCATCGTCGGGACGCCGGCCGGCATCTCGATCGCCCTGCGCCGCATCGCCGCCGGACTGCTGGCCCTAGTCGCCCTGGCCCATGCCGGCTTCCACTTCGGGACGATGGCCGACCCGGTGGGCTGGATCATCGACGTGGCCTTGCTGGTCACGGCGGCGCTGCTGGCCGCGACGACCTTGAAACCCAAATCGGCCGTTTAGTGGATGGCCCTCCGTGCGCGGAGGGCCTATCTCACCGGCAGGGAAGGAACGCCGCAGCTCGTCGAGTTCGCATGCCCCTGTTCGCTTGTCTGTTGTGCGCATGGTGAAGTTCCGCCGGCGCGGCCTGGCGTCGATCAACTCCGAGATCCGCGACGGCATCGTGCCCGCCGCCGACGGCGTGACCGTCTCGTCCGAGGCCCCGACCTCCGAGACCCCCAAGGCCCGCGACTACCGCATCGTGGCGATGATCATCGCCTGCGCGCTGTTCATGGAGCAGATGGACGCCACCGTCCTGGCGACGGCCCTGCCGACCATGGCGCGCGATTTCGGCGTCCCGGCCACCAATCTCAGCTCGGCCCTGACCGCCTACCTGCTGGCCCTGGCCGTGTTCATCCCCGCCAGCGGCCGCCTGGCCGACCGCTTCGGGGCCAAGACCGTCTTTCGCCTGGCCATCGTCATCTTCGTGGCCGGCTCGACGCTGTGCGGACAGGCCACCAACCTGCCATTCCTGATCCTCGCCCGCTTCCTGCAAGGCATGGGCGGGGCGATGATGATCCCGATTGGACGCCTCGTCCTGCTGCGTTCGGTGGCCAAGCAGGACATGGTTTCGGCCACCTCGTGGCTGATCATGCCCGCCCTGATCGGCCCGATCATCGGCCCGCCGATCGGCGGCTTCATCGTCACCTATCTGGACTGGCGCTGGATCTTCTACCTGAACATCCCGATCGGCCTCCTGGGCCTGGTCCTGGTCACCCTGTTCATCGACGAGGTGCGCGGCGAGACGCCCAAGCGCACCGACATCCCCGGCTTCCTGCTGTCGGGCGTGTCGCTGGGCTGCCTGCTGTTCGGCTTCGAGATGACCAGCCGCAGCGGCGAGCTGACCAACGCCCTGATGCTGATCGCCATCGGCGCAGCCGCCGGCGCGCTCTACATCCGCCACGCCCGCAAGCACGCCGCGCCGATCCTGGACCTGACTTTGATGCAGGTCCCCTCGTTCCGGCTGTCGGTGATCGGCGGCTCGCTGACCCGCATCACCCAGGGCGCCCAGCCGTTCCTGATCCCGCTGATGCTGCAGCTGGGGTTCGGCATGAGCGCGGCGGTCAGCGGGACTATCACCATCGCCGGGGCCATCGGTTCTCTGGCCATGAAGAGCCTGGCCCCGCGCCTGCTGCGGCGGTTCGGCTTCCGTGACAGCATGATCGTCGCCGGCCTGGCCGCCAGCGTCGGCTATGCCATCTGCGGCTTCTTCCGGCCTAGCTGGCCGCTGCCGCTGATCTTCCTGACCCTGATGGCCAGCGGCTTCTGCATGTCGTTCCAGTTCACCGCCTACAACACCATCGCCTATGACGAGATCCCGCCCGAGCGGATGAGCGCGGCGACCAGTTTCTACGCCACCTTCCAGCAGCTGATGCTGTCGATGGGGATCTGCGCCGGCGCGGCGGCGCTGCATGTCGGCATGCTGGCCGGCGGCCATGCCAACCCGCAGCTGTCAGACTTCACCGTCGCCTTCCTGGTCGTCACGGCGATCTCGGCCTCGGCGACGATCTGGAACCGCCGCTTCGACAAGGACGCCGGAGCCGAGTTGAGCGGCCACAAATAGGCTTTCGTCGCATTACAAAAAGTACACTTGTAGTTTTCTCAATCAGAAAGCGATCCTGCCCTTGCCGCCGCGCCTTGCGGCCGTCTGGGGGATTCATCAGTGCATATCGGCCTCGTCTGGGCCGCGGTCGTCGCCGCGCAAGCCACTACGCCCGCTCCGCCCCCTCAGAAGCCAGCTGAAGCCTCCAACGGGGTCAGCGCCGTGACGGTCACTGCCGACGCCCCGGCCGTGCGCACCTCGATCGACCGCCGCAGCTACAGCGTTTCCGGCGACCTGACGGCCCAGAGCGGCTCGATCTCGGACGCCCTGCGCAACCTGCCCTCGGTCGAGGTCGACGTGCAGGGCAATGTCAGCCTGCGCGGCGATCCCAACGTCACCATCCTGATCGACGGCAAGCCCTCGGGCCTGTTCCAGGGCGAAGGCCGCGGCCAGGCGCTGCAGCAGATGCCGGCCGAACGCATCGACCGCGTCGAGGTGATCACCAACCCCTCGGCCGAGTTCCGCGCCGACGGCACCGGCGGGGTCATCAACCTGATCACCAAGAAGGCCAAGGGCGCGGGTCGCACCAGTGGCTTGCGCCTGACCGTCGGCGACGCGGGCCGCAACGGGGCCAGCGGCAATATCGGCTACAACAGCGGCAAGCTGTCGGCCTCGGGCGACATCAACTGGCGCCGCGACCCGGCCAGCCAGAACGACTACGAGCGCCGCCAGCAGGCCAATCTCGACAACGAGACGAAAGGTAAGACGACCTACGACTTCAAGAGCCTGACCAGCCAGGGCACGGTCGACTACGACATCTCCGACAAGCTGCGGATCGGCGGCGAGGCCCGTCTCAGCCGCTTCCAGCTGGGCCTGGACAGCGCCGCCGACACCACCCGCCGCGATGGCCTGGGCGTCCTGACCCAGGGCTTCCACCGCGACCTGACCATCCGCCAGACGCGCGACAACGCCGCGTTCAGCACGAACCTGAAGAAGAAGTTCGACGGCGACGGCCACGAGCTTTCGCTGAAGCTCAGCTACGACGTGGTCGACGACAACCGCACCCGCACCGGCCACACCTCGACCGTGCTGCCGACCGCCTCCAGCGCCTGGGACCAGCAGCGACTGGGCTACGACACCCGCCAGACCGACCTGAAGGGCGACTATGTCCGGCCCATGGGTCCGGGCCAGACCCTGAAGCTGGGTTTCGACCTACAGTTCGACGACAACGGCTACGACAATGTCGGCCTGCGCGGGACCAGCCTGTCCAACCTGGTCGTTGATCCGGGCCTGACCAGCCGGTTCTTCTACGAGCAGCAGCTCAGCCAAGCCTATGTCACCTATGAGCGGCCGCTGGCCAAGCTGACGGTGCTGGCCGGCCTGCGCTACGAGCAGTCCAAGCTGGATCTGACCTCCGGCGGCGTGAAGACCGACAACGACACCACCCGGCTGATGCCCAGCCTGCACCTGTCGTACCCGCTGACCGACCGCCAGAAGCTGACCGCCAGCTACAGCCAGCGCCTGCAACGCCCCGGTCCGTTCGACCTGAACCCGGTGCCGTTCCTGTTGGACCCGCTGAACTACCGGATCGGCAATCCGAACCTGAAACCCCAGCAGACCCACTCGTTCGAGCTGGGCTGGCAGTACCGCAAGGCGCCGCTGACGGCCCTGGCCACCCTGTACTACCGCGAGAACGACAAGGTGGTGTCGGACGTCGTCACCGACATGGGCGGCGGGGTGTTCGTGACCACCAAGGCCAATGTCTCCCAGACCCGCAACGGCGGCCTGGAGCTGGTTCTGAACGGCAAGCTGACGTCCAAGCTGACCTACAACATCAGCAGCAACACCTTCTGGGCCGAGCTGGACGGCAGCAACCTGGGCATCCCCGGTACGCGTTCGATGGTCACCGTCCAGGGACGCGGCAGCCTGAACTGGCAGGTGACGCCCAAGGACCTGCTGCAGATGAACGGCTTCATCAGCGGCAAGCGCCTGACGGCCCAGGGTTACGGCCTGCCCGCCATCGGCATCGACCTGGGCTATCGCCGCAAGATCGACGACCGCCTGTCGCTGGTGGTCACGGTGCAGGACGCCTTCGGCCTGTTCCGCGACAAGCAGGTGATCGACACCCCGACGCTGAAGAGCCTGGTGGTCCGTGACGTCGACGCCCGCTGGGTGCGGGTGGGCCTGGCCTGGACCTTCGGGACCGGCAAGTCGCGCAAGGATCCGGGCTTCGACTTCCAGGGTCCGGGTGGTCCCGGCTAGGCTGAAACCGCCTCCAGAAAATCTCCTTCGATCAATTCCTATTTAATTGATAGGAATTTCATCAGCAGCGTCTTCCTCCCCTTTGACGCCGCAAAACTCAGCGCCGCCCCGGGCTCTCCTCTTGGGGCTGGCGCGGGCGTCCCCGGCGAGGCCTGCCCGCCGAACCGGGGACGCGCCACCTTGCCCCGCGCCATCGGAACCGCTACGCGAACGCTTCTCATTCGCCCGAGTTCTCGATGACGCCTAGCACCGTCCGCGCCTGGACCCTGATCCACAAGTGGATCAGCCTGATCTGCACGGCGTTCCTGCTGATGCTGTGCATCACCGGCCTGCCGCTGGTCTTCCACGACGAGATCGACGGGGCCCTGAACCACGATCCGAAGATCGTCGCCCAGCCCGGTCAGCGCCTCGCGACCCTGGACGAGGTGCTGGACACCGCGCTAGCCGCCCGCCCTGGCGAGGTCGGCCTGTTCATGAGCTTCGACACTGACCGCCCGGTGGTCAACGTCACCAGCGGCCCTCGTCCCGACGCGTCCGAAAGCCAGATGCACTTCGCGTCGATCGACCTGACCACCGGCAAGATCCTGGCCCCCGGCGGCGCGGCGGGCAGCGTCATGGACGTCATCCTGCGCATCCACAAGGACATGTTCCTGGGCCTGCCGGGCCTGCTGTTCCTGGGCTTCATGGGCCTGCTGTTCACGGCGGCGATCGTCTCGGGCCTGGTCGTCTATCCGCCCTTCATGCGCAAGCTGGACTTCGGCACGGTGCGGGTCTCGCGCTCCAGCCGGCTGAAGTGGCTGGACTATCATAACCTGCTGGGCGTGATGACGGCCGCCTGGGTCCTCGTCGTAGGCCTGACGGGCGTGATCAACACCCTGTCGGAGCCGATCATCCAGGTCTGGAAGGCCAACGAGCTGGCCGCCATGACCGCGCCCTACAAGGGCAAGCCCGCCCCGACGCATCTGAGCTCGATCGGCAAGGCCGTGGCCACGGCCCAGGCGGCCGCGCCGGGCATGCGCGTGCAGTTCGTGGCGTTCCCCGGCGGCTCGTTCTCGAGCGCGCACCACTATGCCGTCTTCATGCAGGGCGAGACCCCGGCCACCGAGAAGCTCCTGACCCCGGCCCTGATCGACGCCGAGACCGGCCAGCTGACCGCCATGCGCCGCATGCCCTGGTACGCCCAGGCCCTGCTGCTGTCGCAGCCCTTGCACTTCGGGGACTATGGCGGCCTGCCGCTGAAGATCCTGTGGGCGCTGCTGGACGTGGTGACCATCGTCGTCCTGATCACCGGCCTCTATCTGTGGCTGTCCAAGCGTCGCGGCGGAGAGGCGTCATGAGCGCCTTCCGCCGCGTCTGGGCCGCCCCGATCGCGATCGCCGTCGTCAGCCTGATCGGCCTGGTCGTCGCCCTGCTGGGCGATGGCCTCAACGACTGGGTCTCGTGGATCGGCCTGGCGGTCCCGCTCGTGGTGATCGTCTGGGCCCGCCTTAAGCGGCGGGCTTGAGGCGCACGCCGGGGAAGTCCACCGGCACGTCCAGGGCGACATTGACGTAGTTGGTGAAGAGGTTCAGCGCCACGTGGGCGATGATCTCGACCACGCCCTCGTCGTCGAAGCCGGCGGCCTTCAGCGCCGCGACATCGCCTTCCGAGATCGCCGCCCGGTCGCGGACCACCTTCAGGGCGAAGGTCAGGGCCGCCTGGATGCGGGGATCAGCCGAGCGACCTTGCTGGGCTTCGGCCATCTCTTCCGCCGAGGCGCCGGCGCGACGGCCCAGGGCCGTGTGGGCGGCCAGGCAGTATTCGCAGTTGTTGGCGTTGGCGATGGCCACGGCGATCTCCTCGCCCAGGCGCGCGCCCAGCTTGCCGCCGCCCAGGGCGCCGAACGCGCTCCACATGCTGCTGAGTGCGGCCGGCGAATTGGCGACGGCCTTGAACATGTTCGGCACGACGCCGAACGCGCCCTTGATCTGGTCGAGGGCCGGCTTGACGTCGGCATTAGCGACGGCCGGGTCGACAAGGTTCACACGGGTCATGGGTAGTCTCCTTCTCTAGGCTTGGGGAATGGCGCAGGCGCCGGTCGAGCAGTCTTCGGCGGCTTGGGATTGCAGCATGCGGCTGATCTCGGCCCCGACATTGAGGTCCGGCGCGTGGCCGAACACCTGGCGGCGCAGGCGGCCCTCGGCGTCGATCAGCACCAGGGTCGGGGTGCCGCGCATGCGGTAGGCCGACATGGTCCGAGGGATCGGGTCGTCGATCCCGGCGGCGTCGATGCCGACCGGGAACTTGATCCGGTACTCGTGCAGGAAGGCTTCGAGCGTCGCGGGGCTGTTGGCCTCGTGGTGCTCGAAGACGCTGTGCAGACCGACCACCGCCAGGTCCTCGGCGGGGAAGGCCTCGCGCAGGCGCTGGGCCTGGGGCAGCGCGTGGCTGACGCAGCCGGGGCACAGCATCTGGAAGGCGTAGAGCGCGACGACTTTCCCCCGAAAACCTTCCAGGGTCAGGGGTACAGGCGTGTTGAACCACTGCGTCGTCATCCAGGACGGCGCAGGGCCATTCAGCGATGGCATGGGCTTGTTCCTTAGTGGGCGTGAACCGAAGTGACCTTGCCCGGCAGGCTCAGATCGCCGGAGGCCACGTCGAAGACGTCGGACACGCACAGCAGCGGCGCGTGCAGGTTGCCGTTGATCTTCAGCGCCGCGGTGACGCCGTCGAACTTGACGCCCTCGGTCGCGCCGATCACCGAGACCGGCACCTTCACCTCGACGGTGTCGGTGGCCAGGGTCGTCGGATAGGTCGGGCTGTCGATCAGCAGCGGCACGCCGGGCCAGGTGGCCGGCAGCTTGGGCTTGGCGCCGACCGGGATGTCCTTGACCTTCAGCGCGGCCGGACCGCAGGCGGGATCCTTGGTCAGCACCACCCAGTGCGGATGCCAGACATGGCGATTGACCGCCCCGGCCGCGCCGTCATCGAAGTCCGGGTGGAAGGTCACGGCTAGGGCGAGAATGCCCTGGGCGCTCTCGAAACCGACCGTGGCGCTGTCCAGCGAGGTCGGCCAGACATAGCTGTAGACCGCGCTGCCGGCGAACTGGCCGGTCGCCTTGGGCTTCAGCTCGCCGGCCTTGCCGCGCACCTGGACCTTGAAGGCGACATCCGTGCCGTTCGAGACGATCTCGGTGCGGACGATGTCGAACGGCGCGGCGGCGGCCGGCGTGGCCGGCGCGGTGATCGCCTGGGCCGCCACGCTGCCGGCGGTGATCAGAGAGAGGGCGGAGGCGGCGAGCGCCGAACGCAGCTTGGACATGGAACAGACCCCTTGATGAGCGCGGCCTCGGCCGCCGTTGTGAAGAAGGTGGTGGTTGATTTCTGTTGCGGGACTACCCAGTTTCGCTCACACGCTATTCAAATTTGCATGGGATGAGCGATGGACTGGGACGACCTCCGCGTATTCCTGGCGGTGGCCAAGTCGGGCAGCCTGACCCGCGCCGCCCGCGACCTGGGCCTCAGCCAGCCGACTGTCGGCCGGCGCATCGCGGCGCTGGAAAAGCGCACCGGCGCGCGCCTCTTGGACCGCACCCCGACCGGCTATGTCACTACCGCGGCCGGCGCGGCGATCCTGGCGGGGCTGGAGCGGATGGAGGGCGAGGCCCTGGCCGTCGAGCGGATGATCATCGGCCATGACGCGGGCCTGTCCGGTCCCGTCCGCGTCACCGCCATCGAGTGGTTCGCCGCCCGCGTGCTGGCCCCGATCTTCGCCGACTTCACCCTGGAGCATCCGGAGGTGACCATCGAGCTGCTGACCGACGTGCGCCTGTTCAGCCTGACCCGGCGCGAGGCCGACATCGCCCTGTCCTTCAACCGCTTCGACCAGGGCGACATCTTCCAGCGCAAGGTCGCTGACGTGCCGCACGCCCTGTTCGCCTCGCCGGACTATATCGCGCGGCGCGGCACGCCCGACTGCCGGACCGGCATGGGCGGCCACGCCATCATCCAGATGGATGAGCAGCACGGCGGCCAGGTCGACGCCGAGTGGCTGGCCGGCATCGCCGTCGACGCCCACGTCGCCCTGCGCAGCAACAGCCGCGAGGCCCAGGCCCGCGCCTGCGCCGCCGGAGCCGGCGTGGCGGTGCTGCCCCGCTGCCTCGGCGAAAAGACCCCGGGCCTGGTCGAGATCGTCACCCATTCGCTGCCTCCGACCCGGACGGTGTGGCTGGGGGTGCACCGCGACGTGCGCCAGACGCCGCGCGTGCGGGCCCTGGTCGAGGCTGCGGCCGAGGGCCTGAAGACGTCCGGCTACCTCGCGGACGCCGCCTAGCGCCCCAGCCGCGCCAGGGCCTGCGCCACGCCCTCGCCGTACAGCGGGTCTGCCTTGGCGCAGTTGGCGATATGGCGCTGCTGGATGTCGACGCTGGCGCCGCCGACCGAGCGGGCGGTGTTGTCGAACAGGGCCTGGCGCTGCTGGGCGTTCATCAGCCGGAACAGGTCGCCGGGCTGCTGCCAGTGGTCTTCGTCGACACGGTGATCCCAATGGGCGGCCGCGCCGTCGATCGCCAGCGGCGGCTCGTTCAGTTCGGGCCGGTCCAGCCACTCGCCCCGGCTGTTGGGCCAGTAGTGCGGGGTCCCGCCCAGGTTTCCGTCCGTCCGCATCGCCCCGTCGCGGTGATAGCTGTGGAACGGGCACTTGGGCGCATTGACCGGGATGTGGTTGAAGTTGACGCCCAGCCGGTAGCGCTGGGCGTCGCCGTACGAGAACAGGCGCGCCTGCAGCATCTTGTCGGGCGAGACGCCGATGCCCGGTACAATATTGGCCGGCGTGAAGGCCGCCTGCTCGACCTCGGCGAAGACGTTGTCGGGATTGCGGTTCAGCTCCAGCACCCCGGCCTCGATCAGCGGAAACTGGCCCTTGGGCCAGACCTTGGTCAGGTCGAACGGGTTGAACGGGAAGGCCTTGGCCTGGGCGTCCGTCATCACCTGCACCGACAGCGTCCAGCGCGGGAAGTCGCCGCGCTCGATGGCCTCGAACAGGTCGCGCTGGCTGCTCTCGCGGTCCTTGCCGACCAGGGTCTCGGCCTCGCTGTCAGTGAGGTTCTCGATGCCCTGATGGCTGCGGAAGTGGAACTTGACCCAGGTGCGCTCGCCGGCCTCGCTGATGAAGCTGAAGGTGTGGCTGCCAAAGCCGTGCATGTGGCGATAGCCGCGCGGTAGGCCCCGGTCGCTCATCACGATGGTCACCTGGTGCAGGGCCTCGGGCAGCAGGGTCCAGAAGTCCCAGTTGTTCTGGCTGCTGCGCATGCCGGTGCGCGGGTCGCGCTTGACCGCGTGGTTCAGGTCCGGAAACCGCAGCGGGTCGCGGAAGAAGAACACCGGGGTGTTGTTGCCGACGAGATCCCAGTTGCCCTCCTCGGTATAGAACTTGACCGCGAAGCCGCGGATGTCGCGCTCGGCGTCGGCCGCCCCGCGCTCGCCGGCCACGGTCGAGAAGCGCAGGAACACCGGCGTCTGCTTGCCGATCTCGGCAAAGACCTTGGCCTTGGTGAAGCGGGTGATGTCGCCGGTCACCGTGAAGGTCCCGTAGGCGCCCGAGCCCTTGGAGTGCATGCGGCGCTCAGGGATCACCTCGCGGTCGAAATGGGCCAGCTTCTCGATCAGCCAGATGTCCTGCAGCAGGGCGGGCCCGCGCGGGCCGGCGGTCTCGATATTGACGTTGTCGGCGACGGGGGCGCCGTTGGCGCGGGTGAGGCGGTGATCGGACACGAGAGGCTCCGGGCGATCCAAGCGATGCCCAAAGCTTGGCGACGTCGCGCCCGTCAGGATTGAACAAACTGACCGTGGATCACGCTCGGTTGGTGCAAGACCGTTCCAGCCCGCCGGACCCAGGATGCCCGCGTTCGAAAAACGGGGGCTTTGATGAACTCAACCGAACCCACGGAAGACGGCGACGTCACGCGTCGCGGCGTCGTCGGCGGAGGCCTCGGCATCGCCCTGCTGGCGATGGCCGCCCCTCTGGCCGCCTGCACGGCCCAAACCCAGACCCAAGGAAATAGTCAGATGAGCAGCGGCTTTGTCACCACCAAGGATGGCGTCCAGATCTTCTACAAGGACTGGGGTCCCAAGACCGCCCAGCCGATCGTGTTCCACCACGGCTGGCCGCTGAGCGCGGACGACTGGGATAACCAGATGATGTTCTTCTACGCCCAGGGCTTCCGGGTCATCGCCCACGACCGCCGGGGCCATGGCCGCTCGACCCAGACCGACACCGGCAACGAGATGGACACCTACGCCGCCGACATGATCGCGGTGGCCAAGCATCTGGACCTGAAGAACGCCGTCCACATCGGCCACTCGACCGGCGGCGGCGAAGTCGCCCGCTACGTGGCGCGCTCGGAAGCTGGCCGGGTGGCCAAGGCCGTGCTGATCGGCGCGGTGCCGCCGATCATGGTCAAGTCCGACAAGAACCCCGGCGGCCTGCCGCTGGAGGTGTTCGACGGCTTCCGCGCCGCCACCGCCAACAACCGCGCCCAGTTCTTCCACGATGTGCCGGCCGGCCCGTTCTACGGCTACAACCGGCCGGGCGCGAAGGTCGACCAGGGCGTGATCCTGAACTGGTGGCGCCAGGGCATGATGGGCGGCATCAAGGCCCACTACGACTGCATCAAGGCCTTCTCGGAGACCGACTTCACCGAGGACCTCAAGGCCATCTCGGTCCCGACCCTGGTCATGCACGGCGACGACGACCAGATCGTTCCGTATGCGGATAGCGCGCCGCTGTCGGTCAAGCTGCTGAAGAACGGTACGCTCAAGACCTACAAGGGCCTGCCGCACGGCCTGTGCACGACCCACCCCGAGGTGGTGAACCCCGACCTGCTGGCCTTCATCAAGGCCTAAATCCGACGTCTCCCAGCGCACGGCGTACGGGTTCGCCCGCGCCGTGCGTGTTCACTGTCGAGGCCCCTAGCGCGCCTCGGGGAGAACATCATGCTGGGACATGTCGGGGCCGTCGAAACCCATACCTTCCGCCAGCCGCCGAGGATCGGCGGCCTGGCGCCTTGGCGAGCCCGCCAGGTCGAGCGGTTCATCGACGAAAACCTGAGCGCGCCGCTCAGCGTCGCTCGGATCGCCGCCTTCTCGGGCGTGGGTCCCGGCTATTTCGGGCGGGCCTGCAAGGACACCTTCGGCCTGGCGCCCCGCGCCCTGATCACCCACAAGCGCCTGGATCGGGCCAAGGTGCTGATGGCCACCACCGACGAGCCCCTGAACCAGATCGCCCTGGCCTGCGGCTTCGCCGACCAGTCGCACTTCACCAACCGCTTCCGCCGCCTGATGGGCATGACGCCCACGACCTGGCGGCGTACTCACCGCCAGGCCTAGTCAGCCCGCACCAGCTTCAACCGCCCCGGCCCGTCCGGCACGGCCCGCACCGGATACAGCTTGGCCAGGCCGCGGGCGAAGCGGGCGTTGTCGCCGGCGCGGAACTGGCCGGTGATCCGCAGGGCCGCCACGCGCGGGTCGTCGATCACCAGCTGCAGCACGGCGTAGCGATTGAGCTGCGTCACCACCTCGCCCAGCGGCTTGTCGTCGAACACCAGGCGGGTCTCGCGCCAGGTCTCGGCGCCGGCCGTATCGGCCTGGCGCACCACCTCGGGCTTGCCCGGCGCGACCAGCAGTTCCTGCCCCGGACGCAGCACGACGGCGGCCTGGGCGGGGCTGGCGCCCGGCAGGTCGACCCGGACGCTGCCCTCCAGCAGGGTCACCCGCAGGCCTTCGGAGTCGCTGCGCACGTCGAAGCGCGTGCCCAGGGCCGTGACCAGCCGCCCCTCGGCCTCGACCACGAAGGGTCGTGTGGCGTCGTGGGCGACATCGAAATAGGCCTGTCCCCGCACCAGCCGCGCCCGTCGCTCGCCCTTCGTGTAGGCCAGATCCAGGGCGCTGCTCGGCGCCAAGGTGGCCTTGCTGCCGTCAGGCATGGGGAACAGGCGCTGCTGGTCGGCGGTCTCGAAATCGATGCGCTGGGTCGCCGCCGGCGGCGCGACCGGATCGGCCTTCCACGGCGCCAGGGTCACCGCCAGCCCGACCGCCGCCACCGCGCAGGCGGCCGCCGCCAGCCACGGCGTGATCGAGCGTGGCCCCCGCAGCGCCTTGGCCCGACGACGCGGCAGATCCAGCGGCCGATGCTCGTCGGCGAAGTCGAAGCTGGCCAGCATCTCCTGGGCGTTCAGCCAGGCCTCGCGATGGGCCGGGTCCTGGTCCAGCCAGGCGTCCAGCCGCGCGGCTTGGCCCGGATCGGCCTCGTCGATCTCGACCAGCAGGCGGGCGGCGGCCTGGTCCGGCGGCAGGCCCACGAGGTCGCTGAGCATACGGTCGGTCATCGCGAGATCCTCGTATGCGCCAAGAGGTGTTCGAGGGCGCGGACCATGTGCTTCTCGACCGCGCTGGTCGACAGGCCCAGCCGATGGGCGACCTCGCGCACGGCCAAGCCCTCGATGCGGCGAAGGATGAAGATGGCCCGGGTGCGTTCGGGCAGGGTCGCCAGCGCCTGGGTCGCGATGCGCAGGGCCTCGCGGGCGTCCAGCTGCCGGGCCAGGTCGACGCCCTGGCCATCGTGGCGATCGGGATCGAAGGGCACATGACGGTCGGCCCGCCGGGCCTGCCGCCGGCGATGGCGGTCGATCCAGACGCTGGCGGCGACGCGGAAGACATAGGCCCGGGCGTGTTCTTCCTCGGCCAGGCTCAGTTGGTCGGCGGCGCGGACGAAGACTTCCTGCACCAGGTCCTCGACCTCGGCCTCCTGGCAGGGCCCCAGCCGCCGGCGGAAGAAGCCGGCCAGTGGCTCGTTGAGGGACGCCGCCAGCGCCGCCCCGCGCGCCTGGGCGCGGCGGCCTTGCTCGCTCGCCGACGCGTCGCGGGGTCCGTCCATGAACTGTTCATGCTCCAGGAGCATGCGGAACTCCAGCGTCGGCCATTCTTTCGAACACGCGGCGACGCGGGAAATCCGTACGGTCAGTCGAGGTTTTTCTTGGCGTCCTGGTTCATGAAATAGACCTCGTCGATCTCGACCAGCACCACCGAGCGCGGGCGCTTGCCCTGGTGGGTGAAGCGAGCCATCAGGTCCTCGCGCGTCGTCACCCGCGCCAGGCCGTTCAGCCGCAGCACCTCGTCGACGCCGGGGATGAAGAACACCAGGCCCACGCCCGGCTCGCGGACGATGTTGCCCAAGGTGTCCAGCCGGTCGGCGCCAGGACGGTTGGGGAAGGCCAGCTCGGTGTCGCTGATCGCGTGGACGAAACCCGCCTCGCCGCCTTGAGGGCTGACGTCGCCGCGTCCGTCGGGCCGGGTCGAGCCGATGCAGAAGAATGGCGACAGCGCCAGGAACCGGCGGCTGTGGCGATCGAGCTTCGGCAGGGCCTTGTCGACCACCGCCTTGGCGGGCTGCGCATAGACGGTCCGCGGACCCGCTCTGTCGTCGATGAAACCTGGCTCGCTCATATCCAACTCCACTGTCGCGGAGCAGTATATGCGAATCATTCGCAACTTCAATCACCGACGCGCGTACCGCCCCGGCGACAGTCCGAAGGACCTCTGGAACAGGGTGGCGAAGGCGCTCAGCGACGAGAAGCCCAGGGTCTGGGCGACCTGGGTCGAGGACTGGCCCGCGCCCAGCAGGGCGGCGGCCTGGGTCATGCGCAGCTGCTGGCGCCAGGCCACGAAGCTCATGCCCGTCTCCTGGCGGAAGTTGCGGGTGAAGGTCCGGCGGCTCATGCCCGCCTCGGTCGCCCAGGCGTCGATGTCGCGGCCGTCGGCCGGGTCACGGCGCAGGGCGGCGCAGACCCGTTGCAGGCGGGCGTCTTCGGGCAGCTTGGGACCGGCCTCGGTCGACGGCGGCGCGCGGGTGATCTCGCCCAGCATCAGCCGCACGATCTCCCCTTCCCGCCCGGCCTCGTCGTACAGCGGACCGAAGGTCAGGAACTCCTCGACCAGGGCGTGGAGGAACGGACTGATATCCAGCACCCGCAAGCCGTCGGGCTGGGGGCTGGCGGCGGTCGTCACGTAGAGGACGTTGTAGGCGGCCGGGCCCGCGCAGCTGACCTCGTGGCGCAGGCCGGCGGGGATCCAGACGCCGCGCCCGGGCGGTAGGACGATCGAGGCGTCGCCGGCCCGCACCGCGGCCACGCCTTCCAGCCGGTACGAGAACTGGGCCCGGTCATGGACGTGCGGCGGGTCGTAGTAGCCGGTCGGCTGGCGGCCGTAGAACCCCACGACCGGGCGCACCGGCGGATGGTCGGCGCTGCTCTGGTCGATCGGGGGCTCGGACGGTTCGACGGACAACGGAATCCTTGAGGCAGCACGCGATTGGATATCAGCCGCTGACCGGCACCGGCGGCAGTCGCGAACGGGTCGATATGTTCCGCGATCGGGCCAAAGCCTGACCACATCATTGCGACTGCCTCTCAATAACTTTAAGCGAGCCCGAAATCAAAATCTCAGTGGGCTTGAAGGGGTGTCGGGCGTGAAGACGGCGAATGTCGTGCGCGGAAAAGGACGGAACGGCTGGGACGTGGCCGTGCGCGTCGTGCTGGCCATCCCCGGCGCCTATGCCGTCACCGCCGCCTGCACGATGCTGTTGGCCCGCACCCTCCCCGCCGCGCGACTGGACGCCACCCTGTGGGCCACGATCGCCGCGTTCGGGATCTATGCCGCCCTGGTGGTCTGGGTGTTCGCCGCGTCCAGCGCCCTGCGCGCCGGCCTCGTCCTGCTGGCCATCGGCGCTCTCGCTGGCCTGGGCGCGATGTGGGCGGCATGAAGCAAGGTTTCCGACAATCTCAGGCGGGCCTGCACACCTGGTCGGGCCTGCTGGTCGGCTGGGTGCTGTACCTGATCTTCCTCAATGGGACGGTCAGCTACTGGCGCGAAGAGATCACCCGCTGGTCGCAGCCCGAGATCGGCGCGCCCCAAAGCCTGGAGACCGTCGCGCGCGGCGCGATCACGCACCTGCAGGCCACTGCGCCCAAGGCCGCCTCGTGGCAGATCATGCTGCCTGACGAACGGGCCAGCGGTGCGGAAACGACCTACAAGGAAAAGGGCAAGAAGCCCGTCCTGCGCGGCGACGACCCGACCGCGACGCTGATCGGTCCGGACGGCAAGCCGACCACCGCGCGCGAGACCGAGGGCGGGAACCTCTTCTACCGGCTGCATTTCGACCTGCGCTACATGCCGGTGATCTGGGGCCGCTGGGTCGTCGGCTTCTGCTCGATGTTCATGCTGGTCGCGATCGTCAGCGGCGTGATCACCCACAAGAAGATCTTCGCCGACTTCTTCACCTTCCGGCCCGGCAAGGGTCAGCGCAGCTGGCTGGACGGCCACAACGCCCTGGCGGTGCTGGCGCTGCCGTTCCACGCCATGATCACCTACACGGGCCTCGTCACCCTGATGGTGATCTATGTGCCGTTCGGCGTGACGGCCAACTATCCCAGCACCAAGGCCTATTACGCCGAGAGCGCCCCGCGCCTGAAGCCGGTCAAGCCCACGGGCCAGGCCGCGCCGCTGGCCGATATCGGCGGGATCCTGGCCACCGCGTCCAAGACCTGGGACGGCGGCCAGCCCGGCATCATCCGGATCGACAATCCGAACGACAAGGCCGCCCGCATCGTGGTCACCCGCCGCGCGTCCGACAAGCTGGTCGACGGCCGCTGGGAGATCGTCTTCGACGGGGTGACGGGCAAGGTCCGTAGCAGCGTCGCACCGACCTCCGCCGGCATGATTACCCGCGGCGGCATGATCGGCCTGCACGCCGGCCGTTTCGCGCCGATGACCCTGCGCTGGCTGTTCTTCCTGTCAGGCGTGGCGGGCACGGCCATGGTCGCCACCGGCCTGGTGCTTTGGATCGCCAAGCGCCGCGCCAAGCTGGGGGCCAGGTTCCACTTCGGCTTCTGGCTGGTCGAGCGGCTGAATGTCGGCGCGGTCGCCGGCCTGCCACTGGCCATGACCGGCTTCCTGTGGGCCAACCGCCTGCTGCCGACCGGCATGGCCCACCGTGCCGATTGGGAGGTCCACATGATGTTCCTGGTCTGGGCCGCCACGCTGATACACGCCTTCGTCCGTCCGCCGAACAAGGCCTGGATCGAGCAGTTGAGCCTGACGGGCGTCGCCCTGCTGCTACTGCCAATCTTCGATCAGGCCGCCACGGGTCGCGGACTGGTCGACAGCCTCAAGGCCGGCGACGGGTCACTGATCGGCATGGAGCTGGGCCTTCTGGTCCTGGGCGCCAGCTTCCTGGCCATCGCCTGGCGCGCGGCCCGCTCGCAAGCCAAGCGTCGCGCCAAGGAGGCCGCCCTCACCCAGTTGGCCGAGGCGCGCGGATGACCCTGCTGGCCCTCTTCCTCTGCCTCAGCGGCTTCGCGGCCCTGGCGCTGGCCATGGATCGCCACCACCACGCCCGTACCGGCGCGCGGCCGGTCAGAAGTCGGAAACGCCTGCTGCAACTGGCTGGAGCATTGGCCCTGACCCTGGCGTTCGTCGTCGCGATCGCCGCCTGGGGATGGGCCTACGGACCGATCTACTGGCTGGGCCTGCTGACCGCCGGCGCCGCGCCGGTGCTGCTGGCCCTGACCTACGCGCCGCCGCGCCGAAAACCCTGAAATTCCTGACTTTTTCGCACCTTTCGAACCAAAGGACACCCAAGCCTTGCCCGCTCGCACCGCCCTCCTCGCCAGCGCCGCCCTCCTGGCGCTCACCTCCGCCGCCCACGCTCAGACCGCCGAAGACACCACCGTCGACAGCGTCCTGGTGACCGGCCGCACCGAGGGCTACCAGGTCAAGGGCACCAACACCGCGACCAAGCTGCCGCTGACCCTGCGCGAGACGCCCCAGTCCCTGACGGTCTTCACCCGCCAGCGGATCGAGGACTTCAATCTGATCACCGTGACCGAGGTCTTCGCCCAGACCCCGGGCGTCAACGTCCAGCAGTACGATTCCAACCGCGTGCTGTTCAACGCGCGCGGCTTCGCCATCACCAACTTCCAGTTCGACGGCGTGCCGACCCAGTACACCACCGGCGCCGGCGGCAATTCAGTGCTGAGCGACACCTCGATCTACGAACGCATCGAGGTGGTGCGCGGGGCCACCGGCCTGGTCACCGGCGCGGGCGATCCGTCGGCGACGATCAACATGGTCCGCAAGCGCCCGACCGAGGACTTCCGCGCCTCGACCAGCCTGTCGGCCGGCTCCTGGGACTATCGCCGGGCCGAGGTCGACGTCTCGGGCCCGCTGGTCAAGAGCGGCCGCATCCGCGCCCGTCTGGTCGGCGCCTATACCGACCGCGAGTCCTACGTCCGCTTCCAGCACGACAAGTCGCCCAGCCTGTACGGCGTGGTCGAGGCCGACCTGACCGACAGCACCCGCCTGCGCCTCGGCGCGGACTATCTGCGCACGGACTCGCAAGGCGGGGCCTGGAGCGCCGCGCCGCTGTTCTTCCGTGATGGGACACGGGCTGAGCTGCCGCGCTCGTACAGCGCCGGCGCCAAGTGGAACCGCTGGGAGCGCGAAAGCCGCAACCTGTTCGGCGTGCTGGAGCATGACTTCGGCGGCGGTTGGGTCGGCCGCCTGGCCTACAATAACCGCTCGACCGACACCGAGAGCCTGCTGTTCGCCGGCTCCAACAGCGGCGGTTTCGCCGACAAGACGACGGGCCTAGGCCTGACCATCTCGGACACCTACACGGTCAGCGAGACCCGCGAGCAGTCGCTGGACGCCTATGCCTCGGGGCCGTTCCAGGCGTTCGGCCGCCAGCACGAGCTGGTCGTCGGCGGCAACGTCTTCAGCCGCGACCTGCGCACGATCAACGCCGGCATCACCAGCCGCCCCTACAGCCTGACCACCTTCCCCAGCATCTTCAACTGGAACGGCGACATCGGCCTGCCGGGCGTGTCCAACACCGGCAAGCCGCGCAGCATCGCCAACACCACCGAGGCCGGCCTCTACGCCGCCGTGCGCCTGAACCCAACCGACCGCCTGAAGGTGATCGGCGGGGCGCGCTTCAGCGACTGGGATGTCCAGACCGACAACTTCAGCGCCACGACCGGCGCCTTCGTCAACACCACCGGCCGTTACGGCGAGACCCGCATCGCGCCCTATCTGGGCGTGCTGTACGACCTGACCGGAAACCTCACGGCTTTCGTCAGCTATGCCGACGTCTTCCAGCCGCAGAATTTGCGCACCAAGGACTTCGAGCAGATCGCCCCCAAGATCGGCGGCAACTGGGAGTACGGCCTCAAGGCCGAGTTCTTCGACAAGCGTCTCTACGCATCGCTCAACGGCTTCTACATGCAGCAGGACAATGTCGCGGAAATCGATCCGACCGTGCCACTGAACAGCCTGCCCGACGGCACGACGGCCTATCGCGCGGTCAGCGGCGTGAAGACCCAAGGCGCCGAGCTGGAGGTGTCGGGCTCGATCACCAAGGCCTGGAGCGTGACCGGCGGCTACACCTACACCTTCAACGAGGACGCCAAGGGCAATCGGGTGTTCACGGTCAATCCGCTGCACATGCTGAAGCTGAACTCGACCTACAAGCTGGGACGTTGGACCCTGGGCGGCGGCATGAGCTGGCAGACCAAGGTCTATCAGAACATGAACGCCCCGACCGGCCGTTTCACCGCCGCCGGCGCGCCGGTGCTGGCCGCCACGCGGGTGACGCAGGGCAGCTACTTCCTGGCCGACGCCCTGGTCCGCTACGCCTTCACCGACAAGATCAGCGCCGGCGTCAACGTCACCAACCTGCTGGACGAGAAGTACTATCGCAACGTCGGCTACTTCAACGGCGGCTACTGGGGCGAACCGCGCCGGGTGCTGTTCAACGTGAGAGCGCGATACTAGGCGGAACCTAAGCCTGGCCACGGCGTCTTGCATGCATGACAGCCGGCGGTCAGATGGATCCGTTCATACGGAAACTCGAACGGCGCGATGATCTCAGCCAGGTCGAGCGCGAGGCCCTGCGCGCCCTGCCCGTTCGCCGCCGCGAGGTGCGGGCCGGGCGCAACGTCATCGGCTTCGCGGCGCGGGTCGAGGTCAGCTGCCTGCTGATCTCCGGCCTGTGCGGACGCTTCTCGGCCCTGGCCAGCGGCGCCCGTCAGTACACCGAGGTCAGCGTACCGGGCGACTTCATCGACCTGCACGGCTTCGTCATGAAGCATCTGGACCATGGCGTTCACGCCTTCTCGACCTGCGTGGTTCTGGACGTGCCGCACGAGGCGCTGAAGGCCCTGACCGAGCGCCATCCTCACCTGACCCGCCTGCTGTGGCTGGAGACCGTGGTCGACGCGGCGGTGCACCGCCAGTGGCTGCTGGCCCTGGGCCGCCAGAACGGTCCGGCCCGGCTGGCCCACCTGATCTGCGAACTCTATCTGCGGCTCGAGGTCGTGGGCCTGGCCAGCGACCTGCGCATGGAGCTGCCCCTGACCCAGCAGGAGTTGGGCGAGGTGCTGGGCTTCTCGGTCGTGCACGCCAACCGCACGCTCCAGACCCTGCGCCGGCGCGAGCTGATCACCTGGCGCGACCAGAAGGTCGAGATCCTGGACTGGGCGCGCCTGGCTGAGCTGGCCGAGTTCGATCCCGGCTATCTGCGTCTGCAGAAGGAACCGATCTAGGAGCTCTGGTCCGAGGCCGCCTCCAGGGCGGCGCGGTCCAGCAGGGTCACCTGGGCGCCGCGCATGTCGATCAGCTTGTCGCGCTTCATCTGCTGCAGGGTGCGATTGACGTGCACCAGGCTGAGCCCCAGGGCGTCGGCCAGGATCTCCTGTTTGAGCGGCAGGTGAAACGTCTCGCCGCGCACCTCGCCGATCTCGCTGAGACGACCGTGCAACTCCAGCAGGAGATGAGCCATACGCTCCAGGGCGGTCTGGCGTCCAAGCCGAACCATCTGGTCGATCATCCGTCCTTGCTGCGCCGCCGCCGCGCCGGCGAACACCCGGCCCAGCCGCTCCGTGCCGGCGATGAAGCCCGGCTGGGCGCGACGCACCTTCAGCGGCGTCAGGGCCAGGGCCTCGACCGAGCGCTGCGAACGGGTCAGCAGATCGAAACCGATCCCGTCGCCAGGCAGCAGGAAGGCCAGGATCTGGCGGCGGCCATCCCGCAGCGTGTGGGCCAGGCACGCCCAGCCCGACAGCAGGAACATCGGTGGCGAGCCGGTCAGTTCCAGGTTCTTGCCGGCGGGATAGGTCTCAACACGGCCCAGCCGCGCCTCCAGCGCCGCCACGTCCTCTTCCAGAAGCGGGCCATAACGTTTGAGCCGGCGCACATGCGGCTTCTCGACCGCCCCCTGCTGAGGGTTCCCGATCATGGGACGTCCGCCCCGACCCGAACTGGCCGTACCGTGAATATCGTCATCGCTCGCCACGTCCCTATCAGCGAGCCTGACCCCGGTCTTTATCATCTGATAGGCATGTCGCGATTGGATATAAGGATATCTTTATATCCCAATTGACTCGCGCGTTGGTCGAGGC
Source organism: Caulobacter sp. GW821-FHT12D05 (assembly GCF_058807295.1). Lineage (NCBI taxonomy): Bacteria > Pseudomonadati > Pseudomonadota > Alphaproteobacteria > Caulobacterales > Caulobacteraceae > Caulobacter > Caulobacter sp. GW821-FHT12D05. Next base: position 681,852 of record NZ_JBXAQO010000002.1, read on the forward strand.
CACCATGAATGCGTCGTGGTTCCCTGGGGCGTTCGCGTCCTGGGGCTAAGATGGGAATTCGGTTCGAAGCCGGAGCTGCCCCCGCAACTGTAAGCGGCGAGCCGCTGTCCACTACGTGTCACTGATGCGCCCAAGCTGGTTCGGCGGCGTATCGGGAAGGCCCGGACAGCAGCATTGACCCGTGAGCCAGGAGACCTGCCGCGACAGATAACGTCCTCCGGCGGGGTGTCCGGTCAGGTCGCATGCCTAAGGCGCGACCGGACCCTCCGTGCGCGTCCGACCGCGCGCGTCCCGATCAGCCTCGCCACAACACCGGCAGAGGTTTTTTTCGAAGATGACCGTCACCGTCGCCACCCTTGGCTTTCCCCGCATCGGCCCCCGGCGCGAACTGAAGACCGCGCTCGAGCGCTACTGGTCGGGCAAGATCGACCAGAACGCCCTTCAGGGCGTCGCCGCCGACCTCCGCACCCAGACCTGGAGCCGCCAGCTCGCCCTGGGCGCGGACCATGTCCCGTCCAACGACTTCTCGTTCTACGACCAGGTGCTGGACACCAGCGTGCTGGTGGGCGCGATCCCGGCGCTCTACGGCTGGAGCGGTGGGCCGGTGTCGCTGGACACCTATTTCGCCATGGCGCGCGGCAGCCAGGGCGTCGAGCTCGCCCCCTGCGGTCACGATCACGGTCCCAAGACCGGCGTCCCGGCGCAGGAAATGACCAAGTGGTTCGACACCAACTACCACTACCTGGCGCCCGAGGTGTCGCGCGGCCAGGCCTTCGCCCTGTCGTCCACCAAGCCGGTCGACGAGTTCCTGGAGGCCAAGGCGCAAGGCGTCCAGACCCGCCCCGTTCTGCTGGGTCCGGTGACCTTCCTGAAGCTGGCCAAGACCAAGGACGAGGGTTTCGAACCGCTGTCGCTGCTATCGGCCCTGCTGCCGGTCTATGCCGAGGTGCTGAAAGGCCTGGCCGCCGCCGGCGCCGACTGGGTGCAGATCGACGAGCCGTGCCTGGCCCTGGACCTCACCGACTTCGAGCGCGGTGAGCTGCGCCGGGCCTATGGCGCCCTGACCCATGCCGCGCCGGGCCTGCGCCTGATGCTGACCAGCTATTTCGGCGGCTATGGCGAGAACCTGACCACCGCCGTGAACCTGCCGGTCGACGGCGTGCACCTCGATTTGGTCCGTGCGCCGGACGAGCTGGAACGCGCCCTGTCGGCCAGCCGTGAGAGCCTGGTCCTGTCGCTGGGCGTGATCGATGGCCGCAATGTCTGGCGCGCCGACCTGCCGGCCCTGCTGGACCGCCTGGAGCCCGTCGTCGCCCGGCGCGGCGCCGACCGCATCGTGCTGGCCCCGTCGTGCTCCTTGCTGCACACACCGATCGATCTGGCGCTCGAAACCGCGCTGGATCCGGAGGTCCGCCAGTGGCTGGCCTTCGCCGTCCAGAAGATCGAGGAACTGGCCGTCCTGGCCAAGGCGCTGAACGCCGGCCGCGCCAGCGTCGCCGCCGAACTGGACGCCAGCGCCAAGGCCGCCCAGGCCCGCCGCGTCTCGCCCAAGATCCACGACGCCGCCGTCGCCGCGCGCCTGGCCGCCACGACGCAGGCCATGGCCAAGCGCCACGCCGCCTTCGACCGTCGTCGCGAGCAGCAGCTGCCCCTGCCCGCCTTCCCGACCACCACGATCGGCTCGTTCCCGCAGACCGAGGAGGTCCGCAAGGCCCGCTCGGCCCACGGCAAGGGCGAGCTGACCGACGCGGCCTACGAGACCTTCCTGCGCGAGGAAACCGAGCGCGCCATCCGCTGGCAGGAAGAGGCCGGCCTCGACGTGCTGGTGCATGGCGAGTTCGAGCGCAACGACATGGTCCAGTACTTCGGCGAGCAGCTGTCGGGCTTTGTCTTCACCAAGAGCGCCTGGGTGCAGTCGTACGGCTCGCGCTGCGTGCGGCCGCCGATCCTGTTCGGCGACGTCTCGCGGCCCGCGCCGATGACGGTGGCTTGGTGGCAGTACGCCCAGAGCCTGACCGATCGTCCGGTGAAGGGCATGCTGACCGGGCCGGTGACGATCCTGAACTGGTCGTTCGTCCGCGACGACGTCCCGCGCGAACTGGCCTGCCGCCAGATCGCTCTCGCCATCCGCGATGAGGTCGTCGACCTGGAGGCCGCCGGGGCCAAGATCATCCAGATCGACGAGGCCGCCCTGCGCGAGGGCCTGCCCCTGCGCCGCGCCGACTGGGACGCCTATCTGGACTGGGCCGTGGAGTGCTTCCGCCTGACCGCCTCGGGCGTGGCCGACGCGACCCAGATCCACACCCACATGTGCTACTCGGAGTTCAACGACATCATCGCCGCCATCGGGGCGATGGACGCCGACGTGATCTCGATCGAGACGGCGCGGTCGAAGATGGAGCTCTTGGACGCCTTCGCCGGCTACGCCTATCCGGCCGAGATCGGGCCGGGGGTCTACGACATCCACTCCCCGCGCGTGCCCTCGGTCGACGAGATGGCCGACCTGCTGACCGCCGCCCAGGCGCGGCTGTCGACCGGCCAGCTGTGGGTCAATCCCGACTGCGGCCTGAAGACCCGCAAGTGGCCCGAGACCAAGGCGGCGGTCGCCAACATGGTCGAGGCGGCGCGACGGGCGCGCGAGGCCGTCTAGCGGGCGCCCCCTTATCGAGCAAAAGGAAACGGCGACAGGGACTTGCTGGTCTCCTCGACCAGCAGGGTCCTGTTGATCGGTGCGGCGGCCCGCTGGGGACAGGCGGGCCGTTCGCAGATCCGGCACGAGGGGCCGATCTCGACGGTGATGGGATTGGCGATGTCCAGCCCCCGCGCCTGCACCAGCTTGCCGGCGTATTTCAGCTCGCAGCCCAGGCCGACGACCAGCTCGTCCTCAAGGCCCGAGTGGAGGCCCGACACCCGGCGCACCGTGCGCGACAGGGTAAAGTAGCGCTCGCCGTCGGGGGTCTCAATCACCTGGGTGACGATGCGCCCCGGGGTCTTGAAGCTGTCGTGCACGTTCCAGCGCGGACAGGCCCCGCCGAAGCGCGAGAACGGGAACGGGCCGGACGCGAAGCGCTTGGAGATGTTCCCCGCCGCGTCCAGCCGCATCATGAAAAACGGCACGCCGCGCGAGCCGGAGCGGCCCAGGGTGGTCAGGCGCTGGGCGGCCTGTTCGTAAGAGACGCCGAAGCGCGGGCGGACCCGCTCGATGTCGTAGCCGCTGGCCTCCATGGCGCTGAGGAACGGCTCGTACGGCATCATGATCGCCGCGGCCAGGTAGCCGTCCAGGAACACCTTCAGCAGCTGGCGGGTGGCGCGGTCCGGGGCCTTGAAGCGGTCAGTCAGGTCCGACAACACCTCGCCGCCTTCCATCAGCCCCAGCTGGTAGCACATGCCGAAGATGCGGCTGGCCGGGGCCAGGGTCTCCGACAGCATCAGGCGCTTGCGGTGATGGTCGTAGCGGCGCAGCGAGCCGGTCATCACCTCGACCGGCATCACCCGGGTCTGGACGCCGAACTTGCTCTGCAGCCGCTCGCGCACGGCCGGGCCCAGGTCCTGCGGGTCGGCCTTCAGCTGGGCGACGATCTTCTCGGCCAGGGTCTCCAGCTCGGCGAAGTGGTTGCGCTGGGCGCCGACCAGGTCGCGGACCCAGTCGGTCGGCGACTGCTCCGAGACCGGCCCCGTGCCGTCCGGCCGCTCAAAGGCGCCCAGGTCGATCATGCGGCCGCGATCCAGATAGGCGCGATAGAGGCGGCTGACCGCCTCGGCCAGGCCCGGCGACAGCTCGGCGACCTCGGCCGCCTCATGCCGGCCGATGCCGAGGTCGGCGAACATCTTGTCGGCCAGCACCTCTTCCAAGCCTGCGCCGCCGCCCGGATCGTCAGCCGACAGACTGCGCAGATCCAGGTCATAGGCGTCGGCCAGGCGCAGCAGCAGTTGGGCGGTGACCGGCCGCTGGTTGCGTTCCAGCAGGTTCAGATAGCTGGCGGAGACGCCGAGCTCCTCGGCCATGCGAGCCTGGGTCACGCCCAGGTCGCGCCGCAGCCGCTTGAGCCGTCCACCGAGAAAGAGCTTCTTGTCACCTGTCGCCATTTCGTCAACTTGTCATGACTTTACAGATTTTACAAAGTCGATCTTTGACAAATCACCTTCAATAGGTTCGACCCATCCCGCAGCGCAGCGTTAGCTCACCAGGACGAGTTTTCCTTGGCCCGCAAAGGCGCAACGCCCCGGGCCCCGTAGTGGGATCGAACGACCATGACGCAGCGCAAGACCTATGCCGACCACCGCGACGCCCTGCTGGCGCGCTATCCGAACGGCGTCGCGCCCGGCGGCGTGGACATCGACGACATCATCCAGCTGAAGCTGCAGAACACCTTCCCGACCCACCTGGACATCGCCCGCGCCATGGCCCCGGTCATGCGCGCCGACATGGCCGCCTACGACGCCGACAGCTCGAAGTTCACCCAATCGCTGGGCTGCTGGTCGGGCTTTCACGCCCAGCAGATGATCAAGTCGGTCAAGCGCCTGCGCGGCACGACCAAGGGCGCCTACGTCTACCTGTCGGGCTGGATGGTCGCGGGCCTGCGCAACCGCTTTGGCCACCTGCCCGACCAGTCGATGCACGAGAAGACCTCGGTCGTCGACCTGATCCAGGAGATCTATGTCTCGCTGCGCCAGGCCGATGAAGTCGGCATCAACGACCTCTTCAAGACCCTGAAGGCCGCCCGCGACGCCGGCGACCAGGTCGCCGAGCAGGCCGCGATCAAGGCGATCGACAATTTCGAGACCCACGTGGTGCCGATCATCGCCGACATCGACGCGGGCTTTGGCAACGAGCACGCGACCTATCTACTGGCCAAAGAGATGATCAAGGCCGGCGCCTGCTGCCTGCAGATCGAGAACCAGGTTTCGGACGCCAAGCAGTGCGGCCACCAGGACGGCAAGGTCACCGTGCCGCGCGAGGACTTCATCGAGAAGCTGCGCGCCTGCCGCCTGGCCTTCGAGGAACTGGGCGTCGACGAGGGCGTCATCGTCGCCCGCACCGACAGCCTGGGCGCGGGCCTGACCCAGAAAATCCCCGTGAGCGCCGGCGAAGGCGACCTGGCCGCCGACTACATCAAGTGGCTGAAGACCGAGGCTATCACGCCGGAAAACCCGCTGAAGGACGGCGAGCTGGCGATCATGAAGGACGGCGCCTTCCACAAGCCCGTGCGCATGCCCAACGGCCTGTTCGCCTTCCAGGACGGAACCGGCCGCCAGCGTGTCATCGAGGACTGCATCGCCAACCTGACCCAGGGCGGCGCCGACCTCCTGTGGATCGAGACCGACACCCCCAATGTCGACGAGATCGCTTCGATGGTGGCCGAGGTCCGCAAGGTCGTGCCGAACGCCAAGCTGACCTACAACAACTCGCCGTCGTTCAACTGGACGCTCAATCTGCGCAAGCAGGTCCGTGACCAGTGGATTGCCGAGGGCAAGATCCACAAGGACAGCTATCCGGAAGGCAACTCGCTGATGTCGGCCGAGTACGACAAGAGCGACCTGGGCCGCGAGGCCGACGAGCGCCTGGCCCGCTTCCAGGTCGATATCGCCGCCCGCGCCGGGGTGTTCCACAACCTGATCACCCTGCCGACCTTCCACCTGACCGCCAAGAGCGTCGACGAGCTGTCGCGCGGCTACTTCGGCGAGGAGCGGATGCAGGCCTACGTCAACACGGTGCAACGCGAGGAGATCCGTTGCGGCGTGTCGGCCGTGAAGCACCAGCACGAGGTCGGCTCGGACCTGGGCGATACCTTCAAGGAGATGGTCGCCGGCGAACGCGCCCTGAAGGCTGGCGGCCACGCCAACACCATGAACCAGTTCGCGGCCGAATAGCCGCCATCCCCTAGCAGAAGAGGACCATGACCATGACCGCCTTCGCCCCCGCCGCCATGCCCGACACCGACGCCCAGAAGCGCGCGGTGGACCGGGTCGCCGAGGCCGCCCACCGCCTCAACGACGCCGTGCAGCGCGCCATCGCCGCCGGCTACTCGGTGGAACTGGTGCGCACCTCGCGCCACCACGACGGAACGGGTAACTGGGGCGACCAGATCGTCCCGACCGTCCGCGAAAAGGGCGCCGAGAAGAGCGCTTAAAAAGTCCGACGCCTTGCGTGGTCCTCGTCCTTCGACAAGCTCAGGATGAGGACCATTGCGGGCGCCGCAGAGAAACGCCCCAGCACTTACGCTTGCAGTAGAACCCTCATCCTGAGCCTGTCGAAGGACGAGGGTTCGCCCCACACCGGAAAGCTTCCCATGCCGCTCGACATCGCCGCCAACATCCAGGTCACCGGTCCGGTCGAAGGCCGAGCTGCGGAAGTACTCACCCCGGAAGCCCTCAACTTCGTGGCCGACCTGCACCGCCGCTTCGACGCCCGCCGTCGCGAACTGCTGCAAGCCCGCCAGGATCGCCAGGCTCGCTTCGACGCCGGCGAGCTGCCGGACTTCCTGCCGGAAACCGCCCATGTCCGCGCCGCCGACTGGAGCGTCGCGCCCGTCCCCGCCGACCTGCTGGACCGCCGCGTCGAGATCACCGGCCCGGTCGACCGCAAGATGATCATCAACGCCCTGAACTGCGGGGCCAAGGTGTTCATGGCCGACTTCGAGGACGCCACCGCCCCCACCTGGGCCAATGTCGTCGAGGGCCAGGTCAATCTGAAGGATCGCTGGTCGGGCGAGCTGACCCATGTCGACGCCAAATCCGGCAAGGCCTACGCCATGGGTCCGACCCCGGCCGTGCTGAAGATCCGTCCGCGCGGCTGGCACCTGATGGAGCGCCATATGGAGGTCGACGGCCAGGCCGTGGCCGGGGCGCTGTTCGACTTTGGCCTCTACGCCTTCCACAACGCCAAGGCGACGCTGGAACAGGGCTCGGGCCCTTATTTCTACCTGCCCAAGCTGGAGAGCCACCTCGAAGCGCGCCTCTGGAACGACGTCTTCGTCCGCGCCCAGGAAGTCCTCGGCCTGCCCGTCGGCACGATCAAGGCCACGGTGCTGATCGAGACCATCCCGGCCGCCTTCGAGATGGACGAGATCCTGTTCGAGCTGAAAGACCACATCGTCGGCCTCAACTGCGGCCGCTGGGACTACATCTTCTCGTTCATCAAGCGCCTGGGCCGCACGCCCGCCTTCCTGACCCCGGACCGCTCGGCCATGGTCATGGGCAAGGCGTTCCTGGGCGCCTATTCGCTGAAGCTGATCCAGACCTGCCACCGTCGCGGCGCCTTCGCCATGGGCGGCATGGCGGCCCAGATCCCGGTCAAGGGCGACGACGCCGCCAACCAGGCCGCCTTCGCCAAGGTCAAGGCCGACAAGGAACGCGAGGCCGGCGCCGGCCACGACGGCACCTGGGTCGCCCACCCCGACCTGGTGCCGGTGGCCATGGAGGTCTTCGACCGCCTGATGCCGACCGCCAATCAGCGCGACAAGACCCTGGAAGGCTTGGACATCACCGCCGCCCAGATGCTGGAGCTGCACGAAGGCGGCCGCACCGAGGCCGGCGTGCGCGAGAACATCCGCGTCGGCGTGCGCTACACCCAGGCTTGGCTGGAAGGCCGGGGCGCCGTGCCGCTGTACAACCTGATGGAGGACGCCGCGACCGCCGAGATCTGCCGCACCCAGCTGTGGCAGTGGATCCGCCTGGGCGCGGCGCTCGACGACGGCCGCGTGCTGACCTCGGAGCTGTTCGTCAGCCTGTTCACCCAGGAGATGGCCGACCTGCGCCGCGACTTCGGCTCGCCGCGCCTGGAGGCCGCCGCCGAGCTCTTCACCCGCATGGTTCTGTCCGACGACCTGGAAGAGTTCCTGACCCTGCCGGCCTACGAACTGCTCTGACCGAGAGAGCGCAGGGCGAGACACAACACCAAAAACCATCCGCCCCGAAGGCCTCGGCGCTCCCCCAGCGCGCCGGGGCCTTTGTCGTTGAGGCTCTTGCCATTATCGGGCGCGGCGTCGGATAGCCGGTAAGCCATGACCGACACCCAAGACGCCCCCGCCCCGCTGCTGAAAGAGATCTTCGACCGCGCCCGACTGCGCCACATCGCGGAGGAGACGGCTGCCGTCTATCCGGCCTTCGACGCGGCTCGGTTCCTGGCGCTGGCCAGCCGCGACCTGGACGCGCTGTCGATCATGCAGCGGCTACGCCAGATCGCGCAGGCCTATGGCGAGACCCTGCCGAAGGACTTCGACGCGGCCGTCGAGATCCTCACCGCCCTGATCCCGCGTATCAATCACCGCTTCGTCACGCTGGTCCCGCCTGAGTACGTCGCCCTGTACGGCCTCGACCACTTCGAGACGTCGATGGCGGCGCTGAAGACCTTCACGCCGTACGGAAGCGCCGAGTTCGCCATACGGCCGTTCCTGCGCCAGGACCAAACGCGGGCGCTGACGGTGATGGAGACTTGGACCCGGGACCCCGACGAGCACGTCCGCCGCCTGGCCAGCGAAGGCTCGCGCCCTCGCCTGCCCTGGTCCTTCCGCCTCGACGCGCTGGTCCAGGACCCGACCCCGGCCCTGCCGATCCTGGACGCCCTGAAGACCGACGACAGCGTCTATGTCCGCAAGTCCGTGGCCAACCACCTGAACGACATCACCAAGGACCATCCCGACCGGGTCCTGGAGCACTTCAAGACCTGGCCGCTGGACGACAAGCGCAGCGCCTGGATCGCCAAGCACGCCCTGCGCGGCCTGATCAAGCAGGGCGAGCCGCGCGCCCTGGCCGTGATCGGCGCGACCGAGGGCGCGGACGTGCGGGCCGAGCACTTCACGATCGCGCCCGTCGCCATCCAGCTGGGCGAGGCGATCGCGCTGTCGACGCGCCTGGCCGAGACCGGCGGTCGCGCCCAGACCCTGGTCGTCGACTATGCGATCACCTACCCCAAGGCCAGCGGCCGCGCCTCGCGTAAGGTGTTCAAATGGAAGGGCGTCCAGATCGCCGCTGGCCAGCGGCTGGACCTGTCGCTGCGCCAGACGATCAAGGACTTCACCACCCGCAAGCACGCGCCCGGCCGCCACGCGGTCGAGCTGCTGGTGAATGGCCAGGTCGTGGCGCAGGCGGCATTCGACCTGACGATCTGAACCTTAGCGCACGCCGAGCACCACGACCCGCGTCGGCGCGGCTGGGTTGAAATTGTCGTCCGACATCAGCACCAGGGTCCGCCGACCTTCGCGCACGGGTCCCCAGGCCATGGCCTCCAGATTGGCGGTCGGCACGCCGGCCAAGCGGTCGAAGTTCAGCACCAGGCGCTTCTCCAGCGGCTTTCGCACGTCCACGACATAGAGCCGGCAGTGATAGGCAAACCGTCCGGCCGCGTCCTCGACGCCGGAGCGCTCCAGCACCAGCAGGCGGTGGGCGTCCAGCGCCAGGATCTCGCTGATGCCGTTGTCGCCTCGCCGGGCCGGGGCGGCCTGGATCGGGTCGAGGCGGTAGGCGTACTGCGCCACGACCTTGCCCTGGCGATCCAGCTTGGTGATCCACGTCAGGCCGCGGGCCGCCACGGTGCTGACCGGACCGTCCTGGACACGCGGGGCCTCCATGGAGAGCCACAGCCAGCGACCGTCGGGTGAGAAGCTCAGGCCCTCATAGGTCAGGTTCGGCCGCGCGCCGTCGCGGAAGCTGAACGGCGTCGGGATCGTCCCCTTCGCCCTGCCCTCGCGATCCATGCGGCGCACCGCCGGATCGAAGCCGCGCGGGGCGTCACCTTCGGTGGACCAGACGAGATCGCCGTTCAGCGGATCGATCCGCAGCGCCTCGGCGTCCGGACGCTCCCCCGCCTCGGGCCTCAGCCGGACCTGGCGGGTCAGGCGCAGGCCCTTGTCGTCCAGCCGCCCGACGAAGAACCGCGCCTTGTCCGAACGGTCGTCGGAGATCATCAGCCACTCGCCGGTCCGGTGGTCGTAGTCGATGCCGGAAACGCCGCCGAACGGCGCGCCGTCGACGGCTGTCCCCGCAGGAACCTCGAAGCTCGCCAGCAGCTTCAGCGCCAGGGCGAGGCCGAGCAGCGCGTTCACGTCAGGACGCGGACGCTGTCACGCGAGACCAGCTCGACATTGAACACCACCCGCCGGCGCGGCTCGCCGCGAGCGCTCATCCGGCGGATCAGGGCCTCGACGGCGGCGGCGGCCATGTCTTCGACCGGCATGTCGATGGTGGTCAGGGCCGGGGTGTGGAGTTGGGCCCACGGGATGTCGTCGAAGCCGATCACCGAGACGTCGTCGGGCACCACCAGGCCCATCGACCGGATGTGCCGCATGGCCCCGATGGCGATCAAGTCGGCCCCGGTGATCACGGCCGTCGCGGTGCGGCTCTCCAAGGCCTTGGCGACCTCGGGCTCCAGGTCCAGCGAGTAGGCGTTGTGGACGTGCCAGACCAGGTTGCCGCGCTCACGCACCGTGGCGATGGCGGCCTCGGCGCGTTGACGGGCGCTGGAGGCGGCGTGGGGGCCGGAGATCACCCCGATGTTCACATGGCCCGCCGCCAGCAGATGCTCGGCCGCCAGGCGCCCGCCGTCGGCATAGTCGGCCTGGATGACGTCGTAGCCCGGCAGGTTGCGGTCCAGCACCACGGTCGGCACGCCCTCGATCAGCTTGCCCACCGGACCGTCGTCGGCGATCGGGAACCAGATCACCCCGTCGACCCCGTGGTCGATCATCAGGTTCACCGCGCGTTGTTCCTCCTCGGTCGAGCCTTCGGTGTCGGTCAGGAAGACGCTGTAGCCGTGCGCCCGCGCCGCCTGGATCACCACCTGGGCCAGGCCCGGGAAGAACGGGTTGGTCAGGTCCGGCACGATCAGGCCGATCGCCCCGGTCTTGCCGGTCTTCATCGCCTTGGCGCTCTGGTTGGGGCGATAGCCCAGCTCGGCGGCGACCTTGAGGATGTGCTCGCGCGTGGCCTCGCCCACCGAGCCGGCGCCGTTGATCGCATAGGAGGCGCTGGCCAGCGACACGCCGGCGGCCTTAGCGACCTCCTTGAGGGTCGCTCTGCGGGGCGGGTCTTCGCTCTTGGCCATGCGGGGATTCCGTCGGGAGATAGCCAGGACGTGAAACCTTTCATGGCCAGCGTCAAGGATCGGGGCGGATCCCAAGGACCCGCCCCTTCCGGAAGCGCCTAACAAGGGGAGAAGACGCCCCCGAACCTGGCCCTAGAACCGCGCCCGCACCGAGACGGTGTAGGTGCGCGGCGCGCCGACGAAGTAGCGGTCCAAGGTGCGGGCGTTCGGGGTCGCGGCGGTGTAGCCGAACTCCGGCTGGGTGGCCGTCGAGCCGCTGACCGCGCCGATGTACTTTTCGTCGAACAGGTTATCGACATTGAACTGGAAGCGCAGATCCGGGACCCCGGCGCGCTTCAGGTCATAGGTCGCCGTCAGCCCGACCAGGGTGTAGGCGTCCAGCATCTCGACACCCAGCTCCTGGAAGGTGGTCGGCGCCACGATGTGGCCGCCGACGCGCTTGCCGACATAACGGACATTGCCGTCGATCTTCAGCCCGCTCAGCGGCTTCCAGCCGATCTGGCCGTAGACGCTGTCCTTGGGGATGTCGCGCACGCCCGCCCCGCCGATCACGGCGACGGCGGCCAGGGCCTTGCGGGCGTCGCTGCCGACGGCCGGGTTGTCGTGCTTGGCGTCCTGGTGCGAGTACGAGCCATAGAGATCGACCACGCCGAAGTCGTAGTAGCCGGTCAGCTCCACGCCCTTGGTCTTGATGCCGGCGATGTTGACCGCCTTGGTCGCGACGTTGCCACGGACCACTTCCTGCGGGTCCAGGGTCGCGGTCGGATCGCGCGGCACGATGCCGACATTGTTCTTCAGGTCGACGTCATAGGCCTGGATCGAGAAGGCCATGTTCGGCTTCACGTAGCGCAGGCCCAGGTCGACGTTCTCGGTCGAAACCGGGGTCAGGTCGTTCGGGTTGATCACCGCCGTCGAGCCCAGGAAGGCGTCTTCCGGGATGCCGGCGAAGTTCTTGGCGTAGCCGCCGAACAGCTCCCAGGCGTCGGCCAGCTGGTAGGTCGCGCCGAGCTTCGGGTTGATGTCCGAGTGCTGCGAGAACTTGACGTTGGCCTTGTATTCCAGCGGCGACTTGGCGTCGTACTTCACGTCGTACCAGGTGACGCCCAGATCGACCTTCAGCTTGTCGTCGAAGGCGCGGAACTCGTCCTGGGCGTACAGCATGGTCGTCTCGACCGAGGCGCTGCGCTCGTACTCGACATAGTTCAGCTTGGAGCGGTCATAGGCGATGCTCTGGGCCGAGTTGATGATCGGGTAGAAATTGCGCTTCTCCGTGGAGTCGCCGCCTTCCCACCAGCCGCCGAAACGCAGGTTGTGGGCGCCGAACCTGGCCTTCAGCTCGCCGGTGACGCCGTAGCGATCCCGGTCGCGGGGCGTGACGCGCATGTCGGCCGGACCGCCGACGACGTTGCTGTTGCGGATCGTGGTCAGCGTCGGGCGCACCGCCCCGCCATTGGCGTTGTAGCCGGTCACCGCGCGCGGATCGCCGCCGGTCAGCACCCGCTGGCGGTCCTGATAGCGGAAGGATTCGCCCTTGAGGGTCTGGTAGTACGGATTGACGTCGAAGCTGATCGCGTCGCTGATCACGAAGTGGCTGTTGGCATAGGCCAGCCAGTCCTTGCGCCAGCCGCCCAGGGCGCCACCGAAGTCGATATCCTTGGCCGGGATGCCGGTGATGGCGTCCAGCGCCCGGTCGCTGCGCGGCGCGGCCTCGAACTCGCCCTTGGTGACGATGTTGAAGTCGTTGTCGGTCTGGTCGTTGTAGGACACGCGCCCCTTCAGGAACGAGCCGTTGTCGAAGTCCTTCACGACCTTCAGCTCGTAGTGGTCACGCTCGCTGCCCCGGCTGGCGCGGCCGGCCCAGACGTCGTTCTCCTGGTGCGAGTAGGTGAAGTAACCCGACAGGCCGGGCGCGATCTCGCCGCTGTCGATGCGGCCATAGATGCGGCGGAAGTCGAACGAGCCCAGGCCCGCCTCGACCGTCGCGCCGAAGTCTTTGCGCGGGGCGTCGGTGACGAAGTCGATGAAGCCGCCCAAAGCAAAGCGCGACGGCGCGCCGATGTCGCCGGCGCTCTGCGAGACGGTGATCTTGCCGACGTTGCTGCTCTCGATGAAGCGCTGCGGCGGCGAGCCGCCGTTGAAGCGGCTGTCGCCCGTGGGGATGCCGTCCAGGGTCAGGCCGACCTGCTCGTCCGACAGGCCGCGCATATAGATCTCGAACGAGAAGCTGCCGCCGCGGCTGTCGCCGGTCGAGACCTGCACGCCCGGCACCTTGACCAGGGCCTGGGTGATCTCGGCGCCCAGCGGACGCTCCTGGATGTCCTCGGCGCCGATCGTGAACGTGGCGCGGGCCAGGCCCGAGCCGAAGCGCTCGGCGGTGACCACGACCTCATCGATGGTATCGGTGGCTGGCGCCGGCGCGGCAGCCTGTTGCGCCATGGCGGGCGCGGCCATGATCAGGCAAAGCGCGCTCGAAGCCAGCCAGATGGACGTCTTCATACTCAAGCCCCCTTCAGGCGACCCGCTCTCGGCGGTGTCGGTACGATTTAGTGAAACGTTTCATATTCGAGTTCAATGACATTTTCATCACATTGGCAGCGTGTTCACTCTCTGCCCACGGCTTAGGCAGGGGTGATATGATGCTATTTCCTTGAAACGTTTCACTCTATAAGCTCCCACCATCGCCGTCGGAGGGGACATGCCGGACAACGAAACCGCACGGGCGCTGCTGGGCGTCGTCGCCTTTCTAGGCATCGGCTGGCTGCTGTCGGAGAACAAGCGCGCCCTGCCCTGGCGGCCAGTGCTGGTGGGCCTGGCCTGCCAGATCGCGCTGGCCCTGCTGCTGACCAAGGTTCCGGCCATCACCGCCGGCTTCGCGGCCGCCACCCACGCCGTCGACGCCCTGCAGGCCGCCTCGCGTGCGGGATCCAGCTTCATGTTCGGCTATCTGGGCGGCGGCCGTGCGCCGTTCAGCATGGCCGATCCCAGCGCCGCCTTCATCTTCGCCTTCCAGGCCCTGCCGGCCATCCTGCTGGTCGGGGCGCTGTCGGCCCTGCTGTGGCACTGGAAGGTGCTGATCGTCATCGTCCGCGCGGCGGCCTGGGCGTTCGGCAAGCTGTTCGGCGTCAGTGGCCCGGTCGGGGTCTCGACCTCGGCCTGCGTGTTCCTCGGCATGGTCGAGGCGCCGCTGCTGATCAAGCCGTTCCTGCCCCGCCTGACCCGCGCCGAGATCTTCATCATCATGGTCGACGGCCTGTCGGTGATCGGCGGTTCGATGATGATCGTGCTGGGCTCGCTGATCGCGGCCAAGGTGCCCAACGCCTTCAGCCACCTGCTGATCGCCTCGCTGATCAGCACGCCGATGGCGATCGGCATGGCGAGGCTGATCATCCCCGGCGAGGCCAGCGCGACCAGCGAACCCATCGTGCTGACCAGCCCCTATCGCAGCAGCCTGGAAGCCCTGACCTTCGGCACGCTGGACGCGGTGAAGATGGTGCTGAACATCGCCGGCCTCTTGATCGTCTTCGTCGGCCTGATCGCCCTGATCAATATGGGGCTGGCGGCCGTTCCCCATGCTGGAGCCCCCCTGACGCTGGGCGGAATCCTGGGCTGGCTGCTGACCCCGATCGTCTGGCTGACTGGCGCGCCGCTCGCCGACCTGCAAGCCGTCGGCGCGATCCTGGGGACCAAGGTCGCCGCCAACGAGGTGGTGGCCTACAGCGACATGATGGCCCTGCCGCCCGGCGCGCTCTCGCCCAAGAGCCTGCTGATCCTGACCTACGCCCTGGGCAGCTTCGGCAATGTCGGCAGCGTCGCCATCCTGATCGGTAGCCTGTCGTCCATGGCTCCGGAAAAGGTCGGCGAGGTCGTCGAGCTGGGCTTCAAGGCGCTGGCGGCGGCGTTCCTGACGACGTGCCTGACGGCGACGATCATGGGGGTGATCGCGGGTTAGGCCATCACTCCTGCCAGCAGGCTGTCAGGAGCGGTGTGGAAGGAATGGCGTGTTCAACCTGGAGAGGGAACAAGCCCATGACCGCGCAAATCGTCTTCACCGAAATCCCCGCCTCGGATCCCGAGCGTGCGTGCAAGTTCTACGAGACCCTACTGCAGGGCGAGGTGACCCGAGCCGACGGCGGCCTCAATCCGATCTGGATGCTGCCGCACGCCGAAGGCGGCCATGCGCCGGGCCATATCTATCCCGGACAGCCAGCGACGAACGGCGCCGGCGCGACGACCCACTTCGCCGTGAACGACGCGCTCAGCGACGCCATGGAGCGGGTTCGGAAAGGCGGCGGAGAGGTCGTGTCGGACGTCATCGACATCCCGGTGGGGTCGTTCTTCTACGCCAAGGACACCGAGGGCAACAGCCTGGGGCTCTTCAAGTACAGGACGGCCTAGCCGCCAGCAGCGCGCCCGCCGCCGCGATCCCGGCCTCCGCCGCCGCGCGCGGCGGATCGCCGGCGATCAGCGCCGCGAGGGCCGCGCCGGCGAAGGTGTCGCCGGCGCCGGTGGCGTCGTCCACGGACAGGGGCGTGACGGGCAGATCGAAGGCCTCTCCGCCCGCCTCAACCCGCACGCCGTCCGCGCCGCGCGTTTCGAACAGGACCTGGCCGACCAGCTTCGGTGCTGCGCGGCCGGCCTCCAGCCAGACGCGTTCGCCGGCGTTGCAGAAGATCACCTCCGCCCGCGCCGCCAGTCGCGCGACGAGGTCGGGCGGAAAGCAGGCCTCGTCGTCCTTGGCGATCCAGGCTAGACGCGGGCCTTGGATGTCGAGCAGGCGGGCGGTGATCTCCGGCGGACCGGCGGCGATGATCAGCCATTCGGCGTCGGCGGCGAGGCGCCGTTGGGCTTCGGTCAGTTCGGCGGGTCCCGGTCGCAGCAAGCAGCCATAGGTCCCGTCGGCGTTGTAGATCAGCAGGCAGCGGGTCGACGGTGCGTTCGTCATCACCGCGATGCCCGCATCAGAGACGCAGCTCTCCCGATAAGCCGCGCCATCCGCATCATCGCCAACCCAGGTCAGCGGCGCAGCGGCCACACCCGCGCGCGCCAAAGCCGCGCTGGCGTATAGCGCCGCCCCGCCAGCGCGTGGCCAGACGGCCTCGCGCATCAGCCGCGTGCCGCGCCCGGTGAAGACGCCCTCGACCTGGACCACGTAGTCGATCGTCGCGAAGCCCGCGACCACTGCCCGCACCATCCGCTCACCTCGTTTGAACGACTTGACTGAAACGTTTCACTAGATAGTTTGCAAGGACATTCTGACCTTCGGATCACCCCATGCAGCCGCCTAGTTTCATCGCGTTCACCGGCGTCGATCGCCTCGAGCTGCTGCCCGGCCTGAAGGCGCTGTCGGCCCGTTATCCAATCGAGTGGGGCGTGCTGGTCGATCCGGCCCAGGAGGGCGATAGCGCCCTCTTCCCGCCCGTCGAGATCCGCGACGCCTTGCTGGCCGAGCGCGCGCTGCGCTGGGCCGCCCATGTCTGCGGCGACGCGGCCAAGGCCATCGCCGCCAGCCCTCTGACCGCGCCCCTGCCCCCGGCCGGGATCCAGCGCGTCCAGGTCAATCACAGCTTCAAGGGCAGCACCCCGGCCCAAGTCGCCGCCGTCCGCGACTATGGCCGCCGCCTGGGCGTGCGAGCCGTGCTGCAGTGCTCGGCCGCCTTCCCGCTGAACCAGACCGGCGTCGACTGGCTGTATGATGTGTCGTTCGGCACCGGCGCGCGGCCCGACCGCTGGCCGGCCCCGCCGCCGGCCGAGGGTCCGTTCTGCGGCTATTCGGGCGGCATCGGTCCCGACACCGTGACCGAGATCCTGGCCCGCATCGCCGCGCCGGACGGCGCGCTCTACTGGATCGACATGGAGTCGGGCGTGCGTTCCGACGGCGCCTTCGACCTGGCCAAGTGCGAGGCGGTGTGCCGCGCGGTCTACGGATGAGCTTGCTGATCCTGGACACCGATCCCGGCGTCGACGACGCCCTGGCCCTGCTCTATCTGCGCGCCCGACCGGACCTGAAGCTCCTGGCCATCACCACGGTGTTCGGCAATGCCGATGTCGAGACCACCACCCGCAACGCCCTGTGGCTGCGGGCGCGGTTGGGCCTATCAGCGCCCGTGTATCGGGGCGCGGACAAGCCGCTGGAACGTCCGCGTGGCCCGTCGCCGACGCACGTCCATGGCCAGAACGGGTTGGGCGACATCGACCTGTCCGACGTCATCCTGTCGCCAGCCGCGTCCGGCGCGGCGCACGACCGGATTATCGACCTGGTCCGCGCGCGTCCCGGCGAGATCACCATCGTCGCGATCGGCCCGCTGACCAACCTGGCCCTGGCCCTGCGCGCCGCGCCTGACATCGCCGGCCTGGTCGCGGGCGTGACGATCATGGGCGGAGCGTTCACGGCCGGCAATGTCACGCCCTTCGCCGAGGCCAATATCCACAACGATCCCGAGGCGGCGGCCGAGGTCCTGGCCGCATCGTGGCCCGTCACCCTGGTCCCACTGGACGCGACGATGTCCTGCGTCCTGACCAATGCCGACGCCCGCGACCTGGCCGAACAAGGCGAGGCCGGCCGCTTCGCGCACGACGTCACGCGCGGCTACGCCAAGGCCTATGCCCAGCTGGACGGCTGCGTGTTGCATGACGTTGTGGCCCTGGTCAGCCTGACCCAGCCGGAGCTGTTCGAAACCCGCGCTTCCCCCGTGTCGGTGGCGATCTCGGGCGAGCGCCTGGGCCAGACGGCCTGGGCCGATAGCGGCCCCGCGATCAGCGTGCGCCTGCGGGCCGACGGTCCGGCGCTGGCCCGGCACTTCCGCGAAACGGTAGCCTAGCAGTCCTGGCAGACGTGCCCGCGCCGACGCCAGTTGGCGATATGCGCGCCGGCCAGCAACAAGCCGCCCAGCACTGTCAGCGGGCGCTCATAGCCGGCGACGGGAAACTCCAGCGCCCCGGCCAGCATCAGGGCCAGACCCGCGCCCGCCACCGCTATCATCGGCCCGGAGCGCGGCCGCCAGGTCTTGAGATCGATGAAGGCCAGCACCGCCACCGGCGCGGCCACCAGGATGAAAACGACGTGGACCCACTCGGCCTGCGCCCAGAACCCCAGCACCGGCAATAACAGCGCCAACCCCGGCAAGGCCAGGCAGTGGACCAGGCATAGGGCCGACAGACCGACGGCGGACAGGTCCAGCGCCTTGGCTTGGGACGGGGTCATGGAAAGCTCCGAGTCTACGCTTACGGCCTCGGCAGCTCAGATATTGTTATATTATAACATTGCAAGACCACGTCGGCGATTTTCCGGCGCGACCCGGCGTCGCACGCCTTAGGCGATCACCACCTCGGCATGGGCGAAGCCCTCCTCGAACCCGGGCGTCAGCGGCGCGTCGGTGACCAGAACATCGACGTCCTTGAGCGCCGCGGTATGCACCAGCCCGACCCGCCCGAACTTGCCCTGGTCCACCGCCAGCAGCACCCGACTGGCCGTCGAATAGGCGATGCGGCTCATGAGCGCTTCGCTGGGAGAATGGTCCATCAGGCCGTGCTCCAGGCTCACCGCGCCAACGGTCAGGACCGACAGGCTGGGCCGGAAGCCGGCCACGAAGTCCTGGGCATGGCGGTCGGAGAACGACTGGTAGGCCGCGTTCAGCTCGCCGCCGGCCAGAAACAGCGTGTGGCCCCGGTCCTTGCGGACCGCCTGGGCCACGGCCAGCGAATTGGTGATGATCTTCAGCTGGCGATGCTCGGCCAGGGCCTTGGCCACGAAGCAGGAGGTCGAACCGCTGTCCAGGAACAGGGTGTCGCCGTCGGCGATGAACTTGACCACCGCCTCGGCGATGCGGGTCTTGCCAGCCACGTTCTTCTGCATGCGCAGATCGAACGGCCCTTCGATCTCCTGCGGCGGCAGGCGGACCGCGCCGTGCAGGCGCACGATCGTGCCGTTCTCCTCCATCACCCGCAGCTCGCGGCGGATGGTCTCCTCGGACACCGACAGCGCCTTGGCGATATCGGCGATCGCGCGCGTCTGGTTGGGCTCGAGCAGGTTCAGGATGTCGCGCTGACGATCGTAGCGTTTGAGCATTCTTGGTCCGTCTATGCGGGTCTGACGACAGTATGCCGTGAGTCCCGGTGTATCGAAGTGCGCCCCCGGCCGGCGGGGATGGGGTAACCGGCCGGGGACGAGCGGTCGCTAGAAAGCGACGCGCAGCTGGATCCGCGCATAACGCGGGGTCTGGTACTCGACCGGCTTGCGGAAGTTCGTATCCGCCACGCCGCTGCCGCCGACGTCGCCGAACTCGTGGTAGGCCGTCACGGCGTGCGAGTTGAAGATGTTGAACACGTCCAGGCGCAGCGTGGCGTCCAGGCGGTCGCCCGGCGTCGGGAGGGTCACCACGGCGCTGGCGTTGAACTGGGTGACCCAGTCGCCGTCGAAGGCCGAGCCGCGCTCGACCACCTTGCCCTGGCAGTAGAAGCCGTAGCCCTGGTAGCCGTAGGCGGTGGCGTCGACGTCCTTGGGCACGATGCCCATGCAGCTGTACTTGCGCGGCGACTGGACCAGGCCGTTGCCGCCCAGGGTCAGCCACTTGTTGACCGCGTAGCTGCCATAGGCCTTGAACGTGTGGGCTCGGTGGTTGGGCAGGTAGCCGTCGGCACCGTTCAGGAAGCCCGGCGAGTCGAAGTCGGCGGTGGTGTTGATCGCCGTCTGGCCGTTCTCCGAGCGCACGCCGCCCTCGTAGTTACCCTTCAGGCTGGCCCAGGTGTACGAGCCCGACAGCGACCACTTACCGTCGAAGGCGCGGTCGAAGGTGGCGGTCAGGGCGTTGTAGTCGCGCTTGGGCTTGGGATAGGTCAGGTCCTTGGCCGACAGCGTCACGATCGGCTTGGAGCCGTCCGGCAGGCTGTTGAGACGGATCTTCACGTCCTCGCCCGGATTGACGATCACCCACTGGCGGCCGCCGCCGAAGCTGGACTGGCACTGGGCGGCGCTGAAGCCGGCGCGGACGCAGTAGGCGCGCGCGCCGGTGTCGATGGCCACGTCCTCGACGATGCTGTTCAGCTCGCGGTGGGTGAAGTAGGCGCCCACCTTGATCAGGTCGCCGAAACGACGCTCGTAGCCCAGCACATATTCGTCGGCCGATTGCGGCTTGAGGTTATGGGCAATCGACTCGGCGGTGTCGGCCACCAGGCCCGAGGCCGAGACCAGGCAGTTCGACACGCCCGTATCGGGGCAGGCCGAGACGCCATTGGCCGTGGTGATCGCCGCGCCGATGGTCGGATCGCCGTTGGCGCCGACGCCATCCAGGCGGTTGTAGCGGGTGTAGGTCACCAGCGAGCCGGCGAACTTCAAAGAGAGGTCGCTGGGCAGCGGCAGGTAGTAGCGGCCAAAGAAGCCATAGAGCTTGGACTTGCCGTCGCCGAAGGGGTCTCCGGAGATCGACAGGCGCGGCGCCCACTGGTTGCCCGGATCGTAGAAGGTCGAGTTGTCAGCGTTGCGGTTGTCGAAGCGGTCGTTGCGGATGCCGGCCTCGACCTGCAGGCGGTCGCCCAGCAGCGACCACTGGTCCTGGGCGTAGAACGCCTGGTTGACGGTGCTGAAGCTGCCGCTGTTGCGATAGACGCGGGTGGTCACGTACTCGACGCCGGCCGGCAGGTTGCTCTGGTCCGAACCGGTCGAGCGATACAGCTTGAAGGCGCCCCGGCCGATGGTCTCGAAGAACTGGGTCGCGGTGTTCTCTTCGTGGTCGTAGCCGATCCGCAGGTGGTGGGCGCCGAACAGGTCGAAGTTGAAGTCGGCGTCGGCGCGATAGAACGTGCGCTTGTCGTCGTTGAACGACTGGGCGTCGGTGACCTTGTTCAGGCCGATGTTCACGCCGGCGGTGTTGCTGCGGTAGTCGACGACCTGCTCGTGGGTGGTGTCCAGCGGCAGCTGGCCGTCGCGGAACTTGTTGACGCCATAGGCCGCCGACAGGGTGAACCAGGGCGTGAAGGTGCCGGTATAGCGGCCGATATAGTTCTCGCCGCCCGAGCGTTGGTTGGTGCCGCCCGTCTCGGCGCCGACCGTCTTGGTGGTCGGGTCGTAGTTCAGGCTGCGGTTACGCACGTCCTTGGTGGTGTCGAAATAGGTGAACTCCAGGTGCTGCTTGGAGGTCAGCCAGCCGTCCAGCTTGCCGCCCCAGAACGGCGCGTCGTCGCTGACGCGGGTGGCGTTGTTGCCGGTGGCCTGGGGCGTGAAGGTCTTCAGCTTGCGCTGGTTGTACAGGCCGTAGAAGAACAGGCGATCCTTGATGATCGGCCCGCCCAGCTCGGCCACCCACTCCTCGCGCTCGACCGTGGCGTCCTGGTAGTTGTTGCGGAAGGTGTTGGGCGCGCTGTCGCGCAGGTCGCCCGGCTCCCAGGTCGCGGTCAGGCCGCCGTGGAAGCTGTTCGTGCCCGACTTGGTGATGGCGTTGACGAAGCCGCCGGTCGAGCGACCGAACTCGGCCGGATAGCCGCCGGTCTTCACTTCCACCGACTTGTAGAAGTCGAACGGCACTTCCACGGGCAGCAGGCCCATGCGGAAGTTGGTGATGTTCAGGCCGTTCACGAAGAAGGCGTTCTCGATGAAGCTGGCGCCCGAGATCGAGATCTGGTTGGCGAAGTTGCCGTTGGCCGAGGACGAGCCCTGCACGACTCCCGGCGACATCAGGGCGATGTCACGCAGCGAGCGGCCGACCGGCACGCGTTCGGCCAGCTCGCCGATCTCGATGGCCGCGCCGGTGGTGGTGATCTCGAAGTCCGGCGTGCGCATGCGGCCGGCTTTGATGACCACGGCTTCGACCGAGCCGGCCGGCGCCAGGGTGAACTGGTTCGACGCGCCCGACCGGCTGATCGCCACGCCCTGTTCGGCATAGTCGTCATAACCCGCGGCGGTGACCGAGAAGGCATAGGCGCCCGGGGCCAGCTGCGGGATCACATAAGCCCCGCTGGCGTTGGTGACCGCCGAGCGCTTCACGCCCAGGGCTTCCGAGGTGACCCGCACGGTCGCGCCGGCGATCGGCTTGCCATCGGCGCCCTGCACGCGGCCCGAGGCCTGGACGTTGGTGTAGTCCTCGGCCGCGGCCGGGGTCGCCATCAGGACGACGGCGGGAATGCTCGCGCTGACCAGGGCCAGAGCCCTCAGCGCCATCATGCCGCGCCAGCGACGCCCGGCTGGAATTTGATGCCTCACGACCTGCTCTCCCGAGAAATTGTGCCCGACGAGTCCTGACGCCGCTTCCGCGGTCGCCGCCCCCTCGTCGACGTCTCCCTTAAGCGCAGTTTGTGGATGTGTTGTGACATTTGTGGATTTTATGTTCATGTCACGAGAGTTTCGTTTGCACTATGTGAGCATTTTGACCACAAACTCTCAGAAACCCTCACGGACCCAGGTTGCGGCGCGGTGAAACGCTCACCCCGCGCGGCAGGGCCCGCGGGGTTCATCCAGCTGTGTCAGACGTCGGCCAGAACGGGCCCGACCTCACGGACGAAGGGGCTTCACGTGACCAAGACTTCCCTGCCGATCGCCATGCTGCTGGCGGCCAGCCTGCTGGGCGGCGCGGCCCATGCGCAGAGCGCGGCGTCGCCTTACTTCGCCAAGATCGACGTGCGCCGGGACGGCCGCGTCTCGAGCAAGACCATTGCGGGCGTGGTGTTCGACGACGCCAACCGTAACGGCCGCCTCGACGCGGGTGAGCAAGGCGTGGCGGGGGTCAAGGTCTCCAACAGCCTGGACGTCGTGGTGACCGACAAGGCGGGCCGCTACGCCCTGCCCGTGCGTCCCGACATGGCGGTGTTCGTGATCCAGCCCAGCGGCTGGCGCGTGCCGACCGACGCGCGCTGGGTTCCGCAGTTTGCCTACCAGCACAAGCCGAAGGGCTCGCCCAAGGCGCTGCGCTATGGCGGCCTGCCGCCGACCGGCCCCCTGCCCGTTTCAATCAACTTTCCGATCATTCCCACAGAAACCGGTCAAAACTTCGAATGCGCCGTGCTGGGCGATGTCCAGCCGGCGTCGAACATCGAGGTCGGCTATGTCCGCGACTCCCTGGTGCGCGAGCTGGTCAATGCTCCGAAGAAGCCGGCCTGCCTCTTGGCCCTGGGCGACATCGTCAGCGACGACCTGAACCTGCTGCCGCGCACGGCCGAGGTGATGGGCGTGCTGGGCATCCCGCAGTGGTGGGTGCAGGGCAATCACGACTACGACCACGACGCCGATCACGACATCGACAGCTCCGACACCTGGCGGCGGTCGTACGGCCCCAACAACTACGCGTTCGAGATGGGAGAGGCGCTGTTCATCGTGCTGGACAACGTCTCGTTCCCCTGCGGCGAGGATCCGGACGAGGCGCGCGAGCGGCCGTTCTGCAAGCAGTACTGGAAGACCTATAACGGCCGCCTGCTGCCCGACCAGATGACCTTCATCGCCAATGTGCTGAAGGCGACCGATCCCAAGAAGCTGGTGGTGTTCGCCGCCCACATCCCGTTCGCCGGCTTCGACAACGCCGAGTCCCAGCCGCACCAGACCGACAACATGGACAAGCTCTATGCCCTGGTGAAGGGCCGCCCGGCCCTGTCGCTGACCGGCCACAGCCACACGCTGGAGAACCTGGCGGCCGGCGACTCGATGGGCGGCTGGAAGGACACCATCGGCGTCACGACCATCCCCTTCCGCCACCTGGTGGCCGGCGCGGTGGCCGGCGATTGGTGGGGCGGCGACTATGATATCGACGGCACGCCGATGAGCATCCAGGGCGACGGCTCGCCGCGCGGCTATGTCGACTTCGCGGTTACCGGGACCGACTATACCCTGGACTACCGCGCCAGTGGCCTGCCGCGCGATCGGGCCATGTGGCTGTCGGTCAGCACCCCGCGTTTCCGCGATTGGGCCGACAAGATCTTCGCCTGGCGCGACGCCCCTGAGGATAAGCGTGACCCCGTCCCGCCGCTCAGCGTCCAGGACCTGCCGGACGTGAAGCTGCTCTCGCCCGCTGACCTCCAGGGCAGCTGGCTGACCGCCGACGTCTGGATGGGCGACTCGACGACCAAGGTCATGGTCGCCGTCGACGGCGGCGCGCCGGTCCCGATGACCCGCACCCAGGAGATGAAGGGCGAGCGCGTCCTGAGCGGCTCGGCCTATTCGGACCCCTTCGCCCTGCAGCGCCAGCTGACCATGGCCCGCACGGCGATCCAGAGCCGTTCGGGCGATCCGGAGACGCAGGGCTACGTCCAGGGTCGCCAGAAGCGCCTGCCGCCGATGCCGCCCCAGCCGCGTGGCTCGCGCGCCGACCACTCGCCGCACATCTGGCGCTACGACCTGCCCAAGGACCTGGCCGAGGGCATGCACACGGCGGTCGTGACGGTCACTCGTGACCAGGGCGAACCGGCCCGTGACACCCTGGTGTTCGAGGTCCGCAACGCTCCCCTGAAGCCAACCTTCGACTTCCAACACTGGGACAAGTTCAAAAACCAGTAGCCAAGACGCTGATTTCAACCGACCGGGGTGGTGGGCCTTGATTGTCACAAATCATCGCTACCACCCTGGTCTTATGACCTTGGCCACCCAACAGCGGGCGATCTGGCTGGCGCGCAACGCGCTGCCGCACGAGCCGGCCTTGCGCGCGTGGCTGGCCCGTCGCCCCCTGGCCGGGCTGGAGGTCGACGACATCGTCCAGGAGACCTACGCGATCCTCGCGGCCCTGGAGAGCGTCGACCACATCCTCAACGGCCGCACCTACATGTTCGAGGTCGCCAAGTCGGTGGTGCTGCGGTCCCTGCGCCGCAGCCGCATCGTCGCCTTCGAGGCCCTGGCCGAGGCCGAGGGCCTGGAGCCGCCCAGCGACGAGCCCTCGCCCGAGACGGTGGCCGCCGACCGCCAGGAACTGACCCGCATCGCCGCCCTGATCGCGGGTCTGCCGGCCAAGTGCCGCGAGGCGTTCACCCTGCGCAAGGTGCACGGCCTGTCGCAGCGCGAGGTCGCCCGCCGCATGGGCGTTTCCGAGAACACGGTCGAGAAGCACGTCGGAAAAGGCATCGGCGTGCTGATGAATGCATTGGGACGTGGCGGAAACGGACGCTTCCAGGCATCTAGGACCCGTACCGACCAGGACCAGAGTGAAGTTGAGCACGATCCGAGAGAGCAGCGCCGATATTGACGCCGCCGCGGCCGCCTGGGCCGCGCGCGTCGATCGGGGGCCGCTGTCGGATCAGGACCAGGCCGCCCTCGAGGCCTGGGCGGCGCAGGATCCGCGCCGCGCGGGCGCCTATGCCAAGGCCCTGGCCGTCAGCGCCCACCTGGACCGCGCCGCCGGCCTGGGCGCCGACTTCGCGCCCGCTTCGCACCCCGCCGCCAAGGCCGCTGACCGCCGCCGGCTGCTGGCCACTGGCGGGCTGCTGGCCGCCGCCTCGGTCGTGGGCGCGGTCGGCTATGGCGCGCTCAGCCTCAAGGGCCGGGTGACCACCGCCAAGGGCGATATCCGCCGCGCGCCGCTCGAGGACGGCTCGGCCGTGACGCTGAACACCGACACCACGATCCGCTCGGCCTTCGACGGCAAGATGCGACGGGTCGACCTGCTGCGCGGCGAGGCCCTGTTCGATGTGGCCAAGGACCCGGCCCGCCCGTTCGTCGTGGTGGCAGGCGATGTCCGCGTACGGGCCGTGGGCACCAGCTTCACGGTCCGCACCCATGCCGACGGCCAGGTCGGCGTGATCGTCCGCGAAGGTGTGGTCGAGGTCTGGCGCGGGGCCGAAGGCAAGCCGGTGCGCCTGGCCGCCGAGCACGCCGTGCAGGTGGCCAGCGCCGGCGCCCTGACGCCCACGACCGTCGGTTCCGCCGCCGTCGACCGGGCCATGGCGTGGCGGCAGGGCCAGATCGACCTGGACGGCCTGACCCTGGGCCAGGCCGCCGACGAGTTCGCCCGTTACTCCGACCGCCGCATCGTCATCGACGATCCCACGGTGGCCAAGCTGAAGATGACCGGCCTGTTCTCGGCCAGCGACCCTGACGGCTTCGCCAAGGCCGCGGCGCTGAGCCTGGGGCTGACCGCTTCACCGCGGGCGGACGGCGTCCTTCTGACCCGAGGCTGAAACTTTTTTCGAGGGCGGCATGGCGGGAGTTTCGACATCGAGGCTCCACCCCGATGAGGCCGGCGCGGGACCGGCGACTTTCGGGGCGATCACATGATGCGGAAGACAACCCTGGCCAGCGGCGCGGCCGCCGCCCTGGCCCTCCTGGCCTGCGCCATGCCGGCAGCGGCCCAGCAGCGCGCGTTCGACGTGCCCGCCCAGGGCGCGGCCTCGGCCATCTCGGCCTTCGCCCGGCAGGCCGGCCTGCAGGTCGTGGCTCCGGCCGACGGCCTGGAAGGCGTCCGCACTCAAGCGCTGAAGGGCCCGATGGACGCCCGCGCCGCCCTGCGCAAGCTGATCGAAGGGACGGGCCTGGAGATCGTCTCCGACAGCAACGGCGTCATCGTCCTGCGCCGCGTCGCGACCCCGGCTAGCGCCCCCGTCGAGGCCGAGCCGACCGCCCTGGACACCATCATCGTCACCGCCCAGAAGCGCGAGGAAGCCGCCCAGGGCGTGCCGATCTCGCTGACCGCCTTTTCCGGCCGCGCGGTCGAGACCTATCGCCTGGAAAGCCTGCGCGACATCTCGCGCCTGACGCCGGGCCTGCTGGTCTCGGCGTTCAGCCAGTCCAGCCCGACCATCGCCGTGCGCGGCGCGACCAACACCTTCACCCAGATCGGCGCCAACAAGCCGGTGGCCGTGGTGATCGACGACCTGTTCATCCCTCGCAACAGCGCCGCGACCTTCGAGCTCTACGGCCTGAATTCGGTGCAGGTGCTGAAAGGCCCGCAAGGCACCCTGTTCGGCCGCAACGTCACCGGCGGCGCCATCGTGCTGGACACCGGCAAGCCGGCCTATGGCGACACCTCGGGTTCGGTGCGGATCGGCGGCGGCAATTATGATCTCAAGCAGTTCGACGGCCGCGTCGATATCCCGGTCGGCGAGACCATGGCCCTGCGCCTGGCCGGCTCGCTGAAGCAGCATGACGGCTACGGCAAGGACCGCCTGACCGGCCGCGAGCAGGACGACCTGGACAGCAAGAGCCTGCGCGCCCAGGCCCGGCTGCAGGCCAGCGACGACGTCGAGGTGCTGCTGGGCGCCGACTACAGCGAGGACCACAACGGCGGCCGCACCCTGTCGTCAAAGGCCACCGGTTCGGACGGCGATCGCCGCACCTCGGAACTCGGCTACGTCCAGGGCTTCGCGCGCAACCAGTGGGGCGCTTCGAGCAGGATCTACTGGAACGCCCCAGTCGGCCAGGTCACCGCCATCACCGGCTATCGCTGGTCGCAGTCGGGCGAGGACTATTCAGGCACCGGCGCCAGCTACCGCTTTCTGACCGGCACCAACACCCAGAGCGTCAATCGCGACGTCGACGACGTCGGCCTGTTCTCGCAGGAGGTCCGCTGGGCCAGCCCGAAATGGTCGCGCGGCGACCTGGTGGCTGGCGTCTATTTCGCCGACGAGGACGCCAAGCGCCAGCTGCGCACGCGCGGCCTGGCCGCCGTCACGGGCGTGGCCTCGTCGGACGTGCTGACCGACCAGGCGGTGAAGACCAAGAGCTACGCCGCCTTCGTCGACGGCACGCTGCACCTGCCGGCCGCCTTCGACCTGACCCTGGGTGCGCGCTACACCCACGATGAGAAGACAGCCTCGCTGGTGCGCACCGACTTCATCCGCCCGGCCACCGGCAGCTTCACCGCCCGCGACCTCAAGGCCGACTGGAGCGAGGTCACGCCGCGCGCCGTCCTGTCGTGGACGCCGCGCGAGGACTTCAAGGTCTATGGCAGCGTCACGCGCGGCTACACCGCCGGCGGCTTCAACACCGACGCGGCCGTGATCACCGCCCTGGCCCAGCCTTTCGATCCCGAGACCGTCACCAACTACGAGCTGGGCGTGAAGTCCCAGTGGCTGGCCGACACCCTGCGGATCAACGCCTCGGTCTTCCACATGGACTACAAGGACAAGCAGGAGCTGTTCTTCAACAACGTCACCCGGGTGCTGACCATCACCAACGCCGGCCAGGCCACGGTCGAAGGCGCCGAGGTCGAGGTGGCGTGGCGTCCGCTGCCCTGGCTAAACCTCAGCGCCAACTACGGCCTGCTGGACACCGTCTACGACGACTTCGTCATTCCGGGCGGGGCGGTGAACACCGGCAACCCGCTGGGCTCATCGCCGCGCAATAAGGGCTCGGTGGCCGCCGACGTGCGCTTCCCGCTGAACGGCAAGGGCTACGTCACCGGGTCGGTCAGCTGGGCCTATACCGACAGCTACTACACCGGCGCGACCAAGGACCCGAACCTGCACATCGACAGCTACGCCCTGACCAACCTGTCGCTGGGTTATGAGAGCCAGGACGGCCGCTGGATGCTGACCGCCTGGGCCAAGAACCTGGGCGATGTCGACTTCCTGCTGACCCCGTCCACCCAAGGCGTGCTGGCCGAATATCTGGGCGAGCCGCGCACGGTCGGCGTCATGCTGTCGGCCAAGTTCTGATGGCGGCGGTCGTGACCCGGCGGGGGCTGCTGCTCGGCGCCGCGGCGCTGGGCGCGGCCGCTCCGCTTCCTACCGACGAGGATGTCGTCGGCCAGCCGCTGCGCCCCTGGCGGCGCGGCGGCCTGGACATCCACCACATCAGCACCGGCAAGGGCGACTCGACGCTGATCATCGGGCCGGACGGCTCCAGCCTGATGATCGACGCCGGCGCCTCGACCACGCCGACGCCGGCCAGCCTGGATGCTCGTCCGAGCGCCGACCGCCGTCCCGGCGAGTGGATCGGTCGTTACGCCCGCCGGCATCTGGCCGCGACCGGCGAGCCCAAGCTGGACGCCGTCCTGGTCAGCCATCTGCACCCCGACCACATCGACGGCCTCTACGACGTCGCCAAGGCGCTGCCGATCGGCAAGCTGGTCGACCGCGCCTGGCCCGACTACGCCTATCCCAAGCCCTCGGACGCACCGTTCCTGAAGGCCTATGTCGCTTTCGTCCGTGAACGGATCCAGGCTGGCGGCAAGGTCGAGCGGTTCCGGGTTGGGGCCGCCGACCAGCTCGCCCTGCCCGGCGCCGAGATCCGCAACCTGGCGGCCAATGGCGAAGTCTGGACCGGGCGTGGGACCGAGACCCGCCGCCTCTTCCCGGCCATCGACACGCTGGCCAAGGACGACGTCCCCGACGAGAACGCCTGCTCGGCCGCCATCCGCCTGCGATACGGCGCGTTCGGCTATTTCGCGGCCGGCGACCTGACCAGCAACAGCTTCGACGGGACCCTGCCCTGGCGCGACGTCGAGACGCCCGCCGCTCAAGCCGCCGGCCCCGTAGACGTCGCCGTCGCCGCCCACCACGGCATGTTCGACGCCACCGGCGCGGACGTGGTGCGGGCGCTGAAACCCCGCGCCTGGATCATTCCCGCCTGGCACGTCGCCCACCCCAGCAGCGACGTGCTGGAACGGATGCTGAGCCAGCGGCTGTACCCCGGCCCGCGCGAGGTCTTCGCCACCGGGCTCTCGCCCGCCAATGAGATGGCCCACAAGTGGCTGACCGACCGCCTGGCAGCGCGCGAAGGCCACATCGTGGTTCGCGTCGCGCCCGGCGGCGGCAGCTACCGGATCGTCGTCACCGACAACAAAGACGAGACCGACATGGTGCGCTCGATATCAGGTCCCCTTACGGCCTGACGCCACGCAGCTGAAGCTGGCCGCCGCGTCGGGCGAGCCCTTGCCGTCCCACTGGGCGACCTTGGGATAGGCGCACAGCGGACGGGTGCGCACGGCCTTGGCCGGCATGCCCAGCAGGTCGGCGTAGTCGTTGTCCTTCTTGGACGCGATCACCCGGTCCGGCGCCGCGCCGCCCTCGACCCAGGCGTCCAGCGTCGCCAGCATGTCGAAGCTGTTGGGACCCGGCCCGCCGAAGCAGTGCGACATGCCCGGCACCATGAACAGGCGCGAGAAGCTGTCGGCGGACGTCACGCCCATCTTGCCGCGCACGGCGTCGTAGTACTGGATCGTCGCCAGCGGGGTGATGGCCGCGTCCGACCAGCCGTGGAACAGGATCAGCTTGCCGCCCCGCGCCTTGAAGGCCGAGAGGTCGGGATTGTCCGAGGCCACGGTCGGGGCGATCGCCTTGGCGGCCTTCAGGTCCTTGTCCAGGTTCAGCTGGGCCAACTGCCAGCCGGTGTTGGAATAGACGAAGTTGGCGAAGAACGAGCGCGCGAACGACGGATGCTGGGCCTTCTCGCCGCTGATCCACAACGGCCAGGCGCCGGGCGTGGCTTCGCCGCCGGCCGGATAGCCGGGCAGGATCGACTTGCCCTTCCCGTCGCGTGGCCCTTGGTACAGCTTGCGCAGGCCCGCGACCTGGGCCGGGGTCAGGCACTCCTTCGTCTGGCCATCCTTGCACTGGACCACGACGGGATCGAAGCGGCAGCGGCGGGGATCCTCGATCACGCCGTCGGCGATACCGTCCAGCTTGTCGCACTGGGCCAGGGCGGCCTTCTGGATGACCGGCAGCAAGGTGTCGGGGATGCGGCTCTCGGGGACCTCATGCACGGCCTTCCACGACCAGGCGAAGCTGCCCATCAGGCGGGTCCAGGCATTGGCCGGCGCGCCGGCGACGATCCCGTCGAAGTCGTTCGGGTAGCGCTGCGCCTCCATCAGCGCCTCGCGGCCGCCGTCCGAGCAACCGGTGAAATAGGCTCGGCGCGGACCCTTGCCGTAGTGGGCGGCGATCAGGGCCTTGGCGAAGACGGCGGTCTCGTGGTTGGCGCGATGGCCCCAGTCGACGATCTTCTCAGGCTGGTTCAGCGCCCATTCGGCCGAGCCGCCAGCGCCGTCCTCGGTATGGCCCATGTCGGTGCCGGCCACGGCGTAGCCAGCCTTGACCGCCGGGCGCATGGCCAGGCGCGGTCCGCCCAGCGTGCCGCCATAGCCGCCATTGCCGGTGGCCATGAACTTGCCGTTCCAGGCTGCTTCCACCGGCAACCAGACCTCGACCTTGATCGACGAAGCCGGGGTCGGCGACAGGGTGGCGTTGACCCGGCAATAGGCGGCCGAGGTCGGCAGCGGCGGGATGCCGAACACCTCGATCTCCTGCGACGCGCCGATCGCCATTGCCTTAACGGCGGTGATCTTGGCGCCGTGGATCTGGACCTTGGCCAGGTCGTCGCAGGGCGTGGCGGCGTGGGCCTGGCCGGCCAGGGCCAGCGATCCCAGAACGGCCAGGGGAGCGGCCAGATAAGCGGCGCGGGTCATTGGATCACCGTCTCTTGGAGCGAAAGCTTGGTGGGGGCGACCGGCGCGTCGGCCGAGCGGGCGGCGATCTCGGCCACCATCTTCTCGTGCGACGCGCGGGTGATGGGATAGAGGGCGATCAGGCCCGCCGAGGCGACGCCGCCGACCAGCGGGATCCAGA
Organism: Caulobacter sp. GW821-FHT12D05; assembly: GCF_058807295.1. Taxonomy (NCBI): domain Bacteria; kingdom Pseudomonadati; phylum Pseudomonadota; class Alphaproteobacteria; order Caulobacterales; family Caulobacteraceae; genus Caulobacter; species Caulobacter sp. GW821-FHT12D05. The sequence continues at coordinate 713,359 of NZ_JBXAQO010000002.1, forward strand.
ACATCATCGCCTTGATGCCGGCCAGGGTCTCGGGGCTCTGGGTCGCATTGGGGGCATAGCCGACATGGGTCAGGGCGATGCCGAGGAACCCCGCGCCCAGGCCCAGGGCCGCCTTCTGCCCCAGCACGACCAAGCCAAAGACCAGCGACTCGGTGCGCACGCCGGTGCGCCATTCGCCGTACTCGACGGTGTCGGGCAGCATGCCCCAGAAGCAGACGACGTAGGACGCCAGCCCCATGGCCTGCAGCGCCACGGCGGCGAACAGCAGCGTGACGCCGTGGCCATCGGCCAGGTGCCACATCACCAGGCCCGCCAGGCCCGGCACCGCGCCGATCAGCCAGGCCGCGCGCTTGCCGGCCAGCCGCACCACGACCGCGAAGGCCGGCACGCAGATCGCCGCCGTCAGGGCGCCGATGGCCAGGGCCGCGCTGCCCAGCTTGGCGTCGCCGACCACGTACTTGAAATAGTAGAGCAGGTTCTTGGAGAACATGGTCCCCGAGAAGGCGCTTAAGACCACCGCCCCCAGCACCAGCATCAGGGCGCGGTTGGCGGCCAGGCTGCGCAGCACGTCGCGCAGCGGGCGCGGCGGCAGGGCCTCCTCGTCGGCGACATCCAGACCGCGCGCGGCCCAGGCGGTGGCCAGCAGGCACAGGGCGGCGATGACGCCGTAGACCGCCGCCAGGATCAGCCAGCCCCGGCGCGGCGCTTCGGGCGTCGACAGGGCCTGGGCCACCGGCAGGGTCAGGGCGGCGACGGCGATAGCGGCCAGGGTGCCGAACACCATCCGCACGCCGGCCATGTCGCCCCGCTGGGTGCTGTCGCGGGTGATGCGGGCGAACAGCGCCGCATAGGGGATCGAGACCACGGCGTAGAGGGTGCGGAACAGCAGGTGGGTCACCGCCGCGAAGACGATCGCCCCCGCGCCCGGCCAGACCGGTCCGGCGAACACCGCCACGAACCCGAGCGCCAGCGGCGCTCCACCGAGAAGCAAGTAAGGCCGATAACGACCCATGCGGGTGCGGGTGCGATCGACCAGCACGCCCAGGATCGGATCCAGCGCCGCGTCCCAGATCAGGGCCGCCATGTAGATGAAGCCGGCGGTCGCCGCCGGCAGGTCCAGCACGTCCGTATAGAAGAACAGCAGGTACAGCCCGGCCGTCTGCCAATACAGGTTGAAGCCGAAATCGCCCATGCCGATGGCCGCCTTTCGGACAGCCGTCAGCCTCGGGACATCACTCCCCGCAACGCTTGGAATTCCCAACTCCGCCTCCCCGTTCGGGGCTGGACCAACCGGCGCGCCCCGTTTATTCACCACTTGTATAACGAAATCACAATGCCCCCGGGGGAGCGGAATGTCAAAGCCGTCGATCGATGTTCTTGGAAGCCGTTTCGTGGACGCCCACGGACGTCACGCTATCCTGCGCGGGGTCAATCTGGGAGGCGATTGCAAGGTGCCCTGGCCCGACGGCGGCACCGACCGGCCCAGTGACTTTTCCGACCATCGGACGGTCAGTTTCGTGGGTCGGCCCTTCCCGCTGGAAGAAGCCGACACGCACCTGGCGCGTATCGCCCGCTGGGGCTTCAACACCCTGCGCCTGCTGACCACCTGGGAGGCCGTCGAGCACGCCGGTCCTGGCCAATACGACGAGGACTACCTCGACTACTTCACCGCCATCGTGGAGCGCGCCCAGGCCCATGGCCTGTTCGTCTTCGTCGACTTCCACCAGGACGTCTGGAGCCGGATGAGCGGCGGCGACGGCGCGCCCGGCTGGGTGTTCGAGGCCCTAGGCCTGGACTTCACCAAGTTCGACGCCGCCGACGCCGCCCACGTCATGCAGCACCGCTATGACTACACGAGCGAGGAACGGCGGCAGGAAGACCGCTATCCGATGATGAGCTGGGCCAGCAACTACCGCCTGGCCGCCAACGGCATCGCCTGGAGCGCCTTCTTCGCCGGCGAGATCCTCACGCCGGACTGGACGATCGAGGGCCGCAACGTCCAGCGCTTCCTGCAGGACCACTATTTGGGGGCCATGGCCGCCGTGGCACGCCGCGTCGCACACCTGGACAACGTCATCGGCTTCGACACCTTCAACGAGCCGGGCTTGGGCTGGGTGGGCCTGCCGATGAGCCAGCCGCGCCTGAAGGCGACGCCCGAAGATCCCCTGCCCGTCTGGCCCGGCGCGGCCTGGACGCCGCTGGACGGCCTGCGCGCCGCGCGGGGCCGCACGGTCGAGGTGGCCAATCTGGGCTGGGGTGACGCGCGCGGCGTGCTGCGCCTGATCGACCGTCAGATCGCTAATACGGCCGGTGTCTCGATCTGGCGGGACGACGTTCCGGATCCCTTCGAGCAGGCCGGCGCCTGGCGGCTGGATCCTGATGGCGACCTGGTGCTGGACGAGGACTTCTTCCGCCTCAAGGACGGCCAGCCGATCGACCACGAGAACCAGTGCATGGGGCCGTTCTTCGCGCGGGTCGCCGAGACCGTCCGCGCCGTGCGGCCCGACTGGCTGCTGTTCGCCGAGCTCTGCCCGTATCTCGTCGGCACCGGCCGGTTCTTCCCCGACACCATGCCCGAGCGCAGCGTCAACGCCAGCCACTGGTACGACATCGACATCCTGCGCAAGAAGCGCTTCGACTCCGACCAACACGACGCGCCGCTGAAGGCCAAGTACTTCAACCAGATGGCCTATATCGCCTGGCTGGGCAGCAAGTTCGGGACCGAGGGCGCGCCGACCCTGATCGGCGAGTTCGGCATCCCCTACGACCTGAACCACGGCGAGGCCTTCGAGGCGTGGGCGCTGGGCGAGCGCGGCGAAGACGTCTGGACCGCCCACGCCCAGGCCCTGGCGCTGATGTACGACGCCCTGGACGCCCTGAAGCTGTCCTCGACCCAGTGGAACTACACCGCCAGCAACCGCAACGACCTGCGGGTGGGCGACGGCTGGAACCAGGAGGACCTGTCGATCTTCTCGCCCGACCAGGTCGATGGCGACACGCCCAACGATCCCGACGCGGGCGCTCGCGCCCTGCTGGGCTTCTGCCGTCCCTACGCGCCGCTGGCCCAGGGGGTGATCACGACGGCGCGTTACGCCGACGACCGGTTCGAACTAGAGTTGGAGGCCGATCCCACGATCGACGCCCCCACCGAAATCTACGTGCCCGAAGCTCGCTTCCCCGGCGGCGTAAGCGTCACCGCCTCGCAAGCCGCCGCTCGCTGGACCCACGATCGTGCGGCTCAAAAGGTGCTCGTCTGGGCCGCCGAGGCTGGGCCGCTGTCGATCATCGTCGAGCCCGCCTGATCAAACGAAAAAGGCCGGAGGGGAAACCCTCCGGCCAGTCGTTGCGCCTGATGGAGTAGGATCTCAGTAGCGCAGGTTCAGGGTCACGCCGTAGCGACGGAAGGCGTCCCCGGTCAGCACCTGGCTGTAGTCGCCCTTGCCGCCGAACGGGGTGGTGAACAGCGCGCTGGGGAAACGCTTGTCGGTCAGGTTCTTGCCCCACACCGCCAGCCGCCAGCGGTCGTTCTCGGCCCCGATGCCGATCGTCCCGCCCAGGATGCCGTAGCTCTTGATCGCCGTGCTGGGATCACCCGTGGCCGAGGCGTTGTAGCCGTCGCGCCAGCCATAGTCGGCCGAGGCGTTGACCTGCAGGCCATGACCGATCGAACGCTCATAGACGGCCGCCAGGCTGGTCTTCCACTTCGACACGCCGCTCAGCGACTTGCCCGAGGCGTTGAAGCCGTAGAGGCCTGGCGCGATCAGCACGCAGCCCGACGGCGTGGTGACCGGATCGCACGAGATCGGCGCGAAGCTGCCGTACTGGGCGTCGATATAGGCCGCCGAGGCGGTGACCAAGAGGCCCGGCGCCAGCACGGCGGTCAGGTCGCCCTCGATCCCCTTGGTCTTCAGCTCGCCCGCGTTGATCGTGCGGAAGGCCGGCGGAGTCAGGGTGAAGTCGACGGTCTGGGCCTGATAGTCCTCGAACTTGGTCGCGAAGGCCGCCAGGTTCAGCACCGCCAGCCCGCCCAGCAGGGTGGTCTTCACGCCCAGCTCGTAGCTGGTCGGGATCTCGGGACCAACCTCCTGGGAGGTCGTGGCGTTGCTGACGCCGGTCTGGTTGAAGCCCGGCCCCTTGTAGCCGCGCGACACCGTCGCATAGCCCATGGCGCGCTCGGCCAGCTGGTACTGGACCCCGACCTTCCACGAGACATTGGTCTCCTTGGCGGTGTCGTCGAAGGTCACCGTCGGGTTGATGCCGAAGAAGCCCGGCCGGGTGAACTGGCGGAAGTCCAGGCTGACCTTGTCCTTGGTCAGGCGCGCGCCGCCGATCAGGGCCAGCTTGTCGGTCAGCTGGTAGCTGGCCTGGCCGAAGATCGCGTAGCTCTGGGTGTCGACCAGGCTGTTGATCGTCGAGTTGATGATCGGCACGGGCGAGACGCCGAAGGTGCCGGTCTGGTCGGTCACCTGGTTGGTCTTCTGGCGGTAGTAGTAGAGGCCCGCCACGTACTCGAGCTTGCCGCCGGTCGGCGAGGCCAGGCGCAGTTCCTGGCTGACCTGGCGCAGGTCCTGGTTGGAGATGTTGTTGTTCAGGATGTTGATCGGCAGGCTGTCGGAGTCGCCGTTGCTGAAGTCGAAGTCGCGACGGCCGGCGGTGATCGAGGTCAGGGTCAGGCCGCCCGGCAGGCTCCAGCCGACCTGGGCCGCGAAGCCGTAGTTCTCGCGGTCCTTGTACTGCGGTCCGTCGATGCACAGGTCGGCGTTCTTGGGCGAGCCCTTCACCCCGCAGGCGCCCAAGGCCAGGCCCATGCCGCCGGTCGGGTTCAGCAGATAGGGCGACCAGGTGATCGACTGGTCCTGCTTGGCGTAGTCGGCGGTGATCAGCACGTCGACCGTGTCGGAGGGCCGCCACAGCAGCTTGGCCCGCGCGCCCCATTCGTCGTTGCCGTTGAACGTGCGGCCGTCCTTCTTGTTGGTCAGCACGCCATCCAGCTTGTTGACGAAGCCGCCCACCCGCAGGGCCGCCTTGTCGCCCAGCGGCAGGTTCACCGTGGCGTCGGACTTGTTGTAGCCGTCCTGGCCCAGGTTCAGATTGGCGATGGCCTCGACGCGGCCGAGCTTCGGCGCGTTGGTGGTGATGCTGACCAGGCCCGCCGAGGCGTTCTTGCCAAACAGCATGCCTTGCGGGCCGCGCAGGATCTCGACCCGGGCGACGTCATAGAAGCTGCCCAGCGCCATCTCGGGCCGGCCCAGCACCACGCCGTCCAGCACGGTCGACACCGTCGGCTCGATCGAGGTCGAGAAGGTCGAGGTGCCCACGCCGCGCACCGACACGCCGAACGAGGTGGCCTCGAAGCTGGGGACCAGCAGCTTCAACTGGTCGATATTGCCGATGTTGCGCCGCTGCAGGTCGGTCTCGCCGACCACGCTGACCGCGATGGGCACGTCCTGCAGCTTCTCCTCACGCTTCTGGGCGGTGACGACCACCTCGGTGATCATCATCGTCTCGTCAGGCTTGGTCGTTTGGGCCATCGCACTACCGGTCGCCAGGGCGCTGATCGAGGCCCCCAGCACCAGGGCTGTCTTCAAGCTTTTCATTTTTCTCCCTCCCCTTTTTTGTTTGATGTCTCAGCGCGCCTGGGCGTCTCGAAGAGCTCCCAAGGCGCGTATGCGATCGGGCGTCGCGGCCAGGGCCGCGCCGTCGTTGGTCACGGTCATCCGCTGGTCGGTCGCCGGGTCGTAGCGGGCCCAGCCCGGATCGCCGGTCTTGGCGAAAGTCGCCCACGCATCGGCCCACCGCGTGGCGACGGCCTGGTCGGCGGGCGAAGGCGGATCCTTCAGCTTGCCCAGGGTGTCGAACACGAAGCCCAGGTCGCCGGAGTGCGGCGCGCCGCGCCAATCCTTGCGCTTGGCCAGGGCGACGTAGCCGAAGCTGTAGCTCCAAACCGGTTGTCCGCCCTTGGCCGCCAGCCCCGCCAGGGCGTGGGCCGGCTCGACGAAGGTAGCGTCGCTGGGCAGGTCGTTGTTCAGCGCCGACTTGGTCCCATAGATCGCCAGCAGCTTGTCTTCGGGCAGCCCCAGCTGGGCGATGGTCTTGCCGGCGAACATCCCCTTCAGGAAACCGGGGATGATGCCCAGCTCGTCGCTGTTGGCGCCGATCAGCAGCGGGACCTTGGCCTGGCGTCCGGCCGCGAAACCCTCGACCGCCGAGCCCGTCACCAGGCGGCCATCGACCACTGGGCCGGAGAAGGTCGCCTCCTCCATGTTCAGCAAATCGAGCTTGCCCAGCAGCTTGGCGGCCGGCAGGGCGCGCAAGGCGGCCGCGTCCTTGGCCCCCGCCTTGTCGGCGAAGGCGACACCGATAGCCTCGGCCGAGACCTTGCCCGGCCGGTCAGTGGCCAGCAGCGGCCAGACGTCCCGACCGCCGCCCGACTGGGCGATGGCCTGCTGGAAGAGACCGCGCGCCTGCGGGATCAACATCATCTGGCTGACCGAGCCGCCACCGGCCGATTGGCCAAAGATCGTCACCCGCGCCGGATCCCCGCCCAGCGCCGCGATATTGGCCTTCACCCAGGCCAGGGCCGCGATCTGGTCCATGAAGGCGTAGTTGGCCTTGGGTTCGTCCGGATGCTCGGCATCGAGGGCCGGATGGGCGAAGAAGCCAAAGCGCCCCAGGCGGTAGTTGAAGGTCACCACGACCACGCCGCGCCGGGCCAGGGCCGCGCCGTCGAACACCGACTGGCTGCCCGAGCCCATCACGTAGCCGCCGCCATGGATCCAGACCATGACCGGGGCGGCTTTCGCGCTCGCCGGCGTCCAGATGTTCAGGGTCAGGCAGTCCTCGCTGACTGGCAGCTTGGTCTGGGTGTCGTCCCAGCCCACGCGATTCTGCATGCAGTCTGGTCCGAAGGCTTGCGCCTCGCGCACGCCCGTCCAGGCCTTGGCCGGTTGCGGCGGCCGCCAGCGCAGATCGCCGACAGGAGCCTGCGCATAGGGCACGCCCTTGAAGATCCGCACCCCGTCCTCGACATAGCCGCGCAAGGCCCCGCCCTGCACGCCGGCCTCAACGGGCGTCAACGGCGCCGACGGCGCGGGTGTCTGGCCTTGCGCGCCACAGGCGGTCAGGCAGGTCGCGGCGACCAGAAGCGGCGCGAGGCGTTTGGCGGTAAGGCCCATTGCGAGCATGGCGTTTCCTTCGGACTCTGTCGGCCCGTCTCAAGCGTTACGTTATGCAGTTGCATAATGAAATGTCGAGACTGATTCACCGATCGGTGAACCAATTTCCATTCCTGTGTGACTGTTGCTAGTGTCCCGCCCCTTGGGCTCAGCCACTCCGACGAAGGACGACCTCTTGAATCTGCGCGCGCGTCAGAAGGCGGCCACCCAGGCCAGCATCCTCCAGGCGGCCCTGGAGATCTTCTCCGAGCAGGGCTTCGAAGGCGCCTCGACGCGGGAGATCGCCGCCAAGGCCGGGGTGCACCACGCGCTGATCAAGTATCACTTCGACAACAAGGACGCCCTGTGGCGCTCGGCCGTGACGTTCCTGTTCCAGCGCCAGGCCGAGGAGCTGAAGCTGCCGGCCCCGGACGATCCGGCCTATCAGTCGTACCGCGACTTCGCCAAGGCGGTGATCCGCTCGGTGGTGATGTACTCGGCCCGTCATCCCGAGCACGCGCGGCTGATGGTCCAGGAGAGCGTGCGCGACAGCGAGCGTTTCCGCTGGGCCGCCGACGAATTCATCGTCGAGACCCGCAAGGCGGCCGAACGCTTCATCCTGCTGTGTCAGAGAGAGGGCATCCTGCCCAAGGTGTCGGTGGCCGCCAGCGTCTACATCTTCGTCGGCGCGGCCCAGCTGTTCTACACCTTAGCGCCGGAGGTGCGGCAGGTCTGGGGCCTGGACCCGTCCGATCCCGAGGTCATCGAACAGCACGCCGATGCGCTGGTCGCGATCATGGTTCGCTGAACCCTCTCGACTTTCGTTATGCACTTGCATAACGTGAACAGCGATAACCCATGCGGCCACGAGAGGCGAAAGCATGGGGATCGGGGAGTGTAACGATGAAGCGTATGACGACGCGCGCCGCCCTGCTGGCGACCGCCCTGTTCCTGGCCCCGCTGGCCACGGCCCAGGCGCGGCCCCAGGCTTCCGCGACCGCCGCTCCGGCCCAGCCCTACTACACGCTGGACACCAAGATCGCCGACATCTTCGCCGATCCCAAGGCCCGCGACGTGTTCGGCGAGTTCTTCCGCAAGCGCGGCGAAGCGGCCGGCCAGCCCGAGGCCTCGGCCGAGGAGCAGGCCAACATCGCCCAGGTGATCAAGAACTTCACCCCGCGCCAGCTGGCGACCTTCCCGCAGGCCAATCTGGACGAAGACGGCTTGAAGACCCTGAGCGACGCGCTGGCCAAGGTGCCGGCGCCCGCTACCCCGCCCGCGCCCGCCGCGAACTGATACCGCCATGTCCGGTCCCACCCGGCGCGACGCCCTCTCCGGGGCGGCGGCTCTGGCGGCGTGCCTGACGGCCAGCTCCGGTCGCGCGGCGGCAGCCCCCGCTTCGCCTGGAACCCTCGCCGCCGAGCACGCCGCCGGGCCGATCGGCCTCGACGCCCCCCGCCCTCGCCTGTCGTGGCGGCCGCCGGTCGCGCGGCAGAGCGCCTGGCGGGTGCAGGTCGCCGCCTCCGAGGCCGACCTGCTGGCCGGACGCGTGACGTGGGACAGCGGCGAGGTCGCCGACGCCTTCGCGGTCGAGGCGACCTATGCCGGACCGCCCCTGCCCGCTCGTGCTCGGCGGGTCTGGCGCGTGCGGCTGTGGGACGGAGCCGGCCAGGCCGGCGCCTGGAGCGCGCCGGCCGTCTTCGAGATGGGCCTGTTGGCGCCGGAGGACTGGGGCGACGCCGCCTGGATCGGGCGCCACGCCGCGCCGCCCAGGGGCTGGGCCGACCAGACCCTCGACATCGACTTCACGCTGAAGGGCCGCTTCTTCGACGTCCTGTTCCGGGCGTGTCCCGAGGGCAAGACCTATGGCGAGGCCTACATGCTGCGGGTCGGCGAGATCGATGGCGCGCCGTCCCTGATGCTGCAGGTCCGCCAGTATCCGGGCGGGGCCAGCTCGCAGGTGAAACTCAAGCGCCTGCAGGTTTGGCCGCTGCCGGCGGATCTGAAAGGCCGCCGTCGCCGGCTGACCATTGAGGCGCGCGGGACCAGCCTGCGCTTCAGCCTGGATGGCGCATTGGTCGGGACGCTTGAGGACGCCACGCAGGCCGAAGGAACCTTCGGTTTCCTGGCCCCCGAGGCCGAAGCGGCCTTGATCCACGCCGTCAGCCTCAAGGCGCCCGACCGCCCCGACTTCGAGAGCGACTTCAAGGATGGCGACAACCCCTTCACCGGCGGCGACGTTGGCGTGGACGGGCTGATCCTGGCGTCCGGCGTGCCGGGCAAGGACATCGTCGTCCCGCTGGCCCATCCCGCCCCGCTGCTGCGCCGCGCCTTCGCCGTCGCAGGCCCGATCGTCCGCGCTCGTCTGCACGTCGCCGTCGGCGGTTTCGCGGACGTGAGCTTGAACGGCGCGCCCGTGGGCGAGAGCGCGATCGCGACCGGCTGGACCGACTACGGCAAGCGCGTGCTCTACCGGACCCACGACGTCACCGCCCTGCTGAAGGCCGGCGACAACGTCCTGGCCGCCGAGCTGGCGCGCGGCTGGTACGGGATCGCCGAGCCCAACGAGTGGTACTTCCACAAGGCCCCCTGGACCGCCGAACCGACGCTGAAGGCGCGGCTGGAGATCACGCTGGCCGACGGCTTGACCCAGGTGCTGGTCAGCGACGCAACCTGGCGCACCGCCGACGGCCCCTGCCTGTGGGACTCGATCTACGCCGGCGAGCGCCGCGACGCTCGGCGCGAGCCGACCGGCTGGCGCGCGCCCGGCTTCGACGAGCGCACCTGGGATGCTGCTCTGCCGGTGAAAGGTCCCGCCGGCCGCCTGGTCGCCGCGATCCACGAGCCCATCGCCCCGATCGCTCGCCATGCGGCCGTATCGGTGAAAGAGGTCAAACCCGGCGTCTGGCTGTTCGACTTCGGTCGCATCCGCACCGGTGTTCCCGAGCTTTCCGTCACCGGCCCCGCCGGTCGCACCGTCTCGATGGTCCTGGCCGAGAAGCTACGCAAGGACGGCGCGATCCAGGTCGCCAGCGGCCTGATCGACGCCCAGCTGATGACCTGGCGCTACACCCTGGCCGGCAAGGGTCGCGAGACCTGGCGGCCGGCCTTCGGTTATGGCGGCTTCCGCTATGTGCAGGTCACGGGCCTGGATGGAACGCCGGCGCCCGACACGATCACGGCGGTCGAGATCCACTCGGCCGTCGCCGCGATCGGCCAGTTCGAGTGCGCCGATCCGCTGGTCAACCAAATCCACGACGCCGCGCGCCAGGGCCTGCTGAACAACCTGCACGCGGCCCAGACCGATACGCCCAGCCTGGAGAAGAACGGCTGGACCGGCGACGCCCAGGCCTCGTCGGCCGCCGCCGCCATCAACTTCGACGTCGTCCGCACCTGGGAGAAGTGGCTGGGCGATTTCGTCGACGCCCAGGCGGCCAGCGGCGAGCTGCCCGAAATCGTGCCCTCGACGCCGCAATACGGCTTCGAGAACTCGCCGGGCTGGAACTATGTCTGGGGTCCAACCCCGGCCTGGGATGTCGCCGCCTTCGTGCTGCCCGAGGAACTGGAACTGCGGTTCGGCGTCCGCGCGAGCGAGCCCGTCCGCGCCTTGCAGAAGCGCCTGGCCGACTACACCGCGCGGTTCCTGAAGGCGCCCGACTACCGCTACGACCACGGCCTGGGCGAGTACGCCGCCGCGGGTCCGACCGGCCCGGTCGACGCGACCTCGACGGCCTATGTCTTCCACATGCTGAAGGTCACGGGCCAGGCCGAGTTGGCGGCCAAGGTCCGCGCCGCCTACAACGCCCGCTACTGGGACGCGGCCCAGCGCCGCTATGTCGCCCCGCCCGAGGGCGGTAAGCCTTCGCCCTACATCCAGACCATGAACGTGCTGCCGGTGGCGCTGGGGCTCGTGCCCGACGGCCAGGCGCAGGCGGTGATCGACGGCCTCGCCGCCGACATCACGGCCAAGGGCTACAGGCTCGACGTCGGCGTCTACGCCCTGCGCTACCTGCCCCGGCTGCTCAGCGACCATGGTCACGGCGACGTGGTCTGGAAGGTCGTCACCCGCACCGACGAGCCCAGCTGGGGCTTCTGGCTGAAGAACGACATCCGCAGCATGCCGGAAGGCTGGGGCCTGGGCTCGCGCTCCTGGAACCACCACTACTTCGCGTCGATCAGCAGCTGGTTCTACGAAGGCCTGGCGGGCATCCGGCCGACCGCGCCGGCATATGCCAAGCTCCAGGTTCGCCCGGTCCTACCGACGGGCCTGGCCAGCGCCAGCGCGACCCAGATGACGCCGCGCGGCGAGGTGAGCTCGCAGTGGCGCCTCGACTCCGGCCGCGCCGTGCTGGAGGTGCGCATCCCCGGCGCCTGTGAGGCCGAGATCTGGTTGCCCAATGGCGGCCGTCGCCTGGCCCGTGCGCCGGCCGGCGCGCGCTGGTTGGGCGCCCGCGACCGCCACGCCGTCTACGCCGCCGGACCGGGATCGCTGACGTTCGACTTCTAGGTCGCCGCGACCGCCAAGAGCATCCACGAGGTGTGCGGGATCCACTGCTCGATCCAGCGCCAGTTCTGCTCGTCCGGCCCGGCGGCCCAGCTGATGCCCCGCCCGGAGTCGCTGTCGGGCGCGCCGGTAATGCCGTTGGAGATGCCGCCCTTGACCATGTCGCCGGCGCTGTCGGCGTGCGGCGGGTTCTTGGCCCCGAAGCCGTAGAGCAGGCTCATGTCGTAGGGGTTGCGGCCCAGGGTCCAGTCGAAACTGCTCTGAGCAAAGCGCGCCAGGTCCGGCGACACGCCGAAGGTCTGACCCGGCGCGGCGTCGACCACGCGGCCGCCGACCAGGGCGGCGTAGGACAGCGAAGCCAGCCGCGCGCTCTCGCCCTGCCACCAGTATTTGGTCTCGTTCAGGTGGGGCATGAAGAAGCCCTCCTGGATGCCGCCGACGGCCTTGCCGTCCTTCCACATCCGGAAGGTCTGGCGCGGGTAGTCGTAGGGGTTGGCGACCTTGGCGTTGAGGGCCAGCTGGGCCTTCAGGCTTTTGGCGATCACCGTCTTGGCCGAGGCCTGGCGCGCGGCGTCCTTTTCGATGTCGAGATATTCGGTCAGGGCCAGCACCGGGAAGCCGGCCTCGGCGCCGTGATAGTAGGGACGGTCCTTGTCGTCGCTGCGGAACCAGCCCTTCTCCGTCCAGCGGCCCTCCAGCGCCTTGGCGCGAGCGCGGGCGGCTTCCAGATAAACTGCCTTGCCGGTCGAGCGATGCAGCTCCACCGCCGCCAGCAGCAGGGTGTAGTCGTCGATGATGTTCTCGCGGCCGTCGTCGACATAGCGCCGGTTGTTGGCCTGCATGTGGGCGAAGGCGCGCTGGGCGTCGGCCAGGTACTGATCGGCCGAGAACGCGCCCGCCACGCCGCTGGCCTTGGACAGGCGCGCGGCCCGGGCCAGGGCGGCGATGGCCACGGCCCCGCCCTCGCGCGCGGCTGCCTGGTAGTTCTTGGTGTAGACGCCGTCGACCCCGACATAGCCGGTGACCACCCGCTCGGCGCCGGGCGTGGCCCAGCGGTCGAAGACGGTCATGTAGAAATAACCCTCGGGCGCCAGCAGCCGATGCAGGTAGTCGGCGCCCCACATCACCTCCTCGATCAGCTGGCGATCCAGGCCCGCCTTGGCGAAACGCTGCGGGGCCATGTCGTAAGCCTTGGCCAGCGACCAGGCGGTGAAGGCCGTCTGCTGCGGATTGAAGAAGTTGGCGTAGGACAGGTGCGACAGGTACTTGCCGTTGTCGCCGCCGGCGTCCTTCCAGCCGCCCCAGACGTCGACGACGCGCTGCGTGCCATAGACGCGGATCTTGTGATCGGCCGGATCGGTGTGGCGGCTGAGCTTGAAGTAGTTGACCAGCGCCCCGGCCGTGGTCGCGAACAGGGCGTCGTCGGCCACCACGACCGGCGCGGACGCGGCGCTGGCGTTGGGGGCCTCGATCTTCAGCTGATAGGTTCCCGCCTGGGCGAGGTCGGAGAAATCGGCCTGCCAGTAGCGCTTCGCCCCCCACTCGCCGAAGGCCGGCAGCGGGGTCAGGGCGCCCGACCGCACGACCGCGCCATCCTTGACCACAGAGAAGCCCGACGGCGCGCCGGGGCCGGCATACTCGACCACCGCGACCTTGGGCCCGGCGCGCTCCAGCGCGACCTGGTTCAGGTGGACTTTCAGGTCTTGGGCGCCCACGCCACCCGCCAGCATCGAGCCGGCCAGCAGCACGCCGGCCAGGATCGAAAGTCGCTTGTTCTCGGCGGTCATGACGCCCTCCCCGTTTGTTGTTCTTACTGAAGACTGAGGCTGCGGCCGGCGCGTTTGCCGTCGGCCGAGCGGGCGCGGACCTCGACGCGGCCCGACACCGGCGCGTCCTGGACGTAGGGCCGCCAGGCGCCGCCCTCGACGCGGTACTCGATGAGGAGGCCGGGGAACTCGACGTTGGCCCGCAGCTTGCCGTCCTGGACCACCGCCCCGACCGTCGGCACACGATAGGCCACGCCCGCCGCGTCCAGCCGCGCCAGTTCGCGCTGACCCAGCAGGTTGGCGAAAGCGTTCCACTCGGCGTCGCGGCGGCCGCGCTGGTCTTGGGTGAGCGCGCCCGTGTCGTGGGCATAGGCCTTGCCGGCCGTGTATGGCGCTTCCCAATCGGCCGCGCGCCAGGCGCGTTCGGCCAGGGCCAACAGGCGCGGATAGAGCATGTAGTCGACCTGGGCGTCGGAGCGCACGGTCTCGCTCCACAGCTGGCCTTGCAGGCCCACGAAACGCACGCCCGGCTTTAGCGGCTGGGGGTCCTTGGTCGTCTGCGGACGGCCGTCCAGCCCCGCATAGACCTCGGCATGGACCGGCAGGTTCTCGGGCATGAAGGCGAACACCTTGCGGGTGTCGGTCGAGCGCGAGGGCCAGTCGTAGCCGCGCTCCTTGGGGTCGGCGGCCTGAGGGCTGTCGAAATAGAGGACGTTGGGCGTGGAGATGATCACCTCCCAGCCCTGGTTGGCCTGGCTGTGGGCCGCCACGCTGCCGTCGCCGCCCAGGTCGCCCCAGTAGTTGGAGTGCACGCGGGCCGGCATGCGCTCGGCCTTGGCGTGGGTCATGCCGTCGCTCCAGCCGGCCGGGACCACGCCCCGCGCCGCGACCATGGCAGAAACCTTCTCGATGAAGTGGCCGCCCAGATCCCTCGGCTTGATCCCGGTCTTGGCCTCATAGGCCTGGCAGGCGGGCGAGCCGCTCCAGGCGCCGGGCGTCTCGTCGGCGCCGATGTGGTAGCGCTTCAGCGGCGCGCCGGCTTCCTTGTGCAGCCGAGCCATCTCGTCGATCACCTTGCCGATGAAGGCATAGCTGCTGGGCAGGCACACATTGATGGTGTTGTCGGTGTAGTGCTGGATGCTGCGATAGGCGCTCTTGTCGGCCGCCTCGCTGAGCAGGTAGCGGCCGGCCTCGGCCTCCGGCTCGCCCTCGGCGCGCAGGCGGGCGGCGCGGGCTTCCATGGCCTTGATCGCCGCGCGCGAGTGGCCGGGCATGTCGAAGGACGGGATCACCTCGATGTGGCGCGCCTTGGCCGCCCGCACGATCTCGATGTAGTCGGCGCGCGAGAAGTAGCCGTTGACCGGTCCGGTCCCGTCGAGACCCGCGCCCAGCTGCGGGATCAGGCAGGTGCGTTCGGACAGGTCATGGCAGCGCCGGCCGCCGATTTCCGTCAACTCCGGCAGGCCGGCGATCTCGACCCGCCAGCCTTCGTCGTCGCCCAGATGCAGGTGCAGCTTGTTGAGCTTGTAGCCCGCCATCTGGTCCAGGATCGCCAGGATCTCGGCCTTGGAGTGGAAGTTGCGGGCGACGTCGATGTGCATGCCCCGGAAGCCGAAGCGCGGGGCGTCCTCGATCGTCAGGCGCGGGACCGTGCGGCCGGCGTCGACCAGTTGAGCCAGCGAGGCCAGGGCGTTGGCCGCGCCCTCCCCGTCACCGGCGGCAATGGCGATGCCTTGGCCGTCGATCGTCAGGCGGTAGCCGCCGGGCTCGGTCTTGGCCTTCGAGATCCGCAGAGGCGCACCGCCCTTGGTCTCGGCCACGCCGAGGCGCGCGAGGGCGATGGCGACGTCCGACTTCGCAAAGCCGCTCAGTGAGACCGTTACGCCGCGCGACAGGTCCAGGCTGCCATCGGCCATCTGCGTCTTCAGCGGCGTCGGCAGGATCGCCCCGCGCGGAATCGGCTGCAGCGTCGCGCCCGCATTGGCGGCGTAGAGCCTCGGCGCGGTCGCCCAGACCGTCAGGTCGTGCGCCGAGCGGCCCGCCAGCTTGGCCTCGTCGGTGAACGGGATCACGAACGGCAGGGTCTCGAGCCCCGTCTCGGGATCGACCACGGGCCGGGTGCTGTCGATGGTCCGCGCCGTCAGGCCCTCGGCCGCCACATAGGCGTTGGGCATCGGATAGAGCTCCGACAGCTGCTGGCCCTCGATGCGCAGCGGCACGACGATTGGCTGGCCGGGCTTGAAGCCCGTGAAGCTGGCCGTCGGGGTCAGGCGATAGAGGTCGCCATTGATGTTGGTCAGGGTGAAGTCATCGCCGCCGGCCGCCAGCACGCGGTTGACGTTGCTGAAGTACAGCGACCACCCCGCCGCTGGCACACTCGGCGCGGCCAGGGAAATCTGGGCCAGCATGCAGGACGGATCGGGCTTGCAGGCCTCGGGCGCGGGCCGGTTGTCCAGCACGCGGTAGGTCAGTTTGAGATCGGCGGCGAGGCGGTCGAGATCGGCCTGACGGGGCTGGGCCAGGGCCGAACCAGCCAGCAGAACGGCGAGGCCAAGCCCGCCCGCGACACACGACTTCGATCTTCCGACCATCAACGACCTCAAGGAAATTGGGAGGACGGGACCTTGGCCCCGCCCTCCCCAGGGGTTCCGACGAATGGGGTTACGTCAGAAGCTATAGCCCAGTCGCACGCCCCAGGTGCGCGGCGGATCGTAGGTTCCGCGGATCACGCCGCGATTGAACCCACCGAAGTTCTTGGTGTCCTTGTTGGTCAGGTTGTCGCCGAACAGCTCGACATAGAACTGGTTCTGCGGCGCCGAGAGCTTCAGGCTGGCATTGACCTTGGCATAGGCGGCCTGGCCGTTGGTCAGGTGCGGCAGGTCCAGGTTCTGGACGTCCATCCACATGCGGTCCTGCCAGCGGACCTGGACATAGGGCTGCAGGACGTAGCCGCCCTTCAGGTCGAAGCTGTGCTCGTAGGTCACCGACATCGAGTACTTGGGCGCGAACGGCAACTGGTTGCCGACGATGGTGTCGTAGCCCGGCGCGCCGCAGTGGGCGACGTTCAGGATCTCGCGCTCGGCGCACGCGAAGCCGTCGGTGAAGGTGCCGCCGTTCTTGATCTTGGTGTCCAGGAACGCGCCGTAGCCCGACAGGCGGCCGTGGGCCCAGGGGATGATGTCGAACTCGACCTCGACGCCCTGGATGCGGGCGCTGTTGAGGTTGTCGGTCGTCCAGGCCAGGACCGGGTCGCCGAAGTTGGCGCTGAGCGGGTTGGTGTCCTTGCCGACCACCTTGTCGCCGGTGTTCTGCATGTCGGTGTAGTCGCTGTAGAAGCCGGTCACCGACAGCCGCATGCGGCCTTCCAGCAGGGTCGCCTTGTAGCCCAGCTCGTAGGTCTTCACCTTCTCGGGGTCATAGGTCAGCAGGCTCAGGCACCCGTTGTTGCAGGTGTCGAACATCTCGTACATGCCGCCCATCTTGTAGCCGGTGGCCAGCGAGGCGAACCACATCACGTCGTCGCTCTGGAAGAACTGGGCGCCCAGGCGATAGGTGCCCTGCTTCCACTTCATGGCCACGTTGTTGGGCGCGCCGCCCGGCACGACCACGCCCAGGGGCGCCTCGCCGCCCATGTCAAAGTTCAGGTCGTTGGACTGGTGGCCCCGGATACTGTCAGGCGTGTGGTGGCCGTTGTACCAGGCGCTGGTTCCCTCCCAGAAGGCGTAGGTGACGCCGCCCTGGTCGGTCTTGCGATCCCAGCTGTAGCGATAGCCGGCGGTCAGGTTGACCTTGGGCAGCACGCGGTAGTCGAACTGGCCGAACAGGGCCTTGGACTCGGTGGTCCGCTTGTTCTGGTCGAAGATCCAGGTGTCGGGCAGGCCGTCAGGCTGGAAGCCCAGGTGCGGATCATACGACGTGGCGTGGGGATCGTCGGTCCAGGTCTTGTTGGCCAACATCTCCATGTCGTAGCGGATACGCTTGTTTTCCTTCAGGTAGTAGGCGCCCAGCACGTACTGGAACTTGGACGCGCCGTTCGATTTCAGCTGCACCTCGTGGCTGGTGGTGCGGTAGCGGCTGCCCTTGGTGGACCAGACCTCGTCCCAGATCGGGTAGTAGCCGGTCAGCTCGGCCTCGTGCGAGGTCAGCGACGGGTCGCCGATCGAGGACCACTGGGCGTTGGGATGGGCGCCGCCGTCGACGTCAGAGATCTGGTCGCGCTTCTGGTCCTGGTAGGCGCCGCGATATTCCAGCGTGGCCTTGTCGAAGACGTCGTAGGCGACCTTCAGCTGGACGTCGTCGACGGTCATGTCGCGGCGGCCGGGCACGTTGATCTTGGCGTAGCGCTGCGGATGGTTGCAGGCGTTGATCGTGCCGGCCGCCTGCTTGCAGTCGACGAAGTCGAGGTCACCCGCGCCCTGGTCCGAGAAGCGCGAGACCGTGCCGGTGAACTCCAGCTTGTCGGTCGGACGCCAGCGGCCGATCAGGCGCGCGGCCCACTGGTCGGCGTTGTTGTAGTAGTCCTTGGGTTTCACCAGCCGGTTGCGGCGCTGGTCGACGTCCGGGATGCCGTCCTTGTGGATGCCGTAGGCCGGCGACTCGATGTCGGTGAAGTCCTGCTCCTGGATCATGTAGCCGTCGTGCTGCTCGACCATGAAGGCCGCCCGCAACGCGAAGGTGTCGCTGACGCCCCAGTTGAAGCTGCCGCGCAGGCCGCGGGCGTTGTAGTTGCCCAGCTCGCCCTCGACCTTGCCGAAGGTGTCGTTGAACGACGGCTTGGCCGGGATGATGTTGATCGCGCCCGCCGGCGAGTTCATGCCGAACAGCGTGCCCTGCGGGCCGCGCAGCACCTCGACCCGCTCGACGTCGAACATCAGGGCCAGGGCGCCTTGCGAGCGCGGCGAGTAGAAGCCGTCCTGGTGGATGGCGACGGCGCCTTCGCCCACCTCGGTGAAGTCGGTGGAGGTCACGCCCCGGATGCTGGCGGCCGTGCCGCTGTCGGCGCCCGTGCTGAGCTGCACATTGGGCATGGTGGCCGACAGGTCGCGGGCGGACTTGATGCCCTGGCGGTCCAGGCTTTCCTGCGTAAACGCCGAGATCGCCAGCGGCGTCTGCATCAGCTTGGTTTCGCGCTTGGAGGCGGTGACGACCAGCTCCTCCAGCACGCCGACATCAGAGCCGGCGGCAGCGTCTTGAGCGGCGGCCAGGCCCGGCAGGGCGAAGGCGGCCAGGGCCGAGGTCATGAGCAGACCAGCGCGGCGGGTAGGCAATAGAGACACGGATACTCCCCCTTATCTTGTTGGCCGCGCGTCAGCCCGGAACTTGAGGTTCCGGCTCTCCCGCCTTCGCGCTGGCAATTCGACCGTTTTTGTCCGGACGCGGCGTGTCTCGCCCCTTCCGACAGCCTGACGATAGGCGCCGGTTTTTCGGGGTGTCAATATATACTTCTATTGGATGTTTTTATTTAATGAGCCGCTGAACGGGCAGCGGGCGCCGTGCTCGAAATCGATCAGATGGCGGTCACGCGGCCTGTCGAACGGGCGCCCAGGAAGGTCTCGACCTCGGCCCGGCCTTTGCGTTCCTGCAGCAGCACCTCGTAGCTAGGCGACAGCATTTCGTGGATCGGCAGCACCGCCGCGCCCAGGATCGAGCTGTCTTCCTGACGGTCGGACAGGGTGATGCGCGAAGCCCCCTCCCCGCCCCGGCCGCGCACCGAATGGCGCAACGGCATGGCCAGGGCGACTAGCCGCTCGACCAGCGCGCGCGGGGCCGAGCCGCCGATGACGATGGTGGCCGGGTCTAGCATGTTCTCGATGATGCAGACGGCGTTGCGCAGGTGGCTGGAGGCCTGACGGCACCAGTCCATCAGCTTCTCATCGTCGGCCTCCAGCAGAGCCAGGATCTCGGCGTTGGAGAGCTCGACATCGGTGCGGCCGGTGACGAATTCCGACAGCGAGTGCAGCGACAGATACCGCTCCAGGCAGCCGTGATTGCCGCAGTAGCAGGCCTTGCCGTGCGGCACGATCGGGATGTGGCCGATCTCGGTGGCGTTGCCGCCCGCGCCCTTGTAGGCGGCGCGATCGACGATCAGCGCCCCGCCCAGACCGACGCCGAAATGCAGGTAGAAGAAGCCCGTCAGGTCGCGCGCCACGCCAAACAGCGACTCGCCTAGCGCGCCGGCGGCGCTGTCGATGCTGTAGAACACTGGCAGGCCCGTGGCCTTCTGCAGCTCCTCCAGGATCGACAGATCGGTCCAGCCCTCGAAGGCCGTGGGGCCGGTAAAGCTGAAACCCGGCACATCGAACGGCCCCGGCAAAGCGACGCCCACGCCCCACAGCCGCTTGGCGTCGGACGAGCGCGCCGCCAGGTCGCCGACCAGCGCCACCACCGCCTTCAGGGTCGCGGCCTGGTCGCGGGCGTCGATCTCGACCTCGTCGCGATGCAGCACCTCGCCGACCAGATTGACCAGGGCCGCATAGGCCCGGCGGGGCTCCAAGCTGACGCCGATCGAGTCGCCGCCGCGCGGGTCCAGGGCGAAGGCCATGGGCGGTTGGCCCCGCACCTTGTCGCCCTTCAGCCGCTTGGAGACGACAAGGCCGATCTCCTCCAGGTCCTGGGTGATGTTGGCCACGGTCTGGGGGCTCAGCGCCACCAGGTCGATGATCTCCTTGCGCGACACCTCGCCCCGCCGCCGGATCACGTCCAGCACGATGCGGCGATTATAAGGGGCGCTGGACTGCTGGGTGGCGCCGCGGGTGGCCATGGACGATCGTCGAACTCCCTGTTCCGAGGTCTGATCTGCCATCGCGGCCCTGGCCGGACAAGGGATACCCGGCTCGGGTCAATTTCTTCCATCCATTGGTTTTAATAATTGACAGCCCGCGACAAGGTTCGCATGTTCATCGTCAACGACGGCGAGACGAACGCCGTCCAAGATCCGGGGGCGGACAACGGGACGGCGATCCAAGCGGATTCCGGGCGGCCGCGCCTCGGCCACAGCGCACGAGCACTCGATGGACCACCTGAACCACGCCCCGCCCAGCCTGACCATCATCGGCGACGTCGCCGTCGACCTGGTGCTGGGCCCTGTCGCGGGCTGGCCCAAGATCGGCACCGAGACCATCATGCAACGCAGCGAACTGCGGGCCGGCGGCTCGGGCGGCAACACCGCCTTGGCCATGCGCCACCTGGGCGCGCCCTGCCGCCTGTTGTCTCAAGTCGGCGGCGACACCTTCGGCGGCTGGCTGGCCGAGGAGTTCAAGGGCGTCGACGCCCAGCTGGGCGTCACCCAGACGGCCACCACCATCTCGACCGGCGTCATCCACGACTGCGGCGAGCGGACCTTCTTCACCACCAAGGGCCACCTGGAGGCGCAGAGCTGGGACGAGATGCGCCCGCGCCTGGGTCCGCCGCCGGCTCCGGGCTCGATCGCCCTGCTGACAGGGGTGTTCCTGCTGCCCCGCATGCGCGAGGCCTATGCCCGGGTGCTGGATGACCTGTCGGCGCTGGGCTACCAGATCGCCATCGACACCGGCTGGCCGCCCGAGGGCTGGACCTTCGAGACCCGCGCGGCGACCACCGCCTGGCTGACCCGCTGCGACCACATCCTGCTCAACGAGATCGAGATCAAGGGCCTGGCCGGGGTCGAGGACCTGGACGACGCCCTGCTGGCCCTGGCCCCGATGATGCGGCCGGACGCGACCCTGGTGGCCAAGACCGGCGCCAAGGGCGCGGTGGCGACCTATGGCGGCGCCCGCTTCAAGGTCGCCGCGCCGCCGATCGCGGTGTTCGACACCATCGGCGCGGGCGACTCGTTCAACGCCGGTTATCTGGCCGCCAAGCTGTCAGGCCTGGGCGTGCGCGAGGCGCTGGACCAGGGCTGCCGCACGGCCTCGGCCGTCATCGGCCATTTCCCGCGCCAGTCGATCGCGCCCGGCCAGTTGGCCGCGCTGGCGGTCGCGGCGCGCTAGAACAACAACAAGAGGGGGAGAAGGCGGATGCGCAATCGGGGCCTGGTGATCGGCTACATCCTGGCAGTGTGGTTCGTGATCTCGTTCGTGACCAACATCATCGGCCCGCTGATGCCGCTGATCATCGCCGACTTCCACCTCAGCCTGACCCTGGCCGGCTTCCTGCCGTTCTCGTTCTTCCTGGCCTATGGCGTGGTTTCGATCCCCGCCGGGGTGCTGATCGAGCGGGTCGGACCCAAGCCGGTCCTGCTCGGCGCCTTCGCGCTGAACCTGCTGGGCGCACTCGCCTTCTCGGCCGTCCCGACCTACGGCGTGGCGGTCGGGGCGCTGTTCGTGATCGGCCTGGGCATGGCCATGCTGCAGGTGGTGATCAATCCGCTGATGCGGCAGGCCGGCGGCGAGCAGCACTTCGCCTTCTATTCGGTGATGGGCCAGCTGGTGTTCGGCCTGGCCTCGTTCGTCAGTCCGCTGGTGTTCTCGAGGCTGATGACGACCACCCTGCCCTTCGCCGCCCACCCGGCCTGGATCTCGCTCTACTGGCTGTTCGTCCTGATCTTCGCCGCCGTCATCGCGGTAACCGCCCTGATGCGCCTGGGTCCCGTGGCGCTGAAAGACGACGAGAAGGCCGGGGCCGCCAGCGCCTATCTGGAGCTGCTGAAGGACCCGAAGGTCATCCTGTTCTTCTTAGGCATCGCCGCCTATGTCGGGACCGAGCAGAGCCTGGCCAACTGGATGAGCCAGTTCCTGGCCACCTATCACGGCTATTCGCCCACGGTTGAAGGGGCCCGCAGCGTGGCCAGCTTCTGGGGCCTGATGTCGCTGGGCTGCCTGGCGGGCCTGGTCGCCCTGAAGCTGCTGGACTCCAAGATCGTGCTGGCGGCCATCACCGTGGCGGCCATGGCCTGCCTTGGTGTCGCGCTGTTCGGCGACCGCCATGCCAGCCTGCTGGCCTTCCCGATCTGCGGCTTCTTCCTGTCGGCGATGTTCTCGATCGTCTTCTCGCTGGGCCTGAACTCGGTCCCGCGCCATCACGGCGCGCTGTCGGGCATCCTGTGCTCGGGCATCCTGGGCGGCGCGGTCGTGCCGCTGCTGGTCGGCGCCCTGGGCGAGCATATCGGCCTGCGCCTGGCGATGCTGGCCGTGTTCGCGACCCTGGGCTTCATCCTCAGCGTCGCCTTCTGGGCCAAGCCCCTGGTGCGCAACGAGACCATCGCCTGGCGTAAGCGAGCCGAGGCCTAGCTCCCACAACGCACCACCCACCGACCGTTCCGGGCCAACTTCATCCTTGCCTTTCATTTACAAGCAGTATTGACTGCTTGTGTCGATGAGACAGGAGGAAAGGCTTGCCAGGCCGTGCGCGCAGGAGCGGACGGTCAGCGCGGACTCACGCCCCCTCCCGCCCTCGCCGGCCACGCAAGAAACGACAAGAACTAGGGGGTACAGAACAATGCAGGCACTTATCCGCCGCACCACCAAGGCCGCGCTGCTGGCTTCGGCCTTCGGAGCCGCCTTCGCCGCTATGCCGGCCATGGCTCAGGAACAGAAGTCCGACGTCGTCCAGCTGGACGACATCATCGTCACCGCCACCCGCCGCGAGCAGCGTCTGCAGGACGTGCCGATCTCGGTGACCGCCGTCTCGGGCGAGGAGCTGGCCAAGTCGGCCTTCCGCGAAGTGACCGACATCCAGTACCTGGCCCCGAACGTCAGCTTCTCGGCCACCAATCCCACCGCCAATGGCGGCGGCTATCAGATCCGCGGCGTGGGCACGCAAGCCTATGCCGGCGGGGCCGAGCAGACCGTGGGCCTGGTGGTCGACGGCGTGGTCATCGGCCTGTCGCGCGATCCCGGGGCGACCGGCTTCAGCGACGTCGAGCGAGTAGAAGTGCTGCGCGGTCCGCAGGGCACGCTGTTTGGCAAGAACGCCTCGGCCGGCGTCATCCAGATCGTCACCAAGGCCCCGAAGATCGGCGAGACCTTTGGCGACCTGTCCTATTCGTTCGGCGAGCGCGCCGAGCAGATCGTCAAGGGCAACGCCAACGTTTCACTGGGCGAGAAGGCCGCCTTCCGCCTCTCGGCCTTCCACCAGGAGCAGGACGGCGCGATCCCCAACCTGCTGCACGACTGGCATGTCGGCGACCGCGAGAACAAGGGCGTGCGCGGCAAGCTGCTGGTCCGTCCCAGCGACAAGCTGTCGATCCTGATCGCCGGCGACTACCAGGAGGGCTTCAACCGCGACGCCCACACCATCGAGAGCCTGGGAACCAGCGCGGCCCTGAACGCCCAGTTCGCCCGCTTCACCGAGAAGCCCGGCCACGGCGTCTTCAAGAGCTTCCAGGACGGCGACTGGACCGCCTACACCACGATCAAGGGCGCGCAGGTCCAGATCGACTATCAGCTGGGCGAGCACAGCCTGACCTCGATCACCGCCTGGCGCGCGGTCAAAACCACGCAGTTGTCGGACATCGACGCGGCCCCGATCAACGTCTTCAACAACAGCGACGGCGGGGTCGACAGCAGCCAGTTCACCCAGGAGATCCGCCTGACCTCGCCCACCGGCCGCAAGCTGGAGTACGTGGTCGGGGCCTACTACTACAACACCGACCTGGCGGGCTGGGTGACGCAGAAGGGCGCCTATTACGGCGCGTTCGGCGCGCCGGTGGTGCTGGGCGGCGGCCGTCGCGACGAGACCGGCGGCACCCGCAGCGCCGCCGTCTTCGGCCAGGGCACCTATGCCCTCAGCGACGTGCTGAAGGTAATCGCGGGCCTGCGCTACACCAACGACAAGGTCGACGGCCAGTTGGTGGTCACGCCGATCCCGGGCACGGTCCCGCTGGGGACGCTGGCCAACTACAAGGGCTCCAGCAAGGCCGACAATGTCTCGGGCCGCATCGGCCTGCAGTACCAGCCCAGCCGCGACCTGATGGCCTATCTGACCTACGCCACGGGCTACAAGGGTCCGGTGATCGACAACGCCGGCGGCGGCAAGCCGCGCGAGGTCGATCCCGAGCACGTCAAGAGCTACGAGGCCGGCGTCAAGTCGACCCTGCTGGATGGCCGCCTGCGCCTGAACGGCGCGCTCTACTGGTCGGACTTCCGCGACTTCCAGGCCCAGGCCCTGGACAGCTCGACCACCCCGCCCAGCTTCACCTTCACAAATGCCGGCCTGATGCGCGCGCGCGGGGTCGAGCTGGAGTCCCTGCTGAAGGTCAGCCGTGAGTTCACCCTGACCGTCAACGGCAGCTATTCGGACGCCAAGTTCAAGGACTACACCAACGCCTGCTACGCGGGCCAGCCGGTGTCTTCGACGGTGGGCGTGGGCTGCTATGTCGATCCGGTGACCAAGGCCACCGTCGCCAACTATGCCGGCCAGCGCCTGACCAACGCGCCCAAGTGGACCTATTCGATCCGCGGCTCCTACGAGCGTCCGGTGGCGGCCAACCTGCTGGTCGACGCCTCGCTCAGCTGGTCCTGGCGCAGCGAGGCCCAGACCGTCGCCGGCGACCCGAAGTCGGTCGTCGACGCCTACGGCATCCTCAACCTCAACGCGGGCCTTGGCCGTGACGATGGATCGTGGCGGATCGGCATCTACGCCCGCAACCTGCTGAACGAGCACTTCTACGCGCCCTACGCCTCGGGGACGCTGAACCCCGGCGGCTACTACCGGATCATGAGCCCCGACGCGTTCCGCACCGTCGGCGCCAGCCTGAACCTCAGCTTCTAGGCGCTTCTCCCCGAAGAGCTTGGCCTTGCGGGCCGGACCTCGGTTCGGCCCGCCTTTTTCCCGAATATCGAGAGACGTCTCCATGACCGTTTTCGACCGCCGCGCGGTGCTGCTGGGCGCTAGCCTGGCCGCCACGGCCTCCGCCGCCGAGGGCGCCGCCAAGAAGCCTACCACCAAGAAAGACGGCTTCCTGTGGGGCACGGCCGGCGCGGCCTACCAGATCGAGGGCGGCAATTTCGCGTCCGACCTTTGGGTCATGGAGCACGTCAAGCCGACCATCTTCAAGGACCCATCCGGCGACGCCTGCGACGCCTATAACCGCATGGACCAGGACATCGCCCTGGCCGCCTCGCTGGGCTTCAACACCCACCGCTTCTCGATCGAGTGGTCGCGGATCGAACCCGAGCCGGGCCAGATCTCGCTAGCCGCCATCGCCTATTACCGCCGAGTGCTGCAGACGATCCGCAAGCACGGCATGACGCCGTTCGTCACCTACAACCA
Source organism: Caulobacter sp. GW821-FHT12D05 (assembly GCF_058807295.1). Classification (NCBI taxonomy): domain Bacteria; kingdom Pseudomonadati; phylum Pseudomonadota; class Alphaproteobacteria; order Caulobacterales; family Caulobacteraceae; genus Caulobacter; species Caulobacter sp. GW821-FHT12D05. The sequence goes on from NZ_JBXAQO010000002.1 coordinate 738,972, forward strand.
CTTCACCACGCCGCGCTGGTTCGCGGCCGCCGGCGGCTTCGAGACCCGCGACGGGATCGCGCCGTTCGTGCGCTACTGCCGCATCGTCACCCAGCACCTGGGCGACCTGATCGGCATCGCCGCCACCTTCAATGAGCCGAACCTCGGCGCCCTGGTCAGCTGGTCGCCGGCCGTGCGCCCGCTGCGGCCCTATATCGAGATGTCCAAGAGGGCCGCCGCCCAGGCGATGGGCGCGCCGAAATGGTCGCCGCCGGTGCTGGGCGACTTCCGCGTCCAGCAGCCGATCATGATCGAGGCCCACGAGGCGGCCTGGGCGGCGATCAAGGAGGTCTCCGGCGGCCGCTTCCCGGTCGGCGTCACCCTGTCGCTAAACGACGAACGTCACCCCGAAAAGGACAGCGGCGTCACCGCCAAGCAGGCCCAGGTCATGCTGCCCTGGGTCCAGGCCAAGGGCGACTTCATCGGGGTGCAGAACTACACCTACACCGTCGTCGGCGCCGACAGCGACCTGCCCAACCCGGCGGGCGTCGAGCTGACCCAGATGAACTATCCGTTCGCACCCGACGCCCTGGAGGGCGTCATCCGCGCGGTCGCCCAGCACACCGACAAGCCGATCTATGTCACCGAGAACGGCGTGGCGACCGAGGACGACAGCCGCCGCATCGCCTTCATCGACCGCGCCGTGCCCAGCGTCTTCAAGTGCCTGAAGGACGGCATCGACGTGCGCGGCTACATCCACTGGTCGCTGCTCGACAACTGGGAATGGTTCTCGGGCTACGGCCCCAAGTTCGGCCTGGTCAGCGTCGACCGCAGCACCTTCGCCCGCACCCCCAAGCCCAGCGCCCACCACATGGGCCGCCTCGCCCGCGCCGGCCTGCCCGCCGGCCTGACGTCGCGCGCCTGATCGGAGCCCCTGTTGTGAAGCGTTTCCTCGGTATCCTGTTGATGACCACCGCCCTTTCCACGGCCGCTCCGGCCATGGCGCAAGCGCCCGACAACGCGGCCAAGGCCAAGGCGCTGGTCGCGTCCATGACCCTGGACGAGCGCATCGTCCTGCTGCGCACCCAGTCGGGCTTTGGCCTGCTGTCGCTGGGCATCCCGCTGCCTCCGTCCGTGCCGGAGATCATGCGCAAGCACACGCCCAAGGGCGCGCTGGGCTCTGCGGGCTTCGTCGAGGCGATCGACCGGGTCGGCATCCCCGCCCAGCAGATGTCGGACGCCAGCCTGGGGGTCGGCAATCTGGGCGGCTTCCTGCGGCGCGGCGACGAGGCCACCTCGCTGCCCGCCACCCTGGCCCTGGCCGCGAGCTTCGATCCCGAGCTGGCGCAACAGGCCGGCGACATGCTGGGCGCCGAGGCCCACGCCAAGGGCTTCAACATCCAGCTGGCCGGCGGCGTCAACCTGACCCGCGAGCCGCGCAACGGCCGCAACTTCGAATATGCCGGCGAGGATCCGCTGCTGGCTGGCCAGATCGTTGGGGCCCAGGTGGCCGGCATCCAGGGTCGCCACGTCGTCTCGACCCTCAAGCACTTCGCCCTCAACGCCCAGGAGACCGGCCGCTTCGTCCACGACGCGACGATCGACGAGGCCGCGCTGCGCGAGAGTGACCTGCTGGCCTTCGAGATCGCGTTGAAGCGCGGCAAGGCGGGCGCGGTGATGTGCGCCTACAACAGGATCAACGGCGACTACGCCTGCCAGAACGACTTCCTCCTGAACAAGGTGCTGAAGACCGACTGGGCCTTCCCCGGCTGGGTGATGTCGGACTGGGGGGCCAACCACGGTCTCAAGAGCTCGCTGATGGCCGGCCTGGACCAGGAGTCGCCGCAGGACCGTCCATGGTTCGACCAGCTGAAGGCCGCCGTCGAAAGTGGCGAGGTCCCGGCCGAGCGGGTCGATGACGCCGCCCGCCGCATCGTGCGCGCCATGCTCGACGCCGGCGCCATCGACAACCCGGCCAAGGCCGGCGGCGCGATCGACCAGCAGGCCCACGCCGTCGTGGCCGAGCGTGTCGCCCTGGGCGGCATGGTGCTGCTCAAGAACGACGGCCTGCTGCCCCTGGCGGCCAAAGCTCGGAAGATCCTGGTCGTCGGTGGCTTCGCCGACAAGGGCGTGCTGTCGGGCGGCGGCTCGTCCCAGGTCATGCCGTTCGGCGGCCACTATACCGACCGGCGCGGGCGCGAAGGCGTCGCGGCCCTGCTAGCCCCGGTCTATGGCCTGAACGCGCCGCTCGAGGCCCTGCGCAAGCTACGGCCAGACGCCGAGATCACCTATGACGACGGAACCGATCCGGCCCGCGCCTCGGCCCTGGCCCGCGAGGCCGACATCGTGCTGGTCTTCGCCGTCCGGCCGGAAGAGGAAGGCATGGACGCCCTCTCGCTGTCGCTGACCGACGGCCAGGACGCCGTGATCGCCGCGGTCGCCGCCGCCAATCCGCGCACGGCCGTGGTGCTGGAGACCGGCAACCCGGTCGCCATGCCGTGGCTGTCGGATGTCGGCGCTGTGCTGCAGGCCTGGTATCCGGGCCAGCGCGGCGGCGACGCCATCGCCAAGATCCTGACCGGCGCGGTCGCCCCCTCGGGTCGCCTGCCGATCACCTTCCCCGCCGACGTCGCCCAGCTGCCGCGCCCGGCCATTCCGGGTTTTGATCCCGCCAACCGCAAGCCGCTGGGCGTGGGGGTCAAGGTCGAGCCGTTCGAGGTGGCCTTCACCGAAGGCGCCGACGTCGGCTATCGCTGGTTCGAGCGGAAGGGCGAAAAGCCGCTGTTCGCTTTCGGCCACGGCCTGACCTACACGACCTTCGGCTACAAGAGGCTGAAGCCTCAGGGCGGCGAGGCGCTAACCGCGACCTTCACCCTGACCAACACCGGCCAGCGCGCCGGGACCGAGGTCGCCCAGCTCTATGTCGCCCCGCCTGGCAAGACTCATCGCCTGGCCGGCTGGGCCCGCGTCGAGTTGAAGCCCGGCGAGAGCCGACAGGTCACCATCACCGCCGATCCGCGCCTGCTGTCCTCGTGGGACGCCAAGGCCGGCCAGTGGTGGCGCGAGGCCGGGACCTATGACCTCTATGTCGGCAAGGCCGCCGGCTCGCGCGACCTGGCGGGCAAGGCCAGCCTGACCGCCCAGACCGAAAGCGCCCGCCGATGAGCATGCTGGCCCTGCTCGCCGCGGCCGCGATCGCCGCGCCCTCGACCGTGACCACCGAGAGCGGCGTCGTCGCGGGCCTGACCTCGGATGGCGTGCTGGCCTTCAAGGGCCTGCCGTATGCCGCCGCGCCGGTCGCCGACCTGCGCTGGCGCGCGCCGCAGCCGGCCAAGGCCTGGAGCGGCGTCCGTGACGGGGCGGTGATGGGTCCCGACTGCGTCCAGGGCCGCATGCCCGGCTCGCCCCCGCCCAGCCCGCAGGCCGAGGACTGCCTGTTCGCCAATGTCTGGCGGCCGGCGCAGGCGTCGAAGCAGCCGCTTCCGGTCATGGTCTGGATCCACGGCGGGGCCTTCGTGAACGGCGGCTCCTCGTCGGCCGAGACCTTCGGCGACGCCATGGCCAAGCGTGGCCTGGTATTCGTGACCTTCAACTATCGCCTGGGACGCTTGGGCTTCTTCGGCCATCCGGCCCTGACCGCCGAGCATCCGGACGAGGCGACCGGCAACTACGGCCTGATGGACCAGGCCGCCGCCCTGCGCTGGGTTCAGCGCAACATCGCTGCGTTCGGCGGGGATCCCAGGAACATCACGGTCGTCGGCGGCTCGGCCGGCGGCATTTCGATCAATCTGCTGACCGCGACGCCGCGCGATGTCGCACCGTTCGACAAGGCGATCATCCAGTCCGGCGCCGGCCGCAAGGCCCTGGCGCGCGAGCGGCGGCTGTCGCAGGACCTGCCCGGTATGCCCTCGGCCGAGAGCCTGGGCCTGGCCTTCGCCCAGAAGCAAGGCGCGCTGGATCTGGCCGCCCTGCGCGCCCTGCCCGCCGACAAGATCGCGGACAATCTCAGCATGGCGACCCTGGTCTTCATGGGCGACAAGGCGCTCTATTCCGGTCCCGTCGTCGACGGCCGCTTCATCACGCGGATGCCCGAGCAGACCTACGCCAAGGGTCTGCAACGCAAGGTCCCGACCATCGTCGGCGCCACCACCGCCGACCTCAGCCTGGACTTCGCCCGCACCAAGGACGAGGCCTTGGCCCGCTTCGGTCCCGACGCCGAGGCCGCCCGCCAGGCCTATGACCCGGCCGGGACCATTCCGCTGAACGCCCTGAACGCGGCGATCGGCGGCGACCGCAACATGGTCGAACCGGCCCGCTTCATCGCCCGCGCCACGGCCAAGCGCGGCGCGCCGGCGTTCGAGTACCGCTTCGGCTACATCGCGCCCGAGGCGCTGCCAGGCTCGCCGTTCGGAGCCAACCACTCAACCGAGGTCGCCTACGCCTTCGACCGGCTGGCGGCGGTCTACAAGGACGTCACCGCGCAAGACGCCGCCGTCGCCGCGCGCCTGGCCGACTATTGGGCCAACTTCGCGCGGACCGGAAACCCGAACGGCCCGGGCCTGCCCGCTTGGCCGCGCTATGACGCCAAGGACCAGTTGCTGGACGTCCAGCCGGACGGCGCCCTGGTCGGCAAGGGCGATCCCTGGCGCGCCCGACTGGATGTCGCCGAGCGCACCGCCACGCGCTAGGGCCCGACCAGCGCCCTGACCCCCGGCGTGATCTTGATGATCAGGTCCGCCGGGGGCTGCTTGCCCAGGAAGGCGAACAGCGGCTTGGCCGACGCGGCCTCGAACGCCTCGGCGCGGGCCAGCACGGCCTCGGCGCGGGCCTTCACCGTCGGATCCAGGGCCCTACCCGTCTCGCGCGCCGCGATCACCGCCAGAGCCACGTCGGCCAACTCGGCGATGTCGGCCGAGACGGGCAGCGCCGCCTCCAAGTCCCCTCGTCCCTTGGCCACGACTCGGAACGCCGCGTCATTGGCGCGCCAGGATACGAGCCGCGCCTTCAGGCTCTCGGCGCCGGAGCGATCCCCCGCCGCATAGGCCTTGGCGTCGGTCTCAAAGCGGCGCGCCACGAGGCTGTCGACCGGCGCGGCGTCGGCCAGGCTGGTCAGCGGCTGGTCGATGACCTTGCCGGCCAGCATCGCCTTGATCCGATGGTCGTGGGCCATGTTGCGCACCGGCCCCACGACCTCGAGCAGCGTCCGCACCGGTCCCGCCTGGCCCGGCGCCAAGCGCCCGGCCATGGCGGCGTTGTCGCCCTTCAGACCTTGCAGCCGCAATTGGTCCTCGACCACCGGCAGGCGGCGATAGAGGTCGGCGACGTCCCGCGTCTCGCGCGGCGACCAGAAGCGCTCGGCCATGGCGGCGGCGCGGGGCCACAGGCGGCTGTCGATGATCTCGTCGCTGACCAGCTCGGCCCACAGCGGCGCCTCGCCGCCCAGGATCAGCGCCTCCTGCTCCGGCGTCAGCGGCGGCAGCGGCTTGGCGACCAGGGCGTCGGTCAGGATCTTGGCCAGGATCGGATGTAGCTTGCGGCCAGCCTCCGCCTCGGCGGGGGTGAACCCGGCGGCCGACGTATCCAAGGGGTCCTTGAGGTAGGAGAACTCGGCCGGCATCAGCAGGTCCAGGTAGTAGCCGGCCGAGACGATCGTCCGGTGCCCCTTGGCGACCGCGGCGGCCGTGGCGTTCGAGGTCTGCCAGGCCTGGATCACCACGTCGCCGGGCGCGCCGTTGGCGGCGACCTCCTCCCAGCCGATCATGGTCTTGCCGTGCTTCTTGAGGATCTCGCACACGCGGCCCTGGAAGTGGGCCTCTAGCGCGGCCTTCGAGGCGATGCCGTTCTCCTTCATGAAGGCCTGGACGTGCGGATGGTCCAGCCACACCGCGTCGCTGACCTCGTCGCCGCCGGCGTGGAAATAGGCGTCCGGGAACAGGCCAGCCATCTCGCCGAACAGGCCGTCGATGAAGCGGTAGGTCTCGGGCTTGGTCGGATCCAGCGCCCGGTCCAGCGCCGCCGAGATAGCGTTGGCCGGCTTCAGCGGCGCCAGGCCCAGTTCCGGATAGGCCTCGGCCCAGGCGCGGGTGTGCCCAGGGACATCGAATTCGGGCACGATCCGCACGCCCCGGTCGGCGGCATAGGCGACCAGCTCGCGCACCTGCGCCTGCGTATAGAACTGTCCGTCCCCCGTGGCTTGGAGCTTCGGATAACGCTTGCTCTCGACCCGGAAGCCTTCGTTGTCGGACAGGTGCAGGTGCAGCACGTTCAGCTTCACCCGCTCCATGGCGTCGATCTGGCGCTTGATCGTCTCCAGGGCCATGAAGTGGCGGACCGTGTCGATCATCAGGCCGCGCCAGGCGAAGCGCGGCGCGTCGTCGATGCGGGTCAGCGGCAAGCTGGCGCGAGGTCCCGCGACCTCGACCAGTTGGCGCAAGGTGGCCAGCCCGCGCAGCACCCCGGTCGGCCCGTCGGCGTCCAGTGTCACGCCCGTCGCCGTCACGGCCAGACGATAACCCTCCGCCGTCGGATCTTTCCCGCAAGCGATCGCGAGACGCGGCCCCGACTTGCGGCGCAGTTCCAGTCCCGTGAGCTGGCCGACATCGGTCTGGAAACGCGCGACAGCGCGGTCCAGCCGCGCGTCACGACAGCCATTCCAAGCGGTGACAAACGCCCCATCCAAGGCCAAGCTTCCCTCGGACCAGGTCGCGACCTTCGGCTGAGGCGTCAGCACGGAGGCGGCCAGGGCCGGCGAGGACACCGTGATCAACAAGGCCGCCAGCAGCCCTCGTGCGAAACCCTTGCGGCCCATGATCACCCTCCCAAGCAACTTACAAGCAGTCTTGACTACATGTTAATTGTCCCTACCGTTCACGCAAGCCCTTCTGACCCAAACGGAGCTTCCTGATGCGTATCGCCGCCGGCCTCGTCATGGCCGCCCTGCTGACCACCCCGGCCCTCGCCCGGGCTCCCGCCGACCCGCCGGCCGCCGCCGCCAAGGCTCCGGCCTTCTCGGCCGACACGCCGCTGGAGGCCGTCATCGCCGACCCGGCCGCCAAGGCCGCGCTGGACGCCACCCTGCCGAACATCGCCACGCATCCGTCCTTCGACCAGTTCAAGTCGATGAGCCTGCGTCAGCTGCAGCCCTATGCCGGCGGCAAGATCAGCGACGAGCAGATCGCCAAGGTCGACGCGGCCCTCAAGGCCTTGCCGACCAAGCCCTAAGCATTGACGGACGGGGCGCCGGCCCCGACTGTCGGCCCCCGTCTATCCATGAGTCTCATGACCGAACGCCCCCGTCGCCGCACCCAGGCCGAACGCAGCGCCAGCACCCGCGCCACCCTGCTGGACGCCGCCATCCGCTGCCTGCACGAGAAGGGCTATGCGGCGACCACGACCCTGCTGGTCGCCGAGGAGGCGGGCCTCAGCCGGGGCGCGATGCTCCACCAGTTCCCGACCAAGGTCGACCTGATGACCTATGTCGTGCAGTCGGTGTTCGACGAGGAGATGGGCATCTACGACGCCAAGCTCAGCGCCTTCCCGGACGCCAGGCAGCGCATCCAGGCCTTCCCGGAAATCGTCTGGGAGGTGCTCAGCCGCCCCTCGGGCGTGGCGGTGCTCGAGATCCTGCAAGGTTCGCGCAGCGACCCCGACCTGGCGGCCCGCCTGGCCCCGATCCAGGCCAAGATCGAAGAAGACGCCCTGCAGCGCGTCGACCGCTGGTCGGAAGCGTCCAACTCCAAGGCGGCCATGCGGCTGGTGGTCTGGGCGGCGCGAGGCTTGTCGATCGCCCAGGTGCTGGCTCCGGATCCCCAGGAGATCCCCAAGTCGATCACGCTGCTCAGCCGCATGTTCGCCGCCTATGCGGATCGGCCTCGCTAGCGCTTGGGCCAGTGAAGGCGAAGAACCCGTCTCCAACCGTCGCTGTCGCCCGACTGTCATGAGCGGTCGCTAAGGAAACTGCAGTTTCAGCCTTGGGCCGCCACGCCGGGCATGTCGTCCTGTCTCCGCACCTGTGTGATCGGGGTCGCCCTCTTGGTCGCACCCGGGGCGATGGCCGGTACGCCCGCCAGCCTTGGTGAGAGCCTCACCCGGCTGGCCGCCCAGCGCGACGTGCTGATCCTCTATGCCCCCGATCTGGTGGCCGGACGCCCCGGCAGGACCGTCCCGCCGCCGGCCTTGTCACCACGCGCCGCGATCGAGGCGCTGCTGGTCGGCACGGACGCCCGGGTGCGCGAGGTGCGTCGAGGCGTGTTCGTCCTGGAACGGACGGGGTCGCCGGTCAGCGCCGCCCCATCCATCGCGCCCGCTCCGGATCCGCAGCCCACCGAGGTCGAGGCCCTGACGGTCACGGCGGCCTATGCGGCCAGCCTCGACAACTCCCTGAGGGCCAAGCGCGCCGCGGCCTATGTGCTGGACGCCGTCAGCGCCGAGGATATCGCCCGCCTGCCCGCCGCCAACGCCGCCGAGGCTCTGCAGCTGGCGCCCGGCGTCAGCCTGGAGCGGCACCGGGGCGTGGGCCTCTATGTCAGCGTCCGAGGCCTTGGCCCCCAGTTCCAGAACGTGCTGCTGAACGGCCGCCCGATCGCCCTGAACGACCTCGTCGAGAACGGCGGCTTCCGGGGGCGGCAGTTCCGCTTCGAGGTCCTGCCCGCCGACGTCATCGACCAGATCGAGATCGCCAAGTCGACCACCGCCGACATGGACGAGGGCGCCTTGGGCGGCAATATCGACGTGCGCACCTTCAAGCCTCTGGAGCGCGGGCGGCGATCGGTGCTCTCGGTCCGCGCTTCCCAGGGTCAGGTCCGCAAGCCCGATCCGTCCGTGTCGGGCGTGTGGAGTTGGGTCGACGACAGCGGGCGCCTGGGCCTGCTGGCGGGCGGCGTGGTCGATCGGCGGCGCATCCGCAACGACCGCCTCTACCAGACCGGCTGGAACCTGAACCGCTTTGCCTCGGTGCTGGGGCCGGGTCTCTACACGCCCACCCGCACGCGGCCGACGATCGAGCTGGAGGACCGCCGCACGGTGTCGGGCGACTTCACCCTGCAGTGGCGGCCCTCGCCGAACTGGCGGCTGGACATCGATCTCTTGGCGACGCGCCTGGACGCCCACTACGAAGAATACGGCCTGGACATCTATCCGGACGACGCCTCGGTCTCGAGCCCCCGGTTCGTGGCGGGGACCCAGGTCGTCAAGGGCGACACCGTCCAGGCCGGGGTGATCGACGGCGCCCGCTGGATGGCCTCGCAGGAGCGCAGCCTGAACCGCCACGACCTGGCGGCGCTGGGCATGCACCAGCAGTGGCTGCACGGCGCCTGGACGGTCGACGCCGACTACGCCTTCTCCCGCGCCCGCAGCTATCACCCGGACGGCCGTGGCACGGTGCGCGCCCGCGTGGCCTTCTTCGCGCCCCTGCAATACGACTTCAGCCACGGCCTGAGCGGCGGTCCCACGCTGCGCACGACGGTCGACTACGCCAATCCCGCCAGCTTCGTCGGCCAGACCTTCGACTACACCTGGAAGGACTCGCGCGACACTGACCAGCTGTACCGGATGGATGCGCGCCGGGACCTCCACGGCGGCAGCCTGTCGTTCGGCGCCGAGGCCCACATCCGCAAGCGCGACTACCGCCGGCGCGACTGGAACCTGAACACCCTGGTCGGCGTGCCGCTGGTCAGCCTGGGTCCTGACTTCTACGGCCAGACGCCGTTCTCGGACTTCCTGTCGGGGACGCCCGCCGACCTGCCGCGCCGCTGGGTCGCGCCGGACGCCCGGGCCTTCTATGACCGGCTCTACACGCCGACCATCGCCGCCCAGGCGCCGTCCCTGGCCGACCTGCGCAACTCGTTCGTGGTGCGCGAGGCGATCCGCTCGGCCTATGTCCGCTACGACTTCAAGACCGCCCTGCTGACCCTTCCGGTCAGCGGCGACATCGGCCTGCGCCATGCCAGCACCCGGCAGACCTCGGTCGGGGTGGTGTCCAGCGGCGATGATCCCCTGCCCGCCCAGTGGCGCAAGGACTACGGCAACTGGCTGCCCAGCGCGAACCTGCGGGTCGACCTGGCGGACGACGTCCTGCTGCGCCTGGCCGCCTCGCGCGTGGTCAATCGGCCCAATGTCATCGACAACGCCCCGCGCATCAGCCTGGCCCGCGACACGCCCACGGCCAATGGCGGCAATCCCGACCTGGCGCCGTTCCTGGCCACCCAGCTGGACGTGTCGCTGGAGTGGTACATCCCCAAGGGCGGCGCGGTCAGCCTGGCCGTCTTCGACCGGCGGCTGGACAACTACATCACCGCCCAGAACACCTTCATCGAGGTGCCCGGCCGCGGCCAGATCCTGCTGTCGACCAATGTCAACGGCGGCCAGGCGCGGATCCAGGGGCTGGAGGCCTCGTTCAGCCGCGTGTTCCGCGAGGCGCCGGCCCCGTTCGACGGGCTGGGCGTCCAGGCCGCCGCCACCCTGGTGCGCAGCCAGGCCAACTATTTCGCCGGCGACCGGGTGATCCGCAACGCCCTCCTGGGCCTGTCGCGCGCCACCTACAGCGCCGTGGTGTTCTACGAGAAGGGCCGCGCCTCGGTGCGCATGGGCTACAACTGGCGCGGGGCCTATCTGACCTCGATCGGCAGCTCGATCACCGCGCCCTCGACCACCGCCGCCTTCGGCTCGCTGGACGGCGCCGCCTCCTGGCAGGTCAATCGCGCGACCACCCTGTCGCTGGAAGGCGTCAATCTGGCCGACGCCCGCCGGTTCGTCTATGGCGAGAGCCAGGACCAGCCGATGGAGATTCATCACTGGGGCCGCTATCTGTCCGCGAGGCTGCGATGGGCGTTCTGACCTTCGAAGACGGCGCGCCGATCCAGGGCGAACCGCCCGGCGACGCCGCCGCCGCCGCGCCCGAGAAGGACGCCGCGCGCGACGCGCCGCGCTTCGACAGTCTGGTCGCCCGCTACCGCCGCCCGCTGCTGCGGTTCTTCCGGAGACGATCCCTGGGCGTCGAGGACGCCGAGGACCTGACGCAGGAGGTCTTCATGAGACTGTCGCGCCGCTTCTCCCACTTCCGCTGGGACAACCCGGACGGCCTGGTGTTCACCGTCGCCTCCAACACCCTGGTCGACCACGAGCGCCATCGCCGCTCGCGCCGCCATGACCACCATGTCGAGGTCGATCCGGGCCTGCCTACCGACGAACCCTCGGTCGAGACGGCCCTGGCCGGACGCCAGCGGCTGGCGCGGCTGGTGGCGGCGCTGGACGACCTGCACCCCAACGCACGCTCTGTTTTCGTGCTCTGCCGCTTCGAGAACCTGACCCAGGCGGAGGCGGCCAAGCGGCTGGGCCTCTCGGTCAGCGCGGTCGAGAAGCACATGATGAACGCCTTGGCGCGACTGCGCGAGGCGATCGAGGCCAACCCAGAATGACGACGACCTACGACAACGACCCGCCCGAGCCGGGCCAACTTCTCGCCGCCAGCCTGACCCGCCCCCTGACCTCGGCCGAGCAGGCCGTGCTGGACGCCTGGGCCCTGGAGTCGGCGGCGGCGCGCGAGGAGATCGCCCGCACGCGCGAAGCCTGGATGGCCATGGGCCTGGCCGCAGACGACCCCGCCGTGCGCGCCATGCGCCAGTCGGCCCGCCGGCAGGCCGGACTAGACCGCCCGACCTCGTGGCTGGGCCGCCGGCCCGTCGCGGCGGGCCTGGGCTTAGCGATCGCCGCGTGCCTGGCCGTCGGCGTGGCCATCAGCCTGCAACCGCAAACCCGCCTCTATACGGCCCCCGAGCACGAGGCCGCCCGCCTGACCCTGGCCGACGGCAGCCACGTGGTGCTCAGCCCCGGCGGCCGCCTTGAGACCCGCTTCGCCCGGACCGCGCGCGACGTCTCGCTGCAGCGTGGCGACGCCTATTTCGAGGTCAACCACGACGCCAAGCGGCCGTTCGCGGTGGCCGCCTCGGGCCGGACCCTGACCGTGCTGGGCACCCGCTTCAACGTGGCCGGCGGCGACCGCCTGACCGTGTCGCTGGTCGAGGGCTCGCTGCGCGTCAGCCAAGCCGGCGCGCCCAGCGTGATCCTGCGTCCCGGCCAGCGCTATGTGGAAACCGCGCCGACCGCCGGCGCCGTCCAGCCGGGCGACGTGGCCGGCGATGCGGCCTGGACCAACGGCCGCGTCGTGCTGTCCGGCGTGACCCTGGCCCAGGCGGCCGAGCGCCTATCGCGCGCGGCCGGCCGTCCCGTCGCGCTGACGGACCCGAGCCTGGCGAACCTGCGCCTCTCCGGCTCGCTGCGCATCCAACGGATGGACGATGTCGGCGCGGCTTTGGAGGCCCTGCTGCCGGTGCGAGCCCAACCGACGCCCGAAGGCGGCCTGACGATCTCGCCGGCCGCCAGGTCATCCGGACGCGGATAAAAGCCGAGACTTTTCAACAGGTCGTCGCAAATAATTCACCGACGACGGACTGAGGTGGCGCGACCGCGCCTCCGTTCTTCTCCTCCGACCCGCGCCTCCCCGCGGGCCACACAGAGAGATCGGGGGATACATGATCCGCTCCACCAGACCCGCGCGTTGCGCGGGCGCCGTCGCCATCCTGGCCTTCGCCGCGCTGGGCGCCGGCCAGGCCTTCGCCGCCGACGCACCGGCCCCGGCCCCGGCCGACGCGTCCAACGCCGTCGACGAGGTCGTCATCACCTCGTACGGCAAGAGCCTGCAGGCCGCCGCCCAGCTGAAGCGCTCGGCCGACTACGGCCTGGACGCCGTCAACGCCGAGGACATCGGCAAATTTCCGACCCGCAACGCCGCCGACGCGCTGCAGCTGGTCACCGGCGTCACCATCGACCGCCAACGCGGCGCGGGCCTGTATGTCAGCGTCCGGGGCCTGGGTCCGCAGTTCCAATATACCGAGCTGAACGGCCGCTCGATCGCCGTCAACGACCTGATCGAGAACGGCGGCGCCAAGGGCCGTCAGTTCCGCTTCGAGGTGCTGCCCACCGAGCTGATCTCGCAGATCGAGGTCGTGAAGACCCCGACCGCCGACATGGATGAAGGCGCCCTGGGCGGCAACATCAACATCAAGACCTTCAAGCCGTTCGACCTGGGCAAGAAGGCCGCCTTCTCGGTGCGCGAGACCTATAGCGACGTGCGCAAGAAGGCCGATCCGTCGGTCTCGGGCCTGGGCAGCTGGACCAACGCCGACAAGACCATCGGCATCCTGGCCTCGGGCCTCTATGACGAGCGCCACGTCCGCAACGACCGCCTGTATCAAGTCGGCTGGAACCTCAACAAGTTCACCTCGGTGCTGGGCAGCGGCTTCTACACGCCCTCGCGCACCCGTCCGACCATCGAGACCGAGCACCGCAAGCTGTATTCGGGCGCCGTCTCGGGCCAGTGGAAGCCAAACAGCGACTTCCAGACGGAAGTCGACCTGCTGGTGACCCGCCTGGACGTCGACTACGACGAGTTCGGCCTGGACATCTATCCGGACGACACCACCTTCGCCGTCCCGCAGTTCGTGGCCGGCAGCCAGAAGGTCGTCGGCGACACGGTCGTGGGCGCCACGATCAACAACGTCCGCTGGATGGGCTCGCGCGAGACCAGCCTGAACCGTCACGACCTGACGATCTTTGGCATCAAGCAGGCCTGGACGCCCGGCGCCTGGTCGTTCAACGCCGAGTACGGTTATTCGCGCGCCCGCAGCTATCACCCGGACGGCAAGGCCACGACGCGTAACCGCATCGCCTTCTTCGCGCCCCTGACCTACGACTTCTCGCGCGGCTACACGGCGATCCCGCAGCTGACCACGACGGTCGACTACAACAACCCGGCCAACTATGTCGGCCAGGCGTTCGACTACACCTGGAAGGACTCGCGCGACAGCGACGAGACCTTCCGTCTGGACGGCGCGCGGGTGTTCGACAGCCCGCTGACCAAGATCGCGTTCGGTGTCGAACAGCACAACATGAACCGCACCTACCTGCGTCGCGACTGGGTGCTGAACGACATCCTGAACGTGCCGCTGAGCACGCTGGGGTCCAGCTTCTACGAGCCGATGCCGTTCTCGGGCTTCCTCAAGGACTTCGCCGGCAACACGCCACGCGCCTGGGTCAGCCCGACGCGCGACGCCTACTACAACCGCCTCTACACCCCGACGGTCGCGGCCCAGCCGTGGTCGACGGCCGACCTGCGCAACTCGTTCATCGTCGACCAGAAGATCCACAGCGCCTATGTGCGCGGCGACTTCAAGTTCGACCTGGGCGCCGTGCCGGTCAGCGGCAATGTCGGCGTGCGCTATGCCGAGACCAAGCAGCTGGCCAGCGGCACGCTGACCAGCGGCTCGACCCCGGTGCCGGTCGGCTACCTGAAGGAATACAAGAACTGGCTGCCCAGCCTGAACGTGAAGTTCGACCTGCGTGACGACCTGGTCGGCCGCCTGTCGGCCTCGCGCGTCGTCAACCGTCCGAACGTCACCGACAGCGCCCCGCGCATCAGCGTCAGCCGCGACTCGCCGACGGCCTCGGGCGGCAACCCGGACCTGGATCCTTTCCTGGCCGACCAGTACGACGCCTCGCTGGAATGGTACCCGGCCCCGACCACGGCCGTGACCGCCGCCGTTTTCCTCAAGACGATGGACAACTACATCACCGCCCAGAACGTCACGATCCAGGTGCCGGGCCGCGGCGACGTGCTGCTGTCGTCCAACGTCAACGGCGGCGACGCCGAGGTGCGCGGCTTCGAGGCGGCCTACAACCAGTCGCTCTCGTTCCTGCCGGGCCTGCTGGACGGCCTGGGCGTGCAGGCCTCGGTCACCCTCGTCGACAGCAAGGCGAACTACTTCGCCGGCAACCGTCAGATCAAGGACGACCTCGTTGGCCTGTCCAAGACCAGCTACAATCTGGTCGGCTACTATGAGAAGGGCCCGATCAGCGCCCGCCTCGGCTGGTTCTGGCGCTCGCGCTATCTGCAATCGATCGGCAGCACCACCACCGCCCAGTCCTATATCGACGCCTACGGCTCGCTGGACGGCTCGCTGTCCTACCAGATCACCCCGCAATACGCGGTGACCCTGGAAGGTTCGAACCTGACCGACGAGGTCCGCTACACCTACGGCAAGACCAAGGACCAGCCGATGGAGATCTATCACTGGGGCCGCACGGTCTCGCTGACGCTCCGCGGCAAGTTCTAGACCCCCCGATCCCCGACGGCCCTCTCCGCAGCAGGGCCGTCCACTTCAACGCGGGCTGGTCGGTCACCGTCCGGCCCGCGTTTTCTTTTCAGCTCATGAGGTCGTCATGCGTTCGCTGTTCCTCGCCGCCGCCGTGTCGGCGCTGGCGTTCTCCATCTCGGCTCAGGCGGCCGAACCCAAGATCAACAGCCTGCACTGGCTGGGCTCGCACAACAGCTATCGCCCCGACCTCGATCCCGCCGCCCTGGCCCACCAGCGCCAGGTGATGGGCGAGCGTTCGCGCGGCGTCGAATACGGCCATCCGCCGATCCAGGCGCAGCTGGACCTGGGCGTGCGCCAACTGGAATTCGATCCCTACGCCGACCCGGCCGGCGGTCTCTATGCCGCGCCCTACGCCAATGATCCCGCCAAGGCTGCGATCATGAAGGCGCCCGGCGCCAAGGTGCTGCACGCGCCCGTCGTCGACGCCCGCACCCTGTGCCTGCGCCTGTCCGACTGCTTTGCCGAGGTGGCCACCTGGTCCAAGGCCCATCCCGGCCACCAGCCGATCATCCTCTTCATCAACACCAAGGAAGAGCGGCTCAACATCCCGGGCGTCCAGGACCCGCCGCTGTGGACCGAGGCCGATCTGGCGGGCGTCGACGCCAGCGCCATCGCCACCTTCGGCCGCGACCACATCATCACGCCCGACGACGTCCGCGGCGTCCAACCCACCCTGCGCGACGGCGTCCTGGCCGGCGGCTGGCCCACCCAGGCCAGCGCGCGCGGCAAGGTGCTGCTGGTGCTCGACTCCAATCCCCGCACGGCCGAAGCCTATCGCGCCGGCCATCCGTCGCTGAAGGGCCGCGTGATGTTCGGCCTCTATGCTGAGACCGAGGCCGAGGCGGCCGTGTTCAACATCCAGAACCCCAAGACCGAGGAAGCCCGTATCGCCACGCTGGTGAAGCAGGGTTTCCTGGTCCGCACTCGCAGCGACGCCGACACCACCGAGGCCCGCGACCACGACCTCACCCGCCTGGACGTCGCCGTGCGCTCGGGCGCCCAGGTGATCAGCACCGACTACTACCCCGGCGCGCCCGATCCGCTGGGCCTGAAGTTCGTCGTGCGGCCGCCGTGGTTCGCGCCAGGACGATAGGCGCGAAGGCGCGGGCCGACCACAACATAAACTACTGAATTTATTGAGAAAGGCGTGGCGGTGAGAGAGGGATTC
Source organism: Caulobacter sp. GW821-FHT12D05 (assembly GCF_058807295.1). Taxonomy (NCBI): domain Bacteria; kingdom Pseudomonadati; phylum Pseudomonadota; class Alphaproteobacteria; order Caulobacterales; family Caulobacteraceae; genus Caulobacter; species Caulobacter sp. GW821-FHT12D05. The sequence goes on from NZ_JBXAQO010000002.1 coordinate 755,328, forward strand.
GAACCCTCGATAGAGTTTCCCCTATACACGCGTTCCAGGCGTGCGCCTTCAACCACTCGGCCACCTCACCAGCGCACTCGAGTCGGGGGTGGTTGAGACCCCCGGCGCGGGAAGGCGCGCAATATACTCAGGGACCGGCCGGTAGCAAGCGCGTTCCCGGATGAAACTGGCGGCGCGAGCGTTTATATCGAGGCGCAAGAATTCCCGCCTCGAAAGACCGCCATGTTGTCGACGACCAAGACCCTCGAGATGCCCACCGCCGACACGGCCCTGCCCGGTCGTCCCGAGCCGATCCCGACGGCGGAAACCCACTTCGTCAACGGCCACCCGCTGAAGGGGCCCTACCCTGACGGCCTGGAGACGGCGATCCTGGCCATGGGCTGCTTCTGGGGCGTCGAGCGGGTGTTCTGGCAGGTCCCGGGCGTCTACGTCACCGCCGCCGGCTATGCGGCCGGCATGACGCCCAACCCGACCTATGAAGAGGTCTGCACCGGCCGCACGGGCCATACCGAGGTGGTGCTGGTGGTGTTCGATCCCAGGGTCGTCACCTATGAGGCCCTGCTGAAGACCTTCTGGGAGAACCATGACCCGACCCAGGGCATGCGCCAGGGCGGCGACATCGGCACCCAGTACCGCTCGGGGATCTATGTCACCAACGACTTCCAGGCCGCCGCGGCCGTGGAGTCAAAGGAGGCCTACGCCCAGGCGCTGTCGGCCCAGGGCCTGGGCGACATCACCACCGAGATCGCCGCAGCCGGCCCGTTCTATTTCGCCGAGGACTATCACCAGCAGTACCTGGCCAAGAATCCGGACGGCTATTGCGGCATCGGCGGCACCGGCGTGGTCTGCCCCATCGGCCTGGGTGTAGACGCCTGATGACACCGGAAGCCTTCGACAAGGCGTGCCTGGCCCTGCCGGGCGCGACGCTCTCGATCCAGTGGGGCGACGACCACGTGTTCAAGGTCGGCGGCAAGATGTTCGCCGTCCGGGGCAACGCCGTGCCCAAGGGCGGCATCTCGTTCAAGGTCTCGGACGTGGCGTTCGAGGTCCTGACCGAGACCGGCCGCGCCATCCCCGCGCCCTATCTGGCCCGCGCGAAATGGGTGCGGTTCGAGGATCTCTCGGACCTGGACGCCGATGAGGTCGCCGACTGGCTGAAGAGCGCCCACGGCCTGATCGCCGCCAAGCTGACGAAGAAGGTCCGCTCGGAGCTGGGCCTCTAGCTCACTGCGTGATCCTCGTCCTTCGACAAGCTCAGGATGAGGATCATGGCGGGTTCAGTAGAAAACCTCATCCTGAGCTAGTCGAAGGACGAGGTTTTCGGTCCCGCCGACAACCCCTGGAGCGCGGTCGTCTCGATCGCCTCCAGCAGGCGCTCGTTGGTCAGGCCGGGCGTGCCGGGCGTCCACTTGGTCAGCCAGATCAGCATGCCGACCAGCAGTTGCACGACCAGCGGCGGCTCGCAGGCGACGATCGTGCCGTCGGCCATGCCCTCCTCCAGGAACCGCTCCAGCCGCTTGGACAGACGCGCCGTCCAGGCCTCGATGGCCTTGCGCTGGTCGTCGGCCAGATACGAGCTGTCGCCGAAATAGAGCTGCGGCCCGTTAGTCACCGCGTCGTCCAGCAGCGCCATGAAGAACCGCCGCAGCTTGCACAGCCCCGTGCCGCCATCGGCCTCGACCACCGACAGGATCGACTCGAAGCGTTCCAGCGAGCGCTCGTGGCCCGCGAAGGCCAGGGCCTGCTTGTTGGGGAAATAATAGTAGAGCGCCGCGTCGCGCAGATCGATGGCCGCGCCGATCTCAGTCATGGTCGCGGCGGCGAACCCCTTGGCGTTGATGGTCTCGATGGCCGCGCGCAGGATCGCCTCCCGCTTCTTCACCGACTTCAGGCTCTGCGCCATCGGCCTGGTCTCTTCGACCAGAACCACGGGATCCCCCACCTTCGCCAACCGCGCTCTCTCCTCCGGGACGTCCTCGATTCTTCCGTCGGGGAACGTCGATATTTCACACTTGTCACGAACGGCGTCGGGATCAATCCGTTAAATTCTAACTTGCGTTAGAATATCGAGTTCATATTAAAATCAGCGTCAGTTACGTGCGGCATGCAAGGTCGCACGGGCTGGGGCGGAAACATGACGCAAAGCGTCTTCATCCAGGACCAGGGTCAACCGACCGCGTCTCGCGGACCGGTCGGCCGGCCAGGATCGCCCTTCCCCTACGTCACAATGGTCGTCCTTCCCCAAAAGAAACCCGCGATTGCTCGAGGCGGGATGGGAAGAAACGCGGCCGATAATAAAGAAAAACAGGGAGTTAGTTATGAGAAACGTCCATCTGCTGGGGGTCTCAGCCCTGGCGCTCGCCATCGCCTCTCCGGCCTTCGCTCAACAATCCACGCAGGCCGATAGCACCTCCATCGAAGAAATCGTCGTCACCGCCACCAAGCGTGAACAGACCCTGCAGGACGTGCCGATCTCGGTCGCCGTCACCGGTCAGCAGACGATCGAACGCGCCCAGGTCCGCGACCTGATCGACCTGCAATCGGTCGTTCCGTCGCTGAAGGTCCAACAATTCAACGCCGCCGGTCAGACCAACTTCGTCATCCGCGGCTTCGGCAACGGCAACGGCAACGACGGCATCGAAAGCTCGGTCGGCATCTTCATCGACGGCGTCTATCGCTCGCGTTCCGCCGCCGCCCTGGATGACCTGCCGGAAATCGAGCGCGTCGAAGTGCTGCGCGGCCCGCAATCGACCCTGTTCGGCAAGAACGTGTCGGCCGGCGCGATCAGCATCGTGACCAAGAAGCCGCAGTTCGAATTCGGCGGTAAGGTCGAAGGCACGTACGGCAACTACAACACTCGCCAGCTCAAGGGCACGATCACCGGCCCGCTCAGCGACACCGTCGCCGTGCGCCTGTCGGGCAGCGTCAACAAGCGTGACGGCTACTTCACCAACCTGACCACCGGCAACGACGTCAATGACCGCGACCGCTGGTCGATCCGTGGCGACCTGCTGTGGGAACCGACCGACAAGACCTCGTTCCGAGTCATCGCCGACTACAACAAGATCAACGAGACCTGCTGCGGCGTGACCTCGATCTTCAACGGTCCGGCCACCCTGGCGATCGGCGGCATCCTGAAGAAGCCGATCAGCGACACCACCAAGATCTTCGACCGCGACGTCATCTTCAACACCGACCCGGCCAACAAGCTGTCGGGCAAGGGCGTGTCGGGCCAGCTGGATCATGACTTCGGCATCGCCAAGCTGACCGCCATCACCGCCTATCGGAACCAGAAGAACGCCTCGTTCCAGGACATCGACTTCACCGGCGCGGACATCTCCAACAACCGCACGGCCAACGCCATCAAGACGTTCACCCAGGAAATCCGCCTGGCCTCGAACGGCGAAGGCCCGTTCAACTGGCTGATCGGCGGCTTCTACCAGAATGAAAAGCTGGATACCGGCCGCACCATCACCTACGGCAGCGACGTCCGCGCGTTCGCCGACGCGCTGTCGGGCGTGGTCAACACGGCCACCCTGCCGGCCGCGATCCGCCCGGCCCTGACCGGCCGGTCTAACATCTACACGCTCGAATTCCTGCAGAGCCTGGTGACGCCGTCGATCCGCCCCGGCTCGACCTACTTCCAGGCCGGCCAAGGCCTGAGCGACTACTACAAGATGAAGCAGGACTCGTACTCGCTGTTCAGCCAGTTCGACTACAAGGTCACCGAGAAGCTGACCCTGACCGGCGGCCTCGCCTACATGAACGACACGAAGAAGGCCCGCTCGAACGTGGTCATGAACGACCCGTTCTCGGCGCTGAACCTGAGCGCCGTGCCGCAGTTCCCGGCCCTGGGTCTTCCGGCCAACGCCTTCAGCGCCCTGGGCGCCCTGCAGTTCTTCTACGGCAATGACCCGACCCACGGCCCGGTCAACTATCCGAACGCCAGCGAGTCCGGTCAGCTGAAGGGCGACAAGATCACCTACGCCATTCGCGCGGCCTATGACTTCGGCGCGATCAACGCCTATGCCAGCTACTCCACGGGCTGGAAGGCCGGCGCGTTCAACCTGTCGTCGGACAGCCGTCCGCCGAACGCCAACGGCGTGGGCCGCAGCGCTCAGCCGGAGAATGTCGACGTCTACGAACTGGGCGTGAAGGCCAGCTTCCCGGGCGGTTACGCCAACGTCGCGGTGTTCAAGCAGTCGATCAAAGGCTTCCAGTCGAACGCCTTCACCGGCCTCGGCTACAGCCTGGTCAACGCCGGCGAGGAGTCCGTCAAGGGCTTCGAGGTCGACAGCGCCTGGCGCCCGGTCCAGTGGCTGAACCTGGCGGCTTCGGTCACCTATCTGGATCCGAAGTACGACAGCTTCACCGGCGCGGCCTGCGTGGCCTACGACACCGTCCGCTGCCCGCGGGATCCGGTCACCACGCGCATCCCGAACTTCCGAAACCTGACGGGCGAAACCCCGGCCGGCATCGCGAAGTGGTCGTTCTCGACCTCGGCGACGATCAACCACGACATCAGCGAAAACTGGAACGGCTATGCGCGCGTGGAATATGACCACAGCAGCAAGGTCCAGCTGACGGAAACGGTGTCGCCGGCCCTGGCCAGCTATGACACCAACATCGTCAACGCCAGCCTGGGGATCATCAACACCCCTCGCCAGCTGGAAATCGGCCTGTGGGCGCGTAACCTGACCAACGACGAAAGCCTGATCTCGGCCTTCCCGACCGTGGCCCAGGACGGCAGCTACAGCGGCTATCCGAACGCCCCGCGCACCTACGGCGTGACGGTCCGCAAGAGCTTCTAAGGCTCACGCACTGAACGGAGTTGGGGCGGCTCGATCTCGGGCCGCCCTTTCTTTTGCACCAAGTGGCCTGACCAATTTAGTTTGCGCCCTGACCACTCGCCGTGCTTCAACTGCGCCAACCAAAAGTGGAGGACGCGATGGGTACGGGTTTGAAGGCTCTGGCGAGCGCGACGTGCGCGTTCGTCCTGCTGGCGCCGATCGGGGCGCTGGCCTCCTCGCCCACCCTGACCCGGGCCGACAATCGCGACGGCCAGGACCTGTCAGGGACCTGGCATTATTCGGTCGACCCGTATCGCGACGGCCTGGCCGGCTTCCACCGCGGCGCGCCGGGCGCGGGTCATCGGCGCTATGACGACGTCGATGTCGACGCTTTGACCAAGGCCAAGCCAACGGCGCTCTACGAGTACGACATGGACCGCGCGGCGACGGCGACCTTGCCCCAGGGCTGGGTCGGCCACGATCCCAGCCTGCGCTACTACCAGGGCCTGATGTGGTACACGCGCCGCTTCGACACGCCGGCGCTAAAGCCCGGCCAGCGCGCCTTCCTGCGCTTCGAGGCGGTCAACTACACCGCCAAGGTCTATCTGAACGGCAAGGCGGTCGGCGAGCACGAGGGCGGCTTCACGCCGTTCTCGATCGAGGTCACCGACACCGTACGGGCCAGCAACAACCAGCTGACGGTCGGGGTCGACTCCACGCCCCAGGCCGACGGCGTGCCGCCGCCCGTCACCGACTGGGAGAACTATGGCGGCATCACCCGCCCCATGCGCCTGGTCATCACGCCCGGCACCTTCATCGACGAAGCCTGGGTGCGCCTGACCAAGGACGGCAAGATCGCCGCGACCGTGAAGCTGGACGGCGCCCAGGCGGCCAACCAGGAGGTCCATGTCCGCGTCGCCGAGCTGGGTCTGGACGTCACCGGCCGCACCGACGCCAAGGGCGTGCTGACCGCCTCGGCCGCCGCGCCCAAGGGCCTGGTCCGCTGGTCGCCCGAAAAGCCCAAGCTCTATGACGTCGTCGTCCAGACCGGCGACGACAAGCTGACCGACCGGGTCGGCTTCCGCACCATCGAAACCAAGGGCCGCGACATCCTGCTGAACGGCAAGCCGATCTTCCTGCGCGGCATCTCGGTGCACGAGGAGGAGTTCGGCGATAATCCCGCCCGCACCATCACCGAGGCCGGGGCCCGCGCCCTGCTGTCCGAGGTCAAGGACGGCCTGCACGGCAACTTCGTGCGCCTGGCCCACTATCCGCACAGCGAGGTCACCACCCGCCTGGCCGACGAGATGGGCCTGCTGGTCTGGAGCGAGATCCCCGTCTACTGGCTGGTCGACTTCGGCAATCCGCGCACCCTGAAGCTGGCGCGCGACATGCTGGCCGACAACATCCGCCGCGACCGCAACCGCGCCTCGATCGTCATGTGGAGCGTGGCCAACGAGACCCCGGTCGAGGGTCCCCGCAACAGCTTCCTATATCAGCTGGTCGACGACGTCCGCGCCCTGGACGACAGCCGCCTGGTCACCGCCGCCCTGCTGACCGAGCGCAAGACCGTGGACGGCCACCCGCTGACCAGCCTGAACGACCCGCTGGCCGACAAGTTGGATGTGCTGTCGATCAACACCTACAACGGCTGGTACGGCAATGACGCCCTGGACGATGTGCCCAACATCGCCTGGAAGCCCACCGACAAGCCGATGGTGTTCTCCGAGTTCGGGGCCGACGCCCTGGCCGGCTTCAGCGACCCCGTCCTGATGCGCAAGTTCTCCGAGGACTTCCAGAAGAAGTACTACGAGAAGACCCTGGCCATGGCCGCGAAGATCCCGAGCCTGCGCGGCATGTCGCCGTGGATCCTCAAGGACTTCCGCAGCCCGCGCCGCCAGCATCCGGTCTATCAGCAGGGCTGGAACCGCAAGGGCCTGGTCTCGCCGACCGGCCGCCGCAAGCCGGCCTTCTGGGTGCTGCAGCAGTTCTACAAGGACAAGGAAGCCGGGAAGTAGTCGCCCGTCCCGCAGGCTCTCTACGACCAAAGTCGCAGAGGGCGGGCGCGGCTTTGCGATAGCGCTCCCATGGCGGGGGCGTTATCCCAAAAGCCGGCTTACGCCCAAGAATAGCGGGGAATTGAATGACGACGCGGCGCGATGTGATGGCGGGCGGCTTCGCCCTGGCGACCACGCTGCTGGCGCCCCGCCCCGGCCGCGCCGCGCCTGTCACCAAAGCCCATGCCCAGCGGGTCAAGGACCTGCTCTCGCGCATGACCCTGGACGAGAAGATCGGCCAGATGCACCAGCCGGCCGGCGGTCGGCAGAAGGCGCTGAATTCCAAGATCGACGCGGCCGCGCTGGACCTGGTCCGCAAGGGCGGCGTCGGCAGCTACCTGCACGTGGCCGGCGCCCAGTTCCTGACCGACCTGCAGAAGGTGGCCGTCGAGGAGTCGCGGCTGAAGATCCCGCTGCTGTTCGCCATCGACGTCGTCCATGGCTACCGCACCCTGTACCCCGTGCCGCTGGCCATGGCCGCGACCTTCGATCCCGACAGCTATCGCGCCTGCGCCCGCATGGCGGCGGTCGAGACCAGCGTGGCGGGCCTGCACTGGACCTTCGCCCCGATGGTCGACGTCGCCCGCGACCCGCGCTGGGGTCGGGTGGTCGAGGGCGCGGGTGAAGACAGCTATCTGGGCTCGGTGATGAGCGTCGCTCAGACCGAAGGCTTCCAGACCAAGGACCTGGCCGGCAAGGACACGGTGCTGGCCTGCGTCAAGCACTTCGGAGCCTATGGCGCGGTCGCGGGCGGCCGCGACTATGACAGCGCCGACCTGTCGGAGCGGACGCTGAACGAGGTGATCCTGCCGGCGTTCGAGGCTGGCAAGACGGCGAGCGCGGGCTCGTTCATGACAGCCTTCAACGACATCGGCGGCGTGCCCACCACCGCCAACGCCGCCCTGGTGCGCGGCCACCTTCGGGAGAAGTGGGGCTTTGACGGCATCGTCGTCAGCGACTGGAACGCCATCGCCGAACTGGTGTCCCACGGCATCGCCGAGACCCCTGCCCAGGCCGCCGCCCTGGCCCTGAAGGCGGGCGTCGACATGGACATGGCCGGCGGAGTCTATGCCGCGCACCTGAAGGCCGCCGTCGCCGAAGACCCCTCGCTGCTGCCGCTGATCGACCAGGCCGTGGGCCACATCCTGCTGACCAAGGCGCGCCTGGGCCTCTTCGACGATCCCTACCGCTTCGGCGACGTAGCCCGCGAGAAGACCGTCATGGTCAGCGCCCCGCACCGCGCCATCGCGCGCGACGCGGCCCGCAAATCGGTCGTGCTGCTGAAGAACGACGACGCTCTCCTTCCCCTCGCCAAGACCGCCAAGGTCGCCGTGGTCGGGGCCCTGGCCGACGACGCCCGCAGCGCCATCGGCTCGTGGAAGGCGCGCGGCGAGGAGACCGACGCGGTCACCCTGGTCGCGGCGCTGAAAGCCCGCCTGCCGGGCGTGACCTTCGTCTCCGGCGCGGCCCCGCGCAGCGACGACCTCTCGGGCGTCGGTGCGGCGGTCGCAGCAGCCCAGGCGGCTGACGTGACCCTGCTGGTGGTCGGCGAAGACTTCGACCACAGCGCCGAGTCCCGCAGCCGCTCTGACCTCTCCCTGCCCGGCGCGCAGAAGGCCCTGGCCGACGCCGTACTGGCCACCGGCAAGCCCGTGGTGCTGATCGTCATGGGCGGCCGTCCGCTGGCCATCCCCGACCTGCTGGCCAAGGCTCCGGCCTCGCTGATGACCTGGCTGCTGGGCGTCGAGAGCGGCCCGGCCCTGGCCGATATCCTGCTGGGCGAGATCTCGCCCGCCGGCCGCCTGCCGATGGGCCTGCCGCGCACCGCCGGCGCCCTGCCCGAGACCTACGCCCACTACCCCACCGGCCGTCCCGCCGATCCGGACCTGGCCAAGGACACCGCCCGCTACCACGACGTCGACGTCGGCCCGGTCTATCCGTTCGGCCATGGCCTCAGCTACGCGACCTTCGGCTATTCGGACGTGACGCTGGACAAGGCCGAGATCGGTCCCGCCGGCACGATCGCCGTCACCGTGGCGATCACCAACACCGGCAAGGTCGCCGCCGACGAGGTGGTGCAGCTGTACATGCGCGACCCGGTCGCCGCCGTCGCTCGCCCCGTGAAGGAGCTGCGCGGCTTCCAGCGCCTGGCGCTGAAGCCCGGCGAGACCAAGCGCGTGACCTTCAAGCTTTCGGCCCGTCAGTGCGCCTTCTGGGACGCCGGCAAGTGGCGGATCCAGAAGGGCCGCATCGAGCTGATGGTCGGCGCCTCGTCCGACGACATCCGGGCGCGCGCCGCCTTCGCCATCACGTCCGACGGCTGGAGCGATACGCCCGCCGCCGCCCTCCTGACCCCGGTGACCGTCGCATGAGCCTGGAAGTCTCCACCGTCCGCCGGGTCACCGCGCGGCTGATGCCGCTGTTCTGCGTGATGTACCTGATCGCCTATATCGATCGGCAGAACGTCTCGTACGCCAAGCTGGAGATGGTCCAGGCCCTGGGCCTATCCGAGGCCGCCTACGGCCTGGGCGCCAGCCTGTTCTTCATCGGCTACTTCCTGTTCGAGGCGCCGTCCAACCTGATCCTGGCCCGGGTGGGCGCGCGGGTCTGGTTCGCGCGGATCATGTTCACCTGGGGCCTGGTCACCCTGGGCCTGGGCTTCACCCAGAACGCCACGATGTTCTACATCCTGCGCTTCCTGCTGGGGGTGACCGAGGCCGGCTTCTTCCCCGGCGTATTGTACGTCCTGACCCTGTGGTTCCCGCAGGCGCACCGGGCGCGGATGGTCGGCCTGTTCATGGTCGCCTCTGCGCTCGCCAACGCCGTCGGCGCCATGGTCGGCGGGGCGCTGCTGGACCTGCACGGCCTGGGCGGCCTGGCCGGCTGGCAGTGGGTGTTCCTGGCCACCGGCGCGCCGGCCGTGCTGATGACCCCCTATGTCCTGTGGAAGCTGCCCAACGGTCCCGAGCACGCCCCGTGGCTGGAGCCCGAGCAGAAGGCCTGGCTGGCCGACACCCTCAAGGCCGAGAACGGCGGCGCCGAGATCAGCCATGCCGGGGCCTGGAAGGCCATCCTGGACCCGCGCGTGCTGCTGCTGGCGGTGCTGTATGTCGGCATGCCGCTGGGGGCCTATGGCCTGAGCTACTGGCTGCCCACCATCGTCAAGGCGTTCGGCGTGTCCAATACGATGAACGGCCTGATCAATATCATCCCGTGGATCCTGGTCGGCGCGGCCCTGTGGCTGGTGCCGCGCCATGCGGCCCGGCGCGGCTTCACGGTCTGGCACGTGGCTGGTCCGCCGCTGATCGCCGCCGTCGCCCTGGTGCTGAGCGTCGTCGTCCCCGGGACCTGGGCCAAGTTCGCCCTGCTGTGCATCGCCGCCCCGGCCATCTTCGCTGGCCAGCCGGGCTTCTGGAGCCTGCCGCCGACCTTCCTGACCGGCGCCCGCGCCGCGGCCGGGATCGCGGCGATCAACGCGGTCGGCAACCTCGGCGGCTTCGTCGCCCAGAACGTCGTGCCGATCATCCGCGACCGGACGGGCAACAACCTGGCGCCCATGCTGTTCCTGGCCGCCTGCCTGACCGTCACCGCCGTCATGGTCTTCGTCGCCTTCCGGGTGCTGAAACCCGTTGTCGGGACGCCGCGAACCCAAGTCGGCTAAGCCTCTGCGCGCGTTTGTCGCAGGAGTGCGACAGAACGGAACGTTGCCATAAGTCGCAGACTCGACGATGGTCAGATCACTCGGCGCACCCCACCGCGTCCGACACCTTTTTGTGCTAAGCCGGCTGGCCGGGCCCGATGTGGCAAGACCAGCCGGTTTGTTTTCCCGGTCATGCTCAAACCTTCCCTGGGATCCGTCCCGCACGAAGGCAAAGCCAACCCAAAACCCAGCACGCGATTAAATCGCGCAACTGGAAATTGCTTGAGAGTTACGCCCGACACCGCTCTTATGAACGCCCGCATGAAAACGATTGCGAACCGGAAGCCCGCCATGTCGTCCAAGACCGCCGCCTACAGCTTCGACGCCCGCGCTACGCTTGAGCGTCGCGTGTTGCCGCTGACGGCTACGCTGGTGCTTTGGATCGCCCTGATCGAGGCCGCTCGCCTGGCGCTCTAAGCCGCTAGAAAAGGCTTATCGCCCTTGATCGTCACGCGCTCGACGATCCGCTCCTGGGGCCAGTAGTCCAAGATCGCATAGTGTTGCGTGGCGCGATTGTCCCAGAACACGATGGCGTTCGGGGTCCAGCGGAAGCGGACCTGATATTCCGGCGCCTTCACCCGATCCAGCAGATCCGCCAGCAGCGTCTTGGCCTCGTCCTCGGGCAGGCCCAGGATCCGCGTCGTGAAGACCTTGTTGACGAACAGGTGCTTGTCGCCGGTCTCCGGATGGGTGCGCACCACCGGGTGGATCATCGGCGGATAGGCCGCCCGCAGCTCCTGCCTTTTGGCCTCGTCGACCCGGTAGCCGTAGCTCTGGATGATGTCGTGCTCGGCCGTCAGGGTTTCCAGCTGGTCCTTCAGCTTCTGCGGCAGGTCGGCATAGATCGCCGCCGTATCGGCGAACAGGGTGTCGCCGCCCAGCGGCGGCATGTGCCGCATGCGCAGCACGCCGCCCATCGAGGGCGCCTCGCGGAAGGTGACGTCGGTGTGCCACTTGTTGGCGGCGCGGACGATCGGGACGATCTCCTCGCGCAGCTTCATGCCATCGGCCGCCTCGATATGCAGGATCTCCGGGAAGCCCGGGACGTGGGCGGTAACCGGATGGCCTTCCAGCTCGCCGAAATAGCGCCCGAAGCGGACATGGTCCTCGTAGGCGATGTCCTGGTCGCGGAAGAACACCACCTTGTGGCGCAGCAGCGCCGCGCGGATGGCCGCGACGATCTCCGGCGTGAGCGGCTGCGTCAGGTCCAGGCCGGAGATCTCGGCCCCCAGCACCGTGCTGACGGGGGTGACGGTCAGGCCGGCATAGTCGACGGCGTCTTGCTGCGAGATCGAGACCGGAGCGTTCATGGCGTCCTCCCTGGACTTTCCAGAACCCTACGACTGAACGCCGTTCACTCAATTCACAATTTCTAGGGGCGGTATTCCCGTTCCTCGTAGTCGAACCAGTCGAAGTCGGCCGGCGCGGCCATGCCGGATGCGTCCTGACAGGCCATGCCGACGAAGGCGCCGGTGAAGGCCGGCGCGCCGGGGATGGTGGCTTCGTCCGACAGGATCGAGGCGTCGAACACCTCGGGCAGCCAGGTCCAGGCGCCCTGCCCTTGCCGATAGCCGAAGCGCAGACGCTCCAGATCGACCTCGACCCGCAGCTCGACCGGGCCGGCGGCCAGCAGGATCTGGGTGGTGAAGCTGTCCGCCGAGGGGCTGTCGGGCGTGCAGGTCATGACCCGCAGGTGCTTGCCGGCATCCTCGTCGTGGCTGACATGCAGATAGTGGAACTTGGCCCCGTTGTAGTAGCAGATCAGCCCGGCGGCCTGCTGATAGTGCTCGGGCTCGAAGTCCAGCACCGTGGCGGCCGAGTAGCAGTGCGCCTGCTGGCGGCGGGCGACCAGGGCCTGGCGGAACACGCTGCCCACGCTTTCCCGGCCGTAGAGGCGCAGGGAGCCCGACTTGGCGGTCAGGCTGAAGATCTCGTCCGGACAGGGCGTACGCAGCCACTGGAAGTCGATCGGCAGGTCAGGCCCGTCGAAGTCGGCGCGCACCGGCGCGGCGGGCCAGATCTGTTCGGGCAGGTTCGGCGCGGGCGTTTCCAGCGTGGGGTCGCCCGAACCGTCCAGGGTGCGCGGCCAGCCGTCCTCGCCCCAGACCAGCTTCTGGATCGCCGTCTCGCGCCCCAGGGTGCAGCGGCCGCGATTGGGCAGCGGACGACCGCACAGATAGACCGCGTAGGTCTCGCCGTCGGCGGTCTCGACCAGGTCGGCATGACCGGCGCGTTGCAGGGCCACGTGCGGACGATCGCGCGAGGTCAGGACATAGGTGTCGGGGTGCAGTTCGTACGGACCGTCGATGCTGCGCGAGCGGGCCATGGTCATGGCGTGACCCCAGCCGGTGCCGCCCTCGGCGGTGACCAGATAGTACCAGCCGTCACGCTTGTAGAGATGCGGGGCCTCGGTGAGCCCGATCGGCGTGCCCTCGAAGATCACCTTGCGCTCGCCGACCAGTTTGCCCTCGGCGGCCGAATATTCCTGCAGCACGATGCCGGCGAAACGGTTCTTGCCCGGTCGGTGATCCCACAGCTGGTTGACCAGCCACTTCTTGCCATCGTCATCATGGAACAGCGACGGGTCGAAGCCGGAGCTATTCAGATAGACCGGCTCGGACCACTCGCCATCGATCGTGTCGCAGGTGACCAGGTAGTTGTGGAAGTCGCGCAGGGACGCGCCAGAGGCCCCGCCGACCGTGGTGCGGCCGTAACGCTTCACGTCGGTGAAGATCAGCCAGAACTTGCCATCGGCATGGGTCAGGCACGGGGCCCAGACGCCGCAGCCGTCGGGATCGCCGCGCATGTCCAGCTGGCTGGCGCGGACCAGCGGCCGGCTGAGTAGTCGCCAGTTCTTCAGGTCCCGCGAATGGTGGATCTGCACGCCCGGGAACCACTCGAAGGTCGAGACGGCGATGTAGTAGTCCTGCCCCACCCGCACGATCGAGGGATCGGGATTGAAGCCGCGCAGGATGGGATTGCGGATCACAGGCGTACTCATGACACGGGAAGCTGACTGACCGGCTCGGCCTTGGGCTCGATACGGTCCTTGATGAAGGTCCAGACGACGATGGCGCCCAGGATGTCCAGTACGCCCAGGGCGACGAAGAACGGATCATAGCCGATCGTGCTGACCAGCCCGCCGATCAGCAGCGAGAACAGCAGGACGCCCAGATTGCCCATCATGCCGGCCAGGCCCGCCACCGTGGCGACCTCGTCACGGCGGAAGAGGTCCGAAGCCATGGTGATGACGGTCACCGACAGGGTCTGGTGGGCGAAACCGCCCAGGCACAGCAAGGCGATGGCGGCATAGGGGCTCTCGACCCGGCCCACGAACGCCATGCCGGTCATCATCGCCGCGCCGACCGTGACGGCCCAGCGGCGGGCGTTGATCAGCGACACGCCGCGCTTTTGCAGGAAGTGGGCGATGACCGGCCCGAACATGCAACCCAGGTCCGCGGCCACGAACGGCAGCCAGGCGAACATGGCGATCTGCTTAAGGTCGAAGCCCCGCGTCTGCGACAGGTACAGCGGCACCCAGAACGACAGCGTGCCCCAGGTGGGGTCAGCGAGAAAGCGCGGCAGGGCGATGCCCCAGAACTTCTTCTGCTTCAGAATCGAGATCACCGAGGGCTTCGTGCCGGCGTCAGTGAGATGCGCCTCCTGCCCGGCGGCGATGCGTTCGCGCTCCTCGTCGGTCATCGACGGATGCTGGTCGGGCGAGCGGTAGAAGAAGAGCCACAGGGCGACCCAGAAGAGGCCCAGAACCCCGGTCAGCACGAAGGCCGCCCGCCAGTTCCAGCTCAGCACGGCCCACACCACCAGCGGCGGCGCCAGCATCGAGCCGATCGACGAGCCGATGTTGAACACCCCGCCGGCGAAGCCTCGCTCCTTGGCCGGGAACCAGGTGGCGACGGTCTTCATGCCCGCCGGCTGGGCCGAGCCCTCGGCCAGGCCCAGCAGGCCGCGCAGGAAGGCGAAGGCCTGCCAGTTGTTGGCCAGGCCGTGGGCCATGGCCACCAGCGACCAGGCGGCGGCGAAGACGGCGAACCCGGTGCGCAGGCCCAGGGTGTCCAGCACATAGCCGCACACCGGCTGCATCATGATGCCGATCTGGAAGGCGCTGGTGATCCAGGAATATTCCTTCACCGAGATGTCGAGGTCCTTGAGGACCGTCGGCGCGGCGACGCCCATGGTGGAGCGGGTCAGGTAGTTGACGATCGCGCCCAGCATGACCAGGCCGATGATCCACCAACGCAGCGCTTTCAGCTTCGGCAAGGCGACGCTCCCCCGTCGGGCGTCCTTGGTCGGGGCCCGTTGGATGTTACCGCTATCGCCGATGAGGTCTGACGTCCACCCTACGAAGGTCTGATGTTGACACCGCTATTGGGGATGCCCTGCCTGCAAAGCCTTGGCCCGGCTAGCCGCGCGAGAACGGGCCGAGGGCTCCTTCTTGTCGCCCTTGGCCGCCGTCTTCTTGGCCCGCGCGTCATGCTCGGCGGCCACCCGCTGGAACGCCTTCATGTGGCGATCCGCCCGCGCCTTGCAGTGGGCGTGCATGGCCTCCAGCTCCTTGTCGGTCAGCTTCTCGATGCCGATGAACTCGTCCTCGGCGTCGGTCGAGGCGCGGATCAGCTCGTCCAGCTTGGTCTGCAGCGCGATGCCGTCGCGGTTCTGGGTGTTCTGGATCAGGAACACCATCAGGAAGGTCACGATGGTGGTGCCGGTGTTGATCACCAGCTGCCAGGTCTCGGAGAACTTGAAGACCGGCCCGGTCACCGCCCAGGTCAGCACCAGGGCGACGCAGATCAGGAAGGCCGGCGGACTGCCCGTCGCCTTGGCGGTGACATTGGCGAATTTGGCGAACAGCTTGTCCACGGGCGACTCCTGAAGGTCGCCCAATAACGCCTAGGCTGAGACGGAAGCTCCAGCGGACGTTTTTTCATGCCACGTCTCGCCGTTGTGGCGATCCACTTCACCGACGAAACGGTCCTTGCCCTCGGCGGCGGCCGCGGGCTCCCACACGAACACGCCAACGCAGTCGTGGGCCGATGCGATCTCACCCGCCAATTCCAGGGCGTCGCCATCGTCCTCGGCGGTTTCGGCGATGAAAGTCAGGGACACGCCGTCGGCGCGTCGTGGGTAGAAAAGGAAGGTGGGCATGTGGGTGCTCCGCCTCTATCGAGCGGGAGCGGAAGCCGAAGCTCCGTCTCTCAGCCACCGGCGCTCGAGAGACCGTGCCGATGATGCTTGGACGTTAACACCCCGATTCGGGGATAGCGAGTAAATAGCAGCGCTCGGCGGAATAAATGTTAGTCGTAAACTCGACATTCATTGCCGAACACACACATAAACCATGGAAATACATCATAAACGCACAACATTGCAGCACCGATGCCACAACAACAATTCTACGTCACCTAGACGACAAAGCTTTGTGAGAACTGTTGGTTTTTCCGTGACTACAAGTGGTGAACTCGGTCGACTTGTCGCCACTCACTTGTAGGCGATTGTCCAGCTGACCGTGATGGGGCCGGTTGCGCCAGCAGCGCCCGTGCAGCTGGTCAGCGCAGTCATCGCCCCGGTTGGCGCGCGATAGGCCTTGTCGTCGTTCAACGCCCTGGTCGAGCAGGCCAGACCCTCGACCTTGAACCCGGTGACGTCGCCCGCTCCGAAGGTCGTCGCGCCGCCCTTGGTGGTCGCTTTACCCGAGAAGCTGGCGAACGCCAGGTCGACCGTCTCCACCGCCACGCCAGGCTTGGGCGTGAAGACGTCGGTGCGGCGGATACGGCCGGGCTCCAGGACATAGGTCGTCTTGGCGCTGAAGCGGTCATCGGCGACCGGCGCCTTGCCGCCCAGGCGGTCCAGCTTGTCCTGGTCGTAGGTGATCGTCGTCGTCGCGCCCTGCTCGGCGATCTTCACGTGGGCGGCGTAGGCCAGCGGCGCCAGCTGCGCGCCATCGGCCAGGGTGATGCGCGGCAACAGCTGAGGGAACGTCGCGTCGGCCACGCCTTGCAGCATCCCCGGCGAGAACGGGATCGGATAGTAGGGCGTGTTCTGGTGCTGGCCGTCGCCGCCATTGATGATCGGCAGGCCGATGACGCGGCCCCTATCCCTCACGGTCACGACCAGCCGGTCGTTCTGCCCCCGCGCGAACCAGGTCACCGTCCGCTTGGGCAGCTTGTCCAGCCAGGCCGCGTAGCCGGCGTCGGGCGCCTTGTCCTTGAAACCCAGCTCGTTCCAGATCGCGCTGGTGTAGATGTACTGCCGGCCGAGGCTCAGGTTCTCGCCCAGGATCCGGTGCTTGCCGCGATAGGCGTCCGTCCGCCGCCCATGATCCCACAGGTTCACCGAGCCCATCTTGGGGTCGAACCAGAAGTCCATGTAGCGGGCCGCGACGCGTGAGCTGAACGCGTAGCCCATCGCCTTCTCTTCGGGCGTCAGGACGTCCAGCTTGGCCGCGGCGGTCAGCACCTCCAGGAAGGCCGTCTCGCCATAGGTCCCGATGCTGCGGCCGTATTCGAAACCTTCGCCGCGCAGGTTCAGGCGGAGCAGCATCAGGTCGACCGAACGGCGCAGCCACTGGCGCACCTCGGGCGTCGCGGGCATGCCGGCCTCGATCAGGCGGTGGCTGATCTCGCCGATCAACAGGACGGAGTAGCGGTCGAAGCGCCCTTCTCCATCGGTCTCGTCGGCGAAGCCGTATTCGCCCGAATATTTCCGATAGTGCTCCAGCGTCTTGCCCAGCAGAGCCTCGCTGGCGCTGGCGTCCTCCCAGCCCAGGCGATAACGCAGCCTCGCCACGCTGAAGGCGACGCCGTAATAGTTGTTGGGCAGGTTGATCAGGGTCAGGTCGTCGGTGCGCACGAAGCGGCGCCAGTCCAGTTTGGCCTTCAGCTTGGCCAGCGCCTGCGGCGAGACCGCCTGGTCCAGCAGCCTGGCCTCCTGCAGCATCAGCAGAGCCTGGCAGTAGTAGTAGATGCCCCAGGTGTCGTTGGGATCGTCGACGGTCATGTCGGCGATCTGGCGATAGGCGGCCAGGTACTCTGCGAACTTGGGATTGGTGCGCGGCGTGTCGACGATCAGGTAGGCCAGGCCAATGGCGATCTTGCCGGGCAGGAACTTGTCGTCGGCCTCGAACACCTTGACCCCGTCCAGGGTCATGTCGCGCTTTTCGCCCAGCAGCTTGTGCAGCAGGACGGCGGTCTGGGGCAGCAGGCGCTTCTCGACCGTCTGGTTCATCGGCGCGACCGCGCCGGCATAGATCGGGCCACGCTGGGCCGCGACGGGCGTGGCGGCGGCGAGAGCGGCCGTCAAGAACAGAAGAGTGCGCAGTCGCATGGATCGCTCGTCGGCGGCAAAATTGGCATGACCAATCTTGCCGTCGACGGATAGTTGTCAAGCCAATTTAAGGCTTACCAGTTGAACATGGTCCCATCTTGGAGACGGTTCACCGGCAGGTAGGCGCGCTTGTACTCGTACTTGCCGGCCAGTTCCTCGTCGATGTCGACGCCCAGGCCCGGCTTGTCGCCCGGATGCAGCATGCCGTCGTTGAAGGTGTAGGCGTGCGGGAAGACCGCGTCCGTCTCCGGCGTGTGGCGCATATATTCTTGCAGGCCGAAGTTCGGAATCGCCAGGCCCAGATGCAGGGCCGCGGCCATGGTCACCGGCGACAGGTCGGTGGCGCCGTGGCAGCCGGTCTTGACGTGGTGCAGGTCGGCGAAGGCGGCGATCTTCTTAAGGTTGGTGATGCCGCCGGCGTGCAGAACCGTGGCGCGCAGATAGTCGATCAGCTGCTCTTCAATCAGGGTCTTGCAGTCCCAGACGTTGGAGAAGATCTCGCCCACGGCCAGCGGCGTGGTGGTGTGCTGGCGGATCAGGCGGAAGCCGGCCTGGTTCTCGGCGGGGACCGAGTCCTCCAGCCAGAACAGGCGATAGGGCTCCAGATCCTTGCCCAGGCGCGCGGCCTCGATCGGGGTCAGGCGGTGATGGACGTCGTGCAGCAGGTGCACGTCCCAGCCCAGCACCTCGCGCGCCTTGGCGAACAGCTTGGGCGCATGCTGCAGATAGGCCGAGGTCGACCAGACGTTCTCGGTCGGCAGGTTCCCGTCGGCCGGCTCGTAGAACATCTTGTCGCCCGAGACGCCGTAGGTGCTGGCCAGGCCCGGCACGCCGGTCTGCAGGCGAATGGCCTTGTAGCCCATGGCCTTGTACTTCACGGCCTCGGCGATGGTGTCCTCGATGGTCTCGCCATTGGCGTGGCCATAGACGGTGACGCCCACGCGGCTGGCGCCGCCCAGCAGCTGGTACAGCGGCAGGCCCGCGACCTTGGCCTTGATGTCCCACAGCGCCATGTCGACGGCGGCCAGGGCGCTCATGCCCACCGGGCCGCCACGCCAGTACGAGCCACGGTAGAAGAACTGCCAGGTGTCCTCGATCTGGTGCGCGTCGCGACCGATCAGGCACGGAATCATGTGATCTTTGAGATAACTGACCACCGCCAGCTCGCGGCCGTTCAAGGTGGCGTCGCCGACGCCGGTGGTCCCGTCCTCGGTCGTGATCTTCAGCGTCACGAAATTGCGGCCGGGGCAGGTGACGATGACCTTGGCGTCGATGATCTTCAACATGGACCTAATGCGCTAAGCGGAACCGTAAAGTGGCCTGACCACTTCTATAGACATATCTGGCAAGATGCTAGTGGTCTTGCCACTTAGGGCGAATGTGTGCGCTGTAGCGCGCTCGCGGCCCTTGCAATAGGCTGCTGGGCGCCCGACGCAGCGTCGGATGGATAGTAGACGATGACCACGACGACGGCCGAAACCCGCAAGCTCTACCAACAGGTGGCCAACTCGATCGCCGAGGCGATTCGGGATGGCGTGCACCGCCCTGGCCAGCGCCTGCCGTCGGAACGTGATCTGGCCGAAGACTACAAGGTCAGCCGCCCGACCGTCCGTGAAGCGATGATCGCCCTGGAAATCCGCGGCCTGGTCGAGGCCCGCCACGGCTCGGGCGTCTATGTCACTGAGGCCCCGCGTCCGGAGAGCCCGGAACCCGACCTCGACATCGGCGCCTTCGAGCTGACCGAGGCCCGCCGCCTGATCGAGGGCGAAGTCGCCGCCCTGGCCGCCGCCACCATCACCGAGGACGAGCTGGCCGAGTTGGCCGAGATCCTCGACGACATGGTCGTGGAGAACGACAACAACGTGAAGGGCGACCGCGCCGACCGTCGCTTCCACGTGACCATCGCCAGCGCCAGCCGCAATAGCGCCCTGGTCACCGTCGTCGAGAACCTGTGGGACCTGCGCTACAAGTCGCCCCTGTGCCGCGCCATGCTGGAACGCGCCCGCCAGGTCGGCGTGCGCCCCCGCATCGACGACCACCAGGAGATCCTGATGGCCCTGCGCGAACGCGACCCCACCGCCGCCCGCAACGCCATGCGCGAGCACCTGGGCCGGGTGATCGACAACCTGCTGACCGCCACCGAGATCGACGCCCTGGAACGGGCCCGCAACGAGGTTGCCGCGCGGCGGACCGAGCTGGCCCGCCGCTCGGCGATCTAGCCCTCCGCCGCCAGCTTCTTCTGGCGCTCGAGCTCCAGCGCGCTCGGCTCGGCCAGCGCGAACGAGCCGGTCTCGACCGCGCCCGCGCGGACATAGCGACTGACCACCACGCCCGACGGCGAGGTCTGGCTCTCCGTCAGGCGATACGTCCGCGGCGCCGCGCCGGCCTGGAACAGGCGCTTGCCCCGGCCCAGCACGACCGGGAAGGTCAGGGTGTGCAACTCGTCGACCAGGTCGGCGGCGAACAGGGTCTGCAGGAAATCCGCCGAGCCCTGGGTCAGGAGGTCCGGGCCATCCTCGGCCTTTACCCGCTTGAGTTCGGCGACCGGGTCGGCGCCCAGCCAGCGGCTGTTCTGCCAGGTCAGCTTGAAGCCGGGATCGCGGGTGGCGACGAACTTGGTCGCCTTGCCGAACACCTGGCCGATCGGGTCGTCGGCCCCGGCGAACGGCCAGTGGGCGGCGAAGATCTCGTAGGTCTTGCGGCCCAGCACCAGGTCGAAGGGCTTGTCGAACATCCCGCCGATCGCCTGGCCGGTCTCGTCGTCGAACAGCGGGGCGGTCCAGCCGCCGAACTTGAAGCCGCCGGTCGGATCCTCGGTCGGCCCGCCCGGAGCCTGCATGACGCCGTCCAGGCTGACGAAGGCGGCGACGATCAGCTTTCTCATGTCTCTTCTCCCTGAGTGACGCCCCAAGGAACGGGCGGCCGTCGGCGGTTCCGACAGCCGCCTCGCATTTTATTTCCTATACGGCGCGATGGTCAGGCGGCTCGCCGCGCCGGGCGTCTGCTGGGCGATCTGGTCGGCCTTGGCCGCAAAGCCCGCGTCGCCATAGGCCCAGGCCGCCACGTCATACAGCGGCAGCGCCTCCTTGGTCGCGTCCTCGGGCTTGAGGTCCTTGTAGGGGAAGGCTTTCTCGTTGCCGACGAACTGGGCCAGGTAGTCGTAGGCCGCGCGGATACCCTGCCCCTTCGGCCCCTTGTAGCCCCACAGGTCGACGCCGACGCAGGGTCCCAGCTCGGCCATGCCGACCAGCGGCTCCAGGGCGAAGTAGCTGTAGTGCAGCCCTCTGGTGCGTGCGAGCTCCTCGGGCAGCTTGCCGTCGGCGTCGATCTGCGGGTCGATCCGGCCCTTGCCGACGCCGGCCAGAACCTCTTTCGCCAGCTCCGGCTTGCGCGCGAACAGGGCGAAGGTCGCCAGCTGGTAGTCGTACCAGATGCCGTGATTGTTCTTGGCCGCCCGCTCTTCCTTGCCGGTCGCGGCGGTCTGCATCCACATGGTGTAGACCTCGAACCAGTGCTCAAGCGCCTTCTGCTCGGCCGGCTTGATCGCGCCCGAGGGGGCCAGGAGGCCGATGGACTCGACCACGCGCAGCAGGCGGAAGGTGTCCAGCACGCCCTCGGCGCGGCCCAGGGTGCGGCCGGGCACGCCCTGCGCATAGGTCATGTGCGGGCGCATCCGCGTGTCGGGATCCAGGAACCAGACGTACAGCAGCTCGGACGCCTTGGTCGCGTACTTGGTCTCGCCGGTGAAGTAGTAGGCCAGCGACAGGGCTTCGACGGCGCTGGCCATGTTGTCCATGCGCACGGCGTCGAAGGCCTCGGTATTGCGCTCGGGGTTCACCTCGCCGTCCTTGCGGATATAGGGCTCGCCGTTCGGCTTGCTGGCGTCCGGCCACCAGTACGGGCCCATCGAGATGTAGTCGTGCTTGTCGCCGCTGGGCGGGGTGCGGGTCTTTTCGGTGACGGCGTAGTAAGGGCCGGCCAGGGCCTTGTCGGCGCGGGCGATCAGGGCCTTGTACGCCGGGGCCAGCGACGGGTCGGAGAGGTTGGCCTTGGCCGCCTGCAGCCACTGCGGCTTCCAGCGGAAGGTGCGGCGGCCGTCGAAGGCGCTGGCATAACCGTCGTCGGCCTTGCACACCGGTCCTTGCGCCAGGGCCGGCGCGGCGGTCAGCGCAGTGGCCAGGCCGGCGGCGAGCGCCAAGGCGCGGATCGAAGCGGAAATCATGGGCCCCTCCCAGGGAACTGAAGGCGCGCACCTTAGCGTGGCCGGCCTCCAGCGCAAGGATTGGCCTGACCAAATTGGTAAGCCCTATTTCCGCATTTTGCGCTGGCCTTGCCGGGACCGGTAAGACAACCTCCGATGATCGACAGCGCCCGCCAGAGGCGCGGAGAACGAACTTCGAGGGGAGAGAACGATGCGCGCACTGGTCGCCGCCGCCTTGGCTTGCCTGGCTTTCAGCACATCCCAGGCCATCGCCGCGCCCGCGCCCTCCCAGACGCCGCAAGTGGTCGACCTGCCCTCTTCCGCCCTGACCCTGGGCCGCGCCGTCGCCGACTGGCAGCTGTGGCACATGGACGGCCAATTCGACTATGTGAAGACGCACCGTGAGAACACGCAGAAGCCGCGCGGCTGGATCCAGGGGGCCTTCTATGTGGGCCTGACCGCCTTCGCCGAGCGGACCGGCGACCTGACCTATGCGGGCGCGATCTGGAACCATGGCGACGAGGAAGGCTGGGGCCTGGGCAAGCGCCCGCTGCATGCCGACGACCACGTCATCGCCCAGGCCTGGCTCTGGACCTACGCCCGCGACCACAACCCCGCCGAAATCGCCCCGGTAAAGGCCCGCTTCGACGCCATCCTGGCCGATCCGCCGACCGCGGACCTCAAGTTCATCGACGGCACCGAGCAGCAACCCTGCCAGGCCCGCTGGTGCTGGAGCGACGCCCTGTTCATGGCCCCGCCCACCTGGACGGCCCTGTCGGCCGCGACCAAGGACCCGCGCTACGCCGCCTATGGCGCCAAGGAGTTCTGGGCCGCCACCGACTACCTGCTGGACAAGGACGAGAGCCTCTATTTCCGCGACAGCCGCTTCTTCGATCGCCGCGATGACCAGGGCCGCAAGATCTTCTGGAGCCGGGGTAACGGCTGGGTCTATGCCGGGATCGTCAACATCCTGAAGACCCTGCCCGCCAACCACCCGGAGCGCCCGCGCTACGTCGCCCTGTTTCGCAAGATGTCGGCGCGGATCTCGTCCCTGCAGAAGCCCGACGGCTACTGGTCGGTGTCGCTGCTGGCGCCAGAGCACAGCCCGCCCGAGAGCAGCGGCACGGCCTTCTTCGTCTACGGCCTGGCCTGGGGCGTGAACCAGGGGCTGCTGAAGGACCAGAAGTACGCCGCCTCCGCGCGCCTGGGCTGGTCGGCCCTGGCCCGCGCGGTGCAGCCGGACGGCAAGCTGGGCTGGGTGCAGCAGGTCGGCTACGCGCCCGATCACGTCGAGGCCGGCGACACCCAGCTGTACGGATCCGGCGCCTTCCTGCTGGCCGCCTCGGAAGTCTCGCGCGGGCGCTTCTAGCCTCGCGCAATCCCGTCGCTTCGAAGCCCGCAACCCCCGGCGCATATGCGATTTCGGGTACGCTGGCGCTTGCCGATATGAACGTCGTTATTCAATAGAATCAACTATTCGAATCTTGATGAACACAACATTTAAAGCTTCACCGTTCTTCGAACAGCGTAATTTCAGTTATGTTCCATGACCAGCGTTATAGATTTCAACCTTGTTTCAGAGATGAGATGCGAATGACTTATTCGCGCCTCATTTGATTTGTGACGTTGCCTTAAAGAGACAGCTTCAAGACAAAACCATTACACTTCTATGCGTGCGATTGACCGCTTCTGCCTGCGAGTCCTAAGCCGCCCGCCAACCGCCGGATCGTGGCGGGAAACATCATCTTGCATCGGGCTGTAAGGACGTCGGCGTTCGCGCTGGCGAGGGCGGCCCGGAAGGATCGACAATGAAGTATCAGCTTACCCGGGGTCGGTTGCTCGCCACCTCGATGATCGTCGGCGTGGCCACCCTGGCCGGTTTCGCCGCGAACGCTCAGACCGCCGCTGCTCCGGCTGCTCAAGACGACAACTCGGTCGAGGCCGTCGTCGTCACCGGCTCGCTGCTGCGCCGCACCGACACCGCGACCCCGTCGCCGGTGACCGTCCAGACTCAAGAGTCGCTGAAGGCCCAAGGCATCACCACGGTGGCCGACGCCATCCGCAGCCTGTCGGCCGACAACTCGGGCTCGGTCCCGGCCGCCTTCGGCAACGGCTTCGCCGCCGGCTCGACCGGCGTCGCCCTGCGCGGCCTGACGGTCAACTCGACCCTGGTCCTGGTCGACGGCCTGCGCAACGCGTCGTACCCGCTGGCCGACGACGGCCAACGCAGCTTCGTCGACCTGAACTCGATCCCGTTCAACGCGGTCGAGCGCATCGAGACCCTGAAGGACGGCGCCTCGTCGCTGTACGGCGCCGACGCCATCGGCGGCGTGGTCAACATCATCATGAAGTCGAACTACCAGGGCATGGGCGCTGACCTGTCGGTCGGCACCTCGCAGCACGGTGGCGGCGACCAGTATCGCTTCAACGGCGACGTCGGCTACGGCGACCTGAACACCGACAAGTTCAACGTCTATTTCGACGTCGAGTACCAGCTGGACAAGCGCATCCGCATCGACCAGCGCGGCTATCCGTACAACACGTTCGACCTGTCGGGCATCCCGGGCGGCACGAACGACAACCCGGGCGCTGGCGGCAGCACCTTCTACGGCCAGATCAAGCGCGCCACGATGGGCACGCCGGGCGACATCTCGACCGGCCTCGCGGTTGACGGCGAGCTGTGGCAGCCGCTGCGCACCTGCGCCAGCGACTCCCCGCTGACCACCTCGGCCGGCGGCACGTACTGCGCCCAGAACACCGGCCTGTTCGGCGACGTCCAGCCCAAGCAGGAGCGCATCGGCACGTACGGTCGCTTCACGGTGAAGCCGAACGACAACTTCCAGGCCTACCTGGCGGCCAGCTTCGTGCAGTCCAAGACCTCGACCACCGGCGCCCCGCGCACGATTTCGTCGTCGACCCCGCACAACCTGTCGAACATCGTCCTGCCGGCCCTGCTGTCGAACGGCCAGCTGAACCCGAACAACCCGTTCGCGGCGCAAGGCTATGACGCGCTGATCCGCTATCGCTTCAGCGACATCGCCAACACGGCCAACTACACCAACCGCATGCTGCGCCTGACGGGCGGCGTGGAAGGCTCGGCGGCCGACTGGAACTACCGCGCCAACGTCGTGATCGCCCACGGCTGGCTGGAAAGCGTCAACAACGGCTTCATCAGCTACAACGCGCTGATCGATGCCGTGAAGAACGGCACGTACAACTTCGTCGACCCGTCGAAGAACAGCCAAGCCGTCCGTGACGCCCTGGCCCCGGCCCTGGCCAAGACCTCGACCAGCGACCTGGACTCGGTCAACTTCCAGGCCTCGCGCGACGTCTTCACCCTGCCGGGCGGCCCCGCCCAGCTGGGTATCGGCGGCGAGTTCCGCTACGAAGCCGTCAACGACCCGGCCCTGAACCCGGTCAACGACGCCCAAGGCCTGGGCAACGCCCGCACCATCGGCAACCGCACCGTCGCCTCGGCCTTCGCCGAACTGGGCCTGCCGGTCCTGGACAACCTCGAAGTCAACGTCTCGGGTCGCTACGACCACTATTCGGACTTCGGCGGCAACCTGTCCCCGAAGATCGGCGTGAAGTACACGCCCATCCGGACGGTCGCCCTGCGCGCCACCGTCTCGAAGGGCTTCCGCGCCCCGTCGTTCTCGGAATCGGGCGACTCGGCCAGCCAGGGCTTCACGAACTTCTCGTTCGCGAACTACCCCGACTTCGTCGCGGCCCACGGCGGCAGCGAGTACACCAAGACCTACTCGCTCTCGAACATCACCGTGGCCAACCCGGACCTGAAGCCGGAGAAGTCGACCAGCTACACCTTCGGCGCCGTGTGGGCCCCCACGCGCTCGTTCAGCATCTCGCTGGACTACTATCACATCAAGAAGAACGACGTGATCGCGCAAGCCTCGTCGGGTGACGCCATCGCCGCCTACTACGCCGGCGAAGCCATCCCGGCCGGCTACACGGTCATCGCCGACCTGCCGGATCCGGACGCGCCGAACGCCCTGCCCCGCATCCTGTCGGTGGCCTCGCCGTACATCAACGCTGACTCCCTGCGGACCAGCGGCATGGACCTGAACGTCCAGAACACGATGTACCTGCCGGCCGACATCAAGTGGACCAGCAACCTGGACGCCACCGTCCTGTTCGACTTCAAGTACACGCAAGGCGGCACGACGTATAACTACGTCGGCAAGCAGGCGCCGTATGTGCTGTCGTCGGGCGCCGGCACGCCGAAGTACCGCGCTTCGTGGAGCAACACCTTCACGCGCGGTCCGTTCACCACCACGGGCACCCTGAACTATGTCAGCGGCCTGCGCTCGATCGACGAAAGCTATGTCGGCGACCAGAGCTGCCTCTACGGCACGGCCGACTTCAAGTGTCATACGAAGGACTTCATCAGCGTCGATCTGACCGGCGGCTACGACGTCAACGACCACACCACGGTCTATGCCGACGTGCTGAACCTGTTCGACGTCGGCCCGATGTTCAACCCGGCCAACTACGCCGCGGTGAACTGGAACCCGACCTACTCGCAGTCGGGCGCCGTGGGTCGCTACTTCCGCGTTGGCGTTCGCCTGAAGTACTAGGCGCCAAGCGAGAGCTATCTCGCGTACGGACCGCGTGAGTATGGTCCGATGAGATGGAAGGGGCCGCCCGCGAGGGCGGCCCCTTTTGCTTTGGGACTCGAAAAAATGGGCTGATCCGGCCGTTGCCGCAGGTGCGGAAACGCTCTCAGCTTACGTCAGTCTAGGGAGGAGCTGACGCGTCGATGCGTCCGCCGAGGCTTACGGGGTTGGAAATGACGCGTAGCGGAGCGATGGCCGGTGCGGCCTTGGGCGTGTTGCTGGCTTTCAGCGGACTGAGCGGCGCGATCGCCGCCGATATCACGCCCCCGGAGAAGGCCTTCGCGCAACCGGTCGGCAGCGACTACTTCCTGGCCGACTACACCGCCTATGAGGCTTATCTGAAGACCCTGGCGGGCCAGTCCGACCGCATGAAGCTGGTCGACATCGGCAAGACCGAGGAAGGCCGCACCCAGTGGATGGCGATCGTCTCCTCGCCGGCCAACCTGGCCAAGCTGGACGACTACAAGGCCATCGCCCGCAAGCTGGCCAAGGCCGAGGGCGTCTCCAAGGACGAGGCGCAAAAGCTGGCCGCCCAGGGCAAGGCCGTGGTCTGGATCGATGCTGGCCTGCACGCCAACGAGACCATCACCACCCAGGGTCAGATCCAGGTCCTGTACCGCATGCTGACCCAGACCGATCCCGAGACGATGCGGATGCTGGACGACTGCATCATCTTGTTCGCGCAGGACAATCCGGACGGTCTGGAGATGATCGCGGACTGGTACATGCGCAACCAGGATCCGAAGAAGCGCGAGTTCAACTCGCTGCCGCGCCTGTACCACAAGTACATCGGCCACGATAACAACCGCGACAGCTTCATGTCGGCCATGGCCGAGACCACCAACGTCAACAAGCAGCTGTTCCGCGAGTGGTATCCGCAGATCGTCTACAACCAGCACCAGACCGGCCCCAACGGCATGGTGGTGTTCGTCCCGCCGTTCCGCGACCCGTTCAACTTCAACTACGACCCCCTGGTCATGACCGAGCTGCAAGAGGTCGGCATGGCCATGCACAGCCGCCTGGTGGCCGAGGACAAGCAGGGCTCGGGCGCCCGCAGCGCCGCCCCCTACTCCACCTGGCACAACGGCATGGAGCGGTCCGTCGCCTACTTCCACAACGCGATCGGCCTGCTGACCGAGATCATCGGCGGCCCGACCCCGACGACGGTCAATCTGGTGCCCGAACTGCAGCTGCCCAGCAACGACCGCCCAGCCCCCATCGCGCCGCGTGAATGGCGTCTGCAGGACTCGCTGGACTACCAGTGGACCATGAACCGCGCGGTGATCGACTACGCCTCGCGCAACAGGGAGCGCCTGCTCTTCAACATCTGGAAGATGGGCGACAACAGCATCCAGCGCGGCGGCAAGGACAGCTGGACCATGACCCCGACCAAGGTCGACGAGCTGACGGCCGCCGGCAAGGGCAAGCCCGGCCCGTTCGGCCAGGCGGTCGATCCGACGCTGTACAAGTCGGTGATCCAGACCCCCGAGAGCCGCGACGCCCGCGCCTATGTCATTCCCGCCGACCAAGCGGACATGCCGACCGTGGTCGCCTTCCTGAACGCCCTGATCAAGACCGGCGTCGATGTCGACAAGGCGTCCAAGCCCTTCGTGATCGCGGGCAAGACCTATCCCGCCGGCTCCTACGTCGTGCGCACGGCCCAGGCCTATCGCCCGCACGTGCTGGACATGTTCGAGCCGCAGGACCACCCGCACGACCTGGAATATCCGGGCGGCCCGCCCAAGGCGCCGTACGACGTCACCGGCTACACCCTGGCCTACCAGATGGGGATCAAGTTCGATCGCATCCTGGACGGCTTCGAGGCTCCCACGACCCGCGTCCCTGACCTGATCACGGTCGCGCCGGGCGCGGTGAAGGGTTCGGGCGGCGCGGGCTGGCTGGTCAGCCACGAGACCAATGGCAGCTTCACCCTGACCAACCGCCTCTTGAAGGCCGGCGCGCCGGTGTTCTGGGTCAAGGACGGCGCTAAGGCCGGCAAGACCGCATTTGGTCCCGGCGCCATCTGGGTGCCCGCCTCGCCCGCCGCCAAGGCGGTGATCGCGGCCGGCGTGAAGGATCTGGGCATCGACGCCTATGCCGTCGGCGCCAAGCCCTCGGGCGCGACCATCGCCCTCAAGCCGGTCCGCATCGGCCTGGTGGACGTCTATGGCGGCTCGATGCCCTCGGGCTGGAACCGCTGGATGTTCGAGAAGTTCGAGGCGCCCTTCCAGGTGGTCTATCCGCAGCGCCTGGACGCCGGCGACATCGCCAAGGACTATGACGTGCTGGTCTTCCCCGACGGCGTGGTCCCCGCCCCGGCCGACGGCCCGTTCAAGGCCGGCCGCCCCTCGACCCAGCCCAAGCCGGAAGAGATCCCGGCCGAGTACCGCGCCTGGCTGGGCCGCGTGACCGACGAGAAGACCCTTCCGCAGATCGCCGACTTCGTGAAGGGCGGCGGCACGGTGGTGGCCATCGGCGCCTCGACCCGCCTGGCCACGGCCCTGGGCGCGCCGGTCGAGGTCGCCACCGCCAAGCTGGAGGACGGCAAGCTCAAGGCCCTGACCAACCGCGAGCTCTACATCCCCGGCTCGGTGCTGCGCGCCAAGGTCGACCCGAAACAGCCCCTGGCCTATGGCGCGGGTAGCGACGTCGACGTCTTCTTCGACCGCAGCCCGGCCTTCACCGTGAAGCCCGACGTGAAGGGCGTCTCGCGCGTGGCCTGGTTCGACACCGACAAGCCCCTGCGCAGCGGCTGGGCCGTCGGCCAGGACAAGCTGAAGGGCTCGACCGCCATGCTCGACATCGACATCGGCAAGGGCAAGGTCTTCGTCTTCGGACCCGAGATCACCCAGCGGGCCCAGTCCTGGGGAACGTTCAAGTTCCTGTTCAACGGGCTGCTGTACGGGCCGGCGGTGAGCCAGAAGTAGAACGAAAATCGGCGCCGAGGGGGCAGCCTCGGCGCCGATGGATCGTGTCCTTCGAGATCTCTCCGGTGGGAGGATCGACCTCTAGGGCGCGATCGCCTCGGCGCCGGGTCGACGCGGATCCGCGCCGCCCAGATAGAGGCCATTGTCGATCATGATCGACTGGGCGGAGCCCATGGTCTCGTCCGAGGTTATGGGGTGGCCCATGCCCTTCAGCAGGGCCACCGTGTCGGGATTAAAGTTCGGCTCGACGCGCAAGGTATCGGTGGCGTCCTGGAAGATGCGCGGCTGGTGCGTGGCCTCGGCGACGTTCAGCTTGAAGTCCACCGTGTTGACGATGACCTGCAGCACCGTGTCGATGATCGTGCTGCCGCCCGGCGTGCCGGTGATCAGCCACGGCTTGCCGTCCTTGAAGAGCATGGTCGGCATCATGGTCGACAGCACGCGCTTGCCGGGCGCCAGGGCGTTGGGCGGCGGCGCCTTGCCGGTCTTCTTCGCCCAGTACGCGGCCGTGTGCGAGTAGTTGTTCATCTGGTTGTTCAGCACGAAACCCGCGCCGGCCACCATCACGCCCGAGCCGAAGTCCGCCCCCAGGGTGAAGGTGTTGGACACCGCATTGCCCTCGGCGTCGGCCACCGAGAAGTGGGTGGTGTTGTGGCTCTCGAACGCCCAGGGATCGCCGGCGCCCAGCTCCTTGGCCGGCGTGGCCTTGTCGGGATTGATCAGCTTGGCGCGCTCGATCCCGTAGGCTTTCGACGTGAAGCCCTGCAGTGGGACCTTCACGAAGTCGGTGTCGCCCAGGAACTTGGAGCGGTCGGCATAGGCCAGCTTCATGGCCTCGGCCTCGAGGTGCAGGGTCTTGGCCGAGGTGGGTCCCGAGGCCTTCAGGTCGAAGGTCTCCAGGATGTTCAGCATCTCCAGCAAGGTCGCCCCGCCGGCGCTGGCGGGCGGTGAGGTCATCACCGTCAGGCCGCGATAGGTCCCGGTCAGCGGCTGGCGGATGGCGGGCTTGTAGGCGGCCAGGTCCTCGGCGGTGATCAGGCCGCCATGGGCCTTCATGTCGGCGGCGAAGCGCTGGGCGATCTCGCCCTTGTAGAAAGCGTCGGCGCCCTTGTCGGCGATCTGGCGCAGGGACCAGGCGAGGTCCGGCTGCTTCAGGGTCTCGCCGGCGCGATAGAGCTGGCCGCCGGGCTTGTAGAAGGCGCTCTTGCCCGCCTCGCTCTCGGACAGGCGCTGCTTGCCCCAGCTGAACACGAAGGCCTCGTCGGGGGACAGCACCACGCCGTCATGAGCCAGCTTGAAGGCCGGCTCGACCAGCGCCTTCCACGGCAGCTTGCCGTACTTCTGGTGGGCCATGTAGAGGCCCGCGACGGTGCCCGGCACGGTCGAGGCGCGGTAGCCCTTGGAGGCGACCTCGTCGATCTCCTTGCCCTTGTCGTCGACGAAGGTCTCGAGCTGTGCGGCCTTGGGGGCGACGCCGCGATAGTCGATGAAGATCGTCTCGCCCGTCTTGGCGATGTGGACCATCATGAAGCCGTCGCCGCCGATATTGCCGGCGCGCGGCAGGGTCACGGCCAGGGCGAAGGCGGTGGCGACCGCCGCGTCCACGGCGTTGCCGCCCTGGCGCAGGATCTCGACGCCGACCTTGGTGGCGATGGCGTTCTGGCTGACGACCATGCCCTTCTCGCCCACCACCGGCGAGTGGATGCTGGGATATTCCAGCAGCTGCTTCTTCTGGGCGAAGGCCGGCGTCGCGGCGATCGGCGTGAGCAGCAGGGCCAGCACCGAGGCGGCCGTCGTCAGCAGGCGGAAGGGTTTCAAGGCGAGCCTCGCACGCGAAAGCGGGGCGACTCCGGAGAGCCGCCCCGCTGGGGGATGTCCTAGAACTTCTTGCTCAGGTTCATGTACCAGTAGCGGCCCGTGGCGTTGTGCAGCGCGCCCAGGTAGCCGAAGTTCGACGAGGCGATCGGCGGGTCCTTGTCGAACACGTTGCGCGCACCGATGCGAATGGTCGAGCCGTCGAAGATCCCGTCCTTGAAGGCGTACTGGCCGTACAGGCTGACCGTGGTCCAGTCCTTCACCGGGAAGTATTGGCCGTTCACCTGGGCCGGACCAGTGTCATAGACCTCGCCGACATACTGCACGAAGGCGCCCGCGCCCCAGCCGTTGTAGCGCCAGGTCAGGTTGGCCGTGCCGCGGAACTCGGGGAAGCCATCCATCTTGATCTGGTTGCCGGCCGACGAGATCGTCAGGCCTGGCAGCTCGCCGGCGGCGACAGCGGCCTGGAGCAGCGACTCCACCGGGCTGGGCGCCTGGTCGTACTTCAGCAGCTTGGCGACGTTGACCGAGAAACCGAAGTCGCCCCACGGGGTGTCGTCCAGGTCGTAGTCCAGGCTGAAGTCGACGCCCTGCACCATGCGCGGCTGCAGGTTCTGATAGGTGTCGTTGACGTAGGCGATGTTACCGACCGCGACCCCGCCGACCGGCGCGTCGCGCACGACGTTCGGGTTCGACGAGCCGTGCAGGCGCAGATAGTAGTCCAGCGCGATGGCGTTGTAGCCGCCGACCACGCCGATGACGCCCTTCTCGCGGATCGACCAGAAGTCGGTCGTCAGGGTCAGCTTGCCGAACGAACGCGGGATGAAGGTCGGCTGATAGACGAAGCCGACCGTGGCGTTGTCGGCCTGCTCCGGCTGCAGGTCCTTGTTGCCGCTGCGCGACTCGATGGTGCTGACGCTGGTGCAGGTCGTGTTGTTGATCCGGCAGGCGCCGTAGTCGATGCGGCTGTTCGAGACGGTCGCGCCGTCGCTGTAGAACTGCGGCAGGTTCGGCGCGCGGAAACTCTGCGAGACCGAGCCGCGCAGGGCCAAGCCCTGACCGACCTTCCAGTAGATGGCGCCCCTGGGCTTATAGACGCTGCCGAAGTCCGAATAGTCCTCGCCGCGGGCGGCGATCTGCAGGCTGACTTCCTCGACCAGCGGGATGTTCATCTCGGGCGAGATGATCGGCACGGCCAGCTCGAAGAAGGCCGACTTGACCGAGCGGCTGCCGTGCACGTCCGGCGAACCCGAGGCGCCCAGCACGTCGGTGCCGTAGGTCACGCCGGTGACGCTGTTGGTGTACTTGATCTTGCCGTCCAGGCGGTCGTCGCGGTCGTCGTCATAGGTCTCGCGGCGCCACTCGACGCCGGCGGCCATGCCGACGTCGCCGCCCGGCAGGCGGAATAGGTCCTTCTTGGAGACCTTGAAGTCGGCCAGGGCCAGCGAGGTCTCGCTGATCCGATAGACGTTGACCAGGAACGAATTGATCGTGGCGCGGTCGTTCGGCGTGGCGTCGCCGATCGAATAGTTGTCCAGGCTGCCGCCGTTGAACGGGTTGTAGGCCGTGGCGTCGGTGCGGTTCAGGGCCTGCTGGAACAGGGTGTTGCTGATCGCATTGTGCGTCATGTCCTTGGTGCGGGCCTTGGAATACAGCAGCGCCGAATCCCACTTCCAGCCGTTCCACGAGCCCTTCAGCCCGCCCAGCAGGCGGTAGCTGTCGTCGGTCACCGTGTAGGTGCGCGGGCCGGTGTCGACCACGCGATAGGTAGTGATGTTCATCGCCACGCCGCCGGTCGGCACGCCGGTCAGGTTGGCCAGGCGATTGGGGCTGCCGACCGGTCCGAAGGGGTTCCAGTAGGCGTTGGCCGCGATGGTGATCGGGGCGGTCGTCAGCGGGGCCGACTGCTCGCGGCTGCCGGTGAACAGGGCGTGGTAGTAGCCCGCCTCGCCATAGGCGGTGACGTCGCCGAAGTCGTGCTCGACGGTCGAGAAGAAGTTGGTCCGCTCGACGCCGCCGCGCAGGGTGCGGTCGGGGTTCTCGTCGTAGCGCAGCACCCGGTCGGTCGTGCCGGTGATGGTGCCCGACTTGATGCAGAGGCTGCCGGTCAGGACGGTGCTGGAGCAGCCGGCGGCGGTGTTGCTGACCGGCTCGATGTGGAACACGCCCGAGGTCGTCAGCGCGGTCGTCCCCTGGCGCACCGTCGTGGTCGACGGGATCAGCGTGAACGAGCCCCAGGGGCTGGAGGTCGAGCGGCTGTCGAAGGTGGTGTTGTCCGCCCACGGGGTGTTCGCGATCTGCCAGCGGTGATCCTCGCTGGCGGCGTAGTCGCGCTCGGTCGCCATCAGGCGGCTGCGGCCGGTGTAGTTGCCAAAGAAGGTCAGGCGCGTGCCGTCCTTCAGCCGCGTGCCGGCCTTCACGTTGAACGAGCCTTCGCGATAGCCCGTGCCTTCCGAGCCGCCGATCTGGGTCTCGATCTTCAGGCCCCGGAACTTGGTGTCGAGCACGGTGTTGACCACGCCCGCCACCGCGTCGGTGCCGTAGATGGCCGCGGCGCCGTCGCGCAGGACTTCGATGCGCTTGACGCCCGCGACGGGGAACGCGTTGGTGTTGACGGTCTGGACCGGCACCAGGTTCTCGGTCTGGCTGCCCGGCGCCAGCACGGCGCGACGGCCGTTCAGCAGGGCCAGGGTGTTGCCGGTGCCCAGGCTGCGCAGGTTCAGCGAGGCCACGTCGCCGCGCGCGTCGTTCAGGTTGCCGGTGGTGCGGGCTTCCTGGAACTGCACGTCGCCGGCTTGCGGGATGGCGCGGAACAGCTCGTCGCCCGACACCGCGCCCGTGGCGATGATGTCGTTCTCGCCGACCACCGTGACCGGCAGGGCCTCCGTCGTGCGGGCGCCTTCGATCTGCGAGCCGACCACGATGACGGCTTCGACGATCTGGGGCTCTTCATTCGTCGCGCCGGCCCCCGCGCTCTGGAACTGGGGGGAGGATTCAACCGGGGCCTGGCGCAGCGTGATGGTCTTGCCGTCGTCCGAGGCGACGACCAGGCCGGCGGCCTTGGCCAGCTTGGCCAGGGCTTCGGCGTCGGCCACGTCGCCGCTCACCGCCGGGGTGCGCTTGCCGCTGGCGGCCTCGAACGGGAACAGCACCTGCTTGCCCGACTGCCTGGCGAAGGCCTGCAGCGCGGTCACCGCGTCGCCAGCCGGGATGTTGAAGCTGTGACGCGCCTCCTGGGCCAGCGTCGGACCTGCCAGGACCAGGACGGCGGCGGACGCCATCAGGAATCCGCGGACAGCGCGGCGGCGGGTGTCGATCGACATCTCTATTGGTAACCCCTCGGGGCGCCATCCATCCCCATGGGAAGGCGCCTTCACCATCACCGACGATGATGGCTCAAACTTCCGCCATCAGGACGCGAACTTTTTAACCCCGGCGCGACAGCCGAATACCGCCGTCGCTGTCTTCGGAGGCGCGCACCGGAAACGTGCTGGTCACGGCGGTGACGAAGCTCTTGGGCTCGGTCGTCTGGAAGTAGCCGGCCAGGCGCAGGCCCGAGATCGACGGGTCGGCGATGCTGATCTGCTGGCGATTGTAGCGGTTGAACTCGGCCACCGCCTGCTCCAGCGACTGGCCGTTCAGGGCGATGGCGCCCTGACGCCAGGCCAGGGCCCGGTCGATCTCGCTGTCGGACACCACGCGCGAGCGGTGGCCCGCCGAGCTGTAGATCGCCGCGACGCCGGCCGTCAGGCGCACCTCGTCCTTGCGCTCGGTGGGCTCCGGATCCAGGGCGACAGCGCCGCGCTTGACGGTCACGGCCGCGCCGTCCGAGCGCAGGCGCACGGCCATCTCGGCTCCGGCGTCGGCCTGCATCACCGCGTCGGCGGCCTTGATCAGGAAGGGCCGCGAGTCTCGGGCGGCCTCGAACACCGCCTCGCCGCGCAGCAGCTTCACTTCGCGCACGCCCTTGCGGTAGCGGACCACGACCTTGCTATCGGTGTTGAGCTCGATGCGGCTGTTGTCGCTGAGCACGACCACCCGGCGCTCGCCGATGGCGGTGGCGTAGGCGGTGCCGGAGCCGAAGGTCATGACGCCCGCGCCGACCACCGCGGCCAGGGCGACGGCGGCCATGCCCCGCGCCCACGGCGAGCGGCTGAACTTCGGCAGGGTCAGGCGGCGCTCGGGGGCCAGCAGGTCACGATCAGGCCGCTCCATACCCGGACGCATGGCGCGCAGGCGGTCTAGGCGCGCCCAGGCGGCGGCCTCGCGTTCAAAGGCGGCTTCGTTCTCGTGGCTTTCGTCGCGCCAGGCCTCGAAGGCGGCGCGGTCGGCGGCCGAGCACGAAGGATCGTCAAGCCGGACCACCCAGAGGGCGGCCGCCTGCCTCACCGTTTCGCGTCGTGATCCCGTCTCGCGCTCCATGAGCGTCCTTCGTCGACCTTATTCTTGCGCCCGATACGACGTCCCAGCTTCTCGGAACAGTACCGAAGGCCCTTCACCAAGTGCTTCTCTACAGTAGAGACGGACAGCCCCAACCGAACCGCTATCTCGTCCGGCGAGAGACTATAAACTTTTCTCAACGTGAAGACGCGGCGGCATTGCGTCGGAAGTTCGGCGATCGCGTCGGCCAGGGCGCGAAGCTCTTCACGTGATTCGAGCATCATGTGGGCGCCGGGCGTCTCGTCGATCGGTTCGATCCGGTCGAAGTCGGCGACGGCGGTGATGGTCAGCACCTTGCGGCGGCGCAAGGCGTCCAGGGCGCAGTTGCGCAGGATGCGGGTGGCGAAGCCGGCGGGATTTCCGATCTCCCGCCAGGTTTTGCAGGCGATGGCGCGGGCGAAGGTCTCGTGGACCAGGTCCTCGGGATCGGTCTGCCCGTCACGGCAGAACTGCCGCGCATAGGCCAGCAGGTCCGGCTCCAAAGGCAGGATCTCCCGCCGGAACCAGGCGCGCCTGTGTTCGTCGTCTTGCGTCATCAACGCTCCCCTTAAGGAGCAGCCAAGCCCATCGAACGACGGATGGCAACCCGGCGGCGACGCGGCCGCCGGGTTGTTCGCCCGACTGCCTAATCGTCGATCACGTTGTTGCGGGTGTCCTTGAGGAACAGCCCACCGATGATAGCGGTCACCCCGGCAATGATCACCGGATACCAGAGGCCCGAGTAGATGTTTCCGGTCGCCGCCACGATCGCGAAGGCCGTGGTTGGCAGGAAACCGCCGAACCAGCCGTTGCCGATATGGTACGGCAGCGACATGGCCGTGTAGCGGATCCGGGTCGGGAACAGCTCGACCAGCATGGCCGCGATCGGGCCGTAGACCATGGTCACATAGATCACCAGCAGGGCCAGCAGGCCGATGACCTTGGGCTTGTCGACCTTGGCCGGGTCGGCCTTGGCCGGATAGCCGGCGGCCTTGAGCTGGTCGCCCAGATCGGCTTCCCAGGCCTTGCGGGCGTCGGCGAAGGCCTTGCCCGTCGCCCCCTTGGCATCGAAGCCTTCCAGGTTCACCGCGCCCACCTGCACCGAGGTCGGCGAGCCGGCCGAACCGGCGTGGACGCTGTAGCTGACGCCTGCCTTGGCCAGATAGGCCTTGGCCACATCGCAGGGCGTGTTGAACTTGGCCTTGCCGATCAGGTCGAACTGGAAGGCGCAGGTGGCCGGATCGGCCGACACCACCACCGGGGACGAGGCCTCGGCATGGGCCAGGGCCGGATTGGCGTAGGTGGTGATGCCCTTGAAGATCGGGAAATAGGTCGCCGCCGCCAGCAGGCAGCCCAGGATGATGATCGGCTTGCGGCCGATCTTGTCCGATAGCCAGCCGAAGATCACGAAGAACGGCGTGCCGATCAGCAGGGCGATCGCCACCAGCGTGTTGGCGTGGGCCCCGTCCAGCTTCAGCGTCTTTTCCAGGAAGAACAGGGCGTAGAACTGGCCGGTGTACCAGACCACCGCCTGGCCCATGGTCAGGCCGACCAGCGACAGCAGGACGATCTTCAGGTTCTTCCAGTTGCCGAAGGCTTCGGCGAGCGGCTTCTTGGTGCCCTTCCCCTCGGCGATCATCTTCTGGAAGGTCGGGCTCTCATGCAGCTTCAGGCGGATCCAGAGGGACACGCCCAGCAGCAGCATCGAGACCAGGAATGGGATGCGCCAGCCCCAGGCCTTGAACTGCTCCTCGCCCAGCTGGGTGCGGGTGACCAGGATCACGGCCAGCGACAGGAACAGGCCCACGGTCGCCGTGGTCTGGATCCAGCTGGTGTAGAAGCCGCGCTTGCCGGGCGGGGCGTGCTCGGCGACGTAGGTCGCGGCGCCGCCGTACTCGCCGCCCAGGGCCAGGCCCTGGACCAGGCGCATCACCACCAGGGCGATCGGCGCGGCCACGCCGATCTGGGCGTAGGACGGCAGCAGGCCGACCACGAAGGTCGAGACGCCCATCAGCAGCATGGTGATCAGGAAGGTGTTCTTGCGGCCCCAGATGTCGCCCAGGCGTCCGAAGATCACCGCGCCCAGCGGCCGGATCGCGAAACCGGCGGCGAACGCCAGCAGGGCCAGGATGAAGCCGGTCGTCTCGTTGACGCCCGAGAAGAAGTGATTGGTGATGATCGCGGCCAGCGAGCCGTAGAGATAGAAGTCGTACCACTCGAACACTGTGCCCAGGGACGACGCCCCGATCACCAGCGCGTCGCGCCCTTTAGCGGGCGCGGCTTGGCTGTCAGCCCCCATTACGCTTGTCCCTTCCCTCGATGCGCCGTGCTTTTTCCGCCGGTCGCTTAAAGCCTAACTCACAGAACGGGATTCATAGACCGAGGATTTCCGGTAGCGCTACCACGTTTTGAAGAACGCTGGTTTCCTGGGCGGAACGGGTTCTTAAGGTCGCAGCGGCAACATCCGGCAACCTTCCGCAACATAGCGCCGCCCGATGCCCGCGTCCCTGATCCACAGCCGGTTCGAAGCCCAGGCCCGCGCTACGCCGGATTTCGTCGCCCTGTCCCATGCGAAGGGCGAGCTCACCTATGGCGCGTTGGAGAGCCTGTCGCGCGCCTTGGCGGCGCAGCTGACGCCGGGCGTGCTAACCGGGATTCTCGCCACGCGCGGCCCGCGGCTGGTCGTGGCGATGCTGGCCTGCGCCCGCGCCGGCGCGCCGTTCGTGGTGCTGGACCTGGCCTATCCCCTGCCCCGCCTGCGGAGGATGCTCGACATCTGCCGCCCGGGCCTGCTGCTGGAAGCCGGCCCCGCGCCGGAGGATCTTTCGGGCCTGCCGCGTCTGCCGGTGTCTCTGACCGCCGAGGCCACGGACGCCGTCCTGCCGACGGTCGATCCCGACGCCCCGGCCTATCTGCTGTTCACCTCCGGCAGCACCGGCGAGCCCAAGTGCGTGGCGGTCTCGCATCGGCCGCTGGTCAATTTCGTCGGCTGGCAGGCGCGCACCTTCGACCTGGGCGCGCCGGACCGCTTCACCCTGCTGTCGGGCCTGTCGCACGATCCGGTGCTGCGTGACGTCTTCACGCCGCTGAGCCTGGGCGCGTCCCTGCACATTCCGGATCAAGCGACGCTCACCGCCCCTGGCGGTTTGGCGACGTGGTTTGCGCAGGTGCGCCCGACCGCCGCCCACATGACCCCGCCGCTGGGCCAGCTGCTGACAGCCGGCAAGGCGCCGGCCCTACCCGATCTGCGCTACGTCTTCTGGGGCGGCGACGTGCTGCGCCGCAGCTTGGTCGACGCGGTGAGCGCCATCGCGCCCGAGGTCGAAAGCGTCAATTTCTACGGCGCGACCGAGACGCCCCAGGCCGCCGCCTTCTACCGCGTGCCGCGCCACGCCGACGGTGAAGAGCGCCTGCCGATCGGCCGCAGCACCGACGGCTTCGAGGTCGAGGCGCAAGAGGACGGCGCCATCGTCATCCGCTCGTCGTTCCTGACCCTTGGTCCGGTGCTCGACGGCCGTCTGCCGCCGCCCGCCCCGCCCAGCCCGCAGACCTACGACACCGGCGACCTAGGCGAGCGTCGCGCCGACGGCGCGGTGATGATCCGGGGCCGCCGCGACGACCAGGTCAAGATCCGCGGCTACCGCGTCGAGATGGCCGAGGTCACCGCAGCTGCGTTGCGGGCTCCATACGTTTCCCAGGCCGTGACCCTGAACATCGGCGCCGACACCGCGCGCCTGGCTTTGTTCGTGCAGCCGCTGAACGGCGAGCTGTCCCTGAATCCCGAGGCCCTGCGCACGCGCCTAGTCGCCGGCCTGCCCGACTACATGGTCCCGGACACCATCCTGGTCCTGCCCGCCCTGCCCCTGCTGCCCAACGGCAAGGTCGACCGCCAGGCGCTGATCGCCCAGGCTCAGGCCAAACCCGCCGCCGCGCCGACCCGCGCCGCGACCAGCCCGCTGGAGAAGACCCTGGTCGCCGACTGGAGCGACCTGTTCGCCCGCGAGGTCGGGATCGACGACAGCTTCGCCACCCTGGGCGGCGACAGCCTGTCCTACGTCACCGCCTATCTGTCGCTGGAAGAGGCCCTGGGCCAGGTCCCCGAGAGCTGGACCACCATGACCCTCGCCGAGCTGGCCGCTGCCAGCGGCGGCGAAGCGACAAAGAGAGGCCTCTTCGGCTGGATCGAGAGCGCCATCCTGCTGCGCGCCGTCGCCATCTGCGGCGTGGTCGCCAGCCACTTCCAGCTGATCTTCACCGGCGGCAGCGCCACCAGCGCCCTGCTGTTCGTCTCGGGCTACATCTTCGGCACGCTGCAGCTGAACGAGATGGACCATCAGCGCTCCCTCAAGCCCATGGGCCGGCTGCTGAAGGGCCTGCTGCTGCCGCTGTTCGCCTACGAACTGGCCAACACCGTCCTCAAGCTCGTCACCCACGACCCGGTGCGGCTGTCGAGCCTGCTGCTCTACACCGACTTCCTCGACTATCGCGGCCTGCCCGCCGACGGCCCCAACGCCTATGGCGGCCACGATCCGGTGATGTGGTACATCCACTGCACCTTCCACGTCATCCTGCTGTACGGCGCGGTGTTCTGGCTGCTGGACCGGGTGCTGAAGGTGGCCAAGCCCGCCCTGGCGACGGCGATCACCGTCCTGACCGTGGGCCTCCTGGGCCGCTTCATCCTGCCGTTCTTCTTCGTGCCCGACTTCGGCCGCGCGCCGCTGGACATGATGTCGGTGTTCAAGCACGCCCCGACCACCCACATGGCGACCTTCGCCCTGGCGGCGCTCGCCGGTCTGCTGAAGGGCAAGGGGCGCATCGCCTTCACGATCGCCGCGGCCGCCTACGCCATCGCCAGCTCGCCGTTCTACACGATCGGCGACGCGGCCGTGCTGGCCCCGATCGCGGCGCTGGTCCTCTTCGTGCCCAAGATCCCGTGGCCGCGCCTGCTGTCCAAGCCGGTCTACATGATCGCCGGAGCGTCGCTGTTCATCTACCTGCTGCACTTCAAGGTGATGGGCGTGTGGACGCGGGTGACCGACGCCTCGCTGGTCTTCGCCTGGGCCGGCGCCATCATCGCCGGCGTCGTGGCCTGGAGCTGCTGGAACTTCGCGATGAAGCTGCTCCCGTCGTTGCCGGGCCTCCTGCATCCCCGCCGGCTCTTCACGCGGGCGCCGGCCATCGGCTAGGGTCCGCCTCCGAAACTCGGAAGGACTCCATGACCCAGATCGTCCGCCGCGCCATCGTCGGCGCCGCCCTCGCCCTGCTGGCCGCCTCGCCCGTCTTCGCCGCCGGCAAGCCGCGTGTCGCCATCGAGACCGACAAGGGGACGATCGTCGTCGAGCTGGAGGACAAGAAGGCCCCGATCACGGCAGCCAACTTCCTGGCCTATACGGATCGGCATCGTTTCGACGGCGGGCAGTTCTTCCGCGCCAACCGGGCCAAAG
The DNA here is from genome assembly GCF_058807295.1 of Caulobacter sp. GW821-FHT12D05. Classification (NCBI taxonomy): domain Bacteria; kingdom Pseudomonadati; phylum Pseudomonadota; class Alphaproteobacteria; order Caulobacterales; family Caulobacteraceae; genus Caulobacter; species Caulobacter sp. GW821-FHT12D05. Next base: position 796,656 of record NZ_JBXAQO010000002.1, read on the forward strand.
GCGCGCCGGGCGCCGGCTCGATCCAGGGCCAGCCCAAGCCCTATTCCCGCCGCGCCCCGCCGATCGCCCACGAGAGCACGCTGAAGACGGGCCTGAAGCACAAGACCGGCGCCATCTCGATGGGCCGCGACGCGCCGGGCTCGGCCACCGCCGACTTCTTCATCTGCGCCAGCCCGCAGCCCTATCTGGACGCCAAGCCGGGCAAGTCCGACGCGGCCCAGGGCTATGCGGTGTTCGGCTATGTCGTCTCGGGCATGGACGTCGTGAAGAAGATCCTGTCTGGCCGCACCGACGGCCCGACCAATGTGCCGTCGATGAAGGGCCAGATCCTGAACCCGCCGGTGAAGATCATCTCGGTGAAGCGGCTCTAGGCCACCGTCTTGAACGGCGCCGCCACGGCTTCCGGCGGCGGCGCTGGACAGTTCTGGGCCAGGAACTCGCCGTGGCCGGGCAAACCCGCGACCTGGGCGGCCAGCATCGGCTTGGACTGGTCCAGGGTCTGGCGGATCACCTCGTAGGGCACGGTGTCGACCAACTGCTGGTAGCGGTCGGGCCGCACGCCCATGCCTTCCATCACCGACTGCCAGGACGGGTTGCGGAACATCTCGTCGACGCCCTCACGCAGCACGGCGTGGGCCTTGAAGAGCTCGATGCGGGTCTTGAGGGTCTCGGGGACCGGAGCCTCGCGCACCGCCTTCCAGAACGGCGTGTCCTCGCGCTGGGTCGTGCAGTAGTGCAGCACGATAAAGTCGCGGATCTCCTCGTAGTCGGCGGTCACCCGGCGATTGTACTCGGCCGCCAGCGAGGGGGCGAAGTCGCGGTCGGGGAAGAACCGCAGCAGGTAGTCCATGCCGCGATAGATCAGGTGCAGCGCCGTCGATTCCAGCGGCTCGATGAACCCTCCGGCCAGGCCCACGGCGACCACATTCTTCTCCCACGGGCGCTGGCGCATGCCGGTCTTGAAGGCGATGAACATGGGGTTCATCAGCATCTGGCCCTCGACATTGCGAACCAGCGTGTCGCGGGCCTCGTCGTCGCTGAGGTGCTTTGAGCTGAACACGTAGCCGTTGCCGGCGCGGTGCTGCAGCGGGATGCGCCAGCGCCAGCCGGCGTCCTCGGCCTTGGACAGGGTGTAGGGGTGCGGCGGGCCGACGTTCTCGGTCTGGACGACCACGGCGCGGTCGCACAGCAGCACGTCCGACCAGTCGACGAACGGCACGTCCAGGGTCTTGCCGATCAGCAGGGCGCGGAAGCCCGAGCAGTCGATAAAGAGGTCGCCCTCGACCTCGTGGCCGTTCTTCATGATCACCTTGGCCACCCCGCCGTCGGGGCGCGTGACCACGTCGGTGACGATGCCCTCGGTGCGCTTGACGCCGCGCGCCTCGGCGAAGTCGCGCAGGAACTTGGCCACCAGCCGCGCGTCGATATGCAGGGCGTAGCCGGCCCCGGCGATCAGGGTGCGCTGGGCCTTGAACGGCAGCATGAACTTCCACTGGTCGGCCATCACCGTGCCGGGCGCGAAGTCCTGCAGGCCCGAAGGGTGGCCGTTGGCCTTGGCCCGCAGCCAGCACTGGTAGAACTCGTGCGCGCCGATCTGGCCGCCGATGGCGCCGAACGGGTGGTAGTAGTGCTCGTCCTTGCACTTCCAGTCCTCGAAGCGGATGCCCAGCTTGAAACTGGCCTGGGTGGCCTGGATGAACTCGCGCTCGTCGATGCCTAAGCTGGAGATCAATTGCAGGAACGGCGGGATGGTCGACTCGCCCACGCCGATGGTGCCGATCTCCTCGGACTCGATCAGCTCGACCTCACAACCGCCGTCGTTGAAATAGTGGCTGAGCATCGCCGCCGAGATCCAGCCGGCCGAGCCGCCGCCGACGATGACGATCTTCTTGATGGCGTTGGGGTTGGTATTCATCGTCATGGTCCTATTGCGCGGCCATCGGAGCCGGGCGGCAGTACTGGTCGAGGAAAGCGCCGTGCGGCGGGGCGGCGGCGACCACCTCGCGGATGGCCTTGCGCATCTCGGCCAGCGGGGCGCTGAGCGTCGCCGGATCGATGCCGTCCAGGGCTGGATCGACCATGTCAGGCAAGAGCTCGAAGCCGGCATAGATCGCCATCCAGCTGGCCGGCTGGAACATCTCCCAGCGGTAGCGGATGAAGTGGCCACGCTGGGTGAAAAGGTCGACCTTGTGCTGCAAGGTCTCGGGCAAGGTCACGGCGTTGCAGTCGCGCCAGAAGGCCGTGTCACCCCGCTTGTTGGCCCAATAGTGCAGGATGATGAAGTCGCGCACGCGCTCCATCTCGCGTTTGGACCAGTCGTTGAATTCATCGACCAGCGCTGGGGCGAAGTCCTTGTCCGGGAACAGCATCTTGATCTTCTCGATGCCGGTCTCGATCAGGGCGATCGAGGTGCTCTCCAGCGGCTCCAGGAAGCCGGACGCCAGGCCCAGGGCGATGACGTTCTTGTTCCAGACCTGCTTGCGGCGACCGGGGTTGAAGCGGATCTGGCGGGGTTCGTGCAGCAGCGGATCGGGGATCGCCGCCTTCAGCTCAGCCAGGGCGTCCTCGTCGCTGATGTGGCGCGAGGAATAGACATAGCCGTTGCCGTAGCGGTGCTGCAGCGGAATGCGCCAGCGCCAGCCGGCGCTTTGGGCGGTGACGTCGGTGTAGGGCATTGGGTCACCGACGCCTTCGCTCTGCACCGCATAGGCGCGGTCGCACAGCAGCACGTCGTTCCAGTGCTCGTAGCCGGTCTGGAGGGCCTCCTCGATCAGCAGGCCCCGGAAGCCCGAGCAGTCGATGAAGAGCTCGCCCTCCACCGTCTCGCCGGTGTGCAGGTCCAGCGAGACGACGTGGCCGTCCTCGGGGCGCAGATTGACCTTGGTGATCTTGGCGTCGATGCGGCGCACGCCGTTGTCCTCGGCCACCCGGCGCATCAGCTGGGCGAACAGGGCCGCGTCGAAATGCAGGGCCCAGTCGAAGATCGACAGGGTCGAGGGCGGGTTGCGCGACGGGGCCATGAACTTGCCCGCCGCCGCCAGCGAGGCGCCCAGCGAGTAGTCGGCGATGTCGGTCGGCTCGCCGGCCTGGGCCAGCTTGCGCCAATAGTGATGGAAGCTGATCCCCCGCAGGTCCTGACCGAACAGGCCGAACGGATGGATGAACGACTGGCCCTCGCGGACCCAGTCGTTGAAGCGGATGCCCAACTTGCAGGTCGCGCCCGTGGCCCGCATCACCTCGATGTCGGTCAGGCCCAGCTGCTGGTAGAAACCGCGGATGGTGGGGATGGTCGCCTCGCCCACGCCGATCGTGCCGATCTCGGAGCTTTCGACCAGGGTGATCTCGATCGGGCCGCCCTGGAAGTGCCGCCGCAGCGCCGCGGCCGCCATCCACCCGGCGGTGCCCCCGCCCACGATCACCAGCTTGCGGATACGCTTGTCCTGCATCGCCTTACTCCCGACTCCCGGCTCTTTGTCCGGTTGGGCTCCAGGCTATCGGCTCGCGCGTGAGCCGGACAGCTGGGCTCTCAAAAAAAGAAAGCCGCCGTGGGGATTCCACGGCGGCCGCAGGAGGTTAGAGGGTGGCTATTACCAGCGAGCGCGGACACCCAGCGTGTAGCGGGGCTCGAACTCGTTCTGGCGGATGTACTGGGTCTTACCCTTGGCGAAGCGAGCGTAGTAATCCTCGATCTCGCCGGTCACGTTCGAACCGTTGAAGTAGACGGTGATGTTGTCGCGAACGTTGTAGCTGACGTTCACGTCCACATAGCCCGTGCTGTCCTGGTAGATCGGGATGTTGTTGCTCATCACCTCGGCCAGGCGGTCCGTACGATAGTTGTAGGCGACGCGCGCCTGCAGCTTGTCGTTCTGGTACCAGCCGATCAGGTTGAACTGGTGCTTGGAGTTGTCCTGGAAGGGCAGCTCTTCGCCGTCCAGACCGGTGCGCGACTCGTTGCTCGGCGAGTAGGTGTAGTTGGTGTCCACACCGAAGTTCGAGAAGAAGCCGGCATTGTCGATGAAGTCGCTGACCGCCAGCTTGGCGCCCACTTCGACGCCCTTCACCGAGCCACCGTCGCCTTGGATCGGCAGGGTGACATTGACCGTGCGGCGGATGACGCCGTCCTGGTCGGGGAAGCGGCCGGTGGTGACGCCGTTGGTGACGAAGCTGTCGATCTTCAGCTTGAAGGCAGAGATGTTGAACATCGAGGCGCGGCCGACATAGTACTCGATGGCGCCGTCGAAGTTCGTCGACCGCCACGGGTTCAGCATCGGGTTGCCCGACGATTCCGCGCTGGTGACGCAGCGGACGTTCGGCAGGGCCGCGCCGCAGTCGGCGGTGTTGATCTTCAGACCGCCGCCGTAGTTGCCCAGGTCGAGCGGCTGCATCGTCTTGGAGTAGGCGAAGCGGAACTTCAGCTTGTCGTTGAAGTCGTAGCTGGCGTTCAGCGAGGGCAGCCAGTCGGTGTACTTGCGACGGGTGACCTGGTCGCCCGCGTCGGCGTTGGTGTCGCCGTAGTTGCGGGTGTCGCCGGTCAGGTTCTGCTTGACGGTCAGTTCGGTCTCGATGACGCGCAGGCCGAAGTTACCCGACAGGCCGCCAGCCTCGAAGTTCATCACGCCATAGGCGCTCTGCTCGTTCAGGCGGACGTCGTAGGTCTGGCCGGGGACCTGCACGCGGATGGCGCCGCCGAACACCTTCTTGTGGAAGGCTTCCGCGTCGTCGAAGTCGTGCGGATCGATGGCCCAGAAGCCGGGGATGCCGCTGGTGATGCCGCCCAGGTCGTCGACCCACTGCACGTTGTTATAGGTCGACAGGCCGGTCGGCGCATTGACCGTATAGCCCTGGAAGACCGGCTTGCCCGTGACCGGATCGGGCACGAACTCGCCCGCCTGGCACTGGTTCTGGTTCATGACGACGTCGATGGCCTTCCACTGGGCCTCGCAGCCGCCGGCCGGAACGGGCGAGCCGTTGGCCTGCACCGCGCCCGGCGTGCCGCCGTAGAAGCCCGAGAACAGGTGGAACTGCTCGACCTCGACCGTGCGCTTGCTCTGGCGAACGCCCGCGTCGACCTTGGTGATGAAGCCCAGCAGCTTGTCGTCGAACTTGTAGTGACCGTCAGCGCGGAACACGTTCATGTCCGAATTGACTTCGTTGTTGCCTTCCGACGAGAAGGCGCCGATGGCGTAGCTGTCCTTGTTCGCCATGTAGTCCTTGAGGGACTTACCCGCGCCCAGGCCGCCGGCCAGCGGACGGTCGAAGCCGCTCCACACCGGGTGATCGCCGCTGATGTTGTAGTGCAGCTGCGGGTTAGCGCCGTAACCCTGCGGGTTCGGATCCAGATAGCAGCCGCCGGCGCTGCCGGTGACGGCGTTCGTGCGACGCGAGGCGGCGAACTTGTCGCAGATCGCCTTCGGATAGAACGTGCCGCGCGTGCGGTCGGCCGGGTCGCGGAACAGGTTGAAGCGGCCGTCGGCATAGCGCCAGTTACTCAGGTCGCCCTGGGCCTGGCCGTTCATGCTGAGACGATCGCCGTCGGCGCGGATGGCGCGGGCTTCGAAGGTGAACGGACCGCCGTTGTCGTAGTCCAGGCCCAGGTTGAAGTTCTTGGTCTTGGACTTGGTCGTGCGGTTGACGGTGAAGCTGTTCACCCACCAAGCGTTGATGTCGTACTCGTCGACGGCCACCCAGTTGCCGATGCCCACCGGGCTCGACACGGTCGGCTTGTTCCAGGTGCCGAAGGCGCCGCCGTCCCAGCGGTTGGAGATGTTGATGCCGACGGCGCGGTTGTATTCGTCGAGCTTGGCGTAGAAGCCCTCGGCGATCAGGGTGAAGCCTTCGCCCAGGTCGGCCTCGAACGCGGCGTTGATGCCGAGGCGCTTACGCTCGACCACGCGGTTGAAGCTCTCGTAGCCGTGGGGCGAGATGTAGCTTTGCGAGAAGCCGCCGCCCCAATCGTTGTTGCCCGACAGGCCGACGGTGCCCGAGTAGTTGTTGCCCAGGTTCGACTTGCTGGCGGCCGCGCCGACCATCAGGCCGACCCGGTCGTTGCGCCAGTTGACGACGCCGTTCAGCAGGTAGTCGTCCTTCTTGGTGCGGTCGCCGCGCTGGGCTTCGGCCGCGCCCGTGAAGGTCAGGCCTTCGCCGAACTGGAACGGACGGCGGGTGCGCAGGTCGATGGTGCCCGAGATGCCCGACAGGGCGTTGTTCGGGTTGGTCGACTTGTAGACCAGCACCTGGTTCATCAGCTGCGACGGCACGTCCAGCAGGTCCGGCTGGGCCGAGCCCATGTTGCCGGCGCTGAGATACTGTTCGCCGTTCAGCAGAGTGATGACCTGGCGCAGGCCGCGGATGTTGACGGTCTTGCCTTCACCGGCGTCGCGCTGGATCTGGACGCCCGAGATGCGCTGCAGCGAGTCGGCGATGGTGACGTCCGGCAGCTTGCCGATGTCTTCCGCCGAGATGGCGTCGACGATCGAGGCCTCGCGGCGCTTGACGTCCACCGATTTGATCTGAGACCCGCGAACGCCGGTGACGACGATTTCCTCGACCGTCGCGTCGTTGGCGTTGGCGTCCTGGGCGAAGGCCCCGGTGGCCAGGGCCAGCTGTGATGCGCCGGCGACAAGCGCCAACGTCAGGCCGCGCTTGAGCACGGCTGTCCTTGCTTCCTGTGACAATTCTCGCTCCCCAAAATAAGTCGTTCTTATTGGCCGCCTGCCCGCCTCTCGCGCCGCCGCTCTGACGGCGGCTGTCGAAAGACGTTTGAGGCTTTGCTGGCCTTGTCCAACCGCTGTCTGGCGATTGTCCAAAACCCTCGGCGGCCCCGGCGCCCGTTCATCCGATTCCAGCCCCGCGCCTTCATCGAACGATGTCACATTCGTCAGATGTCCCGGCCAAGTCAACAAAAATGTCAACGTTGTCATTCCTGCGGGACAAGGGTTTTCGGGGTGTCGCAGCACAACCCTGGGCGTAGCTTTAGAACGCAACTCCCGCTGCATCCGTTAAATCGAAGACACCATGAACATTGTTTTCATTCGACTTTTTCAAATAGACACCGGTTACTTCGCAACATTGCCGCCCTGTCACGCAAACGGGCACAACAGATATGTCACAACCCAGGAAATTGGCGCATTTGCCCCGTGAAATGTCCTAAATTTGTCCTGTCAGTCGACTCTTTTTGACCCATTTTTGTCCTGACGACATGACAGACAGGACAACATGGACTATTCGTTTGGTTGCTTGCCGCCTTGCGGGCGCCGCCATTGGCTGATGGGGTGCGCCGGGGAAGCTTGGCGTTAGAGCGGGTACGGGGACCGATGACGACGATCAACGACGTGGCCGAGCGGGCGGGCGTTTCGCCCAAGACCGTCTCCCGCGTTCTCAACGATCACGACAGTGTCAGCGCCAAGACGCGCGATCGCGTCCGCATGGCCATGTCCGACCTGGGCTACCAACCCAGCGCCGTGGCCCGCAGCCTGCGCTCGCAGGGTTCCGGCTCGGTGGGCGTGCTGATGGGCGATCCGTCGGGCGGCTACCACACCCGCGTCCACCACGCCCTGCTGCTGGCCTGTGTCGAGACCGGCCGCCACCTGTCGGTCGACCTGTCCGAAGGCCCCATCCCCGGCTGGGCCGACCGCGTCCGCGCCTTCGTCACCGACAGCGGCATCCGCGAGATGATCCTGCTGCCGCCCGAGTGCGACTTTGGCCCCATGAAGGAGCTGATGCGCGAGCTGGACGTGCGCTGCGTGATGATCACGCCGACCACGCCCGACCCGCACTTCCCGGCCATCGGCATGGACGACCGCGCCGCCGCGCGCGAGGTGGTCGAGCACCTGTTCTCGTTGGGCCACACCCGCATCGGCCACATCGCCGGCCACCCCGACCACGCCGCCAGCACCCACCGCCGCAACGGCTTCTTCGAGGCCTATGCCGCCCGGGGCCTGCCGCGTCCGTCGCCCGAGCTGATCGTGCAGGGCGAGTTCACCTTCAAGACCGGCATCGACGCGGCCAAGGCCCTCCTCGATATCGAGGACCCGCCGACCGCGATCTTCGCCGCCAATGACGACATGGCCGCCGCCACCTGCATGGAGGCCCAGCGCCGAGGCCTGCGGATCCCCGACGACCTGTCCGTCGTGGGCTTCGACGATGCGCCGATCGCCGGCGTCATCTGGCCGACCCTGACCACCATTCGCCAGCCGTTCGACCAGATGGCCCTGCGCGCGATGCAGACCTTCGCCGCCTGGAGCGCCAACGAGGGCGCCGGCAAGACCAACACCCCTTTCCTCGCGCAGCACTCGCTGGTGGTGCGCGAGTCCACCGGTCCCGCCCGAGACGGTCCGCCGCCTCGGAGACGACCCTAATCCCCTTCCCGACGTGGCCGCAGCGCCGCGCGGGGCGCAAGAACGAGACCACGGAGGAAACATGACCCAGACGACTTCGCTGGCGACTTGGCGGGGCCTTTCGCTCGCCCTGCTGATCGGCGCCTCGGCGTCCGCGCTGACCGTCGCCCCGGCCCTGGCTGAAGTCGCCAAGAAGCCGGCCGCCGCCAAGCCCGCCCATCCGTGGATGAACACCAAGCTCTCGGCCGACGCCCGCACCGATCTGGCGCTGAAGGCGATGACCAACGACGAGAAGTTCACGGTTATCTTCGGCTACTTCGGTTCGGACATGAAGCCGAAGTACACGCGCCACAAGGACTCGCTGGAGGCCTCGGCTGGCTACGTGGCGGGCGTGCCGCGCCTGGGCATTCCCGGCCAGTGGCAGACCGACGCCGGCGTCGGCGTGGCGACCCAAGGCAGCCACCAGGACCTGCGCGCGCGCACCGCCCTGCCCTCGGGCATGGCCACCACCGCCACCTGGAACCCCGAGCTGGCCTTCAAGGGCGGCGCGATGATCGGCAAGGAGGCCCGCGACTCGGGTTTCAACGTCCAGCTGGCCGGCGGCGTGAACCTGATGCGCGAGCCGCGCAACGGCCGGAACTTCGAATATGGCGGCGAAGACCCGCTGCTGGCCGGCGTCATGGTCGCCGCCCAGATCAAGGGCATCCAGTCCAACCACATCATCTCGACGATCAAGCACTACGCCCTGAACGGCCAGGAAACCGGCCGCTTCGTGGTCAGCAGCAACATCAGCGACGCCGCGGCTCGTACGTCGGACCTGCTGGCCTTCCAGTTCGCCATCGAGCAGTCGGACCCGCACTCGGTGATGTGCGCCTACAACCGCGTCAACACCGAGTGGGCCTGCGAGAACGACTGGCTGCTGAACACCGTCCTGAAGAAGGACTGGGGGTACAAGGGCTACGTGATGTCGGACTGGGGCGCCGACCACTCGTCGGCCAAGGCCGCCAACGCCGGCCTCGACCAGGAGTCCGCCGGCGAAGCCTTCGACAAGGAGCCCTTCTTCGGCGCGCCGCTGAAGGCCGATCTGGCCAGCGGCAAGGTCAGCCAGGCCCGCATCGACGACATGGCGCGCCGGGTGCTGCGCGCCCTGTTCGCCAGCGGCGCGGTCGACCATCCGGTGACCCAGCCCAAGGGTCACGACCTGCCGGCCGCCACCCTTGCCGCCCACGCCAAGATCACCCAGGCCGACGCTGAGGAAGGCATCGTCCTGCTGAAGAACGACGGCGACCTGCTGCCCCTGGCCAAGACCGCCAAGACCATCGCGGTGATCGGCGGCCATGCCGATGTCGGCGTGCTGTCGGGCGGCGGCTCGTCGCAGGTCTATCCGGCCGGCGGCCGCGCGGTGAAGGGCCTGGAGCCCGCCACCTGGCCGGGTCCGGTGATCTACTATCCGTCCTCGCCGCTGAAGGCGCTACAGGCCCGCTATCCCAACGCCAAGATCACTTACGACGACGGCACGGACCCCGCGCGCGCCGCCAAGCTGGCCGCGCAAAGCGAGCTGGCTTTGGTCTTCGCCGACCAGTGGACCACCGAGTCCTGGGATGTCCAGGACCTGAACCTGCCCAAGGCCCAGGACGCCACGATCGACGCGGTGGCCTCGGCCAACAAGAAGACCGTCGTGGTGCTGCTGACCGGCGGCCCGGTGGTCATGCCGTGGCTGGACAAGGTGGGCGCCGTGGTCGAGGCCTGGTTCCCGGGCACCGCCGGCGGCGAGGCCATCGCCCGCGTCCTGTCCGGCGAGATCGACGCCACGGGCCGCCTGCCCGTCAGCTTCCCCAAGAGCGTGGCCGACCTGCCGCGTCCCAAGCTGGACGGCGTCGGCAAGGCCGAGGGCGAGCTGTTTGATGCCGACTACGACATCGAAGGCGCCGCCGTCGGCTACAAGTGGTACGATCTCAAGAAGATCGAGCCGCTGTTCCCGTTCGGCTACGGCCTGTCCTACACCAAGTTCGCCTATTCGAACCTGACGGCCACGGCCGCCGGCGACAAGGTCACAGTCAGCTTCGACGTCAAGAACGTCGGCGCCCGCGCCGGCAAGGACGTCCCGCAAGTGTACGTCGGCCCCAAGGCCGGCGGCTGGGAGGCGCCCAAGCGCCTGGCCGGCTTCAAGAAGGTCTCCCTGGCCCCCGGCGCGACGCAGCGCGTGACCGTCACGGTCGACCCGCGCCTGCTGGCGACCTGGGACGGCAAGGCCCACGGCTGGTCGATCGCGGCCGGCCAGTACGACATCGCCCTGGGATCCTCGTCCCGGGCCCTCCCCTCCACCGCCCAGGTCACCCTGGCGGCCCGGAGCCTGCCGGTATCCCCGGCGGCGAAGTAGGCGGGTCGGGCGGGATCTAGCCTACCCCTGTCCCGCCGGGCTCATCTATGTCTCTTCCCTCTTCAAGAGCGTCGCCTCCGGGTGACGCTCTTTTTTTGCCCGCCGCCTTGCGCTGCTCCATTTATAATATAATTAGCACGACATACAGTGGGAGGAAGCACGCGTGATCCGGATCGGCCTCGTCGGCGTGGGCAAGATCGCCCATGACCAGCACATCCCCGCCATCGCCGCGGACCCGCGCTTCGACCTGGTCGCCGCCGCCAGCCGCAGCAAGCCCGACCTGGGCGGCATCCCGGTCTTCCACGACATCGAGGCCATGCTGAAGGACGGCCCGGCGCTGGACGCGGTCGCCCTCTGCACCCCGCCCCAGGCGCGCCGCGAAACGGCCTTGTCGGCCTTACGCGCCGGGAAGCACGTGTTCCTGGAAAAGCCGCCGGGCGCCACGGTCAGCGAAGTCGCCGAACTTGCCGCCGTGGCGCGCGAGCACGGCGTGGTGCTGTTCACCAGCTGGCACTCGCGCTTCGCCGCCGGCGTGCCGCGAGCCAAGGCCTGGCTGGCCTCGCGCCAGGTCCGCAAGCTCTCCATCGAATGGCGCGAGGACGTCCGCCGCTGGCACCCCGGCCAGACCTGGATCTGGCAGGCCGGCGGCATGGGCGTCTTCGATCCGGCCATCAACGCGCTGTCGATCCTGACGGAGATCATGCCGGCCGAGGTGTTCGTGACGGATGCAAGGCTGCAGGTGCCGGAGAACGTGCAGTCGCCGATCGCGGGGCGGGTGGAGATGACCACCTTGGGCGGGGCGGAGATTAGCGCTGACTTGGACTTCCTGCAGACGGGGCCGCAGACTTGGGACATCACGGCGTGGACGGATGACGGGGTGCTGAAGCTGTCGCTGGGCGGGGCGGAGTTGACGATCGACGGGGTGGCCGTGGAGGTTGGGGAGAACCGGGAGTATCCGGGGCTTTACGACCGGTTCGCGGGGCTGGTCGCCGAGGGGCGATCCGAGGTGGACGTGCGGCCGTTGGCGCTGGTCGCGGATGCGTTTCTCGTGGGGACGCGGGAGACGGTTGAAGCTTTCGTCGAGTAGGGAGAGGCAGCGACCGACACATCAGACCCTCCCCCTAGCGGGGGAGGCGGCCGAAGGCCGGAGGGGGAAGTGCTGCTGAGCCTGCCTCTTCCCCCTCCGTCGCCTGCGGCGACACCTCCTCCGCTAGGGGGAGGATCTAGATCTAATTGACCTGCCGCTCACGCCCCTCCCAGTACGGCGCCCGCAACTCCCGCCGCAGGATCTTCCCCGAAGCATTCCGCGGCAACGCCTCCACGAAATCCACGCTCTTCGGAACCTTGAACCCCGCGATCCGCGTCCGCGCGAACGCGATGATATCCGCCGCGTCCGGCGTAACCCCCGGCTTAGCCGCCACCACCGCCTTCACCGCCTCGCCCCACTTCTCGTCGGGCACGCCGATCACCGCCACCTCGGCCACGTGCGGGTGGCCGTACACCGCGCTCTCGACCTCGGCGGGATAGATGTTCTCGCCGCCCGAGATGATCATGTCCTTCACCCGGTCGTGGATGAACAGATAGCCGTCCTCGTCCAGGTAGCCGGCGTCGCCGGTGCGCAGCCAGCCGTCGGCGTCGACGGTCTTGGCGGTAGCGTCGTCCAGTTTCCAGTAGCCGGCCATGTTCGAGCCCGAGCGGATGGCGATCTCGCCCACGGCGCCCGTCGCCACGCTGTTTCCCTCGGCGTCCATGACCTTGATCTCGACACCAGGCATCGGCAGGCCCGCCGCGCGCATGCGCTTGTTGCCGGCCGGGTCGTGGTCCTCGGGCGGCAGATAGACCACCGTGCCGGTCGTCTCGGTCATGCCGTACTGCTGGACGAAGCCGCAGCCGAACACCTCCATGCATTCGCGCAGCAGGTCCAGCGGGATGGGCGCGGCGCCATAGAGGATGTGGGAGAGCCGCGAATAGTCGATCTCGCGCGCCCGAGGCTGGCGCACCACGATCTGCAACGCCGCCGGCACCATGAACATCTTCGAGACCCGGTCCTTCTCGATGAAGTCCAGCACCTTGAACGGATCGAACTCCCGCGCCACCACGCCCTTGGCGCCGTTCATCAGGCCGACCAGGCCCCAGCCGGTGCCGCCGATATGGGCCACCGGCATGGCGACCAGGCTGACGTCGTCCGGCCCCCACTGGTTCCAGGCCATCGGGTTCTTGGAGGCCTCGCGCCGCATGCCCAGCAGGTTGTCATGGGTCAGCATCGCGCCCTTGGGCCGCCCCGTGGTGCCCGAGGTGTAGAGCTGGATGGCGATGTCCGAGGTCTCGATCGGCTTGTGCGGATCGGCGCCCGACTGGGCGTCGCGCCAGGCCTCGAAGGTCAGGTGCTCGCCCGCGCCTTCCGCTTCCATGGCGATGACCACCGGTCGTTGGCTCAGCGCCGCACCAACCGCATCGACATGGGCGATCAGCTCAGGACCGACGAAGACCATCTTGGCCTCGCTGTCGGCGACGATGTAGGCGACCTCGGCCGACGCCAGCCGCCAGCCGATCGGCGTGGTCACCACCCCGGCCTTGGCCGCGCCCAGCAGCAGCTGGAAATAGTGATCGCTGTTCTTGCCGACATAGGCGACCCGGTCGCCCGTCCCCAGCCCCGCCGCGATCAGGGCGTTGGCGACCTGGTTCGCATGGCGGTCGAACTGCTCGAAGCTGGTCTCTCGTCCCTCGAAAACGAACGCCACGTCGCCGGGCCGCACCTCCGCATGGTAGCGGGCGACGTCGCCCAACGTATGCATGCGGTCGAAATCGATCGCGGTCGACATCAAGCCTGGCTCCCTCGGTTTGCCCACTCTGCTGGCGGGTCAAACGGATGTTGGGCCTCAGCCGCGCTCCCGGCAAGCTATCCGTATCGATAGGGCGTCAACGCCAGGCGCGGACGCCCACCACCACCGCCGTGCTGCCCGCCCGCTCGCCCAGCGGCGTCAGCGGCCCGAAGGTCCGCTCCCGGACGATCCCGACATAGGGCGCGAACTCGCGGGTAATCTCGTAGCGCAGCCGCAAGCCGCCCTCGAGCCGCCCCGCCCCGGCCTCGGCCAGGTCGCCCTCAAGGCGCGGCTGCAGGATCAGCTTCTGGCTCAGGCGCAGGTCGTAGGACGCCTCGCCCCGCGCCGAGACCTTGCCCTGGTCGGAGAGGTAGGCCGCGCCCTGGAGCTCGAACCAGTAGGGCGCGAGGCCTTCGAAGCCGACAGTCGCGTAGGACCGCCCCTTCGGCGCCAGGTCGTAGCGGACGCCAGCTTGCAGGTCGAAATAGGGACCGACCGGCCAGGCCTTCAGCAGCTCGGCCTCGCCGGTTTCCCAGCCCTCGCCGTCGGTGCGTTCGCCGCGCGCCTTCACGACCCACTTCGAGGCGTCATTGCCCCACCAGGCCTCGCCCTCGAACGCCTGGCCGTCGGCGCCCTTGCGCGAGCGGTATTCGAGGACGTCGGCGCGGACCGTCCAGAAACTGCCGCCGCCGTGCTCCTTCATCAACTGGGCGCGGGCGGCGGCCATGGCTTGCGGGCTGTAGAACCGCTCGGCGGCATGGTCGCCTGCAGCCGTCGGCGCGGGCTGCTCAATCGCTGGCGGCGGCGCGTGGTGATGCTCGTGCTGGACCATCACAGCGGCCGCACCGTCACGACGTTGAACATCCCCGCGTGCATGTGCAGCAGCAGGTGGCAGTGGAACGCCCAGTCGCCGGGCTCGTCGGCGGTCAGGTCGAAGGCGACCTTGCCGCCGGGCGCGACATTGACCGTGTGCTTCAGCGGCTGGTTCTTCTGGCCGTTGACCAGCTCGAAGAAGTGGCCATGCAGGTGGATCGGGTGGGCCATCATGGTGTCGTTGATCAGCACCACCCGCACCCGCTCATCACGCTGGAAGGCGATCGGCTTCTTGATCGGCCCGAACGCCTCGCCGTCGAACGCCCACATGAAGCGCTCCATGTTGCCGGTCAGATGGATCTCCATCTCCCGGCCGGGCGGACGCGTATCCTTAGCCGGGACGAGGTTGGCCAGATCGGCGTAGCGCAGCACCTTGTGCCCGACATCCTCCAGCCCCTGCGGCGCCTGCCCCATGCGGTCCATCGGCATCGGCGAGATGGTCTGGACGCCCGGCGTCAGCGGGACGTTCGGCGCGTTGCTCTGCGAGCGCATCGACATGTCCATGCCCGGCATGTCCATCCCATGGCGCATGTTCCCCATGCCCATGTCCTTCATCGTCGCCAGGGGACGCTTCCTCAGCGGCGGCACGGCGGCGGTCATGCCCGGGCGCGGCGCCAGGGTCCCGCGCGCCAGACCCGAACGGTCCGAGGCCTCGGCGACCAGGGTGAAGGCCTGGTCCTCAACGGGCCGCACGATGACGTCGTAAGTCTCGGCTGGCGCGATCTGGAACTCGTCGACCGCCACGGGAACCACCGGCTGGCCGTCGGTCGCCACGACCTCCAGGCCAAGGCCCGGAATACGGACATTGAAGATCGTCATCGCCGCGGAATTGATGAACCGCAGTCGCACCCGCTCGCCGGGCTTGAACAGCCCCGTCCAGTTGTCGCCCGGCCCCTGGCCGTTGATCAGATAGGTGTAGGTCGAGCCCGTGACGTCGGCGATGTCGGTGGGGTCCATCCGCATCTTGCCCCACGCGACGCGGTCCTTCAGCGACTGGTCCTGGCCCGTCAGCAGGCCGCCCACCGTCTGCTTCTGCATGTTGAAGTGGCCGGCATTGACCTTCAGCTTCCGGAACAGCTCGTGCGGATGCAGGAAGCTCCAGTCCGACAGCACCACCACGTGCTCGCGATCGTAGGGAATAGGATCCTCGCCCGCCGGGTCGATGATCATCGGGCCGTAGTGGCCGACCTGCTCCTGCAGGCCCGAATGGCTGTGCCACCAGTAGGTGCCGGCCTGGCGCACCGGGAAGTCGTAGGTGAAGGTCTCGCCTGGCTTGATCCCCGGGAAACTGACGCCCGGCACGCCGTCCATCTGGAACGGCACCAACAAGCCATGCCAGTGGATCGAACTATCTTCATCCAAGTTGTTGGTCACCGACAGCCGAACGTTCTGGCCTTCCTTCAGCCGGATCAGCGGCCCGGGGATCGAGCCATTGACGGTCACGGCATGGCCCGCCTTGCCGTCGATCTTCGCCATCGTATGGCCGACCGTCAGCTTGATCTCGTCGCCCGACAGCGCCGCCGGCGACCGCGTTCCCTCGCTGGCCATCGCCCATTCGGGCAGCAGGCCGGCCGCGCCCAGTCCGAAAGCGCCGCGCAGCAAGGTCCTTCGATCGATCATCCGCTATCCGTATTCCAACCTGAACCGCACTTGGGTATCACCCGAAGCATGTCCAAGAGCACCCCCGCCACGATCGCATTGAGCAAGGCCGGCGTCGCGTTCGACCTGCATACGTACGACTACGACCCTGGATCCGAGCGCGTCGGTCTCCAAGCGGCCGAGGCGCTGGGCGAAGACCCCAGCCGCGTGCTC
This sequence comes from Caulobacter sp. GW821-FHT12D05, assembly GCF_058807295.1. Classification (NCBI taxonomy): domain Bacteria; kingdom Pseudomonadati; phylum Pseudomonadota; class Alphaproteobacteria; order Caulobacterales; family Caulobacteraceae; genus Caulobacter; species Caulobacter sp. GW821-FHT12D05. The sequence continues at coordinate 812,879 of NZ_JBXAQO010000002.1, forward strand.
AAGACCCTGGTGGTGATGCTGGACGGCAAGCCCGCCTGCGCCATCCTGCCCTCGGACAAGGAGGTCAGCATGAAGAAGCTGGCCGCCGCCCTGAAGGGCAAGTCGGCCGCCATGGCCCCTGTCCCCGACGCCGAACGCATCACCGGCTACAAGGTCGGCGGCGTCAGCCCCTTCGGCCAGAAGAAGCGCCTGCCGACGGTGATGGAGGAAGCCGCCCTCGCCGAGCCCTACGTCTTCCTCAACGGCGGCCAGCGCGGCCTGCAGGTGAAGCTGGCTCCGGCCGATGCGGTGAAGGCCCTGGGCGCGGTGACGGCCGCGATCGTTTCGGAGTAGGCCGTGTCCTGGCTCCAGATCGTCGCCCTGGTCGTCCTCTTGCTCTCCGCCATCGTGGGCGAAGCCTCCCGGCTGGCCGCGAGGCAGGGGGCCAAATCCCTCAAGGACAAGCGGACCGACGACCCACGCCTGAAGACCTCCGAAGCGACCCTTCACCCGTCGCCGGACCTCGACCTGATGTGGGGCTCGAACAAGGGCCTGCCGCCCACGCTGGGGACCATGACCCGCCTGCATCGCGCCGCCGTGGCGGTCGCCCTCATCGCCGGCGCGGTCCTGCTGCTGACCCTGGTGTTTGGGAAGTGACGCCGCCGGCTTGATATCCCGCGCGGTTCTCGCCTATAAGCCGCGCCTTCTGGTGCGGCTGGATAGCTCAGTTGGTTAGAGCGGTGGATTCATAACCCACAGGTCGGCGGTTCAAGTCCGCCTCCAGCTACCAGGAATTGACCGGTCCGATGAGCCGGCGCTCTACTTCCCGACATGACCGACTCCCCCTTCAAAGGCGGATGCCTGTGCGGCGCCCTGCGCTGGAAGGCTGACCGCGCGCCGACCTTCATGGGCGTGTGCTGCTGCGCCGATTGCCGCAAGGCGTCGGGGAGCGGCTTCATTCCGTTCATGGGCTTTCCGGCCTCGGCCCTGACCATCACCGGTCCGGCGCGGCAGTATCGCAGCCGCGCGTTCCGAGGTGGCGAGGCCACCCGCAATTCCTGCCCGAACTGCGGGGGCCTCGTCTTTGGCGGGGAGCATGGCTTGCATGACTCCCACACCATCTATGCCGGGTCGCTCGACGACCCGGGTCTCTTTCAGCCCACCATGGCCCTGTTCGGCCGCGACAAGCCCGACTGGGTGGTCCTGCCCGAGGGCGTGACCGTGTTCGAGACGATGCCCGACTAGGGGCCCGACTAAGTCATCGCGCCGGCGTCGTGGGTCTCGACCGCCTGCCCCACCAGCGCCACGGCCTTGGCCGCGCCCACCAGCTCGGTCCCGTAGGTCGCCGTGCCGTCATAGGCCTTGGTCAGGAACGCCTTCACCGCCTCGGCATAGGCGCCGACGCCGGCCTCCAGCCCCTTGGACATCAGGAAGCCCGCCACCGCCGCCTTGGCGCCCAGGGCGTCGTGGCCATAGGCCTCGAAATACTTCTGCTGGGACACGATGTAGTCCAGCGCGGCGCCGACATTGACGCCGGCCGCCTGGGCCTTGGTATTGCCGATGATGGCGTCGTAGATCTTGGCCGCCGCGTCGCGGAAGGTCAGCGTGTCGTAGGCGGTCTTGAAGGTCACCGCCCCCGTGCCGCTCATGGCCTGGTTGACCGCGAACTCGATGTATTTGTTCTCGGTGTTGTAGATCGCGTAGGCGAAGTCGGTCAGGTCGCTGGTGTTGGTGGCGCTGTCGATCAGTTCGTTCAGCGCCGCCTGGGTCGGCGTCTTGCCGGTGAAGAAGTTCATCGCCTGCAGCGCCAGGGCCGAGGTGTCGGCCGAGAAGCTGATCAGCTTGTCCAGGAACGCGGCCTTGGTGATCTTGCCGGCCGTGACGTCGACCTGCAGCTGGGCCAGCAGCTTCATCTCGGCATAGAAGGCGTTGACCACCTTCTCGCCGTTGGGGCCGGTCAGATATTCCGACAGCGCCTTGGACGAGGTCGAGGCGATGCCGGCCAGGGCCTTGTAGGCGTCCTTGATCTGGGCGTCGGTCAGCACGATCGGGTTGGTGACCGCGCCGCCGCCCGTCCCGCCGCCGCCGCCCGTGCCGAAGGCGACGCTGAGCGGCGTATCCAGCGGCCACTTGGTCAGGGCCTCCTTCAGGGTCTGGACGCCGATATTGACCAGGGCCGGATTGGCCTCGACCAGAGCCAGGGCCGCGTCGACATCGGGTGTCAGCACGCCGAAGCTCTTGAGCAGCGGCCGCAGGTCGAGGAACTTGAAGGTCGCCTGGATCAGGCCGCTGTCGACCAGCTGGATCAGGAACTGGAAGTCGCGAAGCGTCGGTTCGGCCATGACGGGTCCCTTGCGGGACCCTCGTCGCACCACGCGTCGCTCACTGTCCCCGAACGCCGTTCTACGGGCCAGGGCGCCCTGGCCGACATCCCCAGGTCAGGGGGTTGCGAGCCGACTCAACCTCCGGCCAGCCTTACCCTCCAGGCAGCGTGCCCGGACGGATGTAGGCGAACATGTGCGAGACCCAGTCGGGCTTGCCCAAGGCCACGCCCTTGTGGCGCAGGATCGCGTAGGCCGTGGTCAGGTGGAAGTAGAACTGGGCCAGCGCCCAGTCGCGCAGGAACTGCTCGCCGGTCATGTCGAAGACGATGCCGTTGGGCATCTTCAGCTCGATCGCCTTGCCGGCTGCGCCGTCGAAGGCCGAGGCGGGCGTCGCCTGCACCTTGGCCACGGCTTCGGCCAGCTGGGCGCGCAGGCCGTCGAAGTCGGTCGCGTCCTCGGCCGGGGTGAACGAGTCCGAACCGGTCAGCTGCCGCAGCATGTCGCTGGCCTGGGTGCAGACGAACCGCACCTGCGTCGACAGCGGGAACATGTCCGGCGCCAGGCGGGCGGTGATCAGGTCGTCCGGCGACAGGCCGTTGTCGGCGGCGAAGGCCTCGGCCTTGGTCAGCTGGTTCGACAGGCCCTTCAGCATCTGGGCGTAGGTCGGGACGGCGATCGCGTGCAGGTCCATGGGGACTCTCCGGTTTGGGCGGGAGCTAAGCTGACCCGGCCATCGCGCGCCAGAGGGACCGCGCCCTTAAGCTCCCGGCCCGAACCGCGCGACGAGATCGTACGCCTCGCCGGGGAAGATCTGCCGGACGCGGGTAACGTGCTGGCCTTCGCGCCAGGTGCGGCGGTCGACGACCAGGCAGGCCGCGCCTTCGTCCAGGGCCAGCAGGCGGGCGTCCTCGGCGTCGGCGTTGATTGCGCCGATACGGCTCTCGGCCTCGGTCCAGGTGACGTGCTCCAGCAACCAGGCTCCGGGCGGATGTTCGGCGAAGTCAGCGGCCTCGATCTCCGGCGCGGCCCTCAGCGAGACGAGGCGCCGCTCCAGGGCGAAGGGCCGCCCGCCGGCGTCGTGGACGCCGTCCAGCTCCAAGAGCTTGCCGCCGGCCGCCAGTTCGACCTCCTCGGGATTGTCGCGGTCGGCCGCCCGCACCGTGCGCGACAGCAGGCGGAAGGCGTAGGCCTCGCCGCGCGCGACAATCTCGGACTGGATGTCGGGGATGTTCAGCACCGGCGCGTGGACCTTGGGCCGGGCCACGAACGAACCGGCCCGCTTGCGGCGCACGATCAGCCCGGCCTCGACCAGGGCGGTCATGGCCTTGTTCACCGTCATGCGCGCGCAGCCGTATTGATCCATCAGCTCAGCCTCGGTCGGCGCCTTGTGGCCGGGCGCCCATTCGCCTGAGCGGATGCGGGCCTCGATGTCCGAACGGATGCGCTGGTGCAGCGGTCCGGTCACGCCAGCAGGGCCTTCAGGGTCTGGACGTAGCGGGCCTGGATGGCTTCGCGCGCATGGTGGCGACCGCCGGAGACCAGCTGCTTGCCGTGCCGCCAGACGGTGTCGATGCCGCCGCCAGCGAAGACCAGGCTGTCAATTAGGGTGTCGCCCGAGCGGCCGACCAGGTTCGGGTGGCTGGCGTCCAGGGTGATGAAGTCCGCCGGCGCGCCGCGACGCAGGCCGCCTCGGCCGACGCCCAGGGCTTGCGCCCCACCCACCGTCGCCGCGCGCCACAGATCACCGCCGGTCGAGCGGCGCGAACCGCCGGCCAGAACGTTGCGAGCCCGGCGGGTCAGGCGCTGGGCGTATTCCATGGTCCGCAGTTCCTGGGCCGCATCGATCACGATGTTGGAGTCGGTGCCGATTCCGAAAGCTCCGCCAGCCGACAGGTAGTCCGGGGTCGGGAAGACGCCGTCGCCCAGATTGGCCTCGGTCACCGGACACAGGCCGGCGGTCGCGCCACTCTTGGCCAGACGCTCGGTCTCGGTGGCGTTGATGTGGGTGGCGTGGATCAGGCACCACTGTTTGCCGACCTCGGTGTGGTTCATCAGCCAGCGGACGGGACGCTGGCCGGTGGCGGCCAGGCAGTCGTCGACCTCTTTCGTCTGTTCGGCCACGTGCATGTGGATCGGCCCGCCGGCGGCCAGGGGCAGGATGGCGGTCAGCTCCTCGCCGGTCACCGCGCGCAGGCTGTGCGGCGCGATCCCGACCACCGCCTCGGGCAAAGGCGCGACGATCTCGCGGCAAGCCTCGACCAGCCGGGCGAAACCGTCAACGTCATGGATGAAGCGCTTCTGACCATCGGTAGGCGGCAGGCCGCCGAAGTTGGAGTGGGCGTAGAACACCGGCAGCAGGGTCAGGCCGATCCCGGTCTCCTCGGCCGCCGCCGCCATCCGCGCGGCCATCTCGGCCGGGTTGTCGTACGCGCCGCCATCCGGCGCGTGGTGCAGGTAGTGGAACTCGCCCACCCGCGTGAAGCCGCCCTCCAGCATCTCGACCTGGCCCATGGCGGCGATGGCCTGGGCCATGTCGGGGTCCAGCCGCTCCAGGAAGCGGTACATGACCTCGCGCCAGGTCCAGAAGTTGTCGCCGGTCTCGCCGCGCGTCTCGGCCAGGCCCGCCATGGCGCGCTGGAAGGCGTGGCTGTGGACATTGCCCAGACCCGGCAGGGCGGGACCCAGGCGCTGGGCGTCACCCGCCGACGTGTCGGTGTCGATGCGCCCGATGCGGCCGTCGGTGATCGTGAACTTCACGCCGCGCGCCCAGCCGTCCGCCAGCAGGGCGCTCTCGCACCAGACCACCGTCGAGGACTCAGGATTCTGCGCGTCGGTCACTGGACAAGCCTCATCGTTCGCAAATATGTCTATACATATTGAAGCCGACTGCAAGCGAGGGAGACGGACCGGATGCGTTGCGACACCCTGTGGATAACTTGCCGTCTGGCCACCCTCGACCCCACGCGGCCGGGCCTCGGAATCGTCGAGGACGGCGTGATCGCCGCCCGCGACGGTCGCATCGTCTATGCTGGTTCGGCCGATGACGCGCCTGCCTTCGAAGCCGACCAGACGATCGACTGCGAAAGCCGCTGGATCACCCCCGGCCTAGTCGATCCGCACACCCACCTGGTCTTCGCCGGCGACCGCGCCCACGAGTTCGAGCTGCGCCTGGCCGGCGCCTCCTACGAGGAAATCGCCCGGGCCGGCGGCGGCATCGTCTCGACCATGCGCGCCACCCGCGCGGCGTCCGAGGACGAGCTGGTCCAGACCGCCCTGCCCCGCCTGGACGCCCTGATCGCCGAGGGCGTCACCACGGTCGAGATCAAGTCCGGCTACGGCCTGTCGCTGGACGACGAGATCAAGAGCCTGCGCGCCGCCCGGACGCTCGCCGAAATCCGCCGCGTCGGGATCAACACCACCTTCCTGGGCGCCCACGCCCTGCCGCCGGAATATCGCGACGACCAGGACGGCTACGTCACGCTCGTCTGCGAGAAGATGATCCCCGCCATCGCCGCCCGTGGCCTGGCCGATGCGGTCGACGGCTTCTGCGAGGGCATCGGCTTCTCGCCCGACCAGATCCGCCGGGTGTTCGAGGCCGCGCGCAGCCACGGCCTGCCGGTGAAGCTGCACGCCGAGCAGCTGTCGAACCTGCAGGGCGCCGCCCTGGCCGCCGAGTTCGACGCCCTGTCGGCCGATCACCTGGAACACCTCGACGAAGCCGGCATCGCCGCCATGGCCACCTCGGGCACGGTCGCGACCCTGCTGCCCGGCGCCTACTACTTCACCCGCGAGCACAAGGCGCCGCCGATCGCGGCCCTGCGCGCAGCGGGCGTGCCGATGGCCCTGGCCACCGACTGCAACCCCGGCACCTCGCCCCTGACCTCGCCGCTGCTGGTCATGAACATGGCCGCCACGCTCTTCCGGATGACCGTCGAGGAGTGCCTGGCCGGCGTGACGCGCGAGGCCGCGCGAGCGCTGGGGCTGCTGCACACCTGCGGGACGCTGGAGGCCGGCAAGGCCTGCGATCTCGCCATCTGGGACGTCGAGCGTCCCGCCGAACTTGTCTATCGCATGGGCTTCAACCCGCTCCATGCGCGCGTGTGGAGAGGCCAGTGACCAAGCTTGTTCTGAACCCCGGCGACGTGGCGCTGGCCGACTGGAAGGCGATCTATCGCGGCGCGACGGCGACCCTGGCCGAGGACGCCTGGCCGGTGATCGCCGAAAGCGCAGCGGCCGTCGAACGCATCCTGGCCAAGGGCGAGCCGGTCTACGGCATCAATACGGGCTTCGGGAAACTGGCCAGCGTCCGCATCGGCGACGCCGACCTCGAGACCCTGCAGCGCAACATCGTCCTGTCGCATGCGGCCGGCGTCGGCGAGCCTTCGCCCGTGCCGGTGATCCGCCTGATGATGGCCCTGAAGCTGGCCAGCCTGGCGCAAGGCGCCTCGGGCGTGCGGGTCGAGACCGTGCGGATGCTGGAGGAGATGCTGCGCCAGGACCTGATCCCGGTGATCCCGTGCCAGGGCTCGGTCGGCGCTTCGGGCGACCTGGCGCCGCTGTCGCACATGGCCGCGACCATGATCGGGGTCGGCGAGATCTTCGTCGACGGCGAGCGCAAGCCGGCCGCCAAGGCGCTGAAGAAGGCCGGTCTGGAGCCCCTGACCTTGGGTCCCAAGGAGGGCCTGGCCCTGCTCAACGGCACCCAGTTCTCGACCGCCAACGCCCTGGCGGGCCTGTTCGACGCCGAGCGCCTGTTCCAGTCGGCTCTGGTCACCGGCGCACTCTCGACCGAAGCCGCCAAGGGCTCGGACACCCCGTTCGATCCCCGCATCCACGCCCTGCGCCGCCACGCCGGCCAGATCGAGACCGCCGCTGCTTTGCGCGGCCTGATGGCGACCTCCGAGATCCGCGCCTCGCACCTGAAGGAGGACGAGCGCGTCCAGGATCCCTATTGCCTGCGTTGCCAGCCGCAGGTGATGGGCGCGGCGCTGGACGTGCTGCGCCAGGCGGCGAGCACCCTGGCCACCGAGGCCAATGGCGTCTCGGACAACCCCCTCATCTTCCCGGAAGCCGACGAGGCGCTGTCGGGCGGCAATTTCCACGCCGAGCCGGTGGCCTTCGCCGCCGACATGATCGCCCTGGCGGTCTGCGAGATCGGCTCGATCGCCGAGCGCCGCATCGCCATGCTGGTCGACCCCGCGCTGTCGGGCCTGCCAGCCTTCCTGACGCCGAAGCCGGGCCTGAACTCGGGCTTCATGATCCCGCAGGTCACGGCCGCCGCCCTGGTCTCGGAAAACAAGCAGAAGGCCTATCCGGCCAGCGTCGACTCGATCCCGACCTCGGCCAACCAGGAAGACCACGTGTCGATGGCCGCCCACGGCGCGCGGCGCCTCTTGGGCATGGTCGAGAACGCCATGGCGGTGCTGGGCATCGAACTCTTGGCGGCCGCGCAGGGGTGTGATTTCCACGCGCCGCTGCGGTCGAGCGCGGCGCTTGAGGCGGTGCGCAAGCTGACCCGCGCCGAGGTCCCGCACCTGGATGACGACCGCCACTTCCACCCGGACATGGAGGCCGCCAACGCCCTGGTCCGCTCGGGCGCGGTGATCGAAGCGGCCGGTGAGCTGCCGGGAATCACGGCGTGAGCTGGCTCCAGGTCACACGCGGCGACGCCCCGCTGATCGTCAGCCTGCCCCACTCGGGGACCGAAATCCCGGCCGAGATCGAGGCCGGCCTCGTCTCCCCCTGGCTGGCCCGCAAGGACGCCGACTGGTGGGTCGACCGGCTCTACGCCTTCGCCGAGGGGATGGGCGCGACGATCGTGCGGACGGCGATCTCGCGCACCGTCATCGACGTCAATCGCGATCCGTCGGGCGCCTCGCTCTATCCGGGCCAGGCGACGACGGAGCTGTGCCCGACCACCACCTTCGACGGCGAGCCGCTGTATCGTGATGGCGATCCTGACGCGGCCGAGATTGAGCGCCGGCGGACGACCTATTTCGAGCCCTACCACGCCGCCCTGCGCGAGGAGATCGACCGCCTGCGCGGCCTGCATCCGACCGTGGTGCTGTACGAGGCCCACTCGATCCGCTCGCGGGTGCCGCGCCTGTTCGACGGCGAGCTGCCGCAGTTCAATCTCGGCACCAACAGCGGCGCATCCTGCAACGCCGCCCTGACCGCCGCCGTCGAGGCCGCCTGCGACGCCTCGGGCCGTTCGCGCGTCACCAACGGCCGCTTCAAGGGCGGCTGGACCACACGCCACTATGGCCAGCCAAGCACGGGCGTCCACGCCATCCAGATGGAGCTGGCCTGCCGGGGCTACATGGACGACCCGGCCGAAGCTCCGACCGAAGACACCTGGCCCACGCCCTTCCACGCCGACCGCGCCGAGCCGCTGCGTGCAGTGCTCGAAGACGTCCTTTCCGCCTGCCTCCAGTTCGCGAGAGCCCAATGACCCGCCGCGACAACACCCGCGTCATCCGCCCCGCCACCGGGACCGAGCTCTCCGCCAAGTCGTGGCTGACCGAAGCCCCGCTGCGGATGTTGATGAACAACCTGCACCCCGACGTCGCCGAGCGTCCGGAGGAGCTGGTGGTCTATGGCGGCATCGGCCGCGCGGCCCGCGACTGGGAGAGCTTCGACAAGATCGTCGAGACCCTGCGCCGGCTCGAGGACGACCAGACGCTGTTGGTCCAGTCCGGCAAGCCGGTCGGTGTCTTCCGCACCCATGCCGACGCCCCGCGCGTGTTGATCGCCAACTCCAACCTGGTGCCCCGCTGGGCCAACTGGGAGCACTTCAACGAGCTCGATAAGAAGGGCCTGGCCATGTACGGCCAGATGACCGCCGGCTCGTGGATCTATATCGGCGCCCAGGGCATCGTGCAGGGCACCTACGAGACCTTCGTCGAGATGGGCCGCCAGCACTATGCCGGCGACCTGTCGGGCAAATGGCTGCTGACCGCGGGCCTGGGCGGCATGGGCGGGGCCCAGCCGCTGGCCGCGGTGATGGCCGGGGCCTCGTGCCTGGCCATCGAGTGCCAGCCCTCGCGGATCGAGATGCGCCTGCGCACCGGCTATCTCGACAAGTCCACCGACAGCGTCGACGAGGCCCTGGCCTGGATCGAGGAAGCCAACGCCGCCAAGACCCCGATCTCGGTCGGCCTGTTGGGCAACGCCGCCGAGCTGCTGCCGGACCTCTACAAGCGCGGCGTCCGCCCCGACCTGCTGACCGACCAGACCAGCGCCCACGACCCGATCAACGGCTACCTGCCGGCCGGCTGGAGTCTGGACCAGTGGGCCGACGCCAAGGAGCGTGACCCTGCCTCGGTCGACAAGGCCGCACGCGCCGCGATGGCCGTCCACGTCCAGGCCATGCTGGACTTCCAGGCCGCCGGCGTCCCGACCGTCGACTACGGCAACAACATCCGCCAGATGGCGCTGGAGGAAGGCGTCGCCAACGCCTTCGATTTCCCAGGCTTCGTGCCGGCCTATATCCGCCCGCTGTTCTGCCGGGGCATCGGTCCGTTCCGCTGGGCGGCGCTGTCGGGAGACCCCGAGGACATCGCCAAGACCGACGCCAAGGTGAAGGAGCTGATCCCGGACAATCCGCACCTGCACAACTGGCTCGACATGGCCGGCCGGAAGATCAAGTTCCAAGGCCTGCCGGCGCGCATCTGCTGGGTGGGTCTGGGCGACCGTCACCGCCTGGGCCTGGCCTTCAACGCGATGGTCGCCAGTGGCGAGCTGAAGGCCCCGATCGTCATCGGCCGCGACCACCTCGATAGCGGCTCGGTCGCCTCGCCCAACCGGGAGACCGAGGCGATGCAGGACGGCTCGGACGCGGTGTCGGACTGGCCGCTGCTGAACGCCCTGCTCAACACCGCCTCGGGCGCGACCTGGGTGTCGCTGCACCACGGCGGCGGGGTCGGCATGGGCTTCTCGCAGCATGCGGGGATGGTGATCGTCTGCGACGGCACCGAGGCCGCCGCCAAGCGCATCGCGCGGGTGCTGTGGAACGACCCGGCCAGCGGCGTCATGCGCCACGCCGACGCCGGCTACGACATCGCCCTCGACTGCGCGCGCGAGAAGGGCCTGGACCTGCCGGGGATCCTCTAGCGCAGCAGCCCCGCCGCCTCGGCGGGGCTCTTCTTGCCGGTGTCGCGATCGACCGCGTAGTTGGCCGCCTGCATCGCCTTGACGTCGATGCTGCCGGAGAGCGGCGTCAGGGCGTCGAGCAGCCGCCGATCCCCTGCCCGCTTCGGCGAGACCAGGATCACCGCGTCGTAGGGCGGCAGAGCCCCCTTGGGATCGCCCAGCAGCACCAGGTCGTCCGCCGCGATCCGCCCGTCCGACGAGAACGCCGAGATCACGTCTGCCTCGCGGCTCTCCAGCGCCCGGTACATGAAGGTCGGCTGGAACTGGCGCTTGGACTTGAACTCCAGACCATAGGCCTTCACCACCGCCGCCCATTCCGGCCGCGAGAAGAACTCCAGGTCGCCGCCGATGGTCAGCTGCGGGGCCTTGGTCGCGAGATCGGCGAGGGTCTTCACGCCCAGCTGCTCCGCGCGGTCGCGGCGCATGGCCAGGGCATAGGCGTTTTCGAAGCCTAGCGAGCCCAGCAGCACCACGCCGTCGCGGGCCTTCAGTTCGGTGCGCAGACCCTCCAGCACCGCCTGCCGACCAGGATTGTCCGTGCGGTTCAGGACGTTGGCCCACAGGGTGCCGGAATAGTCGACATAGGCGTCGATCTCGCCGCTCGCGAGGGCGCGGTAGGCGACCGCCGAGCCCAGGTTCACGCGGCGCTGGACGCTGGCGCCCTGCCCCTCCAGCTTGCCGGCCATCAGCTCGGCCAGGATGTACTGCTCGGAGAAGTTCTTGGCCCCGATGACGTAGGCGGGCTTGTCGTGCGGGACCACCAGCGGCCCCAACGCCGCCAGGAGGCCGATCGCCAGGCCCACGCCGCCGGCCCAAAGCCGCTTGCCGTCCCGCCGCGCTACGCCGCCCTCGATCAGCCCCAGCAGACCGTCGACGATCAGCGCCAGGCCCGCCGAAGCCGCGCAGCCGACCAGCACCGCCACCCAGTCCTCGGTCTGCAAGCCGGAGAAGATGTAGTCGCCCAGCGAGGTCTGGCCGACGGGGGTCGAGAGGGTCGCCGCCCCGATCGTCCAGACGGCGGCGGTGCGCACGCCGGCCATGATCACCGGCGCGGCCAACGGCAGCTCGACGCGCCACAGCCGCTGGCGGTCGGTCATGCCCACGCCCCGCGCGGCCTCGACCACGGCGGGATCGATCCCGGAGACGCCCGCCGCCGCGTTCCGCAGGATCGGCAGCATCGAATAGAGGGTGAGGGCCAGCAACGACGGCAGAAAACCCAGCGCCGGGAAGCCGTGACCCAGCACCTTCACGGCCAGGCCCGAGAGCAGCAGCAGCACCGGATAGAACAGCGCCAGCAAGGCCAGGCTCGGAATGGTCTGGACAAGACCGGCGCCGCCCAGGGCGATCCACTTCAGACGTGGGTTGCGCGCGGCGGCGATGCCCAGCGGCAAGGCGATGGCCAGACCCAGCGCGAGCGCCGAGGCCGACAGGGTCACGTGCCAGCCCAGGCGTTCGGGCAAGACCGCGAGTGCAGAGGAAAGCCGATCAGCCACGGGCCAGCTCCGCCAGGCGCTCGGCCTGCTTCTTGGGCGAGGCGATCAGGTCGGCGACCACGGGGTCGGGATGCCCCGCCAGCAGCTCCCGAGGCGGCGCATAGGCCAACGCCCAGCCGTCGGCCATCACCACCACCTCGTCGGCCAGCAGCAGGGCCTCGCCGACGTCGTGGGTGACCATCACGGTGGTCAGACCCAGTTGGTCGTGCAGCGCTCGGACATCGTCGGCCAGGGCGACGCGCGTCACCGGATCCAGCGCCCCGAACGGCTCGTCCATCAAGAGGATCGAGGGCCGCGCCGCCAGGGCCCGCGCCACGCCCACCCGCTGGCGCTGGCCGCCCGACAGCTGCGACGGCGCGCGGCCGGCGACCGCGCGCGGCAGGGCCACCAGGTCGAGCAGTTCGTCGACCCGCGCGGCAATCTCGTCGGCCGACCAGCCCAGCAAGTCCGGCGTCACGCCGATGTTCTGGGCCACGGTCATGTGCGGAAAGAGGCCGATCTCCTGGAAGACGTAGCCGATCCCCCGCCGCAGCTCCGGCCCCGGCCGCCTGGCGATGTCCTCGCCGTCGATCAGCACCCGCCCGGCGCTGGGCGTCGACAGGCCGTTCATCAGCTTCAGCAGCGTGGTCTTGCCCGCGCCCGAGCCGCCGACCAGGGCGACGAAGCGGCCCTTGGCGATCTCGAGCGAGGTTTCATGCAGCACCGTCTGGCCGCCGTACGTTTTGCTGACCTGGTCGAGGACGATGGCGCTCATGGGGGCTCCGGGCGGGGAGAATCAACCTTTCGCCGCCTCCGAGCGTTGACTCGAATGAAGGGTGCGACAAGGCGGCGCGCGACAGGTCGTCAGGTTCGCACAGGCCGAGTCAATCTCGACCATGAGGGACAGGTTCAAGGAGCGTCTTCATGACCGTCGCCACGCAAGCCCGTACGTTCGATCCGCGCCCCGCCCGCCGCGCGCCCCGCCAATGGCCCCTGGGCTTCGCGGTGCTGCTGGCCTCGGTGCTGAACGCGATCGTCTGGGGCGGCCTGTTCGCGGTCGCCAAGACCTTCCTGCATTTGTAGGCGCCCGCGTATCTGAGCGCTCAGTTCTGTAAGCGTAGCGTTTTCTTTCTCCCCCTGAAGCGAACTGGGCCGCGTCCTCCCCCGAGGCGCGGCCTTTCTTTTTGCGACCTCCATCCACCGCCCGCGTGCTGGCGTACCTGTACAGGAAGCCACCACGGGACGTTCCGCATGAGCCTTCTGACCGCATCGATAAACCGCCTGCAGGACGCGCCTTTTCCCGACTTCGTCGCCCGACCGGCGATCGCCGCCCTGGTGGCCAACGCCCGCCGACAGCTGGCCACGACGCCCACCGACGCCGAGGTGCGGTTCGCGGAGATGATGGCCCAGCGCCCCGTGGCCGAGCACGTCGCGGCGGCCAACACCCAGCACTACGAACTGCCGCCGCGCTTCTTCGAGCGCGTCCTGGGTCCGCGGCTGAAATATTCGAGCGGCTACTACGAGACGCCCGACAGCACCCTGGCCGAGGCCGAGGACGCCGCCCTGGTTCGCACCTGCCAGAACGCCGGGCTGGCCGACGGCCAGTCGGTGCTGGAGCTGGGCTGCGGCTGGGGCTCGCTGTCGTTGTGGATGGCCTGCGCCTATCCCAGTTCACGGATCACGGCCGTGTCGAATTCAAGCGGCCAGAAGGCCTTCATCGATCGAGAAGCCAAGCTGATGGGGCTGGGCAACCTGACGGTCGTCACGGCCGACATGAACGCGTTCCAGGCCCCGTCGACCTACGACCGCATCGTCTCGGTCGAGATGTTCGAGCACATGGCCAACTGGCGCGCCCTGCTGACGCGAATGCGCGGCTGGCTGACGCCCGAGGGACGCGCCTTTGTCCACGTGTTCGCCCACCGCTCGGCGCCCTATCGGTTCGAGGTCGAGGACCGCTCCGACTTCATCGCCCAGCACTTCTTCACGGGCGGCCTGATGCCTAGCCACGGCCTGATGCGCCAGTATCCGGACCTGTTCGAGGTGGAGGCCGACTGGCGCTGGAGCGGCGCCCACTATGCGCGGACGGCCAACGACTGGCTGGCCAATTTCGATCGGCACGAGGACGAGGTGATGGGCCTGATGCGCGAGGTCTACGGCGCCGAGGCCCGTCTGTGGGCGCGTCGCTGGCGGCGTTTCTTCCTGGCCACCGCGGGCCTGTTCGGCGATCGGGACGGGGCCGAGTGGGGCGTCAGCCACTACCGCTTGGCGCCGGCCCCTTAGATCGGCATCCGCATGATTTCTTGATACGCCGAGATCACCTGATCCCGCACGGCCATCACGGTTTCCAGGCTGGCTTCCGCCGAGCTGATGGCCGTGACCACGTCGACCAGTTCGGCCTTGCCGGCCACCTGGTCGGCGATCTTGTGTTCGGCGACCTTGGAGGCCTTGGTCGCGCCGTCCATGGCCGACTTCAGCATGTCGCCGAAGTCCATGCCCTTGGCCTTGTCGGTCCCGCCCAGCGAGCCGATCGAACCGACGCCCATGGCGCCTTGCGAAGCATAGGCCTTGGCGGCGGCGAGCGCGGTGATCATGACCTAACCCCTACTTCTTCAGGATGTCGAGGGTGCGCGCTTCCATGGAGCGCGCCGTCTCGATGACGTTGAGGTTGGCTTCGTAGGCGCGCTGCGCCTCCTTCATGTCCAGCGCCTCGACCAGCGTGTTGACGTTGGGCGTCTTGACGTAGCCCTTGGCGTCGGCGGCCGGGTTGCCGGGATCGTATTCGCTCTTGAAGTCCGACTGGTCGGGATCGACGCGCAGCATCTGCACGCCCTCGGCGCCCTGCACCTGGGTCGGCTTGAACACCGGGATCTGGCGACGATAGGGGTCGCCGCCGGCGGTGCGCGCGGTGGAGTTGGCGTTGGCGATGTTTTCCGCGATGACGCGCATGCGGCCCTGCTGGGCGCGCAGGGCCGACGAGGCCACGGCCATGGTCGCCAGCGAGTTGGATTTGATCTCGGGCATTGCTTAGTCCCCTAGCCGTTCGGCTTGCGCGCCGCCTGGCGCAGCATGTTCATGGACTTCTGGTAGAAGCTGATCGCCGCGTCGTAGTTCATGCGCGCGTCGGTCATCTTGAGCATCTGGTCTTCCAGCGAGACCGAGTTGCCGTCGAGGGTCGTTTCCGAGTCCGGACCGGCCGTCTCGCGCCAGGCGCTGGGGGCCTTGGCCGGCGCCATGTGCGAGGCCGAGGTCGCCATCATGGCCACGCCGTTGGTCGGCGCCACCGGGCCGCCACGATAGGCCGAGCCGGCGCTCTGGTTCATCAGCGAGGCCTGGAAGCTGAACGCCTTCAGGTCG
The DNA here is from genome assembly GCF_058807295.1 of Caulobacter sp. GW821-FHT12D05. Lineage (NCBI taxonomy): Bacteria > Pseudomonadati > Pseudomonadota > Alphaproteobacteria > Caulobacterales > Caulobacteraceae > Caulobacter > Caulobacter sp. GW821-FHT12D05. The sequence continues at coordinate 828,159 of NZ_JBXAQO010000002.1, forward strand.
CTGGGGCGGTACCCCGGCGTGTCGGCGTTGGCCACGTTCTGGGCGACAAGCTTCTGGCGCTCGGTCAGATAACCGAGGCGGCTCTTGAGCATGCCGAAAAGGGGAATGTCATCCGGACCCATGGCGATCATGGTGAAGAAACAGGGTTAATTCGGCATTAAGAACCCTCAGGCACACCAGGGTCGTAGGCACGATTTGCCTGCGCCAAGTTGTCTCGCTTTTGGGCGGCTCATGCTCGATATCGTCGAATTCATTCGCGCCCTGGCGGCGCTGGCGGTCACCCTGGGCCTGATCGGCCTGGCCGCGTGGGCGCTGCGCAAGTACGGGCCCGACGCTATCGGCCGCGCGATCGCCGCGCGCCAGGAGCGCCGCCTGCGCATCGTCGAGAGCCTGGCCCTGGACCCCACCCGCCGCCTGGTCATCGTCAGCCTGGACGGCCAGGAGCGCATGGTGCTGCTGGGCGACGGCAAGCTGCTGGACTGGATCCCTTCTCCGCAACCGACAAAGCCCGCCGAAACCGTCCCCGCCCCGGAGCCCGTGGTCTGATGATCCGCGACCTGATCAAGTCCGTGACGGGCGCCAAGGCCGAGGACGTGCGGCGCGCCGCGGTCATCTCGGTGCTGGCCGCCATCGCCTGCGCGGTGATGCCGGCCGCGGCGCTCGCCCAGTCGGCGGTGAACATCAACCTGGGCTCGGGCGCGGGCCTGACCGACCGGGTCGTCCAGCTGGTCGGCCTGATGACAGTGCTGTCGCTGGCCCCGTCGATCGTGATCATGACCACCTCGTTCGTGCGGATCGTGGTGGTGCTGGGCCTGCTGCGCACCGCCATCGGCATCCAGCAGAGTCCGCCCAACCCGGTGATTATCAGCTTGGCCCTGTTCCTGACCGCCATCGTCATGGGCCCGACCTTCGAGAAGTCCTATGACGCCGGCATCAAGCCGCTGCTGGACCACCAGATCGAACTGCCGGAAGCCTTCGACCAGGCCAGCGGGCCGGTGAAGCAGTTCATGCTGCGCCAGGTCGACCGCGAGGACCTGGCCCTGTTCGTCCGCCTGTCCAAGGCTCCTAAGACCCAGGCCGCCCAGGACCTGCCGATGCAGGTGGTGACGCCGGCCTTCATGATCTCGGAACTGAAGCGCGCCTTCGAGATCGGCTTCCTGCTGTTCATCCCGTTCCTGGTCATCGACCTGGTGGTGGCCAGCGTGCTGATGAGCATGGGCATGATGATGCTTCCGCCGGCGGCGATCAGCCTGCCGTTCAAATTGATCTTCTTCGTGCTAGTGGACGGCTGGCGACTCGTCGCAGGCAGCCTCGTCGAGAGCTTCCAGCGCGGCGGCGGCGGATAACGACCTTCTAGAAGACCTGCACCATGACTGTTTTCGTTCTCGGCTCGATCAACCTGGACGCCGTGGCGCGGGTCGATGACCTGCCTCGCCCGGGCGAGACGGTGGCCGGCACCTCGCTGGAGCTGTTCCTGGGCGGCAAGGGCGCCAACCAGGCGGTCGCGGCGGCCCGCATGGGCGCGGCCACCCGCCTGATGGGCGCGGTCGGCGGCGACGACTCTGGCAAGAGCCTCAAGGCCAGCCTGGCCGGCTACGGCGTGCAGGTCGCCGACGTCATGGAACTCTCCGGCGTCCCGACCGGCCAGGCCCACGTCTGGGTGGCCAACAACGCCGAGAACATGATCGTCGTCACAGCCGGGGCCAACGCCCTGGTCACCCCGCAGCAGGTCGGCTCGACCCCGCTGGAGGGCCAGCGCGTGCTGCTGTGCCAGCTGGAGACCCCGGCGACCGCCATCGAGACCCTGTTCCGCACCGGCGCGGCCAAGGGTGCGCTGCGCGTGCTGAACGCCGCCCCCGCCCTGCCCCAGGGCGCGGCGCTGTTCCCGCTGACCGACATCCTGATCCTGAACCAGACCGAGCTGGCGACCTACGCCAAGCTGGACCGCGAACCGGTCCGGCTGGAGGACGTCTCGGTCGCCGCCCGCAAGCTGATGAGCCGCCCGGACCAGACGATCATCGTCACCCTGGGCTCGGCCGGCGTCGCCGCCGTGCGCCGGGACGAGGCCTTCTTGGTCGAGGGCAAGAAGGTCAAGGCGGTCGACACCGTCGGGGCCGGCGACTGCTTCTGCGGCAGCCTGGCCGCCGCCCTGGCCTCGGGCATGGACCTGCGCGAAGCCGTCGAGCTGGCCAATGGCGCGGCCGCCCTGTCGGTGCAGAAGGCCGGCGCCGCGCCGTCGATGCCCTCGCGCCGCGAAGCGGAAGCTTTCCTGGAGGGCTAGCCCTCCGGGTCGCGCTTCAGGTTCTTGGCCACCACCGCCACGATGATCAGCACGAAGGCCGCCAGGCGGATCAGATAGATCCCGCCGCGGTCCTCCTGCGGGATGTGCAGCACCACCGGCAGCGCCTGGTTCACCGCCATCAGCGCGAAGGCCGCCGAGAAGGCCAGGAACAGGCCATCGCGCGTGCGCCCCCAGAAGCGCAGGAAGAACGCCGCCAGCACCAGGAAGCCGGCGCTCAAGCCCCCGGCGATCAGGCCCTCCTGGCCGCTCATTGGTCGACCTCCCAGATGAAGGCGTAGATCAGCACGCCGATCGCCAGCGCCAGAGCGATCTGGCGCGGCCACCACAGCTGCACCTGGGTGGGCAGCAGCACGAGGTCGACGACCAGCAGCAGGTTGTTCAGCGCCATGAAGCCGAACGACACCGCGGTCCAGAGCAGCAGGCGCGTGCGAGCCTTGGCCCAGGCGCGAAACAACAGCCCCGCGCATAGCAGGCTGGCCAGCAGGCACAGGCCGTAGACGACCGCGGGCGTCATTTGCCCCCTCCCCGGAATTTAAAGGCGTCGGCCAGCGACTGCAGCCGCTCGGCCGGCGCCGAGATCCAGCGGATCACGGTCACGGGACGAACGCGATAGGTCTCTTCCAGTTCGTCGCACAGCTTGCCCAGGGCCGGCGCGGCCGGGCGATAACGGAAACAGCCGGCGTCGTCGGGAACCACCAGGCCGGCGCCCATCAGGGCGTCCAGATTGCCGTCGACCAGGGCATGGCTGGCGCGCATGGACTCGACCAGCTCGTCGGCCGTCCAGCACCGCTCGGGATCGGCCTTCAGCTTGAGCAACAGCTCCAGCGCCCACACCGACCGGATGTGTTCGCGGATGAAGCTCAGAACGTCCCGGTCCCCAGTCACGCCGTCTCGAAGTCTGCCCCTTGGAAGCAGCGGACCTTAAGGGGGTTCGCCCGAGGGGCAAGCTGAGCTGTAGGGATTTCTGGGACGGGTGGCCTTAGGCCGCCCGGATGCCCGAGATGCCTTCGGCGGCGGCGCCGACCACGGCGTCGTAGCCGAGGATCATGTCGACGTCCTTGCCGTTGGTGGCCAGCGGCAGGCGCAGCCACAGGATCGACATGTGCGGCGAGCCGCGCCAGGCCAGGCTGTGGACGCCGACGCCCGGACGGCGCTCGTCGACGACCTTGTCCAGCTCCTTGCGCCAGTAGTCGCCGGCGGCGGTGTTGTAGACGTCGTCCAGCTTGCGGCCGGTGATCTCGCGGCCATAGACGCCGTACAGGCCCGTGCCGGCCAGACGCAGGCGGTAGTCGCGAGTCTCGCCCCTGACGACGTCGATCAACGACACCGTCGGCAGCAGCCGCTTCATGCTCGAAGGATGCAGGTCGACGCGCGCAGGGAGGCTCGCCCCCCGGCGGAGGGACGCCCAATAGGCGAACATCTCCTGATGAGCGCGGGCCGCCGTAGCGGATGCGCTCAATTGCGCGGACATCTTCAGAGTCCTTAACAAGCTATTGGAATCACTTCGATTCACTATCGCTTAAGGAACGAATCGGCGGCAAGTGAAAAACATGTCGCGCGACAAGATTCCCATATTGAGTCAACCGCCAAAGACAACGCCCGCCGTCCGGGTTCGGACGGCGGGCGCTGGGGTCTGGCAAGGCCGCTAAAGGCCAAGCTTTTGTTCCGACTCGACTATTTCGCCTTGCGCGCCGGCTTACGGCCGCCTTGGCCCAGGCCCATCTGCTTGGCCAGGTTCGAACGCGCCTCGGCGTAGTTCGGAGCCACCATCGGGTAATCCTTGGGCAGGTTCCACTTGGCGCGGTAGTCCTCGGGGGTCATGTCGTACTTGGTGCGCAGGTGGCGCTTCAGCGACTTGAACTTGCGACCGTCTTCCAGGCACACGAGGAAGTCGGGCGTGATCGACTTCTTGACCGGAACCGCGGGCTCCTTGGGAGCCGGCGCCGGCTCGGCCGCCGGAGCACCGACATTGGCCAGCGCGGCATGAACTTGCTTGATCAGAGCTGGCAGGTCGGCGGTCGAAACCACGTTGTTGCCGACATAGGCGGAGACGATGCCCGCCGTCATCTCGATCAGGTCGGATTGATCTTCCATAAGGCCTCGCCCGTAAGCCAATCTTTTTACACGACTGATTCACTAACCAGTCGAGGGCTGCATACAAAAGTTGCAAGCGGCGGGCAATACGGGGTTTGTAAGAGATTGTCCGTAATAATTCAGTGTTCGCCCAACCGACTCAACCAGCCAGGTGGCAAGTAAGTGAGGTTGAGTTCCTGAGCGGCCACAAGTAGCCGCCCCGAAAAACCAACGATATTCCGGATTTAGAGCGCGCTGGGCGAAAGTGTGCGCGGTTTCGCCCGCAAAGCGCGCTCCAAATATTGGGAGTTAGAGCCCCTCTCGGGCTCTAACGGCCGAAATCCCGAGACAGCGCTAGCATCGCGGCGCGCTGCGGGGCCGAGTATTCGTCGACGGCGGCCTCGTCGCCCTCGCGGATGGCCTTCAGCAGAGCCGGGGTCAGGGCCGAGGTCAGCGACCAGTTCCAGTAACGCAGCACGGTCTGAGCGCGGTCGACGGCGACCATGTCGTAGACGGTCAGGACGCGTTCCAGCGCGTGGTCGATGGCGCCGCTGCGGTCAACGTCCTGACGCCGTAAGCCGCGCCACAACAGACGCACGTTGTTGCGCGGCAGGCCGGTGGCCTTGCACAGGATGGCCAGGGGCTCGCCGCCCGGATCGGTGAAGATCTTGGCGCCGGTCATCGGCTTGAGGCCCGACAGGTACGAAATCTCCTCGGCGATCTCGCGGGTGATGCCGGCCTCGCCGGCGGCGACCGCCTCGTCCAGGCTGCCATAGGGGCTCTTGGCGATGGCCGCGCGGTTGCGCTGGCGGCGCTCGATGAACTGCAGCGCCTTGCGCGACAGCGGGTCCTGCCAGCCCTCGGCCGAGGCCAGGGCGAAGACGTCGCCGACGGCGTCCTGCAGGATCTCGCGCGACACGGCGAAGCGCTGGAGGATGGTCTTGCGCGCCTCGGCGTCAGCCCACCAGAACATCACGTAGGCGTGGCTGGGGCGCAGCTCGGCCCGACGCAGCAGCAGCGGGATCAGGTATTGGTTGTCGCGCGTGGCGGCGACGATGTTCTCGACGCCCTGGTGGCTGAACTTGACCAGTTCGTTGCGCAACAGCGTCTCGATGACCGGCGGCTCGCCCATGTCGATCAGGGCGTCGGCGACCACTTCGCTGACGCCGCGCCGCTGGGCGATCAGCCGTCGGTGATCGGTGGTCGACTGGTAGAGGCAGGCGATCAGGTCGGCGTCCGACAGCTTCTCGGCCTCGACCAGCAGGGCGCGGGCCACGGGCAGCTCGTCACGCAACAGCAGGCGCGCCAGCACGCCCGGCATCTCGGTCAGCATGGCCAGGCGGCGGGCGACCTTCTCACGCTCGGTGACATTGGCGTCGCGCAGCATCTCGACCAGCAGGTCGGCGGTCATCGAGCGCTCGAAGGCGTTGATCCGGCTGGTCGGCAGGCACACCACGTCGGCCAGGCGCTTGAGCAGGGCCGAACGCGAGCGCGGCGCGGCCTTGGGGGCCTCCGGCTCTTCGAACGGCGATGTCCGCGCGGCGTCATTCATCCGATCGACAAGAGCAGATCGTGCTTAACGAGCCGTGAGCGGCGCCCGCGACAAGTTCACCGGAATTCCGGCTCTTCCCACTCCGGCCAGATGTCCGGCACGTCGGTCGAGACCTTGTTCGGATAGACGGGATTGCGCTTCTCCAGGAACGAGGTCACGCCCTCCTTGGCGTCGCCGGACGCGCCGCGCGACTGGATGGCCCGGCTGTCGGCCTTGTGGGCTTCCATCGGATGGTCCGCGCCAGCCATGCGCCACAGCAGCTGGCGGGTCAGGGCCACCGAGACCGGCGCGGTGTTGTCGGCGATCTCGCGAGCCAGGGCGCGGGCGGCGGGCAGCAGGTCGTCCGGGGCGTGCAGCGAGCGTACGAGACCCTTCTCCAGCGCCTCGGACGCCGGGAACACCCGGCCGGTGTAGCACCACTCCAGCGCCGTCTGCAGGCCGACCAGCCGCGGCAGGAACCAGGACGAAGCCGCCTCGGGATTGATGCCCCGACGGGCGAAGACGAAGCCGAACTTGGCCTCGGTCGAGGCCAGGCGGATGTCCATCGGCAGCTGCATGGTCACGCCCACCCCGACCGCCGCGCCGTTGATCGCGCCGATGATGGGTTTGAGGCTGTCGTACATCCGCAAGGTCACGCGGCCGCCGCCGTCACGATAGACGTCGCCGACCTTGCCCTCCTCGCGCTCGACGGCCTGGGGCGAGCTGCGATCGAAGGTGCCGCCGCCGCCACCCAGGTCGGCCCCGGCGCAGAACGCCCGGCCCGCGCCAGTGATGATCACGGCCTTCACCGTGTCATCGGCGTCGGTGATGTCGAACACCTCGATCATGTCCTTCATCATCCGGGCGGTGAAGGCATTCATCCGCTCCGGACGGTTCAGGGTGATCGTCGCGATGCCGTCCTCGACGTCGTACAGGATGGTCTCGAAGGTGGGCTGCGACATGGGGGCTTCCTCGTGATTTGCAGGCAGTCAAACACGCGTATGAATATGCCGCAACCGCCTTACCCGCGCTTCACACCCAGCTTGCTGATCGCGTGCACGAAGTTGTTCGGCGCGATCTCGATGCTCCCCGTCCACTTCAGATCCGGGAACCGCGCCAGGACCTGGCGGTAGGCCTCCTCCAGCTGGATCTGCGCCACGCGCTTGCCGATGCAGGTGTGGGGGCCGTAGCCGAAGGCGATGTGCTTGCCGGCGTTGGCGCGGGTGACGTCCAGCGTGTCGGGATCGGGGAACATCTCCGGATCGCGGTTGGCCGCGCCGTAGTACATGACGACCTTCTCGCCCTCGCGGATCAGCTGGCCGTCGACCTCGACATCGGCCGTAGCCGTGCGGCGCATATAGATCACCGGGCTGACCATGCGGATGAATTCGTCCACCGCACCGCCCAGCAGCGAGGGATCGTCGATCAGCTTCTGCTTCTGATCCGGGAACTCGGTCAGCAGCTTCATCGCGCCTGACAGGGTGTTGCGGGTGGTGTCGTTGCCGGCGAACACGATCAGCAGCCACGAGCCGTCGAGGTATTCATCCGCTAGGAGCGCCCCGTCCACTTGAGCGCGCGCTATCGCGGTCATCAGGTCCTCCTTCGGGTCCTCGCGACGCTTCAGCAGCATCCGGCGGCCGTACTCGAACATCTCCTCGACGCCGTTGTTGAAGTCCTGGACGAACTGCATCAGCTCCAGGGTCGGGGCGATCGGGGCGGCGGCGTTCTGGACGGCTAGGTCCTGGGCGCGCTCGAGGTAGTGCATCCAGCCGAGGAACTTCTGCCGGTCCTCGGGCGGCACGCCCAGGATCTCGCACAGGGTGAACAGCGGCAGGATCGAGGAGAAGTGCTCGACCATGTCGATCTCGGCGCCGTCCGCCAGCAGCGGCTCCATCGCGTCGAGCAGCCGGGTCACCTCGGCCCGCACCCGCTCGGTCAGGCCACGCAGATAGGCCGGCGTGAAGTACGGCATGTGCTCGCGACGCAGCTGCAGGTGATGCGGCGCGTCGAGATTGATCATGGTGTCCATCGACGCCCGGAACAGCAGGGCGTGACGTTTGTCCGGCGGGCCCATCGACATCAAGATGCCGCCGCGCTGGGACGAGAAGGTCGCCGGGTCGCCGTTCACGCGCTGGACGTCTTCGTACTTGGTCAGCGCCCAGAAGCCGGGACCGTTGAACGGCTCGCCGTGCCACATGACCGGCGCCTCTTTCCGCATCCGCGCGAAGTCGGCCCAGGGCTGGCCGCTGGTGAAGCGGAAGATGTCGGCGAGGTCGACGCCGCTCAGCGTCGGATAGGTCGGGGGCGCACCGGGGCCGGCAATGCCGTCCACCACCGTCTGGCTGATCAGGTCCATCGCGCGGCTCTCCCAAGACCACTGTTCGTTGAGCCGACGATAACCCGGAAACGCGACGGAGGAACGGCGCCGCGACGGCAACTTGCGCGATCGGGAAAGGTGCGCGCATGCTCCAAACTGAACGGCGATCACGCGGGTCACACGCGGAGGCCGAAGGGAGAGAAACGATGACCGGGATCATCGAGGCCGACTACGTCATCGTGGGCGCGGGCTCGGCCGGCTGCGTGCTGGCGGCCAGGCTGTCCGAGGGCGGCAAGTTCAAGGTCGTGCTGCTGGAGGCCGGAGGCGATGATCGCCCCACCAAGAACCTTGGCCAGTTCGCTTCGAACCTGATGATCCACATCCCGGTCGGCTACTCCTCGACCTTGAAGGATCCCAAGGTCAACTGGCTCTACACCACCGAGCCCGACCCCGGCACGGGCGGCCGCACCCACGTCTGGCCGCGCGGCAAGGTGCTGGGCGGCTCGTCCTCGATCAACGGTCTGCTCTACGTCCGCGGCCAGCACGCCGACTATGACGGCTGGCGGCAGCTGGGCTGCGAGGGATGGGGCTGGGACGACGTCGCCCCCTACTTCCGCCGCGCCGAGCACCAGGAGCGCGGCGGCTGCGACTGGCACGCCACGGGCGGCCCGCTGAACGTCTCGGATGTCACCACCAAGCACCCGGTCTCGGACGCGGTGATCGAGGCCTGCGAGCAGGCCGGCATCCCGCGCAACGACGACGTCAACGGCTCGTCTCAGGAAGGCGCGACCTACTACCAGCTGACGGTCAAGAACGGCCAACGCTGCTCGGCGGCGGTGGCCTATCTGCATCCGGCGATGAACCGTCCGAACCTCCAGGTCGAGACCAACGCCCTGGCCGGCAAGGTGCTGTTCGAGGGCAAGCGCGCCGTCGGCGTCGAGTTCACCCAGAACGGCGTCAAGCGCGTTGCCAAGGCGCGCGGCGAGGTGATCCTGGCGGGCGGCGCAATCAACTCGCCGCAGCTGTTGCAGTTGTCGGGCGTGGGTCCCGCCGAGCTCCTGATCCGCAATGGCGTCCACGTGGTGCACGACCTGCCCGGCGTCGGCGAGAACCTGCAGGACCACTACGTCATGAGCGTGCGCTATCGGCTGAAGGCCGGCGTCGTCTCGGTCAATGAACAGTCCAAGGGCGGCCGCCTGGCCGGCGAAGCCCTGCGGTATCTGTTCCAGCGCAAGGGCCTGCTAACCTTGTCGGCGGCGCATATCGCGGCGTTCTGCAAGTCGCGCCCGGATCTCTCCGGCCCCGACATCCAGTTCCACATCCTGCCCGCGACCATGGACCTGGATAAGCTGGTCAACGAGCAGAAGATGGAGCTGGAGGACGCTCCCGGCCTGACCATCGCCCCCTGCCAGCTGCGCCCCGAAAGCCGTGGCCACATCCGTATCAAGTCGGCCGATCCGAGCGTCTATCCGACCATCTTCGCCAACTATCTGGCCGATCCGCTGGACCAGGAGGTCGCCGTCGCCGGCCTGAAGTGGGCCCGCAAGATCGGCCAGGCCCCGGCCCTGTCGCCCTATGTCGACAGCGAGATCAATCCGGGCGGCGAGTTCGCCACCGACGAGCAACTGCTGGGCTATGCGCGGATGAGCGGCTCGACGATCTACCACCCGGTCGGCACCTGCCAGATGGGCCACGGGCCGATGGCCGTGGTCGACCCGCAGCTGCGTGTGCGCGGGGTCAAGGGCCTGCGGGTCGTCGACGCCTCGGTCATGCCGCGCCTGGTCTCGGGCAACACCAACGCCCCCACCATCATGATCGCCGAGAAGGCCAGCGACATGATCCGCGAAGCCGCCCGCGCGCCCGTCCCCGCCTAAGCCCCAGACGCAGAGGTATCGAGATGCACCCCTACCTCCACGCCCAATCCCAAGGCGACAAGCCGGCCTACATCATGGCCGGTTCGGGCGAGGTCGTGACCTACGCCCAACTGGACGCGCGCTCGAACCAGGGGGCGCACCTTTTCCGGTCTCTGGGCTTGGCCCAAGGCGACGTCATCGCCATCCTGATGGAGAACAACGCCCGCTTCTTCGAGGTCGCCTGGGCGGCGCAGCGGGCGGGGCTGTACTTCGTCTGCGTCTCGACCAAACTCACGGCAGCGGAGGTCGAGTACATCCTGAAAGACTGCGGGGCGAAGGTATTCGTCACCTCCGTCGCCATGGGGCCGCTGATCGACGAGGTGGCCCGCCTGGTCCCGGACCTGACCCTGTTCGCGGTCGGCGGCGCCCAGGGCGCCTATGCCGACTTCGAGGAGGCCCGCGCACCCGAGCCGACCACGCCGATCGCCGACGAGACCGCCGGCTCGGACATGCTCTATTCGTCGGGCACCACCGGCCGCCCCAAGGGCGTGAAGCCGGCCCTGAACGGCGGCCCGATCGACGCGCCCAACGCCTTGCAGATGATGGCCCAGGGCCTGTTCGGCTTCAGCGGCGACAGCGTCTACATCTCACCCGCCCCGCTCTACCACGCCGCCCCGCTGCGCTGGTGCATGACCGTCCACAAGCTGGGCGGCACGGTGATCGTGATGGAAAAGTTCGAGCCCGAGGCCGCCCTGGCCCTGATCGAGCAGCACAAGGTCAATTGCGGCCAGTTCGTCCCGACCCATTTCGTGCGGATGCTGAAGCTGCCCGAGGAGGTCCGCGCGAAATACGACGTCTCGAGCATGAAGTCGGCGGTCCACGCCGCCGCCCCCTGCCCCGTACCGGTCAAGGAGCAGATGATCGCCTGGTGGGGCCCGGTGATCTACGAGTACTACGCTGGCACCGAGGGCAACGGCTTCTGCTGGATCAATTCCGAGAACTGGCTGGCCCACAAGGGCAGCGTCGGCCAGGCGGTGCTGGGCGAGCTGCGCATCTGCGACGACGCCGGAGACCCCGTCCCGCCGCGCACCGAGGGCGCGGTCTATTTCGCCAACGGCCCGGCGGTGAACTACCACAACGCCCCCGACAAGACCGCCGAGAGCTACAACAAGCACGGCTGGACCACCCTGGGCGATGTCGGTTGGGCGGACGAGGAGGGCTACCTCTACCTGACCGACCGCAAGAGCTTCATGATCATCTCGGGCGGGGTGAACATCTATCCGCAGGAGATCGAGAACCTGCTGATCACCCACCCCAAGGTCGCCGACGCCGCCGTGGTCGGCGCACCCTGCGAGGAGATGGGCGAGAAGGTCGTGGCGGTCATCCAGCCGATGGACCAGGCCGAGGACCGCGACGCCCTGGCCGTCGAACTGATGGCCTTCGCCCGCGCCAACCTCAGCCACGTGAAGTCGCCCCGGCGGATCGACTTCATGGCCGAGCTGCCGAGGCACCCGACGGGCAAGCTCTACAAGCGGCTGATCCGGGACGCGTACTGGGGCAAGGGCGAGAGCCGGATCGTCTAGGCGCCCTCTATCGATTGATTTTTAAGTCAGTTGCCACCACTATGCAGAAAGTGGTGGCAACGGTGATCTCGTGACCCTGCAACGCCTTCCCCTGGCGATCCATACGAACGTCGCCGAGCTGTTGGACCAGCTCCGCGCGGCGGGAATCGCCGAGTTTGGCGAGGGCGCCAGTTTCCTACGCCGCGAACGCAAGGGCCGCTTCTACTGGTACGTCCGCTCACGGCAGACGCAGGGCGAACGCCCCGAGCGCTATCTGGGCCTCGAGACACCAGACCTTCTCGCCACCATCGAACGCGCCAAGTCGGTGAAGAGCGCGGCTGAAAGCCGTCGTCTGCTGGTCCGCTCCCTGCGCGCCGCCGGGCTGCATGCGCCCGATGAGCGGACGGGCCGCATCCTGACCGCCCTCGCCCAGGCCGGCGTGTTTCGGCTGCGTGCGGCCGTGGTCGGCACGGTAGCCTTCCAGACCTATGGCGCCGCCCTGGGCTTCCTCCTGCCCTCACAAGCGGTGCGAACCGGCGACCTCGACATCGCTCAGGACTACGGGATCTCGGTGACGATCGACGATGGTCTCGATCGGCCCTTTCTCGACGTGCTGCGCGCGGCCGAACCGACCTTCACCCCCGTTCCCAAGCTGGATCCGAGCAAGAGCGCCGCCTACCGCACACCCGACGGCTATGCCGTCGATGTGTTGACCACCAGCCGCCACGCCGGCGACGAAGAGACCTCGCGGCTGGACGCCCTGAATACCGACGCCACGCCGCTGCGCTTCATGGACTTCCTGCTGCGCGAAACCGTTGAGGCCGCCGTGCTGCACGGCGACGGCGTGCTGGTGCGTGTGCCCACGCCCGCTCGCTACGCGGTCCACAAGCTGATCATCTCGCGCAAACGCAGCCAGGCGAACCCGAAGCGGCGGAAGGACTTGGAACAGGCCCAGGCCCTGATCCACGCCCTCGCCCACGACGACCCCTTCGCCCTGCGCGACGCCTATGCCGAGGCCCGCGATCGCGGCGAGGCGTGGCGCGAACTGCTCGATCAGGCGGTCAGCCTCTTGCCCGCCGACGCCCGCGCCGTGCTGGAAAGCTGAGCTCCAGACGCCTATCTGCCGGCCATGACCAAGATCCTGTTCGTCCCCGCCGACGGCCCGCCGCTGGACGCGACCACCGTCAACGATCTGCTCAGCGACGCCTGGAGCGCCGAGGCCGACTTGGTCGCCGTGCCAGTCGAACGGCTGGCCGACGGGTTCCTGGAGCTCTCCACCCGCATCGCCGGCGAGGTGATCCAGAAGTTCACCAACTACCGCATGCGCCTGGCCTTCATCGGCGACATCTCGGCCCGCACCGAAGCCAGCCGCAGCCTGCGTGACTTCGTCTACGAGTCGAACAAGGGCGCCCAGGTCTGGTTCTTGAACGATCGCGCCGCATTGGACGCCCGGCTGGCCGCCGAGGGCTGACAAGCTTGGCCGCGAGCGCCTAACTAGGCTCCATGTTCGCCGCCCTGCTCGACCGCCTTCCCAAGACCGCCACCGCGCCGTTCTGTCCCGCCGAGGTGCGGGGCGCGGTCGTCGTGCCGGACGGGCTGCCGGCCTGGAAACGGATGCTGCGGGTCGCCGGCCCCGGCCTGCTGGTCAGCGTCGGCTATATGGACCCCGGCAACTGGGCCACCGACATCGAGGCCGGCTCGCGCTACGGGACCTCGCTGCTGTTCGTGGTGGTGCTGTCCAGCCTGGCGGCGATCGTGCTGCAGACCCTGTCGATGCGGCTCGGTTTAGTCACCGGCAAGGACCTGGCCCGCATGTCGCGCGAGCGGTTCGGGCCGCGCACCGTCAAGGTCCAGTGGCTGCTGGCCGAGCTGGCCATCATCGCCTGCGACATCGCCGAAGTGCTGGGCAGCGCCCTGGCTTTCAAGCTCCTGCTGGGCATCCCGCTGTGGGTCGGGGTGCTGCTGACCGCGCTGGACACGGTCATCGTGCTAGGCCTGAAGGGCAAGGGTTTCCGGCAGCTGGAAGCCATCATCCTGGGCCTGATCTCGACGGTCGGGATCTGTTTCCTGGTCCAGCTGATCCTGGCCCCGCCAAACGCCGGCGACGTGGCGCGCGGGCTGGTCCCGTCGTTGTCAGCCTTGCAACAGGGCAACGCCCTCTACCTGGCGATCGGCATCCTGGGCGCGACGATCATGCCGCATAACCTGTACCTGCACTCGGCGATCGTGCAGACGCGGGTGGTTCCGGCCGACGAGCCGGGCAAGCGCGCCGCCCTGCGCCTGTCGACCATCGATACGGTCGTGTCGCTGATGCTGGCCCTGCTGATCAACGCCGCCATCCTGATCCTGGCGGCCTCGGCCTTCCACGGGACCGGTCTGACCGAAGTCGCCGGCATCGAGGAAGCGCACCAGCTACTGGCCCCGGTCACCGGCGGCGTGCTGGCGGGCGTGCTGTTCGCCATCGCCCTGTTCGCCTCCGGCCAGAGCTCGACCTTCACCGGCACCATCGCCGGCCAGGTGATCCTGGAGGGCTTCCTGGACCTGAAGATCCCCTGCTGGCAGCGCCGCCTGATCACGCGCGGCTTGGCCATCGTCCCGGCCCTGATCGGGGTGCTGACCCTGGGCGAGCACTCGGTCGGCAAGCTGCTGATCCTGACTCAGGTCGTCCTCTCGGCCCAGCTGCCGTTCGCGATCTGGCCGCTGCTGCGCTTCACCGACGACAAGGGGCTGATGGGGGCGTTCGCCAATGGCTGGGTCACCAAGACGGTGGCCTGGTTCCTGTTCGTGGTGATCTCGGCGGCCAATGTCTGGCTGGTGGTTTCGACCTTCTCCGGTTGACCTGAGACGTCCGGACTGGTCTCTATCCAAACAAGTGTTTGGGAGAGAAAACGCCATGAAGGAAGTCGCCTACGCCGACGTCGCCAGCCTGGTCGGCCAGGAGATCGGGGTGTCTGACTGGGTCGAGGTCACCCAGGAGCGCGTCAACCTGTTCGCCGAGGCCACCGGCGACCACCAGTGGATCCATGTCGACGTCGAGCGCGCCACCCGCGAGATCGGCGGCCCGATCGCCCACGGCTACCTGACCCTCTCCCTGATCCCGATGCTGGGCGCGGACATCCTGCGCGTCACCGGCGTCACGCGCGGCATCAACTACGGCTGCGACAAGGTCCGCTTCACCGGCATGGTCCGGGTCGGCAAGCGCGTGCGCATGCGCCAGAAGCTGCTCTCGGCCGAGCCCAAGTCGGGCGGCCTGCAGATGAAGAACGAATGCACCATCGAGATCGAGGGCGAAGAGCGCCCGGCCTGCGTGGCCGAGACGATCTCGGTGATCTACGGGGCCTGAGGGTCCGGAAACCTCGTCCTTCGACAGGCTCAGGATGAGGTTTCCTACTCAACTGTCCTTGGTCCTCACCCTGAGCCTGTCGAAGGGCGAGGACCACGCGTTGGCGCAAATCGAGGGATAGCCGTCATTTCAGCATCCCTCCGTATGCGCTAGCCAAGCGCATGCTCGAGCTCCGTCCCAACTGCGAACTGTGCGACGTCGATCTGGCGCCGGACGCGCTGAACGCCCGCATCTGCAGCTACGAGTGCACCTACTGCGCGACTTGCGCGGAGCAGACGCTCCAGAACGTCTGCCCCACCTGCGGCGGCGGCTTCGCGCTGCGGCCGATCCGACCGAAGCAGGCTTACCACCATCCGCATATTTCACTCGGCCTGGGCTTCCATCCGGCCGGCGTCGTCCGCAAGTACAGCCGCTGGAGCCGGGACCAGATCGCCGCCATGACCGCGCGGCTGAAGGACGTCCGACCGGAGGAGCGCTAGATGGCCAAGCAGCACGACTACACCTGCCTGATCGAATGGACCGGCGACCGGGGCGACGGCACGCGCACCTATCGCGGCTATGACCGCACCTGGAACATCGCCACGCCGGGCAAGCCGGTGGTGAACTGCTCCAACGACCCGCTGCTGGGCGGCGACCCGACGCTGCACAATCCCGAAGACCTGCTGCTGTCGTCGCTGAGCGCCTGCCACATGCTGTGGTACCTGCACCTGGCCTCGGTCGCCGGCGTCGTGGTGAAGGGCTATCGCGACCAGCCGATCGGCGTCGGCGAAAGCACGCCCGACGGCGCCGGCCGCTTCCTGTCGGCCACGCTGAAACCGCACATCCTGGTCGAGCGCGGCGCGGACCTGGCCAAGGCCGACGCCATCCACCACGAGATCCACAAGGTCTGCTTCATCGCCCGCTCGGTGAACTTCCCGGTCGACTACGCGGCGACCTACGAAGAGGTCGACTGAAGCGCCTTGGCGGTCGCGGCGTCGGCCGGCAGAAAGGTCTCGATCGCCAACTCGGAGACCATGACATCCAGCGGCGAGCCGAACGTCATGGTGGCCGACAGGAACGACAGCTCGCCGTGCGGCGTCTTCAGGCGCAGCGGGGCGGCGATCAGGCCTTCGCCGGCGCGGGGATGGGCCTCGCCGCCGGGATAGGCCGACAGCTCCTTGATCAGGTCGGCCAGCTCGGCGTCGCCGCTCTCGGCCAGCTGGCGGCGCAGGCGCGACAGGATGTGGCCGCGCCATTCGGCCAGGTTGGCGATGCGCGGGGCCACGCCCTCAGGGTGCAGGCTGACCCGCAGCACATTGACCGGCCCCTCCAGCAGCTTGGGCGCGACGCCCGCCAGCAGCGGCGCGAGACCGGCGTTGCTGGCCAGCATGATCCAGCGGCGATCGATGGCCAGGGCCGGGAACGGCATGTGGGCGTGCAGGACCGCCTCGACCGCCACGCGGGCGGCGGCCAGGCCGGGGTCGTCATAGGACCGCTCGGGAAACACCGGCGCGAAGCCGGCGGCCAGCAGCAGGGCGTTGCGTTCGCGCAAGGGGACCTCCAGCTGCTCGGCCAGCCGCAGCACCATGTCCCGGCTGGGCGTGGCGCGCCCGGTCTCCAGGAACGACAGGTGCCGGGTCGAGATCTCGGCCTCCAGGGCCAAGTCCATCTGGCTCAGGCGCCGCTTCTGGCGCCAGTCGCGCAGGCGCTCGCCGATGGTGGGGGTCAGGGTCGCGGTGTTCATGCCCAGCAAGCTAGGGCGACCCGCGCGCCGCCGCCATTACCTGGCGCGTAATCGACGATCCGCGTCGGCGGCGAAATCCTGGTGGGGCTCAAGAGGAGGAAACACGCCATGACCGCCCTGCCCCGCCGCCACGCCATCACCGTCATGACCGGCATCGGCGCCATCGTCGCCAGCCTGCCGACCCAGGCGACCACCAAGCCCGCCACGCCGGCCAAGCGTCCCGCCATGATCACCGCCCGCGACGGGACCCGGCTCTATTTCCGGGACTGGGGCGAGGGCCGGCCCGTGGTGTTCCTGGCCGGCTGGGGCCTGCCGTCGGAGTGCTGGGCCTATCAGGCCGCCGAACTGTCGGAGCAGGGCCTGCGCTGCATCGCCTACGACCGGCGCGGCCACGGGCGTTCGGAAGCGCCGTGGAAGGGCTATGACTATGACAGCCTGGCCGACGACCTGGCGGCGGTGCTGGAGCAGCTGGATCTGCGCGACGTGGTGCTGGTGGCCCACTCGATGGCCGGCGGCGAGGTGGTGCGGTATTTCAGCCGTCACGGCGGCGCGCGGGTGAGCAAGGTGCTGCTGCTGGCCCCGCTGGATCCCTGCCCCGCCCACAAGGCCGACAACCCCACCGGCCTGCCGCCCGCGATGTTCGAGGCCTTCCGCACCCACGTGCTGATGCGCGACTATCCGCGCTGGCTGGAGGAGAACGCCCGCCCGTTCGTGACCCCCGACACTTCGCGGGAAATGATGGAATGGATCCGAGGCCTGATGCTGGAGACGCCGATCAAGGCCCTGGTCGAGTGCAACCGCGCCGCCACCACCGCCGACCTGCGGCCGGAGATCCCGAACCTCAAGGTCCCGGTGCTGGTGATCCAGGGCGACAAGGACGCCTCCACGCCGCTTGAGACCAGCGGCAAGCGCTATGCCGCCCTCGCTCCAAACGCCGAACTGGTCGTCTACGAAGGCGCCCCGCACGGCCTGATGTTCACCCACATCGAGCGGCTGAACGCCGACATCCTGGCCTTCGCGCGGAGCGCTTGATCCTAGTTGCGCCCGTCAGCCGGCGGGCGCATCACACGTCCCTTAGCTCAGGGATGATCCATGACCTTCCAAGCCCGTGGCCGCGCCGTTCTGCTGTCGCTCCTGCTGTGCGGCGCCGCCGTGCCCGCCTTCGCGCAAAGCCCGCCCGTGCCCGCCATCCTGAAGACGGCTGAAGCGCGCGACATCCACTCCTACGCCCAGCCGCTGATCGCGCGGGTCACCCACATCGACCTGGACCTGACCGCTGACTTCGCTGGCCAGAAGATGACCGGCACGGCCGCCCTCGACATCGCCGCTGCGCCGGACGCGAAAGAGGTGATCCTCGACAGCAAGGGCCTGGTGATCCACGGCGTCACCGACGCCAAGGGTAACGCCCTGCCCTGGACCCTGGGCAAGGTCGACCCGATCCTGGGCGCGCCGCTGACCGTCCAGCTCAACGGCGCCAAGCGCATCATCGTCAGCTACGACAGCGCCCCGAATGGCGCGGCCCTGCAATGGCTGACCCCCGCCCAGACCGCCGGCAAGACGTCGCCCTACCTGTTCAGCCAGGGCGAGGCGATCCTGAACCGCAGCTGGATCCCCACCCAGGACAGCCCCGGCATCCGCCAGACCTGGACCGCCCGCATCGTCGCGCCCAAGGGGCTGAAGGCGGTGATGAGCGCCCAGATGCTGACGCCCAACGGCGAGCTTCTGAAGGACGGCAGCCGCGCCTACCGCTTCAAGATGGACAAGCCGGTGGCCTCGTACCTGATCGCCATCGCGATCGGCGACCTGACCTTCACCCCGCTGGGCAAGCGCACCGGCGTCTATACCGAGCCGTCGGTGATGAAGAAGACCGCCAACGAGCTGGTCGATGTCGAGAAGATGGTCGCCGCCGCCGAGAGCCTCTACGGCCCCTATGCCTGGGGTCGCTACGACCTCCTGGTGCTGCCGCCGTCGTTCCCGTTCGGCGGCATGGAGAACCCGCGCCTGACCTTCGCCACCCCGACCATCATCGCCGGCGACCGCTCGCTGGTCAGCCTGGTGGCGCACGAGCTGGCGCACTCGTGGTCGGGCAACCTGGTGAACAACGCCACCTGGTCGGACTTCTGGCTGAACGAGGGCTTCACCGACTATTTCGAAAACCGGATCATGGAGAAGCTGTACGGCAAGCCCCGCGCCGACATGCTGGCCGATCTGGGCTGGAGCGACCTGCAATCGGCCATCGCAGATGCGGGCGGCCCGACCGGGGCCGACACCCGCCTGCATCTGGATCTCACCGGCCGCGATCCCGACGACGGCATGACCGACATCGCCTACCAGAAGGGCGCGACCTTCCTGCGCACCATCGAGAAGGCCGTTGGCCGGCCGCGCTGGGACGCCTATCTGAAGGCCTATTTCGCCCGTCACGCCTTCCAGAGCCAGACCACCGCCGGCTTCGTCGCCGACCTGCGGCAGAACCTGATCAAGGGCGACGCCAAGCTCGAGGCCCAGATCGGCATCGACAAGTGGGTCTATGAGGTCGGGCTGCCGGACAACGCCGTGCACGTGAAGTCGGCCGCCTTCCCCGCCGTCGACGCCCTGGCCGCCGACTACGCCAAGGGCGGCCCAGCGCCGCTGGCCAAGTGGAAGGCCTGGAGCACGCCCGAACGCACCCGCTTCATCGCCAGCCTGCCGCGCAAGCTGTCGACCGAGCGCCTCGACACGCTGGACAAGGCCTTTGGCCTGGACGCCCAGGGCAACAGCGAGATCCGCTTCGTGTGGCTAGAGCTGGCCGTGGCCAACCGCTACCAGCCGGCCCTGCCGTCGCTGGAGGCCTTCCTGACCGACCAGGGCCGCCGCAAGTTCGTGGCCCCGCTGTTCAAGGACCTGATGGCCCAGGGCGACTGGGGCCAGCCGATCGCCAAGCGGATCTATGGAAAGACCCGGCCGCTTTATCATGCGGTGACGCGCCAGACGGTCGATACGATCGTGAAGTAGGCAAAACAAAACGGCCGCCGGATCGCTCCGGCGGCCGCTTTCTTTAGTCGTAGGCGGGTGTTCAGTGCTTGATCGCGTCGCCGATCTTGTCCTGCACCTGGCCGACCTTGTTCTGGATGTCGCCCTTGGCCTTTTGGGCGGCGCCCTCAGCTTCCAGACGTTCGTTGTCGGTAGCCTTGCCAACGCCTTCCTTGACCGCGCCTGCGGCCTTGTCGATGGCGCCTTCCACACGATTGGTGCTCATGAGCTCGCTCCTGCTGGTTCGCATTATTGCGTTGCAGAAGAAACGGGCAGGTCCCCAACCGGGTTCCTGGAATTTCCTAGTGTGAAGCGCCCATCGCCATGGCCGAGACGGCCACCGCGGGGATGGCGCCGGGCATGGGCTGTTCGGGCTTGGCCAGCCGCGCCTGGGTGACCGGCGCGCCGGGGATCTTGTCCAGGATGGCCAGGGTCTCGCGGATGAACTTGGCGTGGGTGACGATGCCGATCTCCAGGCGCTCGCCCGACAGCTCGACCTGCTGGGTCAGCAGGCCGGCCACGAACTGGACCTCCTGGCTCTCGCTGGCGCCCGGCCGGCGGCGCGCGCCCTCGGCCATGAACACCGGGCCGCCCGAATTGCCGGGGAACACCGAGAAGTCCATCAGGAAGGTCGGGAAGTTGGCCGCCGGGGCCAGCGGGTACGACGCCACCCGGCCCGAACGCAGGATCGGGAAACCGGCCGGGTTGGCCGACAGACCGCGCGGGAAGCCCAGCGCCATCATCTCGTCGCCCGGACCCAGGTTGTACTGGTTGAAGGTGTCGTCCTGGGCCAGGTACTTGATCGGGATCGCCGCCTTGACGAACTCGGGCGGGGCCTCGACGACCATGGCCGCGACGTCGCGGGTCGGGTGCTTGGTCCACAGCGGGTGGTCGCCGTCGCGGATCTTCAGGGTCTCGGGATCGAAGCGCCAGACGCCGCCTTCGCCCTCGATGCGATAGCCGATCTTGGCCGACATCGACGGCATCTTTTCGAAGACGTGGGCGGCGGTGATCAGGATGACGCGCGGCTTGCCGTCCGGAGTCGGGTCCGAGATCAGAAAGCCCGTGCCGACGGTCCGCGAACCGTCGCCCAGCGGCTGTTCAAGCTGGACCGTCGCCTTGATCAGGTCGACGGACAGATCCCAGGCCATATCGCCCCCTTGGAAGTTACGCTTACTCGCCCGACTGCTGAGGGAATTTGACCACAGGATTCTCGCACCGCAAGTTGTCGTTCTGCCGCACTTGCGCGTTGTGTTGGGTTACGGGGGAATTTGCGCATGGATCGCCGACGCCTGATGACGAGCGCCGCCGCAGCGCTTACGTCATCCCCTGTAATCTTGTCTGGAACAGCTTTCGGGTCCCCCATGTCCGCCGATAAAGCCGCACGCCCCACGCCGCCGGTCGCCAAGAAGATCCCCAAGACCATCGAGCAGCTGGGACGTAGCCGCACCGACGACTATGCCTGGATGAAGGACGACAACTGGCAGAAGGTCCTGCGCGACCCGGCCCTGATCAAGGCCGACGTCAAGGAGCACCTGACAGCCGAGAACGCCTACACCAAGGCCATGTTGGCCTCGACGGAAGGCCTTCAAGAAAAAATGTTCGCGGAGATGAAGGGGCGCATCAAGGAAGATGACGCCTCGGTGCCCGCAAAAGACGGTCCGTTTGATTATTACACGCGCTTTGAGAAGGGCGCGCAGCATCCGATCCACGCCCGCAAGCCGAACGGTGGCGGTTCCGAAGAGATCCTGCTGGACGAAGAAGCCGAGTCGAAAGGCAAGGCCTTCTACCAGGTCGGGGCGGCCAGCCACTCGCCGGACCACAAGCTTTACGCCTTCGCCGTCGACGAGCAGGGCTCGGAAGTCTACCGCATCCACGTCAAGGACCTGGCGACCGGCAAGGTGCTGGAGAGCCCCGTCGAAAGCACAACGGGCGACTTCTGTTTCTCGCCCGACAGCCAGTGGCTGTACTGGACCTTCCGCGACGACAACGGCCGTCCGGCCAAGATCTATCGCCGTCCGGCCAGGGGCGCGGCCAAGGACGACGTGCTGATCTATGACGAGCCGGACGAAGGCTTCTTCATCGGGGTCGGTCTCACCGCGTCGGAGAAGTTCATCGTCATCTCGTGCGGCAACCAGGAGACCAGCGAGGCGCTGATCATCCCGGCCGCGACGCCGACCGCGACCCCGGTCGTCTTCCACCCGCGCGAGGTGGGCCTGCGCTACGAGCCCGAGCACTGGAACGATCACTGGGTGATCCGCACCAACGCCGACGGCGCGGTGGACTGGAAGCTGGTCACGGCTCCTGAAACCGCCACCGACAAGGCGAACTGGAAGGACTGGGTCGCCCACAAGCCGGGTCGCCTGATCTCTGGCACGATGGCCTTCAAGCGCTGGTTCGTGCGCCTGGAGAAGGTCGACGCTCTGAACCAGGTGGTGGTCACCGCCGCGAACGGCGACGCGCACACCATCGGCTTCGACGAGCAGGCCTACGCGCTCAGCCTCGAGGGCGGCTACGAGTACGACACCGACAACGTCCGCTTCGTCTACAACTCGATGACCACGCCCCGGCAGTGGTTCGACTACGACATGGCCTCGCGCCAGCGCACCCTGCGCAAGACGCAGGAGATCCCCTCGGGCCACGATCCGGCCCAGTACGAGACCCGCCGCCTGAACGCCAAGGCCAGCGACGGGACCGACGTGCCGATCTTCATCCTGATGAAGAAGGGGACCAAGCTGGACGGCTCGGCCCCGCTGCTGCTGTACGGCTACGGCAGCTACGGCATCGCCATGGAGCCCAGCTTCTCGATCCGGAACCTCAGCCTCGTGGATCGCGGCTGGATCTGGGCCACGGCCTGCCCGCGCGGCGGCTCGGAAAAGGGCTGGGGCTGGTTCCTGGACGGCAAGAAGTTCAAGAAGAAGAACACCTTCACCGACTTCATCGCCTGCGCCGAGCACCTGCACGGGGCCGGCTACGGCAAGCCCGCCAACACGGTGGCCTATGGCGGCTCGGCCGGCGGCCTGCTGATGGGCGCCATCACCAACATGCGGCCGGACCTGTTCGCCGGCATCATCGCGGCCGTACCGTTCGTCGACGTGGTCAACACCATGAGCGACACCAGCCTGCCACTGACCCCGCCGGAATGGCCCGAATGGGGCAATCCGCTGGAGGACAAGGAAGCCTACGACTACATCGCCAGCTACTCGCCGTACGACAACGTCTCGGCCAAGCCCTATCCGGCCGTGCTGGCCACCGGCGGGCTGTCGGATCCTCGCGTCACCTACTGGGAGCCGGAGAAGTGGGTCGCCAAGCTGCGACCCGCCACCACCAGCGGCAATCCTGTGCTTCTGAAGATCAATATGGACGCCGGCCATGGCGGCGCATCGGGACGCTTTGACTTCCTGAAAGAGATCGCCTTGGACTACGCCTTCGCGGTGTGGGCGGTGGACAAGGGTTGGACCAAGGCGTGAGTTTGTTGATCAGGGCGTCGACCGACGCCGACCTGCCGGCGATTACCGCCATCTATGCCTGGAACGTCTTGAACGGCCTGGGCACCTTCGAGGAAGTCCCGCCGGACCAGGCCGAGATGGGCCGCCGCCGCGCGGCCTTCCTCGACCGCGGCCTGCCCTATCTGGTCGCCGAACTGGACGGCGAGGTGCTGGGCTATTGCTACGCCGGCCCTTTCCGCCTGCGCGCGGCCTATCGCTTTACGGTCGAGGACAGCGTCTATGTTTCGCCCAATGCGGTGGGCAAGGGCGTCGGCAAGGCCCTGCTTTCGGCCCTGATTGCGTCTTGTGAAGCTTTGGGCCTGCGACAAATGTGCGCAGTGATCGGCGACAGCGGCAACGACGCCTCGATCGGCCTGCACGCCGCGCTAGGCTTTGAAAAAATGGGCGTTTTCCCCAGCATGGGCCACAAGTTCGGCCGCTGGGTCGACCTGGTCTGGATGCAGCGTTCGCTGAACGGCGGTGGCGACACCCCGCCCGACGCCCCGGGAATGCAACTCAGCGGCGTCTAGCAATTGTAAAACATCGTCATTCGAAACAAGGCTTAACCAGTCCGCCCTTAGTCTACTTGACGAGGGAAGGTTGGGGACAGGTCTTGAAGGGCTCGAAGACTGAGGAGAGGCAGCGGACCAAGGTCGCGCTGATGCAGGCCTACGTGCCGATCGTGCGCGGCTACCTGCTCGCGACCTCGGTCTACTATACGCTGATCAGCCTATCCCATCCCTTCTACGAGAAGGGCGCCGCCCTGGTGGTCCTGGAAGGCCTGGCGGTCGCCGCCTGCCTGTACGCGATCGGCGCCTGGGCTCTGCTGCGCAAGGGCAAGATCATGGGCCTGCCGCTGGAAGCGCTGGCCCTGGGCATGAACGCCCTGTTCTTCATCAACACCATCGCCTACCAGACCTTGCATTTCGAGGCGCAGAAGCTGGTCTATTTCGTGCTGATGGCCCTGGTCTTCGCGACCTCGGCGCCTAGCCGGCGCGTGGCCCTGATCAGCGCGACCACAGCCATCGCCGGCCTGATCATCATGACCCGCCAGGCGCCCAAGGACCTGGTCACCCAGTTCCTGTATGTCGGCGTGGCCGGCGCCTTCGCCGCCGCCGGCATGTCCGCCCTGATGCGCGGCGTCGTCGGCCGCGAGGTCCGCGCGCGCCTGGCCAGCGAGGCCCTGAACGTCGAGCTCGAGCGCGAGCTGACCGAGAACCGCCGCCTGCGCACCGAAGCCCAGGACCTGGCCCTGACCGCCGAGACCGCCAACCGCGCCAAGACCGAGTTCCTGGCCACCATGAGCCACGAGATCCGCACGCCCCTGAACGGCGTGCTGGGCATGGCCCAGATCATGGCCGCCGGGTCTCTCGAGCCCGACCAGCGCCGCCGCCTGGACACCATCAGCGCCTCGGGCCAGTCGCTGCTGGGCGTCATCAACGCCATCCTCGACATCTCCAAGATCGAGGCGGGCAAGATGGACATCTCGCCCGCTCCGTTCGACCTGCCCATCCATCTGGACGCCCTGCGCCAGCTCTACGGGGGCCTGGCCCGCGACAAGGGCCTGGACTTCAGCCTGGAGGTCGCGCCCGGCGCGGCCGGCTGGCGTCTGGGCGACGCCGAGCGGCTGCGCCAGGTGCTGTCGAACCTGATCTCCAACGCCGTGAAGTTCACCGAGAGCGGCGGCGTGCGGGTGAGTGTCGAAGGCGACGCCGCCGGCATCACCGCGCGCGTCATCGACACCGGTGTCGGCATCCCCGAGGATCAGCGCGACCGCCTCTTCACCAAGTTCACCCAGCTGGACGGCTCCAGCACCCGCCGCGCCGGCGGCTCGGGCCTGGGCCTGGCGATCTGCAAAACCCTGGTCGAGCTGATGGGCGGGACCATCACCTATTCGCCTTCACCGCAAGGCGGGGCCCGCTTCTCGATCGCCGTGCCGATGCCGGAAGTCGTCGCCGACGTCCCCGCCCCGGCCCTGGACATCGCCGCCCCCGAGATGGACGACGCCGCCGCGCCCAAGATCCTGGTGGTCGACGACAACCAGACCAACCGCGCCGTGCTGCTGACCCTGCTGCATCACCTGGGCGTCGACGGCCATTTCGCCGTGGACGGCCGCGAGGCCGTGGCCATGTGG
Source organism: Caulobacter sp. GW821-FHT12D05 (assembly GCF_058807295.1). Lineage (NCBI taxonomy): Bacteria > Pseudomonadati > Pseudomonadota > Alphaproteobacteria > Caulobacterales > Caulobacteraceae > Caulobacter > Caulobacter sp. GW821-FHT12D05. Next base: position 853,494 of record NZ_JBXAQO010000002.1, read on the forward strand.
GAGAAGGACCGCTGGGACGCGATCCTGATGGACGTGCACATGCCGGTCATGGACGGCGTCCAGGCCAGCCAGGCCATCCGCGCCGGCGAGGCGCGCACCGGCCGCCCCCGCACCCCGATCATCGCCGTCACGGCCAGCGTGCTGACCCACGAGCGTTCGCTCTATGCCGAGGCCGGCATGGACGCCCTGGTGCCCAAGCCCGTCGAGATCCCGCGTCTCGTGGAGGCGCTGGCGAAGGTGCTGTCGCTGGACGCGGTCGCTGAGCAAGACACCCGGGGCGTGGCTTAAATCTCCTTCTCCCCTTGCGGGAGAAGGTGTCAGCGAAGCTGACGGGGGGTCGAAAGGCCTGTCCGGATAGCGGAGCGCAACCCCTCACCCGACCTGCTTCGCAGGCCACCCTCTCCCGCAAGGGGAGAGGGACAAAAACAAAAAAGGGGACGCCCGCCGCGTCCCCTTTTCGCTTTTCAGCAGTCTTGTAAGAGCGATCAGCCCTTGCGGCCGCGCGTTGGAGCCTTGCCCTTGCGACCACCCTGGCCCAGGCCCAGGGCCTTGGCCATCTGCGAGCGCGCTTCGCTGTAGGCGGGCGCGGTCGTCGGATAGTCGTTGGGCAGGCCCCACTTGGCCTTGTACTCGGCCACGGTCATGCCGTGGGTGGTCAGGTGACGCTTCAGCGTCTTGTAGGGCTTGCCATCCTCGAAGCTGATCAGGGCTTCGGGGGTGATGCTCTTGCGAATTTGAGCCGGCGTGGCCTTGCTAACGGCTTCGACGGTCGGCGCGGGCGGCGCGCCAATACCAGCCAAAGCATCATGCGTGGCACGGATAAGCGCCGGAAGTTCCGAAACTGGCGTGACGTTATTGGCCACGTAGTTGGCCACGATTTCGGCGGTCAGCTCGATCAGGGTAGCCTTGTCTTCCACGATAACACTCCATTCCCCTAGTGTTTTCGCAAATACACCCTCACCTCGAAAACACAAGTAGTTCACACCCAAATTCTGCTTTAATTCGTGACTTACCGTAACAATTGACTGTCGTTGAGCCCGTTCAACGAGGCGAATTTTCGTCAACTATATCGGTGACAACGCTGTTATCAGGCGCTGATTCAGCCGCTAAACCCTTACGGGTGAACATCTATCTCGCAGCTGCGAACTTGACTTGTGGTTTAGCGATCACAGAACCACAAATACCGCATGCCGAAGGATCGATGTGATCACGATCTGGCGGCCGACACACCGATCGACACTGCCATTGCTTATCTGCACCTGAGCGTGGAACGTTCGCTCTGGAAGATCACCCGCTGGGGGACCGTTCACGACCGTCTATGTCGTCGCGCAGCTAAGCTTCACCGACGAGCCGCGCTACCGCCTCTACCAGGGCCGCTTCGGAGAGGCCTTCGCCGGCCATGGCGGCAAGGTCCTGGCCGCCGATGAAGCGCCGCAGGTGCTGGAGGGCGAATGGCCCTTCTCCAAGCTGGTCATGCTGGAGTTTCCGACGGAAGACGCCGCGCGCGGTTTTCTGGAAAGCCCGCTGTACCGGGAGATCTCCGTGGACCGCGACGCGGGCGCCAAGACGACGGCGGTGCTGGCAAAGGGCCTCTAGAGCAGGTCGCGTCGGCGACACTCTTTGAAGTCTTGGATCTCAGGAGGAAGTGGCTGGGGAACTAGGACTCGAACCTAGAATGACGGTACCAAAAACCGCAGTGTTACCATTACACCATTCCCCAGCAGGAACGGCGAAACCCGTCAGGGCTCGGCGAGGCGGTGGAGATAGCCCACGACTCGGATGGATGCAACATCCCATTTCAGAACTTTTTTCGGGCCGTCACACGAACCTCAAAAAAGGCGCTTGCGCCCTCCGAAACCGCCCCCTATAAGGCCGGCCTCCAAGTCGGAGTGTGGCTCAGTCTGGTAGAGCACTGCGTTCGGGACGCAGGGGTCGCAGGTTCAAATCCTGCCACTCCGACCATTTCCTCCCCGCCAACCAGAGGCGGGAAAAAAGCCTAAAATTCATAAGCTTGGGCGCCGCGAAAGCGGCGCCGAGGCTTTGTTTGCGTCTGCCGCGCGCTTACGCGAGATTCGTTGCGCGCTCTTCATTTGGTCGCAACACCAACACCGGTTAGCTTGTCGGCGGTTTCGCTAGCAGGACCTCCGATGAAGCAGTTCTTTCTGACCGTCGCCGGCGTTTTCGTCGGCCTTCTTCTGTTCGTGGTCGGAGTGCCCTTCCTGCTGATCGTGATGGCCGCCGGCGCCGCCCGGCCCGCGCCCGTCCCGACCCACACGGTGCTGCAACTGGACCTGCGCAACAGCCTGACCGACCAGGACGCCAAGAACCCCTTCGCGGCCTTCGGCGGCGGCGGCGGTTCGGTGATGTCGGTCATCGAGACGCTGCGTCGCGCCGAGAAAGACGACAAGGTCGAGAGCGTGCTGGTGCGCCTGCCCGAGGGCGGGCTGGCCCCGGCCACCGCCGACGAGCTGCGCCTGGCCTTCAAGCACTTCCGCGAGGTCGGCAAGAAGCCGATCTACGCCCACAGCCAGGGCCTTTACCCCTCCGGCATGGTCACCTCGACCTACATGCTGGGCGCGGCGACCAGCGAGTTCTGGATGCAGCCGGACTCGAGCTTCCAGGCGGTCGGCGTCTCGACGGAGTCGATGTTCTTCAAGCGCTTCTTCGACAAGTACGGCGTCAAGGCCGAGTACGAGCAGCGCTACGAATACAAGAACGCCGTGAACCCTTACCTCTATAGCGACTACACCCCGGCTCACCGGGAATCGACGCTGTCGTGGATGGGCTCGGTCTATCGCACCGCCCTGACCAGCGCCGCCGTCGATCGCAAGCGCGACCCGGCCCTGCTGATCAAGACGCTGGAAGACGGTCCCTACAGCGCCCAGGAAGCCCAACAGAAGGGCCTGATCGACAAGGTCGGCCAGGTCAGCGACATCCAGGCCTTCGCCCTGGATAAGGCCGGCAAGGGCGCCAAGCTGGTCGACTTCGACGACTATGCCAGCCGCTCCAAGCCCACGCCCGCCAAGACCGGCCCGGCCATCGCTGTGATCGGCGCCGAGGGCGCGATCGTCACCGGCGCGGGCGGCGGCGGCTCGCCGTTCGGCGGCGACAGCAACGTCTATTCGGATGAAGTGGCCAAGGCCTTCCGCGACGCAGCCGAGGACAAGGACGTCAAGGCGATCGTCTTCCGCGTCTCCTCGCCCGGCGGCTCGGACACGGCCTCGGAGCAGATCCTGGCGGCCATGAAGAGCGCCAAGGCGGCCGGCAAGCCCGTCGTGGTCAGCATGGGCACCTATGCGGCCTCGGGCGGCTACTGGATCTCCAGCCAGGCCGACTCGATCGTGGCCGAGCCTTCCACCCTGACCGGCTCGATCGGCGTCTATGGCGGCAAGTTCGCCGTGGGCGACGCCCTGGCCCGCTTCGGCGTCGACACCAAGGACCTGCACGTCGGCGGCGCCTATTCGGAAGCGTTCGGTTCGGCCGAGGGCTTCACCCCCGAGCAGCGCGCCAAGTTCGCCGGTTGGATGGACCGCATCTATGCCGGCTTCATCAGCCGCGTGGCCGAGGGCCGCAAGCTGCCGCCCGAGCGCGTGCGCGAGATCGCCAAGGGCCGCGTCTGGACCGGCGAGCAGGCCAAGCAACTGGGTCTGGTGGACCAGCTGGGCGGCTTCTACGACGCCGTCGACAAGGCCCGGCAGCTGGCCAAGCTGAAGGACGACGTGCGCTTGAAGCGCATGGACGGCGCCAAGTCGCCGTTCGAAGCCTTCGAGCGCTTCCTGGGCGTCAGCGAGACCTCGGCCAAGACCCTGGCGGCCGCCGCCTGGGTGATGGGCGATCCGCGTTCGCAGGCGATCCTGGACGAGATGGCCCACGCCCGCCTGCGGGCGGCGCCCGGCGGGGCGTCGGTGCTGGCCGATACGCCGGTGCGGTAGGCGCTCTTTATATAGAGACGACGAGAAGGCCGCTCAGGGGCTCCCTGGGCGGCCTTTTTTGTTTGGCGCGAGGCAAAGGCCTGGAGCGCCCCCTCCGTCTCGCTGCGTATCCGCAGCGATCCACCTCCCCCGCTGCGCAAGGGAGGAGGATGCGGCCCTTCTCCTGCCCCGCTTGCGGGGGAGGTGGCGCGGCGCCGATAGGCGACGTGACGGAGGGGGCGCTTAGGTCGTCGCCCCAAAAGAAAACGGCGGGCTCCTTTCGGAGCCCGCCGCCATTCTCAGAACCGTTAGGTCCGATCCGGGAATTAGAATTCCAGGTCGAAGCCCACGCGCACGTAGCGCGGCTCTTGGTAGGCGATCGGCTTGCGGTAGTTGGCCGAGTAGCCGCCGGTGCCGGTTTCGCGGCGCTCTTCGTAGGACGTGATGGCGTCCGAGTTGAACACGTTGAAGACGTCGGCGCGCAGGACCAGGTTGCCACCCAGAGCCATGATCTTTTCCGGCACGGTGTAACGGACCGACAGATCGAGGGTCGTCTGCCAATCGGTTTCCTGAGCCGAACCGCGCGGAACCGGAGCGCTCGGGGCCAGCAGGGCGCCCGTGTCGCTGAAGGTCTTACAGAAGCGCGAAGCCGCGCCGTAACCGCCAGAGTTACCATCGGTCGGGTGACGACCCAGGCAGCCCTGGTGCTTCGGCGAGATGACCGAGGCGTTGGCGCCGAACATCAGGTTGTCGGTGAGGGCGTAGGTGCCGAACACCTTGAACTGGTGAGCGTGGTGGTTCGGCAGCAGACCTTGCTGGTAGTCGGTCAGACCGACGAAGTCGTACAGCACGGTCGAACCGGCGTCGGCTTGGTTGTTGTCCGACAGAACGGTGCCTTCGTAGTTACCCTTGCTTTCCGACAGGGTGTACGAGCCTTGCAGGCCCCACTTGCCGTCGAAAGCGCGCTCGAAGGTGAACTCGAGGGCGATGTACTCACGCTTCGGCTTGGGGAAGCCCAGCTCTTGAGCGGTGAAGGTCAGTTCCTTCGGCAGGGCGGCGGCGGCGGCGATCGTCGCGGCGTCGTGCACCAGGGCGTTCGGCTGACGCAGCTTGATCGTCAGGTCTTCACCCGGGTTGAAGACGATGTACTGCCACGAGTTGTTGAAGATCGTTTCGCAGGCGGCCAGCGTCGCGCCAGCGACGTGGGCGTTACACCACTTCACGACGAACGGGTCGAGGGTCGTGTCTTCCGAGATGCGGTTCAGCTTGCGGTACGTCAGGTTGACGCCGCCCTTCCACAGTTGGTTGAACTGACGCTCGTAGCCGATCGTGAATTCGTCTTCTTGCGAAGCCTTGATGCCTTGAGCGGCCTTCGAGTAGGCCGGCTCGGCGACACCCAGACCGAACGAAACCGTACAACCGATCACGTTCGGCGAACCGGCGACCACCGAGCTCGGGCAGGTCGTCAGCGTACCGTCCGGCAGGCCCGGGTTGGTCGTGGTGGTGATCTGCGTACCCAGGGCCGTCGGGGCCAGGTTGGCGCCCTTCGTGAAGTCCGGGCCGTTCGTGGTGCCGTTGACGTAGCCCGGCGCGTAGAAGAACGCGCTGTAGCCCAGGTCGGCGCCGCGATAGCTGAGGTTCGACGCCGGCGGGATGTAGTAGCGGCCGAACGAGAACGAGATCTTGTCCTTGCCTTCGCCGACCGGATCCCAGGTCACGCCAACGCGCGGGCCCCAGTTGTTCTTCAGGTTCAGGACCTGTTCGCCCAGCAGGTTGTCCAGGGTGAACTTGTCGTTACGGATGCCCAGCTGCAGGCTCAGGTCCGGGGTGATGTCCCAGGCGTCCTGCACGTACCAGGCTTCGTTGACGCCGTGCACCGGCGCGCCGCCGAAGCGGTTGGTCGACACTTCGACGTAGTTCACGCCGCCCAGAACGCCGTTGGCGTCGCGCGCGGTCGGCGCGGCCGGGTCGAACTTCGGACGGTGATAGATGTAGGCGATACCCGTGCCGCCCGGACCGGTGTCGATCGAGGCGTGGTTCAGGGTCGTCTTTTCATGGTCGAAGCCGCCACGGACGTGGTGCTTGCCCAGGAAGTCGAAGTACAGGTCGCCGTCGATGCGATAGAATTCGCGCAGCGTCTTGCGGGTTTCGATCGTGGCTTGCTTCTGGGCCGAAACCGTCGTCAGGGCGCTGCCGTCGACGTCGCTTTGGACCAGCGGGTCAACGGTGTTGCCCGGCAGCACGCTGTTGGAGTCGCGGTTCTTGCCGTAGGCGGCCGACAGGGTGAACCAGTCGGTGAACGTGCCGGTGTAGCGCGCCACGTAGTTCACGCCGCCTTGACGGTAGACGGTCGACGGCAGCTGAGCGCCGATGGTGTCCGCGGCCGCGGCGTAGGCGAAGGCCGAGCGGTTGATGGTCTTTTGCGTGTCGAAGTAGGTCAGTTCGACGCGCTGCTTGTCGGTGATGTAGCCGTCGATCTTGGCGCCCCAGAACGGGTCGTTCGACTTGTCGACGACGTACTGGCCGGTCGTCTTCTGGGCTTGCGCCGACTGCGTGTCGCGCTGGGCGTTCATCACGTAGAAGAACAGGTGGTCCTCGATGATCGGACCGCTGACTTCGAACGTGGCGTTCTTTTCAGTACGCTTCGAACGGTGGTTGGCGATGATGTAGGTGTCCGGCGCGTCTTCACGCCAGGCGTCCGACTCGTAGTTGCCGTGGACGCCGAAGTGGAAGGTGTTCGAACCCGACTTCGTGACAGCGTTGATGACGCCGCCGGTGGCGCGACCGAACTCGGCGGGATAGCCGCCGGTCTTCACTTCGATCGACTTGTAGAAGTCGAACGGCACTTCGGCGGCGCCGATGTACGTGTCGAAGTTCGTGATGTTCAGGCCGTTCACGTAGAAGGCGTTTTCAGCGACCGAACCGCCGCCGACCGACGGTTGACCGCCGAAGTTGGCGGCCGACGGGGCCGTGGTGACGCGCGACGAGCTGCCGGTGACGACACCGGGGGCCAGCTGCACGACGGCCGTCAGCGAGCGGCCGATCGGCGCTTGCTTGGTCAGGGTTTCGATGTCGACGGTCAGACCCTTGGTCGTCGCGGCGAAGTCGAGCTGCGGGTTGGCGGTGGCGGTGATCACCACTTCGCTGACCGTCTCGGTGGCGCCGGCCAGGGTGAAGGTATAGGCGGTCGAACCGCCCAGGCCGACGCGGACGTTGCCGTCGTTGGTCGGTTGGAAGCCGTCCTTGTTGATCGCGACCGAATAGCCGCCGATCGGGATCAGGGGGATCCGGAACTGGCCGGCGTCATCGGTGGTGACCGAACGGGTGAAGCCCTGGTCCAGCGACTTGACGGCGACGGAAGCGCCGGCGACCGGAACGCCGGAAGTGTCGCGCACGGTGCCGACGAGCGAGCCCGAGCTGTAGTCCTGAGCGCTGGCGATCGTGGGCGCCATGGCCGCGACGGTCGCGATCGCAACCGGCGTGGCGACGGTCGCCAGACCGGCGAGCAGCGTCGTCGTCAGTAGACGCGCGCGGGCGCTACCTTTGGTGGAAAGCATGCTGTTCAAATCCCCTCTGAGCATGGCGAGAGCGGCAGATCGGACGAGTCCCCCTCTAGAAACTTTGTCCGAACTGGAGCGGAAATCCGCGTAGTTCACGCCACGAGATCACTGGTGTCCCGGAAACATTTCCCCGGTTGCGGCGACGTTAGGGGCCGCTGCGGCCGAGGGTCAATTGTCATTGCAGAATTGTAATCCACATCGACAGCCCCTGTCGCAAAATCGCCACAGCCCTGCCACCATTCGGCAAACCGGCGCTCCATGTGGATACCTTGACCATGGAAACGACAGGCATGAGTTCATCATTGTCTTGTTTTAACGAGGTTATTTCGACCTCAAAGATCTTCGTTATCAATCTCAGCATTTCGAAGAATTTTTCGCGACAATCTTGCCCCTGGGAATTGACAGACAACAAATCAACGTCGCGAACACGCCGTTTTAGGTAAAAGTTTTTTAATGAACGGGATGTGGACGGCATGTTCTCCCCGCGCATGATCGTTCCACGTGCACGCTTGAGGGCGGCCGTGACCATTGCCTAGGCGCCCGCGGGTCGCGACAATGCGGAGCGGCGAAATTGCGTCGCGCCTTAAGTTGCGGCGAACCGATGAGCGATTTTCGACGAGTCACCGAATCCCTGTCCGTCAGCCCGCAGGTGACCGAGGCCGACATGGCCCGCGCCGCGGCCGAGGGGTTCGTGCTCGTGATCAACAACCGTCCCGACGGCGAGGACCCCAGCCAGCCTTCCGGCGCGACCATCGAGGCCGCCGCCCGCGCGGCGGGCCTGGACTATCTGCATGTGCCGGTGCGCGGCGGTCCGACCCAGGAGCAGGTGGACGCAGTGCGGGCCGCGGTCGAAGCGGCCGACGGGCCGGTGCTGGCCTTCTGTCGGTCGGGCACGCGCTCGATCGTCACCTGGTCGATCGGCCAGGCGCTGGCGGGCGAGGATCGCCAGACCCTGGTCAATCAGGGTCGCGAGGCGGGCTATGACCTGTCGGGCGTGCTGCCTTCTTAGGCAGATCAGGACTTAGAAGGCGGCCGACTCGCGGGCCACCATCGGGGTCGGTTCGGCCTGGCAGCTGGCCAGGACGAACTGGGCCAGGATGATACACACGATGGCGAAGGCCGCGCGCTGGAGCCGTTTTGAGACAAAAATCGCCGCGTCCGCCGCCATGGCCCGTCCTCCGAAGGTTACTGGAGGGTAAAAGCGCAAGACCGGCGCCGTTTCGGAGTGTCTCTCGATGATTCCTTTCGTTCGCGAACTGGAGTTCGAATACGGCCGCTGCGACCAGGTCTCGCCGCTGATCCGGCGGGTCATCGCCCGCAATCCGGGGCCGTTCACCTATACCGGCACCGGCGTCTACATCGTCGGCCAGGGCGAGGTGGCGGTCATCGATCCCGGCCCGGACCAGGAAGAGCATTTCGAGGCGCTGAAGGCCGCTCTGGCCGGCGAGCGGGTGACTCACGTGCTGGTCACCCATCACCACCTGGACCACTCTCCCCTCGCCCATCCGCTGGCCCAGGCGTTCGGGGCCAAGGTCTATGGCCTGCCCGCCCCGGCGCCGCACGCCAGCGACGCTCCGGCGCTGGAAGAAGGCGGCGACGACCGCTTTCGTCCCGACGTGGTTCTGGCCGACGGTGACGTGCTGTCCGGCCCCGGCTGGACGCTGGAGGCGATCACCACGCCCGGCCACACCTCCAACCACGTCTGCTTCGCGCTGAAGGAAGAAAACGCCCTGTTCTCCGGCGACCACATCATGGGCTGGTCGACCACCGTGATCACCCCGCCCGACGGCGACATGGGCGACTATTTCGCCAGCCTGGAAAAGGTGAAGGCGCGCGGCTTCGAGATCCTGTGGCCCACCCACGGCGCGCCGGTGCGCGAGGTCGCGCCGTTCATCGACGCCTATGTCGCTCACCGCCGCGCCCGCGAGGCCCAGATCGTCGAGGCCCTGGCCGCCGGCTTCACCACCATCAAGGCCATGGTCCCCAGCCTGTACGCCGCCGTGGACCCGCGCCTGCACCCGGCCGCCGCCCACTCGGTGCTGGCTCACATGCTGCAGCTGGTGAAGGAAGGCCGGGTCGCCGCGACCGGCGACGGCCTGGACGCGGAATACCGCCTGGCGTGAGGCCCCGAACCGCAAGATCGGTCGAGCAGCCCCTGTCCGTCAGCGCGTAACTGACGCCGCCACGGAAGAAGCGGGAGACGATGAAGGCGGCGCCCAAGACCTATCTCGACCACTATAACGCCCGGATGCAGCGGGTGCTGGACCACATCGACCAGCACCTGGACGGCGATCTGGACCTGGAGGCGCTGGCCCGCGTGGCCGCCTTCTCCAAGTTCCATTTCCACCGACAGTTCATGGCCACCTTCGGGGTGTCCGTGCACCGCTATGTCCAACTGGCCCGGCTGAAGCGCGCGTCGCACCGGCTGGCCAATACGGGCGATACGAGCGTGACGGAGATCGCGCTGGAGGCCGGCTATGACGCGCCGGACGCCTTCGCGCGCGCCTTCCGGCAGCGGTTCAGGCAGTCGCCCTCGTCGTTTCGCAAATCGCCCGACTGGGCGCCGTGGCTTGCGGCCTTCGGGCCCTTGGACAACGCCAGGAGCAAGCTGATGCAGATTACCTACGAAGCCGAAGACGTGATCATTCGTGACGTCGCCGCCACACCCGTGGCGATCATGGAACACCGGGGCGACCGGGCCGCGCTGCCGGCCACGATCGAGCGCTTCATCGCCTGGCGAAAGGCCGCCGGCCTGACGCCCGACAAGAACCCGACCTTCAATATCTTCCGGTCGGAACGGACGCCCGAGAACCCCGCCGAATACAGCATGGACCTGTGCATCGGCACCGACCGCCCGATCGCGCCCGACGACCCGGACATGAAGGCCGGCCAGATCCCCGGCGGCCGCTGCGCGGTGCTGCGGGTGGCCCAGAACACCCACAATCTGGAACCCGCCGCCCTGTATCTCTATCGCGAATGGCTGCCGGCCAGCGGCGAGGAGGCGCGGGACTTCCCGGTCTACGCCCAGCGGCACTTCTCGTTCTTCCCGGACCGGCCCGTGCACGAGGTGGTGTGCGAACTGTTCCTACCGTTGAAATAGCGCCGCAACACACGCTCAGGCATAGTCGCCGGCATGCGTCGTCATCTCGCCCTGATCGCCCTGGTCTCGAGCCTCTCCGGAGTCGCCGCCGCCGCGACTCCGGCCTTCGTCGACGTCTATCGGGTGCGGGTGGTGGCGGGGTTCTACTGGGGGACCCACGAAAGCCTGGCGCTGCGTCGGGTCGAGTCTCACGCAGGCCCCTTCTGGATGGCCGAGCGCCGCACCCGCATCACCAACGGCCTCGCCGGCCCCACCAAGCACATCGACCGGCTGTGGATTGACGGGCGCAGCTGCCCGGCCTTGGGACAGTTCATCGAAGCCATCGGCAAGATCCCGGCCCCGCCCCGTTCCGCGCCCCCACCGCGGTTCCATGGCGCCCATACGACCCTGGCGACGCGAAAGGCGGACGGCAGTTACGCCGTCCGATCCGACTATGAAGGACCGATCACCGCCTGGTGGTGGACGGCCCAGGAAACCCTGAAGCCGTGCTGGGGCGCCGGGCTCACGATGGTGGACGACGACAGCCTGCTGCCGTTGACGCTGGAAACGGACGCCGACGAAGCGCCCTTCATCGCCCTCGAGCGCGCCGACTAGGCCCTACTGCCCCTTCACCGCCGTGATCAGCTCGCCGATGCGGGCGCAGTTGCGGCCCTGGTCGGGGCCGGCGTCGCGGCCGATCGAGCGCAGGTCCAGGCGCGAGCCCCGCGCGTCGGGACGGACCCGCACCACGACGTCATCGGTCAGGCCGTACCAGAAGCTGCGCGCCGTGGCCTCCAGGCGGCCGTCCACGGGGTCGTCGGTGACGAGGGTCATGCCCTGGGCCATGACGGCGGCCTTGATCGCCTCGTAGGCGTCGCCGGGCGCGCGCTCGCTGACCAGCGGACGGGCAGCGGGGCAGGTCTCGGCGTTGATCTCGGCCAGGCGGCGGCCGGCATAGGCGGCCGAGCCCACCGGCAGGGACGGATCGTCGTCGACCACCTCGGCCGAGCCGCCGCGCGCGGCCATGGCGGCGTCGGAGAAGCCCAGCGGTGTCTTCCAGTCGGTCGAGACGTCGTGGATCGGCGGCGACTGGCCCAGCAGCGCCTTGGCCCCGAACATCACCCCGAAGGTGACCGCCGTGATCAGCAGGGCCAGGATCGCCGCCCGGCCCAGGCGCTTGAAGCCGGCCATCAGGGCGATGACCAGGCCCAGCAGACCCGTGGCGACGCTGACGAAGGCCACGCGCGGCGCCCAGTCCAGGGTCATGGCGGTGTAGCCCAGCGGCAGCGGGATCATGCCCAGCTTGACGTCCAGGGCGCCGCCGCCGGCCAGGATGGCGGGCGCCAGGGCGACCAGCAAAGCCAGGTCCAGATAGAACGAGGCCCAGGCCGGCGGCTTGCCTGAAGCTTTCTTCTCTTCGGTCTTCTTGGCCGCCTTGCTCCGCTTGCCCGGCGTGATCGGCATGGCGAACGGCAGGGCCTCGCCAGCGTCGGCCAGGACCGGGGTCGGCTTGGGATCGTGCAGGCGTAGAGGCGCTTCCGGCGCGGGCTCCGGCGACGCAGCCTTCACGGGCGTGGCCTCCGCCTTGGGCTCCGGCGTGGGTTCCGGTTCCGCCACCGCCTCGGCGGCGGCTATCGCGGTGGCCTCGGCGATGATCGCATCGGTGGCCGAGACGGTCTCGGGCTCGACGTGAGCGACGACCTCAGGCTCCGGCGGCGGCGCTTCAGGTTCGGGCTCAGGCTCGGCGAGGACGGCCTCGGGCTCGACCTCTTCCACCGGCTCGGGCGCATAGAGCACCGAGGCCTGGGCGCCGTCGGCGGCCGCCAGGGTCGGGGTCGGAGGCGGTGCGGGCGACGGCTGCAGCGGCGTTTCCGGCAGCTGGTAGCCCTCGTCGGCCAGGCGCTTGCGGATGACCTTCTTGTCGATCTTGCCGGTCGCGCCCAGCGGGATGTCGTCGACGAACAGCACGTCGTCGGGCATCCACCACTTGGCGATCTTCCCGTGCAGGAAGTCGATGAACTCCTGCTTGGTGGCGGTCTCGCCCTCCTTAAGCTTGACCAGCAGCACCGGCCGCTCGTCCCACTTGGGGTGGGCCGCGCCGACCACCGCCGCCAGGGCCGCCTTGGGATGGCCGACGGCGATGTTCTCGATCTCGATCGTGCTGATCCACTCGCCGCCGGACTTGATGACGTCCTTGGCGCGGTCGGTGATCTGCATGAAGCCGTGGTCATCGATCGTGGCCACGTCGCCGGTGTCGAAGAAGCCTTCGTCGTCCAGGATCTTGCCGCCGGCGCCCCGGAAGTACTCGGCGGCGATGATCGGGCCGCGGATCTTCAGGTGGCCGAAGGCCTTGCCGTCGTGCGGCAGCGGATTGCCCTCGTCGTCGCGCAGGCAGATCTCGACGCCCAGCGGCGGGCGGCCCTGCTTCAGGCGATAGGGCATCTGCTCATCGTACGGCAGCTTCGACAGCTCATCGGTCATGACCGACAGCGTCCCGACCGGCGAGGTCTCGGTCATGCCCCAGGCGTGAACCACCTCGACGTCGTACTTCTCCTGGAAGGCGCGGATGATGCTTTCGGGACAGGCCGCCCCGCCGATCACCACCTTCTTCAGCACCGGCAGCTTGGCGCCGGTGGCCTCCAGGTGCTGCAGCAGCATCTGCCAGACGGTAGGCACGGCGGCCGAGAAGGTGACGCCCTCGGTGTCCAGCAGTTCGAAGATCGAGGCGCCGTCCATCTTGGCGCCCGGCATCACCATCTTGGCGCCGGTGCCGGGAGCCGAGAACGCCACGCCCCAGGCGTTGGCGTGGAACATCGGCACCACCGGCAGGATGGTGTCCTTCTGCGACAGGCCCATCACGTCGGGCTGCATGGTGATGAAGGTGTGCAGGAAGTTCGAGCGGTGCGAGTACAGCACCCCCTTGGGGTCGCCCGTCGTGCCCGAGGTGTAGCAGAGGCCCGCGGCCGTGCCCTCGTCGAAGCCGCCCCAGGCGCAGTCGGCGCCGTGTTGGTCGAGCAGCTCCTCATAGCAGAGCAGGCCCTTGAAGTGCGGGGCCTCGGCGGCCAGCGGGAACTCGGCCGGCATGTGGGCGCGGTCGGTGAAGACGATCACATGCTCCACATGCGGCAGGCGCGGCAGCACCGCCTGCAGGATCGGTAGGAAGGTCAAATCAACGAAGATGGCGCGGTCGCCGGCGTGGTCGGCGATCCAGGCGATCTGCTCGGGGAACAGGCGCGGGTTCAGGGTGTGGCACACCGTGCCAATGCCCATGATGCCGTACCAGGCCTCCATGTGGCGACCGGTGTTCCAGGCCAGGGTGCCGACGCGGTCGCCCGGCTTGATCCCCATGGCCAGCAGGGCGTTGGAGACCCGCTTGGCCCGGTCGTGGATCTGGCCGTAGGTCGTGCGCACGATCGCGCCCTCGACCGAGCGGGTGACCACTTCGCGATTGCCGTGCCACTTGGCGGCGTGATCGATGATCTTGTCGAGGGTCAGCGCCCCATGCTGCATCAGCCCCTGCATCGACTCCCGCTCTCTCTCGGTTGCTTATCGTTGTTCAGGCGAGGCTATCGACGCAGGAGCCGCCGCGCAACGCGGGGCCTCTTCACAAGAGAAATCCAGGAAAAGTGATCGGTCGCCTAGTCGACGCACGCGCTGATCGGTCGCACGCGTGTTAAGGAGACTCTTGGTTGCTTGCGGGGGATAGTCGCAACGTAGGCGAACAATCGTCGTCGTCCGGAGAGGCGAGTCTTTGGGCTGGTGGGCCGATACATTAGCGGATGAGCGACTGGACGAGGTCGCGGCCGACATTCGACGGCTCGGTCCTTCGCGCATTATTTCCGGTTGTCTGGCGGCCGGCGTCATTGGCATCGGCCTGGGCTTTCGCACCGCTTTCGCCTGGCTGCTCAGCTTCCTGGTCGCCGAAGGCTTGGCCATGCTGGCCACCCGTAATTTCGGCAAGGGACGTCCGGGCAGCCGCGCCGACCGCGCCGCCTTCATGTTCGCCGCCATTCCCGTCAACGGCAGCTGGGCCGGGCTGGCAGCCCTGCTGTGGCTGCACGGCCCCGCGCAGCTGAAGGTCGCCGCCGTCGCCATCTGGTGCGGCCAGCTGGTCTTCATGCAGCAGTATCGCCACCAGCCGCTGGCCCTGCTGGTGCTGAGCGGCGTAGCCCCGATCGTCAGCCTGATCGTCTTCCCGTTCCTGTTCATGCCCGGCTCGGACCCGGCGACCCAGGCGATGCGCTGGTCGCTGGTGCTGCTGATCGGCATCACCATCAATGTCGCCCTGCGCAACCGCGCCGCCGCCCGGCGCATGGACGAGCTGACCCGCGGCCTGCGCGACGAGCGCGAGCGCGCCCTGGAGGCCGCCCGCGCCAAGTCGACCTTCATCGCCGTCACCAGCCACGAGCTGCGCACCCCGATGAACGGCCTGCTGGGCATGGCCCACGCCCTGGAGCGCTCCAAGCTGAGCGCGGCCCAGCGCCAGCAGGTCGAGCTGATGATCAAGTCGGGCGACAGCCTGATGCAGCTGCTCAACGACGTCCTGGACCTCTCCCGCGTCGAGGCCGGCAAGGTCGAGCTGGCCCCCGAGATCGTCGATCCCCGCGCCATCGTCTCGGACGTGGTCGACGCCTGGCGCGACGCGGCCGAGGCCAAGGGCCTGCAACTGTTCGCCCGCTACGACACCGAGGTCCCCGCGTGGATTCGCGCCGACCCGCTGCGCATTCGCCAGGTGCTGACCAACCTGGTCTCCAACGCCGTCAAGTTCACCGCCCAGGGTCATGTCCGCGTCTCGGTCAGCGCCGAGGACGAGATGATCCGCTTCTCGGTCTGCGACACCGGTCCCGGCGTGCCGCCCGAGGCCGCCGACCGCGTGTTCGACAGCTTCACCCAGGCCGACGAGACCATTTCGCGCGGCTATGGCGGCGCGGGTCTGGGCCTGGCCATCTCGCGCTCGCTGGCCCGCCAGCTGGGCGGCGACCTGGTGCTGCGCCCCAGCACCAGCGGCGCTTGCTTCATGCTCAGCGTCCGCGCCCCGCTGGCTTCAGCGCCGGTCGCGCCCGAGCCGGAACCGCAGGTCGATGACGAGAGCCTGGGCCAGATCCACGTGCTGATGGCCGAGGACAACGCCGTCAACCAGCTGGTGGTGCGCACCATGCTCGAGCCGGCCGGCGTCGCCTTGACCGTGGTCGAGAACGGCCAGGAAGCGCTCGAGGCCATGACCCAGCAGCACTACGACTGCGTGCTGATGGACATCAACATGCCGGTGATGGACGGCATCACGGCCCTGGAAGCCATCCGCGCCGGCCGCGCCGGCGACCCCGCCCTGCCCGTCATCGCCCTGACCGCCTCGGCCATGGCCGGCGACCGCGAGCGGTTCCTGGGGCTGGGCTTCGACGACCACCTGGGCAAGCCGGTCAAGCCGATGGACCTGATCACGGCGATTATTCGGGCCGTGAACCCGGACCCGCCGGACGAGGGGCGGCAGGCGGCTTAAGCGCTACCCCATCGTCTCCGCCAGCGCCCGAGCCTCGTCCTCGAACGCGTTGACCGTATCCACTTTGCGCCAGGTGATCTCGCCGGCGTCGCGCGTCAGCTGGCTTTCCAGCACCGCCACGTCGGCGTCCGAGGCGTCGTTGACGCGGGCGGCGACGCGTTCGCGCAGGACTTCGGGCGGAGCCTCCAGCCAGACGCCCAGGAAGCCGACGTCGCAGGTCTTGGCCAGGGCCTCGGCGCGGGCGCGCTCTTCGGGCTTCAGGAACACCGCGTCCAGCACCACCGAACGGCCAGCCCTCAGGCACAGCTCGGCGTCGGAGAACAGCTGGTCATAGACCTTGGCGCTCATCTCCGGTGTATAGGCCTCTCGCGGCAGGCGCTCCAGCGAGGGCACGCCCCACAGGCGCTTGCGGATCTCGTCGGTGCGCAAAACGACCGCGCCGGGGGCCGAGCCCAGGCCGGGGGCGCAGACGCGCGAGAAGGTCGACTTGCCCGAGCCCGACAGGCCGCCGGCCGCCACCAGGCTGACCGGCTTGGGCGCCAGGTGATCCAAGGCGGTCTGCAGATAGGCCCGCGCGGCCTCGTCGTCGCCCGTATAAGCCCAGACGTGGGTGCGCACGGCGGCGCGGACGCTCAGCATCAGCGGCAGGGCCGCCAGACCGGTCCACAGGCCTTCGCCGAAGGTGCGGGCGGCCTCGTCCAGATAGGCGTTCAGCACCCGGCCGGCGGCGTCGCGGCGACGGCGGAAGTCCAGGTCCATTAGCAGGAAGGCTAGGTCGTACTGCACGTCGATGTCCGACAGGGTGTCGTTGAACTCGATGCAGTCGAACAGGATCGGCTGACCGTTCTCGATCAGGATGTTCCCCAGGTGCAGGTCGCCGTGGCAGTGGCGGGCAAAGCCCTCCTTGGCGCGGCCGTCCAGCAGCGGACCCAAACGCTCCAGCGCGATGTCGGTCTCGGTGACCAGGCGCTCGACCGCCTGCTTGCCCAGACGCGCGGACAGGCCGCGCAGCAGGTTGGCGTTGGAGCGGATCGTGTAGCCCAGGGCCGACACGCCGCCGCCCTGCGGGCGCAGGCTCGAGCAGGCGTGGAAACGGGCCACCGTGCGGCCCAGCGAATCCTCCAGCGCGTCGTCGATCGCCCACGGCTGGGTGGCCAGCACGCCGTTCTGGTCGAAGCGGCGCATCTCCAGCAGGTACTCGACGATCTCGCCCTCGCCGTTGATCTCCAGGCCGCCGTCGGCCGTGCGAGTCAGGCAGCGGACCTCACGATAGATGTCGGGCGCGGCGGCGCGGTTGAAAGTCAGTTCGCGCTCCAGCGCCCAGCGGCGCAGCTCCAGCGTCGAATAATCCAGGAAACCGAAGTCGACCGGGCGCTTCACCTTGAAGGCCGAGTCGTCGATCAGGAACACCCGGGCGCACGACGTCTCGATCGTGCTTTCGGCCCGGCCTTCGAACCAGGCGGCCACTTCCTGCTCGCGCGCGGCTTCCGCGTCCTTGATCACGCCGAAAATCCCATCTGTCCGCGCACGAATTCGGCGCCGGGGCTGCATAGCCGAAAGCCGGGCCAGAGTCCTCTAACGTCAGCCTTGCTTACCCCTCGTTTTCGCGGCTAGATTGTATCGAAGGCATCAAGTGTGAGTACTCCTATGCTGGTCGGCGCGGGTTTGAAGCGGTCGGGTCACAAGCGCGAAGAGATCCTCGGCTCAGCCAGGGCGCTCTTCCTGCGCCAGGGCTACGCCGACGCCGGCATGGAGGTGGTGGCGCGCGCGGCGGGGGTCTCGACGGCCACGCTGTACGCCTACTTCCCCAGCAAGGCGGACCTGTTCAAGGCCATCGTCATGGAGACGGTCAGCGGCATCGCCGCCCCGGTCCGCGAGGCCGTCCGCACCAAGGGCGACGCCCGCGTCCGGCTGACCGCCCTGGCCGTGGCCTATGCCACCTTCTTCTCTCGCCCCGACACCCGGGCGATGTTCCGCATCGTCACCGCCGAGCGCCGCCGGTTCGAGGACGTCGCCGAATATTTCCTGCAGAGCGCTCGCGACGAACTGGGCGGGGCGGCGATCGCGGTCATCAACGACCTGGTCCGCTCTGGCGAGCTGAAGGTCGAGAAAGCCTCGTGGGCCGCCGGCCAGTTGATGGGCATGCTGGACCACGTGACCCTGGTGCTGGGCCTGTCGGCCGGCGACGAGGTCCAGCCGCGTCGTCCGATCAAGGCCATCGCCGAGGACGCGGTCGAAACGTTCCTCGCCCGCTACGGCGTCCGATAGTCGCAAGGCCCTGCCCCGACTTGTAGCCGCGCTTCGCATCGGCTAGTCCTGCGCCTGCATCAAGAGTTGGGCCGCGCCCAACGCCAACCTGCCTTCCCGGGCAAGGTGGCGCTCTCCCCGGAGAGGATGTGGCCGAGACGGCAATCAAACGGGTGATCTCCACCTCCGTCCCGCGTCGATTTTGTCGAAGTCCAGGGGCGAAGCCTTGCCGATCAAGATTCCGGATTCACTGCCTGCCCGCGCCACCCTCGAAGCCGAGGGCGTGGTCGTCATGCGCGAGACCGACGCCGCCCGCCAGGACATCCGTCCGCTGCGCATCGGCCTGCTGAACCTGATGCCGGACAAGCCCAAGACCGAGACCCAGTTCGCGCGCCTCTTGGGCGCCACGCCACTGCAGGTCGAGCTCTCCTTGATGCAGCTGGCCAGCCACACGCCGCGCAACACCCCGGCCGAACACATGGCCGCCTTCTACCGCTCGTGGGACGAGATGCGCGACCAGCGCTTCGACGGCTTCATCGTCACCGGCGCCCCGGTCGAGACCATGGCCTTCGAGGACGTCGCCTACTGGGACGAGTTGCGCCGGATCCTGGACTGGACCCAAGCCCACGTGCACAGCTGCCTGACCATCTGCTGGGGCGCCCAGGCCGCGCTGCGCCACTTCCACGGCGTCGACAAGCAGGTGTTGCCGGCCAAGCGTTCGGGCGTCTACGCCCACCACCTGGTCGAGCCGACCTCGCCCTATCTGCGCGGCTTCGCCGACGAGGTCGACATCCCGGTCTCGCGCTGGACCGAGGTCAGCCGCGCGGCGGTCGACCAGGCCCCCGGCCTGAAGGTGCTGCTGGAGTCGGACGAAGCCGGCCTGTGCCTGATCGAGGACGCCCAGCGCCGCTCGCTGCACATGTTCAACCACCTGGAATATGACGGCGAGACCCTGCGCGACGAATATGTCCGCGACAGCGCCAAGGACCCGTCGACGCCGCAGCCGGCCCACTACTTCCCGCGCGGCGACGCGAGCGCGACGCCCCGCAACCGCTGGCGCGGCCACGCCCACCTGCTGTTCTCCAACTGGATCAACCAGATCTACCAGACCACGCCGTTCCGCCTGGACGACATCGGCCGGGCCTAGGCCTGAGACGGCGCCCGATCAGCCCTGCGGATTCGGGAGCTGGCTCGTGCTTTTTGAGTCGCCCTGCGCCCTGACGGCCCAGACGGCCTTTTGAGTGCAGTCTTGCAGCGTGCCGAACGAATAGCCCCTCGGATTGTCGCGCCTGGCGACTTCGATACAGGCCCACGCGCCAGCCACAATCGCCGTCCCGATCTTCTTGATATCGATCTGGCCAACCGAAACCTCGACCGATCCGATCTTCTTCTTCTCAAGCAGTTTGAACTTCCCGGCCGCCAGGTCGAGTTCGAACTTGGCCGGGGCCTGTTTCGCCACGCTCTTCGCTTTTTCGACAAGCGCCGCCTGTACGGCCTTGTTCAAGTCCTCCCGCGTGAATCGCGGCTCTAGGCTGGATGCAACTGGACCTGAGATATCTTCGGTGATCTGCCCGACGGCGATATCGACGTCCAAGCTGTAGGCGCCGCTCCCCCGTTCCGCCAGCTCAACCCAGGCATTCGAACCGGCGACCTCACGGTCGACGACGCGATCGAGCTTTCGCACGGCTGGCGGGACCGAGACAGCCGCCTCGCCAAACTCACGGGCAGCTCTTTCGCCCCCATCGTCGACTATTCTTCGCCAGAGCCCCTTGAAGGCCTCGCCAAGGCCCGACAGGAGCGGTTTGACGCCGCCGCAGCCGCCCAGTGGCGCGCAAGCCATGATGACCATGCAGGCCACGACAATCTTCGACTGCAATCTCATGCTCGCCCCCGCTTACCGCGAAGCGATATCATAACGCCGAACACACGGACAGCGCGCATCCGCGACCTCGTAGTCGCGGCTGAAGGCTATTTGACCGTGTAGGCGACCGAGATCTTGAAGTTCGAGCCCGCCGCCATCGCCCCGCGCGGTTTCAGCCGGACGTGGGTCACTTGGGCTTGGGTCGCCACCGTCGGCAGGAACAGCCAGCTGGAGCCGCCGTCGGACGAGAACTCGACGTCGTCGCCCAGATTGTTCGACGCCACGTAGCTGAACGCCAGGCCCGAGGCCGGGCTGCCCTCGGTGAAGACCACGGAGGCCCCGCCCGCGCCGTCGCCGTCCAGGGCGATCGTGGTGTTGGCCGGGGTCGCGATCTTCAGCTCCATCGTGTTGCTGGCCAGCGCCGAGGTGTCGGGATTGCTGACCGTGACGGTGGTGCGCTGCTTGGCGCCCGGAATGGACTTGGGGTTCGTCGTGCCGTTCTTGTCGTCATAGACCACGGTCGTCGTCGTCGTGACGGTCGCCGGCTTGCCGCCGTTGATCGTCAGATTGACCGTGACAATGCTCGACTTGGTGTCCTTGTCGGTGGTGCCGATGCAGCTGGCGCCCAGCGCCAACGAGCACAGGCTCCAGTCCCATGAGATCGTGAACGAGCCGGTATAGACGCCCGACTTCACCGCGCCAGCGATGGTCGGCTTGATGTAGACCGGCACGCTGGTCGGCGCGAAGCCGATCAGCCCCGCCAAATCGACCGACGTGCCATTGATGTAATAGGTCGCCGAGCCCGACAGCGGCTTGGTCCCCGCCGCGTCGGCCGACAGCACGTAGTTGATGTCCGGGGCCCCGGACTGGCTCAGCTTGTAGCCATTCGAGGCCGTGATCGTGGCCTTCACATAGTTTCCGGAGAACGAGATCCACAGCGGACTGCCCGTCGCGCAGCCGAAGCCGGCGCCGATGCTGGGGGTCGCGGGCGTGACGGCGTTGGGCGAATAGGTGGCCGAGCTCGTCGCCGTGCTCGTCGCCGTACAGGCCGCCGACGCGCCGGACGCAAACGCGAGCAGCGCGAGCACCCCCGCCAGGACTGTGAAGATCGAGCTCAGACGCATTGGCCAAAAGCCTAGGCGCCAGCGGTTAATCGCACCTCAAGGATGTTCCGCCGCCGGAAACTCAACCCATAGACTTTGGTCTATGGAAACAGTCGCTTGGTCGTCCAGCCGGCGGCCACGCGGTCGAAGACCAACCGTTCGTGCAAGCGGAAGGGGCGGTCGCGCCAGAATTCGATGGTGACGGGCACGATGCGGTAGCCCGACCAGTGGGGCGGACGGGGCACCTTCCCGAGGCCGAACTTCAGGCCCATCTCGGCGACGCGCTTTTCCAGGGCCAGGCGGTCGGGCAACGGCTGCGACTGGTCGCTGGCCCAGGCGCCGATCTGGCTGGCGCGGGCGCGGCTGGCGAAATAGGCGTCGGCCTCGGCCTGCGTGGTCGGCTCGACCGTCCCCCGGATTCGCACCTGACGGCGCAGCGACTTCCAATGGAACAGGATGGCGGCCTTGGGGTGGGCGTTCAGTTCCTGGCCCTTGGCGCTGTGGGTGTTGGTGTAGAAGACGAAGCCACGCGGATCGAAATCCTTCAGCAGCACCATGCGCGAGTCCGGCATGCCGTCGGCGTCGACGGTCGAGACGGTCATGGCGTTGGGATCGTTGGGCTCCTTCTTGCCCGCCTCTTCCAGCCATTCGGCGAACAGGGCGAACGGATCCTCTTCCGACAGCAGGGCCGGCGGCGTGGCCTCGGTGACCAGGCGGACATAGTCGTCTTCGCTGGGCGAGGCGGGGATCAAGGTGGGGTCGGCGCTCATGACCTTGATATAGGCCGCTCGCGCGCGAGGGACCACTCGGGACTATCCCCTAAAGTCTTAACTTAACTCGCCGTTGACCATCCCGGCGGCAGGGTCCGGCGGATGACCGCCCGTCCGTCCGCTTTGACGCTTGCCGCCGCCCGCGCCCTTCTGGGCGTGGCCGCGGACGCGGGCGAGCGTGAGCTGCGCACCGCCTATCGCGAGGCGGCCAAGCGGGCCCACCCCGACCGTCCGACCGGCGACGCGGCCCTGTTCCGCGACGTGCTGGCCGCCTACCGCCTGCTGCAGGACCATCCCTACCAGCCGGCTGCCTTCCCGCCAGCCGTGACCAGCGCCCCGCCGATCGTCGACCGGGTCTATCTGGACATCGACATCGCCACGGCCGTCGCCGGCGGCGCCGAAGACCTGACCATCGATGGCCGCCATCTGCGCCTGAAACTGCCCGCCGGCCTGCGCGAAGGCGACAAGGTGCGGGTCGAGGGCGTGATGTTCGAGGTTCGTTATCGCGTTCAGGACGGCGCCCTGGTGCGCGGCGATGATTTGTGGCTGACCGGCAAGGTCGATCCGCGCGTGCTGGCTGAGGGCGGCCGCGTCGACGCCGACACCCCGCTGGGCCGCCGCCCGGCCTGGATCTCGACCAAGGCCGCCGAACGGGGGCTTGTTCGCCTGCCCAACCAGGGTTTGCCGGCGCGCGCGCAGCATAAGGCGGGGGATCTGTTCCTGCGCCTGGAAGCCGCCGAGGCCGACGCCGAGAGCCCGGCGCGGTCGCTGCTGAAGCGCTTCGCGGCGGCCTGGGCGGCCTGATACCAACCTAGCGCGACGGCTCTTCACCTCTCCTCCCCGTATGGGGGAGGTGGCGCGCCCGCGAAGCGCGGCGTGACGGAGGGGGCTGGTCATGAGTCGGCGGCGCTAGCCCCTCCACCGCCTACGGCGGTCCCCCTCCTCCAAAAGGGGGAGGAGAGAGGCATCCACGCGTCTCGTCCTAGAAAATTACATCGCGCACGATCTTTTTTCACGAACGACACTTGAACATCAATCGCGCACGACCAAATACCTCCCATCGAACCAAGCAAGGGAGCTACTCCAATGACCACCCTCTACACCACCCGCGCCACCGTTGTCGGCGGCCGTGACGGCCACGCGCGCAGCGAAGACGGCCTGCTGGACGTGCAGCTGTCGATGCCCAAGGCCCTGGGCGGCAAGGAAACCGGGACGAACCCTGAGCAGCTGTTCGCGGCCGGCTATGCCGCCTGCTTCCAGAGCGCCATGGCCCACGTCGCCCGCACCCAGAAGATCGCCCTCACCGGCTCGACCGTGACCGGCCAGGTCGGCCTCGCCACGCAAGAAGTCGGCTTCAAGCTGGAAGTCGCCCTCGAAGTCGAGACCCAAGGCTTGAGCCAGGCTGACGCCGAAGCCCTCGTCGCCACCGCGCACCAGGTTTGTCCGTACTCGAACGCAACCCGCGGTAACGTGGACGTGGCTATTACCGTCAAGGCGGCTTAATCGTACACGATGAACAAGAAACCGACGCCGTCCGACCGTCCCGTAGAGTCTCTGCGCCTGGACAATCAGTTGTGCTTCGCCCTCTACGGCGCGGCCAACCGGATGACGCGGCTGTATCGGCCGATGCTGGACGCGATGGGCCTGACCTATCCGCAGTACCTGGCCATGCTGGTGCTGTGGGAGAAGAGCCCGCAGACGGTCGGGGCCCTGGGCGACGCCCTGGACCTCGACTCCAGCACCCTGACCCCGCTGCTCAAGCGCCTGGAAGCCGGTGGCCTCGTCGCACGCCACCGCGACCCGGAAGACGAGCGGCGGGTGATCGTGGGCCTGACCGACAAGGGCCGCGCCCTGCGGGATCAGGCCGAGGCCATCCCGGAACAGATGATCTGCGCGCTGGACATGCCCATGGACCTCATCGAGACCATGCGCGAGCGGCTGAAGGTTCTGGCTAGGTAATCAGACCTGCTGGCGCGGCGACTGCGCGGCCTGCTGGCGGGCGCGGTGCGCGGCGTGGTCGGCGTCGCTGGTCTGGCGCAGGGCCCGCAGGTCCTCGCTGATCCGGAAGATGGCGACATAGAACTCGCAGAAGGCGCGCCACAGCAGCACCAGGGCGCCGGCGACCAGCAGGCCAGCGATCAGCACCGGGAAGGCCAGCAGCAGCGAGCCCAGGCCGGGCTCCTTCAGCGCCAGGCCGACGGCGGCGCCGACGACCGAGAAGCCGAACAGGGCCACGACGCCCAGGCCAGCCCAATAGATGAAGTGAATCACTGGCCCGGTGACCAGGCGGTCAAAGGTCAGCAGATCCCACATCAGGGAGCCGGAACGCTTAGTCTTATTGGCCGGAGGCATACGGAACCCCAAGTCGGCGATTAACGCCTCTTTGAAGGCCATCGCTACCAGTGACGAGCCCGCTCGGCAATGCCGAGCGGGCTCGCGGTTGTATCAGTCCGGTTAGGGACCGTTATTGCTGCGGCTTGGCGCCCGCGACGGTGGCGTCGATCTGGGCCTTGGTGGCCGTGGTCGAGACGCTGCCGTCAGCGCCCGCGCTCAGGCTGTTGCCCGGCAGGGCGAACTTCACGCCGCCATTGGTGACGATGACATTGGTCGAGCCGTCGGCGCCGGTGCTGGTGCCGGTGATCTGGCCGACCGAGACGCCGCCGGCGTCCTTGACGGCCGAGCCGACCTTGAAGCTGGCCACGGTGGCCGAGCTAGGCGTGGCGGCCGCGTCAGCCGGGCTGGCCGAAGGCGTCGTGGTGCTTTGGGTGGTGGTCGAGCCAGCCGGCGTGGTGGTGGTCGTCGTCGACTGAGTCGGGGCGGCCGTGGTCGGCGACGTCGGCGCGGCCGGATCCGGCGCGGTCGTCGTGGTCGTCGTGCTTTGGGCCGGCGCCGTGCTGGTCGCCGGCGAGGTCGTGGTTTGGCTGGTGGTGGTGCTCTGGGCGAAAGCGGCGCCAGCGAACGTCAGGGTCGCGGCGGCGGCGAGCAGGGCGAGCTTGTTGGTCATGTCTTTACTCTCCGTCGGGAGCCCCTCCCGGCCAAAACAACGTCACCTTGTCGTGACGGTTCCGTCGGAAAGTCGACGTGAGGGTGAGGACTACGCGCTCCGCGCGACCAGAAGCGCCGAAATATAGGCCTCCATCAGCCGCACCAGTTCGTCCTCCAGCGCCTGCGGATCCAGGGCCAGGTCGCTCTCGATCGTGGCCGCGCGCAGCAGGCCGACCACGGCGTGGGTCAGGACGAAGCCGGCCTCGGGCGAGAGGTCGAAACCCAGCGCCGCCTTGCCGGCGATCATGTCGAAGAAGGTGACGTGGTTGCGCATCACCACGTCATCGCCGCCCTCGGCGGTCAGGGCGTCCAGCAGGGCGCGGCGGGTGGCGGGCGCGCCTTCGAAGGCCGTGGCCAGGGTGCGGACGATCAGGCGAACCGTGCCGATCTCGGGGCCGGCAATGACGATCTCGGCGATACGGTCGCGCGCGGCCGCCGCCCGCCGCTGAGCCAGCCCCGCCAGGATCGCCTGCTTGCCGCCGAAGTACTGATAGAGCGTGCCGACGCTGACCCCCGCCCGCTCGGCGATGTGGTTGGTGGTCAGGGCCTCGATCCCATCGGCCTCCAAAAGTTGAAAGGCCGCCTCCAGAATCGCCTCGACCGTCGCTTCGGAGCGCGGCTGGCGCGGCGTTCGCCTCGTCTTTTCAGTCACTTGCGGCTGGGCCTCCTGGATGCGGGGCAAGGCGAGTAGCGCGGGGGTCTTGAAGGCCTAACCTAGAACCCGAGACAGGGATCCGTCACGGCTCCCGCTAGGAAAGGATGCCATGACCCCGCTGGAAAAGGTCCGGGCCAAGGTCGCCTCGCAGAAGACCGCCCTGCCCGCGCTGTATGGCGACGTCGATTTCGACGCCACGCCCGAGCGCTTCACCGACGATCCCAAGGCCAGCGTCGCGCCGCGCCTAAGGAACCTGGATCCCGACAAGGTCGCCCTGATCAAGGCCTACACCATGCTGGGCGATGTGGTGGCCGACGCCTATGCGGCCCTGATGCCGAAATACGGCTTCCGCCCGCTGATCCAGATGCTGACCAAGGCCTGCGACGAAGGCATTGCCGCCGTCCCCGACGCGCCGCCGGAACTGGCCGCTTTCATCGCCGACATGGAGGCCGCGCCCGACTGGCTGGACATGGACCTGGTGCGCGAGGGCCAGCGCCTGGACCGCAACGCCGCCGCCAATCTGGGCCCCTTCGCGATCCGGGGCGCGTTCATCGCCACCTTTATGAACAAGTACGCCGCCCTGCCGATGGCCCTGACCGGCACCCTGTCCAGCGACACGGCCGCGCGCCGGGTCAACGAGACGGCGACCTTCTTCACCACCACCCTGCTGCCCGGCTCGCTGGAGCGGCACGGCGCGGGCTTCCGCGCGGCGGCCATGGTGCGGCTGATGCACTCGATGGTGCGGTTCAACGCCCTGAAGCGCTCGGACCGCTGGGACGTGGGCGTCTACGGCATCCCGATCCCGCAGGTCGACCAGATGCCCGCCGGCCTGATCCCGATCTTCCTGATGAGCTACAAGATCGTCGGCCAGGGCCGGAAGACCTTCACTCCCGAGGAGCGCGCGCGGGTCGAGCTGGCCCGCTATCGCTGCTTCCTGCTGGGCCTGCCCGAGGACCTGCTGGCCGACACCCCGCAGGGCGTCGTGGACACCATGAATGCCCGCAGCGGCACCCTGCGCGCCGGCTTCGATGACGCCACCTGCGGCGAGCTGGTCCGCGCCACGCTGAACGCCTACCTGCCGCCCGACGAGCGCCCGGAGAACCGGCTGTTCGACAAGGTCGAGCGGCGGTTCTCCAAGGTGTTTTTCCTGCGCAACTTCATGAACGGCGACGTCGCCGCCGCCCGCCGCATGGGCGTCGAGATCGGCCCGCGCGACTTCATGATGTTCGGCCTGGTGGCCCTGCTGGTGACCAGCCAGCTGATGGCCTACCGCCTGGCGCGGAACGTCCCGGGCGTGGCCGACCTGGCCGACGCCCACCTGGTCGCCAAGCTGAAGAAGCAGCTGGCGCGGTACGGCCACGCGGAGTTCATCTCCGACGCGGAGAAATACCGCCCGGCTGGCAAACCCGTAGCCGCCTAGAAGTCCAGCTCCATCCGCGCCCCGGCGACCTTGGCCTTGTAGTCACGGTCGCCGTTCGGCAGCGGCGTGGCGTCCGTATAGGCCAGGACGCCGCCGTTGAGGTTGAAGCGCAGGAACTCGACCGGCTGCCAGATCAGCGCGGCCAGCCAGGCGTTCTGCGTGCCGCCGACAATGCCGCGGTCGTTCAGGTCCAGATAGTCGTAGCGGACATTGACCTGCAGCGTCCCCAGACCGCCGCCGCCGAGAGGTTTCTTCGGCTTGGCGCGATCGAAGATGCCGCTCTTGTAGCCGCGCGTGTCGTCGGTGAGGAAATAGCCCAGCTCGGCATAACCGCCGAAGAACCGCGCGTTCGGGCCGGTCTTCAGCTGTGCGTCCAGCCAGTGGGTCTCGGCCGCGCCGTGCCAGCGGCCACGCACGAACGCCGCCTCCAGGCCGTAGTGGATCTCTTCGCGAACCGGCAAGGCGGCCGTGCCGATCAGGCGGCTGTTACTGGTGTGGACATAGGGCCGCTGGCGGTAGCGGGTCGCGGTGTCGGACACCCGCTTCAGCTGGCGCTGGTGGGCTGAGCCGCCGAAGTGCCACTGGGTCTTGCCGATCTTGGGCGCATAGACCACCCGCCCGTCCAGGCCATAGCTGTTGTTCTCGTCGCCGCCTGCCGGGCCGTCGCTGGCGTTGGCCAGGGCGGTGATGTCGTCGGCGAACAGGCCCGCCTGGAGCAGCCACGGCCCCTTCTCGTACTGGGCCGACAGCCCCAGGCGGCGCTCGAAGTTGAAGGCGTCGGTGAAGGCCGCCCGCTCCATCAGCGCGCCGGAGGTGTCGCCGGTCAGCTCGTCCAGCGACTGGAACTGGTTCTGGTTGCCCAGCGCCAGCAGCCACGGGCCAGCCTTGTAGGTGACGAAGGTGTCGACCAGGTCGACGGCGTTGTCCGACAGCTCCAGCTCCAGCTTGTAGCCGATGCCCGCGCCCAGGCCGCCCTCCCCGCCCAGGCGGATCCGGCGCATCTCGGCGGCATAACCCAGGCCCCGGTCGGCCAGGGCCTTTGGCGCGTCGACATACCCCACGTCGGTCTGGATCCGTCCCTTGGCCTTGAAGCTGCGCCCGCCGCTGGCGGAGATCACCGGCGAGCCCTTCCAGGTGATCTCGGCGCTGGCGGGCTTGGCGGGAACCGGTGTGGGGACCGCCGCCACCGGCGCGGTGCGCTGGATCCCGCTGGCCGCGTCCAGACGGCTCTCCATGCGCTGCACCTGCGCCTTCAGCCCCGCGATCTCGGCGCGCAGGGCGGCGATCTCTTCGGGGCTCAGCGTATCTTGCGCGAAAACAGGCGACGACAGCAGGCAGGCGCCCGCCGCGCTAAGCGCGACGAGGGACGTAAACTTGGGATGCAAAACAGCACCATGGAAAAGAGCAACCTGCCCGTTCCTAATGCCACACCTTGGTGAAGATTTGCGACTGTCGAAGCGCCAATAACGGATCAGGCGGTCTTCAGCGGCCACACCTCGACCACGCCGTGGCACACCGCGCAGGGGGCCTTGGAGACCAGCGCGATGGCTTCTTCCAGGCTGGCGGCCTCGATGATGGCGAAGCCGGCGATGGGCAGCGAGGACGACAGGAACGGGCCCTCGGTGGTCTGGACGCCGGCGGCTTCGGGGTTGCGGACCTGGACGGCCTGGCCGGCGACGCCGATCAGCGCGCCATGGCGCTTCAGTTCCGCATCCTGGGCATGGGCGGCGTCGCGGAGCGGCTGGGGCGTACGCTCGTAGCCTTCGCGGTCGCCGTACCCGATGGTGACGAAGTGGGGCATGGGGGCCTCCTTTCAAACCGATTGCAGAATGCAATCAGATTGAGAAAGGTTCCCTTAGACCATCCCCACGGTGCGCAGACGCGCGCGCGGGTGGATCTCGTTCTGGCTCATCACGACGGTCTGGCCGCGGAAGCGCTCGATGATCGAGCGGACGTAGGGACGGACGCCGGGGCTGGTCAGCAGGACCGGAGCCTCGCCGGCCAGTGCGGCGCGTTCGAAGCTGTCGCGGACGCCGCGGATGAAGTCCTGCAGGCGCGAGGGCGGCAGGGCCAGCTGCTTGTCGTCGCCGGGGCCGATCAGGGCTTCGGCGAAGGCCTGCTCCCAGTCGGCCGACAGGGTGATGATGGGCAGGGCGCCGTCGTCGCCGCGATTGGCCCAGCACAGCTGGCGGGCCAGACGCGCACGGACCTGTTCGACCAGCTGGGTGACCGAGGCGGTGTGCGGGGCGGCCTCGCCGATGCCTTCCAGGATCTGCGGCAGGTCGCGGACCGAGACGCGCTCCTTCAGCAGCGACTGCAGCACGCGCTGGACGGTGGTGGCGGTGACCGTGCCCGGGATCAGGTCGGCGACAAGCTTCTGCTGCGCCTCGGGCATCTCCTTCAGGAGCTTCTGCACCTCGGAATAGGACAGCAGGTCGGCCATGTTCTCCTTGAGGATCTCGGTCAGGTGCGTGGTCAGCACCGTGGCCGGGTCGACGACCGTGTAGCCGCGGAAGGTGGCTTCCTCGCGCAGGTCGTCGGCGATCCAGGTGGCCGGCAGGCCGAAGGCGGGCTCGCGCACGTGCTCGCCGGGCAGTTCGACCTGGCCGCCGCGCGGGTCCATGGCCATCAGGCTGCCCAGGCGCACTTCGCCGGCGCCGGCTTCCATTTCCTTGATGCGGATGGCGTAGCCCTGGTTGGCCAGGCGCATGTTGTCCAGGATCCGCACCGGCGGCATGACGAAGCCGAACTCGCCGGCCAGGGTCTTGCGCAGGGCGCGGATCTGGTCGGTCAGCTTGCGGCCGTCCAGGTCGTTGATCAGGGTCAGCAGGCCGTAGCCCAGCTCGATCTTGACGTCGTCGATCGCCAGCGAGGCGCTGATCGGCTCTTCCTCGGCCTCGGCTGGCGCGGCGTTGGCGGCCTCGAGCGCGGCGGGGTCGAGCGGCTTGGGTTTCTTGGCGTCCTGAATGCGCTTGTAGGCCAGCGCCCCGGCGCCCAGCGACAGGGCCGCGAACGGGATGATCGGCATGCCCGGGATCAGGGCGATGACGCCCGACGAGGCCGAGACCATGCCCAGGGCGACCGGGTTCATGGCCAGCTGGGTGGTCAGGGCCTTGTCGGCCGAGCCTTCGACGCCGGCCTTGGACACGACCATACCGGCGGCGATCGAGATGATCAGGGCCGGGATCTGGCTGACCAGGCCGTCACCGATCGTCATGATCGTGTAGGACGACGCGGCTTCGCCGATCGGGATCTTGTGCTGCACGACACCGATGATGATGCCGCCGACGATGTTGATGCCGGTGATGATCAGGCCGGCGATAGCATCGCCCTTCACGAACTTGCTGGCGCCGTCCATGGCGCCGAAGAACGTGCTTTCCTGCTCCAGCTCCTTGCGGCGCAGCTTGGCCATTTCCTGGTCGATCAGGCCCGTCGACAGGTCGGCGTCGATGGCCATCTGCTTGCCGGGCATGGCGTCCAGGGTGAAGCGGGCCGCGACTTCGGCGATCCGGCCCGAACCCTTGGTGACGACCATGAAGTTCACCACCACCAGGATGATGAAGATGATGACGCCGATGACGAAGTTGCCCTGCATCATCAGGTGACCGAAGGCCTCGATGACCGCGCCGGCCCCGCCGCTGCCTTCCTGGCCGTGGCTCAGGATCAGGCGGGTCGAGGCGACGTTCAGGGCCAGTCGATACAAGGTCGAGACCAGCAGGACGGTCGGGAACGAGGTGAATTCCAGCGGCCGCTTGATCAGGATCGCCGTCATCAGGATCAGCACGGATCCGGTCAGCGAGATCGACAGCAGCAGGTCCAGCAGGATGGCCGGAACCGGCAGGATCAGCAGGACGATGATGCCCACGACGCCGACCGCCAGGCCCATTTCGCCGCGCAGGATGCCGTCGACCAGCGACCTGGCGCTGGGGACGGATCTCGCGGTCGGGGCGGCGGCGTCGGCCATGCTGAACCTTGAACCGTTGATGGATAAGCTAGACCAGCGCTTGAAGCGATTTGCGGTCCGCCGCCATCTCCTTAACCAAAATTAGCCATGTTCGGCGCCGCGCGGAGTGTCGCGGGCGCCGAGCCATGTGGTCGCACCCTAGGCGGCTGCGCCGACGCCACCTTGCGGCGGCGGAACGGGGACGCCGGCGTCGCCGTATTCCTTGAGCTTGTTGCGCAGGGTGCGGATCGAGATGCCCAGGATGTTGGCCGCGTGGGTGCGGTTGCCCAGGCAGTGTTCCAGGGTGTCGATGATCAGCTTCTGTTCGACTTCAGCCACGGTAGATCCCACGAAAGTGCGCGAAACGGCGTCGGCGGCCATCTGGGCGCCACGGGCGACTTGAGCGTCCGGCGACGGCGCCGGAGCCAGTTGTTGGCCATCCGGCAGACGGATGGCGAATTCCTCGATTTCCGGACCGGTCGACAGCAGCACCGCGCGGTGCATGGCGTTTTCCAGCTCGCGGACGTTGCCCGGCCAGCGATGAGCCAGCAGGCGGCGCTTGGCTTCGGCCGAGATCGGCTTTTCCGGCATGCCGTTGGCGGCCGAGTACTTCTTCACGAAGAACTCGCACAGGCTGAGCACGTCGCCCGGACGCTCGCGCAGCGGCGGCAGGCGCAGGTTCACGACGTTCAGGCGGTACAGCAGGTCTTCGCGGAAGACGCCGTCCTTCACCGACTGGGCCAGGTCGCGGTTGGACGTGGCCAGGATGCGGATGTTGACCTTGACCGGCTTGGAGCCGCCGACGCGGTCGATCTCGCGCTCCTGGATGGCGCGCAGCAACTTGGCCTGCAGGCGCACGTCCATTTCCGAGATTTCGTCCAGCAGCAGCGTGCCGCCGTCGGCTTCCTCGAACTTGCCGATGCGGCGGGCCATGGCGCCGGTGAAGGCGCCCTTCTCGTGGCCGAACAGCTCGCTTTCCAGCAGGTTCTCGGGGATGGCCGCGCAGTTGACGCTGATGAACGGCGCCTTGGCCCGGCGCGACTTGCCGTGGACGTAGCGGGCCATGACCTCCTTACCCGAACCGCTTTCGCCGGTGATCAGGATCGAGGCTTCGGACGGCGCGACCTGGTCGGCCAGCTTGAGGACCTGTTCCATGGCCGGGTCGCGGACGACCATCGGCTTTTCGTCGTCGGTGACGGCGGCCAGGACGGCGGCGATCAGCTCGGCGTCCGGCGGCAGCGGGATGAATTCCTTGGCGCCGGCCTTGATGGCGGCGGCCGCGCGCATCGGATCGGCGTCGACGCCGCAGGCCACCACCGGCACCCGCATCCGCTCGGCCTCGTTGGCGGCGATCAGGCTGGCGATGTCTAGCGCGTAGTCGACCATCAGGAGGTCGGCGCCCTGCCCTGCTCTCAGAGCATTGGTCGCCTGCTCCGTCGACTCGACGTGCGAGACCTTGGCGCCCGCGTTCATCGCCATTTTCACGGCGACCGAGAGCTGTCCGTTCAGTTTTCCGACGACGAGAAGCCGCATGTTCTAACTCCTTACAACCGCGGGGCCTTAGCCCTGCTGGTCGCCGTCCTTGATGATTTCCGTCATGGTCACGCCCAGGCGTTCGTCGACGACGACGACCTCGCCCCGGGCGACCAGGCGGTTGTTGACGTAGATGTCGATCGCCTCGCCGACCTTGCGGTCCAGCTCCAGGATCGAGCCCTGGCCCAGCTGCAGCAGCTGCGCCACGGACATGTGGGCGCGGCCCAGCACGGCCGAGATGTTGACCGGCACGTCAAAGACGGGCGCCAGGTCGGAAGCGGTCTTGTCGCTGAGCTCGATCGGCATTTCCGAGGCGAGCATCGCGCCTCCGAATTCGTCGAGCGGGAGATTGTCTTCGGCCATCTCAGGTCAGCTTTCTCAAGAGAACATGGGTTCAGCGTGGAGGCCTTCGGCGGCGATCGCCGCCTCCAGCGCTTCGGTGACGCGCTGGGCGGCGCCATCCGGGTCGAAGGCCGCGCGGCCGTCGCCCCAATCAAAAGTGAAGGCCGCGGGGGCCATGCCGCCATCGGCGCGGGCGACGATCTGGCCCTGGTAGCCGATCTGGGTCGCCACGTGCTCCAGCGCGGTCTGGGTGCGCTCTTCCAGCTCGGGCGAGACCCGGACGAAGATGCGCGGCTGGGCCTCGACTTCGCGGGCCAGGGCTTCCAGCGCCGCGGCGATCGGGGCCTCGGGGAAATGGTGCAGGGCCGCGTCGGCGATCTTGCGGGCGCAGGCTAGGGCCAACATGGCCGAGCCTTCGCGGTGCTCGTGCGCCACGTGGGTCAGGGCCTCGAAGGCTTCGCGCACGGCGTTGGCCACGTCGCTCAGGGCGTGGGCGGCTTCCTGCTCGGCGCGGGCCACGGCCGACCGTTCGCCGTCCTGGAAGCCCTGCTGGCGCGCGGCCTCGACCTCTTCGGCCGTCCAGGTCTTCTTGACCTTCGGCGGGGTGTAGGCGACGCCGCCGCGGTCGTCGAAGACCGTGTCGAAGCCGAATTTGCGAGGGGTGTCCATCATGTCGCCATCCTCCTCAGTAGATCAGCTCGTCGTCGCCGCCGCTGCCGGCCAGCATGATTTCGCCCTTGGCGGCCAGGTCCTTGGCGACCTGCACCATGCCCACCTGCGCGGCGTCGACGTCCTTCAGGCGCACGGGGCCCATGCTCTCCATGTCCTCGCGCATGATCTTGGCGGCGCGTTCCGACATGTTCGAGAAGAACAGGTCGCGCAGCTTGTCCGAGGCGCCCTTCAGGGCCAGGGCCAGCTGTTCCTTCGGCGTGCCGCGCAGCAGGGTCTGGATGCCGCCCGGGTCCAGCTTCGAAAGGTCTTCGAAGACGAACATCAGGGCGCGGATCCGCTCGGCGGCCTCGCGGTTGCGCTCTTCCAGGGCGGCGATGAAACGGGCTTCGGTCTGGCGATCGAAGTTGTTGAAGATCTCGGCCATCATCTCGTGGCTGTCGCGCTTGGACGTGCGCGCCAGGTTCGACATGAATTCGGTACGCAGGGTCATCTCGATCTTGTCGAGGATCTCGCGCTGCACGGGCTCCATCCGCAGCATGCGGGTGACGCATTCCAGGGCGAAGTCTTCCGGCAGGCAGGCCAGCACGCGAGCGGCGTGGTCGGACTTCACCTTGGACAGCACGACGGCGACGGTCTGCGGGTATTCGTTCTTCAGATAGTTGGCGAGAACGGCTTCGTTCACGTTGCCCAGCTTGTCCCACATGGTTCGACCCGCGGGACCGCGGATCTCTTCCATCAGGGCGTCGACCTTCTCCTGAGGCATGAACGACATCAGCAGGCGCTGGGTCTGTTCGTACGAACCCATGATCGCGCCGGTCGAGCTCATGCCCGAGACGAATTCGACCAGCAGATCTTCGACGACGCTGGCCGAGATCGTGCCGAGGCCGGCCATGGCCTGGGAGACTTCCTTGATCTCCTCGTCGTCCAGGGCTTCCCAGATCTTGGTGTGTTCTTCACCGAGCGCGAGCAGAACGATCGCGGCCTTTTCCGGCCCCGAAAGGTTCTTGATATCGGTGACGGCGGCTTTCATGGCCATCAGTTCGACTCGTGCAGCCAGTTACGCAGGATGGCGACCGACTCGTCGGGGTGCTTTTCGACGAACTCGGAAACCCGCTTGATCGACGAGGCCTTAACCTGGCCCTCGATCTTGGCGATGTCGATGCGCGAGTCCATGTCGCTGCCGCCGACGGGGCCGGCGATGGCGATCGGCTCGCCCGACTGGTCGACCACGACCTGCTGCTGGGTGCCGTCCGACAGGGTGACCAGGCGGGTCACCGGCTGGCCGGGACCGGCCAGGGCCATCTGGGCCGGCGCGGGGGTCGACAGGTTCTTGATGAACGGACGGACCGCGAACAGCAGGATCAGCATGGCCACGACGCCCAGGATGCCCAGTTCGGCGAAGCGCATGATGTCGTTCTTGTCGAAGCCGGCCAGCAGGCCTTGCTTCTCCAGGCCCTGGTCCTCGGGCTGCGGGAACTTGATGTTGGTGACCTTGACCTGGTCGCCGCGCTGGGCGTCGAAGGCCACGGCGGTCTTCACCAGTTCTTCGATCTGGGCGATCTCCTGGGCGGTGCGCGGGGTGTAGGCGCCCGGCTTGCCGTCCTTGCCCGGAGGGGCGGTGATCCCGTCGATGGCCACGGCCACGGCGACCTTCTTGATCGTGCCGGGCTCCTGGACCGTCGTCTTCACGGACTTGGAGATCTCGTAGTTGGTGACGGTGCCGGTCTCGTTCGAACGCGAGCCCAGCGGCTGGAAGCCACCGGCGCCGCCCTGACCAGGAACGTTCGAGGTCGCGGTGACGCCCGAATTGTCGTCGTTCTTGGTCTCGGAGCTGCCCGCCTCGTTGGAGCTTTCCGAGCGAACGACCTGGCCGTCCGGATCGAAGCGCTCTTCTTGCGTAGTGACGCGGTCCAGGTTGATGTCGGCGGTGACGTTGACGCGAGCCTTGCCCGGGCCGAGCACGCCTTCGATCATGTCCTTGACCGTCTTGGCGATGCGGGCCTCGGCTTCGGTGCGGCGGTCTTCGGCTTCCTTGCCGGCCAGGGTGTCGTCCGACGGGGCCGACAGGGTCTTGCCGTGCTGGTCGATGACCGCGACCTTCTCGGCCTTCATGTTCGGGACCGACGACGAGACCAGGTTCTGGATGGCGCGGACCATTTCCGACGAGGGCTCGCGAGCGCCGACGCCGATGGTCACGGCCGCCGACGGTTGCTCGGCGTCTTCCTCGAACAGCTGGCGCTTGGGCAGCACCAGGTGGACGCGGACGCTGTTGACGCCCTGCATGGCCTTGATGGTGCGTTCCAGTTCGCCCTGCAGGGCGCGTTGACGGTTCAGCTGCTGGACGAAGTCGGTCTGACCCAGCGCGTTGTTGCCGTCGAAAATTTCGTAACCGATCGAGCCGGAGCTCACCAGGCCCTTGCCGGCGACCATCAGGCGGGCGCTGGCGACCTTGTCGCGCGGCACCATGATGGTCGAGCCGTCGCCCTTGGTCTCGTACTTGATGCCGGCCTGGTCCAGCGCCTGGGTGACGGTGGAGGCCTCTTTCAGGTCCAGGTTCGAATACAGCAGTTCACTGGGCTCCTTGCCCATGAACATGACGAGGGCCACCAGGACCGCGACGACGCCGGCGCCAACGCCCAGCATCGCGGCCAGACGGCCGACGCCAAACTGCTTGATTGAACCCAGAAAGCTTTCCACGAAGCCTCACCCTTGATCCCACGGCCCTCCCGCAGGGGAGGAACCGACAAGCGAACGAGAACCGCCGGTCGGTAGGCAGGATTTACCCAGTACAAGGTAAACGAGGCGTTTATATTTGGGTCCAGAAGGGGGCGTCCGAGGCGCCAAAACGTCGCGGCCGCCCCCTTTCGGGAGCGGCCGCTGAACGTCTTCAAACCCTTTTGGCGCAAGGCCTTGGGGATTATCAGGCCGGTAGGAGGGTGGTCACATTAACGCACCCCCTACTGGGTATTAACGGTACTGCTGGATCCGCGTGGTCCGCAGGCCCGCCAGACCGTGCCGGTCAATCGACTGCTGCCAGCTGAGGAACTCATCGTTCGTCAGCTTGTAGCGATCACAAGCCTCGTCGAGCGAGAGCAGACCCCCGCGGACGGCGGCCACGACCTCGGCTTTACGACGGATCACCCAACGCTGGGTTTCCGGCGGCGGCAAGTCGGAGAGAGTCAGAGGCGCACCGGTCGGACCGATGACGTACTTTTCACCCCGGCTGTTCGTGCGCTGCTGTTGCAACATGGCTTTACGCCTTTCCCACAACCATCACTGTTGAGGCCTCACTATAGGCGCCGCCCAATAACAGCGGCTTAATTCCAACAGTAAAAAAAGGCCTAAACCAGATGGCTCTTAAGCAGTCCGTAGTGTCTCGATGTGAAACACAAGAATTAAAGAGCGTTAATCCCTATGATCAGCGCTTAATGTTCAGAAGTTCTTCCAGCATCTGATCGGCCGTCGTGATGATCTTCGACGAGGCCGAGTAAGCACGCTGGGTAGTGATCAGACCGGTGAACTCGGTCGACAGGTCGACCGTCGAAGCTTCCAGGGTCGAAGGCGCCAGCGAACCTGCGCCGCCCGAGCCCGGAGCCTTCAGGCTGTAGGTGCCGCTTTCATTGGTGACGCGGTAAGCGTTGCCGTTGACGCCCTTCAGGCCGTTCGGGTTCGAGAAGGTGGCCACGGCGACCTGGGCGATCCGGCGGGTGACGCCGTTGTCGAAGATCGCCGAGACGTAGCCGTCTTCGTCCACTTCGATGTTGGTCAGGTTACCGAAGGCCGTACCGTTGGTGTTGACCGACTGGACGACCGATTGGCTGTTGTACTGGGTCAGGCCGCCGGCGGCGCTGGCCAGGTCGATCTGGACGTCCTGGGTGTCGATGCCCAGGCTGTCGGCCCAGATCGGCGGCTGCGGCAGCTGGGCGGCCGGCGGGGCCGGCTGGACCACCAGCGGCGTGCCCGAGGCCTGGATCGAGATCGAGGTCGGGTTGGTGCCGCCGAACAGGTTACCCGTGTCCTTCAGCTTGCCGTCGGTGGTGAATTCGACGATGCCCGAGCTGATCAGGCCATTGCCGTTGGTCGCCAGGTCGCCCGGCTTGGCGCGCAGTTCGGCGTACCACTGGTTCGGGCCCGGGGCCTTCAGCAGCGACAGGGTGACGGTGCGCTGGCCGCCCTTGGAGTCCGACAGCGGGATCTGGATCTCGAAGTCCGGCTTGACGCCCTTGGTGTTGTCCTTGGCGTAGTCCGACATCGACCAGCTGGCGGGATCGTACAGCTTGCCGGCCTTGGCGTCGGCGTCATCGGCCGGCGTGCCGCCGATGATGCCCAGATCGGCCAGGTCGACCGTGTCCGTACCGTTGATGCGCACGGTCGAGGTGCTGCCGACCACCGGCGAGGCGCCCTTGTAGTCCAGGGTCGAGCTGGCGATGGCGCCCGTGGAGTCGTAGCCGACGATGCCGGTGGCGACGATGACGCCGTTTTCCTTGATGTCGACCTGGTACTCGTAGTTACCGCCGACCGGGTTGGCCTTACCCGTCGAGCTGTAGACGACGTCGTAGTTGTGGCTGACCGGCGGGGTGGCGGTGTCCATCACGCCCGTCTTCGACGGCGAGCCGGCGGTGCCGACCTTGTACGAGACGGCGGCGGCGACGGGCTGTTCCGAGCGCAGGTTGGCGTTGACGCCGACGCGGGTGGTCTTCTCGGCGGTGCCGCCGACGGTGCCCACGTTGATCGACGACAGCTGCATCAGGTCCGACGGGTCGGGCGTGATGGCGCCGGTGACCGGATCGGCCAGCCAGCCTTGCAGGTACAGGCCGGCGTCGTTGCGCAGGTAGCCCAGGCTATCCAGCTGGAACGAGCCGGCGCGGGTGAACGAGCGGGTGTCGGTGGCGGTCAGGCCTTCCGGCTTTTCCGTGGCGACGAAGAAGCCCGAGCCCGAGATCGACAGGTCCAGGTTCGACGTCGTCGACTGGGTCAGGCCCTGCTGGCTGATGAACTGGTGCGTCTGGGCCTTCACGCCGCCGGCGCTGTAGGTCTGGTTCTTCGAGCCCGAAGTGACCAGGGTCGAGAAGTTCGAGGTCGAACGCTTGTAGCCGACGGTGTTGACGTTGGCGATGTTGTCCGAGATCGCGGCCAGGGCCGACGAATTGGCGATCAGGCCGGAGACGCCGGCGAGCATGGCGCTGTTGATGCTCATGACTGAATTCCTACTTCTGAATGGGGTTCGAAGGGTTCAGCGCTGTTTGCGTTTGGGTCCGAGGGAAGACCGTCTTCCGGGGACCGCGTCGGCGTCATTCTGACGCCCGTTCGATAGGTGAATTGCGAGAGGTAGATCAGGCGGCTTCTTTGTCCGCGCCCTTGTCTGCCTCGGGATCGTTGTCGGCGGCGGCGGCGGCGGCGGTGATGCCGATGACGCTGTCGACGGGGATGGATTTGCCGTTGACGATGACCATCGGCTGGCCGGTCGAGTTATCGACCGCCGTGACCAGACCTTCGGTGCGGCCCTTGATGTTGGTGGCCTTGAGGTCCTTGCCGTCGGGGCCCTTGGCGATGACGTTGATCGTGTAGACGCCGCCGTCTTCCAGCTGGACGCCCGCGTCGTCCTTGCCGTCCCAGGTCAGGGAGTGGGCGCCGCTCTTCTGGTCGTCCGGCTTCAGGGTGCGGACCACCTTGCCGGCGGCGTTCTTCACTTCGACGGTCAGCGAGGTCGAGGCGCCCGGCTGGCTCCAGGTGAAGGTGGCCTTCTTGTCCTTGAGGGTCGAGTTGTCGGTCGTCGCGGTGACCTGCTTGCCGATCATGTTGACGCCTTCCGACAGGCCCGTGCCGGTGTTCATGCCCACCAGGGCGGCCAGCAGGTCGTTGGTGACCAGCTGCTGCTCGACGCCGGTCATCGACGTGATCTGCTGGGTCATTTGGGTCGTATCGGTCGGCGACAGCGGGTCCTGGTTCTTCAGCTGCGTGGTCAGCAGCTTCAGGAACGTGTCCTCGTTGTTGGCGAGCGACGTGCGCGAGTTGTTGATCTTGTCGAGAACCGAAGCGGTGTTCTGCGAGGAGACAGCGGTGGTCATGGCTCTTCCTTAGATCCGGATGTCCAGACCGCTGTCGGCGGTCGTCTTCAGACCGGGCAGCAGTTCGGGGGTGATGAGAATGTCTTCCTCGCCGGTCAGGGCGGACTGGAACGCACGGCCTGAGAAGGCGCGCTGGCCCTGGTCGCCGAAGTCCTGGAAAGCGAGGAAGGGATTGGCGTTCTGGCCGTTGTTCTGGCTGGAGACGTCGAACGACAGGCCGTTGTCCGAAACGGTGAAGCCGGCGTCGTTCAGAGCCTGGCGCAGTTCGTTGGCCTTGCCGCGCAGCTCTTGAGCCGCGTGCAGGGTGTCGAACTTCATCGTGGCGGTCATCGAGCCGTCGCGGGCGATCTCGATGCGCACGTCGACCTTGCCCAGGTTGTCCGGGGTCAGGGTGACGTCGAAACGGGTGGCCTTGTCGCCGGCCTTCTTGATGATCTCGGCCGACAGGGCCGCGACCGTCTCGGGCGAACCGCGCACCGGCGCCGCGGCGGACGCGCTCGAGGTGTTGCTGACCGAGGCCGGGGCGGCCGGAGCCGGCGCGGCCAGGGCGTTGGCGTCGACCTTGGCGGCGGAGGCCGAGGCGGGGGCGTCGACCGAGGCGACCGCCGCGGTGTTGGCGTCCGCGCCCTTGGCGGCGGTGTTGGTTTCGCCGCTAGCGGCGCCCGCCGCGACGGCGGTCACGGCCTGGGCGGTCTCGACGGCCACGGCGTCGGCGGCCTGGGCCTGGGCGGCCATCACGGTCGGCGCGGTCTTGGGAGCCTCGGCGGTCTTGGTCGTGGTCTTGGCGGCTTCCGGCGCGACCGTCTCGACGGCGACGGCGTCAACGGCCTCGGCGACGGCTTCCGGCGCGACGACGTCAGCGGCGGCGGCCGGAGCCTCTTCGGCGACGACCTGGGCCTGGATGACCGGCGCGGCGACCGGAGCGGCTGGCGCCGGGGTCGGAGCGATTTGCGGGGCGACGGCGGCCTTGGGGGCTTCGGTCGTCTTGGCCGTGTCGGCGGTCTTGGCGTCGGCGACCTTCGGCGCGGCGGCGTCTTCGGCGACGATCGGAGCGGCGTCCTCGGTCGACAGCTGGGCCAGGGCTTCCAGGGCGGCGGCGTCGACGGCCTGGCCTTCCGGCGCGGCGGCGACCGGGGCGGTCGTCGCGCCCGTCTGAGCCTGAACTTGAGCCTGGACCGGTTGGGCCTGGGTCTGGACCTGGGCCTGCGCCGGCTGGGCGACAGTGGTTTGAGCGGCCTGGGCGGCGACCGGCTGGGCCTGGGCGGCGTCGACGGCGGCGGTGAAGGCCACGGCCTGATCGGCGGTCACGGCCGTGGCGTCGACGACCGGCTGGGCGTCGATGGTCGGCTCGGCCTGGACCGTTGCTTGCACGGGAGCGGTCATCGCCGCGATCAGGGTGGCGGCGGCCTGGGCGGCGGCTTGCGTGGCGTCGACCTGGCCGGCGTCCTTGTCCGAGACCTCGACCGTGGCGTCCTTGGCGTCGCTCTTGTCGCCGGCGGCGTCGGCCTTGGCGTCCTTGGGGGCGTCAGTCTTGTCCGAGGCCTTGGCGTCAGCCTTGGCCGCGGCCTTCGCGTCAGCGGCGTCCGCCTTGGCGTTGGCGGCGTCGGCCTTGGCGTCCTGAGCGTTGTCGGCGGCGCGGTCGGCGCGATCAGCCCGGTCGGCGCGGTCCGCACGATCGGCGGCGCGGGTGTCGTTCTTGGAGTCGGCGCGAGCCGGCTTGTCGGCCTTCACGTCGCGGCGGTCATCGTTGACGTCACGGCGATCGTCGCGCCGATCGTCGCGGACGTCGTTGCCGCGATCGTCGCGGGCGTCGCTCTTGAGTTCCGCACGCGAGAAACGCGGCGCGGGGGCCGAGACCGGCGCCGGGGTCTCGTCGTCACGGCCGGCGATCGCCAGCAGAGCGTCGAAGCCGTCGTTCGACGACTTGGCGCTCACGGCCGGGGTCGGCGTGGCGGGAAGAGCGGCGGTGGGTGCGGCGATCGCGGTCATTCGCAGTCGTTGCTCGGGCTGGGCGGCGGTCCATGACGAACACGCCTTGTTCGGCCTTCCTCTGAGCAACGGTCGGGCCAACTCGGGAAAACGCACTCAAGTGTATGATTTCCTTGAGTTTAATTCCTTGTTTACGAAGCAAAATCGCTCCCCGTGCGGCGCTTTTTGCCGAGTCCTTCGGGTCATGAAGGACGTGAGTTGCCGCGTCGGCGCGTCGCAAGGGGTCTGACCGGGCAGTTGGCGCCGTAATTGCGCATGGTCCCTTGTCGAATTTCCGACCACCGGAACTTATCGCCTTGAATTTCAATGGCTTGGCACATCAACGGGGACTGATCCCCACCGCGACCCGGCAAGTTTCGCCGGGCAATGACGCGTCGTGCGTTGCGCGGTTTGCCGAGCGCGAGCCTGCAGAAGCCGGACGCCGTCCGGCTTCGTTGAGCAGGCTCGATCTTAAAGTACTCGAAGCGCGCTTCGAGGGCGGCACCGCCCTCGAAG
>NZ_JBXAQO010000002.1:895693-1147550 GCF_058807295.1 Caulobacter sp. GW821-FHT12D05
GCCCCCCCCCCCCCCCCCCCCCCCCCCGCTTCTAGGGAGGGTTACCGCATGTCGCTGAATGCGATCATGAGCACGGCGACGTCCGGCATGATGGCCGCGCAGACGGGTCTGCGCGTCACGTCGGACAACATCGCCAACGTCAATACCAATGGCTATGTCCGCAAGACGGTCAGCCAGTCGAACCTGCTGTCCAACGGCATGGGCGTGGGCGTCAGCATCGACGCCATCAAGCGCGCGACCGACCGCTTCCTGCAGTCGGCCAGCCTGAACGCCGCTTCGGACAGCGGTCGCGCCTCGGTCGTCGCCAGCACCCTGGACAGCGCCCAGCAGCTGTTCGGCGACCCCAGCGGCGACACCAGCTTCTTCACGACGCTGGACGATATCTTCTCGGCCTTCTCCTCGGCCCAGGACGATCCGTCCTCGTCCCTGCTGCGCACCCAGGCCCTGACCCGCGTGGACGACTTCCTCAGCGAGTCCAGCCGCATCACCTCGTCGCTGTCCAAGCTGGGCAAGGACGCCGACACCCGCATCTCGGCCGACACCAATCGCGTCAACGACCTGCTGAGCCAGATCGACGGCCTGAACACCGACATCACCCGCGCCAAGGTGGCCGGGGCCGACGCCACCGGCGCCGAGAACGTCCAGGGCGGCCTGATCGACGAACTGGCCAAGCTGATGAACGTCCAGATCACGCCCCGCACCCTGGGCGGCGTGTATGTGCGCTCGACCGAGGGCCTGCCCCTGGCCGGCGACGGCGCGGCCAAGATCAGCTACCAGACCTCGCCCACCGCCACCGGCTATCTGACGGTGCAGCTGGCCAACGGTTCGGTGCAGCCCACCCCGCTGAACATCACCAGCGGCGAGATCAAGGGCCTGCTGGACGTGCGCAACGTCGAGCTGGTCAACCTGTCCGACCAGCTGGGCGAGTTCACCTCGCGCGCGGCGGAAGAGATCAACCGCGCGTCCAACGCCGCCTCGTCGGTGCCGGCCCCGACCAGCCTGAACGGTCGCGACACGGGCCTGGACGCCCAGGCGGCGATCACCGGCATGACCGGCAAGACGACGATCGCCCTGACCGACTCCAGCAGCGTCATCCAGCGCCGCATCGACATCGACTTCGACGCCGGCACGATGAGCGTCAACGGCGCCGCCGGCACGCCCTTCACCACCGCCAACTTCATGACCCAGCTGAACGCGGCCCTGGGCGCCCAGGGCTCGGCCGGGTTCTCGGGCGGCGCGCTGAGCATCAGCGGCGCGGGCGGCCTTGGCGTGGCCATCCAGGACGACGCCACCAACCCGGCGACCAAGGCCGGCAAGGGCTTCAGCCACTATTTCGGCCTGAACGACATCATCCGCACCAACGGCTATTCGCCGTATGAGACGGGC
Organism: Caulobacter sp. GW821-FHT12D05; assembly: GCF_058807295.1. NCBI lineage: Bacteria > Pseudomonadati > Pseudomonadota > Alphaproteobacteria > Caulobacterales > Caulobacteraceae > Caulobacter > Caulobacter sp. GW821-FHT12D05. The sequence continues at coordinate 897,080 of NZ_JBXAQO010000002.1, forward strand.
CTGACCGCCAGCGATCAGCACGGCTTCACCTCGGGCGCGATGACCATTCGCCTGACCGACGTCGAAGGCGGCCGCATCCGCGACATCACCGTCGCCCCGCCGCCGGGCGGCACCATGCAGGACATGCTGGACGCGCTGAACTCCCGCGCCAACGGCACGGGCCTGTACGGCGTGTTCTCGATGAACGACAAGGGCCAGATCAACTTCGCGTCGAACTCGACGACGCCGGTGACCATGTCGGTCGTGGCCGACACCACCGAACGCGGCGTCGGCGGGCCCTCGGTCAGCCAGCTGTTCGGCATCGGCCCGGCCGAGCGCAGCACCCGCGGCGAGAAGTTCTTCGTCTCCAAGGAGATGGACGCCAACCCCAAGCTAGTGCCCTTCGCCCAGCTGGACCTGACCCAGATCGTCGGCGGCAGTCCCGCCCTGGCGATCGGCGACGGCCGCGGGGCCCTGGCCCTTGCCAAGGCCGGCGACAACAGCGCCGCCTTCGCCGCCGCCGGCGACGCCTCGGCCGTCAATATGAGCGTCAACCGCTACGCCTCGGACTTCAGCGGCTCGATCGCCCGCAAGGCCGGCACCGCCGAAAGCCGCAAGGACGCCGCCAACGCGGTGTCCAGCGAAGTCGACAGCCAACGCCAGTCGGAAGAGGGCGTGAACCTCGACGAAGAACTGATCAACCTGACCACCTACCAGCAAGCCTTCAACGCCTCGGCCCGCCTGATCCAGGCGACCAAGGACATGTTCGACGTGCTCACCGGAATCCTGGGGTAAGCCATGACCCGCGTCTCGACCGTCCAAAACTACAACATCATGACGTCCAACCTGATGGCGGCTCAGATCCGCCAGAACGAGGTGGGCGCGCAGGTGTCCAGCCAGAAGGTCGCCAACGACCTGAAGGGCTATGCCAAGAACGCCGAAATGCTGACCGCCATGCGCAGCACCCAGACCAAGATCAACGGCCTAGTCGACCAGACCAAGATGGTCGGCAACCGGCTGGAGATGCAGGACACGGGCCTGGGCCGCATCGCCAACGCCACCCAGAGCGGACGCGAGGCGATCGCCAACGCTCTGGCCGCCGGCAGCGCCACCACCCTGATGCAGCAGATGACCGCCGCGTTCGGCGAGGTGGTCCAGGGCCTGAACGCCAAGTCGAACGGCCTCTACGTGTTCTCGGGCGCCAAGACCGACACGGCCACGACCACGGCCACCACCATGGCCGACCTGACCAGCGTGCCGATCACCTCGGACCTGTTCCAGAACGACCAGTACATCGCCACCAACCGGGTGGACGAGCAGACCAACGCCAAGACCGGCATCCTCGGCGACGCCGTCGGCACCGACGTGTTCGAGGCCTTCAAGCAGGTGCAGGCCTATATCGACGCCAATGGCCCGTTCACCGGCAATCTGGACGACGCGCAGGTCAACTTCCTCAAAGGCCTGCTGCCGGTGTTCGACGCGGCCCAGAAGGGCGTGGTCGACGCTCAGGGCAAGAACGGCGTGACCCAGAAGCGTTTCGAGAGCGCCCAAACGGATCTCTCCAACCAGGCCGACACCCTGACGGCCATGGTCGGCGGCATCACCGACGTCGACATGGCCGACGCCGTGACCCGCCTGGAAGCCGCCAAGCTGGCCGTCCAGGCCTCGGCCCAGGTGTTCACCAGCCTGCAGGCCTCGTCGCTGCTGAACGTGCTGAAGTAGGGAGCGGCGCGAAGACGCGCCCTCCTCACCTCGCAAAACCGACCTTCAGGCGCTATATGGCGGCGGATGAACGCCGACGTCCTGACCATCGCCCCTGCTTCCGACACCGATACGCTCATCGCGCGCGCGGTCGAACAGGTGCGCGCGGCCGTCGGCCTGCCCGAGGGGACGCGGATCGTCGCGGCCATGTCCGGCGGCGTGGATTCCACCGTCACCGCCGCCCTGCTGGCCCGCGCCGGCTATGACGTAGTCGGCGTGACCCTGCAGCTCTACGACCATGGCGCGGCGATTACCAAGAAGGGCGCCTGCTGCGCCGGCCAGGACATCCTGGACGCCCGCATGGCCGCCGAGCGCATCGGCATCCCGCACTATGTGCTGGACTACGAAAGCCGCTTCCGCGAGCAGGTCATCGAGGACTTCGCCGACGCCTATCTGCGCGGCGAGACGCCGATCCCCTGCGTGCGCTGCAACCAGACCGTCAAGTTCCGCGACCTGCTGGACGTCGCCCGCGACCTGGGCGCCGAGGCCATGGCGACCGGGCATTATGTGCAGCGCGCCTTTGCTGGCGGCGGTAATCGCCCGCAGCTGCGTCGCGCCGCCGATCCCGCCAAGGACCAGAGCTACTTCCTGTTCGCCACCACGCGCGACCAGCTGGACTTCCTGCGCTTCCCGCTGGGCGGGATGGACAAGCCGACCGTGCGCGCCGTCGCCTTCGGCTTAGGGCTGGCCATTGCCGACAAGCCCGACAGCCAGGACATCTGCTTCGTGCCCGAGGGCAAGTACACGACCGTCATCGACCGCATCCGCCCACAAGGCGCCGAGGCCGGCGATGTCGTGCACCTGGACGGCCGCGTGCTGGGCCGTCACGAGGGCGTAACCCGCTACACCATCGGCCAGCGTCGCGGCCTGAACATCGCCGTCGGCGACCCGCTGTTCGTCGTCCGGATCGACGCCGACAAGCGCCACGTCATCGTCGGCCCACGCGAGGCCCTGCTGACCGCCTCCCTCACCCTGAAGGAAGGCAGCTGGCTGGGCGGCCAGGACAGCCTGGAAGCCGCCGCGCAGGACGGCCAGCCGGTGCTGGCCCGCGTCCGCTCGACCCGTGAGCCCGTCGCCGGCCGCCTGGCGCTGACCGGCGACACGGTCTCGGTGGTGTTCGACGGCGCCGAGGAAGGCGTCGCGCCCGGCCAGGCCTGCGTGCTCTACGACCCTGCCGACCCCGAACGCGTGCTGGGCGGCGGCTTCATCGCCGCCACGGTCCGCCAGATGGACCTCACCTAGGAGCCCCTGATGTCCGAAGCCACGATCCGCCTCTTCTCCTACGGCACCTTGCAGCAGGAGAGCGTGCAGATCGAAACCTTCGGACGGCTCCTGAAGGGTCAGGCCGACACCCTGCCCGGCTTTGCCAAGACCATGGTGCGGATCACCGATCCGGCGGTGCTGGCGACCAGCGGCCAGGAATACCACCCGATCGTTACGCCCAGCGAAGATCCGGCCGAGGCCATTCCCGGCGCGGTGTTCGAGATCACGGCCCAGGAACTGGCCGCCGCCGACGACTACGAGGTCGCCGACTACAAGCGCATCGCCGTCGTGCTGGGCTCGGGCCTCCCCGCCTTCGTCTACGTCAAAGCCTGAGCGTCGGATCGAACCGGGTCTTGCGGGGTTCAGAAGAGGACCCTTTCACGGAAGATCCGCATGCTTCGATCCCTGCTCATCGGCCTGTCGGCCGGCTCTCGCTCCATGACCCCGCTGGCCGCCGTCAGCGAGGCCGCGCATGGCGGCCACCTGGACGCCGGCAATCCCTCCGCCCAACTGCTGGGCCATCCCCTGGTCGCCGCCGGGACCAAGGCCTTGGCCGCCGGCGAGCTGTGGGGCGACAAGCTGAAATCGGCTCCCGACCGCATCGTGCCGCTGGGCATCGCCGCCCGGGTCATCACGGCCGGCTTCACCGGCGCGGCCCTGGCGCCGCGCAAGAAGATGCTGCTGGGCGGCGCGCTCGCCGCCGGCGCGGCCGTGGCGGCCGCCTATGTCACCTTCCACCTGCGCATGAAGGCCATCAACCGCTTCGGCCAGACCAACAGCGGCCTAGTCGAAGACGCCCTGACGGTGGGCGCCGCCCAACTGGTGACGCGAGCGCTGCGATGATCGAGCGCAAGGACAAGGAGCCGGTGACGCCGGAGATGACGCCAGCGCCGGAGGCTGACTCCACGGCCGAGGGCGTTCGCCGCCAGCGGCAGCACATCGAGGACCTGGACGGTGAAGACCCGCTACGCGGCGGGGTCGCGGACTAGCGAAACCTCGTCCTTCGACAGGCTCAGGATGAGGTTTCTACTGATACGCCGAGCTAAAAGTAGCCCTCATCCTGAGCTTGTCGAAGGACGAGGACGGCTCCACTGACTAAGCCGCCCGCCCCGGACGCGAGGCCGGCGCTGCCGCGGCCTCGTCCACCTTGAAGCGGCTCATCAGGCGGAAGAGTTCGCTGGTCTCGCGCGCCAGACCGTGGGCGGCCGCCGTAGACTCCTCGACCATCGCCGCGTTCTGCTGGGTCATCTGGTCCATCTGGTTCACCGCGACATTGACCTCGCCCAGCCCAGTGGACTGTTCCTTGGCGGCGGCGGCGATGCCGGCCACCACGCCGCTGATCTGGCCGACGCGCTCGCCGATCCGGGTCAGGGCCTCGCCGGCCTGGGCGACCAGTTCGACGCCGCGCTCGACCTCGCCGCCCGACGCATGGATCAGCCGCTTGATGTCGCGCGCCGCCTCGGCCGAGCGCTGGGCCAGGGCCCGCACCTCCATGGCCACGACCGCGAAACCCTTGCCGCTCTCGCCGGCGCGGGCCGCCTCGACCCCGGCGTTCAGGGCCAGCAGGTTGGTCTGGAAGGCGATCTCGTCGATCACCCCGATGATCTGGTTGATCTCGCGCGAGCTGGCCTCGATCTGGCCCATGGCGGCGACGGCGTCGTCGACCACCCGGCGCGAACCGTCGGCGTCGTGCTTGGCGTGGCCGACGATGTCGCGGGCCTGGTCGGCGCCCTCGGCCGTCCTGCGCACCGTGGCGGTGATCTGATCCAGGGCGGCGGCGGTCTCTTCCAGGCTGGCGGCCTGGCGCTCGGTGCGCTGCGACAGTTCGCTGGAGGCCTGGCTGATCTCATCGGTCCCCGAGCGGATCCCGCGGCTGGCCTCGGACAGCACGCCCATGGTCTCGCGCAAGCTTTCCATCGCCTGGTTGAAGTCGGCGCGCAGCTTTTCGTAGTCGGCGGCGAACGGGGTCTTGAGGCGGAACATCAGGTCGCCAGCCGAAAGCTTCTCCAGGCCCAGGGCGATCGAGGTCACGACCTGTTCCTGCTCCTTCTGGGCCTGGGCCTTGGCGGCCTCGACGCGGGCGCGCTCGGCCTCGGCGGCGGCGCGCTGCTCGGCGGTCATGCCCTCCAGGCGCAGCTTCTCGATCGCCGCGTCCTTGAAGGCCTGGACCGCGCCGGCCATCTCGCCGATCTCGTCGCGGCGACCCACGCCCGGAATGGCGATGGCATTGTCCCCGGAGGCCAGGCGGCGCATGGCCGAGGTCATGGCGCTGACCGGGGCGGCGACCAGGCGAGTGAGCGCCACGGCGAGGATCGCCGACAGCGCCAAAGCCAAGAGGCAGCTGACGACCAGATAGACCTTGCCCATGAAGATGGCCGTGGACTGCGACTGCATCCGGTCGTCCTGCAGCAGGTGCTGGGCGTCGCTGATCTCGTCCAGGGTGGCCTGCATCTCGCGCAGGGTGTTGCGGCCCATCAGTTCGACGGCCTGGTCGTGGCCGCCCGGCTGCTTGGCCAGGGCCAGCGGCTTGTCGGCGAACTCGGCGCGCCAGCCGGCGATCATGCTCTTCAGTTTCTGGGCCCGCGTCCGCTGCCCCTCGCTGCTGGTGTCGGCGATGAAGCGGTCGATCGCGCCGTCCACCGCCTTCACATGGGCCTCGTAGGCCTCCAGGTGCGAGGCGTCGCTGGCCATGACGAAGCCGCGCACGGCGTTCTGCTGCTCGACCAGCCCTTGGGTGACCGCCTCGACGTCCAGGGACAGATCATATGTCTTGTCGTTCTTCTGGGCGGCGTCGTGGATCTGGTCCAGCTTCAGGAAGACCATGGCGTCGCCGATCAGCGACACGACGATCAGCACCGCGAAGGTCAGCGCCAGCTTGCGCGCGATCTTCAGGTCGTTGAGGAACATGAAAAGCCGTCCGGAACTGGGCCGGCAAACGTTTGCCGCGCGCGCAAACTTCGCGCCCCTCGTGCTTTCCGAAACCTTACCCGGCGAAAAGGCCGCACCCCGTTGGCGACCCGAAACGGGTCACTCGGCCGCGATCTTGATGGCTTCGAGGGCCTCGCCGACGGTCATCGGGTGCTGGTCCTGGGAGACGCGCTCCAGGTCGCGGCGCTGGACCACCTCGCCGCATTCCTCGCAGGCCAGGACGGGGTGGAAGGCGCAGCCACAGGTCTTGTGGCGGAACAAGACCGGCGAATTGTCGCGACCATAGACGTGGCGGTCGCCCCATTCCGACATGGTCAGCAGCACCGGCGACAGGGCCAGGCCCTTCTGGGTCAGCCAGTATTCGTGGCGCGGCGGACGCTCGGAATAACGCCGGGTCTCCATGACGCCGTGGCCGACCAGGGTCTTCAGGCGCGCGGCCAGGACGTTGCGGGCCACGCCCAGCCGCTCCTGCCACTGCTCGAAGCGCTTCACCCCGGCAAAAGCGTCGCGGAGGATCAGCAGGGTCCACGGATCGCCCACGACCTCAAGGGTGGCGGCGACCGAGCAACGTTCGTTCGTATAGTCAGCTGTGCGGCCCATTTGGCGAGGTTGCGGCGTTCCGCGAGGGAAAGCAAGAGACCGTTGCGTTTGAAGATGAACCACAGTAGGTTTTTTATCGCAATTGACTCTCTCGGTTATTGCACGACTGGCGAGGAGGCGCGGCTTGCGCCAACACCTCCTCGCCCCTTTCCCATCACAATCTCGCAACCCACTTGCGCATGATCGGGCGATGAGGGCCTATCTCGCCTCAAAATCCGCCCAGGGAGCTTAGTTCATGTCTGTCGCCGATCCCGTCGTCATCGTCTCCTACGCCCGCACGCCGATGGGCGGTTTCCAGGGCGCTCTGGGCGGGGTGAAGGCCACGGACTTGGGGGCGGCGGCGGTCAAGGCGGCCATCGAGCGCGCCGGCGTGGCGGGCGACAAGGTCGAGCAGATCATCATGGGCTGCGTGCTGCCGGCGGGCCTCGGCCAGGCTCCGGCGCGCCAGGCGGCGCTGGGCGCGGGCCTTCCCCTTTCTGTCGAGGCGACCACCGTCAACAAGATGTGCGGCAGCGGCATGCAGGCGGCGATCATGGCGCATGACGCCCTGGCCGCGGGCTCGGTCGACGTCGTCGTGGCCGGCGGCATGGAGAGCATGACCGGCGCCCCCTACCTGATGTCCAAGCACCGCGCGGGCGCCCGCATCGGCCACGACCAGATGTGGGACAGCATGTACCTGGATGGCCTGGAGGACGCCTACACCCCCGGCAAGCTGATGGGCGCCTTCGCCGAGGAGACGGCGGCCCAGTACCAGTTCAGCCGCGAGGCCATGGACGACTACGCCACCCGTGGCCTGGCCAAGGCCAAGACGGCGATCGAGAGCGGCGCCTTCAAGGCCGAGATCACGCCGGTGACCGTCACCACCCGCAAGGGGACCGAGGTCGTCGACACCGACGAACAGCCGCTGAAGGCCGATCCGGCCAAGATCCCCACCCTGCGTCCGGCCTTCGCCCGCGACGGCGGCATCACGGCGGCCAACAGCTCGTCGATCAGCGACGGCGCCGCCGCCCTGGTCATGACCCGCGAGAGCGTGGCCAAGGCCCTGGGCCTGCCGATCGTCGCCAAGGTCGTCAGCCACGCCGCCCATGCCCACGAGCCGGGCCTCTTCACCACCGCCCCCGTGCCGGCCATGAAGAAGGCGCTGAAGAAGGCCGGCTGGGAGGTTTCCGACGTCGACCTATTCGAGGTCAACGAGGCCTTCGCCGTCGTCGCCATGATCGCCCAGCAGGAGCTGGGCATCGATCCCGACAAGCTGAACGTCAACGGCGGCGCCTGCGCTCTGGGCCATCCGATCGGCGCCTCGGGCGCGCGGATCCTCTGCACCCTGATCAACGCCCTGCAAGCGCGCGGCGGCAAGAAGGGCCTGGCGTCCCTCTGCATCGGCGGCGGCGAGGCCACGGCCATGGCGGTGGAGCTAGTCTGATCCCATCTAGGGCGGATCAGATTGCCCGAGAGGCGCGTTTCCTCGTCATGACCGACACCTTCCGCCACAACCCCGAACGCAGCCGCTACGAGCTGGAGGTCGACGGCCTGCTGGCCGTGGCCGACTACCAGCGCGCCGGCCACCGGCTGGTGATCCCGCACGTCGAGGCCGACATGGCCCTGCGCGGCACCGGCGCGGCGGGACGGCTGATGACCAAGGTCGCCGAAACCGCGCGCGCCGAGGGCATGCGGATCACCCCGCTGTGCTCCTACGCGGCGGCCTGGCTGAAGCGGAACGATCCGGACCTGATCGCTTAGGCCTTCCCGGCCGCTTTCTCCGCCATGAAGGCCACCCGAGACAGCACTTCCGGGCCCGCCGCCGGGCCGGGCCTGTAGGCGAAGCTCTCATTGGTGATCGGCTTGCCGCTGACCCGGTCGACCATGATCGGCTCGGCGGCGACGCCCGTTTCACGATCGACCAGCTGACCGGCCACGCCCTCGATGGCGAAGTGGCGGTTGCCGAACGCTAGCAGCGCCGTCAGCACCGGCGCGAAGTCCCGCCCCAGGTCCGTCAGCAGATATTCGTAGCGCGGCGGTCGCTCGTTATAGGCGCGCTTCTCCAGCATGCCGTTCTCCACGAGGCCGGCCAGGCGCTTGGTCAGGATGTTGGGCGCCACGCCCAGGCTCTTCTCGAACTGGTCGAAGCGGGTCAGCCCCTGGGCGGCGTCGCGCAGGATCAGCAGGGTCCAGTGATCGCCCACCCGCTCCAGCGTGCGGCCGACCGGACATTGGGTGGGCAGGCGTTCAGATTTGCTCATGACAAAAGATTTGGGATGTCACTTGCGAAAAGCAAGTTACCCCATAGCTAAGCGTGGAGCCGGACCATCGAGGCCTCGGCGAGGGATACGAGGACTACCACGATGAGCACCACCAACAACCAAGGCACGGCCCTAATCACCGGCGCGTCGACCGGCATCGGCGCGACCTATGCCGACCGCCTGGCCAAGCGCGGCTACGACTTGATCCTGGTCGCCCGCGACGAGGCCCGGCTGAACGCCCTGGCCGATCGCCTGCGCGGCGAGACCGGCGTCAAGGTCGAGGTCATCAAGGCCGACCTGACTGACAAGGCCCAGGTGGCCGCGCTGGAACAGCGCCTGGCGACCGACACGGCCATCACCACCCTGGTCAACAACGCCGGCGTAGCGGGCGCGGGCGACTTCCTGGCCTCCGATCCGGAAGCCTTCGACAAGATGATCCAGCTGAACGTCACGACCGTGACCCGCCTGGCCTCGGCGGCGGCCCGCAACTTCGTGCCGCGCAACACCGGCGCGATCATCAACCTGGCCTCGGTGGTCGGCCTGATGCCCGAGCTGAACATGCCGGTCTACGGCGCGACCAAGGCGTTCGTGACCTATCTGACCCAAGGCCTGCGTGTGCAGTTCGCCGAGTCGGCCGTACGCCTGCAGGCGGTGCTGCCGGGCGCCACGCGCACCGAGATCTGGGAGCGCTCGGGCTCGGACATCGATGCCCTGGACCCGAACATGGTCATGGGCGTCGACGATTTGGTCGACGCGGCGCTGGCCGGTTTTGACCAGGGCGAGCTGGTGACGATCCCGTCCCTGCCCGACGCGGCCGACTGGGACGGCGCCCTGGCGGCGAAGGCCAAGCTGTACCCGAACCTGTCGCGCAGCGAGCCAGCGGCTCGCCTACGCTAAGTCTTAGAAGCAGAAAGCTCGCCGGCGCGGCGCTCACTCCCGCGCCGGCGAGTCCGCCCTGATGGGCTTTCCCGGGTTGATGCGCACCGGGAAAGCCCATCTGGAACGCGAATTCTACGAAAGCACCATCACGACCACGCGGCGGTTCTGAGCCCGGCCTTCGCGCGTTTCGTTCGCGGCGACGGGGGCGTCCTGGCCGTACGAGATCGTCGCCATGCGGTTCAGGGCGACGCCGTGCACGCTGAGGAACTTGCGCACGGTTTCCGCGCGCTTCTCGCCGAGCTCGTCGTTGTATTCCTTGGAGCCCGAGTTGTCGGTGTGACCCTGGATTTCCAGGTACACGTTCTTGTTGTCGGTCTTCAGCTTCTCGGTGAATTCCGACAGGCGCTGCTCGGCTTCCGGCGAGAGGTTCGCGGCGTTGACCGGGAACTTCACGGAGTCGTCGCTCAGCACCAGGGCGTACTGGAACTTGCCTTCAGCCAGCTTGCCGGCCGCGATGGCGCGGTCCAGGGCTTCCTTCGAGGTCTTGTCCAGTTCACCGATCTGGGTGTCATGAGTGCTGACCCGCTCATTGACCGCACCCACCTGGGTGTTCACGTACTTCTTGGTGGCGCAGCCGCTGACCGACAGGCCGCCCATCACCAGGGCGGCGGCGACCATCATCGTCTTCGTGCTTGCTATCATTGTTTCCATCTCATCCGTAGCTGGGGCGCAGCGTCCTGCAACGCTCGCAGGACCAAATCGGGCAGCCGAACTTGGCCAAAGATAGGCGTGATTCCGGCGCTTCCGGGCCAAGCTATGCCGTTGATATGGCAGCGATTTCAGAGCCAATAGAACCGCGCACGAGCGCCGTTTACGGACTTTGGTTCCGAAGATTCTTTATTGATTTTCCGTGCTGGAAAGCCACGCCTGAAAGGCCTTCAGAGCCGGAGTCGGGGCCCTGGATTTCAGCCAGGTCAGCCAGTAGCGACCGGCGCTGACCTGAGTCGGGAACGGCCTCACGAGGCGTCCCTGCTGCAGATCGCGAGCAAACATCATCGGCGGGGCCAGCGCCACCCCAAATCCCTGGATGGCCGCCTCGACCATCACCCACGAGCTGTCGAACACCGGCCCGCGGATGGGCGGCGGCGACAGGCCGGCGGCGGCGAACCAGTCCGGCCAGTCGGCGGCGCGATAGCTGCGCAGCAGGGTCTCGCTGAAGAGGTCGGTCGGCTCGGTGATGCGTTCGGCCAGGGCCGGCGCGCACAGCGGGCTCATCGGCGCCTCGAACAAAGGCGAGGCCTCGGTGCCGTGCCAGGCCCCGTCGCCGAACCGCACCGCGCAGTCCAGCCCCTCACCCGCCAGGTCGGTGCGGTTGTTGTTGGTGAAGAGCCGCAGGTCGACGAACGGATGGGCCTCTCTGAACGCCGGCAGGCGCGGCAGCAGCCAGCCGACCGCGAAGGTGCCCACGACGCCGACGCTCAGGACCTCCAGCACCCGGCCGCCCTCGAAGCGGGCCAGCACGTCGTCCAGCCGGTCGAAGGAGTCCCGCACGGACGGCAGCAGGGCCAGGCCCTCGTCGGTCAAGGCCAGGCCGCGCGGCAGGCGGCGGAACAGGACCGCGCCTAGGCGGGCTTCCAGCCCCTTCACCTGGTGGCTGACGGCGGCCTGGGTCACGCACAGCTCGATCGCCGCCCGCGTGAACGACAGGTGCCTGGCCGAGGCCTCGAAGGCGCGCAGGGCGTTCAGGGGCAGCTGGGCGCGGCTCATTAAGGATGACCCTAGATCAGCTAATGGGTCCGCCAAGGTATCGTCGTTTGCGGCCAAGACCAGCCCCCGGCAGGTTTCGCGGGCAAGGAGACCCCCACCCATGTTCCACCGTCGTAAGTTCTTAACGGCCCTGACGGCCGCGCCCGTTGTCGTGCCCGCCTTCGCGAAGGCCGCCGTGTTCAGCAGCGCGCCGCCTTTTGACCTTAGCTCACGTATTAACGAATTGGAGCAGCGCAGCGGCGGCCGCCTGGGCGTAGCGGTGCTGGACACCCAGACCGGCCGCCGTTTCGCCTGGCGCGGCGACGAGCGCTTCCGGATGTGCAGCACGATCAAGATGCCGCTCTCAGCGGCAATTCTCCGCCGCGTCGACCAGGGCCGCGAGCGCCTGGATCGCCGGATCACCTACGGCCGCGAGGTGCTGATGGGCAATTCGCCGGTGGTCGAGAAGCATGTCGCCGGCGGCATGACCATCGGCGAACTGTGCCACGCGACGATCACGGTCAGCGACAACGCCGCCGCCAACCTGCTGCTCGAGGCCCTGGGTCCGGGCGACGGCGGTCCGGCCGCCCTCACCCGCTTCCTGCGCGCCATCGGCGACCAGACCACCCGCAGCGACCGTCTGGAGCCGGAGCTCAACACCGGGACGCCCGACGATCCGCGCGACACCACCACGCCCGTGGCCATCGCCGACACCTGGAAGACCCTGCTGCTGGGCGACGCCCTCTCGCCCGCCTCCCGCAAGCAGCTGACCGCCTGGGTCGTGGCCAACAGGACCGGCGACAAGCGCCTGCGGGCGGGCCTGCCCAAGGGCTGGCGGGTCGGTGACAAGACCGGCAACAACGGCAAGGACACCACCAACGACGTGGCGATCGCCTGGCCGCCGGGGCGCAAGCCGGTGCTGATCGCGAGCTTCCATGATCGGGGGAGTTCGGATGATGACGTGCGCAACGCGGTGCTGGCCGACGTGGCGCGGGCGGTCGTGGCGGCGGGGTTCGGGGGGTAGCGCGAAGTTATCCACAGGGCGGAGAGAGGCCGTGCCGACGGCTTCCCTCTCTCCTCCCCCTTTTGGGGGAGGGGGACCGCCGTAGGCGGTGGAGGGGCCAGCGCGGCCGGCTCATGACTAGCCCCGTCCGTCACGCCACGCTGCGCGGGCGCGCCACCTCCCCCAGACGGGGGAGGAGAGATGAAAGGCCCTCGGATTCCCGTGGTTATCCCCGCCCGGTCACCGGCGTTTCCCTGTCACAGCAGCGACTTACCCAAAAACACCCGTTTCTTATCCCCGCCCCTCCCGCCTGCCTCATGCTTCTCCCCATGAGCCAGCCCCAATCCCCCAGCGCCTGGTGCGCCGATCTCCAAGCCAAGCTGATGGCCGCCCTCGACGCCGCCTGGGCCCTCGCCGAGACCAGCGATGACCCGGCCGTCATCGCCAAGGCCCGCGACAAGGCCAAGCTGTGTGGCCAGATGGCCGCCGAGGTCCGCAAGGTCGCCGCCATGGTCCCGCAGCCCAAGCCCCGCCACCTGCCGACCGCCATCCACGAAGCCTTCGACCGCCTGGACGCCGCCACCGCGCCGCTGATCGAGGCCGCCAAGCCACCGGCCGCCCAGGCCCAGGCGATGCAGGCCGCCCTCCGCAAGCTGAAGCGGCGATAGACACCGCTCTTGTTACCGCTACCTTTTCTGCTAGCTTCCCCGCGCTGACACCGGTGACCAAACCGGGACGGGGAGAGAAACGACCATGCTGAAGACCATCGCGCCCTCGCTGATTGCGCTCGCGATTGCAACGTCGGCCTCGGCCCAGACCCTGCCCTACCAGGACCCCAGCCTCCCCGCCGCCCAGCGCGCCGCTGACCTGGTCAGCCGCATGACGCTGGAGGAAAAGGCCGCCCAGCTGCGTCACGCCGCCCCGGCCATCCCGCGCCTCAAGGTCCCCGCCTACAACTGGTGGAACGAGGGCCTGCACGGCGTCGCCCGCGCCGGCGAGGCCACCGTCTTCCCGCAAGCCATCGGCCTGGCCGCCACCTGGGACGAGCCGTTCATCCACGAGGTGGCCGACACGATCGCCACCGAGTTCCGCGCCAAGTACGTGGAGAAGGTCGCGCCCGACGGCAGCACCGCCCAGTATCGCGGCCTGACGGTCTGGTCGCCCAACATCAACATCTTCCGCGACCCGCGCTGGGGCCGGGGCCAGGAAACCTGGGGCGAGGATCCCAAGCTGACCGCGACCCTGGGCTCGGCCTTCGTCGAGGGCCTGCAAGGGCCCGACCTGAACCACCTGAAGACCCTGGCCATGGCCAAGCACTTCGCCGTGCACAGCGGCCCCGAGGCCGACCGCCATCGTGACGACATCCACCCCTCGCGCCACGACCTGGAAGACACCTACCTGCCGGCCTTCGAGGTGCTGGTGACCAAGGCCAAGGCCCAGTCGGTGATGTGCGCCTACAACGCCGTCGACGGCCAGCCGGCCTGCGCCAGCGACATGCTGCTGAAGGACAAGCTGCGCGGCCAGTGGAAGTTCGACGGCCACGTGGTCTCGGACTGCGCCGCCATCGCCGATGTCTGGCTGCCGACCTCGCACGCCTATCGCAAGACGCCGGCCGAGGCCTTCGCCGTGACGGTCAAGGCCGGCACCGACCTGCTGTGCGATTTCGGCGGCCCCAACGGCGTCGAGGCGCCGGCCATCGTCGAGGCGGTGCGCACGGGCCTGGCCACCGAGGCCGAGGTCGACCAGGCCGCCCGCCGCCTGTTCGAGGGCCGCATGCGCCTTGGCCTGTTCGATCCGCCCGGCTCGGGTCCGTGGGGCAAGATCACCGCCGCCGACAACGACACCCCGGCCCACCGCGCCCTGGCCCTGAAGGCCGCGCAAAAGGCCATGGTGCTGCTGAAGAACGACGGCCTGCTGCCGCTGAAGGCCGCGCCGAAGTCGATCGCCGTGATCGGGCCCAATGCCGACAGCGTCGATGCGCTGGTGGGCAACTATAACGGCACGCCGTCCAAGCCGATCACCGTGCTGGCCGGGATCCGCGAGCGCTTCCCCGACGCCAAGGTGACCTATGTCGCGGGCACGGGCCTGATCGGTCCGCCCAGCGCACCGACGCCGGAGGCGATCTTCTGCCAGGACGCCGCCTGCATGACCAAGGGCCTGAAGGTCGAGGAATATGCAGGGCTGGAGCTGGCCGGCGCGCCGACCGCGACGCGCGTCGACGCCAACGTCAACTTCCGCTGGGGCTGGCCGACGCGCACGCCCCGACAGGCCTCGGTGCGCTGGAGCGGCTTCGTCACGCCCACGCAAAGCGGCCCGCACAGCTTCGCCATCGACGGCGAGCGCGGCTGGCGCATCCTGATCGACGGAAAGGCCGTCGCCGAAGCCTGGGACACGATCCAGGATCCGGGCCAGGCCCAGACCATCATGCTGACCGCCGGCAAGGCCTATGCCATCACCATCGAGGCCCGCCAGGACAGCAGCCGCGGCAGCCAGAAACTGACCTGGAGCCAGCCGGCCGACAACGCCGACACCGCCATCGCCGCGACCAAGGACGCCGAACTGATCGTCTTCGTCGGCGGCCTGTCGGCGCGGATCGAGGGCGAGGAGATGCCGGTCCACGCGCCGGGCTTCGCTGGCGGCGACCGCACCAGCCTGGACCTGCCCGGTCCGCAGGCCAAGCTGCTGGAAGGCCTGCAGGCCACCGGCAAGCCCGTGGTCATGGTGCTGGTCAACGGCTCGGCCATGGCGGTGAACCAGGCCGACAAGACCGTGCCGGCCATCATCGAGGCCTGGTATCCCGGCGGCGAAGGCGGCAAGGCCGTCGCGGGCCTGCTGGCCGGCGACTTCAGCCCGGCCGGCCGCCTGCCGGTGACCTTCTACCGCTCGGCCGACCAGCTGCCGCCGTTCAAGGACTACACGATGGCGGGCCGCACCTATCGTTACTTCAAGGGCGAGGCGCTGTACCCGTTCGGCTACGGCCTGTCCTACACGACCTTCAAGTACGGCAAGCCGGTGCTCAGCAAGGCCAGCGTGAAGGCCGGCCAGACGCTGACCGTCAGCGTCGACGTCACCAACACCGGCGGCCGTGACGGCGACGAGGTGGCCCAGCTGTACGTCACCCGCCCCGACGTGGCCGGCGCCCCGATCCGCGCTCTGAAGGGCTTCCAGCGCGTCACGCTCAAGAAAGGCGAGACCCGCAAGCTGACCTTCGCCCTGGACGCCGCCGCCTTCGCCACGGTCGACGCCGACGGCAAGAAGAGCGTGGTGCCCGGCGCCGCCGACCTGTGGGTCGGCGGCGGCCAGCCCGTCAGCCGCCCGGGCCTGGCCCAGGCGGCCGGGGTCGCGGCGAAGGTGACCGTGACGCCTTAAGGCAGCGGGTCCGTCCTCGCCCTTCGACAAGCTCAGGGTGAGGACTACTTTTGAGCCCCAGCAGTAGAAAACCTCATCCTGAGCTTGTCGAAGGACGAGGTTTTCGGCTCCTCCGACTTAGAAAGTCTCGCCGACCAGCTTTTCGCTCAGCGCCCACAGGGCCTGGGCGTTGGCGGGGTCGAGGGCGTAGCTGCGCACGCCGTAGCGGACTTCCGAGGCGTCCTCGACCGGCGGGGCCAGGTGGCAGTCCTCGCAGTAGCGGCCGGCGACCTCGTCGATCGGAGCCACCACGCCAGCCCAGACGCTGGTCGCCGCGCCCTGCGGGATGGTCTTCCACTCGAAGGCCTTCTCGCCCTTGGCCTCGGCCTCGGCGTTCAGCTGGTCCAGCATGCCCTGGATGAAGGACGGGTCCAGGTGGCGGGCCAGCTCGGTCTGGATGCCGCCCGGATGCACGGCCACGGCCCGCACGCCGCGATCCTTGTGACGGCGGTCGAACTCGACGGCGAACAGGATGTTGGCGGTCTTGGAGCGACCATAGGCGGCGAACGGCACGTACTCGGTGGTCTCGAAGTTGGGGTCTTCCAGGTTCACGTCCGAAAAGCGGTGGCCCGACGAGGCCAGCGACACCACCCGCGAGCCGGCCTTCAGCAGGCTGGCGATGCGGTTGATGAAGGTGAAGTGGCCCAGGTGGTTGGTCCCGAACTGGGTCTCGAAGCCGTCGACGGTCTTGCCCAGCGGGGTGGCCATGACGCCGGCATTGGCGATGACCAGGTCGAAGCCTCGGCCGTCCTTGACCAGGGCGTCGGCGGCGGCGCGCACGCTGGCCAGGCTGGCCAGGTCCAATTCGATCAGCGACAGCGAGCCGCCGCTCGTCGCGGCCGCCTCGCGCACGACGGCGGTCGCGCCTTCGGCCTTCTGGAGGTCGCGGGCCGCGCCCACGACGTCGGCGCCGTGGGCGGCCAGGGCGCGGGCGGTCTCTACGCCCAGGCCGGCCGACACGCCGGTGACCAGTACGCGCTTGCCCTTGAGGTCGACGCCGGCCAGGACGTCGTCGGTGGTGGATTTGGCGCCGAAGGAATTGCTCATGACTCTCTCGCTCTCTTGTTGTCAGAGCCAATCCGGAGGATAAGTGGAGGAAGGCTCCGGATACATATTCGGAGGCATCCTCCGTTTTTCAAGATCGATGTCCGAAGATTCTGAGATCAAGACGCGGAAACCCCGCGCCGACAGCCTGCGCAACCGCGAGCTCCTGCTGACGACGGCCAAGACAGCCTTCGCCGAGACCGGCGCCGACGCGCCGCTGGAGGACATCGCCCGCCGGGCCGGCGTGGGCATCGGCACGCTGTACCGCCACTTCCCCACCCGCGAGGCCCTGGTCGCGGCGGTCTATGCGCGGGCGCTGGAGCAGCTGGCGCAGGCCGCCGACGACCTGCTCGCCACCCGCCCGGCCGGCGATGCGCTAGCCGCCTGGCTGGAGCTGCTGATCGACTACATGGCCACCAAACGCGTCGTGGCCCCGGCCCTGCAGGCCGACCCCGGCGAAGGCTCGCGCGTGTACGCCAGCGCCGGCGCGACCATCCTGCCGGCGTTGCAGAAACTGACCGACACCGCCCACGCCGCCGGGGAGATCCGAGGCGACATCGGCTTCGAGGACATCCTGCGGATGATGGCGGGCCTCAGCCAAGGCTACGAGCGGCCGGGCTGGGAGGTCGGCGCGCGGCGGCTGCTGGGGGTGATGATGGACGGGTTGCGGACGCGCTAGGCTAGGCGGGCGCGTCCGCCTCCTGGCGCCAGGACCGCGTCGTCGCGAAACCGATCCAGAGCGCCGCCAGGATCGCCGTGACGGCGAGCAAGGCGTTGAAGCCACGCTCGAAGACCAGGCGCGAGTCCACCGCCGTCGTGGCGGGCCCGACAAGGCAGTCTTCGGGCCCACGCGCGGGCGCTGGACGCCGCAGCACCGCCTGGCGGGCCAGGCGTTCGCTGGTGGCGCGGATTTCCACGCACCGCGTCCAGTCGCCGCCCGGAACGATGACGTAGCTCTTCAACGGCGGATCGCGCAGGAGATCGACCACGGAAAAGCCGACGGCGCCCACATACGCCGTCGCGCACAGCGCCATCACGAGATTGCGGCTGGCCACACTAGGCCACCAACATCGCGAGCGGATCGGCGACCGCCGGCGAGCGCTCGCTGGCGACGACCTGGGTCCGCAGATGGGCTTCCAGGATATCGAGGATCTCCACATCCACCTCGGCGTCGAACTTGCGCGCGAAGAGGTCGGCGCTGGACGTCAGCCTGTCCGCGTCAGCCTTGGTGAAGGTGCGAGGGCGCAGCTTGATGTCGCCATCGGGGACCCAGTCGATCATCCGCTTGTCGTCGTTGACGATCTCGCCGTGCGCGGCGGTGTTCATCATCACGGTCTGGAAGAAGCCTTCATCGGCGATGAAGGTGTTGCGGTAGAAGGCCTTGTAGCGATCGACCGACGGGTCGTGGCAGACGAACTGGCAGAACGCCCGGCTGACGATCTTCCACTGGTTGCCGATATAGGGCGTGGCGTCCTTCAGGAAGAGACGGGTCACCAGGCTGTCGATGATGCGACCGCCCTGCTCGACCACGTGCTGCAGGATCCGCCCCATGGTTTCGGGTCGGCTCTGGGCCTGATCCAGGACCCGGATGAACTCGCGTCCCCGATTGGCGTCCAGGAAGGCCCGGATGCGGTCCTGCGTCGCCAGCGGAAAGTCCTGGCCGCTGAGATTGATGAAATAGTCCCACCGGGCGTCCATCTCGAGCAGCTTGGCCATGCCCCGCAGCTCGGCGTCGACCAGGCTGTAGCCGCCCCACAGGGCGCGCTGGCCTTCGAGAATGGCGGCGTTGGGATAGGCCGCGAGGAACGTGCGCAGCTCGTCCTCCAGGCCCGGGCCGGCGTTCTTGTCGACATGGACGAGGTAGTGGTTGGCCGGATCATGGATCGCCTTGAACAGCCGCTTGAACTGTTCGGGATAGCGGTGGACCAGGACCAGATAGGCGATGGTCGGCGGCGCTTGGCGCTTGATCAAGACTTGGTGCCTCGCAGGGCGTCCGGGTCGATCGGCCTGGGCCTGGAAGGCTGTCCCTCGGTCGACCGGGAATCGTTCAGGCCCTTGGGAGCCGAGGGGCGGGTTCCGGGATAGGTTTTCATCGTGCGGTCTTTCGTCGAGCGCGCCGATCCGCGGCGCTCGGTCTTCTCGCTGCGCCCGGCGGCTACTTCTTGCGCGGCGCCAGGGCCTGCGAGAGCGCGGCCGACGGCGCGGCGGCGATCACCTTGGGCTTGATCGCCTTGGGTTTGCGGACTTCACGATTGCCTTTGGACATGGCGTTCCTTTTGAGGGCGGCGGACGTCGGCCATGGGCGCGGCGCGGGCCAAGCCCGATCCGTTGTGGTCGACTCTCGCGATAAGGGGTGTCCCGGCTTCGGGACCTAGGGACCTTCCGCCTGGCGGACCGGTCCGAATGGCGTGACTGCGCGCCTCAAGGGAACCTTAGCACGGAGAACCACGCGACAGGGAAATGATTGCGCCGACTGGGGAGCCATCGCCCTCGGATCGCGCTATCATCCCTGCGCCACGGATTACCCCGCGCCATGCGGACTCGTCGGCCTGAAAGGACGTCATGTCCTCCCCCTCGAACACGCCAGTCCGCACGCCGACGCGCGCGGTGTTTCAATGAGCCCGTGGAGCGCCGTGCTGGCGATCTTCGGCGTGCGCCAGGTCTCGATCCGGGAGGTGCGGGCCGAGGCCTTTTTCCTCGGCGGCCGGCACAAGGGCGAGATCCGGGAAGGCGCGCAGAAGGAGTTGCTGGCGCCCGGCCTGGATCCCGAGCGCGCCGCCCTCCTGAGGGCGGTCATTCGCACGACGCCGCCGTCCACGGTCGAGGGCGCGCGCCCATGACCGACGAAGACGCCCAGGCGATGCGTCGCGAGAACGACTATCTCAAGCGCCGGAACGCTCAATTGCAGAACGACGTCACCAGTCTCGGCAGCCAGGTCCTGCGCATGCAGCAGGAAATGGAGCGCCTGAGCGGTCGCCATCCCGGTCAGGCGCCAAACCCGCTGGCGAGCGGACAATCATGACCCTGACACCCGGCCAACGCGCGGCCCTGCAGAACCTGGCGCGGAAGAAGTCGGGCGAGGCGGTCGACTGGATCAATATCGGCGACGCCCGCGCGCTGACCGAACAGGGCCTGGCCGAGAGGACCGGCGGCGGCTGGGTCATCACCCCGGCCGGAGCGGCCGCGCTCGCCGCGTCGGGGGAGCCTTAACGGAAGGCCTTAGTTCCCTTCCTCGTCCACATAGATCACCACCGGCTTGCCGCGCGACAGCGGCTCCCAACCGGCTTCGATGGCCGAGGTGATGGCCTTGGCGATGATGCGCACGGGAATCTGCGAGGGCTTGAGCGGCGGCGCGCTGAACTTGGGTTTGGGGCCGGGCGGGAACTCGATCAGCGCCTCGCGCTGGCCTTCCTTGTGGCGCGCGGCGATCACCTTGCCGTGGCGCTCCGACGGGTCGTAGTTCCACTGCGGCAGCCGGTGCAGGCGCCAGACATAGGGGTGGCCGTCGACATCGATGTCGAACTCGACGGTGAGTTTGGTGGTTTTGGCCATGCGGGGGAATAACCCGATGTGGCTCCAAGAAAAAGGGCCGCCCTCCTATCACCCTCTCTCATGGAGAGAGGGAGGGGCCCGCCGCCGCAGGCGGTGGGAGGGTGAGTGGGTTCGCCGGTCCAAGCAAACCCACCACCGTCATCCCGCGCTTTATGCGCGGGACCCATCGTTCAGCTTCTACGTGAGAGTTTAGGCCCGCACTTCCACTTGCGGCGGACAAATGGGTCCCGCGCATAAAGCGCGGGATGACGGCCTAGATCCGGGTTTCTCCGGCCGCCTTTGTAACCACTCACCCTCCCACCGCTACGCGGCGGGCCCCTCCCTCTCTCTAAGAGAGAGGGAGTTCTTACCCTTACTGCAGCGTCGCCTTGCCGAACGACAACACGCCGTTCTCGACCCCGACGGCGATGACGCCGCCGTCCTCGATCTCGCCGGCCAGCAGCTTTCTGGCGATCGGGTCGATCAGTTCCTTCTGGATCACGCGCTTCAGGGGGCGCGCGCCGTAGACCGGGTCGTAGCCCTTGTCGGCGATCCAGTTCAGGGCCTCGGCGTCGATCGACAGCGTCATGCGGCGGTCGGTCAGCAGCTTCTCGACGCGTTGCAGCTGGATCTTGACGATGTCGCCCATGTGCGCGCGGGACAGGCGCTTGAACAGGATGATCTCGTCGATCCGGTTGAGGAACTCGGGGCGGAAGTGGCCGCGCACCATGTTCATCACCATCGGCCGGACGGCGTCCACGTCTTCGCCCTCTTCCTGGTTGGCCAGGAACTCGGCGCCGAGATTGCTGGTCATGATGATCAGCGTGTTGCGGAAGTCGACCGTGCGGCCCTGGCCATCGGTCAGGCGACCGTCGTCCAGCACCTGCAGCAGCACGTTGAAGACGTCCGGGTGGGCCTTCTCGATCTCGTCGAACAGGACGACCTGGTACGGACGGCGGCGGACGGCCTCGGTCAGCGCCCCACCTTCGTCGTAGCCGACATAGCCGGGAGGCGCGCCGATCAGGCGGCTGACCGAGTGCTTTTCCATATATTCGGACATGTCCATCCGGGTGATGGCGTGCTCGTCGGCGAATAGGAACTCGGCCAGGCTCTTGGTCAGCTCGGTCTTGCCCACGCCCGTCGGGCCCAGGAACAGGAAGCTGCCGATCGGCTTGGTCGGATCGTGCAGGCCGGCCCGCGCGCGGCGGACGGCGTCGGACACGGCGGTCAGGGCCTCGTCCTGGCCGACCACGCGACCGCGCAGTTCGTCCTCCATCTTGAGCAGCTTCTCGCGCTCGCCTTCCAGCATCTTCTCGACCGGCACCCCGGTCCAGCGGCTGACCACGGCGGCGATCTGCTCGGCGTCGACGACTTCCGGCGTCAGGGCGGCGGTGTCGCCTTCCTCGGCCTCTTCCAAGCGGCGTTCCAGGGCCGGGATCTCGCCGTACTGGATCTGGCCCGCACGCGCGAAGTCGCCGGCGCGCTGGGCGTTGGCGAGGTCGGCGCGCAGGCGGTCGAGGGCCTCACGGGCTTGCGCCGCGCCGCCGACCTTGTCCTTTTCGGCCTTCCAGCGGGCGGTCATCTCGTCGCTGCGGAACTGCAGGTCGTCGACCTCGACTTCCAGGTTCTCCAGGCGGTGCTTGGAGGCGGCGTCGGTTTCCTTGGAGAGAGCCTCGCGCTCGATCTTCAGCTGCACCAGGCGGCGGTCGATCTCGTCCAGCTCCTCGGGCTTGCTGTCGATCGCCATGCGCACGCGGCTGGAGGCCTCGTCCATCAGGTCGATCGCCTTGTCCGGCAGGAAGCGGTCGGCGATGTAGCGGTTGCTGAGCGTGGCGGCGGCGACCAGGGCCGAGTCCGAGATGCGCACCCCGTGGTGGACCTCGTACTTCTCCTTCAGGCCGCGCAGGATCGAGATGGTGTCCTCGACCGTGGGCTCGCCGACGAAGACGGGCTGGAAGCGGCGGGCCAGGGCCGCGTCCTTCTCGACGTGCTTGCGGTACTCGTCCAGCGTGGTGGCGCCGACGCAGTGCAGCTCGCCGCGCGCCAGGGCGGGCTTCAAGAGGTTGGAGGCGTCCATCGCCCCGTCGCCCTTGCCCGCGCCGACCAGGGTGTGCATCTCGTCGATGAACAGGATGATCGAGCCCTCGGCCGCCGTGGTCTCGGCGAGCACGGCCTTCAGGCGCTCCTCGAACTCGCCGCGATATTTCGCGCCGGCGATCAGGCTGCCCATGTCCAGCGACAGCAGCCTCTTGTCCTTCAGGCTTTCGGGCACGTCGCCATTGATGATGCGCAGGGCCAAGCCCTCGACGATGGCGGTCTTGCCGACGCCGGGCTCGCCGATCAGGACGGGGTTGTTCTTGGTGCGGCGCGACAGGACCTGGATGGTGCGGCGGATTTCCTCGTCGCGGCCGATCACGGGGTCCAGCTTGCCGTCGCGGGCGGCGGCGGTCAGGTCGCGGGCGTAGCGCTTGAGCGCCTCATAGCCTTCCTCGGCATTGGCGCTGTCGGCGGTGCGGCCCTTGCGAATGGCGTTGGCGGCGGTCTCCAGGGCCTGGGCGCTGACGCCGGCTTCCTTGAACAGCTTGGCCGCGTCCGCGCCTTCCTTGGCGATGGCGATCAGCAGGCGCTCGGTGGTGACGAAGGCGTCACCGGCCGCCTTGGCGCTCTTCTCGGCCTCGGCGAAGACGCGGGCCGTGTCGGGCTTCATGTAGAGCTGGCCGCCGGCGCCGTCGACGCGCGGGGTCTTGGCCAGCAGGGTCTCGACGCCGCCGTCCAGCTGGTCGGGGCGGCCGCCGGCGCTCTGGATCAGGGCGCGGCTCAGGCCGTCCTTCTCCTCGAGCAGCACCTTGAGGATGTGTTCGGGCGCGAACTGCTGGTGGCCGCGGGCCAGGGCCAGGCTCTGCGCAGACTGGACGGCCTGCTTGGCGCGGTCCGAATAGAGATCGATATTCATAGGTCTAAGGTGTCCCCTTCCTAGGCGGATCTGGACCGGTCGCCTCTTCTGAGCACGACCCGTCCCGATGGGGCATTTAGGTGTGGCTCCCTAGCCACACAAGGCTCACCAGCCCCGGCTAGCCAGATAACGTTCGAGCTCGGAAATCCGCACCGCGTCGGACGGGTGGGTCGAGCCCAGGTCGCCGCCGCCGGCTTGGCCGGCCTTGGCGTCCAGCGCCTGCATGTTGCGCCACAGCGCCACGGCCTCGCGGGGGCGGTAGCCGGCCCGCTGCATGAAGTCGACGCCCAGCTTGTCGGCCTCCAGCTCCTGCTTGCGCGAGAACGGCAGCAGCACGCCGAACTTGGCGGCGTCGCTGCCGTGGTCCTTGAGCAGCTTGCCAAAATCGGTGCCGCCGGCGGCCGCGCCGGCGATGCCCAGCAGGATCTTGGAGGTCCGCTCCTGCGACACGCGCTCGGCGGCGTGGCGAGCCACGACGTGGCCGGCCTCGTGGCCGATCACGGCGGCTAGCTGGTCGTCGTTCTCGACGATGGCCAACAGGCCCACGGTCACCCCGACATGGCCGCCGGGCAGCACGAAGGCGTTGGGGGCCTCATCCAGGAACACCGCGTAGTCCCAGGGCCGATTACCCAGGCCCGCGGCGGTGATCACCCGCTGGCCCACGGCCTGGACGCGGGCGTTCTTGCGCGGCTCCTTGGAGATGTAGCTGGTGCGCAGCGTATCGGCCCAGGCCTTCTCGCCCTCGCCGACCAGGCTGTCGTCATTGACGATCAGCAGCTGGTCGCGGCCGAGGTCGGCATTGTAGGCGCAGCCCGACACCGCGCAGGCGGCGGCCATCAGGAGCGGCAGGGTGAGGCGGCGCAAGGTTGCCATGAAGCTCGACTGTGTTTCCAACACGACACAAGCCTTATCCCTGGCCGGCTTGCCGGACGCAACCGGCGAAGCTTCCAGGACCTAGTCCTCGTCCAGCGGCCGGCCATTGCGGGCGCGCAGGTCGGCGATCAGGGTGCGCATGGCCCAGCCCGTGGCCTTGGCCATCTGCTCGCCGGTCAGGTTCCAGTGGTCGCGCATCTCCAGCCAGGGCGTGGTGTGCAGCACCTGCAGCATGGCGGTGGCCAGCACCTGGTCCTGCGCCGGCAAGTCCTTGACCAGATCGGCGGTGGCGGCGCTGTAGCGGGCCAGGCGCTCGTCATTGGTCGACAGCCGCATGACCCGGCCCTGGGGCGTGGACCGCACCAGGGTGGCGATCGGAGCGATGCTGTCGAAGCCGGTATAGATGTCGTGCAGGTCGTTGATCAGGTCGGCCTCGCTGGACGGATAGGTGACCCGTGGCCCGGCCAGCTCCTGCACCCGCGCATGCGCCGCCGCCATCAGCGCCTCGCGGTCTGGGAAGTAGCGATAGACCGTCCGCCGCGCCACGCCCGTGCGCTCGGCGATCAGGTCGTGATTGATGTCCATCCGCCCCTCGGCCAGCAGGTCGATCAGGGCGTCGGCGATGCGCGTGCGCATCTCCAGCTTCTGGGTCTCACGAGCGCCGGCCGTTTTGGGAATCTCACCATCCATGGCGGATGGATTTAGAGCGCGGCACATTTTGTGTCAAATTCTGATTGACACTTTTTGTGCCACATAGCATTCAGCGCTACCTCAACGAAGGGGATAACGATGCTATTTCACATGTCGATCGCGGCGCGGGATCCGCAACACGTGGCCGAGGTCTTCGCCGAACTGTGGGGCGGCGAGGCGTTTCCGTTCCCGCCGGTGTCCGACAACGGCTGGATCGCCGTGGCCGGCGATGATCGCGGCACGGCGCTGGAGGTCTATCCGGCCGATGTCGTGCTGCGCGAAGCCGACGGCGACGCGGACGCCTATGGCGAGGCCACCGGCCAGGTCGTCTACTCCGCCAGCCATGGCGCGATCGCCACGGCGCTGGACCTGGACGCGGTCATGGCGATCTGCGCCCGCGAAGGCTGGCCGGCCAAATACCGCAAGCGCGGCGGCATGTTCGGCGTGGTCGAGGTCTGGATCGAGGGCCGCCAGATGATGGAGATCCTCACCCCCGAGATGCAGGGCGAATACCTGGCCTGCATGAGCTTCGCCACCTGGCGCGCCATCCGCGACGCCGTGGCGGCCGGCCAGGCCATGCCGGCCTAGCGGCGCAGCTCGAGGAGATCCAGCTTCGACTCCTGCTTGGGCCACGGCAGGGCCAGGCGATACTGGCCCGCGCCGATGCGCTCGAAGACGCCGACCTGGTCGCGCTCGGGATCGCGGCCATAGCGGGCGCGGCCCTCCCCCGTGCCCCACGCCACCGCGCCCAGGAACACCAGGCGCTTGTTGGTCTCGGGATAGAGGTTCCCGGCCTGGCGTTGGCTGCCGGTGGTCTTCTCCAGGATCAGATCGCCGCCCGGCGTCAGCGCGACCCGGCAGCGGAACCAGCCATAGGCCACATAGGACGGCCCGCTGCTCGGCGAGCCCAGCTTGATGGTGCGGCAGCGGTAGGCGCCCGGCGTCGGCTGCGGGCGGGCCATGGAGACGCGGGGGTCGACCAGCGCGCCCAGGGCTCGCAGTTCGCGCCCGTGGCCGTCAGCGCGGGCCTGCGACAGCGCTGCGTCCCAGGCCTCGTCCAACTGCTCCAGCCGGCGGACATCCGATCCCTTGGCGTCGGCGCGCCAGTCGCCGGAGGCGGCGTGAGCCGAGCCGGCGGCGAGGAGGGACAGGGCGAAGACGGCGGGCAAACGCATGGCGGCTCCTGAGCTTTGCAGTCAGGGGTAACGCGGGGGTGCGGCGGGAGTTCGGCTAACGACACCCCTGCTTCAGCAATCCGTCCATCGCCGCCGCCAGCTTGCCGCCCAGCACCCGCTGCCCCGCCGTGGTCAGGTGCAAGGTGTCGGCCTTCAGCGGCAGGCCGCCGGCCGGGACCATGGCCACGCAGAGCGGCATCGGTCCCGCCTGGACCGCCTGGATCGCCGACCACGACGGATAGGTTTTGGGCGCGGAAACCTCCGGCGACGGCGGGTCGGCCAGTTGGACCAAGACCAGCGGCAGGTGCTTGGACCCCAGGTCCGCGCGGAACCGGGCGACCAGGACCTCGAAGCTCTCGCGCCAGCCGGCGGCGGAGTCCGAGCGGGCGGCGTCGGTTTCACCCTGGTACCAGAGGATCCCCCGCACCTTGCCAACGGCCTTGGCGCGGGCCAGGCACGAGCCGTAGAGCGTGTCCCGCCCCTCCCCCGGCGTCCACTGCGCCATGGACGAGCCACCCTTGGCGCAAGGGACCAGCAGGATCGGCCGACCGTTAAGGCCGTGCAGGGTCCGAGCAAAGAACAGGCCCGGCCCGACGGCGGCGATCGTGTCGGTCGAGATGGCGTCGACCTGGCCGATGGCGGTGTCCAGCGGCTCGACGGCGGGCCGGATCGTCTCCTCGTTGCCGTAGAGCGTGATGGCCGGATCGGCGAGGCGCTCGGCCGCCGTCAGCTCCTCGACCAGCCCCCGGCCCGACATGTTGGACTGCCCCGTCAGCAGATAGACGTCGGGCTTTTGCGCCATCAGCGCCAGGGCCAGCAGCAGGCCGCTCATTTCAGCACCGCCAGCGGGATGGCGGCCGCCATGGCGCGATAGCCGGCCGGCGAGGGATGCAGCAGGTCGCCGCTGTCGTACTCGGCCTTAAGCCGTTCGGGATGAGCCGGGTCGCGGGTGACGGCGTCCAGGTCGACCACGGCGTCGAAGGCGCCCGACGCGCGGATCCACTGGTTCACCGCCTGGCGGTCGGCGTCGGCGTCCGCGTCGGAGCGGTAGGTCTTGGTCCCGCCGAACGGCAGGATGGTCGCGCCGACGACGCGGATCCCCTGGCCGTGGGCGCGGTCGATCAGTTGGCGATAGCCGGCCTTCAGCCCCTCGACCACTGCCTGGCGACCTTCCGGCGTCACCGGGCCTTCGCGCGACAGCATGCCGATGTCGTTGACGCCGATCAGCACGATCAGGGTCTTCACGCCCGGATGGCTGAACACGTCGCGATCCAGCCGCGCCAGGCCGCTGACGCTGGTCCCGTCCTTGAGCAGGCGGTTGGCGCCGATGCCGGCATTGATCACCGCCAGGTTCCGGGTCCTGGGGTCGGCCTGCAGCCGCTCGGCCAGCACGTCGGGCCAGCGCTCGTAGCGGTTCACGCCCGCGCCGCTGCCGTCGGTGATGGAGTCGCCGAAGGTCGCCACCGCAAAGACCTTGGCGTTGTCGACCTCGACCCCGGCCAGCTGCAGCCATTGCAGGTTGGTGATCGCGCCCGGCAGGTCGGCGGCGTCCGGCGTCGCGCCTGTGGCCAGATAGGTCGTGGTGCGGCCCGAGCGGTGCTGGGTCGCCACGCTCGGCGCGGCCGGCATAGCAAGGCTGACGGCCAGGCGGTCCAGCGCCTTCACCGGCAGGGCCACGGGATCGGACAGCCACACCGCGCCGGCCGGAATGACCACCGCCTCGCGGCCGTCGAAGGTCACCTTGCGGTCGCTCCCCGCGACGATGGCGGCGCTGGCCGGCGCGGAGGACAGCGCCACATGCGCGGCGTCGATGCGCAGCGGCGCGGTCCCGAAAGCGTTGGAGAGCCGCAGGCGCACGCGCGGCCCGCCGGCGGTCAGGCGCACCACCTCCCGGACCACGAACGGCCCTTCCGGCCAGGTCGGCGGTTTCTCGGTCTCGGACGACACCAGCCCGGTCGACCAGGCGCTGACCCAGGGCGAAAGCCGTTCCGCCGCGTGGCCACTGGTCGCCAGCAGCAAGGCGCCCGCCAGCACCAGCATCGTACGCTTCATGCCGTCTCCCCGATCATTGGCGGGGACCTTAGCGAGTCCCACAAATGGGGCAATCGCTCCACGATATGGATGTCAGGAGTCGGCGGCGGCAAGTCCCGGCCCCATTCGCAACTTTCCTAACGAAATTCGAACTTGCACAACCGCGGCGGTCGCGAATGATTGTAACGCTAGTGGGATTCAGTAATAGGCGAGTGCGTGCGCGCCGGTGCGCAGATTTCCGTGGGGGGAACCAAGATGACTCTGGATCAGCTGATCAAAGCGTACACGGCCGTTCACGACGGGAAAGCGCCGGACGCCGCGACCCAGGCCCGGCTTCAGTATTTCGTGCAGCTGTCCGAGCAGCGGCCCACCGACGCGGCGGCGATGAGCTACATCGTCAACAGCGCCGACAGCACCACGGCCCTGGCCGTGCTCAGCTACCAGTTCTTCACGGGCAAGAGCCCGACGGCGGCTGGCCTCGACTTCCTGGTCAATTCGTCGAGCAACACGAACGACCTGAACGACGAGTACTATCGCAAGTTCAGCCTCGAGAACCGTTACATCAACTTCGCCGCCAACCTCGGCATGGGAGGCGAAGGCGCCAGCGTCTTCGCCAACAAGTACGGCGCGCTGAGCTTCGCCGACTATGTGGCCTCGATCTACCAGACGATCATCGGGTCCAACTATGCGGCGGCGGCGGGCATCAATCCCGCCCAGGCCATCGCCGACATCATCTCTCGCAAGGACGCCCTGCTGGCCACGGCGACCGGCGCCGGCATGATCAATTCCGGCATGACGGCCGCTCAAATCGACATCGCCCTGAAGGCCGCGACCGCCGGCTATCTGCTGGGCGAAGCGATCAAGGCCGACGTCGGCCTCTACGCCTCGGCCGCCAACAACTTCATGGTCGCGGTGGCCACCGGCACGGCCGTCTACAACACCGACATCACGCGGACCTATGCTAGCCCAGCCAACCTGACCGGCGGGAGCGGCCAGGCGGTGTCGCCGGGCTTCAACTTCCCACCACCAGTCGTCACCCCGCCCGAGCAATCCGTCAGCCACGCCTTCGCCCTGACCACAGGCCGCGACATCTTCACCGGCGCCGATCT
This sequence comes from Caulobacter sp. GW821-FHT12D05, assembly GCF_058807295.1. NCBI lineage: Bacteria > Pseudomonadati > Pseudomonadota > Alphaproteobacteria > Caulobacterales > Caulobacteraceae > Caulobacter > Caulobacter sp. GW821-FHT12D05. The sequence continues at coordinate 926,293 of NZ_JBXAQO010000002.1, forward strand.
GGCCGACACCTTCACCGGCCAGATCGGCGCCGGCGCGACGCTGAACGCCACCGACGTGCTGAACGGGGCCGGCGGCACGGACACGCTGCTGCTGACCAGCGACGCGGCGTCGTTCGCGCTGGACCCCAGCAAGATCACCAGTATCGAAGTCCTGCGCATCAAGGCCCAGACCCAGGCCCTGAACATCGACGTGGGCGGGATCGCCTTCACCGAGGTCAACAACAACGGCTCCACCCAGGCCCTGACCTTCGACAACGCCGCGCCGACCAGCACGCTGTCGATCAACAACACCACCTCCGACACCACCTTCGTCACGCCGAACACGGGGCTGGGCGGCAATGCCGACGCGATCACTCTGAAGCTGGAGGACGTGACCTCGGCCGCCGGTGTCACCATTACCGCCGACATCTCTCGCCCCAACGAGTTCGAGACGCTGAATATCGTCTCGAACGGGTCCGGGACCAACGCGATCACCCTGGCCACCGACGCCGACCAGACCAGCCTGTCGACGATCAACATCCGCGGCGCGGCCGGCCTGACCCTGCGGTTCGCCGCCGGCGGCGGCGACCACACCGCGCAATATGCGACGACCATCAACGCCCACAACCTGACCGGCGCCCTGGACATCATCACCGGCGTGGTGGCCAACACCATCACCGGCGGCTCGAGCAATGACGTGATCCAGCTGGGCGCTCAGGGCGTCAACGCCGTGTCGGGCGCCGACGCGATCGCGACGGGAGCCGGCAACGACATTATCCGCTTCGTCGGCAACAACCCGGCGGGCACGGGCGGTGCGACCGACCTGACCGCTTTCGCCACCATCACCGACTTCTCACTCGCCAACGACAAGCTGGCCTTCAGCGCCAACGACGCCGACTTCAGCCTGACGGCCGATAACGGCGGGCCTTTCACCGTGACCGGTCTGTCCAAGATGAATAGCGCCGGTGGCCTCGATCCCAACGATCCGATGGTGGTCCAGGAGATCGAGCAGAATGGCCCGCCCAGGGATCGAATCTCCGGCGTCACCTTCTTCAAGCTGACGGAAGCCGTTGCGTTCACCACGGACGTGAAGGGCACGTTCAGCGCCGCGCTCGGCGGGTCAGTGCTCAACCTATTGGCGAGCGACGCCAACTATCTGATCTCGGTCTATGACACGACCCACAGTCAGATGATTATCGGCGTCGTGAACATCAGCCGCGGCGGCTTCAATTCCTTTAGTGGGCAAGATTTGACCGATGACGCCGGCGTCGCCGTCATCGGGGTCGTCAACATGTCGCAGACAGATTACGGCCTCTTCGGCGCGACCCATCTGGGCACGGCGTTCTAAGCCAGCCGTCGTCACTGGGCACCTGAGACAGGGCGACCCTCAAGGTCGCCCTGCGGGTATTCGTGGGGCCGAGCGAACGACCCAAATCGTCAGTCCAATCTGACATTTTTGGTCAGGCCAGTTTGACAAAGCCAAAAAACATGGTCATGCCAATCGCGCGACAGTCATTCGTGTACGTCGCGGCAGGAGGCGACCGTAACGGCGGCGCGCTCTGGGGAAACGAAAGGTCTTTTCTCGGACAGCGCAGGTCCGTTCGACGCTCTCAAAAACATCAAAAATAACAAAGCGTAATGCCGGGTAACCGGTCACCTCGATGAGCAGGAGGGGAAAACTTGCTCATGCAAAAAGGGGTGGAATACCAATGTCTCGATATAACAACGGGCTCGTGCGTCGCGCGGGTCTGCTGGTCAGCGTCTCGACAGCCGTGCTGTTGAGCGGCGGCTACGCCATGGCCCAAGACAAGACGGCGGCTGACGAGTCTCAGGTCGTCGAAGCCGTCACCGTGACCGGCTCGCGGATCACCGCGATCGCCACCAATGCGCCGACGCCGGTGACGGCCGTCTCGACCGAACAGCTGACCCAGACCACGCCCAGCGCCCTGCCGGACGGTCTGAACAAGCTGCCGGTGTTCCAGGGCTCGTCGATCCCGACCCGCTCGGGCGACGGCGCGGGCAACCAGGCCCAGAACGTACTGGCCCTGCGCGGCTTCGGCGCCCAGCGCACGCTTGTGCTGATCGACGGCCACCGCCAGACGCCGTCCAACGCCAACGGCACGGTCGACGTCGACTCGGTGCCGCAGATGCTGATCAGCCGCGTCGACGTCGTCACCGGCGGCGCCTCGGCCGTCTATGGCTCGGACGCCGTGACGGGGGTGGTCAACTTCATCCTCGACAAGAAGTTCACCGGCCTGAAGATCGAGGCCAACGCCGGGATCTCCACGTACGGAGACGGCCAGAGCTACAAGTTCGGCATCGCCGGCGGGGCCAAGGTGCTGGGCGGTCGCGGCCACGTGATCGGCTCGTACCAGCGTCGCGAGACCGACGACGTCGACAACTTCGACCGCGCCTACGGCCGGGGCGTCTACACCCTGACCGGCAGCGGCACGGCGGCGGCGCCCTTCACCACCTCGGCCAATGTCCGCCGGGGCGACAGCGCGTTCGGCGGCAAGATCACCGCCTGCACCAATTCGTGCTCGGCCCTGAACCAGCAGTTCATCAGCAACGGGGTGCTGGGTCCGTTCCTGCCCGGCCAGACCACCGGCACCGGCAACCAGAACGTCGGCGGCGACGGGGCCTATGCCCGCTACACCACCGCCCTGGTGGCCATGCGCCAGGACGAGCTGTTCGGCCGGTTCGACTTCGACCTGACCGACAACGTCCAGTTCTACGCCCAGGCCTCGTATGCCAACGCCTATAGCGGCGGCTGGCACTTCCCGGTCAAGCTGACCCCCGGCAACGGCCAGGCCAGCACCTTCTACAAGAACAACCCCTTCCTGAACGCGGCCACGCGCGCGGCCCTGGGCGACAATGGCGCCTCGGACGCGACCAACACCTTCCAGATGGGGACCTACATCATCAGCACGGGCCCCAAGGGCCTGACCGGCACGCGCAACGTCAACGAATATACGAACTTCAACACCGGCCTGTCGGGCACGCTGGGCCAGTACCGCTGGGACCTGTTCTTCACCCACGGTCGCAACGACCTGATGGTCGAGAGCCGCAACAACTCCAACTACCAGAAGCAGTTCGCCGCCCTGGACGCGGTGACCGTCGGCGGGACGGTGCAGTGCTACGCCGCCACCCAGGCCGCCACGGCCGCCGCCTACAAGGGCTGCGTGCCGCTGAACGCCTTCGGCCCGACGGCGATCACCCAGGACGCCTTCGACTGGTTCACCGACAACACCCACCAGAACGTCATCAACACGATGGACAATGTGGGCGGCAGCTTCACCGGCACCGCCTTCGACAACTGGGCCGGCCCGATCAACTTCGCCGTCTCGGCCGAAGCGCGCTGGAACAAGTACACGGTGTGGAGCGACGCCAGCCCGACCGCCACGGTCGACTGCACCGGCCTGCGCATCTGTAACGCCGCCCTGCCCCTGTGGGCCCAGCCGGTCTCGGCCAATGTCACGGCCAAGAACAACGTCTGGGAAGTCGCTGGCGAGCTGGCCATTCCGCTCTTGAAGGACCTGCCGTTCGTCAGCAGCCTGGATGCGAACCTGGCCGGTCGCTACACCGACTACAGCACCTCGGGCAGCGTCCAGACCTGGAAGGTCGGCCTGGACTATCGCGTCAACAACAGCCTGCGGTTCCGGGCGACCACGTCGCGCGACATCCGCGCGCCGACGCTGAACGACCTGTTCCAGCCGATCCAGGCCTCGGTCAGCGGCTTCGTCGACCTGCATACCTCGACCAGCAGCACGGTGTTCATCTCGACCCAGGGCAACGCCAACCTGGTGCCGGAAGTGGCCCGCACCTACACGGTCGGCGCGGTGTTCACGCCCAGCTTCCTGCCCGGCTTCAACGCCTCGGTGGACTGGTACAAGATCAGCATGGACAACGCGATCGGCTCGATCGCGGCCAGCAACACCAGCATCCAGCAGCTGTGCGAGGCCTCCGGCGGCAGCTCGCCCTACTGCGCGCTGTTCGAGCGTCCGCTGCCGTTCAGCAACACGACCCCGGCCAACTTCCCGACCAAGGTCTATAACCAGAGCCTCAACACCGCTTATACCGAGATCAAGGGCTTCGACTTCGAGGCCAACTATCGGTTCGAGGCCCTGGGCGGGTCGTGGTCGGCGCGTGTGTTCGCAAACCACCAGCCGACCAACATCTCGCAAGCCTTCCCCAACGCCCAGTTCAGCAAGGTCTCGGCGCCCAAGACCCGGGTGACCACCTTCCTGCGCTACGAGCGGGGCGACCTGGCGATCGGCCTGCAGGACCGCTGGCTGAGCGGCTTCAGCAAGATCACCAACATCCCGCGCACGCCGGCCGAGAAGCAGTACTGGGTCGATCCGGACGTGCGCGCCTTCAACAGCGCCGACGTCAATGTCGAGTACAAGTTCGGCGGCAATACCACCGCCTATGTCACGGTGCAGAACGTGGGCAACGCCAAGCCCGAGATCGTGCCGCTGGCCGGCTCGATCGGCCTGACCTTCCCGGTCCCTCCGGGCCAGGACATCATGGGCCGCTACTACACCGTGGGCGTTCGCGCGCGGTTCTAAAGGGCAAAGAAAAAGGGAGCCGCTTTCGCGGCTCCCTTGATCTTGTCACCGCTCTTGAGCGGATCAGGCGTCTTCGGATTCCGAACCGGCCGGAGCGCCCTCGCCCGCTTCGAAGCTGCGCGGCGCGCGGCGACGACGGGGCTTCTTCACCTCTTCACCACCGTCGGCGGCGGGAGCCTCCGCAGGGGCTTCAGCGGCCGGAGCTTCAGCCTTCGGCGCGCGGGTCGACTTGCGGCCCAGGAAGGCCGGAGCCTCGCTGATGGCGCCGTCCTGGCCGCGCAGCACGGGCGAGCTTTCGCTGGTCGAGGCGTTCGAGGTCGGCAGCGGCGAGGCTTCCGGCTCGATCACGGCCAGCGGGTCACGCTCGCCGCGCGGCTGCCAGTCACGGTCGCGGTTGCGATCGCGGTCACGGCCCCGACGACGGCCTTCACGGCCCTCGCCCTCACCGCCCTGCGGCTGTTCACCCTCGGCGGCGGCCGGACGGTCTTCACGGGGACGATCATCCCGGGGGCGGTCGTCGCGGTCACGGAAGCGGTCTTCGCGAGGCCGGTCGTCGCGCGGGCGATCGTCACGGGGACGGTCGTCCCTGGGGCGGTCATCACGCGGGCGGTCGTCACGGGGACGATCATCGCGCGGCCGGTCGTCACGAGGGCGGTCATCGCGGTTGCGGTCGCGGTCGTCGCGGTCACGCCAGCGGTCGCGGCGGCCTTCGCCTTGGCCCTGGTTGTCGCGGGGACGATCGTCGCGGTTCCGGTCGCGATCGCGGCCTTCGCGGTTGTTGTCGAAGTTGCGGTCACGGTCGCGGTTGCGATCGCGGTCACGGTTTTCGAAGCGGTCGCGGCGCTGCTCGCCGCCTTCACCGTTCTCGCCGCCTTCGCCCTGGCCTTCCGGCTGGGCGGGGGCTTCGGCGACTTCCGGCTCTTCCGGCGGCTCGGCTTCGAAGTCGATTTCGTAGGCCGCGTAGACGTCCTTGCCGACGATGTCGGACACGGGACGATTCGGCTGGATGGCGCGCAGGACGCGGAAATAGTGTTCGGCGTGCTGCAGATAGTTCTCGGCCAGAACCCGGTCACCGGACGACGTCGCGTCGCGGGCCAGCTGCTGGTACTTTTCATAGACGCTCTGGGCCGCGCCGCGAACCTTGACCCCTTCGGGCCCGTTCGAGTCGAAAGCGCGGTTGGCGTTGTGCTGTTGAGGCTTGCCGCCGCTGCCACCGCGATTGTTGCGGCCGCGCTGGCGCTTCATGCCTTTGAAATCTCTCATGGTCTCTCTGAACCTGTCCGGAGGTCAGTCTTGCGCTGGCGCGTCCGGCCTTGCTGGTCTCTGAGCGGGTCGAACCCTGTTGAGTTTCAGAGACACTGGTTTCCGTAGAGCCCCCGCCCTGTCTTTGGGCGCGGCGACCGGCGAACCGGGCGCGCCTGCCAGGGGAGCCTCACAGACGTTGTAGACGTCTGCTTTTCCCGTCACCTGGCGATCTGGAAGGGGACATGACTCGTCTAACGGTTCACGCCCCGGTTTCCAAGGGGTTTTTCACCCCCGTGACAACACGGTCGTGCGTCGACAGGTCTTTGATCGTCTGGACCTGTTGCGCGCCCGCCTCGCGGAACAGCGCTTCGACGGCTTCGGACTGGTCGAAGCCGATCTCGACGGCGAACATCCCGGCCGGTTTCAGCACCCGCAGGATCTCCGGCGCCAGCAGACGATAGGCGTCCAGGCCGTCGGCCCCGCCGTCCAGGGCCAGGCGCGGCTCGTGGTCGCGAACCTCGGGCTCCAGCGTGTCGATGACGGCCGTCGGGATGTAGGGCGGGTTGGAGACCACCAGGTCGAAGCTGGCGTCGCCCAGGCCCGCCGTCCAGTCGCCGTGCATGAAGGCCGCGCGGGTGTTCAGGTCCAGGCTGGCGGCGTTGTCGCGGGCCACGGCCAGCGCCTCGGCCGAGGCGTCGATACCCAGGCCCTTGGCGGCCGGACGCTCGGCCAGCACCGCCAGCAGGATCGTACCCGAGCCGACGCCCAGGTCCAGCATCGAGAACCCCATCTGCTCGGGGAAGGCCTTCAGCACCTCGTCGACGATGACCTCGGTCTCGGGACGGGGCGTCAGGACGTTCTTGTTCACCTGCAGCAGGATCTTCCAGAACCCCTTGCGGCCGATGATGTGGCTGACCGGCTCGCGACGCGCGCGGCGGCTCAGATAGTCCTCGAGGGTCGCCTCCTGCTCGGCCGTCAGCTCGCGATAAGGATCGGTGACGATTTCGGTGCGGCTGACATTGGCGGCCACCTCCAGCATCAGGCGCGCGTCGATCGACGGCTGATCGATGCCGGCGTCCTTCAGACGATCCTTGGCGGCGGTCCAGGCTTTGACGAGGGTCAGGGTCATGGGCGGGGTTTAGCGTGTTGGATTGGCGGAGGCGAGATAGGAAAGGCAGAGAGAAAGGGTATCCTGGGGACGCGGAGGACAGCTGATGGACCAGCGACCGAAGGATGCCGAATACGAGGCGAAACTGGCTGCGTTAAGGGCGGCGGTTCGAGCGGGCATAGAAAGCGGCCCTGCGGAAACCTTCGATGTTGAAGCCTTTCTCGTCGAACTGAATGAAGAATACGACGCCAATCAAAATCTGCCTTCCTAGGCCTCGTGCCTAGGACCCAGCGTTAAGTGCGCATTGAAGATCCATGGTGCGCTCCTAAGCCGGCGGGGAGCTTCCTCACACTTTGAACCCAGCCGAACCATGGGTCCTAGGCACAAGGCCTAGGAAGGCAGGTAGGGCGAGGTCTAAGCCAGGGAGAGAGCGTCCCCCTCCGCCACCGCACCGCCCGCCGTCACGTTCACATAGATCCCACAGAACATGTGCTCGTAGTTGTCGAACAGGGCCTTCACCAGCTCGACATCCCGCTCCGCCGTCGTGGGATCCACGTGAGTCGCCGCGCATCGGACGATGGGTTTGAGGACCGTTGCGGTCGCGCCGCCGACGGTCAGGGTCTTGCCGGTCCAGTCGTTCTCGACCCAGGCTGGCCAGCCTTCGACATAGAGGTTGGCGCGGAAGCGCAGGGGATCGAGGTCCATGCCCAGGCGCTGCCCAAGATCGCGCACGCTGGCCAGGTTGACGATCGAGACGTAGCCGGACTTGCTGTCCATGAACCGGTGCGCGCCCGGGCCTTCGATCACCTTGAGCGGCCCGGTGATCTCGCCGTCCAGCAGGTCGGCCAGCCAGCCCTCCAGCCCCGCCCGGCCCGCGTCGCTGCGCAGGTCGCCGGCGAAGTCGGGGCGGCCTTCCGCGCGGGCGGTGAAGACGCCGCTGGCCTCGTCATAGGCCGTGCGGGCCTTGGCGACGGCGGGGATCTTGGCCAGCACCGTGAACTTCATCTTCGAGATGTGGCCGGGCGCCTGCGGATCAAAACCACTGGGCCCGTCCTCAACCGCGTACAGCCGGTCACACGGAAAGCAGGCCCCGGCCTCCAGCGTCGCGGCGGTCAGGCGCTCGGGCGTGAAGCCCTTGACCGGGTGGCGGTAGATCGAGGCGATGCGGGCGTCCATGGCGCGGAAGATTGTGGACGACTCAGGTCCTGGCAAGGCTTGCGCGGAACAGAGCGCCGCCGTCCGGGTTTTGCAGGCCTGGAGGGCGTTTCATGGCCGACGCAGCAAAGCGTCCGATCCTAAAGTACCTGAAGTCGCGTCCGTACCACCTGGCGCCCTGGATCGTGCTGCTGGCCGTCGCGCCGTTCGCCTTTCCCAAGAAGCCTGTCGAAGAGCATATCGAGGCGCCGCCCGGCCTGTCGGAAGACCGCGCCATGCCGCCGGCCGACTTCGACCAGGCCGAGCCCAAGCGCGGCCGCGCCGCCCGTCATCCCGGCCACATCCCGCTCTTGGGCTGGCGCGACATCCTGTGGCGCACCTGGCGCGAGATCACCGTCGACCGCCTGCCGGCCGTGGCCGGGGGTGTGACCTTCTACACCCTGCTGGCCCTGTTCCCGGCCATCGGCGCCTTCGTGTCGCTGTACGGCCTGTTCGCCGACGTGCGCACTGTCGAGGAGCAGCTGCGCGAGATGCGCGGCGTCTTCCCGCCCAGCGTGGTCCAGATCGTGGGCGAGCAGATGCTGCGGCTGGCCAGCCAGGGCCAAGCCAAGCTGGGCGTGGCCTTCGGCTTCTCCCTGCTGCTGTCGATCTGGAGCGCCAACGCCAGCATGCGCGCGCTCTTCGACGGGCTGAACATCGCCTATGACGAGGACGAGAAGCGCCACCTCGTGCCGCGCACCCTGCTGAGTTACCTCTTCACCTTCTGCGCCCTGCTGTACGCGGCGGTCGCCTCGAGCGTGCTGATCGCGACGCCGCTGTTCCTGAAGGCCGCGCGCCTCTCGGCGTTGGACGAGATCATCGCACCGATCCGCTGGCTGCTGGTGCTGGGCATGACGGCCTTCGCCTTCGCCGTGCTGTATCGTTTCGCGCCCAGCCGGGCCCAGGCCCGCTGGCGCTGGGTGTGGATCGGGGCGGCGGCGGCCTCGGCAGGCTGGCTGTTCGGCTCGCTGGGATTTTCGTTCTACCTGGCCAACATCGCCCACTACGACGCCACCTACGGCACGCTGGGCGCGGTGATCGCCTTCATGGTCTGGGTGTGGTTCTCGATCATGGCCATCCTGGTCGGGGCCGAGCTGAACGCCGAGATCGAGCACCAGACCGCCGTCGACAGCACCACCGGCCCCGAACGCCCGATGGGCGCGCGCGGCGCGGCCATGGCCGACACGGTGGGGCTGGCCTTCCATCCCTGGGAGATGATCAAGCGCGAGGCGGGCATGGTCCGCCGCGTGACTGGCGGGGCCTGGAACAAGGTGCGCGGGCGCTGATTGTTCGGCTTGACCCCGGGAATCGGCTTGTTGCGACCGAGCGGCGTTCCTAGCTTCCGACCTTGACCGTCGGGGAGCCTTCCATGTCGCTGCTTCGCCCATACCAGGATCACGAACTGGCCGACCTGGCCGTGCTGGTGAACTCGGCCTATCGCGGCGAACTCGCCGAGAAGGGCTGGACCAGCGAGAGCTACCTGCTGGGCGGCCAGCGCACCGACGAGGACAGCCTGCGGGCCGACTTGGCGCAGACCCCCGGCTCCACCTTGCTCACCCTGCGCGACGAAGACGGCGCCAAGCCACACGCCTGCGTCTGGCTGCAACCCGGTGAGGACGACGACTGGTACGTCGGCATGGTCACCGTCTCGCCCCTGCGCCAGGCCGGCGGCATCGGCCGCACCATGCTGGAGGCCGCCGAGAGCTATGCGAAAGAACGCGGCGCCAAGCGCATGACCATGACGGTGATCTCGGTGCGCGACACCCTGATCGCCTGGTACGAACGCCGCGGCTACCGCCTAACCGGCGAGACCGAACCCTTCCCCTATGGCGACGAACGCTTCGGCGTGCCCCAGCGCGACGACCTGCACTTCGTGATCATGGCCAAGGCGCTGTAGACGCGCTAAGCCTTGGGGGCCTCGAAGAGGAACTCCCATGCATCGCTACATCCTGACCGGCGCCCCGGGCGCTGGCAAAACCGTGCTGTTGCGCGCCCTCGAGCGCGCGGGGCATGGCGTGGTCGAAGAGGCCGCGACGGACGTCATCGCCCTGGCCCAGGCCGAGGGCGGCGCCGAGCCGTGGACCGCCCCAGCCTTCATCGACGCGATCGTCGTGCTGCAAAGGCAGCGGGAAGCGCGGGCGGTCGGCGACGTCGTGTTCTTCGACCGCTCGCCAGTCTGCGCCCTTGCTCTGGCGCGGTTTCTCGGCCACCCGATTTCGCCGTTGCTGCGGGAGGAGTTGGACCGGATCGCGGGTGTGTACCAGCGGCGGGTGTTCCTGATGCGGGGGCTGGGCTTCGTCACGCCGACGGCCGCGCGGCGGATCAGCCTGGAGGACGCGCTGGCGTTCGAGCGGGTGCATGAGGCGGCTTATGCGGAGCTGGGGTACGAGTTAGTTTCGGTCGAGCCGGGGTCGGTGGCGGAACGGGTGGCGGCAGTGTTGACGCGCCTCTGAGCAGCGCCCCCTCCGTCACGTCGCCTATCGGCGCCGCGCCACCTCCCCCGCAAGCGGGGCAGGAGGGTGAAGCTGCCTCCTCCCTCGTGAAACGGGGGAGGTGGATCGATGCGGATACGCATCGAGACGGAGGGGGCGCTCCAGCCGCATTACCGAAGCTTAAGTAGCCGACCGCCCCCACCTCCCCTCACATGCCCCGATCCAAACTCAGGGGCTCTCCATGTCGCTCACCCTCCGCGCGGCCATCGCCGTGCTCGCCCTGTCCGTCGCGGCCTCGGCCCAGGCCGCCGTCACCCCGGTCCCCGTCGGCCAGCCTCTCGCCCGGTTCGACAAGCTCAAACCCGCCACCCACCGCTATCTGCGCTACAAGCAGGTCGGCGACACGATCCAGCCGCTGGACGTCTGGACCCGCGAGATCCGCATCGAGCCCGACAAGGCCGGCGTCAAACGCCTGCACATCGTCCAGCACTGGGATGGCGCGACGCCGGGGACGGTGAAGACGCTGGACAGCTGGTTCGAGCTGAACACCTTCCGCCCGTTCACCCACGAGCGCCGCACCACCAAGGACGGCCAAACCAAGGTCGAGGGCTTCGACTTCAAGCCCGACCGGATCGTCGGCCTGAAGGACCTGCCGGACAACGCCCAGGCCGCCTATGACGTGGCCTCGCCGCAGCCGACCTTCAATTTCGAGACCGACATGGAGTTCCTCCAGGCCCTGCCGCTGGCGGCCGGCTACGAGGCGCAGATCGTCTTCCACCATCCGGGCGGCGGCGCGCCCGCGCCGTACGTGTTCAAGGTGACGGGCAGCGCGGTCCTGACCAGCTCGGCCGGCGGCAAGGTCGACTGCTGGGTGGTGACCACCGACTACAACCGCCCGGAGATGAAGCCCACGACCTTCTGGATCGCCAAGGACAGCCAGGTCGTGATCAAGAACGTCGCCACCGCGCCGGACGGAGCGGTGTGGGTCAAGACGCTGATCTGGTAGGCGCTATTTGCTGGTGAAGACCTTGCGGCATAGCTGGTCGGCGAAGTCGCGGGACATCTGGGCTTCGACGTCGGCCAGGGTCTCGAACTGGTACTTCATGTTCGTCCAGCCGGCGCCGCTGGTGCGCACCGAATGCGTGGCCAGCACCGAACGCGTGGCCGGGTCGTAGAGGCGGACCTCGCCCTGCAGATTGCTGCCCGGCCCCATGTTGTCGCGCAGGCTGGGGTTGGAGCGGTGATACTTGGTGATGTCGACCTGCAGGGTCACCGGATAGGTCCCCTTCACGCAGCGCGCCAGCTTGGCCGACACCTCGCGGGTGAAGACCGTCTGGAATTCGTCGGTGGAGTCGGGCGGGCTGTTCACCTGCACGGCCGTGACCGTCACGCGCGGCGCGGTCGGCGCGGCGGCCTGGGCTATGGCGGACGTGGCGAAGAGCGCGCCGCATACGGCGGCCAGGACGGACTTGAGCATGACGGTTCCCCTCGAACCCTCGCCTCATAGCAAAGCTTGACGTCGCCCGCCTAGATCACCGCCCGTGAGCGCTCGGCCACTTCGCTGAACAGCGCGCTGGCGACGATCTCCAGCCCCCGCCGCAGGGTCTCGCGGTCGGGCACCGCGCCCAGGCAAACGCGGACGCCGCTTTCGAAGCCGACCTCGACCACCGGCGCGCTTGGCGGGGTGACCTCGGCGCCGCCGCGCAGGGCGCGGCCGGCCAGGCGTTCGGCGTCCAGCTCGTTCATCGGCAGCCAGACGTGGGGGGCGGTCTCGGACTGCGGGGCCTCGATCGCCGGGCCCAGCAGGTCGCGGACCAGGCTCATGCGGATGCGGGCCTCGTCGCGGGTCTCGGCCAAGATGGCGTCGGCGCTGCCGTCCTCGATCCACTGGGTGGCGATCAGGCCGCCGAAGGCCGGCGGGGCGTAGGTGGCCACCCGCACCGCGTCCAGCACCCGCTCGAACATCTCGCTGGCGGGCGCGACCAGGAAGCCGGCCCGCAGGCCCGGCGCCAGGGTCTTGGAGACGCCCGAGACGTGGAAGGTCCGCTCCGGAGCCAGCATGGCGAACGGCGGCGGCGAGCCCTCGGCATAGGCGCCGTAGATGTCGTCCTCGACGATGGTCAGGTCGTACTTGCGGGCGATACGGACGATGTCGTCGCGGCGGGCGCGGCTCATGATCCGGCCGGTGGGGTTCTGCAAGGTCGGCAGCACGGCCAGCACCTTGGCGCCGGTCTCGACGATCGCCGCCTCCAGGGCGTCGGGGCGCAGGCCCTCGTGATCCATGGCCAGGCCGCGCACGCGCCAGCCGCTGTGCAGGCCCAGGGTCTTGAGGCCGTGATAGGCCAGGCACTCGGTCAGCAGCGTCTCGCCCGGCCGCATCACCGCGCCCAGGGCCAGGGACAGGCCCTGCTGGGCCCCGGCGCAGCAGATCAGCCGCCGCCAGTCGACGCTCTCATAGCTGCTGGTCCGCGCCAGCCAGGCCGCGCCCGCGCGCCGCTGGGCGTCGTGGCCGGTGGGCGGGGCGTAGGCCAGGTGCTCCAGCAGGTCGGCCCGCTTGCGCAGGCGCGCCAAGGCCTCGGGCAGGCGGGCGCCGGCCGGGGCCTGGGGGGCGATGTTCTGGGCCAGGTTGATCGGACCGGCCCGTTCGTAGGGACGGTGCTCGGCGGGCGCGTTGACGAAGCTGCCCCGGCCGACATGGGCGCTGACCAGGCCCGCCTTCTCGGCCTCGACATAGGCCCGGGTGACGGTGCCCAGGCCCACGCCCAGGCGGTAGGCCAAGTCGCGCTGCGGCGGCAGGCGCACGCCGGCGGCCAAGGCGCCCGAGGCGATGTCGGCGCGCAGCACCGCCACCAGCCGCTCGTAGAGCGGGGCGTCTCCGTCGGGGATGACGGGCGTCCAGATGGCGGCCACGGCAAGCGCTCCTTTATTGTCACGATGACAATATGCAATTTGACTCACGATACAATGGAAATCATCACCATGACACTCCTGACCAATGGAGGTCGTGATGACTCCGGAACTGCTGCTCGCCTACGTTCTCTTTTGCTTCGCCACCGCCGGTACGCCGGGGCCGAACAACATGATGCTGCTGGCATCGGGGGCAAATTTCGGGCTCCGGCGGACCGTACTGCACATCCTGGGGATCAGCTGCGGGCTGGGCTTCATGGTGCTGTGCATGGGGCTGGGCCTGGGCGGCGTGTTCCGGACCTATCCGGTGCTGCACGAGATCCTGCGCTGGGTCGGGGCGGCCTACATGCTGTGGCTGGCCTGGAAGATCGGGACCTCCAGCACCGTCAGTGACAAGTCGCTGGCCAAGCCCATGACATTCCTGCAGGCGGCGGCGTTCCAATGGGTCAATCCCAAGGCCTGGGCCATGGCGCTGGGCGCCGTCACCACCTACGCGCCCGAAGGGAGCGGCTGGACGATCGTGCCGCTGCTGGCCGGGACCTTCATGCTGGTCGGCGCGCCGTGCAGCGCGGCCTGGGCGGGGTTCGGCCAAGGCCTGCGGCCGTTCCTGGACCGGCCGGCGGTGCTGCGGACGTTCAATGTGACGATGGCCGTGCTGCTGGTGGTGTCGCTGTATCCGCTGGTGTTCGAGCACAAGACGCCGAACCTCAGCCTGGAGGCGCTGGCGAGCGTGCCGGCCCCGCCGGCGATGCAGTCGCGGGGGTAGGCTTGCGTCGCGGGGTTTCCACAGGCCAGATCGGCCGCAAGGAGACCCCCATGCGCCTGCTGCTCGCCCTCGCCTTCACCGCCCTGCTGGCCACCAGCGTCGCGGCCCAGGACCTGAAGGTCACCGTCGCCGGCCGCGACACCGTCACCCTGACGCCGAAAGACCTCGCCGCCCTGCCCCGCGCCAAGGCGACGATCAAGGTCAAGGGCGCGGACGTCACCTATGAAGGCGTGCGGCTGGACGCCGTGCTGGCCCAGGCCGGCGTGGTGCACGGCGAGCGACTGATGGGGCGGTATCTGAACCAGGTGGTCATCGCCCGCGCGGCGGACGGCTTCTTCAGCGTGCTGTCGCTGGCCGAAACGGATCCGGTCTATCGGGCCAATCCGGTGGTGCTGGCGGATACGGTGAACGGCAAGAAGCTGGATGAGCGCGAAGGGCCGTATCGGCTGGTGGTGGACGGGGATCTGAGGCCTTCGCGGGCGCCGCGGCAGGTGGTGTCGATCGAGGTCAAGGCGGCGTTCTGAGACTCAGCACTGGCCCCCACCTGACCTGCTGACGCAGGTCTGTCCGCCCCCAAGCGGGGCGGAGAGGAAACCTCACCGCCCGCATCGGGCTTCCCCTCTCCTCCCCCTGCTGGGGGAGGGGGACCGGCGGAACGCCGGTGGAGGGGCCAGCGCCGGCTGCCTACGCAGCCACCGCCTTCACCCGTTCCGGCCCGATCCCCAGGAAATCCCGCTTGCCCAGCGGCACGCCGTTGTGGCGCAGGATGTCGTAGGCCGTCACCACGTGGAAATTGAAGTTCGGGATCGCGAACTCCAGCAGATAGTCCAGGCCCGTGAAGCCCAACGTGATCGACGGACCGGCCGGCACCGTGACCTCACGCTCGGCCGCGCCCTCGAAGGCCGAGGCCGGGACGCTTTCGACGAAGGCCAGGGTCTTGGCGACGCGGTCCTGCAGCTGGGCGAAGGTGGTCTCGTCATCGGCCATGGCCGGCGCGTCGACGCCGGTCAGGCGGGCGATCGTGCCCTTGGCGGTGTCGGAGGCGCGCTGGATCTGGCCGCTCAGCGGCAGCATGTCCTCGAACAGGCGGGCGGTGACGTAGTCGTCCGGGTTCGCGCCGGTCGCCTCGGCATGGGCCTTGGCCTTGTCGAGCAGGGCCGACAGCGTCTTGAGGCCGCGCGCGTTGACGGTCACGGCGACGTGCTGGATGGAAACGGACATGGGAGATCCTCGCTGAGCCCGGACCCCTCCGGCCCGAGCTGCCTAGCGAGTTAGACACGCTTATGAGCGTTTTCAATAAAGACTGATGACAATTCCTGTCAGCAGTTACGCATCGGCGGTGAGCCGCACCCGCCCGCCGCCCTCGACCAGGGCGTCGATCTGGTCGGCCGGCACCGCGGCGCTGAACAGGAAGCCTTGCGCCTGGGCGCAGCCGATCTCCTTCAGCTGCTGGCGCTGGGCGTCGGTCTCGACGCCCTCGGCGATCACCGACAGGCGCAGGGCCTTGGCCAGGCGGACGATGGCGTGGACCACCGCGCCGGCCTCCTTGTCCTCGCCCAGCGGGGTGATGAAGCTGCGGTCGATCTTGATCTTGTCGATCGGATAGCGCCGCAGGTAGCTGAGCGAGCTGTAGCCGGTGCCGAAGTCGTCCAGGGCCAGCGAGAAGCCCATCTCGCGCAGGCGCTCGATGGCCCGGTGAGTGGTCTCGTCGTCGCCCAGTAGCGCGCCCTCGGTGATCTCCAGCTCGATCTTGTCGGCCACCGCGCCGGTCTCGTGCAGCAGCAGGGCGACCTGGTCGGGGAAGTCGGCCTGCTTCATCTGCAGGGCCGAGACGTTGACGGCGACCTTCAGGTCCTTCCAGCGGCGGCTGTCGGTGAAGGCGCGGCGCATGACCAGATGTCCCAGGGCGTCGATCAGGCCGCAGTCCTCGGCCAGGGGCACGAAGGCGGCGGGCGAAATGGCGCCCTTGGTCGGATGGGTCCAGCGGGCCAGGGCCTCGACCCCGACCACCTGGCCGACCGCATCGACCTGCGGCTGGTAGGCCAACCACACGCCGCCGTCGTCCATGGCCTGGCGCAGATCCGCCTCCAGCCCGCGCCGGGCCTTCAGCGCCGCGTCCATCTCGGCCTCGAAGAAGCAGTAACGGCCGCGGCCCTCTTCCTTGGCGCGGTACATGGCGACGTCGGCGCGGCGGGCGGCCTCGACGGCGCCGGCATGGGCTTCGGCCTGGTCGATCATGGCGACCCCGATAGAGCCGCCGACGAAGACCGTGCCGCACGACAGCTCGACCGGCGCGGCCAGGGCGGCCACCAGGCGCTCGGCCAGGGCGGCGGCGCCCTTGGGCTCCAGGTCGATCGCCACCACGCCGAACTCGTCGCCGCCCAGGCGGGCCACGGTCTCGCCGACCCGGCACAGGGTCGACAGCCGCTTGGCCATGGCCTGGATCAACTCGTCACCGGCCGCGTGGCCGTGGGTGTCGTTGACCGCCTTGAAGCGGTCCAGGTCGATGGCCAGCACGGCGGCGGCCCCGCGACGCCGCGACAGGCCGTCGATCGCCTGGCGCAGGCGCTCTTCGAACAGAACACGGTTGGGCAGGCCGGTGAGCGCGTCGTGCAGGGCCATGTGTTTGGCCCGCGCCTCGCTGGCGACCAGGCCCTCGGCGATCTTGCGGCTGCGGCGGGCGAAGACCAGCACGGCCACGGCCAGGCCGCCCACCACCAACAGGATCGGCAGCACCGCCTTGCGCAGCAGGCGCTGGCCCGGATGCGGCGGCTCCCAGTCCAGGGTGGCGACGACCTGGCCGCTCAGGTTCTTCAGGGGCACATGGGCGTCGTCCCTGTCGGCGGTGGAGTCGCCCGGATGCAGGTGGATGCCGGCCAGCAGGAACCGGTTGGCGAAGCCCTCCAGGAAGGCCGCGTCCAGCTTCAGCGCCGTCAGCACCACCGGCGCACGCTCGTGCTGGATCAGGGCCTTGCCGAAGTCGGGCTGCACCAGGCTGGCGGTGACGAGGTAGGCCTCGCCGTCGATGCGTTCGATGGCGCTGACCTGCACCGGCTGCGAGACCATGTCGCCATCGGGACGCGGTCCGGTCGGGCGCGGCGTCATCGCTTCGCGCTGGCGCAGGCGGTCCATCACCGGCGCGAAGCCCGGCGCATGGCGCTCGTACCAGGCGTCGGTGATCGGCTGGCCCAGCCGCTCGTTGAAGATCGCCTGGCCCTGGGGATCGACCACGAAGATGTAGTCGAAGCCCGCCTGGGTCATCAGATAGGCGCCGATATTCTCGTGCGCCCACTTGGGATCGTACTGGTTGTCCAGCGCCTTCACCGCGTCGTCCCAGCCGACCTCGGGCCAGATGGTGCGTTCGATGTCGACCATCTTGGACTGGATGCCGCGCTCGACCAGGGCCTGTTCGTGCAGCAGGGCGTCGCGGTCGACGCGAGCGGCGATCATGAACAGCACGGCGACCAGGACGCCGACCGTCAGCAGGGCCATGCCCGCCAGGGGGGCCGAAAGGCGGGTCTCGATACGCTTCATAGTCGGGGAGGCCCAGGCCGGCGACGGGAAGCCGACACACTCGCCCTGAATGGCTAAGTCTCGGCTAACAGCGCGAGCATTGCTCTCCGAAACGGGTTTGCTCCCCCATCCATTCCCTTCGGCGGGGAAAAGCACTAGAGAGACCGACCCAATCCCCTCCAGCCATGCGACCATAGCTTTGCGACTGCCCCAGGCCCGTCTCGACCAGGTTCTCGACCGTTTCCGCGAAGTGGAGGCGCGCATGGGCGCGGCCACCGACGGGACCGAGATCGTCAAGCTCTCCAAGGAGCACGCCGAGCTGCGCCCGGTCGCCGAGGCCGTCGAGCGCCTGGCCAAGCTGAGCGCCGAACGCGCCGAGCTGGACGTCATGGCCGCCGATCCCGAGATGGCCGACATGGTCAAGGACGAGATCCAGGCCCTGGACGAGAAGCTGCCGATCCTCGAGCACGACCTCGCTTTGATGCTGGCCCCCAAGGACAAGGACGAGAACGCCTCGGCCATCCTGGAAGTCCGCGCCGGCACCGGCGGCGACGAAGCGGCTCTCTTCGCCGGCGACCTCTTCCGCATGTACCAGCGCTACGCCACCCTGCAGGGCTGGCGGGTCGAGATCGACAGCATCTCGGAAGGCGAAATGGGCGGCTTCAAGGAAATCGTCGCCTCGATCACCGGCGACGGCGTGTTCGGTCGGCTGAAGTTCGAGAGCGGCGTGCACCGCGTGCAGCGCGTGCCGGCCACCGAAGCGCAAGGCCGCATCCACACCTCGGCCGCCACGGTCGCCGTGCTGCCGGAAGCCGAAGACGTCGAGATCGAGATCAAGGAAAGCGACCTGCGGATCGACACCTACCGCTCGTCGGGCGCCGGCGGTCAGCACGTCAACAAGACCGACTCGGCCGTGCGCATCACCCACTTGCCCACCGGCGTGGTGGTGACCTCCTCGGAAAAGTCGCAGCACCAGAACCGCGCTCGGGCGATGAAGAACCTGAAGGCGCGCCTGTACGACATGCAGCGCGAGGCCCTTGACAGCGCCCGCTCCGAGGCCCGCAAGAGCCAGGTCGGCAGCGGCGATCGCTCGGAACGCATCCGCACCTACAACTTCCCGCAAGGTCGGGTGACCGATCACCGGATCAACCTGACCCTCTACAACCTGGCCCGGATCATCGAGGGCGACAGCCTGGACGACGTGATCAACCCGCTGATCGCCGAGGACCAGGCCGAGCGCCTGGCCAGCCTGGAAGAGAGCTTCAGCTAGTGGCCTTCACCCGGACCTATGACGAGGGCGAGCCCCAGCGGGTCAACAAGTGGCTGGCCCAGAGCGGCGTCTGCTCGCGCCGTGAAGCCGAGCAGTTGATCAGCGACGGCCTGGTCTCGATCGACGGCGAGGTCGTGGAAGACGTCGGCCGCAAGATCCTGCCGGGCCAGACCCTGGTGCTGGCCGACCGCGCGACCGCCAAGCTGGACGCGGCCGTCACCTACATGATCCACAAGCCGGTCGGCATCGTCTCGGCCCAGCCGGATCCCGGCCAGGTGCCCGCCGCCCGCCTGCTGACCCGCCAGAACCAGTGGGGCAACGCGCCCGCCCCCATCCCGCAGTCGGGCGACCTGCTGCCGCCGGTCGGCCGCCTGGACAAGGACTCGCGGGGGCTGCTGCTGCTGTCGAGCGACGGCGTGGTGGCCAAGGCCGTGATCGGCCCGCAGTCGGACCTCGAAAAGGAATACCGCGTCGCCGTCATGGGCGAGCTGACCGAAGAGAAGATCGAGCTCCTGCGCTTTGGTCTGGAGCTGGATGGGAGAGAGCTCCGCCCCGCCGAGGTCGAGGTCATCTCCGACCAACGCCTGCGCATCGTCCTGCGCGAAGGCCGCAACCGCCAGATCCGTCGCATGTGCGAGCTGGTCGAGCTGAAAGTGGTGGATCTGTTCCGGGTGCGGATCGGGCCGCTGGACATGGACGACATGCCCGAGGGGCGGTGGCGTCCGCTGACCAGCGCGGAGCGGGCCGCGTTGATCGCGGGCTAGACTTGCCTAGGCCCAGGGCAGGTTGAATTCAGCCGCCAGCGTCGGCGCGTTAAGCCGTTCCGCGGACCGCCGCTCGACCGCTTGCGCCTCGTCGCTATCGGAGATCGTCACGAACAACGTCACGCCTTCAAGCGCCTGCGCCCGCTCGGCCCGCAGATGGGCCAGCGCATCGATCATCGCGTCGATCAGGTGGTCGAAGTAGGCGCTGAAGTCCGCGCCCGAGTCGCCGCTCGCCGCTGTGAACTCGCGATTGATGTCCGCGAAATGGCCATTGCCGGAGCTCTCGTACCGCCACTCGGCCGGAGCCCAGCGCAGATAGGCCGCGTAATCCGACGTCATGTCCTCGACTTCGGCCTCTGCGGCGTGTTTCGCGGCATAACCCTCCTCGGTATTGGCGCAGAACCCGACGCTCATGCCGTCATCCGCCGTCTGCAGACAGATCGCGTAGAGGCGCTGCTTGTCGCGCAAGGACGCCAATCCGTCGAACGCCGCGATCGTCGCCGCGCGAAGCTTCTCTGCTCTGACGTTCCAGTCCACGCAGGCTCCCTTTCGATCCTGACCAAGCTAGCACCCAGACCCCGCCCGGCAAGCGGACCTTGGCGGCATCCGCTATGGGTGGTGAGCGGACGGCGTCGCCGTCGACGCGCTATTGAGACGGCTGGCGCGCGCCAGATTTGGCGTTACATTATAACAATGCCCCAACCCAATCCCCCCGCCCCGACCAACTTCTTCAGCCAGGAGATGGCCGACGCCTATGATCGGCGGAACAGCGCCCTCGCCCCCATCTCCGACAATCTGCATTTCCTGATGCGGCTGGTCCTGGCCGACCTGCCCGCCGATGCCCGCGTGCTGTGCGTCGGGGTGGGGACCGGGGCCGAGATCCTGTCCTTGGCCAAGGCCTATCCGAGCTGGTCGTTCGTCGGCGTCGATCCGTCCGAGGAGATGCTAGCCGTCGGGCGACACCGGCTCGAACAGGCCGGCGTGCTAGAGCGTTGCGAGCTGCTTCAGGGCTATGTCCAGGATGCGCCCGCCGACGGTTTCGACGCCGTGGTCAGCCTGCTGGTCGCGCACTTCATCCAGCGCAAGGACCGAGCCGCCTTCTACACGGCCATCCATGATCGCCTGAAACCCGGCGGCCGCCTCGTCAGCGCCGAGATCAGCGCCGACCTGGACGCTCCGGAATTCCCGCGGATGCTCGAGGACTGGAAGCAGGTCCAAACCCTGATGGGCGCGACGCCGGAGTCGCTGGCCAAGCTGGGCGGCATGATGCGGGACGTGTTGGGGGTGCTGCCCCCGGCGGAGACGGAAACCCTGTGGCAGGCCGCCGGCTTCCGCCAGCCGATCCCGTTCTTCCAGGCCTTCATGATCCGAGGCTGGCACGCGGCGAAGGCTTGATGGGCGGTCTCTGCATGGCTGCGTTTTAATTGGCCGTCCCAACCGGGCCCCGATAGACCACGAGCAGTTGAGTCGTTTGGGGAGGTACGCGTGCCGAGAGTTTATTGGGGTCTGTCAGGCGTGCTTCTCGCCGCGCTCAGCGCGTTTGCGACCAGCGCGGTCGCCGAGGAGGCGACGCCCTCGCCCTTCGCTTCGCGTCTCGCCCAGGCGATCGCGCCTCTGGATGTCAAGGCGGATGGTCTGTCCGGCGCGGGCGCGCTCGTCCTGTCCAAGGCCATAGCCGATAGCCGCTACGTCCTGATCGGCGAGAGCCACCACAGCCGCGAGATCCCGGCCCTCACGACCCAGATCTGCCGCCTGATGGCGCCCTCCGGCCTGACCGCCATGGCCATCGAGACCGGCCCGGAAGCGGCGCGCGTCGTCGATTCCGTCATGCGATCGAAAGACCCCGAAGCCCGGATCGACGATTTCGTGCGCGCGCATCCGGACAGCATCGCCTTCTTCAACGGCCGCGATGAAGTCCGGATGGCCGGCGATTGCGCCGCCGCCGCCGGACCGAAGTTCAAGCTCTGGGGGTTGGACCAGGAGTTCCTGGGATCCAGCGGCCATCTGCTTGAGGCAATGCTGGCCTCGAAGCCAGGGCCCCTCGCCCGGGCCGCCCTGACCGATCTGGCCGCGCAGGACAAAAAAGCGACCGTTGCCGCGCTCGCATCAGGCTCGCCTTTCGACCTCTTCCTGCTCTCGGCCACACAGGACGATCTTGATAAGACCGCCGCCGCGGTCGCGCGGGATGGCGGCGCGCGCGTCCGCCATCTGTTTGGCCTGCTCACGGAAAGCCGCGCCATCTATCAGGCGTCGAAGTCGGGCCAGGGCGACCCCAACGGACGCCGCGCGCGGCTGATGAAGCGCACGGTCGCCGCCCACCTCGCCGCCAATCCCGACGCGCGAGTGCTGATGAAGTTCGGCGCCTACCACGTCTACAAGTCGATCAATCCGCTCAATCAGCGCGACCTCGGCGCCTATGTGGCCGAGCGCGCCGAGGGCGAAGGCGTCTCGGCGCTGCACATCATGGTGCTGGGGGCCAAGGGCTCGGAGGGGGGTTATGGCGGCGTCGGGCGGCCCTCCGTCGTGCGCGCCTTCGATATGAAGGACGACAAGGACCCGGACTGGCGCAAGGACGCCGCGCTCGCGAAGGCGGCTGAAGCCGCGCCGGGATCGTGGATGCTGGTGGATTTGCGGACGCTCCGGACCAAGAGCGTGTTGGCGTCGGCGCCGCCGGAATGGCGTGACCTGGCGCTTGGCTACGACATCGCCATCCTGGCTCCGACACTCACCGCCTCCAGCGTGCTCGGCGTCGAGAAACCCACGGCGCGTTGATCTCGCGCGAAAAGGGCGGCCGCTTCACGGCAGCCGCCCCAGCTTTCCTTCGGCCAGGGCCGAGGGCTAGTTCAGGTCGATCCGGTCGGCGTTCATGACCTTGGTCCAGGCGGCCACGAAGTCCTTCACGAACTTGCCCTGCGCGTCGGACGAGCCGTAGACCTCGGCGAAGGCCCGCAGTTCGGCGTGGGAGCCGAAGATCAGGTCGACGCGGCTGGCGGTCCAGCGGGGCTCGCTGCTCTTGCGATCATGGCCGGCGAAGGCGTTGACCGCCGTCGGGCTCCAGACGGCGCCCATGTCCAGCAGGTTGACGAAGAAGTCGGTCGTCAGCACGCCCGGGCGATCGGTGAACACCCCGGTCTTGGAGCCGCCGGTATTGGCGCCCAGCACCCGCAGGCCGCCGACCAGCACGGTCAGTTCCGGGGCCGACAGGCCCAGGAGCTGAGCGCGATCGACCAGCGCTTCCTCGGGGGCCATGAACTGGGTCCCGTCCTTGCGGTAGTTGCGGAAGCCGTCCGAGATCGGCTCCAGCGGCTCGAACGACTCCGCGTCGGTCTGCTCGGCCGAGGCGTCGGTGCGGCCCGGCGCGAACGGGACCTCGATCGGCGAGCCGGCGTCCTTGGCGGCTTTCTCGACCGCCGCCGAACCGCCCAGCACGATCAGGTCGGCCAGCGAGACCTTCTTACCGAAGTCCTTCTGGATGCCTTCCAGCGTCGACAGCACCTTGGCCAGCACCGGCGGATCGTTGACCGCCCAGTCCTTCTGCGGAGCCAGGCGCACGCGCGCGCCATTGGCGCCGCCGCGCTTGTCGGACTTGCGCCAGGTCGAGGCCGAAGCCCAGGCCGCCGAGACCAGCTCGGAGACCGACAGGCCCGAGGCCAGGATCTGGTCCTTCAGCGCCTTGACGTCGTTGGCGTCGACCAGCGGGTGGTCCACGGCCGGAACCGGGTCCTGCCAGATCAGCGTCTCGGCCGGGACCAGCTTGCCCAGGTAACGACGCTTGTCGCCCATGTCGCGGTGGGTCAGCTTGAACCAGGCGCGGGCGAAGGCGTCGGCGAACTGGTCGGGGTTCTCGTAGAACCGGCGCGAGATCTTCTCGTATTCAGGGTCGAAGCGCAGGGCCAGGTCCGAGGTCAGCATGCGCGGGCGCTGCTTTTTCGACGGATCGAAGGCGTTCGGGATGTCGGCCGGCGCGTCCTTGGCTTCCCACTGCTGGGCGCCGCCGGGGCTCTTGGTCAGCTCGTATTCGAACTTGAAGAGGTTGTCGAAGAAGTGGTTGCTCCACCGCGTCGGCGTCTGGGTCCAGGTGACTTCCAGGCCCGAGGTGATGGCGTCGGCGCCCAGACCGGTGCCGTGCTTGCTGGCCCAGCCCAGGCCGGCGGCTTCGATCTCGCCGCCTTCCGGCTCGGGACCGACGAACGAGGGATCGCCCGCGCCGTGGGTCTTGCCGAAGGTGTGGCCGCCGGCGATCAGGGCGACGGTTTCCTCGTCGTTCATGGCCATGCGGGCGAAGGTGGCGCGGATGTCATGCGCCGAGGCCAGCGGATCGGGATTGGCGTTCGGGCCTTCCGGATTGACGTAGATCAGGCCCATCTGCACGGCGCCCAGGGCCGGATGCAGCTGGCGCTCGCCGCTGTAGCGTTCGTCGCCCAGCCACGAGCCCTCGGGACCCCAGTACAGTTCCTCGGGCTCCCACTGGTCGACGCGGCCGCCGGCGAAGCCGAAGGTCTTGAAGCCCATCGACTCCAGCGCGACGTTGCCGACCAGCACATAGAGGTCGGCCCAAGACAGCTTGGCGCCGTACTTCTGCTTGATCGGCCACAGCAGGCGGCGGGCCTTGTCGAGGTTGGCGTTGTCCGGCCAGCTGTTCAGCGGCGCGAAGCGTTGTTGCCCGCCACCGGCGCCGCCACGGCCGTCCGAGGTGCGGTAGGTGCCGGCGCTGTGCCAGGCCAGGCGGATGAACAGGCCACCATAGTGACCGAAGTCGGCGGGCCACCACTCCTGGCTGTCGGTCTGCAGGGCGTGCAGGTCGGCGATCACCGCGTCCAGGTCCAGGCTCTTGAAGGCCTCGGCGTAGTCGAACGCCTCGCCCATCGGGTTGGAGCGTGGCGAGTGCTGGTTCAGCCCCTCGAGCCGCAGGTTCTGGGGCCACCAGTCGCGGTTGCCATGGCCGCCACGGCCGCGTCCCATCGGGCACTGGCCCTGAACGCTGTCTTCGACTTTCTTGTCCACGTCGTTTCCTCCGCTTTGGCTTGGTTCAACCCGGCGCCGTCCCCGACACGGCGCCATCAGGACGCCCCAACCGGCGATAGGTAAAATTGATTGTTCCTATCGCCAGGATAGACTGAGCCATTGGCGGCAAAGGCGCCGACGGCGGAACCGTCCGTACAACCCCGCATCGCCCATCACGAGAATGTAGCTACCTACCTACATAGGCTTCAAAAAATTGTAGGCACGTAGGCTCGAAACTCAAAATGACAACGTTGGACAAAATCGGCTTGCCAGCCCATTTTTTGCGTTGTTAGCGTCGCTCCAAGGGACGGAACGCGACCGCCAAAAGGCGGCGCGGAAACCAGGGGGACGCCATGACGCCGGCTGAATTGAGCGTAGCCTTTTTCCTGCAGATGGCCGTGATCGTGGCCGCGTGCCGCGCGTCCGGCTGGGTCATGAAGCGCTTCTTCGACCAGCCGCAGGTCATCGGCGAGATGATCGCCGGCATCGTGTTGGGCCCGTCGCTGCTGGGCCTGCTGGCCCCGGATCTCCAGCATCACCTGTTCCCCAAGGAAACCAAGTCGGTCCTGTTCGTCGGCGCTCAGCTGGGCGTGGGCCTCTACATGTTCCTGGTGGGCGTCGGCTTTCGCGCCGACCACTTCAAGGCCAACGCCAAGAGCGCGGTGACAGTCTCGCTGTCGGGCATGGTCGCGCCGTTCCTGGTCGCCATCGCCCTGACGCCGTGGCTGATGGGCCTGAACCTGTTCGGCAAGGGCGTGAGCCATGTCCAGGCCATGCTGTTCATGGGCGCGGCCATCTCGATCACCGCCTTCCCGGTACTGGCCCGCATCATCCAGGAGCGCGGCCTGACCAAGACCCCGCTGGGCTCGCTGGCCCTGTCGTCGGGGGCCATCGACGACGCCGGCGCCTGGACGGTGCTGGCCATCGTGCTGGCCAGCTTCGGCGGCGGCCCGGCCGTGGCGCTGAAGGCCGTGATCGGCGGCGGCCTGTTCGCCCTCTTCATGCTGACCGTCGGCCCCAAGCTCTTGGCGCCGCTGGGGCGATGGGCCGAGCGCGAGGGCAAGGTCACCCCGCCCCTGCTGGGTGTCGTCATCATGCTGTTCATGCTGAGCGCCTGGGCCATGGACGCGGCCGGCCTGCACTCGGTGTTCGGCGGCTTCCTGCTGGGCGCGGCCATGCCCCGGGGCGTGCTGACCCGCGAGCTGAAGCGCTCGCTGGAGCCGCTGACCGTGGCGCTGCTGGTGCCGATGTTCTTCACCTTCTCGGGCCTCAACACCCAGATGAACCTGCTCAACAGCTGGTCGCTGGCCGCCGTCGCCCTGGTCATCCTGGCCGGCTCGATCCTGGCCAAGGGCGGGGCCTGCTGGGCCGCCGCCCGCCTGACCGGCCAGGACAACGCCACGGCCTTAGGCATCGGCGCCCTGATGAACGCCCGCGGCCTGATGGAGCTGATCATCATCAATATCGGCCTGCAGAAGGGCATCATCGGCCCGGCGCTGTTCTCGATGCTGGTGGTCATGGCCCTGGTCACCACCCTGATGACCTCGCCGCTGTTCGAGCAGGTCTATGGCAAGCAGGCCCGCGCGCGCGGCGAGCTGGGGGCGCTGAACGAAGACGAGGACGACGAGCTCGTCCCGGCCGGCGCCAAGGCATGATCCCCGCCCCGGCCGCGTCGCCGCCCCCATCGACCGACTTCCGCGACGTGCTGGCGCACCTGGCCAGCGGCGTCGCCATCGTCTCTTGCTGGGATGGCGACGCACCCCGGGGCCTCTTGGTCAGCTCGATCACGGGGCTGTCGGTGGACCCGCCGCGCTTCCTGTTCTGCGTGCGCAAGGAGGCCGGCTGCCACGACATCTTCCTGCGTCGCCCGGCCCTGTCGATCGCCCTGCTGGGCGCGGCCGACAAGGACGAGGCGGTGCGGTTCGGCGGCCCGGTCCAGGCGCACGAGCGCTTCTGCCCCAGCCGCTGGGACCTCGGCGCCGATGCGCCGCCCACCTACCGCCAGGGCCTGGCCCAGGCCGCCTGCACGATCGACGAGATCGTCGAGGCCCAGACCCACTCGATCTTCATCGTCACGGCCAGCGACCATCGCCTGGACCCGGCCGCGCCGCTGATCGCCTGGAACCGCGCGCTGATCGTGGTCGACTAATCAACAACAAGAAAGTCCGCAGGGGAGTAACCGATGAGCGACAAGAACCCGAACGCCATCCAGAAGATCGTCATCGTCGGCGGCGGCTCGGCCGGCTGGATCTGCGCGGCCATGCTCAGCCACTTCTTCCGCGACGGTGACTGCGCCATCGAGCTGATCGAGAGCGAGCAGATCGGCACCGTCGGCGTGGGCGAGTCGACCATCCCGCCCTTCCTGCAACTGATCTCCAGCCTGGGCCTGGACGAGCGCGAGTTCATCCAGGAGACGCAGGCGGCCTTCAAGCTGGCCATCCGCTTCGAGAACTGGCGCAAGAAGGACGAGGTCTATTACCACCCGTTCGGCCAGATCGGCGGCCCGATCGGGTCGCACGAGTTCTACCAGTGCTGGCTGCGGGCCAAGGCCAACGGCCACCCGTCGGCGCTGCAAGACTTCGCCCCGGCCACGGTGATGGCCGACCAATGGAAGTTCATGCCGCCGGGCGCCTTGCAGAAGACCATGCTGTCGGCCTCGCGCTACGCCCTGCACATCGACGCCAACCTGGTGGCCAAGTACCTGCGCAAGTTCTCCGAGGCGCGTGGCGTCAAGCGCGTCGAGGGCATTGTCGACCAGGTCGTCACCCGCAATGACGGGACGATCGAGAAGGTGATCCTGCAAAGCGGCTACGAGGCCGCCGGCGAGCTGTTCATCGACTGCTCGGGCTTCCGCTCGATCCTGAACGGCAAGGCGATGGACACCCCGTTCCTGGACTGGTCCGACGTGCTGCTGAACGACCGCGCCATCACGGTGCAGACCGACAACATCCGCGAGCCGCATCCCTACACCCTGGCCGCCGCCCAGGACTTCGGCTGGCGCTGGCGCATCCCGCTGCAGCACCGGGCCGGCAACGGCTATGTGTTCTGCTCCAAATACATCAGCGACGACGAGGCCCGGCATGTGCTGCTGAGCCAGGTCGAGGGCGAGCCGATCACCGACACCTGGCTGGTGCCGTTCAAGACCGGCATGCGCACGAAACTCTGGAACAAGAACTGCGTCGCCATCGGCCTGGCCGGCGGCTTCATCGAGCCGCTGGAGTCGACCGCCCTGCACCTGATCTATCGCGGCATGGACTATCTGCTGCGGTTCTTCCCCGACCGGACCTTCGCCCCGGCCTTGCAGGCCGAATACAATCGCCGCATGGCCGCCGACTACGAAGAGATCCGCGACTTCATCGTGCTGCACTACCAGACCACCCAGCGCGACGACACGCCGTTCTGGCGCGAGTACCAACAGGTCCAGCCGCCTCAGAGCCTGAAAGAGCGCATCGAACTCTTCCGCGAGACCGGGACCCTGCGCGACGGCGTCGACGACATGTTCCGCGCCCCGTCGTGGCAGTCGGTGATGGAGGGCATGGGCATCCGGCCCAAGCGCTATCAGCAGCTGGTCGACACCACGCCCTATGAGGTGATCCGCCAGACCCTGGATCGCTCGGCGCCGATCGTGAAGGCCCAGGTCGCTACGCTGCCGGGGCACGGCGAGTTCCTGGCCCACCACTGCCCGGCCCCGCCGCCGCCTCCCCCGCCGGAGCACCGCCGGCCCAAGGTCGCGGCGACGGCCTAAGCTTTCAGATCGCGACAGGTCGGAAACGAACCCGGCCCTCGCGGCGCCACGAGCCAGCGGCATCCCTGTCGGACGACAACGACGGGGATGACCATGGCCGACCTTCATCGACGCGGACTGCTGGCCCTAGGCCTGGCGGCTGGGACGAGCGCTTCGGCGCAGACCAGCCTGCGGCCGGGCCCCAAGCTGACGCCCGCCGTCACCGAGGGTCCCTACTACCTGGCCGACGCGCCGGTGCGGGCCGACATCGCCGAGGGCCTGCCGGGCGTGGCGGTCGAGCTGCGTTTCCATGTGTTCGACGAACTGGGCGCGCCGCTGAAGGGTGCCAGGGTCGATGTCTGGCACTGCGACGCGCAAGGCCGCTATTCGGGCGTGGACGCCCTACAGGCGCAGCGGTTCCTACGCGGCGTGCAGCCGGTCGATGACGGTGGGGCGGCGACGTTCCGGACGGTCTATCCGGGCTGGTACGAGGGCCGCACGACCCACATCCACTACAAGGTCTGGCTGGGCCAGCGGGCGCTGCTGACCTCGCAGGTCTTCCTGCCCGACGCGCTGAACGAGTTCCTCTATGTCCAGGCCGCCGACTACCGGCGCGGACGCCCGCGCGACACGCTCAACAGCAACGACGGCATCGCCCGGCAGGGCGGCGAGGCGACCTTCGCGGCGGTGGCCGAGGGCGAGGATCGCTACCGGGTCGATTTCGACGTCGTGGTCGACCGCAACGCCCGGCCGCGCGCCGAGGGGTTCATGGGGCCGCCACCCAAGGGTCCCCCGCCTGGCCCGCCGCCGGGGGGTTTCGGCCGCCGCGAGAGCCTCACCGGCGAGGCGCGTGTAGCGGCGCTGTTACCGAAGACCTGACTCCCGCACAGCTTGATACACTCCCGTTACAGAGCCGCCCTAGTTGCACCGCAGCATTGGCGTTCTTTCCGACGGGTACGGAGAGAGTGACATGCCTTACGACACCGCCAAGGATACAGAGAGCCGCCGCCCCAGCTCGGTCGACCTGCACGTCGGCACGCAGGTGCGGATGCGCCGCAAGGTGCTGGGCGTCACCCAGGACCAGCTGGCCGACAGCCTGGGCATCACCTTCCAGCAGGTGCAGAAATACGAGCGCGGCGAGAACCGGATCAGCGCGTCCAAGCTCTACCAGATCGCCACCCTGCTGAAGACCGACATCGGCTTCTTCTTCGACGGCCTGCCCGACCCGGTCGAGACCGGCGGCGAAGGCTGCGAGGCCGACCGCACGGTGCAGACCTTCCTGCACACGTCGGAGGGGATGCAGCTGGCCGAACTGTTCCCGCGCATCGGCCCGAGCCGCGTGCGGCGACAGCTGGTGGATCTGGTGCGGGTGATGGCGGAGGGGGCTTAAAAGCCCTACTCCGCCGCCAACGCCTTCGCGGCTTCGGCGGCCTTCAGCTCAGCCGCCTTCTTCTCGACCAGCTCGACGATGTGGTCGACCATGCCGTCGTTGGACTGTTTGTGGTCGGGCTTGCCGGCCATGTAGACCATGCCCGCGCCGGCGCCGCCGCCGGTGAAGCCGATGTCGGTCATCAGCGCCTCGCCCGGGCCGTTGACCACGCAGCCGATGATCGACAGCGACATCGGTTGCGAGATGTGGGCCAGCCGCGCCTCGAGCGCTTCCACGGTCTTGATGACGTCATAGCCCTGCCGCGCGCACGACGGACAGGCGATGATATTGACGCCGCGGTGGCGCAGGCCCAGCGACTTGAGGATGTCGAAGCCGACCTTGATCTCTTCGACGGGATCGGCGGCCAGCGACACCCGAATGGTGTCGCCGATGCCGGCCCACAGCATCGAGCCGATGCCGATCGAGGACTTCACCGTGCCGGTGCGCAGCGCCCCGGCTTCGGTGACGCCCAGGTGCAGCGGGCAGTCGATGGCCTCGGCCAGCTGGTAGTAGGCCGCCACGGTCATGAACGGGTCGGACGCCTTCACCGAGATCTTGAACTCGTGGAAGTCGTGGTCTTGCAGGATGCGGGCGTGGTTCAGCGCGCTCTCGACCATCGCGTCGGGGCACGGCTCGCCGTACTTCTCCAGCAGTTCGCGCTCCAGTGAGCCGGCATTGACGCCGATC
This sequence comes from Caulobacter sp. GW821-FHT12D05, assembly GCF_058807295.1. NCBI lineage: Bacteria > Pseudomonadati > Pseudomonadota > Alphaproteobacteria > Caulobacterales > Caulobacteraceae > Caulobacter > Caulobacter sp. GW821-FHT12D05. The sequence continues at coordinate 956,883 of NZ_JBXAQO010000002.1, forward strand.
CGCATCGAGCAGCCGTGGTCGCGGGCGGCCTGGATGACGTCACGCACGCGGTCGGGCGAACCGATATTGCCTGGATTGATCCGCAGGCAGGCCGCGCCGGCCTGGGCCGCCTCGATGCCGCGTTTGTAGTGGAAGTGGATGTCGGCCACGAGCGGGACCTTGGCCTCGCGAGCGATGGTCTTGAACGCGGCCGTGCTGTCGGTGTCGGGGCAGCTGACCCGGACGATGTCGGCCCCGGCCTCTTCCAACTGACGGATCTGCTCCAGCGTCGCCTTGGCGTCGCTGGTGAGCGTGTTGGTCATCGACTGGACGGTGATCGGCGCGTCGCCGCCCACCTCGACATTGCCGACGCGGATCTTGCGCGATTGCCGGCGCGTGATCATGCGCCAGGGACGGACGTGCGTGTGGTCTGCGGCCATGGGGGTAATTTAGAGGTTCTGCGGCAGGAACTGAAGGGTTTCGCGCATGCATCCCCCTAATTGCTTTCCTAGGCCTTGTGCCTAGGACCCATGCGTCCGCTCGCTCGGCCTCGCCGGGTACGCGACCACACGTGCGGAGCGCTCTTCGTCCAATCTGAACCAAGCCCGCCCATGGGTCCTAGGCACAAGGCCTAGGAAGGCAGGATTTTATTGGCGAGGAGCCGCAGGCGCGGCCGGCTTCGGAGCAACCGGAGCCGCCACCGGCGCCGCCGGCACCAGCTTCGCCACCGCCGTCTGGTTCGACGTCAGCCGCCCCGTCAGACGCCCGTTGAAATAGACGTCGAACAGGTTCGGCTCGACCACGTCCAGGATCAAACCCGGCGTGTTCGGCGCGCGATAGGCGTCGCCGGTCGAGAGCCAGCGGGTCATGTGGATCGTGCCGTCGGCGCGGCGCACGGTCAGGGCGCCGGCCTTGCGGGCCTGGATCAGGACGCCCGAGGCTTCGGCCGGCGAGGCGCCCAGCATCTGGCCCTTGGGCTTGAACTGCGAGCCGACCACGAACTGGTTGGCCGGATCCACGACACCCGCCTTGGCGTCGGCCTCGGCGCGGGCCTTGGCGGCGATCTTGGCGGCGTCGACCGAACCGCCGTTGGCGGCGGCGTCGTCCAGGCCAGGAGTCTTGTAGGGCTCGGGCGTGGTGCTCTCGACCGGGGCCGGCAGCGGCGCGCCCAGGGCGACCTGGTTGTTGCCGGCGTGGGCCTGGACCTGGGTCGAGGCGGCGGCCGGAGCCACCTGGGCCGGAGGCTCTTCCTTGGTGATGGCGCGCTGGGCGACATTCCACAGCAGGATGGCGCCGACCACCAGCAGGCCGCCGGCGAAGATCAGGGCCAGGCGCGGGTCGCGCTCGCGGCGCACGCCGACGGGGGCTCGCAGCTCGGCGGCGTCGTTGTCGGGCGCATCGTTCTTGAAGCGGGCCACGGCGGCCTCGGCGTCCAGGCCCAGCAGGCCGGCATAGGCGCGGACATAACCGATGGTGAACGGGCGCGAGGGCAGGTCGTCGAAGCGCAGGTCCTCCAGCGCCTCGATATAGCTCTGGCGGATGCGGGTGGCGTCGGCGACGTCCTGGGTGGTGAGGCCACGGAACTCGCGCGCCGCCTTCAGGGCCATGCCCACGTCGGCGCCCTCATCGATCGACGGATGATGGACGGCGACCGGCGTATCATCCGCATCGGCGTCGGCGACAAGGTGCAGACGTCTCACGTTGCCCGTATCCAGCGGCATGACTTGACTATACGCCCCCAAAATCGCGCCGCGCGCGAAGCGCGACGCACTCCCCCACCCCGTATCGCACGGAGGTCTTAACAAGTGTTTGGGATAACAAACTAAGTAGCCGGATTCAATGGACTAAACGGTGACGCTTGGTTAACGGCCAAGCTTTTCTTCTAAACGGCGACGTAAAGCTTCCGGGCCAAGGTTTCGATTTCGCCGCGCAAGGATCCGCTGGTGCCCTTCAGCAGGGCCTCGACATTGCGTCGCGCGGCCTCGCGATCGCACGACAGGACCATCTGCTTGACCGGGCCGATGCCGGCCGGCGGCATGCTAAGCCCTTCAAATCCAAGGGCGACCAGCGCGAAGGCCTCCAGCGGACGGCCGGCCATTTCACCGCACACGGACACCGGCGTACCGGTGTCGGCGCAGGCCTGCTGGATGGTCTTCAGCGCGCGCAGGGCGGCCGGCGACAGCGGGTCGTAGCGGTCCGAGACCTTCGGATTGCCCCGGTCGGCGGCGAACATGTACTGCATCAGGTCGTTGGTGCCGACCGAAACGAAGTCGGTCATCGGCAGCAGTGCGTCGAGATGCCACAGCAGCGACGGGGCCTCGATCATCGCCCCGACGTCCAGGCGGGCCGGCGCGGCGCGGCCACGCTTCAGGGCCCAGGCCACTTCCTGATCGACGAAGGCGCGAGCGGCGCGGAACTCGTCGACATTGGCCACCAGCGGGAACATCACCTTCAGCGGCCGGCCGTTGGCGGCCTTGATCAGGGCGCGGATCTGCATGCGCAGCAGGGCCGGACGGTCCAGGCCCATGCGCACGGCGCGCCAGCCCAGGGCCGGATTGTCCTCGCGCTCCAGCTCCATGTACGGCAGCAGCTTGTCACCGCCGAGATCGAGCGTGCGGAAGGTCACCGGCATGCCGTCGGCGGCGTCCAGCACCTTTTCGTAGAGCGCTGTCTGGGCTTCCAGGCGCGGCAGCTCCTCGGCGACCATGAACTGGAACTCGGTACGGAACAGGCCGATGCCCTCGGCCCCGGTCTCGGCCAGGATGTCCAGGTCGACGGCCAGGCCGGCGTTCATCAGCAGGGTGATCTTGGCCCCGTCCTTGGTGATCGGCGGGGTGTCGCGCAGGCGGGCGAACTCGGCCTTGCGCTGGGCGCGGACCTCCATCCGGGTCTTCAGGGCCTTCACGACGTCCGGACGCGGCCGCAGCCAGGCTTCCTGGGTTTCGCCGTCGACGACCACGGGGTCGCCTTCGCTGACCCGGTCGCGCAGGCCGGCCAGGCGGCCAACGCACGGAATGTCCAGGGCGCGGGCCACGATGCCGGCGTGGCTGGCGGCCGAACCTTCCTCTAGCAGGATGCCCTTCAGCTTGGTGCGGTCGTATTCCAGCAGGTCGGCCGGCCCCAGGTTCCGGGCGATCAGAATGGCGTCGTCGGGCAGCACACGCACGGCGTGGACGTCGCCCGACAGGTGGCGCAACAGCCGGTCGTTCAGGTCTTCCAGGTCGTGCAGCCGCTCGCGCAGATAGGGATCGCGGGCTTGGCCCAGGCGCGCGCGGTGCTCGGAGCGGACACGCTCGACCGCGGCCTCGGCCGTAAGGCCCGAGCGCACGGCTTCGTTCAGGCTCCGGTTCCAGCCCCGGTCGTGAGCGAACAGGCGGTAGGTCTCCAGCACCTCGTACGAGGCGCCGACCAGGCCGTGCTGGCCTTCCAGCATCTGGTCGATCTGGGTCTGCAGCGCCTCGATGGCGTAGGAGAGCCGGGCCTCCTCGGCCAGGGCGTCGTCCGACAGCAGGGTCTCGGGGACCACCGGCTGCTCGTGCAGCACGGCCACCCCGTAAGCGAGGCCTTCGGCGAAGCGCGAGCCCTTCAGGCGCTCGGGCTTGTGCGGCGCCAGCTCGACGTCCTTGAGCTCGTCGGCGCCCAGCAGCTCGCTGGAGCTGACCATCTCGGCCAGCACCATGGCGATGATCTGGAGGTCCTCGACCTCCTCCTCGTCATAGACCCGCTCGGTGCGGTTCTGGACGACCAGCACGCCGATCGCCCGGCCGCCGCGCAGCAGCGGCACGGCCAGGAAGGCGTGGTAGGGATCTTCGCCGGTTTCCGGACGGTACGAGAACTGCGGATGGCTGGCGGCGTCCGACAGGTTCAGCGGCCGGCCCAGGCGCATGGTCTCGCCGACCAGGCCCTCGCCCGGTCCCAGCCGCGTGACGTGGACGGCCTCTCGGGCCAGACCCTCGGTGGCGAACAGTTCCAGATCGTTGGAGGCGCGGCGCAGATAGATCGAGCAGACTTCGGCGACCATCGAGATGGCGATGGTGCGCACCACCATGTCCAGCTTGGCCTGGGCGGGACCGCCGCCGGCCATGGCCTCGCGAATCTGCCGCAGCAGGCTGCGTGGTCCTCGAACGGCGATGCCGGATGCAGCCATCTCGTTCGCGTGCGCTCCCTAAGTGCCCGGAGGTACGATCTAGCCTAGCTTGAGCCGCCAGGGGTTAAAGACCGTCCGTCCTCTAGATGGGGGCTATAGCAGATTTCGCCCGCGCGAAAGCGGCCTAGGTCAACCGAACGTCGATTAGGTGCGACGGCACGAAAAAGCGCCGCCCGGTTTGAGCCGGACGGCGCAGTCTGCACGCTAGGGGAGGGATCGGAACTCTAGCGGCGAATGGGGATGACTAGCGGCGATAGCCGTAGTCGCGAGCGTCGTAGCGGTTGCCGTAACGGTCGTAGGCGTAGCGGCTGTTCTGGTAGCCACGCTGATCGTAGCGGTTGTTGTAGTAGCCGCGGTTGTCGTAGCGCGGGGCCGTACGATAGCCGTAGCCGTAGTTCTTCTTCTTGGCCGTCGTCGCGCCCAGGGCCGCGCCGGCGACCGCGCCGATGGCGACCGCTTCGGTCTTGCCGTCGCCGATGGCGGCGCCGGCCACGCCACCGATCACCGCGCCCAGGATGGCGCGTTCGGTCTTGCTGGCGGCGAAGGCCGACGAAGCGGGGATGATCATCGCGGCGGCGACGGTCGCGGCGATCGCAGTCTTGGTGAAGGTCTTCATGACAAACTCCTTTTCCAGATGCGTCGCCCCCAAACCAATTCTGGGCGGCGCTGTTGATGTCTGTTGTAAGGGGGTCTGCCTGAACCTGATTTGAACCACGCCGTTCAGGTTCGCGTCATGTTGAGAAAAAGTTTTAGCCCGTCGCCAGGGCCTCTTTCGCCGGCCGATGCAGCCGCACCGACCACAGCACGCCCACCAGCATCAGCACGATCGCCGCCCACTCCAGCCCGCGCGGCCAGCGGCCTTCGTGCAGGAAGCCGTACAGCAGCGCGAACAGGGTCTCGAACACGATCAGCTGGCCCGACAGGCTGAGCGGCAGCAGGCGGCTGGCCGAATTCCACAGGCCGTTGCCGATCACCGAAGCCCCGATCGCCACCGCGAAACTGACCATCCAGAACCAGCGCCAGTCGGCCGCCGCGTGTGCCACGCCGCCCATCATGAAGGCCGGGACCACCAGCAGCAGCGACAACAGCCCCGTGGCCAGACCGGTCAGCAGCGACCACTCGTGGCTGGTGAACTTCGGCGTCGCGGCCAGGCGGCGGGCGTTCCAGACGGCGTAAGCGGTCCACATGGCCAGCGCCAGCGTCGCGCCCAGCAGGCCGACGACCTGCTTGCCGATGCCGACGCCGTGGCTGTCGGTAAATACCGAGACGTTGATGCACACCCCGCCGGCGACGATCAAAGCCAGGGGAGCAGCCAGATAGCGAAGCGGGACGCCCTCCCCCGGCTTGGCGCCGACCAGGGTCACGGTCACCGGCAACAAGCCGATGACCAGCGACGCCAGGGCCACGCCCGAGCTCTGCACCGACACCGACAGGCCGACATAATAGATCAGGTTGCCCAACAGGCTCAGCAGGACCAGATCGCGCCAGTCGCGCCCGTCCATCTTGGCCATCACCATCCGCCAACTCGGGACCAGCAGCACCGCCGACGCCAAGCCGTAGGCGATGTAGCGCCCCGCCGTCATCTGCAGCGGCGTGAAGGCGGCCAGCAGCTTGGGCGCCAGGAACACCCCGCCCCAGAACGCGCCGGCGACCAGGCCGCACAGCAGGCCGAGGAGGAGATTGCGGGAGGTGCTCATGGGCCTGGGTTAGCACCGCGCGCCAGGGGCGGCTTGGCGAAAGCTCTCGGAGGTTTGGCGTCTCCTCCCGGCGCGCTAGTTGGTCGCTTCGTAGCGACCTGGCCCGTGATCATCCTTCTTGGGCAAGGTGAGGAGCACGCCGGCCTTGGGTGAGATCACCTGAATGCGCTCGATCTTGGCCGACACGACACACCCCTTCCAATGCTGCTCGGAGGGATTGTCCAAGGTCGGAGTGGTTTTGCTTTCCCCGCAATCGACGATGGAGCCCGTCGACGACTTGCTGACGGTTCCTTCGATCAAGGCATACAGGTTGGCGGTCGCGGCGCGCGCGTCATCGGGCTTCATGGGAATGAGCTTGCTGGCCGCGTCATACACGCCGTACTTCGCCTTCGGCAGGGTTCCCATGTGGTCGTCGCCAATGCTTCCCACACCGAACTCGGTCCAGTAGGAGGACGTCACTTCTCGCTCCGCGCCGAACGCGTTGGACATCTTCCTCGGCTGACCGGTCGTATAGTCCGTGCTCAGCGCAAAGTAGCTGTAGTCGGGCCCGGGACCGCCCGCATCGCGATACTGAACCGTTGTGTCGGGATAGACGCGGATGTTCAGGACTTCCTTTTCCGCATCATATTCGTAACGGACACCCCCCACGTCACTGACGGGCAGACGAACCTGGAAACGACGTCCCTCCAAGGCGGAGTCGTCGAAGCCCTTGCTGAACTCGTCCTTCGGCGTGAACGTGAGCTTGGCCTTGCCATAGGCGATCATGTTCGCGGCCGTCACCGTGCCGTCGGACTTGAGCTGCAAGTCGGCTGCGCGGGCCGCGGCCTTCGACGCTTCTTCGGTTCCGGACGACGACTCCCCGCAGCCGGCCAGCATCAGGGCCGCGGCGCCGGCCACCCAGAACATCTTCGAAAACCGCATAACGCCTCCCCAAGCGAATCCGGGGTCAAGGGACCATGCCGGACAGGGGAGATCAACCGCAGCGCTACTACCCTTTCCGCCACGCCCCCGGCGTAACGCCCATCACCGCCTTCCAGCCGGCGACCAGGCCGCACAGCAGGCCAAGCAGGAGATTGCGGGAGGTGCTCATGGGCCTGGGTTAGCAGGTCCCATTCCAGCGGGCTTGGCGAAAGCTCCCGCGGGTTTGGCGAGTGCTCTCAAGGGTTGACTCTTAAGTAGAGTGGTGACGCAATCCAACCCTAGGTACAAGCAGGAGGGTTCGATGAAATCTCGTCGTGAAGTGATGTTCTCCGCCGCCGGCCTTGGCGTGGGCGCCCTGATGGTCGCCACCGCCGCCCAAGCCCGCACGCTATCGGCCAGCGCCTCGCCGTCGATCGTCGGCATGGACGACGACAACTGGTCCGATCCCGTCACCGTCAGCGTCAGCGGCGGTATCGGCCCCTATACCTATCAGTGGGTGCGCACCTCGGGTTCCAGCGACATCTGGGCCACGGACGACACCAGCCCGGTGACCCAGTTCCGCTGGCTGGGGAACTTCAACGGTCCGCCGCGCCTGTCGGGCTGGGTGTGCCAGGTGACCGACAGCGCCAACGAGACCACCAGCACCGGCCTCATCCGCGCCGCCTACGCCTCGGACTGAGACCTAGACGCGTCCCTTTCGCCAGGCGCCAGGGGTCACGCCCAGGCTGGCCTTCATGCGCTTGGTGAGACCGCTCTGATCGCCGTGCCCCGTGCGCACGGCGATCTCGGCGATCGACAGGCTGATGTCGGAGAGCAGCCTTTGCGCCGCCCGCAGGCGCGCATCCGACAGCGCCCCGTGCGGGGTGGTCCCATAGGCGTCGGCGAACCGTGCGAAGAAGCGGCTCTGGCTCATGCCGGCCTCATTGGCCAGGTCGCGGACCGTCAGCGGCTGGTCGAAGCGCGCCTCGATCATCGCGGCGGCGCGGGCCAGGCGCGGATCGACATTGATCGGCGCCGCCGAAAGACCGCGTAGCAAGAGCGGCGTCCACAGGCTGGCCACGCTGGTGTCGATCGCGCTGGGCGCTTCGCCGGCCAGATACTCCAGCAGGCCCCGCACCGCGCCGGTCACCGGAGCGAACGGCCGCTCGCGCAGGGCCTCGAACGGCTTCATCAGCGCGCCGCCGATGTCGGCGACCACGAACAGGTTCTCGCCGCAGGCGGCGAAGGCGTGGCGGGTCCCGGGCGGCACCACCGCCGCGCGGCCAGGATCCACGCGCCCGCCCTTGCCGTCGATCTCCATCTCGAGCACGCCCCGGCGCGGCAGCACGATCTGGTCGAAGGCGTGGGCGTGCGGCGGCGCGTCCTCGCCGTAGCGGCGGAACGACAGTTCGGCGGGGGCGGTCAGGTCGTGACCCATGCCCTCAGTGTAGCGGAGTTACCCGTGCCCCGGCAGGGCCAGGGCTTCGCTGGCGTCCTCGACCAGCTTGCGGGCCTGCTGCAGGGCCGCGTCGATATCGGTCTCGATGAACTCGACCTCGAGGTCGGTCAGCGGGTGCGGGGCGGCGACGACATTGCGCAGATAGGCGCGCTTTTCCGCCTCGGTCATGGTCCACCAGCCGACGGTGTGGCCTTCCTCGATGACCGCGTCGCCCATGGCCAACAGGTCGTCGGTGTCGAAGATCGGCTGGCCGGGCTTTTCCGGGAACCACTGGCCGTCGTCCGGCAGGGCCTGGTCCAGCTTGTTCAGCAGCGCCGCCAGCCACGGGCTGATCAGCAGCGGCTTCTCATAGCCGTCGCCGAACTTGGCGCGCAGCAGCAGGTCGTAGAGCAGGTCCAGGCCCGCGTCGCCGTGGAAGGTGACGGTCTTGGCGTCGGGATCGAACTTGAAGACGTCGGACATGGCGATTCTCGGAGGCTGCGGCGCCTTCTTAACGTCAGAACACGACGTTTCGGCAACGGCGAAGCGCGATCGCGCTTCGCCTTAGCAATCCTACAGCTGGTCCAGCCCGTACACCGCATGCAGGGCGCGCACGGCCAGTTCGGTATAGGCCGCGTCGATCAGGACCGAGATCTTGATCTCCGAGGTCGAGATGACCTGGATGTTGATGTTCTTCTCGGCCAGGGCCGCGAACATCGACTGGGCGACGCCGGCGTGGCTGCGCATGCCGACGCCGATGACCGACACCTTGGCGACGTCCTCGTTCACCGCGACGTCCTCGAAGCCGATCTCGGCGCGAGCGGCCTGGACGATCTCGACGGCGCGGGCGGCGTCACGCTTGCCGACCGTGAACTCCATGTTGGCGGTGTCGGCGCTGCGGGCGCGCGACTGCACGATCATGTCGACGTTCACATTGGCGTCGGCGAGGCGGCCGAAGATCTGCGAGGACACGCCCGGGTGATCGGGCAGACCCAGCAGGGTGATCTTGGCTTCGTCGCGGCTGTAGGCGACGCCCGAGACGATGCGCTTTTCCATGATTTCTTCCTCGTCGCAGACGATCGTACCTTGGCCCGGGGCTTCGCCCGGTTCGACGAAACTCGACAGCACCCGCACCGGGACGCGATGGGCCATGGCCATCTCGACCGAACGGGTCTGCAGCACCTTGGCCCCCAGCGAGGCCATTTCAAGCATCTCTTCGTAGCTGATCTTGGCCAGGCGCCGGGCCTTGCTCTCGATCCGCGGGTCGGTGGTGTAGACCCCGTCCACGTCGGTATAGATGTCGCAAGCGCCCTTCACGGCGGCGGCGATCGCCACGGCCGAGGTGTCCGAGCCGCCACGGCCCAGGGTGGTGATGCGCTGCTTGGTCGTCACGCCCTGGAAGCCGGCGATGACGGCGATCTCGCCGTTCGCGAAGCATTCGTCCAGGTTTTCGGACGGAATGTCCTCGATGCGGGCGCTGCCGTGGGCCTCGCTCGTGATGATCGGCACCTGCCAACCCAGGAACGAGCGGGCCTTGTGGCCCATGTTGCGTAGGGTCATGGCCAGCAGGCCGGCCGTGACCTGTTCGCCCGACGCGACGACGGCGTCGTACTCGTCGTCCGACTCCGGAAGCCCTTGCGCGGCGCGGCCCGCGCCGTCCGTCCAGGCGACCAGCTCGTTGGTCTTGCCCGACATGGCCGAGACGACCACCGCCACCTGCTTGCCCGTCGCCACCTCGGCCGCGACCAGGCGCGCCACCCGACGGATGCGCTCCAGGTCGGCCACCGAAGTGCCGCCGAACTTCATCACCAACCGAGACACGTGCCTGTCACCTCGAAAACCGGTCAATTCTTGCGCGGAACGCGGCGCAACGCCCCCGCTCGCGCAAGCCGCCGCCTTCTAGCGACCTTGATGCGGCGCCGCAATGCTCTCGCCGCTATTTTTGGGCGGCGGAAACGTCCGGAACCGGCGGAACCTTGAACGCCACGACCTGCCGGCTGGCGCGATTGACGCCCCACAGCACGCGCTTGTCGTAAGGATCCCAGGCGATGGCCTGGCCCTCGACGGGGATGGCCAGGGTGGCGACATAGTCCAGGGTCGCCCCGCCCTCGGTGGGAATCTTCAGGGCGTACAGCTCGGGCCGGTCGTGGCCGGTGATGTACAGCAGCCCGTCGTCGCCGAACCCGCCGCCCGAGCAGCTGTAGGGCGCCATCCGCTCCAGCACCTGGGCTGGCAGGGCGTAGGCGCCGACGCGCCGCCACTGGTCGTCGAACTTGACCAGGGTGGTCCAGCGATGGTCGCGGTTCGGCTCACCGCCCTTGGCGTCGTAATTGGCGAACATCGCCCACCAGAAGCCGTCGTGGCGGTCCACCCAGGTCAGGGAGCCGATCCCCGGGCCCAGCGGAATGGTCCGCGTGTGGGTCATCTTCACCGGATCGAAGATCTCGACGGCGCTGTTCTGGGGCACGCTGGGATAGTTCGAGCCGGCGCAGACCAGGTCCTTGCCCACGATCAGGCAGGCGTTCAGGTGCTTGAAGCGCACGGGATCGCCGGTCCAGGTCGCCTGCTTGACGCCGCTAGCCTTGTCGTAGCGGGCGATGCGGCCGTTATCGATGGCGTAGAGATGGGTCTTGTCGGCCGCCACGCCCTGCTTGGCCTCCGGCGCGTCGAAGCGGCGCAGCTCGGTGGTCTGAAGGGTGGGTTCCTGGGCAGCGACGCCCGAAGCCGTGATGGCGACCATCGCTGCAGCGATCAGAAGACGTTTCAAGCGCATAACCTTAGACCGGCCTCGGACGACTGTTCGCACCTTGGACGCGGATTGTGACGGTTGCGCGCGCCCACCTCACCAATCACCGATCATCCCCGCGAAAGCGGGGATCCAAGCTGGCTCTCGGGATGTAGCGAGGCCGTAGCCTAACCGCTGACTCGGCTTGGATCCCCGCTTTCGCGGGGATGATCGGATTGGGGGATGGTGCGCCAGATCTGATGCACGATGCACGAAATCGCTCTACATACGCCCCCATGACGCAAGCAGCCACCCCCTCCTGGAGCATCGACCCCGCCGACGTGGCGCGGTTCTCGGCGATCGCCGCCGAGTGGTGGGATCCCAAGGGCAAGTTCGCGCCGCTGCACGTGTTCAACCCCTGCCGTCTGGCCTTCATCCGTGAACAGGCGCTGGAGCGGTTCGAGCGCGATGGCAATCTGCGCCAGCCGTTCCAGGGCCTCTCCCTGCTCGACATCGGCTGCGGCGGCGGGCTGCTGTCCGAGCCGATGGCGCGGCTGGGCTTTGACGTCACCGCCGTCGACGCCTCGGAAAAGAACATCAAGACCGCCGCGACCCACGCCGCCGAGCAGGGCCTGGCCATCGGCTACCGCCCCGCCACCGCCGAGCAGCTGCTGGCCGAGGGCGCGGGACCGTTCGACGTCGTTTTGACCATGGAAGTCATTGAGCACGTCGCCGATCCGGGCGAGTTCCTGCGCACCTGCTCCAAGCTGCTCAAGCCCGGCGGCCTGATGATCGTGGCCACCCTGAACCGCACGCTGAAGGCTTTGGCGCTGGCCAAGATCGGCGCCGAATACGTCCTGCGCTGGGTGCCGCCCGGCACCCACGAGTGGAAGCAGTTCCTGAAACCCGAAGAGCTGCGCGCCTTCATCGCCGGCGAGCCGGTCGAGATGCACGGCCCCTTCGGCGTGGCCTACAATCCGCTGACAGGCCGCTGGAGCCGGTCGGCCGATGTCGACATCAACTACATGATGACCGTCACCAAGGCCTGACCGTGAGTTGAAACGGCAGAGGTCCGGGAACCTCGATGTCACGCGGGCTTTTCCTCCCCGGGACATGAACCCGGATTGGCGACCCTGTCGGGGGTGGCCGTCGATCCGTTCGAGTGGGAACGGAGACACCTATGACTCGCAAGACCTTGGCCGCCGTCCTGGCCGCCACCGTGGCGTGCGGCGCGATCGCCCCCGCCTTCGCGCAGGATTCGGCTTACCAGCAGAGCCTGCGCAACTACGACAACCAGCGCGCCAACTATTACGACAAGGTGGCCGAGTATCAGGACCGCCAGGCGGCCTATGAGCGCGACCGCGCCAACTACATCCGCAATCGCGACGACTATGACCGTCGTTACGGCCGTGGCGCCTATGACCGCCGCAACCCCAGCTTCGCCGAGCGCTACCGCGTCGCCCAGTACCGCGACAGCGCCGCCTACTATGCCGAGCAGGCCGAGTTCGAGCGGTCGCGCGCCACCTACGAACGCGCCCGCTACGACTATGACCGTCGTTACGGCCAAGGCAGCTACGACCGCCGCAATCCCCGCGAGGCCGACCGCTTCCGCACCGAGGGCGTCAGCTATACGTCCGGCTACAATGCCGACCGCGACCAGTGGGAACGCGACCGCACGCGTTATCTGAGCGCCCGCGACGACTATGACCGCCGTCGTGGCGCCGGGGCCTATGACCGTCGCTATCCCGGCGAGGCCAGCCGTTACAACGCGCCCTATGCCGGCGCCTACAGCATCGACACCAGCGCCAACGTCAATTACCGCGACGACTGCCGTCAGGACGCCAAGAAGAACGCCACCGTCGGCGGCGTGATCGGCGCCCTGGCCGGCGCGGCCCTGGGTTCGAACGTCGCCGCCCGCAACGCGCGTCCGGAAGGCACCGTCCTGGGCGCCCTGGTCGGCGCCGGCGTCGGCGCGGCCGTGGGCAACGCCTCGGCCAAGTGCGACACGCGCGGCAACTACTACAGCTATGACCAGACCCAGCCCTATCGCTACAGCGACGGCCGCTACGCCGAAGCCAGCGAACGCTGCCGCCTGGCCCCGGCTCCGGCCGAGTACAACGGCCGTGTTGAGCAGCGTTATGTCCGCGTCTGCCCCGACGCCGACGGTCGTTATCGCGTCGACGGCTAAGCTCGAACCATAAGACCCAAGCTGGACGGTCGGCTCCCCGACTTTCTGGAAACCCGCCGCCAGCTTGGGCGTTATGACCTCGAGGGATCTAAACCAAGAAACTATCGGAGAGCCCGCCATGCGCGCCCGCCTGAAGACCATCGTCCTGGCCACCGTCGTCGGTTTCACCGTCAGCAGCGTGGCCATCACCGCCGCAGAAGCCCAGCAGCGCCGTGAGCGCGTGCTGGTCTGCAACAAGTCCAAGGCCAAGAACGGCGCCATCATCGGCGGCCTGGGCGGCGCCCTGCTGGGCAACACCGTCGCCGGCCGCGGCAACAAGACCGAAGGCGCCCTGCTGGGCGGCGCGGTCGGCGCCGTCGCCGGTCACGAGATCGGCAAGGGCAAGAAGAAGTGCCACTACGAGTACCGTTATCGGTAAGACGTAGGGGTTCATCCAGAGCCAAAAGGGCGGCGGATCTCAGGGTCCGCCGCCTTTTGCATGTCGGGCTGCCTCCGGGGCTGATGGCAATTGCCAAAACGTGCCAACTTTGGGGCTGGAGGCACATCATGGCTACGATGAACGTGTCCCTCCCCGACGCGATGAAAGCGTGGGTGGAAGGGCAGACCGAGACCGGCCGCTACAGCAATGCGAGCGACTATGTGCGCGACCTGATCCGGCGCGACCAGGAGCGCGCGGACAAGATCGCAGCCCTCCAAAAGCTCGTCGACGAAGCCGAAGAGAGCGGCGCAAGCCAGAACTCGATGACCGACATTCTCGCCATCGCGCGTCGCGGCCTCTGAAACCCTCTCTCATAGAGAGAGGGAGGGGCCCGCCGCCGTAGGCGGTGGGAGGGTGAGAGGTTTCACCATTGGCCGAAAATTCCCAGAACTGAGGAGCCGTGAAGCCAGTAGCGACAACCAATCCGCTGGCAGCTGGCCAACAATATCAGCGCTTCGTTCGGAGAGATTATAACCTCTCACCCTCCCACCGCTTCGCGGCGGGCCCCTCCCTCTCTCTATGAGAGAGGGCGACTCTGCGACAGCCTCACCGACCTAGTTCACGTCCGTCTTCTTCGGCGCCGCCGGCGGCAACGCCGCGACCTTCACCCCGTCCTCGACCAGCGCCTTTACCTCGGTCGGCGAGGCCTCGCCGTAGATGCCGCGGTCTTCGGACTTGCCCTCGTGGATGGCGCGGGCCTCCTTGGCGAAGGCGTCGCCGACATAGTCGAAATTGTCCTCGACGTGCCGACGGACCTCGCCCATGGCCGTCATCATCATCTCGCGCATTTTCGGATCGACGGCGGGCGCCGCGCGCTGAGCTTTGGTCCCTGCCACGGCCGGGGCCATGATCTGCTTGGAGACGCCGTGCGAGCCGCAGACGGGGCACTCGACCAGCCCCCGCGCGGCCTGGTCGTCATAGTCCGACGACGACCCGAACCAGCCCTCGAACTCATGGGCGTGCTCGCACTGAAGCGCGTACTTGATCATAGGCGGAGGGTGCGCGCTTTCAGGGACCGACGAAAGGCCGGGCGTTCTTGAGGACCGGGATCGCCGCCCGCGCTGACAAGGCCGCAGGCAGATCCAGCTCGGCCAACAGCACGCCGGGCTCGTCGTGGTCAAGCTTGCCGATCACCTCGCCCCAGGGGCCGATGGCGATCGAGCGGCCCCAGGTGCCACGGCCGTCTTCGTGGAAGCCGCCTTGGGCGGCGGCGATCACGAACGAGCCGGTCTCGATGGCGCGGGCGCGCAGCAGCACGTCCCAGTGCGCCTCGCCGGTCGGCCGAGTGAAGGCGGCCGGGGCGGTGATCACCGTCGCGCCGGCCAGGGCCAGCGCCCGGTGCAGAGCCGGGAAACGCATGTCGTAGCAGATGGTCAGGCCAAACTGGCCCAGCGGCGTATCGACGACCACGGCCTTCTCGCCCGGCGTATAGGTCGCCGACTCCCGCGCCGTTTCGCCGGTCGGCAGGTCGACGTCGAACATGTGCAGCTTGTCGTAGGTCGCCACGATCTTGCCGGTGGGATCGATCACGGCTTGGCGGTTAGCGGCCTTGCCGTCCTCGCGCAGCACCAGGGCCGAGCCGATGTCGATCCAGGTCCCGGTCTCGGCCGCGATCTGGCGCAGGCCATTGACGACCACGTCGTCCTCCAGCGCGACCAGGGTCGGCAGCAGCTTGGCGCGGTCCTTCTGCAGGACGTTGGTGCATTCCGGCGTGAGCACGAACTGCGCGCCGCCCGCGATCGCCTCGCGCACCAGCGGCGCGACATGGGCCAGCGCCGCCGCGTGGGTGGCGGGCGTACGGGTCTGGATCAGACCGACCTTCAAGCTCATGCGGCCAGCATCTGGTCCAGCTTGCCCTCACGCTCGAGGGCCATCATGTCGTCGCAGCCGCCGATGTGCTGCTCGCCCACGAAGATCTGCGGGAAGGTCGTGCGACCCGAGCGCTGCATCATTTCCTGGCGGAGCGCGGGATCCATGCCGGCCTCGACCTCGGTGAAGTCGGCGCCCTTCTCGTCCAGCAGGGCGAGGGCGCGGGCGCAATAGCCGCAGAACGGGCGGGTGTAGATAGTGACGTGAGCCATGGTGCAGTCGATACCCTGGTGTTGTGCGTCCTCATATAGGACGCGCCTGCATTTCTGTAACGCGGGCGACGACAGATAACGTCACCGACGCCGCGCCGGCGGCCAGAAGCGCTCGCGCGCAACCCTCGGCCGTGGCGCCTGTGGTCAACACGTCATCAATGAGAACGATCCGCCGGCCCTCAATCCGCGCCCGCCTCGTTTCGGGGACGACAAAGGCGGCGGCGACGTTGCGACGGCGGCCCGTGGCCGACTTGCCGCCCTGGCTGGCGGTGTCGCGCTTTCTCACCAGGACGTCGGGCAGGTAGGCCAGCCCCGCCGTCCGGGCCAGCGGCCGGGCGATCTCGGCGGCCTGGTTGTAGCGACGGCTGAACAGGCGCGATCGGTGGACGGGCACCGGGACCACGGCGTCGGCGTCTTCCAGCAGATCGACCGCCGCCCGCGACAGCCAGCGGGCGAACAGCCGCGCCAGCTCGGGCTGGTCGGCGTGTTTCAGCTTCAGGATCAGGTCGCGCGAGTGCTCATCATAGACGCAGGCCGCGCGGCACCGCTGGAAGGCTCTCGGCTTGGCCAGGCAGCCGGGACAACGCTCCAGCGCCATCTCGGCATAGGCCATCGCCAGGCCACAGCCGTCGCAGACCGGGTCGTCCAGGAAGGTCACCTTGGTGAAGGCGCTCGCAGACAGCCCACCACTGAGCGCCGCTTCGCCGTCCAGACTGGATGGCGGCAGGAGCAGATCGAGCACGCCCCGACCCAGCCCTTTCCAGAACGGTCCGGAATCGCCATGTTCCGCGCGCAATGACCGCCTCCCCCCTGCTCTTCGACCGCGCCCTGCATCGCGCCCGTCTCGACCGCGCCGCGCCCGACTTCGCGACCGCCGATTTCCTGAAGGCCCGGGCGGCCCAGGACGTGGTCATGCGGCTGGAGACGATCCTGCGACGGTTTCCGGTCGCCGTCGACCTCGGAGCCAGAAACGGCCATTTTTTCAAAGCCTTGGCCGATAGCGACGCCCGCGCCAACATCGACACGCTGATCGAGGCCGACCTGTCGGGGCGGATGCTGGGCGGCCGCGATAGCTTGCGGGTCGTCGCCGACGAGGAGCGCCTGCCGTTCGGTGACGGGACCCTGGATCTGGTCACCTCGACCCTGTCGCTGCACTGGACCAATGACCTGGTCGGCGCGCTGATCCAGATCCGCCGCGCGCTGAAGCCCGACGGCCTGTTCGTCGGGGCGATCTTCGGCGGCGCCACCCTGACCGAGCTGCGCCAATGCCTGCTGGCCGCCGAGGCCGAGCTGTCGGACGGCGCGTCGATGCGCGTCTCGCCGTTCGCCGACGCCATCGACGCGGCGGGCCTGCTGCAACGGGCCGGGTTCGCCCTGCCCGTCGCCGACGTAGATCGCGTGAAGGTGCGCTACAGCCACCCGATCAAGCTGCTGCAGGACCTGCGCCGCATGGGCGAGACCAGCGTGCTGATCGACCGCTCGCGCAAGCCGCTGACCAAGAAGATCCTGTTCCGGGCGATGGAGCTTTATGCCGAGCGCTTCGCCGAGGCCGACGGCAAGGTGCCCGCGACCTTCGAGATCGTCTCGGTCACCGGCTGGGCGCCGCACGACAGCCAGCAAAAGCCGCTAAGGCCGGGCTCGGCCAAGATGCGGCTGGCGGATGCTTTGGGAACGACGGAAGAGTCCGCAGGCGATAAGGCCGGTTAGGAGCCGATCGCGTTCGCGGTCTTGGTGAAGGCCGCCTTGATGTTGCCGCCGATCGTGGTCAGGGCGGTGATCAGGATGACGGTGATCAGGCACATAAGTACGCCGATCTCGACGGCGGTGGCGCCGCTTTCGTCACGCCAGAAACGGTTCAGAGCAGATCGCGCAGCCAGGCGACCAGCGGCTCGTCCGCCGGGGGCATCGGATAGTCCGTGAGCTTGTCGGGCTTCACCCATGCCAGCGCCTCGTGCTCCTTGCGCGCCACTTGGCCTTCCCACCGACGCAGCAGGTACAGTGGCATCAGGAGGTGAAAAGACTCGTAAGAGTGTGACGCGAAGACGAACGGCGCGAGACAGGCCTGGGCGACGGTGATGCCCAGCTCCTCGTTCAGCTCGCGGATCAGGCACTGTTCCGGCGTCTCGCCCGGCTCGACCTTACCGCCCGGAAACTCCCAAAGGCCGGCCAACTGCTTGCCCTGCGGCCGCTGGCAGATCAGCACGCGCCCGTCGACATCGATCAGGGCGGCGGCGGCGACGAGGACGATCGGCTTGGTCATGAGGCCGGGTTTGGCGCGGCGCTTGGCCGCTGGCAAGGCCGGGAACTGGCCCTTCCTTGACTTTTGCACTGCAACAAGCGATATCCGCCTCGCGCCGACTTGGCGCTATCGGTGCTCCAGCCGCGTGAGGGTCCTTTTTGGACCAGCCTGTCGAGCGCCCTGAAGAGCTTCTCATTAGAGAGCCCGTGCACGCGGGGCGCTCCCCGACCGACTAGCCGAGGGGCCAGCCGTGCGAGGACGCATGGGCTGCATTCGGCGCATGATTAAGACAAACATCCGTGACTCAATTCGCTGACCTTGGCCTGGCCAAGCCGCTGCTGAAGGCCCTCGCTGAAAAGGGCTACAAGGAGCCGACCCCGATCCAGGCCCAGGCCATTCCGGTGGTGCTGCAAGGCAAGGACCTCTTGGGCATCGCCCAGACGGGCACCGGCAAGACCGCCGCCTTCGCCCTGCCGATCCTGCAGCGCCTGGCCGAGGACCGTAAGCCGGCTCCCCGCCGTGGCTTCCGCTGCCTGGTCCTGTCCCCGACCCGCGAACTGGCGACCCAGATCGCCGAGAACTTCAAGGCCTACGCCGTTCACATGGGCCTGTCGGTCCACACCATCTATGGCGGCGTCAAGTACGGCCCGCAGATGAAGGCCCTGGCCGGCGGCATCGACGTTCTGGTCGCCACCCCGGGCCGCCTGATGGACCACATGGCCGAGAAGTCGGCCATCGTCTCGGGCACCGAGATCTTCGTCCTGGACGAAGCCGACCAGATGCTGGACCTGGGCTTCGTGGTGCCGATCCGCAAGATCGCCAGCCAGCTGACCAAGAACCGCCAGAACCTGTTCTTCTCGGCCACCATGCCCAGCGAGATCGGCAAGCTGGCCGGTGAGCTGCTGAAGGATCCGGTGCAGGTCTCGGTCGCCCCGCAAGCGACCACCGTCGAGCGCATCGACCAGCGCGTCCTGTTCATCGAGGCGCAACGCAAGCGTCCGCTGCTGGCCGAGCTGTTCGCCGACAGCAACTTCTCGCGCACCATCGTCTTCACCCGCACCAAGCGCGGCGCCGACCGGGTGGCCAAGTACCTGAACGCCGCCGGCATCGAGGCCGCCTCGATCCACGGCGACAAGACCCAAGGCCAGCGTGAGCGCGCCCTGGCGGCCTTCAAGGCCGGCGAGATGCGGGCCCTGGTGGCCACCGACATCGCCGCGCGCGGCATCGACGTCAACGACGTCAGCCACGTCATCAACTACGAGCTGCCCAACGTGCCGGAGGCCTATGTCCACCGGATCGGCCGCACCGCCCGCAAGGGCAAGGACGGCATCGCCATCAGCTTCTGCGCCGATGACGAGCGTAACCTGCTGAAGGACATTCAGAAGGCCACCCGCCAGACGATCCCGACCTTCGACCGCCGCAACGACAAGAACCTCGCCGCCGCCGCGGCCGTCGCCGACAAGCTGGCGCCGCCGGAAAAGTACGTCGATCCCCGCAAGGCGGACCCGCGCAACGACGTGCCGTCGGAACTGCGTCGCAAGCGCAACCGCAACGGCAACCGCAATGGCGGTGGCGGCGGCAACGGTGGCGGCCGCTCCGAGGGCGGACAGAAAGCTCAAGGCAAGGGTCCGCAGCGCCAGGGTCGCGGTCCGGGTCAGGGCCAGAAGCCCCAGGGTCCCCGGAACGAGTTCCGTGGTCCCAAGCGCGACGCCGCTCCGGCCGAGAAGCGCTGGTCGCCCATCGACTAAGCGGAAATAAAA
The DNA here is from genome assembly GCF_058807295.1 of Caulobacter sp. GW821-FHT12D05. Taxonomy (NCBI): domain Bacteria; kingdom Pseudomonadati; phylum Pseudomonadota; class Alphaproteobacteria; order Caulobacterales; family Caulobacteraceae; genus Caulobacter; species Caulobacter sp. GW821-FHT12D05. Next base: position 976,515 of record NZ_JBXAQO010000002.1, read on the forward strand.
CAAAGGGTTGTAAAACGGGGCGGCGAAAGCTGCCCCGTTTGTATGTCTGCGTCCTTTCGTTACAGCGCAGCTTGTCTCTACGTCGTCTATGGGTTCACCTTAACGACGGGCCGGCCAAGTGAGGCCGGATGGGGGACCAACTGCGATGGGCGAGGGTGAACCACGCGCCACGCCTGTATTGACACGCATCGCGGGCGGCGAGATGGCTGCTCGCGTGAGCGCCTTCGATTGGTCGATGACGCCCCTGGGCCCGAGGGACGCCTGGTCTCCGGCCCTGCGCCTGTCGGTCGACATGATCCTGGCCGCCAACTTCCCGATGGCATTGCGCTGGGGGCCCGAGCTGGTCCTCGTCTACAACGACGCCTACGCCCCCGCCCTGCACGAGAACCACCCGCAGGCCCTGGGCGTGCTGTTCACCCAGACCTCGCCCGAGTTCCAGGCCTCGATCCGCACCCTGCACGACGACATCCTGGCCGGGACCAGCCCCGGCTTCGCCTTCGACAAGCTGCCGCTGCGGGTGACGCGGGGCGGCAAGCAGGAGCTGGGCTATTTCCGGGTGAGCTACAGCCCCGTGCCGGACCCCACGGGCGCCAACGGCGTCGGCGGGGTGCTGGTCACCGCCGTCGAGATCTCGCAATCGGTCGCCGACCAGAAGACCCTGCGCGCCACCCAGGAGCGCTACGCCATGGCCCGCGAGGCAGCCGGGGTGGTCGGGGCCTGGGAGTGGGACATCAAGGCCAACAAGGTCTATGCCGACGCCCGCTACGCCGAGCTGCACAACGTCTCGCCCGAGTTCGCCGAGGCCGGCCTGCCGGCCCAGAGCTACACGCCGGCCGTCCATCCCGAAGACGCCGACCGCATCCGCGACACCGCCCTGAAGGCCGCTCGCGAAGGCGGCGACTTCTCCGAGGAATACCGCCTGGTCCAGGCCGACGGCTCGATCCGCTGGGTCTATACGCGCGGTCGCGCCTATCTGGACGACGCGGGCCAGCCGCACCGCAACACCGGCGTCATCGTCGACATCACCGAGCGCAAGAAGGTCGAGGCCGAGCTGGCCGCCGCGCGCCTCGACCTGGACCTCGCCGCCCAGGCCGCGGGCATGGGCCGCTGGGACCACAAGCCCTCGCGAGGCGAGCGATACTGGGACGCCCGCGCCCGCAGCATCTTTGGCCTGGCGCCCGACGACGAGCCCACGCAAGAGCTCTTCGATCGCCTGCTGCATCCCGACGACCTGCCGGCGATCCGCGCGGCGGTGGCCGCCGCCGTGGACCCGGCCGGTCCCGGCGCGATCAACATGGAGTACCGCATCCGGCGCGCCGACGACGGCGCCGAGCGCTGGGTCGAGACGTTCGGCCAGGCCTTCTTCGAGGGCGACCAGTGCGTGCGGTTCGTCGGTGTGGTGTCGGACGTCACCGAACGCCGCGAGGCGGTCGAGCGCACGCTGCGCCAGGAGGAGACCCTGCGCCAGGCCGTCGACGCCGCCGACGTCGGCACCTGGGACCTGGACATCGACAGCGGCGCCCTGACCTGGTCGGACCGCTGCTACCAGATGTTCGGCATGACGCCGGGCGATGCGGTCGATGTCGAGACGGCCTACGCCTTGATCCATCCGGGCGACGTGGCCCGCGTGCGCGACGCCACGATCCAGGCCATGGATCCGGCCATCCGCCCGGACTACGCGGTCGAGTACCGCGCCATCGGCCGCGACGACCATGTCGAGCGCTGGCTGGGCGTGAAGGGCAAGGTGTTCTTCGGCGACGACGGCAAGGCCCACCGCTTCGTCGGGGCCGTGGTCAACATCACCGACCGCAAGCGCTCGGAGCTGCACCTGCGGCTGCTGGTCAACGAGCTGAACCACCGCGTGAAGAACAGCCTGGCCACCATCCAGGCCATCGCCGCCCAGAGCTTCACGGGCGAGCGCGCCCTGCCCCAGGCGCAGGAAGCCTTCTCCAGCCGCATCGTCGCCCTGGCCGAGGCCCACGACCTGCTGACCCGCGAGAACTGGGAGGGCGCCGAGCTGCACGACGTCACCGCCCGGCTGGCAGCCCTGCACGGCGGCGCGGCGCGGTTCGACCTCTCCGGTCCCTCGATCCGCCTGTCGCCCAAGACGGCGCTCTCGTTGTCGATGGCCCTACACGAACTGGCCACCAACGCTATGAAGTACGGGGCGCTGTCGACGCCCGAGGGCCGCATCCGCGTGGTCTGGGACTTCGCCCCGGAACCGGGCGCGGCGCGGCTGGACCTGACCTGGACCGAAAGCGGCGGGCCGCTGGTCAAGCCGCCGACGGATCGCGGCTTCGGCTCGCGCCTGATCGAACGCGGCCTGGCGGCGGAGCTGTCAGGCTCGGCGGCGATTGATTTCCAGCCCGAGGGGGTGGTGTGCCGGATCCGGGCGTTGCTGGAGGCCTAGACCGAAGCCGCCCTAAGCGCCGCGCCGATCTGCTCGTCCGTCCGCCGCAAGGCCATCATCACCGCGCCCGCCACGATCAGCGGCAACAGCGCCCAGACGTACCAGCCGGCCACCGCCAGGGCCGTCGCGCCGCCGAACAGGAAGGCGATCAGGAGCTCGGCCAGGGCGGACAGGAACGAGCCCGTACGCCGGCGGCGGAAGTCGGCGCGTTTGCCGGGCTTCTGATGCCAGATGCCGATCAGGCCCGAGCTCCAGGCGGTCAGGCCCGCGCCGATCGCGGTCCACAGGGCGGCCAGGGGCGCGAACCAGGCCAGCACCGCGATCGGGACCGCCAGCAGCACCGCCACCGGGATCAGGGCCGCGGTCAGCTTGGCCCGGCGCAGCACGCTCATGGGTGTCGGCGAGATGGCCAGCAGGTCGGGCGTGTCCTCGGCCGAGACGGTGATCCAGATCAGGCTGCCGGCCACCTGGCCCGCCAGGAAGGTCACGGCGGCGGCCGGACCGGCCAGGGCCCAGACCGGCAGGTGCGCGGCGTTGCGGGCCATCAGGAAGGCCAGCGGCAGCATGTACAGCACCCGCAGCAGCACCTGCGACAGCAGGGCCGCGTCACGGCTGACCAGGCGCAGCTCCTTGCGCACCGTGGCCCGGAAGGCGCCGGCGGCGAAGGCGCGGGTCGGGCCCTTCGCGGCCTTGCGGGTCTCGGCCCCTTGGGTGGCGGCGGCCGCGTCGGCGAAGCGGCGGCCCAGCACGCGGGCGGCGAACAGGAAGATGCCGAGACCGATCGCCGTGATGACCAACAGCGGGATCGGCTGACCCAGCGCCGCCCTCAGCGGCCAGTCGGCGAACGGCGGCAGGACGATCTTGCCGTCCCGGACATCCAGGGCGATGCGGGCGAACAGGCTCTCACTGGCCCGCTCGCCCATCAGGTTGCGGTACTGGCTGGCCAGGAAGAAGGCCGCGCCGATCAGGGCCGCCATCACCTGGGCCACGGTGCGCGTGCGGCGCGGGCCGATCAGAGCAAACAGCGCCATGGCCAGCAACAGGCCCACGCCCGACGCGCCCAGGGCGGCGGCGCTCAGCACCACGAACACGCTGGCCCAGGCCCAGTGCCCCAGCAGGATCGACGGCGTCAGCAGCAGCACCGCTGGCGCCAGGAACCAGAGCCCCGCATTGACCGCCAGGCCCAGCGCCCGGACGAACAGCACCTTGCGCGGCGCCAGGGGCGACGAGAACAGCAGGTCCAGGTCGTTGCGCTCGTAGAGCGCGTCCGCCGAGGCCGCCAGGGTGGTCGACAGCATCAGGGTCAGGATCACCGCCAAGATCAGGTCGGCGATAATCGCCGACAGCGGCAGGATCGGGACCTCATGCCCCCGCACGCCCAGCCCCAGAAACACCCCGCCGATCAGGATCAGGGCGCCCAGGATACCAAAGGCGATGAACGCGCCGGGCCCGCTGGCCTTGCGCCCAGCCTTGAAGCCGCGCCAGGTCAGCCGCAGCTCGTGAGCCAGCAGCCACGGCGTGCTGGCGGGCTTGAACGGTAAACTCACGGCGCAACAGCCTCGGAGGTCAGCTGCAGGAACACGTCCTCCAGCGTGCGGCCGCTGGCCTCGCCGGCCTTGGCGCGCAGCTCGTCCAGCGTGCCCTCGGCCATCAGGCGGCCGCCGGCGATGATGCCGATGCGGTCGGCCATGCGCTCGGCGACCTCGAGAATGTGGGTGGTCAGGATCACGGTGCCGCCGGCGTCGACGCGGGCTTGCAGCATGTCCTTCACGAGGCGCGCGGCGGCGGCGTCCAGGCCCGTCAGCGGCTCGTCCAGGATCAGCAGCTTGGGGTCGTGGATCAGGGCGCCGGCCAGGGCGACCTTCTGCTTCATGCCGCGCGAGAAGCCCTCGCAGCGGCGGCGGGCCTCGTCGGCCAGGCCCAAGGTGGTCAGCAGCGCTTCGGCCTTGGCCTTGGCAGCGCGGGGCTCGATGTTCCAGAGGCCGGCGACGAACTCGAGGTACTCGAGCGGGGTGAGCTTGTCGTAGATCATCGCCTCGTCGGGCGCCCAGGCCAGCAGGGCCTTGGCGGACGCAGGATCCTTGCGGGCATCCACCCCAAAGATGGCGACCTCGCCGCTGTCAGGCTGGGTCAGGCCGGCGACCATGCGCAGGGTGGTGGTCTTGCCCGCGCCGTTGGGACCCAGCAGGGCGTAGAGCTCGCCGGCATGAACCGTCAGGTCCAGGTCGGACACCGCGGGCTTGGCGAACGTCTTGTTCAACCCGCGAACGATCAAGGCTTCCGTCAAACCCGCCCCCAGCACTGCATGGCGGCGATGTGAGCCCGATGCGCGCGGCGAGGCAAGAAAAAGCGCCCGCCTCCCGAAGGAGACGGGCGCTGGCCGTCTTAGAACGCGTACTTCAGGGCGACCGTGTAGTTGCGCGGCTCGCCATAGCGGTACTGGCTGTAGAAGCCGGTCTGCGCGTAGTAGGTCTTGTCCGTCAGGTTCTCGATATTGGCCTGGACCGACAGCTGCTCGTTGATCTCGTAGCGGGCCATCAGGCTGACCAGCGTGTAGGCCTTCTGCGTGAAGCTGAAGGGCGCGCCGGTGACCGGGTTGGTCGAGGCCGAATAGGCCTCGCTCTGCCAGTTGACGCCGCCGCCAACCGTCAGGCCGCTGAGCGCGCCCGGCAGCTGGTAGGTCGTGAACAGCTTGAGCAGCTTGCGCGGGAAGGCGGTGTTGACCTTCACGTCGTTGACGTCGCGCATCTGGAACTGGCTGTAGCCCAGCGAGATGTTCCAGTTGTCGACCGGCTTGCCGATCACTTCCAGCTCGAAGCCCTTGCTGGTCGCGCCCTTGGCCGCGATCGAGGCGCGGGTCGGCGGGGACGAGCCCGGGATGATGTGCGTCAGGTCCGGATCGGTCTGGGCCAGGTTGTCCTGGACGATGCGGAACACCGCCACCGAGGTCTGCAGCTTGTCGCCGAAGAAGGCGCTCTTCAGACCCCCTTCCAGGCTCTCGCCGGTGATCGGCTTCAGATAGTCGCCCCGGAAGTCCTGGGCGTTCTGCGGCTGGAAGATCTCGGTGAAGCTGGCGTACAGGCGATGGTTCGGCGTCAGGTCGTACAGGGCGCCCAGATACGGCACCAACACGTTGTCGTCGCCGAAGTCGAAGGTCCCGTAGTTGAAGCCCTTCTGGCGCCAGCTGGACAGGCGCGCGCCGCCGATGACCTTGAATTCGTCGGTGACGTTCAGGCGGGTGGCGACGTAGTAGCCGCTCTGCGTGATCGTCTGGTCGACGGTCGGCGACTTGGTCGTCGAGAAGGTCGGGTGCGGGATGGCCTGCCAGTCGAAGAAGCTGCCCGCCGTCGTCGCCGCGCTGGTGGCCGCGAAGGTGTCGGTGGTCAGGTGCTGCTTGCTGCCCAGCGCGCCCAGCACCAGCTCGTGCTGGCGGCCGAACAGGGTGTAGTCGCCCTTGACCTGCACATCGATGCTGTTCTGCAGGCTCTCGCCCTTGTCCTTGTAGGGGAACGGCGCCCACTGCCAGGTCCCCGCGGTCTTGTCGATCAGGCCCGACATGTAGAGCAGCTCGGTGCTCTGGGCGTTGCGGATCCAGTTGTAGTTGACGCTCAGCGACCAGCCGTTGCCGAACTGGTGCGAGAGGTTGGCGAAGATGTTCTGGTTGGTGCTGTCCCAGTAGCTCCACTTGGCCGAGGCGGTCTTGGTGCGCGGCCAGATGGCGACGCTGCCGTCGCTGTAGAAGGTGGGCAGAGCGCCCCAAGCCGGGGCGTTCGGGGCGCCCTTCTGCTGGCTGGCGCCGACGCGCAGCAGGGTGGCGTCGTCGAGGTCGGCGTCGATGACCCCGTACAGCACCGACTTCTCGTTCTTGTACCAATCGATGAAGTTCTCGGTCTTCTCGTACTTGGCGACGGCGCGGCCGCGGATCTTGCCGCTGGACGTCAGGGCGCCGGCGACGTCGGCCTGGACCTGGCGGTTGTTCCAGCTGCCGACGCTGGCGTTGATGTAGCCGTTGAGCTCGGTGCTGGTGGCGTGCTTGCGGACCAGGTTGATCGAGGCCGAGGGGTCGCCCGCGCCGGTCATCAGGCCGGTGGCGCCACGCACGATCTCGACGCGGTCATAGATCGACACGTCTGCGATGGTCTCGCCGGCGCCGCCGGCCAGGGTCCAGGCCGTGGGGACGCTGTCGATCTGGTAGTTCTTGATCTCGAAGCCACGCGCATTGAACGTGTTGCGCACGTCGTCGACCTGATTGGCCGCGACGCCAACCGTGTTGACCACGACGTCGGCCACGGTGCGCATGTTCTGGTCCAGGATGCGCTGGGCGGTGATCACGGTCACCGACTGCGGCGTCTCGCGCAGGGTCAGGCCCAGGCCCGTGGCCGTGTCGATGCGGTTGTTGATCGTGTACGAGCCGGTGATGACCACCTGGTCGACTTCGCTCGCGTCGGTCTTGGCCTCTTGCGCCATGGCGGGCGCGGCGAATGCGAGAAGAGCGCCGCCCGCGAGCAGCGTGGTTTTGAAGTCCATAGAACTCACCCCTGATAGGACGCCTGCCGCACGGAGAGACGCGGCGGTCGCAGGCGTTGTCGGCTTGAGACGCCGTTGATCAGGAGCCTATAGCGAGCGTCACCTGCAATTGCAAATGACTCTCATCAACTTTCGGGTAGCGGTCCCTTTTAGAACTTGGTCTTGCAGCCCTGCTTCAGGTGCACGCCGCGCAGGAAGCCGCGCCGGGCCAGGCCGGCGTCGACGGCGGCGTTCATGCGACGGTCGTTGGGCGCCGCGCCCGTCACTTCGCGAACCAGGCCGCGGAAGGGGATGATGCTGTTGATGATGGTCTTGCCGCCCGCCTCGGCCAGCTTGCCGGCGCGGTTCTCCTCGTAGGAATTGCCCACGATGTAGTCGGGGCCCAGCACGCCGTTCAGGTCCCGCACTTCGCGAGACAGGGACACGCACGTCTTCAGCCCCTTGAGGCTGTAGGGATCGGCATAGGCCTTTTCCAGGATCGGCGGGATCTCGCGCTTGGACATGCCGACGTCGCGGACCGGCTGGCTACCGATCTCGGTGGCCTTCTTCTTGGCCTCGCCCCAGCGACCGCCCGGCTCGTCCGGCGTGGCCGGCGGCTTGACCTGGGCCAGAGCGGGCGCAGCCGAGGCCAGCATCGCGACCAACAGTCCGGTCATGACGGTTTGCTTCAGAGACATCTCAACGCCCTCCAACCCAGGTAAACACCGATCAGGAACGATGCTTCGGGCTTGCGGTTCCGCTTGCCCGGCAAGGATTTGAATAGCTTAGTTCGGCGGGGTCGCCGCTTCCAGTTCGAACGCCCCGTCGAAGGCGTCTTCGCTGGGGACGGTCCCTTCCAGGGCGCCGATGAACAGGTCCTCCAGCGCGTCCCAGATGAAGGTCATCTGCTCCAGCACGGCCGGCACGCGGGCAGGCTCGAAGCCCGGATACAGGTCCTCGACCAGCCACAGGCCGGTCTGGCCGTCATAGCCGAAGCGGCAGCCGATCAGGCGGAACTGGGCCAGGGCCATCGTCTCGAACAGCGCCGTCAGGTCGCGGGCCTCGGCCAGGTCCTCGGGGTCCAGCACCAGGCAGCGCACCTGCAGCCAGCCGTGGTCGGGCAGCAGGTAATAGGCGCCCTCCTCCTCGCCGCCGGAGACTTCCAGGCCACGATCGATGGCGTCGACGACATAGCCGGCCTCGCGACAGGCGGTCGTGAGGCTTTCGAGCAGAGCCGCTTCTTGATCGGGAGTGAGGTCGGTCATGGGGAGAGGCTCCGGTCTAGGCTCGTCGCTCTAACATTCATCGTCATCCCGCGCTTTATGCGCGGGACCCATGGGTCAGCTTACACGTGAGAGCACTATTTCGCCGCGCACTTGCGGCGGAAAGATGGGTCCCGCGCATAAAGCGCGGGATGACGGGGAGTTTTGGGGCAGCGGCTAAGCCCCTAGCTCCGGTAATCGCCGTTGATCGCCACGTACTGCTTGGTCAGATCGCAGGTCCACACCGTGGAAGACCCCTTGCCCACGCCGACGTCGACGCTGACCTCGAACTCCTGGTTCTTGACGTAGGCGCTCATCTTGGCCTCGTCGTATTCGGCCGAGATCAGGCCGTCACGGGCGGCGTACAGGTCGCCGAACTTGACGCTGATCTTCTCGCGGGCGACCGGCTCGTCGGCGCGGCCCACGGCCATGACGATGCGGCCCCAGTTGGCGTCCTCGCCGGCGAAGGCGGTCTTGACCAGCGGGCTTTCGGCGATGGTGCGGGCGATCTTGCGGGCCGAGGCGGGGCTCTCGGCGCCGTTGACGGTGATCTTGACGAACTTGGTGGCGCCCTCACCGTCCTTGACCAGCTGCAGGGCCAGGTCCAGCAGCACGGCTTCCAGCTTCTCGCGGAAGTCGGCCAGGCGCTTGTCGCCCGGACGGCTGATCTTGGGCGCGCCCGACTGGCCGGTGGCGAACAGCAGCAGGGTGTCGTTGGTCGAACGATCGCCGTCCACCGTCACGCAGTTGAAGGTCGTGCGGGTATAGAGCGAGACCAGGGTCTGCAGCGCCGCCGGGGCGATGGCCGCGTCGGTGGCCACGAAGGCCAGCATGGTCGCCATGTCGGGCGCGATCATGCCCGAGCCCTTGGCGATGCCGGCGATCTTCACCTCCACGCCGTCGATCAGGGCGGTCGCATAGGCGCCCTTCGGGAAGGTGTCGGTGGTCATGATCGCGCGACCGGCCTGGGCCCAGGCGTCGGCGGTCAGGCGCGCTTCGACTTCCGGCAGGCGGGCGGTGATCTTGCTGTCGTCCAGGATGACGCCGATGACGCCGGTCGAGGCCATCATCACGTCGCGCTGGCGGCAATCCATGCGCTTGCCCACGGCCGTGGCCACGCGGCGCACGGCGTCGGCGCCGGGACGGCCGGTGAAGCTGTTGGCGCAGCCGGCATTGACCACCAGGGCGCGGACGTCCGCGCCGCCGGTGGCGGCCAGCTGGCGCTTGCACCAGTCGACGGGGGCCGAGCCAACGCCGTGACGGGTGAAGACGCCCGCCGCCGAGGTGCCCTCGGCAAACCGCATCAGCAGCAGGTCTTCGCGTTCGTGCTTGTAGAAGCCGGCGCGGCCCGTCGCGATCTCCACGCCCGGGATCGGCGGGATATGCGGAAACGGCACGGCCAGCGGCGAGATGGCCAGGCCAGGCTTACCGGCGCCGGTCGCAGCGGGCTTGGCCGGCGCGGGAACGGCCGGAGCCGGGACGGTCTCGCCGGCCGACTTCTGGGCGCGGCGCAGGCCGGCGCGCTTCAGGGCCGAGGTCAGGGGATCGACGATCGCGTCGATCACGCCGCTGGCGCGCTCGGCCGGCGTCGGCGCGGCTTCAGGAGCCTTCGCGGCCGTCTTCTTGCCGGAAGTCTTGGGAGTCTTGGTCATGAGCCGCTCTTATTTCTTAGCGGGTTGAGCAGGAGGCGGCGGAGCCGAGGCCGGCGCGCCGGCCGGCGGTTCGGGCGGCGCCGAAGCCGGTTCCTGGGCGCCGGCCGGGCCGGGCGCGTCGGCGGTCTTGCCGATCAGCATCTCGACCTTGGCCGAGCCACGCAGCTTTTCGAGGATGTCGCGGACCTGGTCATAGGTCAGGAAGCGCACGATCTGCGGACGCGCGGACTCCAGGGTGATCGGCTCCTCGGTGCGCTTGTCCTCGACCTTGACCAGCACCCAGCCGCCCTCGGCCGCGAACGGACCGACGAGCGCGCCCTTGGCGGCGTCCTTCAGGGCCACGCCATAGGGCTCGGGCATCACGTCCAGGGTGAAGTAGCCCAGGTCGCCGCCGTTGAAGCGGGTGGCCTGGTCGGTCGAGCGCTCCATGGCTAGGGCGTCGAACGAGGCGCCGGAGGCCAAGAGCTTCTTGACGCTGTCGGCCTCGGCCTGGCTGCCGACGATGATCTGGCGGGCGCGGATCTCTTCCGAGCGCTTCGAGAGCTTCTGCTGCTCGGCATAGAGCTTACGGATGGCGTCCTCGGTGACGGCCTTTTCCACGACGCCCTCGACCAGCATGTCGCCCAGGATGCGCTCGCGGGCGGCGGCCAGGCGGCGCTGGGCGATGGCTTCCTTGTCGATCTTGCGCTTGGTCGCCTCGGCGGCCAGCAGCTTCTGATCGATCACCTCGTCCAGGCGCTGGCGGAAGACCTCGCTGGAGATGTCCAGCGGCTCGCCTTCGCTGATCAGGCCCTGAGCAACCGCCTCGCGCTTGACGTCCGACGCCCAGATCACCTGGCCGTTGACGCGCGCCACGGCGGTGTCGCCGGGCTCGGGCGGACGCTCGGCGACCTTGTTCTGGCCGCACGAGGCCAGCACCAGGGCGCAGGCGACGGCGCCGATCAAACGAGAGAGGCGGAAAGTGGTCTTCAAGGCCAAGATCTCCGGCTTTGTTGCAGACGGCTCTAGCGTGCTTTTTCGCCGAGTGGAAACGGCTTCGCCATCGAAAGCGTTCGACCTAGCGAAAACTGAGGCGGGACGGCCACTAACGGCCCTTAAAGCCTTACTTACGCCGGGGTCTTCGCGTTGACACCAAGATGACCGGTGCTTAAGTCTCCGGCCGCACCGGAAGAGTGGATTTTTCCGTTAATCCAGTGCGACTCCATATTCCGTAGTCGAGGCCGCACAGCCTTAGCGCCGGCCTCCTCGTCAAAACGTCCCTTTCGGATTCCCCCTGCATGCTTGGTCTCGCCAAAAAGCTCTTCGGCTCTTCGAACGAACGCAAGGTCAAGACCTTCCAGGCGCGGGTCGCCAAGATCAATGCGCTGGAGCCGGAATACGCCGCCCTGTCGGACGAGGCCCTGAAGGCCAAGACCGCCGAGTTCAAGGACCGCCTGGCCAAGGGCCAGACCCTGGACGACGTGCTGAACGAAGCCTTCGCCGTCGTGCGCGAGGCCGGCAAGCGCGTGCTGGGCATGCGCCACTTCGACGTCCAGCTGGTCGGCGGCATGGTGCTGCACTTCTCGGGCATCTCGGAAATGCGCACGGGTGAAGGCAAGACGCTTGTCGCCACCCTGCCGACCTATCTGAACGCCCTGGAAGGCAAGGGCGTCCACGTCATCACCGTCAACGACTACCTGGCCACCCGCGACGCCGACTGGATGGGCCAGATCTACAACTTCCTGGGCCTGAGCTATGGCGTGATCGTCAACGGCCTCAGCCAGGGTGAGCGTCAGCGCGCGTACCGCAGCGACATCACCTACGGCACCAACAACGAATTCGGCTTCGACTACCTGCGCGACAACCTCGTCTACAGCGTCGAGGAAATGGTCCAGCGCGGCCACAACTTCGTCATTGTCGACGAAGTGGACTCGATCCTGATCGACGAAGCCCGCACCCCGCTGATCATCTCGGGCCCGACCGAGGACCGCAGCGAGTTCTACAAGACGATCGACGTGCTGGTGAAGCAGCTGATCCTCGATAAGGGCACGTACGACCACGACGAGAAGCAGAAACAGGTCATCCTCACCGAGGACGGCCAGGAGAAGATCGAAGAGATCCTGATGTCGGGCGGCCACCTGGCCGAGGACTCGGCCGGTCTCTACGACGCCGCCAACGTCTCGGTGGTGCACCACGTCAACCAGGCCCTGCGCGCCAACATCCTGTACACGCGCGACAAGGACTACATCGTCAAGGGCGGCGAAGTCGTCCTGATCGACGAGTTCACCGGCCGCATGATGACCGGCCGCCGCCTGTCGGAAGGCCTGCACCAGGCCATCGAGGCCAAGGAAGGCGCCGACATCCAGCCCGAGAACCAGACCCTGGCCTCGGTGACCATCCAGAACTACTTCCGCCTCTACAAGAAGCTGTCGGGCATGACCGGCACGGCCTCGACGGAAGCCCAGGAATTCGACGACATCTACAAGATGGGCGTGTCGGAAATCCCGACCAACCGCACCATCCAGCGCATCGACGACGACGATGAAGTCTATCGCACCGAGCGCGAGAAGAACGAGGCCATCCTCAAGCAGATCGCCGACTGCCACATGCGCGGCCAGCCGATCCTGGTCGGCACCGTCTCGATCGAGAAGTCCGAAGAGCTGTCCAAGCTGCTGACCAGCTACTCGTTCGAGAATGACGGCAAGAAGCAGAAGGGCATCCCACACCAGGTGCTGAACGCCCGCTTCCACGAGCAGGAAGCCGGCATCGTCGCCGACGCGGGCGTGCCCGGCGCGGTGACCATCGCCACCAACATGGCCGGCCGCGGCACCGACATCCAGCTGGGCGGCAATGTCGACATGCGCCTGGCCTCGTGGCGCCAGCAGCAGCGCGGCATGGGCCTGGAGATCGACCACCAGGACGAGCTGGCCCAGAAGGCCGCGCTGGAAGCCGAGATCGCCGGCGCCAAGGCCGCGGCGCTGGCCGCCGGCGGCCTGTTCGTGCTGGGCACCGAGCGCCACGAAAGCCGCCGCATCGACAACCAGCTGCGCGGCCGCACCGGCCGTCAGGGCGACCCGGGTCGTTCGAAGTTCTTCCTGTCGTGCGAGGACGATCTGCTGCGCATCTTCGCCGGCGAGCGCCTGGACGCGATCATGCGCACCTTCGGCGTCCAGGAAGGCGAGGCGATCACCCACAAGTGGCTGAACAACGCCATCGCCACGGCGCAAAAGCGCGTCGAGCAGCGCAACTACGAGATCCGCAAGAACCTCCTGAAGTACGACGACGTCGTCAACGACCAGCGCAAGGCCGTGTTCGAGCAGCGCCAGGAGTTCATGGAGTCGACCGACCTCTCGGACATCATCGCCGAGATGCGCCAGGACACGATCGACGACCTGGTCGCCCGTCACCTGCCGCCCAAGGCCTATGCCGAGCAGTGGGACATCGACGGCCTGAAGGAACGCGTCCAGTCGATCCTGGGCCTCGATTTGCCGATCGAGACGTGGGCCGCCGAGGAAGGCATCGCCGACGAAGAGATCAAGGACCGCATCCAGAAGGCGGCCGACGCCTACGCCGCCCAGCGCGAAGAAATCATCACGCCCGAGCAAATGCGCTCGGTCGAGAAGAACTTCCTGCTGCAGATGATCGATCTGCAGTGGCGCGAGCACCTGATGCACCTGGACCACCTGCGCAACGTCATCGGCCTGCGCGGCTACGGCCAGCGTGATCCGCTGAACGAGTACAAGACCGAAGCCTTCTCGCTGTTCGAGAAGTTGCTGGGCGACCTGCGCACCAACACCACCCGCTGGCTGATGACGGTCGAGATCGCCTATGCCGAGCCGGAAGTCCCGCACCAATCGCTGGACAACCTGGTCGAGGTCCACTTGGACCCGCTGACCGGTGAGAACGCCGCCGTCGCCGGCGCCATTCCCGACGGCCTGTCGCCGCAACAACGCGAAGCCCTGCCCGTCTCGGCCCTGCCGGAAGGCTGGGACCGCACCAACCGCAACAGCGCCTGCCCCTGCGGCTCGGGCAAGAAGTTCAAGCAGTGCCACGGCTCGCTGGTGAAGTGAGCCTCTAGGCCCCGCTGAGTTTAGGACGCCCGCTCCGGGAGACCGGAGCGGGCGTTTTCTATTTCCGCGTAGGCAGCCCCGCCACCGCCGCCGCGCCGATCAGCAGAACCGCCGCGCTCAGGCCCGAGACGTGCAGACCGGCCACCACGTCCGTCCCCGCCAGCGCGCCGAAGATCGCCACGCCGGCCGCGCCGCCGACCTGGCGGCAGGCGTTTAGCGCGCCCGAGGCCGCGCCGGCGTCGTGCTTGTCGACGCTGGCCAGCAGGCCGCTGGTCAGGGCGGGGATGGCCAGGCCCATGCCGCCGGGGATCAGGGCGAAACCGGGCAGCATCTCGAGCATGTCGCTGCCCGTCCCCAGCCGCGCCGTCAGGGCGTAGCCGCAGGCGGCCAGCAGTACGCCGCCCGTGGTGACCGTCCGCGCGCCGAAGCGGGCCACCAGGCCGCCGCTCAGCAGGTTCGAGACGATGAAGGTCGCCGTCAGCGGCAGGAAGGCCAGGCCCGCCTTGGCCGGCGCCCAGTGCAGGGCGCGCAGCATGTAGAGGCCCAGCACGAAGATCAGGCCGTAGTAGGTGAAGTTCAGCGCCGAGCCGACGACCACCGCCGTCCAGGCCGGGCGCTTGCGGAAGACGCTGAGCGGCATGGCGGGATGGGCCGCGCGGCGCTCGAACAGCACGAAGGCGGCCGCCAGCAGCACCCCGGCGACCAGGGCCAGCAAGGGCGCCCCGCCCCAACCTCGGTGCCCGCCCTCGATCAGGCCGCCGACCAGCAGCGACACCGCCGCCACCGCCAGGGCCTGGCCGGGAATGTCGAACGGGACCTTGGGCTTGGCCGGCGCGTCGGGCGCGACCAGCAGCGTCAGGACCGCGCCCAAAGCGCAGACCGGCAGGTTGACGAAGAACACCCAGCGCCAGCCCAGGGTCTCGACCAGCAGGCCGCCCAGCACGGGGCCCAGGGCGATCGACACCCCGCCGGCGGCGGTCCACCAGCCGACGGCCGAGGCGCGCTTACTGTTATCGCCGTGCGCGGCATGGGCGATCAGGGCCAGGGACGGCGGGATCAACAGCGCACCCGCCGCGCCTTGCGCCGCGCGGGCCAGGATCAACGCCAGGGGGCTCATGGCGAACCCGCACGCCGCCGAGGTCACGCCGAACAGCACGAGCCCCGCCACGAACGCCCGGCGCGGCCCCACCCGGTCGCCGATCGCGCCGGCCGACAGCAGCATGGCCGCCAAGGCCAGAATGTAGGCGTCGACCACCCATTGCAGCTGCGCCGTCGGGGCGTGGAAGGCCGCGCCGATGGCGTCCAGCGCGACATTGACGATGGTCACGTCCAGCTGGGTGACGAAGAAGCCGAAGCTGGCGGCGGCGGTGATCCAGGGCAGGCGTGCGTTACTCATGGTCCTGGACATGCCCCGATCCGCCGCCCGGATGCTACACGCGCCGATGAACCATTCCGTCGGCGATCGCCGTATGATGCGAATATGGACGCCAATATCGCCACCCCCGCCGCCCTGATCGGCGACCCGACCCGCGCCGCCATGCTGCAGGCCCTGCAGGACGGCCGCGCCCAGCCCGCCAGCGCCCTGGCCTGGGCGGCCGGCGTCACCGCCCAGGCGGCCAGCAACCACCTTTCCAAGCTGGTCGACGGCGGCCTGCTGGCGGTCGAGCGCGAGGGGCGGCATCGGTACTACCGCCTGGCCTCGGCCGAGGTGGCGCATGCGATCGAGGCGCTGTCGGTGCTGGCCACGCCGGTGCGGTCGCTGGAGATCCCGCGCTCGCCCAAGGCTCGGGCGCTGCGGGATGCGCGGTGTTGCTACGGGCACCTGGCGGGGCGGCTGGGGGTGCGGGTGTGCGAGGCGCTGGTCGATCGGGACCTGATCCGGCCGGCGGCGGAGAAGCTCTATGACGTGACGCCGGAGGGCCGCGCCTGGTTCGAGGAGCTGGGCGTGAAGGTCGACGCCCTGCGCTCGCCAAGGGGCGTGGCGCGGCAGTGCCTGGACTGGACCGAGCGGCGGCATCACCTGGCCGGGCCGCTGGGGGTGAAGTTGCTGGAGGCAATGAGCGCGCGGGGGTGGTTGGCGTTGGAGGCGAAGGGCCGGGCGGTGCGGTTGACCACGGAGGGGGCGACTGCGCTCCGCGAACGATTGGGTGTGACGTTGGATGAAGAAGGCCGCGTCGCAGCCTGAGGGATACCCTCTCCTCCCCTTTTGGGGGAGGGGGACCGCCGAAGGCGGTGGAGGGGCCAGCGCCGGCCGACTCATGACTGGCCCCCTCCGTCACGCCACGCTGCGCGGGCGCGCCACCTCCCCCAGACGGGGGAGGAGAAATTGAACGCGACGCGCTACTCGCTACGGCTTCAGCACCACCCCGACCTCCGGGGAAGTCCCGCCCTCCACCTGCGCCAGATACGCCGCCTGCATCGCCTCGCGGCCCTGGCCGATCTCGACCGTCAGCCACCGCGGCGCATCCGCGACAAACCCCGCCCAGGCCGAGCCGTAGCGCTGTTCGAACTCGCCCGGCGCCCAGTCCTTCTGCCGCTTGGCCACCCGATCCGGCGCGAAGAAGAACGCCGGCGTCGGACCCGGCAGGGCCCCGCCACCACGCGGCGCCTCCCAATGCGTGCCGCCCACCAGGATCGAGGCCTTCAGCTCACCCCCGAACCGGTTGTGTACGGCCGCCAACACCGCCGCATCGCCCGCGAAGTCCACGAACGCCGCCGGCCCTTCGATCGGCGCGCTGGCCAGATTGTCGTACAGCACCACCTGATCGTAGAACCCCAGCCCCTCGACGAACGCCCGGTTACGCGGCGAGGTCAGGCCCACCACGGTCACCCCACCCCGCTTCTTCAACAGCGCCGCCAGGCCGATCGCCGTCTTGGACGAGGCGCTGGACAGGATCACGCTCTTGGCGCCGTAGAAGCCGTGCTCGTCGAACTGGTCGTCGATCAGGAAGGCGGTGATGAACAGCGGTTGCAGCAGCGCCCGGTGCGCCTCCAGCGCATCCTCGGCGCCCACCGCCTGGTACTGGTTGTAGACCGGCGGCAAGGGCTGGCGATGGGCCGCCACGTCCGTGAAACCGCTCTTGCCGGGCTTGGCCTGAACGGTCAGGTGCGTCGACATCGGCCAGTAGCCGTAGAACCGCTGGCCCACCACGATGTCCGGATGCGCCGAGGCCTCGACCCTGGCATGCCCCCACACCGGCACCCGTCCGAAGCCGTCTGGGCCAGGGAAGAAGTCCCAGTACTTCATCATCTCGCCGAACACGGCATAGGTGATGTTGTTGGCCGTCAGGGCGAAGCTCTCGATGGCTAGGCGGACCTGGCCGTCCGCCAGCGGCGGCGGCTCCACGTCGTGGAATTCGCTGCGGCGCAGGTCGGTCTTGGCGACGACGAAGTCCCAGGCCATGGCGGCCTCCCATGCTGTTTCGGGGAGTTAGCGGGAGGCCACGCGGCAAGTCAAACGTGCGTTTGAGGTCAGGCGCTGACCCACTGGCCGTGGAAGCCGAACGGCACGCGGCGCGGCAGCCTGGCGCCGGCGATCGGGCCGTTCTCCACCGCCTGGGCGTCGAACACCACGAACTCCGAGACGTCGTCGGCCTGGCGATAGATCACCGCCGTCAGCCAGCCTTCTCCCTCCGCCGCGCCGTCGCCAGCATGGGTGAAGACGGCTTCGGAGATCGCGTCGCCCTGCGGCACGGTCCAGGTCTTCCGTGTGCCAGCGACCAAGTCGACATGGGCCACGATGTTGGAGCGGAAGTCGCCAGGCTTCAGGCTCTGGCCGACGAACCAGCCGTGGCGATAGGCCATGCCGGCGAAGCGTTCGTCGAAGCGCGGGAACTCGCCGGCCGTGTCGTCCAACTGGACTTCGGTCACGGCGCCGGCCGCCAGGTCGATCGTCCAGCGCGTCAGATAGGCGGCGGCGTTCTCGCCCTTGGTCCCGTCGGCGTTGGGGAACAGCGGCGCGGAGGCGTAGCGCATGACGTCGGCGACGATCGTCTCGCCCTGCTCGAACGCATTCATGACGTGGAACGCGTAGCAGGCCGGGACCTCGATCCAGCGCAGGCTGGCCACGCCCTGATCCCGCCGGATCACCGCCAAGTGGCCGCCCACCTCGGGCTCCCAGGCGAAGACCGGCTTGCCGCTCATGGCGCGCGGCAGGCTGCCGGTCAGGGGCAGGACGGGAATGACGATGTAGTGCTCGGTGACGATGCAGTCGTGGATCATCGAGCAGTACGGCGCTTCGAAGATCTCGCGCTTGAGGAGCTTGCCGTCCTTGTCGGCGACGCCCCAGCTGACCTTGTTCGACAGCGGCATCGGGTCGTCGGCATAGGCGAAGAACACCAGCTCGCCGGTGATCGGGCAGGCCTTGGGGTGGGCGGTGACCTTGCCGCCCAGGTCGTAGGCGCCCAGGGTTTCCAGGTCCGGACCGCTCATCTCGAACGGCGCATGGGCCTCCTCCAGCGCCAGCAGGTGACCGCCATGCTGGATGATGTTGGTGTTCATCGCCCCTTCGGACGCGACACCCAGCACCGACGGGTCGGTGGTCATCGGGTTGCCCCAGCTGCCCCACAGCGCCTGCCCCGCGTCGCGCTCCATCCGCCACTTGTTGGTGCGGACCCAGCGGTTGCGGTAGCGGACCTGGCCGCCCTCCACCGTAAAGGCGTGCAGCATGCCGTCGCCGACGAACCAGTGATAGTTGGCGTCGCGCGGGTCGAACTGCGGGTTGGGGCCGTTGCGGTAAAGCGTGCCCTTCAGGCCTTGCGGCAGGTCGCCCCAGACCTCCAGCGCGAAGTCGTCCTCGCTGCGCACCGGCGCGAAATTGCCTGAGAGAAACGGATTGATACGCACATCGCCGTCCATGGTCGCTCTCCCAATGGGTTATTGTTTACAGTGTAAATTTATGTTGTAAGCGAATGGTCGAGTCAATCGGGATTCTTGCTTGCCCCGCGTCCTGTCCTCCGAAGACGTCGAAGCCTTTCGCGTCCGCCTATGCGAGGCGGCCGAGCAGCTGTTCGCCGAGCGCGGCATCGAGGCCGTGACCATGCGCGAGCTGGCCCAGGCCCTGGGCGTCAGCCCGATGACCCCCTACCGCTACTTCAAGGACAAGGACGCCATCCTGGCGGCCGTCCGCGCCGCCGCCTTCGCCCGCTTCGCCGCCCGGCTGGAAGCGGCCATGGCCGCGGCCGCCGATCCGCTGCGCCGCTCGCGCGACGCCGGCCAGGCCTATGTCGACTTCGCGCTGTCCGAGCCCCAGGCCTACCGCCTGATGTTCGACCTGAACCAGCCGACCGAGGGCGACTATCCGCAGCTGCAAACCGCCATCGTCCGCGCCCGCCGCACCATGACCATCCACATCGAGGCGATGATCCAGGCGGACCAGCTGGAAGGCGACGCCGAGCTGATCGGCCACCTCTTCTGGTCGGTGCTGCACGGCATGCTGATGCTGCAGCTGACCGGCAAGCTGGCGCCGACGATCGACCCGGTGAAGCTGCGCCAGCTGGCCTCTCAGACCCTGGTCAAAGGCCTGGGGATCTCCGCGCCCTGATTGTCACGGGAACAATGTTTCCGTTGCGACGCCGGGCCTGAAGGCCCAAGTCGAGGCTAGTCCAGCTTGCGATTGGAACCTCGATGTCGACTGCCGCGCCCCTGCCCTTGCGCCACTTCCTGCTGGCCCTGGCCGTAGTCGCGGTGTGGGGCACCAACTTCGTGGTCATCCGCATCGGCCTGAACCACCTGCCGCCGCTGCTGTTCGCAACCTTGCGCTTCTGCATGGTGCTGGTCCCCATGGTGTTCTTCGTCAAGCGCCCGGCGGTGTCGTGGAGCAACCTGGCGGCCTATGGCCTGCTGATCGGCGCGGGGCAGTTTGGTCTGCTGTTCGTGGCCATGAAGGGCTCGATCTCGCCGGGCCTGGCGTCGCTGATCCTTCAGACCCAGGTGTTCTTCACCATCGGCATGGCCATGTGGATCAGCAAGGAGCGGATCCAGGGCTTCCAGATCGCCGCCCTGGTGCTGGCCGTCGCCGGCATCGTGGTCATCGCCGCCCATGGCGGCGGCGCGGCCACGCCGCTGGGCGTCGCCCTGGGCCTGCTGGCCGCGCTGAGCTGGTCGGGCGGCAACATCGTGGCGCGCCAGGCCGGCCCTGTGAACATGCTGGGCTATGTGGTCTGGGCCAGCCTGTTCTCGATCCCGCCGCTCTTCGCCATGTCCCTGTGGCTGGAGGGCTGGCCGGCCATCGTCAAGGGCGTGACGGGCGCGGGCTTCACCACCTGGCTGGCCGTCGCCTGGCAGGCCGTGGGCAACACCATGTTCGGCTACGCCGCCTGGGGCTGGCTGCTGGCCCGCCACCCCGCCGCGACGGTGACCCCGATGGCCCTGCTGGTGCCGGTGTTCGGCATGAGCGCCTCGGCGCTGTTGCTGGGCGAGGGCCTGCCGGCGTGGAAGCTGATCGCGGCGGCGTTGGTGCTGACCGGCCTGGCGGTGAACATGCTGTGGCCGAAGGTGCGGATGAAGTTCCTGGCGGCGGCTTGAGATTCGCACCCAAGGGTTGATTTCATCGCGAGCACACTCAAGCTCGCGACATGGTCCCGCGCGACGCCTCCATCGCTGTCTACATCATGACGAATAAACCCCACGGCACGCTGTACGTCGGTGTGACGAGCATGTTCGAGGCTCGGGTCGTCCAGCATCGCGAGAAGCAGCTGAAAGGCTTCACCCAGAAGTATGGGCTGACGCGGCTCGTCTGGTACGAGACCCACGAGGACATGACCGTGGCCATTCATCGCGAGAAGCGGCTAAAGGAATGGCCACGGCAGTGGAAGATCAATTTGATCGAGCAGGATAATCCACGCTGGGATGATCTGTACGATCAGGTGATGAACTGGACGCCCGTGCCTCGGCAGGTTTAGCCCCCACCCCTCCCCCAACCGTCATCCCGCGCTTTATGCGCGGGACCCATGGTTCAGCTTCCACGTGAGAGCGTGAGCCCGCACTGCACCTGCGGCGGACAAATGGGTCCCGCGCATAAAGCGCAGGATGACGGGTTGGGGGAGTTCGGAGCTCTATTGACCGCCGTCACGTAAGCGAGCGGAGGCTCCTTCGAAACAAGGGAGGCCCGTCATGACGCCGTTCAAGGTCGAGTGGAGCCGCGAGGCTGTCGACAAGGTCCTTACCCAGGTCCGCGCCTACGAGTTCCCGCCCGCGCCGGAAGGCGGCGGTTGGGCCTATGGGTGCGACGCCGACTTCCTGAAGGACCTCTGCGGCTACTGGACCGACGGGTTCGACGTCGCGGCGGCGCAGGCCAACCTCAACCGCTTCCCGCAATTCACGACGACCATCGAAGACCTCGACATCCACTTCGTCCATGTGGTCGGCGAGGCGCAGGGCAAACGGCCGCTGCTGATCAGCCATGGCTGGCCGGGCAGCCACTTCGAGTTCTGGGACGCCATCGAGCCCTTGGCCTTCCCGTCGCGCCACGGCGGCGATGCGGCCGACGCCTTCGACCTCGTCATCCCGTCGCTGCCGGGCTTCGGGTTCTCAGGCAAGCCCAAGCGGCCGCTGGGCCAGCGGGCGACAGCGCGGATGTTCGACACGCTGATGGGCCAGCTCGGCTACGAGACCTATCTCGCCCAAGGCGGTGACTGGGGCGGGCTCGTCACCTCGTGGTTGGGCCTGGACCATGCCGCGCACGTGAAGGCTATCCACCTCAACATGATCGGCCTGCGCCCGCACGGCCCGCCGACGACGCCGGAGGAGATCGCCTGGATCACCGGTTTCGGCGCGCAGATGGATCTGTGGGGCGCCTATTTCCGCCTGCAAGCGAGCAAGCCGCAGTCGGTGGCGTGGCTGGGCGCCAATAACCCTGTCGGCCAGGCCGCCTGGATCCTGGAGCGCTTCCACGACTGGGCCGACCTGTCGGCCAAGCCGTTCGAGCAGGTGTTCACCCGCGACCAGCTGCTGACCAACCTCATGCTGTACGTGATGACCGGCAGCTTCACGACCGGCGCCTGGTACTACCGCGCCCTGCTGGAGGAAGGCGGCCCCGTCCTGGCCCAGGGCCAGCGCTGCGAGACCCCGACCGCCTTTGCCAACTTCCCTGGCGAGAGCATCTACAAGCCCCCGCCCCGCTCGTGGGCCGACCGGGCCTACAACATCACCCGCTGGACCGACCAGCCGCGCGGCGGCCACTTCGCGGCAATGGAGGAGCCAGGGCTGTTCGTCGAGGACGTGCGGAGCTGGGCGCGGGAACTCTAGACGCCTCGACCTTCGCCATGGCATGCCCGGCGCAGTTCCTTCCAGGAGTTCGCGCCCCCATGGCCCGCTACGACTTTGCTTCCGACAACGTGGCGGGCGCGATGCCCGAAGTCATCGAGGCGCTGGTCGCCGCCAATGTTGGGACGGCTTCCGGCTATGGCACGGACCACGTCAGCAAGGCCGCCGCCGACCGCATCCGCGCCCTGCTGGATGCGGACGCCCAAGTACGCTTCACCGCCTCGGGCACGGCGGCCAACGCCTTCGCGCTCACCTTGCTCGCCCAGCCGCACGAGGCGGTGCTGGCCCACGAACACGCCCACATCTGCACCGACGAGACCGGCGCTCCCGGCTTCTTCGGCCAGGGCGTGGGCCTGATCGGCCTGCCCGGCGCCTCGGGCAAGATCGCGCTGTCGGCGCTGGAAGCCGCCCTCGCCCGCCCCGAGGTCTCGTACAACCAGCCGGCCAACGCCCTGTCCCTGACCACCGCCACGGAATACGGCACGGTCTATTCGGAAGCCGAACTGCGCGCCTTGGTCGCGCCGGTGAAGGCCAAGGGCTACGGCGTCCACCTGGACGGCGCCCGCCTGGCCAACGCCGTGGCCGCCGGCTTCAACCTGAAGAGCGTGGCCAAGATGGGCGTCGACATTCTCGTCATGGGCGGCACCAAGGCTGGCTCGACGCCGACCGAGGCCGTGGTGTTCCTCAACCCCGACCACGCCCGCCGCCTGGACGCGCGCCTCAAGCACGCCGGCCAGTTGGTGTCGAAGGGCCGCTTCCTGGCCGCCCCGTGGCTGGGCCTGCTGGGCGAGGACGGCGGCACGGGTCCCTGGGCGGCCCGCGCGGCCCACGCCAACGCCATGGCGCAAAAGCTGGCCGGCCTGATGCCCTTCGAGATCAAACACCCCGTCGAGGCCAACGGCATCTTCGTCGAGATGGACGAACCCACCCTGGAGCGCCTGCGCGGCGAGGGCTGGTTCGTCTACCGGTTCCTGGACGGCACCGTGCGCTTCATGTGCTCGTGGGCGACCACGCCCGAAATGGTCGAGGACCTGGGCGCGGCGCTGAAGCGGGTGGCCTAGGACGCCGCCCGCTTGGCGCCTTGCGTCTGCGGCGCGGGCTCTTCCTTCGGGGCGAAGGTGATCACCGGCGCGGCGGCTTCGGCGGCCGAGGCGGCCGTGATGCCGAGCAGCTTGGCGATCTCGCTGGCCGGGGCCGGGCGGCTGATGAAGTAGCCCTGGATCTCGGCGCAGCCCTGGCCGCGCAGGGCGTTCAGCTGTTCCAGGGTCTCGACGCCCTCGGCCGTGGTGACGATGCCCATGGACGAGCCCAGGTCCAGAACGGCCTTGATGATGGCCATGGCGTCGCTGTCTTCCAGGATGTCGCGGACGAAGGTCTGGTCGATCTTGATCTTGTCGAACGGGAAGCTGCGCAGATAGCTCAGCGAGCTGTAGCCCGTGCCGAAGTCGTCCATCGAGATGCGCACGCCCAGGGCCTTCAGGTCATGCAGCATGGTCATGTTGGCCTGGCTGTCCTGCAGCAGCACCGACTCGGTGATCTCCAGCTCCAGCCGCTGGGCCGGCAAGCCTGAGGCGGCCAGGGCCGAGACGACGGTGCGCACCAGGCCGCGGTCGCGGAACTGGGCCGGCGACAGGTTGACCGCCAGGCGCACGTGCGAGGGCCACTTGGCGGCCTCGGCGCAGGCGGTGCGCAGCACCCACTCGCCCAGCTGGACGATCAGGCCGATCTCCTCGGCCAGCGGGATGAAGTCGGCCGGCGAGACCATGCCGCGCTCGGGGTGGCGCCAGCGCAGCAGGGCCTCGCAGCCCGTCACCTGCTCGGCGCCCAGATTGTAGAGCGGCTGGTAGAACAGCTCGAACTCGCCGGCCGTCAGGGCGCGGCGCAGGTCCAGCTCCAGGGCGCGGCGGGCTTGCAGCTGCTCGTCCATGGCGCGCTCGAAGAAGTGGAAGGCGCCGCGGCCGTCGGCCTTGGCGCGGTACAGGGCCATGTCGGCCTTCTTGAGCAGCTCGTCGGCGTCCTCGCCGTCCGAGGGCGCGGCGGCGACGCCGACGCTGGCGCCGATCACCACGTGGTGGCCTTGCAGGTCGAACGGCTGCGACATCGCCTCGACGATGCGGCCCGCCAGGCGGGTGGCCCCGCCCATGTCCTTGAGGCCGCTCTGGACCACGGCGAACTCGTCGCCGCCCAGACGGGCCACGGTGTCACCCTCGCGCACGCAGCCGCGCAGGCGCTCGGCGGCCTCGCGCAGCAAGGCGTCGCCCAGCGGGTGGCCCAGGGTGTCGTTGACGGTCTTGAAGCGGTCCAGGTCGATGAAGTGCACGGCCAGCTCGTCGCCCTTGCGGGCGCGGCGGGCCAGGGCGTCGGACAGCGACTTCTGGAACAGCACGCGGTTGGGCAGCTCGGTCAGCGGATCGTAGTGGGCCAGGCGCGCGATCTGGGCCTCGGCCCGCTTGCGCTCGGCGATGTCTTCCGAGACGCCCAGCAGATATTCCGGCACGCCGTCGGCGTTGCACAGCGCGATCTTCTTGGTGCGCAGGATGGCCATGCCGCCGTCCTTGCGCGGCACGTGGTCTTCCTCGACGACGCGGACTTCGCCGGACTCCAGCACTTCGCGGTCGCGCTCGACATAGATCGCCGCCAGCTCGGCGTCGTGGATGTCGGCATCGGTCTTGCCGATCACCTCATCGCGCTTGAAGCCCAGGGTCTTCTCGCCGGCGCGGTTCAGCAGCACGTAGCGATGGTCGTCGGCGCGCTTGACGAACACCATGGCGGGCATGGCCTCGACGATGGCGGTCATGAAGGTCTGGGCGCGCTCGACATCGGCCTTGGCGGCGGCCAGGGCCTCGACGCCCCGGCGGTTGGTCTCGTTGGCAGCCTGCAGCAGGCCCAGCACCGTGCCGACGCCCAGATAACGGCCGTCCTCGGTGACGATGAAGCCGCGCAGCAAGTCCGAGGCGCGGTACGACAGGCTGTCGGTGGTGAAGGCCGCCAGCTCGGTATTGGCGTCGACGACCAGCGGCTCGCGGTCCATCAGCGTCGAGATCGGGCGATTGGCGTACAGCGCGCGGCCGTACTCGGCGGCCATGCGCAGGAAGAAGGCGTTGCGCTCGACAATGCCGATCGGCCGGTCCTCGGCGTCGAGCACAGGCACGATCAGGGTGTCGGGCTCCTCACGGAACCGCTCATACAGCGACTTGCCGAGATCATCCTGGCGCGCCGGCGCCAGCGAAGAAACGGTGTCCCGCAAGGTGAACATGGTACGCCTCCACTTACGGGTGGCAGGGACCATTTCCTGACTAACGGGGCGCTAATGGCCCCGCTTGGAGCCCTTCATTTCGCCAAAACTTCATAGGGTTGTCACAGTGTTTGCCGCGCTATTTACAGTGCTTATCTACTTTTAAGAGTGACCCGAAACTAGCGCCCGGTATCCATGAAGTCTCGGGCCTTGAAGTCGTCGGGCGCGGCGACCTCGACGATGGGCTCCTCGCGGTCGTCGAACTCGGTGCGCAGGGCCCGGCTCATCACCGCGTGCATCTCATAGAGACAGGTGATGTAGGTCAGCTCCAGGATCTCTTCGTCGGTCAGGAACGCCTTGAGCGCGGCGAACACGCCGTCGGCGATGCGGCCGCCGTCCAGCACCAAGCCGTCGGCATAGGCCAGCACCGCCCGCTCGCGCGGTTCGAATACCTCCGAGATCTGCCAGTGCGGCACGGCGGCGATCTTGTCCTCGGGCACGCCCAGGCCGCGCAGCGACTTGCAGTGCTGGGAGAACACGAACTGACTGCCGCGCGTCCAGCCGGTCCGGGTCTGGGCCAGCTCGCGCAGCACCGGGTCGATCTTGCGGGCGGGGTCACGATAGAGGGCGAAACCTTGGGCGGCGTGGCGCAGTACGTCGGGGCTATTGGCGAAGACCGTCCACCAGTCGCCGCGCGTGCCGGTGGCCGTTCCGGGTTCGGCGACAGGATCGCGGTCGCCGAACAGCAGGTCGTAGAGCTTCAGCGTCCCTTTGTCGGTTACCTCGCTCCGAGGGACTTCGCGCAGGCGCGGCACCTTAAGCGTCCACCGTGGCGCGCGCCGGCTCGTGCTTGACGTCCTCGGGCCCGAAGTCGCGGGTGAAGGCGGCCAGCTCCATCATGATGCCGTTGGGATCGGTGAAATAGACCGAGCGCACGAAGACGCCGGGATGCAGCTTGCGCGCCACGCCCATCTCGCTGTCGTCGTGATTGACCACCATCGGGAAGGCCGGCACGCCCGCCGCCTGCAGGCGCTCCAGGCAGGCTTCGAGGTCGGCCTCGTCGACCGTGAAGGCCACGTGGTTCATCGAGCCCACGGCGGTCTTGGAGTCGGCCGGGAAGCTCTTCACCGAGGCGATCCCCGGCGCGGCCGGCGGCGTCTCGGGCCACCAGAAGAAGGCCAGGCACGACCCGCCGCCGCAGTCGAAGAAGAAGTGCTGGCCGCCGTCCGGCAGGGCCACGGTCTTCACGAGGGGCATCTGCAGCACCTCGGAATAGAACCTGACGGTCTGCGCCATGTCGCGACAGACCAGAGCCAGGTGATTGACGCCGGTGATCTTCATCTCGGCTTCCTCCCGGAGACCGAGGTTACGCCGATCGCGGCCCGCGTCGAGCGTGCCGCGACGTCGCTTCTATTCGCGCTCCCGCTTGGCGTCCCCCAGCAGCACCTGGCCGATCCAGCTGACGACGCCGGTCACCACCGCCGCCTGTACGCCCGCCCACAGGCCGTGGACCTGCATGCCGGGCACGATCAGGGACACCAGGCCGATCATCGCCGCGTTCACCACCAGCAGGAACAGGCCCAGGGTCAGCAGCGTCAGCGGGAAGGTCAGCACCGTCACGATCGGTCGGACGATGGCGTTGACGACGCCCAGCAGCAAGCCGGCCAGCAGCAGGGTGGTGACCCCCTGGACGACGACGCCGGTAATCAGGCGATCCGACAGCCACAGGCCGGCGGCGGCGATCAGGATGCGGAGAATGAAACGGATCATGGCGGTGCGACTCCCCTCGATTTCCGGAACAGTGAACTACGGAAATCGGCTGAGCAAACTGTCGCCCGATTTGTACAATATCCCAGCCGTGAACTCGGACATTACAAATGCGTTACCGCCCTTCCAACCGCCGCCTTGCGAACTATCTATCCTCTCGTGTGGGGGATGATCGCGCGCGAACGGCGAGCGGATCCGCACACCGCAAGGGGATATAAGAAGTATGGCCGTGAATTCTCTATCGGTGATGTCGCCGGACGGCGGCTTGTCGCGTTATCTCACCGAGATCCGCAAGTTCCCGATGCTGCCCAAGGACGAGGAGTTCATGCTCGCCCAGCGTTGGAAAGAGCATCAGGACTCGGCCGCCGCCCACAAGATGGTCACCTCGCACCTGCGCCTCGTGGCCAAGATCGCCATGGGCTATCGCGGCTACGGCCTGCCGATCGGCGAAGTGATCTCGGAAGGCAATGTCGGCCTGATGCAGGCCGTCAAGAAGTTCGAGCCCGACAAGGGCTTCCGCCTGGCCACCTACGCCATGTGGTGGATCCGCGCCTCGATCCAGGAATACATCCTGCGCTCGTGGTCGCTGGTGAAGATGGGCACGACCGCCGCGCAGAAGAAGCTGTTCTTCAACCTGCGCAAGGCCAAGAGCCAGATCGCCGCCTTCCAGGAAGGCGACCTGCATCCTGACCAGGTCAGCCAGATCGCCACCAAGCTGGGCGTGCTGGACAGCGAAGTCATCTCGATGAACCGCCGCCTGTCGGGCCCCGACGCCTCGCTGAACGCGCCGCTGCGCGCCGACGGCGAAAGCGAGTGGCAGGACTGGCTGGCCGACGACGACCAAGTCAGCCAAGAGACCGTCGTCGCCGAGAACGAGGAAAAGTCGCTGCGGATGTCGCTTCTGGAAGAAGCGATGGTCGAACTGACCGACCGCGAGCGCCACATCCTGACCGAGCGCCGCCTGAAGGACGACCCGACCACCCTGGAAGAACTGGCCGCCCAATACGGCGTCAGCCGTGAACGGGTCCGTCAGATCGAAGTCCGGGCGTTCGAAAAGCTGCAAAAGAACATGCGCGAGGCGGCCGTCGCCAAGAACATGGTCGATGCGTAAGCCACACCGCTCACGCCAGTGAGACGGAAAGGGGCGCTCTTCGGAGCGCCCCTTTTTCGTTTCGGGTCCGATGGTCTACAAGACCTCCGCCATGACCCTGACCTGCGCCCATACCGGTCAGCCGGCCGTCTACCAGCGCACGCCCGACGACTGCATGATCTGCGTCCTGGCGATGCTGACCGGCCGTTCGTACGAGGACGTGGTCGCCGCCGCGCTGGCCCACGATCCCGCGTTCCCGGTCCAGGGCCCGATGAGCCATTCGATCCTGCGCAGCGTGGCCCACGGCTGGGGCTTCATGCTGCTGAGCGGCATCTACATGCTGTGGGCGAGCCCCGGCATCGTCGGCGTGCTGTCGCCCACCCTCCCGGGCACGGGCCACGCGGTGTTCTGGGACGGCGAGAAGATCATCGATCCCAAGCCCGGCGGCGAGGTCGACCGCGCCTATGTCGACGCCCACGGCCTGGAGTTCACCCAGCGCGCCAGCGACCTGCTGCCGCTGGCGGACCACGAGCTGGCCATCGCCGCCGCGCGGACGACGGACGAACCGTTCTGAGTCTATAAGGCCCAGATGACCGACGCGACTCCCCTGCCCCAGCTGATCCTGCTGCCCGGCCTGCTCAACGACGCCGAGCTGTGGCGCGACCAGATCAGCGGCCTGGCCGATGTCGCCCGCATCTGGGTCCCGGATCTCGCCCCCTACGCCACCCTGCGCGAGATGGCGCAGAGCGTGCTGGAGAAGGCCGAGCCGACCTTCGCCCTGGCCGGGTTCTCGATGGGCGGCTACGTGGCCCAGGAGATCGCCCGGATCGCGCCGGAACGCATCGAGCGGCTGGCCCTGCTGGACACCTCGATCCGCGTCGACACGCCCGAGCGCGCTGCCCAGCGCAAGGCGCTGAACAAGGCCGCCGCCAAGGGCCAGACCTTCATCGGCATCGGCCAGGCGATCATGAAGTCCTATGTCGACGCCTCGCGCCTGGACGACACCGACCTGACCGGCCGCATCGTCGACATGACCCAGCGCCTGGGCCGCGACGTCTTCCTGCGCCAGAACAGCCTGGAGCGCGAAGACGGCGAGGCGGCGCTGCGGGCCCTGCGTGTCCCTTTGGTCATTATCGTCGGGGAAAACGACCAGATCACCCCCGCGCCGGGCCATCACGAGATGGCCAAGGCGATCGGCTGCTCGCACCTGCTGGTGATCCCCAGCACCGGCCACATGACGCCGATGGAAGCGCCCGGTCCGGTCAATGGGGCCCTGCGCCACTGGCTGCAAAGACCCGCCGGAAAGCGCTGATCAACGGCTTATGGCCACGCTTTAGCCGCATTTGAGATCGAAGTAATAGTTATATCGTATCAGGCAAAGCCGACGATAAACGCTCCGGAAAACGAGTAATAAGCGCTTTACTTAAGCGGCGCTGGAGCCGTCGTTTCAAAAATCTGCAACAAAACCGTCAAGCAAACATCACTGGTCCACCTGGACCGTGAAATCTATCCCCTGCCCCGCATACGCGAACGCGCGCCTGCTCAAACAAGAGCGCGCAGACAAAGGGGATATTTCATGCGGAAGACCATGCTCTTCGCGCTGGCGGCGCTCGCGCCGCTGGCCATTGCCTCGGCCGCCACGGCCGCTCCGGAAGACGCGCCGATGGCCACGGCCGACGAGCCGACCCTGGCTTCGGCGGTCGTCGTCCAGGCCAAGATCGCCTACCGCAACCGCAGCGAGTCGACCGCCCCGGTCCTCGACTACGGTCTCGACTACTTCCAGCGCTTCGAGCCGCTGACCGTCGGCGACGCCCTGAAGCGCGTCCCCAGCGTCTCGTTCCTGTCGGACGTGCTGGAATCGGACGGCGTGCGCCTGCGCGGCCTGGATCCGGCCTACACCCAGATCCTGATCAACGGCGAAAAGGTCCCGGGCTCGGGCTCGTCGTCGGGCGCGTTCGGCAACGGCGCCGACCAGTCGTTCTTCGTCGACCGCATCCCGGCCGAACTGATCGACCACATCGAGATCTCGCGCGGCGCCTCGGCCAACCGCAGCGGCGACGCCGTCGCCGGCGCCCTGAACATCGTCCTGCGTGACGCCCTGGCCCTGGACGGCGGCTATGTCCGCGCCGGCGCCCTGATGTTCGACGACAAGCGCATCCGCGGCGCCTTCGGCGGCGTGTGGGGCGGTCAGGTCGGCCCCGGCCGTCTGCTGGTCGGCGCCAACGTCCAAGGCCGTCGCAACCCCAAGGAAAAGCTGAGCCTGCGCTATGACGAGCCCGGCGCGGCCCTGAACAACAACGAAGTCCAGACCGACAAGCGCAACGGCACCGACAGCTCGTTCAACATCGCCTACGACGTGCCGGTCGGCCCCGGCCAGCTGTCGATGAA
Source organism: Caulobacter sp. GW821-FHT12D05 (assembly GCF_058807295.1). Taxonomy (NCBI): domain Bacteria; kingdom Pseudomonadati; phylum Pseudomonadota; class Alphaproteobacteria; order Caulobacterales; family Caulobacteraceae; genus Caulobacter; species Caulobacter sp. GW821-FHT12D05. The sequence goes on from NZ_JBXAQO010000002.1 coordinate 1,007,139, forward strand.
CGGCTTCTACGTCCACACCGACCGCTACCAGGACGAAGACTCGATCGAGTACAACACCGGCAACAACACCAACGCCAACCTGTCGACCATCAACAACAACGACGTCGACATCCAGCAGGACAGCTACTCGCTGAACGGCAAGTACAAGTTCCCGATGGCCGGCGGCACGACGACCGTGAAGCTGGGCTACGCGGCGTTCAAGAACGACGAGTACGAGTTCGAGTACGAGACCGAATATCTGCGCGACTCGACCCCGTTCCCGGACGGCGACCGCTTCACCGGCGACCGCGCCAAGACCCGCGTCACCGACGATGAAGCCTCGGCCAAGCTGGAGCACAAGCGCGAACTGTCGCCCAGCACCGACCTGGAGTTCGGCGTCCAGTACGAAGGCAAGCGCCGCGACAGCCGCGTCAGCGAAGTGCCGCGCAACCGCTACAACCTGCCCTCGGCCAGCCCGCCCGCCTACGGCCCGTTCTCGGTCGTCGGCAAGGCCCGCCTGGAGCAGACCCGCATCGACCCGTACGTGATGCTGTCGGGCCGCTCGAACGGCTTCAAGTGGGAAGCCGGCCTGCGCTACGAAACGACGGACGTCACGATCAACGACTACGTCCTGCGTGAAGAGACCGAGAAGAAGTACGAGGTCCTGCTGCCCTCGGCCTCGATCCGCTACAACCTGACGGCCGCCGATCAAATCTACGCCTCGGTCGCCCGCACGCTGCGCCGCCCCAGCTTCCAGCACCTGTCGCCGGTGCTGCTGGAAGAAGAACTGGGCGCCAACGACTTCGTCGGCAACCCGGACCTGGAGCCGGAAAAGGCCTGGGGCCTGGACGCGGGCTACGAGCGCCGCATGGGTCGTGACGGCGTCTTCGGCGTCAACGTCTTCTACCGCGAGATCAAGGACCTGCTCGAGATCTACAACACCAACGTCCGTGGTTCGGCCGATGATCCGCCCAGCGACATCGCCTGGGTCTTCTCGGCTCGCAACACGGGCGACGGCAAGGTGTACGGCATCGAGTTCGACCTCTCGACCCCGCTGTCCTTCATCGGCATGGACAACACCGGCGTGTTCCTGAACTACTCGTACCTCGACTCCGAGGTCAGCGACGAGTTCGGCAAGCGCCGCTTCAACAGCCAGGCCGAGTCGGTGTTCAACGTCGGCTTCATCCAGGACATCCCGACCTTCGCCGCCTCGTTCGGCATGACCTATCGCAAGCAGGGCGAGGCCTATAGCCGCGTCGTCGGCGAAGAGGTCACGACCACCTACGGCGCCGACCTGGAAGCCTTCATCGAGAAGCGGGTCGGCAAGAACATGGTCATCCGCCTGACCGGCTCGAACCTGCTGGACGCCAACAAGCGCGAGACGTTCAACAAGTTCACCACCATCGCCAGCCAGCAGACCCGTGACTTCGACGAGTACGAGCTGGAGCGCGAAAAGGCCGGCCCGGTGTTCCAACTGACCGCCCGCGTGGCGTTCTAAGGAACCTTAGACATGAAGAAGGCGGCGCCCGTGAGGGCGCCGCCTTTTTTCTTGGTCCGTCCTCGTCCTTCGACAAGCTCAGGATGAGGACTACTTTTGACGCGGTATCCGTAGAAACCTCATCCTGAGCTTGTCGAAGGACGAGGTTTCGGCTCCGCCAGCCTAAGCCGCTCGCCCCGTATCCTCACCGCTCATAAAGCCCAGCAGGGCGTCGATGCGCTTGACCAGCTCGACCCGCGCGGCGCTGCCGGAGAGATCCGCGCCCATGACGGTTTCCAGCGCGGAGGCGGCCTCGACCAGGCGGCAGTCCTTGACGGCCTCGCCCACGCGCTTGAGCTCGACGGCCTGGGCGACCAGGGCGCGGCGGGCCTGGGCCGGATCGGTGTCCAGGGCGGTGGCGGCGGATTTGACGATGCGCAGAGCCTGGGAGAGGCGCGCGGCGGGCGTGCCGGCCGCGTCGGCCTTGCGCTTGCGCGGACCCTTGTAGTCGGCCGAGTTGAAGCGGCGACGGTCGGGACCGACATAGGCCACGGCCTCGATCCAGTCGCGCGGCTTCAGGGTCACCGCCTCCAGGCGGCGCTCCAGGTCCTTCAGATTGAAGGGCTTGCGCATGAATTCGTGCACGCCGGCGTCGCGGGCGCCGAAGATCGCCTCGGCGGTGGCTTCGGCCGTGCACATGATCACCGGAGCCTCGCGGCACAGCAGGTCGCTGCGGCGAATCTTGCGGGTGAAGGCCAGGCCGTCGACGCCGTTCTGGGCGTGCTCGACGAAGATCAGCTGCGGATCGGTGGCGCGGGCCATGGCGTAGCCCTTCTCCGCCGACGGCGCGGCGAAGATCTGCACGCCGCCCAGCGGACGTAGCTGTTCGGCCAATAGGCGCGCGGTCGCGGGGTTGGGGTCGACGACCATAACCCGTTGCACCTTGGCGGCGACACGCTGAATTGTGCGGACGTTCCCGTCGAACACGTGACCCGAGACTCCTCGAAACCAGACCCCTTCACTAGGCCTAGAATGTAAAAATCCGCTTATTGATCCAGAGGGGTTAACCGCGTCAGTTTGTCCGCCCCCACTAGAGGCTGAGCGGCACTGACAGGCCCGCCTCGAAGTCCATGAAGATGTCGATCGCCTCTTCGACATCGACCGTCAGCGGCTCGCCCTGCGGGAAGCGGTACCGCCAGTAGCTGGAGATGTGCGAGATCACGCCCACCCGCTCGCCCAGCGACAGGAACATCTCGGGCGCGCGCAGCAGGAAGTCGCGGAAGGCCGTCGGGCGACCGTTCTCGATCAGGTCCTCGAAAGCGTCGTCATAGACCTTCAGCGTGCGCAGGATCGCCGACCGCTCGACCAGCACCCCGCCCTGCAGGCGGCGGCGGCTGTCGTCGATGAACTTGGAGGTCTCGGCGTCCTTGTTGCCGGTGATCAGCAGACGGCCGATCTCCTGGCCCACCGTGGTCAGCTGCGGCCACAGCTTGGTCAGCATCCACTTGTAATAGAGGAAGCCCTTCCAGCTGAAGACGCCTTCCTTGAAGCTCTCGCCTTCCATGACCAGGGTGTCGCGCAGGGGCTCCAGGCGCTCGTCGACATCGGTCGACAGCAGGGCCTCGACCAGGCGCGCGGCATGGGCGCGACCGACGCCGCCGGACCCGCGATAGGCCAGCTCGATCAGCCGGGCGATCTCCATGGTCACGAAGCCCTGCATGTTCTCGTAGTCGGCCAGCGACAGGGCGAAATAGCAGTTGGCCACCAGCACGCCGTTGCGGCGCAGGTGTTCGCGCAGCAGGAACGGATCCAGCGACGGCAGCACGTCGATCAGCCGCAGGGTGGCCAGGTCGCGGCTCATGTCGCCCGAGGCGTTGCACGCCTCGACCACCAGGTCGGTCCAGCCCCGTTGCCCCACGAACACCGACTGGCCGCCCAGGCCCAGGTCGCCGCGGTCGAACGGAATGATGATCTTGGTCGCGGTCGGCCGGGCCTCGTCGAACAGGTACATGTCGTCGTTGCGCAGGCGGTGCTTGAGCAGGATGGCGGTGTTCAGGGTCCGGTTCCGGAACAGCGGCGCCTGCGCATATTCCGGCCGCCTGCTGCTCTCGGCCTCGACGGCCAGCAGGTTGAGGACGCGACTGGTCGAGGCCGTGCGCTCCAGCGCGCGCAGGCTGCGCATCATCCGGTCGGCCTTATGGACCGGCTTCAGCTTGCGACGGCGCGCGAGTGCGGACACGAAACCCCCTTATGTGGACAAGCCGTCATAAGGGAAGCTGGCTAACAAACGCTAACCGAACCGCGCTCGGCGCAGGCCCCGCAACCGGAAGTGGGGAGACTTAGCGCGAGGGGGTCGACCGCACGAAATCGGTGATCAGCCGCGCGGCGGGCTCGGCGTGGGTCTCCAGCAGCAGGTGGCCGGCGTCCAGGACGTGAGCCGCCGCGCGCGGCAGGTCCTCCAGCCACGACAGCACCTCGGCGGTCTCGAAATAGGGATCATGCCGGCCCCAGAGGACCAAGCCGGGTGGCTGGTGCGCCTTCAGATAGGCTGCGATCTCGCCGAACCGGGCGACGTGGTTGCCGTAGTCGGCGATCATCGCGTGCTGGGTCCGCATATGGCCCGGCAGGTTCATGACCCGCCAATCCTCTTCCCAGCGCGAGGGATCCAGGCGCACCACCAAGTCTTCCGGCACATTGTCGGCGTACTGGCCGCGCGTGCCTTTCGCCGTGAGGTGAGCGGTGGCCGCGGCGGTGTTGCGGGCGTCCGGGGCGGACCAGAATTCGATAACGTCGGCCCAGCTGGGCCCCATGCCCGAGCGGTGGGCGTTGCCGTTCTGGACGATCAGGCCGCTGACCAGGTCCGGCGCGCGCATGGCGAGGTCCAAGGCGACCGGCGCGCCAAAGTCGTGGACGTACAGATAGCGCTCGCGCACGCCCAGGCGGTCGAGCAGCTCCTCCAGGCAGTCGGCAAAGGCCTTGAAGGTCGGCGCCTCCAGCGGGTCCGAAGCGCCGCTGCCCGGCAGGTCTGGGGCGACGACGAAGGCGACCTCCGACAGTGGCTCCATCAGGCCTCGGAAATAGCCCGAGGCGTTGGGCACGCCGTGGATCAGCACCACCGCCGGCCGCTGGCTCACATCGCCGGAAGTGCGGAACGCCAGGTCGACGCCGCGCGCCAAGCGCATCGTCTGGATGGGAAGGTCGGAGGCCATAACCACCAAACGCGGCGCCCCCAGGCCAAGGTTCAGCGCCCGGTCGTGGCCCGCTGCATGACCTGCTGGAACGGCGCGACCCAGATCTCGGCCTCGTGGGCCTTGAGGTAGCGCAGCAGGCCCTGGTGCGCTTCGGCCGAGACGGTCAGGTAGTCGCCGCCCACGCCGTGGAACATGAAGACGCCCAGGCCGCCCGCGCGCTGCACGTCCTTGACGTAGGCGATCAGGTCCTCGGCCGTGGCGGTCTCGGGGAACGAGCGGCTGGGCACGCGGAAGGGGTCCAGCTTGGCCGGGTCGCTGACCACCGCATCGCTGGGCACGCCGGTGCGGACATAGGCGATGGTCCCGGACGCCTTCAGCGCGTCGGTATAGTCGACGCCGCCGGCCAGGCTGATGCTGCAGGGGACGGAATAGGTCCGCGTCGTCTGGCCGTCGATCGCGGTCAGCAAGGTGTTCATCGCCCCGACCTCACGCAGCATGCCGGGCACCGTGTAGCGCTCGGAATTGAACTGGGCGTCCATCGGGAAGGACGCGCGCGGGCACGGGTGGAACATCGAGTGGTTGCCCAGCTCGTGCCCGGCCTGGGCCAGCTTGCGCCAACGCGGGATGTCCTTGGCCGCGAAGGTGCCGTTGAGGAAGAAGGTCCCGCGCAGGCCCGCCGCCTCCAGCTGCGGCGCGGCGACGTCCAGGTGCGAGACCAGGGCGTCGTCATAGGTCAGCACGATCGCCGCCTTGCGCCCGCCCGGCCAATCGAAGGTCCCCGCCGCGACGGGCGAGGCCAGAGACAGGGCGACCAGCGCGGCGACGATCGCGCGCATCAGGCGACCGCCAGGCGAACCGTCGGCGCCGGCGCCCGCAGGCCCGCCACCGTCATCAGCAGCCCCGCGGGCTGGATCGGCTTGGGATGCGCGGCGTCGAAGCCCTGGGCCAGCAGGCGCTCGGCGTCGCCGGCCATGGCGTCGGCGGTCAGGGCCACCACCGGCATGTCCACCCGGCCGGCCTCGCCCGCGCGGATGCGGCGCACGGCCTCGCTGCCGTCCATCCCGGGCATGTGGACGTCCATCAGCACGACGTCGAAGTCCTCGACGCGCAGGCGGGCCAGGGCCGTGTGGCCGTCGTCGGCCGTGGCCACGACAGCGCCGACCGCTTCCAGGATGGCGCGGGCGACGGTCTGGTTGATGCTGTTGTCGTCGACGACCAGCACCCGCGCGCCGGTCAGGTCCAGCGCCTCGTCGGCGTCGCCGGCGGCGTCCGGACGCTGCGAGGCGGCCAACGGCAGGCGGGCGGTGAAGGTCGAGCCTTGGCCCGGCGTGCTCTCGACGCCGATCTCGCCGTCCATCATGTCGACCAACTGGCGGCAGATCGCCAGGCCCAGACCGGTGCCGCCGAAGCGGCGGGCAATGGTGCGGTCGCCTTGCACGAACGGGGTGAACAGGCGCTCCTGCTGCTCGTCGCTCATGCCGACGCCGGTGTCGGTCACGGCCAGCAGGACGCGGGCCTCGGTCGGCGCGATGCGCACGGTGACGCGGCCGGCCTCGGTGAACTTCAGGGCGTTCGAGACCAGGTTCATCAGCACCTGGCGCACGCGGGCGGCGTCGCCCGACAGCCATTCGGGGGTGGCCGGATCGATGTCCAGGACCAGGTCCACGCCCTTGAGCCGCGCGGTCTCGCTCCAGACCAGGCGGATCTGGGCGGCCAGCTTGCGGACGTCGAACGGCAGGGCTTCCAGCTCCAGCTTGCCGGCCTCGATCTTGGAGAGGTCCAGAATGTCGTTGAGGATGGTCATCAGGCCGTGGCCCGACTGCTCGATCATCTCCAGATATTCGGCCTGGCGCTGGTCCAGCTTGGCGCCGCGCAGGGCGTAGGCCAGGCCGAGAATCCCGTTCATCGGCGTGCGCAGCTCGTGGCTCATCATCGCCAGGAAGGCCGACTTGGCGCGGCTGGCTTCCTGGGCCTCTTCCTGCGCCTGCTCCAGGGCCTGGTTGGTGCGGCGCATGACCCGCACGGCGTCGATGGCGTAGCCGACCAGGCCGGCGATCGTCACCAGGGCCACGGCCTTGTCCCAGGTATTGAAGCGCTGGGCCATCAGCGGGGCGACGGTCAGGGCGATGAACGGGCCGGGCAGGATGGCCAGCATCGCCGTCCAGCTGATCGTCGCGTATTTCAGCCCTTCGACCACCAGGCCGAACAGGATCATCACGGCCGCGAACTTCATCGACATCGGGCCGTTGACGGCGGACCAGCCGGCCATGACCGACCAGGCCAGGGTAAAGGCGGCCGGCGGCCCCAGGCGGATGTACAGCGGCGTGCGCCCGCCCACCCGCGGCTTGAAGCTGAATTGCAGATAGACCAGCCAGCCTTCGAGCAGGACGTTGACGGCCGCCCAAAGCAGCGGCGGCACGGGCCCGAAGTGGAAGGCCAGCAGGCCGCCGACCAGGGTCGTGACCAGCAGCCGCGCGACGCGGCTGCGCCGGCTCATGATGAGCGAGGCGCCTTCGCGTCCGTCATCGAGGAAGTCTCGGAGAGCCAAAACGCTCCTCCCGCACGGCTAAGGTGCGGGAGGTTAAGGTCAACTTGGTTCACCAAGCGTTTACCGTGCGACGGTCTGTCGCACCTTTTTTGTGCAGCTACCCTTGGAAGGGGTCGCGCATGAGAATGGTGTCATCACGTTCCGGGCTGGTCGACAGCAGGGCCACCGGAGCGCCGATCAGTTCCTCGACGCGGCGCACATATTTGATGGCGTTGGCGTTGAGGTCCTTGAACGAGCGGGCGCCGGCGGTGCTTTCCGTCCAGCCGGCGATCTCCTCGTAGACCGGCGTGGCGGCGGCCTGGTCGCGCAGGCCGGCCGGCAGGTAGTCGACGACCTTGTCGCCGATCTTGTAGCCGACGCAGATCTTCAGGGTCTCCAGGCCGTCCAGCACGTCCAGCTTGGTCAGGGCCACGCCGTGGATGCCGTTGATGGCCACCGACTGGCGCACCAGCACCGAGTCGAACCAGCCGCAGCGGCGAGCGCGGCCGGTGTTGACGCCGACCTCGCGGCCGACGGTCGACAGGTGCTTGCCCACGTCGTCGAACAGCTCGGCCGGGAACGGGCCCTCGCCCACGCGGGTGGTGTAGGCCTTGACGATGCCCAGCACGAAACCGGTCGCCGACGGCCCCATGCCCGAGCCGGCCGAGGCCTGGCCCGCGGCAGTGTTGGACGAGGTCACGAACGGATAGGTGCCGTGGTCGACGTCCAGCAGCGAGCCTTGCGCGCCTTCGAACAGGATGCGGCGGCCGGCCTTGTGGGCCTGGTCCAGCACCCGCCACGCCGGCTGGGCGTAAGGCAGGATGCGCGGGGCCAGTTCCATCAGGGCGTCGAACAGTTCCTCCGCCGAGGCCTCCGGCAGGTTCAGGCCGCGACGCAGGGCGCCGTGGTGGCTGAGCAGGCGCTCGATCTTCGGCTTCAGGGCTTCCGGATCGGCCAGGTCGGCGACACGGATGGCGCGGCGGCCGACCTTGTCTTCATAGGCCGGGCCGATGCCGCGGCCGGTGGTGCCGATCTTCTGGGTCGAGGCGGCCTCGCGGGCTTGGTCCAGGTCGCGGTGCAGCGGCAGGATCAGGCAGGCGTTGTCGGCCAGGATCAGCAGCTCGGGGGTGATGGCCACGCCCTGGTCGGCGATCTTGTCGATCTCGCCCAGCAGATGCCACGGATCGACGACGACGCCATTGCCGATCACCGACAGCTTGCCCTGGACGACGCCCGAGGGCAGCAGGGCCAGCTTGTAGACCTTGCCGTCCACCACCAGCGTATGGCCGGCGTTGTGGCCGCCCTGGAAGCGCACGACGACATCGGCTCGGTTGCTGAGCCAGTCGACGATCTTGCCCTTGCCTTCATCGCCCCACTGGGCGCCGACGACGGTTACGTTGGCCATGGTAGAGATATGCCTTGTCACCTGCCCGGTGACGTCCAGCGGCCCTTCGACAGGACTCGGCCGCAGACGTTTATTCAGTTTTGGGCGGCGCTCGAAGCACCATCGGGCGAACCGTCAAATCGGCTCAGCGCGAAGTCAGAAGGCGTAAACCAGCCGAACCCCCGCGTCGTCAAGCCCCTGGTTCTTCCCCTGATGGAAGATCTGGCCGTTCGACAGGTGGGTGTAGCTCAGTTCCACCGACACCTTGTCGCTGACCTGGTAGCCCAGGGCCAGCTCCGGCTCGAACAGCACCTTCGAGCCGAAATCGATGCGGTGATAGTAGAGATAGGTGCGGCGATCGCGCTCGGCCTGGGTCAGGCCCGGCGCGTTGGCGGGCGGCAGGCCGGCCTTGCCGTCGGTATAGGCCAGACCGATGCCGGGGCGGAAATAGAAGCCGCCGGGCTGGCCCAGCTCGATCCGCCAGTCGAAGCCCGCGGCCACGAAGTTGGAGGTGTTCTTGCTGTTGATCGACACCATGGTGTGGACCTGCGGCTTGCCCAGCCAGCGCAGGTTCTCCAGACGGTTGGTGCGATAGCCCAGGTGGACGTCGAAGCCGTCCTCGCGACCCGCGGCGCCCAGGCCGACGGCGTTGCCGATGAAGGTCACGTCGTGCTTGTAGACACCGACAAAGGCTTCGCCGGCGCAAGCGGGCGCGGCGACGGCCAGCACGGCGGCAGCCGCAGTGGCGAACATGGCGGTCTTCATCGAGTCGTCCTGAGAAATCAGCCCGTTCCCTATATGGAGCCAACGGCGATTGTCGCAAAGTGTTTCGGGCGGGGACTTTTGAACGTCCATGCCCCGATATCTTCAAAAGCGCGACCGCAACCCCTAAAGCTGGGGGCATGACCGTTTCCCTCGCCGACATCCAAGACGCCGCCGCTCGCCTGAAAGGCCTGGCGGTCGAGACCCCGCTGATCGAAAGCCCCGCGCTGAACGAGCGCCTGGGCGGGCGGGTGTTCCTCAAGCCCGAGACCCTGCAGCGGGCCGGGGCCTTCAAGTTCCGGGGCGCCTATAACCGCCTCAGCCAACTGAGCGACGCGGAGAAGGCGCGCGGCGTCGTGGCCTTCTCGTCCGGCAACCACGCCCAGGGCGTGGCCCTGGCGGCCAAGCTGCTGGAGATCCCGGCGCTGATCGTCATGCCATCGGACTCGCCGGCCGTGAAGGTCGCGGGGACCAAAGGCTTCGGGGCCGAGATCCGCTTCTACGACCGCTTCACCGAGGACCGCGTCGCCATCGCCGACCAGATCGCCGCCGAGCGCGGGTGCACGGTCGTGCCGTCCTATGACGACCCGCACATCATCGCGGGTCAGGGCACGCTGGGGATCGAGATCGTCGAGCAGGCGCGGGCGCTGGGTGTCGAGCTGGATCGTGTGCTGTCGCCGGTCGGCGGCGGCGGCCTGATCGCTGGGACGTCGACGGCCGTGAAGGGCCTGTCGCCCTCCACGGAAGTCTGGGGCGCCGAGCCGGCCGGTTTCGACGAGACCCGCCGCTCGCTGGAGAGCGGCCAGCGCGAGACCATCGACAAGGACGCCCGCTCGATCTGCGACGCCCTGCTGACGCCGGTGCCGGGCGAGCTGACCTGGCCGATCAATCAGCGGAACCTGTCAGGCATCGTGGCGGTGACCGACGCGGAGGTGGCCGAGGCGATGCGGTATGCATTCTCGACGCTGAAGCTGGTGGTCGAGCCGGGCGGGTGCGTGGCGCTGACCGCTGCTTTGACCGGCAAGGTGGATCTGAAGGGCAAGACGGCGGCGATCGTGCTGTCGGGCGGGAATGTGGATCCGGGGTTGTTCGCCAGCGTGCTCAAGGGTGAGATCTAACCCTCAACCCCTGCCGTCATCCCGCGCTTTATGCGCGGGACCCATGGTTCAGCTTGCACGTGAGGGCTAGCTTTTCTCCGCACCTGCGGCGGACAAATGGGTCCCGCGCATAAAGCGCGGGATGACGGTTGAGGGGATACGGACAAAGTGAACTTTCCAAGCGCTGAACACCTCCCCCAGACCCCCCTCCTCGTTGTCGACCGCGCCGCGCTCACCCGCAACCTGACCCGCATGCAGGCCCTCTGCGACGCCGCCGGCGTCCGCCTGCGCGCCCACGGCAAGACCCACAAGAGCTCCACGCTCGCCCGGCTGATCGTCGAAGGCGGCGCCGTGGGCCTGTGCTGCCAGACGGTCGGCGAGGCCGAGGCCTTCGTGGCCGGCGGCATCAAGGACGTCCTGGTCACCGCCCCGGTCCCGCCGTGGGGTCCCGCGCGCCTCGCCGCCCTCGCCCGCACCGGCGCCACGATCGGCGCGGTCGCCGACGACGAGGGCCAGATCGACCGGCTGTCGGACGCGGCCGTCGCCGCCGGCGTCCGCCTCGACCTGATCGTCGACCTCGACCTCGGCACCCACCGCGCCGGCGCTTACCCCAAGGACGCCTTGCGCCTCGCCCGCGCCGCCGACGCCTCGCCCGGCCTGCGGTTCGCCGGTCTCCAGGCCTACCTCGGCCACCTGCAGCACATGGACGACCTGGCCCTACGCCAGAGCGCCGACGAGGCCGCCTTCGCCACGTTGAAGGCCCTGGTCGCCGAGCTGACCGCCGCCGGCTTGCCCCCGCCCGTCGTCACCGGCGGCGGCACCGGCACCCACGCCTACGACCTGGCGTCCGGCGTCTATACCGAGCTGCAAGCCGGCTCCTACGCGGTGATGGACGTCGAGTACGGCGCCTGCGGCGCGCCCGGCGGCGGCGACTGGGCCTTCGAGCCGGCGCTGTTCGTGGCCGCGACCGTGGTGTCGGGCAACCACAAGAGCCACGTCACCTGCGACGCCGGCTTCAAGGCCATGTCGATGGACGGCCCGCCCGCTCGCGTGGTCGCCGGCGCCGCGCCCGGCTCCCTCTGGCGGCCGATGGGCGACGAGCACGGCATGATCGCCCATCCCGCCATGATCGACGTGCTGAAAGCCGGCGGCCGCGATCCGTTGGGCTTCGACCGCGCCGTGGCCGCCGCCGACGCCGATCCCGCCCGCGACTTCCCGCCGGACGCCCCCAAGGTCGGCGACCTCGTCTGGCTGCAACCGGGCCACTGCGACCCGACCATCAACCTCTATGACGCCCTGCACGTCTGGGACGGTGAAAAGCTGGAGCGATGGCCGGTGGACGGCCGCCGGGTCACGCTCTAGGGTCCGCGCCAAGATTTCCCCCAAAGAGGGTTCCGGATGAAACGCCTGCTGCTCGCCACCGCCTTGATCGCCGCTCCCATGCTGGCGCAGGCCGCCGACGCGCCCAAGATCGACCCCGTCAAGCTGTCGGCCCACATCAAGATCCTGTCGTCCGACGAATATGAGGGCCGAGGCCCCGGAACGGCCGGCGAGACCAAGGCTGTCGGCTACATCGTCGAGCAGATGAAGGCCATCGGCCTGACCCCCGCCGGCGATGTGCAAAAGGACGGCAAGCGCGCCTGGACCCAGAACGTGCCGCTGGCCAAGTTCGAGATGGCCGGCCCGGTCGCCGCCTCGGTGTCCAAGGACGGCAAGAGCACGCCGCTGGCCCAGGGCGACCAGATCGCCATCCGCGCGTCCATGACCAATGTCGACGCCGTCTCGCTGAAGAACGCCCCGATCGTCTTCGCCGGCTATGGCGTCAAGGCTCCGGAGCGGAACTGGGACGACTTCAAGGGCCTGGACGTGAAGGGCAAGATCCTGGTCGTGCTGATCAACGATCCGGACTTCGAGACCGGCTCGGGTGACTTCGGCGGCAAGGCCATGACCTATTACGGCCGCTGGACCTACAAGTACGAAGAGGCCGCCCGCCTGGGCGCCGCCGGCGTGCTGATCGTCCACGAGACGGCCCCGGCCTCGTACGGCTGGGCGACGGTCAAGAACTCCAACACCAACGTGATGTTCGACATCGTCCGCAAGGAGCCGGCCAAGTCGCATCCGGCCATCGAGGCCTGGATCCAGCGCGATACGGCCGTTGACCTCTTCAAGCAGGCTGGCCTGGATTTCGACGCCCTGAAGAAGCAGGCCCAGAGCCGCGACTTCAAGGCCGTGGAACTGCCCGGCGTGACCTTCTCGGCCGACTTCAAGGTCAAGCACCAGGTGATCACGTCCAAGAACGTCGCCGGCCGCATCGTCGGCACGAAGTTCCCGAACGAGACCATCATCTACAGCGGCCACTGGGACCACCTGGGCGTCGGCGCCCCGGACGCCAAGGGCGACAAGATCTATAACGGCGCGATCGACAACGCCGACGGCATCGCCGCCCTGCTCGAGCTGGGCCGCGCCTTCAAGTCCAGGCCCGCGCCGCAGCGCTCGATCCTGTTCCTGGCCGTGACCGCCGAGGAGAAGGGCCTGCTGGGTTCGGAGTACTACAGCGCCAACCCGCTGTTCCCGATCGCCACCACGGTCGGCGACATCAATATCGACGCCCTGTCGGCCGCCGGTCCGGCCAAGGACATCGGCACGTCCGGCGACGGCAAGGTCGACCTCCAGGACATGCTGGTCGCCAAGGCCAAGCTGCACGGCCGTTACTTCACGCCCGATCCGTCGCCGCAGGCCGGCCACTTCTATCGTTCGGACCACTTCCCGTTCGCCAAGCGCGGCGTGCCGGCCATCTCGATCGGCTCGGGCAACGACCTGATCAACGGCGGCAAGGAAGCCGGCGAGAAGGCCGAGGCCGACTACACCGAAAACCGCTACCACCAGCCGGCCGACGAATGGTCGGCCAGCTGGGACCTGTCGGGCCAGGCCATGGACCTGGGGCTGGTCTACGAGATCGGCGCGGACCTGGCGAACAGCCGCGTGTGGCCGCAGTGGCAGGCGGGGTCGGAGTTCAAGGCGCTGCGCGACAAGACCGCCGCGCAGCGGAAGTAATCTCGCTACCGACTATCCCCGCGAAAGCGGGGATCCATTCTGACGTGCCGCTTGGGTCCCCGCTTTCGCGGGGATGGGCGGGAGTTTTTGTATGACCGCCTCCGTCTTCGACCTCTTCAAACTCGGCGTCGGCCCGTCGAGCAGCCACACCATGGGGCCGATGACGGCCGCCGGGCTGTTCATCGGCCGCCTACGTGACGCCGGGAAGCTGTCCGCCGTCGCTCGGGTCGAGACCCGCCTCTACGCCTCGCTGGCCCTGACCGGACGCGGCCACGCCACCGACCGCGCCGTGATCCTGGGCCTGATGGGCTTCGTGCCCGCCACGCTGGATCCCGACGCCGGCGAGGCCGCGCTGCTGGAGAGCCAGGCCACCCAGTCCTTGAACCTCGGCGGCGACCACCCCATCGCCTTCGACGAAGCTCGCGACATCGTCTGGCTGGGCCATGAGCGCCTGCCCCAGCATCCGAACGGCCTGACCTTCACCGCCTTCGACAAAGCCGGCGAAGTCCTGGCCGAGCGCACCTACTTCTCGATCGGCGGCGGCTTCGTGCGCGACGAGTTCGAGATGGGCAGCAACGCCCCGCCCGAGCCCGGCCCAATCATCCCCCACCCCTTCGAGAGCGGTGCCGACCTCTTGCAACGCGCCGCCGACGCCGGCCTGTCGATCGCCGGGGTCATGGGCGCCAACGAGCTGGCGCGGATGTCGGAAGGCGACATGAACGCCGGCCTCGACCGCATTTTCGAGGCCATGGAGGCCTGCATCGATCGCGGCATGCGCCAGGACGGCGTCCTGCCCGGCGGCCTGACCGTCAAGCGCCGCGCCCGCCAGATCCACCAGACCATCCTGGGCCGGATGGAGCGCCAGATGAGCGACCCGCTGGCGGCCATGGACTTCGTCAATCTGTGGGCCATGGCGGTCAACGAAGAGAACGCCGCCGGCGGCCGCGTCGTCACCGCCCCGACCAATGGCGCGGCGGGCCTGGTGCCGGCGGTGCTGCGGTTCTTCGTGCGCTTCCACAAGGGCACGCCGGAACAGATCCGGGTGTTCCTGCTGACCGCCGCCGCCATCGGCGCGCTCTACAAACGCAACGCCTCGATCAGCGGGGCCGAGGTCGGCTGCCAGGGCGAGGTCGGGGTGGCCTGCTCGATGGCCGCCGCCGGTCTGGCGGCCGCTCTTGGGGGAACAAACGCCCAGATCGAGAACGCCGCCGAGATCGGCATGGAGCACAATCTGGGCCTCACCTGCGATCCGATCGGCGGCCTGGTGCAGATCCCCTGCATCGAACGCAACGCCATGGGCGCCATCAAGGCCATCGACGCCGCCCGCCTGGCCCTGCTGGGCGACGGCCAGCACTCGGTGTCGCTCGACAAGGTCATCGCCACGATGAAGCGCACCGGCGAGGACATGAACGAGATCTACAAGGAAACCTCGATGGGCGGCCTGGCGGTGGGCCTGTCGGTGAACCGGGTGGAGTGCTGACGGCAGGAGTCAGCAGGCTTGTCGCCCGCTCTTGCCGAACCGCGCGGCGATGCTAGGGTGCGCACCAAGAACAGGAAGGGAACAAACATGGCCAAGGGCGTGATCCGGGCGGGCATCGGCGGCTGGACGTTCGAGCCTTGGCGCGGTCCCTTCTACGGCGCTGACGTCAAGCAGAAGGACGAGCTGAAATATGCGTCGTCCAAGCTGACTAGCATCGAGATCAACGGCACCTACTATTCGACCTTCAAGCCGAACAGCTGGCAGAAGTGGCGCGACGAGACGCCGGACGACTTCGTGTTCGCGGTCAAGGCCAGCCGCTACTGCACCAACCGCAAGGTGCTGAGCGAGAACAACGACTCGCTCGAGAAATTCCTGTCCCAGGGGCTGGAGGAGCTTGGTCCGAAGCTGGGCCCCATCAACTGGCAATTCATGGGCACCAAGAAGTTCGATCCGGCTGATTTCGAGGGATTCCTGAAATTACTGCCGAAAGAGCGTGGCGGGGTGCGCCTGCGCCACGCGCTGGAGGTCCGCAATCCGACCTTCGCCTGCCAGGAGTTCTACGACCTGGCCGCCAAGTACGGCGCGGCCATCATCTACGCCGTCGACGACGAGGAGCCGACCTGGCCCTGCATCGACGAACCCACGGCCGACTTCACCTATGCGCGGCTGATGTCCAGCAAGGAAGACGAGCCGACCGGGATGAGCTCGGACGAGCTGGATGGCGTGGTGAAGCAGACGCGGAAATGGGCCGAGCGCGGGGACGTGTTCGCGTACTTCATCGCCGGGGCCAAGGTGCGCAACCCGGCGGCGGCGATGGCTCTGATCGAGAAGCTGAGGGGCTAAGCCGTCCTCTTCGGAAACCACGGCACGAACCCACTCGTCCGCGCCACGTACTCCGCATAACCCGGCTTGCTCTTGCGCATCCGCCCCTCGGTGGTCGGCACGCCGCTCCACTTCGTCAGCAAGAAGGTGATCAGCAGCGGCCCCGGCAGGCTCCAGGCGCCCAGCCCGGTGTCGGCGGCGATGCCGTACAGCCCCCACCACACGCAGGCGTCGCCGAAATAGTTCGGGTGGCGGGTGTAGCGCCACAGACCCCGATCCATGACCTGGCCGGCATTGGCGGGATTGGCCTTGAAGCGGGTCAACTGCCAGTCGCCGATCGTCTCAAAGGCGATGCCGATCAGGGCCAGCACCGCGCCGGCGATCGCAAAGGAACCCAGCGGTCCCGGCTGCTGACCCAGCTGCACTGGCAGGGCGACGACGAAACCCAACAGCATCTGCAAGCTGAACACGTAGATCAGGGCCGTCTTGGCGAAGCTCCAGCCGCGCGTCTTCTCGGCATGGGCGATCATCGAGACATAGCGCCGATCGGCCCCGTGCTTGCGCCAGCGCCAGAAGAGGTATCCGCCCAGCCGCGCCGCCCACAGGGTGCAGAGGCCCGTCAGCAGCAAGGCGTGTGGCGTCGGCGGCGACTGTAAAAAGGTGCTCCAGGCCAGCAGCGCCATGCTGGGTCCCCACCAGGCGTCGATGAAGCTCACGTCCTTGATCCGTAGACTGATGATCCACAGAAGCAGGAACGCGATGAGCGAGACGGCGGCGTTGGTGAGCAGGAGGGTGAGCAGCGGAGGCATTGAAGTCCTTTGAACCGAAGATCCTCCCCCGCGATGCGGGGGAGGTGGCCCAGAGGGCCGGAGGGGGCTAGCTCGGCTTGAGCAGCACTCGCCCCCTCAGTCGCTACGCGACAGCTCCCCCGCATCGCGGGGGAGCATCTAACTCTCCCCCTACGTCCCCACGACAAAACTCACCGTCGTCGTGGTCGACCCGCCGATGTTCAGCGTCTGCACCGTCTTTGCCCCCTCGACCTGATAGTCCTCGGCCCGTCCCGAGGTCTGCTTCCACGCGTCCAGCAGCATCCGAACGCCCGTAGCCCCCACCGGGTGCCCGGCGCCAATCAGCCCGCCGGACGGATTGATCGGCAGACGTCCGCCCATCGCGATGTCCCCCGCCTCGACCGCCTTCCAGCTCTCCCCCGGCGCGGTCAGGCCCAGGTGGTCGATGGCCATGTATTCCGTGGCGGTGAAGCAGTCGTGGGTCTCGACCGCGTCGATGCCGGAGACGTCATCGGCGATGCCGGCTCGCGCGCGGGCGTCCAGGATGGCGCGGCGCACCTGCGGGAAGACGTAGTCACTATCCCGCGACGCCTCGACCTTGCGCGCATAGCTGATCGGGGCCGAGCGATGACCCCAGCCTTTGATGCGCGGAATGCTCTCCAGCGCGATGCCGCGCTTGTCGGCATATTCCCGCGCCCGTCGCTCCGACGCCAGGAACACCACGGCCGAGCCATCGGTGACCTGCCCGCAGTCCTGCTTGCGCGTGCGGCCCTCGACCACCGGATTGGCGGCCTCGTCGGCGGTGAAGGCCTCGGGGCCGAAGTTCCAGCCGCGCGTCTGGGCGTTGGGATTGCGCTTGCCGTTGGCGAAATTGACCTCGGCGATGCCCATCAGGTGCTCGTACTTCAGCCCGTAGCGCCGGTCGTACTCGTCGGCGAGGTCGGAGAAGGCGCGCGGCCACAGGAAGCGCGCGTCCTGGAATTCGTGGCCGGCCCAGGCGGCGCTGCCCAGGTTCTCGGCCGCCTTCTGGCCGGGGACGTTGCGCATCTGCTCGACGCCGACCACGCAGGCCAGATCATAGCGCCCCGCCTCGATCTCGGCCGTCGCCGCCAGGATCGCCACGCTGCCCGAGGCGCAGGCCGCCTCGTGGCGCGCGGTCGGCAGGCCGTCGAAGTCGGGATCGACCAGGCCGAACATGCCGCCCAGCAGACCCTGGCCCGCGAACAGCTCGGCGGCGAAGTTGCCGACATGGCCGGTCTCGACGTCCCCCACGTCGAGACCGGCCGCCGCCAGGCCCTCCCCGACGGCCTGCGCGAAAGCGTCGGCCAGTTCGCGCCCCTCGCGGCTCCAGTTGGCGGCGAAGTCGCTCTGCCAACCGCCCAGCACATAGACCATGCGCCAGCTCCCTTCTTCTAGTTAGTTCGATTATACAAGCGACCATCGTCGAGTCTACGACCTAGACGAACAATGGTTTGAACGCTGATTGACTTAGCCTGCCGAAACGCCCCACCAACCGGCCATGGTCGCTCAGAAGGCCCCCACCCTGGTCAGACGCAGTTCAGCCGCCCGCGCGCTGAACCTGATCGGCGACCGCTGGACTCTCCTGGTGCTGTACGCCGCCTTCATGGGCGTGAAACGGTTCGACGGCTTCGTGGAAATGACCGGCGTCGCCCGCTCATTGCTGACCGACCGCCTCAAGCGGCTGGAGGCCGGCGGTATCCTGGAACGCCGCCTCTATCAGAACCGCCCGCCGCGCTTTGAGTACCGACTGACGGCCATGGGCCGTGACCTCTACGACTCGGCGCTGATGCTGCTGGGCTGGGAGATGCGTTGGCGCTTTGATCCGGGTTGCCCTTCGCACCAGATCGTCCACGAACCCTGTGGCCAGCCGCTGAAGCCCGTCCTGGCCTGCAAGGCCTGCGGCGAGGCGGTGAAGGTGCGCGACATCACCCTCTCCCCTGGCCCCGGCGCCGGCCTGGAGCCCGCGCCGCCGGCCCGCCACTCGCGCCGCGCCAGCTCGGACGACGTCGGCGGCCCGGCCCTGCATCCGATGCTGGAGCGCGGCATCGAGGTGCTAGGCGACCGCTGGACCGCCCACCTGGTGGCGGCGGCCTTCTACGGCCTGCGCCGGTTCAAGGATTTCCAGGCCGGGCTGAAGGTGGCCAGCAACATCCTGACCGACCGGCTCGAGCGGCTGGTCGCGCGGGGGATGCTGGAGCGCGTGCGGTATCAGGAGCGGCCTGAGCGGTGGGAGTATCGGCTGACGCAGGAGGGACGTGACCTGTTTCCGCTGATCGCGGCGCTGATGGCGTGGGGCGATCGGTGGTTGGCGGGGAGTGAGGGGAGTCCGGAAATCCTGACGCACAGCTGCGGAGCGCGACTGGAGCCGGTGGTGCGGTGTGGGGGGTGCGGCGGGGGCGTCAGCGTCGAGAACACCAAGGTCCCCTAAGC
This sequence comes from Caulobacter sp. GW821-FHT12D05, assembly GCF_058807295.1. NCBI lineage: Bacteria > Pseudomonadati > Pseudomonadota > Alphaproteobacteria > Caulobacterales > Caulobacteraceae > Caulobacter > Caulobacter sp. GW821-FHT12D05. Next base: position 1,026,151 of record NZ_JBXAQO010000002.1, read on the forward strand.
TCTCCTCCCCCTCTTGGGGGAGGTGGCGCGCCCGCGAAGCGTGGCGTGACGGAGGGGGGTGGTCATGAATCGGCCGGTGCTGGCCCCTCCACCGCCTTCGGCGGTCCCCCTCCCCCAAAGGGGGAGGAGAGAGCTAGGTCAGCCAAAGGCCGTGGGTGTCTTCCCCATCCCCCCAGAACCCCGGCTTGGGCGCCCTGATCCGCCCGCGCTCCACCCGCAGCCCGCCGGGGTGATCCACCGCCAGCCACCACGGCCCATCGAGATCCGCGAAGTCACTCGCCCCGCCCAGATGCAGCGCCGGCGCGACGCCCAGCGACGAGGCCACCATGCACCCGGTCATCACCTGGAACCCCAGCCCCCGCGCGGCCTGCAGCATCGCCACCGCCTCGGTCAGGCCGCCGGTCTTGTCGAGCTTCAGGTTCACCGCCTGATACCGCCCGCGCAGCGCCGCCAGATCGCCGCCGACATGGACGCTCTCATCGGCGCAGACCGTGAACGGCGGGTCCCAGCCCTCGAGTTCATGATCCGCATCCGCCGGCAGCGGCTGCTCGACCAGGGCGATCGGCAGGTCGGCCAGCAGGCTCTTCAGCCCATCCAGGATCTGGAACGTCCAGCCCTCATTGGGATCGACGATGAGCCGCGAATTCGGCGCGGCGGCCGCGACGGCGCGCAGGCGGGCGGCGGGGTCTTCGGCGGAGAGCTTGATCTTGATCAGCGGCGCGTCGGCGACGGCGCGGGCGGCCTCGGCCATCTTCTCGGCCTCGTCCAGGCTGACCGTCACGGCGGTGACGAGGTCCGTCGGGACCGCCAGGCCGGTGGCCTCCGCCACGCTGACGCCAGTGCGCTTGGCGCGCAGGTCCCACAGCGCCAGATCAAGCGCGTTGCGAGCCGCGCCGGGCGGCAGGGCGGCGCAGGCGGCTTCGACATCGTCAGAGGCCAGCGCGGGCGCGAGTTGGGCCAGCACACTCTCCACCGTCTCGTCGTAGCGGCCGTAAGGCACGCTCTCGCCACGTCCGATGTGGCCGTCTGCCGAGGCGGTCACCTCGACCACATCGGCGGCGGTCTTGACACCGCGCGAGATGCGGAACGGAGCCTTCAGCAGGTGCGAGACCGGGCGGACGGAGACGGCGATCGACATGCCCGCAGGCATGCCGCGTTTCGCCAGATCCTACCAGCCCCCCAAAATCACCAGCCCCAGTGACGGGGGATCGGCGAGTCGGCGCGGCGCTCGGCCATCACCTTCAGGGCCAGCGGACGGTCGACGACGAACAGCACCGCCCAGACCAGCAGCACGCCGGCATAGTGGATGGCGCCGAGCAGGCCGCCGGGACGACCAGGGCGGACGAAGCGAAGCGGCTGGGTCATGGCGAAGTCGGTCATGTGGTCGTCCCTCATCTGATGGAGAGACCTTGGCTGTGCGGTGCGCCAGAATCGGACGTATTGAACTGGACCGCTGCCACCCGCATTTCAGCGGTGCGCCTTCACGAGGATTCCATGGCCAAGACCGTCAGCATCAACATCCCCCACCAGCTGGGCGCGGCCGAGGCCAAGCGCCGCCTGGAACAGGGCCTGTCGCAGCTGGCCGGCCAGATCCCCGGCGGCGACGCCAAGGGCTTCACCCAAAGCTGGGCCGGCGACGTGCTGAACTTCTCGGCCGTGGCCATGGGCTCGACCATCACCGGCGTCGTCCAGGTGCTGGAAGACCACGCCCGCCTCGACATCACCCTGCCCGGCCTGCTGGGCATGGCGGCCGGCAAGATCAAGGACGAGCTGACCCGCCGCGGCCAGTTGCTGCTGAAATAGTCCCATGAACACGCTCGGAACGTGGGCGACCGGCTACTGCCGGGCGCGCGGCTATGGCGATCCCGTACCGGGACCGGCCGGACTGTGGTTCGAGATCGGCTTCCCCGATCAGGTCGGCCGGCACGTGGTCACCTCGGCCTTCGATCCGGACGCCTATCGCCGCCTGGTCACCGGGATCACCGAGCCCTTCACCTATGTCGAGGCCCTGGGGCCGCGCGAGACGATCCTGCCCCACGTGCCGGCCGGCTGGACGTTGCGGGACCCGGCCTGGCTGATGGCCACACGCCTGGCCGCTCTCCCGGACGCCGAGCCGCCGGCGGGCTACACGCTTCGCCTGATCGAGACCGACAACAAGCTGCACATCGACATCGACGGGCCCGATGGCGACCCCGCCGCCACCGGCCGCTGCGGCCTCAACGGCGAGGCGGTCACCTTCGACCGCATCATCACCGAAGAGGCCCACCGCCGGCGCGGCCTGGGCGGCCTGATCATGCGCCGCCTGACCAACGCCGCGATCGAGCGCGGCGCCCGCGACGGCGTGCTGATCGCTACGCCGGACGGCCGGGCGCTCTATTCGACCTTGGGCTGGTCCGAGGTCGGCGAAGTGGTGTCCGTCATCAGCGGCTGATCGCGCGTCAGAAGCTGCGACGGCGTCATGGTCAGGAGCCCCTCCGGAATCGGCCGGCGGTTGGGGATGTTGTCGCGCCCCCAGACCGCGATGGCCTGCAGCACCGGCAACAGGTCGGCCCCTGCCTGGGTGAGCGCGTAACGCCCCCGCGCCCCCGAACCGGCGTCCGCCCGCTGCTCGACGATCAACCCGGCCTCGACCAGGCGCTTCAGGCGCTCGGACAGAATATTGGTGGCGATGCCCTCGGGGGCGGACTGGATCTGGCGGAAGCTGCGCGCGCCCAGCATCAGGTTGCGGATCACCAGCAGCGACCACTTGTCCCCCAGGATATCCAGGGTCGAGGCCATGGCGCAGTCGGAACGGAAGGTGCGGTCCATCACGGCGATCTCACGCTTGCAAAATGCAACCTAAGCCCGGATAGTCCCGCCAACAAGTGGGGGAAATCCGAATGATCGTCGCACCTATCACGTCCGCCCTGGCCGCGCTCGCCGCCGTCGCCCTGGTGGGGCTCAGCGTCCCGATCTCGGCCCAGCGGTTCAAGGCCAAGGTCTCGCTGGGCCACGGCCGCGACAAGGACCTGGAGTGCCGCGTCCGCGCCCAGGCCAACTTCGTCGAATATGTGCCGCTGACCCTGATCGTGCTGGGCCTGGCCGAGGTGGGCGGCGCGTCGACGACGGCGATCGCGATCATCGCCACCGCCGTCGTCCTGGGCCGCCTCGCCCACGCCTGGGGCATGCTGGGCGGACCCTTGCGCGCGCGTCAGCTGGGCATCCTGCTGACCTGGGGTTCGCTGCTGGGCGCCGCCGTGACACTGGGCCTGCGCCTCCTCTAGACCACCGAGACCTCGGCCGAGGCCAGGCGGTCGGGATCGCCGGAGGCGAAGATCTCGACGACCTTGCCGTTCTCGATCTTGATATCGAGCACGACGTACAGCTTGCCCAGCGGGGCCACGACCGCGCCGATCGCGCCGTCGACCAGGGCCGTGCGGGCCGTCTGGGCCAGGCCGTTGTAGAAGTTCGCCACCGTCTCGGCGCCGCGCAGCTCGCGGGTCTGGCCGCCGCCGGCGAACACGTCGGCGCGGACCACGACATTGGGATCCAGCACCGCCATCAGCCCGGCCATGTCGCCGGTGCGCGAGGCCAGCAGGAAGGCGTCGACCACGCTCTTCTGAGCTGTCTGGGCCGTATCCAGCACGTCACCGCCGCGCACCCGGCGGCGGGCCCGGCTGGCCAGTTGGCGCGCGGCGTCGGGCGTGCGGTCGACGATCGGCGCGATCTGCTCGAACGGCATGTCGAACAGGTCGTGCAGCACGAAGGCGATGCGTTCGGCCGGATTCAGGGATTGCAGCACGACCAGCAGCGCCAGACCCACGGAGTCTGCCAGGATGGTCTCGCGCTCGATGGCGTCCTCGCCGCTGACCGATGGCTCGGGACCGCCTTCCAGCAGGGCGTCCTCGCGGCGGGATTTCTTGCTGCGCAGCATGTCCAGGCACACGCGCGAGGTCACCGTCGTCAGCCAGGCCGACAGGTTGTCGACGCCGCTGGTGTCGGCCCGCGACAGCCGCAGCCAGGCCTCCTGCACGGCGTCCTCGGCCTCGGGCAGCGAGCCCAGCATGCGGTAGGCCACGCCCCGCAGGCGGGTGCGGTCGGCTTCGAATTTCTGGGCCAGATAATTTTTTTCAGTCACGGCGGTCACATCGCTCCATCGGGGTCCGTCACCTCTTCGACGAACGCAAATCGCCGGATGTGACCGGCACGTCGAAACGATCTGAAGGAGAAGTCCGATGCAAGCCCGTATGACCCAGCCCGCCTTCCTGCTGCCCGACGCGATGAAGGCCCTGATCGCCCTGTCGAAGTCCGCCCATGTCGAGGGCGTGCCGGACACCCTGCACGAGCTGCTGCACCTGCGCGTTAGCCAGATCAACGGCTGCGGCGTCTGCCTGGAGATGCACGCCCGCGCCGCCGCCAAGGCTGGCGAGAGCCCCGAGCGCCTGGCCACCGTCGCCGGCTGGCGCGACACGCCTTACTTCACCGACGCCGAGCGCGCCGCGCTCGCCTTGGCCGAGGCCGTAACCCGAGTGGCCGACAAGGCCGACCCGGTGCCGGACGACGTCTGGAACGAAGCCGCCCGTCACTATGACGAGAAGGCCCTGGCCGGCCTGCTGATCAGCATCTCGGCGATCAACGTCTGGAACCGCCTGAACGCGGCGACGCGCCAGGTGGCGGGTTCGCTGGGGGTCTAACCCCCTCCTGAGGGTCTAGAGCCGCCGCGAGTCGTAGTCGTGGCGGCCCAGGCTCTCGAAGCGGCCTTCCTCGGCCTTGTTGATGTACTGGGCGGCGACCAGCCAGCCCTTAACCGGGCGCAGGGTGCCCAGGCAGCCGACGATCAAGGCCGGGAACACCGTGGCGAAATGCACCCAGATCGGCGGGTGGAAGGCCACCTCGACCCAGGCGAAGATCGAGATGATCACGATGCCGACGCCGCTCATCACGAAGAAGGCTGGGCCGTCGGCGGGGTCGGCGAAGCTGTAGTCCAGGCCGCAGCGGTCGCACGACGGGGCCAGCTTCAGGAACCCGCTATAGAGCTTGCCCTCGCCGCAGCGGGGGCAGCAGCACTTCAGGCCGGCCTCGACGGGGGTCGGAGAGTCATAGAATTCCTGGTCGGCCATCGAAGAGCCCTTCCTACAATCGCAGGATTGATCCATACATTGTGCGATCAATGTATGGATATTGTCGCGTGACCACAACTAAGGGATCACCGAATCTAGCGCCCGCCTGGCTGCGTCGGATCGACGCCCTGGACGGCCCCGCCTATCGCCGGATCGCCCAGGCCCTGGAAAACGCGGTGGCCGAGGGCGAGCTGCAGGCCGGTGATCAGATCCTGGCCCAGCGCGAAGTCGCCCGTCTTGTCGGAATCGACTTCACCACCGTCACCCGCGCCTACGCCCTGGCCCGCGAGCGCGGTTTGATCGAGGGCACGACCGGTCGCGGCACATTCATCCGCTTACGGACAATCGAGGATGAAGCCGGCCTCGTCGACCTGTCGATGAACCTGCCGCCCCCGCCGGCGGGGCTGAACCTGGCCGCCCTGTTGCGCGAGACGACGGGCGCGATCCTGGCGCGGACCGATCCGGCGACCTTGATGGCCTACCACCCTGGCGCGGGATCGCTGGCCCAGCGGACAGCCGGCGCGGCCTGGCTTGTACCGGTGTTGGGCGAGGTCACGCCTGACCGCGTAGTGGTCGCCAGCGGGGCGCAGACGGCGCTGTCGGCGCTGCTGGATCACCTGACGGTCCCCGGCGACACGATCATCGCCGAGGCCTTCGCCTATCCGGGCCTGCTGGCCACCGCCGCGCGACGGGGCTTGCGGGTCGTGGCCTGTCCGCTAGACCGCGAGGGGCTGGAGCCCGAGGCTCTGACGCGCCTGATCGCCAAGCACCACCCGCGCCTGATCTGTGTCACCCCGACCTTCCAGAACCCGACGGCGGCGACCATGAGCCTGGCGCGGCGAGAAGCCGTCGTCGACATCGCGCGGACGGCCGGCGTGACGATCATCGAGGACGACGCCTACGGCCTGCTGCCCGCCGCGCCTCTGCCCGCCCTCGCCGCCCTGTGGCCCGAGGGCGTGTTCCACGTCGCCACCACCGCCAAGACCCTCTCGCCGGGTCTGCGCCTGGCCTATGTCGTCGCCCCGCCGGGACAGGCCGAGGGCTTCGCGGCGGCCCTGCACGCCATCGCCCAGATGCCCGCGCCGCTGATGGCGGCCGTGGTCACCAGCTGGATCCGCGACGGGATCGCCGGTCAGGTGCTGGCCGGGGTGCGAGAAGAGGCCGTGGCGCGGCGCGCCCTGGCGGCGGAACTGCTGCCGGCGGCTCTGGGCGGCGCGGAGAGCCTGCATGTCTGGCTGCCCGGCGCCGTGGCCAGCCCGGCGGCCCGCGAACGCGGCCTGGCTCTGGTCGGCGCCGAGGCCTTCCGCGCGCCGGGCGCGACTGGCGAAGGCCTGCGCATCTCGCTGGGCGCGGCGGGCAAGCGCGCGACGCTGGCGCGCGGCCTGAAGGAACTGGCGGCCCTGGCTAGTCGGTGAGCCCGCCGCGCCGGAACGCCTCGGCCAGCTGATCGATCAGGGCGCGCACGGCCGGCGGCAGGCCACGGCGGGTGGTGAAGACGACGTGCACGATCCCCGGCCGGCTGCCCCAGTCGGGAAACACCCGCACCAGCCGGCCGGCCTCCAGCAGGTCGCGGCACGCATGGTCGGGCAGGAAGGCCACGCCCAGGCCGGCGGCGGCGGCCTCGCGCAAGGCCCCGAAGTCGCCGCAGGTCATGCGCGGCGTATGCTTGACGCTCCGCGCCTCGCCCTCGGCGTTCAGCAGCTCCCACTCCAGCTCGCCGATCTGGTCGGTGGGGCTGAGCGTCGGCAGGTCGGCCAGCGCCGCCAGCGGCTGGCCGGCGCAGCGCATCGCCAGGCGGGGGTCGGCCACCAGGATGCGGCTCGATCGACCCAGGGTGCGCATGGTGAGCGCCGCGTCGGTGTCCAGGGTCAGGCGCACACGAATGGCGACGTCGATCCGCTCGGCGATCAGGTCCACCGGCCGGTCCACCGCCACGACCTGCAGCCGCACCTTGGGATAACGCGCCATATAGGCCTGGAAGGTCGGCGACAGGGCCTCGATCAACCCGACTGGACAGCTGCACCGCACCAGGCCGTGCGGTTCGCTCAGCGCCTCGGCCACCACCGCGTCGGCCTGCTGGGCGTCCAGAATCAGGAGGCGGCAGCGCTCGTGGAAGGCCTGGCCGACCTCGGTGACCCGGAAGCGGCGGGTCGAGCGCTCGATCAGCCGCACGCCCAGCCGCGCCTCCAGGGCCGCGATCCGACGGCTGAGCGTCGACTTCGGCTGACGTAGCGCCCGGCCCGCCGCCGCGAAGCCGCCATGGGCCACCACCTCGGCGAACAGGACGTAGTCGTTGAGGTCGATCGCCACGATTGTCTCACTAATGGAACGCTGAGAGCCGATTTACCCGTCTACTCCGCTTTCCGTCCCGAATGCATGTTGTTTTCACCGACGGACGCCCCGCCGGCGAAACCAAAGGACAAAGACGATGAGCAAGACTTTCGAAGGCAAGGTTGTGGTGGTGACCGGCGGCGCCAGCGGCATCGGCCTGGCCACGGCCAAGCGCTTCTCCGAACTGGGCGCTTCGGTCTACGTGACCGGCCGCCGCGAGGCCGAACTGGCCGCCGCCGTGAAGGCGATCGGCGGCGACGTGACCGGCGTCCAGGGCGACGCCTCCAAGCTGGCCGACCTGGACAAGCTGTATGATGCGATCCAGCAGCGCCACGCCCATATCGACGTGCTGGTGCCCAACGCCGGTGGCGGCGACATGCTGCCGCTGGGCGCGATCACCGAGGCTCAATACGAGGACATCTTCGGCCGCAACGTGAAGGGCGTGATCTTCACCGTGCAGAAGGCCCTGCCCCTGCTGCGCGACGGCGGCGCGATCGTGCTGATGGGCTCGACGGCCGCGGTGCAGGGCACGCCGGCCTTCAGCGTCTACGGCGCTTCGAAAGCGGCGGTGCGCAACCTGGCGCGCGGCTGGACCGCCGACCTCAAGGACCGCCAGATCCGCGTCAATGTCGTCTCGCCCGGACCGATCAAGACGCCGGGCCTGGTCGAGCTGGCCGGACCGGAGGCCGCCGCCCAGCAAGGCCTGCTGGACTTCATGGCCAGCCAGATCCCGCTGGGCCGCGTCGGCGACCCGTCCGAGATCGCCAAGGCCGTGACCTTCCTGGCGTCCAGCGACGCCAGCTTCATCGCCGGCGCCGAACTGGTCGTCGACGGCGGCATGACGCAAGTCTGAGGAGGATCGAGATGACCATACAGCAGCTGCTGACCCGCAATCTGCACGAGGTGTTCGGCGAGGGTGACGCCGACCGCCGCCGGGCGGTCGCCGACGAGATCTTCGCCGACGACATCGTCTTCCACGGCCCGAAGGGTTCGACCTATCGCGGTCGCGAGGCCATCGTCGAGATGGCCGGCGCGGTCCGGGCCTCGCACCCGACCTTCGCCTATACCGAGACCGCCCCGGCCCAGGCCAATGCCGACAGCGGCATGATCGCCTGGGTCTCGGGCCCGCCTGGGGAGCCGTCGCGCTATGCGGGGGTGGACTTCATCCTGGTGCGGGATGGGAAGATCGCGGCGATCTACCTGTTCCTGGATGGCGAGGGGTAGCGGCCAACTAGGGCGGCGTCGGGTCTAGAACTCGACGTCGTCCTCGTTGATCTCAGCGTCACCCTCGCCGCCCATGGCGTTCTCGAGGCTGTCGATGATGTCGTCCATCTGGTCGGTGGTGATCGAGACGTAGATCGACTCGCCGCCGATGGCCGAGACCAGGAGGCGGTAGCCGTCCTCGGTTTCCTGCAGGCTGAACGATTGGAGCGGCAGGAGCTTGGCCATGGGGGATCCTTCCCGGAAAAACGAGGCGCTCATCTAGAGACCCAAAGGTCCTACTTCAACGCCCCTCGGCGCAGCATGGCCACATGGGTGGCGATCAGCGGCTCGCGATCCACCCACGGGAACTCCGGCCGGGCGATCAGCAGCGAGACCAGGCCGTGCAGGCCGGCCCACAGCGACTGGGTCGCGGCCATGACGTCGCCGCCGGCCATCAGGCCCTTGGCGTGCAGCTCGCTCACCATCTCGACGAAGACGTGGAAGACTTCCTTGCCCGCGATCATCGGGCGGCCGCCGGTCTTCTCCAGAAACGAGCCGTCGACGCTCTTCTCCAGCATGAAGGCCACGCGGTAGGCGTCGGGATGCTCCAGCCCGAAGTCGATATAGACCCGCAGGCAGCGCTCGAAGTTCTCCGGCGTCGGGGTGTAGTCGACCCGCGCCAGCGCCATCTTCTGCCCCAGGATCGCGAAGGCCCGCACGCACAGCTCGGCGGCGATGTCGTCCTTGGTGGCGAAGTAGGCGTACAGGGCCGGCTGCGAGATGCCGGCGATCTCGGCGATCTGGCGGGTCGAGACGGCGTGGACGCCCTTCTGGGCGAACAGGCTCTGGGCGGCGTCGAGGATCTCCTCGCGGCGCTCAGCGCCCTGGCCCTTGGGTTTACGCGGGGAACGGGTCTTCATCCGACGTCCTTGACCACCGGTCTGCAAGCTTGACAAGCAAGCATTATCGATCACTGATAACTTATCATCGATCGATGTGGAACAGCTTATGTGGCGGAACCGGTTTCTGGCTTCGACAGCCGTGGTCATGACCGTGGCCTTGGCCGGCTGTGGCGACAAGCCCAAGACCGATGAGCCGGTCGCGCCCACCCCGGTCGAGGCCGCGCGGGTCGCCGCCCCCGGAGCGTCCGGCGCGGTCACCGGCGCCGGCACGCTGGAACGCCGCCGCGAGATGGCCCTGTCGTTCCGCATCCCCGGCGTCCTGACCGCCCTGCGGGTCGAGGCCGGCGACCGCGTCCAGGCCGGCCAGGCCATCGCCGCCATCGACCCCGCCGGCGTCGACGCCCGCCAGCAGCAGACCTCTGCCGACCTCGAGCGCGCCCGCCGCGACGTCGAGCGTGACAAGGCGCTGTTCGACAAGGGCTATGTCAGCCGCCAGCGCATCGACGACCGCACCAGCGCACTGAAGGCCGCCCAGGCCGCCTATGACGCCGCCCGCTTCGACCGCCGCTGGGCCAGCCTGGTCTCGCCGGTCTCCGGCGTCGTGCTGGAGCGCCGAGCCCAGGCGGGCGAGGTCGTGGCCGCCGGCCAGGTGGTGGCGCGGGTCGCCGACCTGACCTCGCCGCTGGTCCTGCGCCTGCCCCTGGCCGCCCGCGACGCCGCTCGCATCCGGGTTGGCGACACAGCCCAGGTCACGGTCGAGGATCTCGGCGGCCAGCCCCTCAACGGCCGTGTCACCCGCGTCGGCGAGGCCGCCGACACCCGCACCGGCGCGATCAGTGTCGAGATCGAGCTTTCGGCCCCGCCGGCCGACTTGCGCTCCGGCCAGGTGGCGCACGCGACCTTGCAGGTCCGCACCCCGACGGGCGCTGCGGCCGCCTATGCCCGCATCCCCGCCGAGGCGGTGCTGGAGGCGACCGGTCAGCGGGCCTTCGTCTACCGCTTCGACGGCGGCAAGGCGCGGCGCACGGCGGTGACCTTCGGTGGCTTCGACGGCGACGACGCCTTGGTCTCGGGCCTGCCGGGCGGGACCCAGGTGATCACCGCCGGGGCCGGCTTCGTCGCCGACGGCGAGGCCGTGCGGGTCATCGATCCCACCCATCTGGGTCGCTAGAGCCATGACCTTCGACCTGGCGACCTTCGCCGTCCGCCGCTGGCAGTTCACGCTGGTGGCCTTCGGCCTGCTGATCATGCTGGGCGTCAACGCCCTGACCAGCGTGCCGCGCTCGGAAGACCCGCACTTCCCCACCCCGATCGTCATCGTCCGCGCGGTGCTGCCCGGCGCCGAGCCGTCCGAGATCGAGCAGCTGATCGTCGACCCGATCGAGGACGCCGTCGACGGGCTGGACGACATCGACAAGGTCGAGTCGACCGCCGTGGACGGGGCGGCGGTGATCCGCGTCCACTTCACCTGGAACGTCGACACCGAACGCAAGTTCGACCAGGTCGTGCGCGAGGTGAACGCCATCCGCGGCGCCCTGCCGGCCGGCGTCCAGCGGCTGGAGATCGAGCGGATCCGCACCACCGAGGTGTCGATCGTCCAGGTCGCTCTGACCTCGGACATCATGCCGATGCGCCGGCTGGAAAAGACCGCCGACCGCCTGCGCGAGCGCCTGGACCGGGTGCCGGGCGTGCGCGAGGCCAAGTACTGGGGCGCGCCGCCGTCGCAGGTGCAGGTTACCCTGGACCTGGCTCGCCTGTCCGCGCTGCGCCTGCCCGCCACCGCCGTCGCCGACGCTCTGAGGCAGGCGGGAGCCGAGGCCCCCATCGGCGCGGTGCAGGCCGGAGAGCGCCGCTTCAACGTCAAGTCTGGCGGCGCCTTCCACGACCTGGCGACCATCGCCGACACGCCGGTGCGCTCGATCGGCGGCCAGGTCACCCGCGTGCGCGATGTCGCCACCGTCGCCTGGGCACAGGCCGAGCCCTCGCACCTGACCCGCTTCAACGGCAAGCGCGCCATCTTCCTGACCGTGAACCAGAAGGACGGCCAGGACGTCGCCAAGATCACCCAGGGCGTGCAGCAGGTGCTGGACGACTACGAAAAGACCCTGCCCGCCGGGGTGAAGATGGAGCGCGGCTTCGTCCAGGCCGAGAACGTCCGCCACCGGCTGAACAACCTGTTCCGCGACTTCGGCATCGCTCTCGCCTTGGTGCTGATCACCCTGCTGCCGCTGGGGCCGCGCGCGGGCCTGGTGGTGATGGTCTCGATCCCGCTGAGCCTGCTGATCGGCCTGACCATGCTGCAGGCGTTCGGCTTCACCCTGAACCAGCTGTCGATCGCCGGTTTCGTGCTGGCCCTGGGCCTGCTGGTCGACGACAGCATCGTCATCACAGAGAACATCGCCCGCCGGGTGCGCGAGGGTGAGGACCGGGTCGAGGCGGCCATCAACGGCACACGCCAGATCAGCCTGGCGGTGCTGGGCTGCACGGCGACCCTGATGCTGGCCTTCCTGCCGCTGATGGCCCTGCCGGCCGGGGCGGGGGCCTATATCAAGTCGTTGCCGGTGACGGTGCTGTGCACCATCGCCGCCTCGCTGCTGGTCTCGATGACCATCATCCCGTTCCTGGCCAGCCGCCTGCTGGACAAGCACTCAGACCCCGAGGGCAACGCCCTGCTGCGGGCGGTCAATGACGGCATCCACCGCTTCTATCGGCCGGTGCTGCATCGGTCCCTGGCGCGGCCGTGGCTGACCCTGGCCATCCTGCTGGCCATCTGCCTGACCACCCTGCCGCTGGTGAAGCTGATCGGCTCGTCGCTGTTCCCGGCCGCCGAGACCCCGCAGTTCCTGGTCCGCGTCGAAACCCCCGACGGGTCGTCCCTGGCCCGCACCGACCAGGCCCTGCGCTACGTCGAGGCGCGCCTGAAGAAGGAGCCCGACGTCGCGTGGGAGGCCGCCAACCTGGGCCGCGGCAATCCGCAGATCTTCTACAACCGCAGCCAACGGGAAAGCGCCACGACCTTCGCCGAGGTGTTCGTCAGCCTGAAGGCCTGGGAGCCGGGCAAGAGCGACAAGGTGCTGGACGGCCTGCGCAAGGACTTCGCCAACTATCCCGGCGCGCGGATCAGCGTCGTCACCTTCGAGAACGGCCCGCCGATCGACGCCCCGGTGGCCATCCGCCTGACCGGCCAGAACCTGGAGGTGCTGAAGGCCCTGGCCGCCCGCACCGAGGCGATCCTCAAGGCCACCCCGGGCACGCGCGACGTCACCAACCCGATCCGCCTGGACCGCACCGACCTCGACCTCGGCGTCGACGAGGCCAAGGCCGCCGCCCTGGGCGTGCCCGCCGGCGCCGCTCGCCGTGTCGCCCGCCTGGCCTTGTCCGGCGAGGAAACCGCCCGCTTCCGCGACCCGGACGGCGACGACTACGCCGTGACGGTGCGGCTGCCGATGGCCCAAGTCGACGGCGCGGCGCGTAACCCGCTATCGGCGCTGAAGGGCGTCTATGTCCCGACCGCCGACGGCCTGGCCGCCCCGCTGGACGCCATCGCCACGCCGAAACTCAAGAGCAGCCCCTCGCGTATCGACCGCTTCGACCGCGAGCGGACGGTGACCATCAGCTCGTACGTCCGCACCGGCTTCCTCGCCTCGGCCGTGACGGCGGAGGCCCAGGCGCGGCTGGAGAAACAACTGCCCCTGCCACCGGGTTATCGCCTGTCGCTGGGCGGCGAGGCCGAGGCCGCCTCGGAGAGCTTCGCCGGCCTTGGCGCGGCGGTGCTGGTCGCCGTGTTCGGCATCCTGGCCGTGCTGGTCCTGGAGTTCCAGAAGTTCAAGACCGCCCTGGTCGTGGCCGGCATCATCCCGTTCGGGGTGTTCGGCGCGGTGCTGGCCCTGGCCCTGACCGGCTATTCGCTGTCCTTCACCGCCACGATCGGCGTGATCGCCCTCATCGGCATCGAGATCAAGAACTCGATCCTGCTGGTCGACTTCACCGAGCAGCTGCGGCGTGAAGGCATGAGCCTGCACGACGCCATCGAGAAGGCCGGCGAGGTGCGTTTCCTGCCCGTGCTGCTGACCTCCGTGACCGCGATCGGCGGCCTGCTGCCGCTGGCGGTGGAACGCTCGGGCCTCTACTCGCCCCTGGCCATCGCCATCATCGGCGGGCTGATCACCAGCACCCTGCTGAGCCGCGTGGCGACGCCGGTGATGTACTGGCTGACGGCAAGGGGGAAGGCGGAGGCGGCTTAGGGGCATCCTCCTCACCCGTGAAACGGGGGGAGGTGTCACGATGCGAATACGCATCGCGACGGAGGGGGCGCTTACGATCCCTTTGAAACCTTGGCTCTCACCTCCGGCAATGTCCGTGAAGTTCGGTCTCCGGGCGTAGTGAAGTGAACCTTTATGGGCCTTCTCGGAACGCCGCGACCTCACCTGGTAGTTCGAAGACGTAGCGTAAAAACATCTCAGTGAAGAGGCGTAGGGGACGCGCGTCCTCCTCCGTAAAATCCTCGGGGTCGTGAAGCGCTTCATTCCCCTCGACCCTCACATGATCGGCCCAGTCCTTCATGTCGGGGGTGATGCGATGCTGTTCGTGCAGCCATTGAAGGCGCTTGAAGAACGTGAGGCCTTTAGGAACTCCATCCAGGGCCTTCGTCGCAATATCAAGTGCAGATCGATACATCGCGACCGCAGCGTTCCAACTGTGCTGCCTAAAGGCCACTTCTCCTTCTAAGAACCGCCTAGCGACATTCTCCGGCGAATGGTTCGGCGCACTGAATTCGCCCCGCTGAGGCCATAGGTTAAGCACCTCGAATTTATCCTGGAGGTTGGCCTTTCCAATCGAAGAGGGTGCATTGGGATAGCTATTGGCCCTCAGCATTGCCGTAATTGGCTTCCCGCATGAGCCACAGAGCAAGGTCACGTACCAATGATACGACGTATCGCGGACAGCGCCTTCCCAGACTTGAGAGGCTGCGACCTGGTTGATCGGACAATGCGGACAGTTGATCATCAATACAGGCAAGTTGCAGCCCTTCCGAGAAACACCATGAATTTGCGGTGAGTCGCCAAAAGCCAACAGGTGCGGCATGTCTACAATGGCCTGACCTTCTCGCTTTCCCCTTTGCCGACACTCCGAAACGCCCCCTCTGTCACGTCGCCTATCGGCGCCGCGCCACCTCCCCCGCAAGCGGGGCAGGAGGAGAGCCTCGCGCCCCTTGCCTATTATACGATCGTATAGCAACCTCCTCTCCTACTCTTGGGGAGAGGGATCATGGCCGACACCACCAGCCGCGACGCGGTGATCATCGGCGGGGGTCATAACGGCCTCGTCTGCGCCTTCTACCTGGCCAAGGCGGGCTTGAAGGTCACGGTCTGCGAGGCCCGCGGCGTGGTCGGCGGGGCGGCGGTGACCGAGGAGTTCCATCCCGGTTTCCGCAACTCGGTGGCCAGCTACACGGTCAGCCTGCTCAATCCCAAGGTCATCGCCGACATGGGCCTGCACGGCTACGGCCTGACCTTCCTGGAACGGCCGATCTCCAACTTCCTGCCGATCAGCGACGACAAGTACATCAAGCTGGGTGGGGGCCTGGAGCGCACCCAGGAAGAGTTCCGCAAATACAGCCGCCGCGACGCCGAGGTGCTGCCGGCCTATTACGCCATGCTGGACGAGATCGGCGACGTGCTGCGCGACTTCGCCCAGGAGACGCCGCCGAACCTGGGCGACGGCCTGCCGGGCATGCTGCGAGCTCTGCGCCAGGGCGGGCGGTTGGCCTTCCTCTCCCGTGAGCGCAAGCGCGACCTCTTGGACCTGTTCACCAAGAGCGCCCGCGACGTGCTGGACGGCTGGTTCGAGAGCGATCCGGTCAAGGCCGCCTTCGGCTTCGACGCCGTGGTCGGCAACTTCGCCAGCCCCGACACCCCCGGCTCGGCCTATGTGCTGCTGCACCACACCTTCGGCGAGGTGAATGGCAAGAAGGGCGCCTGGGGCCACGCGGTCGGCGGCATGGGCTCGATCACCCAGGCCATGGCCAAGGCGTGCGAGGCGGCCGGCGTCGAGATCCTGCTGAACGCGCCGGTCGAGGGCGTCCACGTGGACGGGACCAAGGCGGTCGGCGTGCAGCTGGTCGATGGCCGCCAGATCATGGCCCC
Source organism: Caulobacter sp. GW821-FHT12D05 (assembly GCF_058807295.1). NCBI lineage: Bacteria > Pseudomonadati > Pseudomonadota > Alphaproteobacteria > Caulobacterales > Caulobacteraceae > Caulobacter > Caulobacter sp. GW821-FHT12D05. Next base: position 1,041,832 of record NZ_JBXAQO010000002.1, read on the forward strand.
GATCGTCAGCGCCAACGTCAATCCGGCCATGCTCTACAAGAAGCTGGTCCCGCCCTCGGCCCTGACCGCCGACTTCCGCAAGACGGTCGACGGCTACAAGAACGGCTCAGGCACCTTCCGCATGAACGTGGCGCTGTCGGAGCTGCCCAGCTTCACCTGCCTGCCCGGCCGCGAGACCGCCGAGCACCACCAGTCGGGCATCGTGATCGCCCCCAGCCTGGACTACATGGACGCCGCCTATCGTGATGCGAAGGCCGAGGGCGTCAGCAAGGCCCCGATCGTCGAGATCCTGATCCCCTCGACCATCGACACCTCGCTCGCGCCTCCCGGCCAGCACGTCGCCAGCCTGTTCTGCCAGCAGTTCGCGCCGACGCTGCCGAACGGCCGCAGCTGGGACGACGAGCGCGAGGCAGCGGGCGACCTGATCATCGACACGGTCGACCAGTGGGCGCCGGGCTTCAAGGCCTCGGTGCTGGGCCGCACCCTGCTGTCGCCGCTGGATCTGGAGCGCAAGTTCGGCCTGATCGGCGGCGACATCATGCACGGCCACATGTCGCTGGATCAGCTGTGGGCCACGCGGCCGTTCCTGGGCCACGCCAGCCACCGTGCGCCGATCAAGGGCCTCTACATGTGCGGGGCCGGCACGCACCCCGGCGGCGGCGTCTCGGGCAATCCAGGTCGCAACGCCGCGCGCGAGATCCTGCGCGACAAGGACTTCGCCACCGCCGTGAAGCTGTCGGTGGTCGGGCGATGACCGCGATCTCCAACGAGGACCCACAAGCGGACTGGGGCCTGCCGGGTTGGATCTACGGCTCCGAGCGGTTCTTCAAGGAAGAGCAGGACAAGATCTTTCGCCCCTCGTGGCAGATCGTCTGCCACCTGAACGACATCCCTAAGCCCGGCGACTTCCACACCTTCGACTTCGTGGGCGAGAGCCTGGTCGTGGTGCGCGGCAAGGACGGCGGGGCGCGGGCCTTCGCCAATGTCTGCCGCCACCGGGGCGCGCGGTTGCTGGACGGTCCCGTCGGCCACTGCGGCCGGATCGTCTGCCCCTACCACGCCTGGACCTACGACCTGGAAGGCCGGCTGATCGGTGTGCCGATGCGCGACGACTATCCCGCCCTGCAGATGCACGAGCAGGGCCTGGCCAAGGTCGAGACCGAGATCTGGCGCGGCTTCGTCTTCGTGCGGATCGAGGGGGAAGGCCCGTCGGTCGCCACGATGATGGCCCCCTACGAGGACGAGGTCGCCCACTACCGCTTCGAGGAGCTGCAGCCGTTCGGCCGCGTCACCCTGCGGCCGCGCGAGGTCAACTGGAAGAACATCAGCGACAACTATTCCGATGGCCTGCACATCCCGATCGCCCACCCCGGCCTAACGCGACTGTTCGGCAAGGGCTACGGCGTCGAGGCCAAGACCTTCGTCGACAAGATGTGGGGCCAGCTGATCGACGAGCCGTCGCGCAATCCGTCCGAGCGGCTGTACCAGGACCTGCTGCCCGACGTTCCGCACCTGCCGGAGGATCGAAAGCGCCTGTGGACCTATTTCAAGCTGTGGCCGAACTTCGCGTTCGACATCTATCCGGATCAGGTGGACTTCATGCAGTTCATCCCGGTCTCGGCCACGAAGACGATGATCCGCGAGATCGCCTACGCGCTGCCGGATGAGCGGCGCGAGATGAAGGCGGCGCGCTATCTGAACTGGCGCATCAACCGTCAGGTCAATGCCGAGGACACCGAACTGGTGGCGCGCGTGCAGCAAGGCATGGCCTCGCGGACGTTCACGGCGGGACCGCTGGCGACGAGTGAGGTCAGCTTGCGGAGCTTTGGCCGGAAGATGCGGGCGCTGGTTCCGGAGAGCCGGCTGGAACGGCCACCGGAGGGGTGGTGAGGATCGCAAGAAGCCCCCTTTCCCCTCGATGGGGGAAGGGTTGGGGATGGGGGTGCTCGCACGGCGACCGCCGTATCACCCCCACCCAACCCTCCCCCATCGAGGGGGAGGGCTAAGCCATGCGCGCCGCCTTCACCCGTGAAGCCCCCGATGTTCGCCGTCAGGCCCTGGTGGCCGCCGCCGAGACCGTGCTCGCCCGCGAGGGCGTCGGCGGAACCTCGGTCCGCGCCATCTGCGCCGAGGCGGGAGTCTCGCCGGGTCTGCTGCGGCACTATTTCGAGGGTGTCGACGAGCTGATCGCGGCGGCCTACGAGGCCGTGGGCCAACGGATCGATGCGGCGCTGGATGCGGCCTTGAACGCCGCCGGTCCCACGCCGCGCGAGCGCTTGCTGGCCTATCTGACCGCCAGCTTCGCGGCCCCGGTGCTGGATCCCCAGCTGCTGGCCGCCTGGATCGGCTTCTGGTCGCTGGTGAAGACCAAGCCGCGCATCGCCGCGATCCATGCCGCGTCGTACGCGGACTTCCGGGCGCGACTGGAAACGCTTCTGGCAGACGCCAACGCCCGCGACACGCGGCTGGCGGCCATCGCCCTGACGGCGACCGTGGACGGACTGTGGCTGGAGCTGTGCCTGGACCCGGCGACCTTCGCCCCCGAAGAGGCGGCGCGGATCATCGGTCGCGCGCTGGAAGGCTGGTTAGAAGGATAGAACTCCGGTCTTCCCGACAATGCCGGTTCAGGGAGACGTCGGGGCGCGCTGTCATTGCAGCGCCATTCCCACCACCCCAAACACCTCGGCGACCAGCTGTCACCGGGAAGACCGGATGCCCCCTATGGGGTGGAGCGCGGTAGACTTCGCGCTCCAGAACTCTGAACTTTAAGCCGCCGCGACCTGATGGGCGGCGCGATTGCGGCCCCAGGCGGGGGTGCGCACTTCGGGCTCGTCGACATGGATCTGAGCCTTGCGGCCCTGGGCGATCATGTGACGCGCCAGCAGCTGTGCCAAGCCCTCGGCCTCGTGTTGCGACGAGTACGAACCAATCAGCTCGGCCGAGTCGTTCCAGGTCACATGCCACACACCGGCGACCGGGCGGACGTAGTAGTGATTCTCGGTCATGAAGACCTCCTTGGACGTACTCAACGTGACGCTAACCACGCAGACATGACAGTTGTTTCGCTATCGCACAACAAAATTGCGCTGCGATGCACAATGCATCATCCGGACCAAGTCAGGCTGTGCAGTTATTCACCTCCGCTCAGGGTTCATTCTTAACCACGACGCCGCCCTTCATGACCTTGGGCACGCGGGTCAGCACCGAGACGTCCGCCAGCGGATCACCGGGCACCGCGATCAGGTCGGCGTAGCAGCCGGCCACGTCGCAGCCGACCTGGCCGGTCTTGCTCATCAGCTCGGCCGCGACCGTCGTCGCCGACTGGATCGCCTGCATGGGCGTCATGCCGTACTTGACCATATAGGGTAGTTGGCGGCCGTTCAGTCCGTGCGGATAGACGCCGGCGTCGGTGCCGTAGGCGATCTTGACCCCGACCTTCACGGCCTTGCGGAAGCCGTCGCGCTGGGCCTGCGTGGTCTCGTAGTTCTTGCGCAGCGTCTCGGCGGGCCAGCCGTGGGCCTTGCCGTATTCGTCGATCCAGTCGCCGTCATAGATGTCGGCCACCAAGAACACACCCTTGGCCTTCATCATGGCGATGGCCTCGTCGTCCATCAGCGAGCCGTGCTCGATCGAGCGGACGCCGGCCTTCATCGCGACCTTCATGCCATTGGCCCCGTGGGCGTGGGCGGTGGCGTAGGTGCCGCGCTTGGCGGCCTCCTCAACGGCGGCGCGGATCTCGTCTTCGCTGAGCTCCAGCTGGCCGGGCTCGGTGCCGACGGTCAGCACCGCGCCCGTAGCGATCAGCTTCAGGAAGTCGGCCTTGTGCGCCAGGATGTTGGCGGCCTTGCGATGGGCGTCGGCGGCGTCCTCGACCACGCCCACCCGCATCTCGGCCGGGATGCCGACGTCAGCGGCGATGCCGGTCACCTCCCCGCCCCCGCCGGGCACGGTGATGTAGGCTCCCGCCACCGACATGCGGGGACCAGGCACCAGACCATTGTTGATCGCATCGCGCAGGGCCACGTCGCCGAACGCTCGCCAGGTCCCGACGTCACGCACGCTGGTGAAGCCGGCCATCAGGGTCTTGCGCGCATGGTCGGCGGCGATGAACGACTGGTAGGCGGCCGTGGTCAGCAGCGGCTCGGCGATGTTCTCGGTCTGCTCCTGGTCGACCAGATGGGTGTGCATGTCGATCAGGCCGGGCAGAACGGTCAGCTTGCTCCAGTCGGTGACCGGGCCGTCCTTGGGCGCGACCTTCCACGGCGTGACCGCGGTGATCTTCTCGCCCTCGATGCGGATCAGCTGGTCGGTCAGCACCTTGCCGGCCTGGGGATCGACCAGCGCGCCAGCATGAACGTAGGAGATCTGGGCGGCCAGCAGCAGGGCGACGATCATGTGAGAGCCTCGGGAACAGGACGCGCCGCGCGGGCGGTCAGGAAGCGGACGGGCAGGCCGGCGATCAGCAGCACCAAGCCCCACAGGGTGGCCTGGGCGCCGGCGCCGTAGAGGGTCCAGATCGAATACAGCGCCGCCAGGATCGCGAGCACGGTCAGGCCCATCGTGGCCGTCATCCGCTTCTGCTGCTGCAGGCGCAGGGCCGCCAGGGCGCTGAACAGGTAGGTGAATAGGCTGGCCGAGGTCGCCAGCAGGGCGATGAAGGTGAAGAGATCGGCCATCGACTTGGCGTAGTTCATCAGCACCAGGGCGGTCAGCAGGGCGCTGGACAGCACGTGGGCCCGCACCGGCGTGCCGCGCTTGCCGGCCTTGCCCAGCCAGGCCGGGAACACCCCGTCGCGGGCCATGGCGTAGGGCATCTCGCCCTGCAGCAGCACCCAGCCGTTCAGGGCCCCGAAGGCGCTGATCGCGGCGAAGGCGGCCAAAACGAGCCGCAGGTCGCCGCCGCCGTGATAACCGACGAAGTCCGCGAACGGGGCGTTGGAGCCCTTCAGCAGGTCGGCGGGCGACAGCAACACCACCGCCGAGCAGACGACCAGATAGATCAGGCCGGTGAAGGCCGTGCCGTACAGCGTGGCCTTAGGAATGGTCTTGGCCGGCTCATGCACCTTGTCGGCGGGCACGGTGGCCGACTCCAGGCCCAGCAGGGCCCACAGGGTCAGGGTGGCGGCGGCGGTGATGCCGCCCGCCGACAGCTGCGAAGGCTCGAACGGCGTCACCGCCGCCCCGCCCCTGCGCGCGAAGACGACGACGGCCAGGCCGGCCACGGCGATCAGCGGCAGCAGCTTCAGGATGGTGGCCACGACCTGCAACCGCCCGGCCGACCTGGAGCCCCAGCAGTTGACCGCCGTCAGCCCCCAGACCAGGGCGACGGTGACCAGGGCGTGCAGGCCCGGCGCGGTGGCGATGGCGGGCGCGAACACCGACAGATAGCTGACGCAGCCGACCGCGATCGCCGCGTTGCCGACCCACATCGAGATCCAGTAGGCCCAGGCGACCATGAAGCCGGCTGTCGGCCCGAACGCTTCCTGGGTATAGGCCAGCGGCCCGCCGGCGCGCGGGAAAGCCTCGGCCAGCTTGGCGAAGACGAAGGCCAGGCACAGCGCCCCGCCGATCGTCAGCAGCCAGGCGATCACGGCGTTCCAGCCGTACGGCGCCAGCGAGGCCGGCAACATGAAGACGCCCGAGCCGATCATGTTGCCCACGACCAGGGCCGTGCACATCCACAGGCCCAACGGGCGGGCGCTCGACGACGCCATGTTTCCCCCTAACGCGACTCTAAAACAAAGGGGCGGCCCTTTGCGGACCGCCCCCTCTCACTCCCCACCACGCACTAGAACTCTTTCCCCACCTTGATCCCGACGGTGCGGGGCTGGTTCGGGACGATATAGGCCTGGGTTCCGCAGACGCTCTCGGCGCATTCGGCGTAGCGGTTCAGGCTGGCCCGCTTGTCGAAGACGTTCTTGAGGTAGAGCTGCATCGACCAGCTGTCCTTGGACAGGCCGGTCGAGAAGTCGACCACCGAGTAGCGGCCCTGCTTGCCGATGATCTCGCGCTCCTTGAGGCGCAGATCGGTCCAGTTCGAGGTCTGGCCCATGACCGACACCTGCCAGAAGCCGTCATAGTCGGCGACCTGGTACTGGTAGCGGGCCGTGATGTTGGCCTTGAACTTGGGCGTGATCGGCAGGCGCGTGCCGTCCGGCGCTTGCGGGCCGTCGGGGAACGCCGTCGAACCGACCGGGCAGGTCGTGATCGGCGTGCCGGCGCTGTCGGTCGCGCCGCAATAGTTGGCGGTCAGCTTGGCGTCGGTATAGGCGGCCGAGGCGTTCAGCGTGAAGCCGTTGACCGGCGCCCAGGTGATGTCGCTCTCGATGCCCTTGATGCGCGCCTGGTTGGCGTTCTTGATCTCGGTCAGGCCGTTGGCCCCCAGGATCGAGAACTGGAAGCCCGACCAGTCCTCCATGAAGATCGCGCCGTTCCAGCGGAACGCCCCGCCCCACGAGGTCTTCCAGCCGGCCTCGTAGTTCTTCAGATAGTCGGCCTGGTACGGCGGCAGCGTCGAACGGCGGTTGATGCCGCCCGGCCGGAAGCCCTTCGAGTAGGTGGCGTAGACCAGCTTGTCGCCGTCGATCTTGTAGGTCAGCGTCACCTTCGGCGAGTTGCCGCTCTCCTTGGTGCCCTTGTCCAGATTGGTGCAGGGCGAACCGGCCACCACCGGCCCCTTGAAGCAGGCCCGCTCGCCGGTCGAGCCGTAGCCCGTGCCGTAGCCGTAGAAGCCGACCAGGGTGTTGTGCGCCTTGAAGAAGCGGATGCCGGCGGTCAGCATCAGCTTGTCGGTGATGTCGTACTCGGCCTGGCCGAAGATCGCCTTGTCGCGATCGATCCGCTGCTGGGCGGTCAGCCAGATGGTGCCGACATAGCCCGGCACCGACAGGGTGCTGCCCAGGCCGTCGATCTTGTAGTTCTGGAAGATGCCGTGCTTCTGCTTCTGGTAGAAGCCGCCGACCACGAACCGCAGCTTCTGGTCCTGCGGCGAGGCGATGCGGATCTCGTGGCTTTCCTTGCGATAGCGGTCGCGGCCCTGGATGTACTGCGACGGGTTCACCAGGTTGCCGGCGTTGTCGGTCCAGTAGAAGCCGTAGCCGACCTGGTCGTAGAAGTACGAGTAGTCGGTGTAGTCCTGGTTGGTCTCGTCGTTGCGCTTCAGGTACGAGCCGGCATAGGTGACGTCCAGATTGGCGACCTGGCCCTCGATGGTCAGGGCTGCCTGGACCCACTTGTCCTTGCTGCTTTCCGGATAGAAGTGCGTGACCTTCAGGTCGCCGACCTGCGGATCATAGGCGAACAGGCCGCCGACCTTTTGCACCTGGCCCATGACGCTGGGGGTGATCACCCAGTTGTCGTCCAGCTCGACCCGCAGGGCCGCGCGGCCGCCTTGGGTGTAGACGCTGTTGTAGTTCTTCCGCACCCGGTTCTTGTTGTTGATCGTGTAGTCGTTGGTCGGGTCGGTGTCGCCGCGATCATAGGTGCGCGTGCCCGCCACGTTGTCGATATAGCCGGCGTCGCGGACGTCCCAGCCGACCGCGCGGACGGCGATCTTGTCCGACAGCGGAATGTTGACGAAGCCTTCGATCGTGTGGCCCGTCCCGCCGTGATCGACCTTGTTGGCCTCGACATCGACGCCCGCCGAGAAGCCGGCTGTCGTGGGCTTGTTGGTGATGATCCGCAGGGTCCCCGCCTGCGAACTGGCGCCGTACAGCGTGCCTTGCGGACCGGCCAGGGCCTCGACCCGGGCGATGTCGTAGACGTGGATGTCCAGCGCGCCCTGGATCGTGGTGACCGGCTGCTCGTCCAGATAGGTCCCGACGCTGGGCAGCGAACCCGAGTGGTTGCCGTCGCCGCCGCTGGCGACACCGCGCATATAGACCTGGCCAAAGCCCGGCCCGCTGGTCGTGAACGACACGCTGGGCAGGTACTTCACATAGTCGACGAAGCTGGCGACCTGCAGCTGCTCCAGCTTCTCTCCGCCGAGCGCCTGGATGCTGACCGGAACGTCCTGCAGATTCTCGGACCGCTTCTGCGCGGTGACGACGACCTCCTCGAGGGCTGTCGTGCTTTGACCAGATTGGGCGTGCGCGACGCCCGTAAGCATTGTGGTGGCGAACAAGGCGGCAGAGCAGACGCCGACCTTCTTCAAACGAACCGATCCCGACGACATACAGTCGCTCCCCTTGGCGGCTTTGATCGAACGAGGTTCGGCCTGCCTCAGGGCCTCGGCAAGATTGGAAATTTCAGTTTGGTGTCAATTCCTTGAAGTGTTGCACAAATGGCAAGGCGCGATGGAGGCCGCGTTGAGATGGTCAAATAACGGGCGGGTCGGGATAAGCGTCCAACACCGGGCCCAATGCCTGCTTGAGCGGGTCCAGATGCGATTCGAATTTCTGCCAGTGCTCGACGGCGTCCTTGAAGATCGGGCGGCGCACCTGCTCTGAACTGGCGGTGCGTACGGCGCGATCGTTCTCGTGCGGCGACAGACAGGCTTCCTCGAACGGTAGCCCGCAGTGGGCCAGCAGCGCGCGGATTTCCGCCTCCGGGTCGGCGATCATGTGCTCGTAGATCACCCGATGCACACGGCCGGGCAGCACCGCATCGAAATGCGTCATCAGGTCGACGTAGTCGGCGTAGTAGCGGCCGATGTCGGTCAGGTCGTAGCTGAACGCCTGCCCCCGCGCGAAGTGCTGCTTGAAGCCCGAGAAGCAGCAACCCAGCGGGTGGCGGCGGGCGTCGATGATCTTCGCATTGGGCAGGATCAGGTGGATCAACCCGGCGTGCGCGAAGTTGTTGGGCATCTTGTCGATGAAGAACGGCCGGTCGGTCTTCCGCTGGATTCGCGTGCGCTCCAGGAACTCCTCGCCCAGGGCCCTCAGGTCGTCGGCTGAGAGGTCGGCCAGGCTTTCCGGATAGCTCGACTCGGCGCGGGTCGCGGTCTTGCCGCCCAGGCGCCGGGCCATGACGATCAGGTCGGGCAGTTCCATGGTGCCTTCGACCATCGAGTGGCTGGCCAGAATCTGCTCCACCAGGGTCGAGCCCGAGCGCGGCAGGCCGACGACGAAGATCGGATCGGGGGCTTGCGAGCCTTGCCCGGCCCGCGCCGCCAGGAACGCCGGGGTGAACACCGCTTTGGTGCGGGCGGTGTCGGAGGCGTTCTCTTCCGGATCGTAGTCGAGCTGCTTGCGCCGGATCGCCGCCCCGGCGGCGTAGTGTTCGAACGCGGCGTCCCACAGTTCGGCGTCCTCATGCGCCTTGCCCAGGGCGTAGCGCAGGTGAAGGCGGTCTTCGTCGGAGAGGTCCGGTGTTTCTAGCGCGGCGGTCATGGCCGCAAGATCCGCCTCGCCGAACTTGACGGTCTTGAGGTTGGCCAGGCTCCACCAGGCCTCGCCCAGGGTCGGGGCCTGTTCCAGCGCCTGGCGATAGGCCGCGACGCAATCGGCCTGCCTGCCCACGGTCTTCAGCGCGTGGCCATAGCTCATCCAGCCCTTGGGCTGGTTGGGATAGTCGGCCAGCACGCGGTCATAGACGGCGATCGCGCGGTCGTATTCGCCCAGGCGCGCCAGGATGGCGGCGTGCAAGTTGGCGTAGCCGGGATGGCGAGCGTCCTTGGCGGTGAGCGTCTCGATCTGGCCCAGCGCCTCGGCGTTCTTGTTCTGGCGATAGAGCATGGTCGCCAGATTGTGCCGGGCGGCGGCGAAGTTCGGGGCCAACTCGACGCAGCGGGTCAGCAGGGCCTCGGCGTCGGCGTAGCGACCCAGGCGCGCACCGGTCTCGGCCAGCATGCGGATGGCGGCGACGTCGCCGGAGTCTGTCTTCAAACGATCCCGCAGGATCTGTTCGGCCTCGCCCAGGCGGTTGTCGGACAGGGCGGTGGCGGCCTCGACCAGGGCCGGGTCGCGGGTGGAGGCGCGCAGCTGGCGGGCCAAGGCCTTCTCGGCGCCGACGCTGTCGCCCAGCAGGTCGAGGTTTTCGGAGAGGCCGCGCCAAGCCTCCGACAGGCGCGGCTCCAGGGCGCTGGCCCGATCGAAGGCGCGGACGGCCTCGGCGGTGCGGCCCAGCTGTTCCAGGCTGAGGCCGAGTTCCAGCTGGGCCAGCGGCATGTTCGGCAGGGCGGCGGCCAGCGGCGCGACGGTATCGAGCGCGGCTTGCGGATCGCCCGACAGGCGCAGCGCGGCGGCCAGCAAACGGGTCGTGTCGGCATGACGCGGCACCGCTTCCAGGATCGCCCGCGCCTGCTCGACCGCCATCCGCGGGTCTGCCTCCAGCAGCCGCTCGGCGTGCTCGAACGCCTGGGCGAGGCTGAGGGCGGGCTGGGCGGTCGTGGACTCCATTCCATCAGGAGAGCGGAGCGTCGCGACGGGTGTCAATCCGGCCGCGTTACTTCGCGAACTTCTTCTTCAGCTCCGCCAGGGTGTACGCATTGCCCCACTCGAAGTGCCCGTACACCGTCTTGGCCTCGGCGTTGTCGCCGTAGCCCGTATTGGTCAGCCGCACCCGCGTGCCCTCCGCGATCGGGGTGAACTCGATCACCGTCACGGTCTTCTGGAACTCGCCCTGGCCCGCGAAGCCCACCGGCGCCTGAATGTTGCGGATGACCAGCAGCTGGTCGGGGATGAAGGTGACGATCTGGTTCTTGATGTTGCCCGCGTCGCCCGGCTTGGCCTTGGAGTCGTAGCTGGACTCGATCATGCCGCCGGTGCGCAGGTCGACCTGGGCCATCGGCACCGCCCAGCTCTTGAAGCCGTCGGTCGTGGCGAAGGCCTCGAACACCGCTTTCGGCGGGGCCGGGATGTCCATCGACAGCTGCAGCGCCTTCTGGCCGGCGGCGTCGACGTACGAGGTGTTCGAGACACCCGGAAAGTCCTTCCAGCTGCGCGATTGCTGAGCGCTGGCGGTCCCCATGAAAGCCAGCAACGCGGCGGCCGCGATCATCGTTGACTTGAACATCAGGTCCCCTCCCCAGGGTCGCTTGAATGACCGTTCAAGTGAAGCACGACTTGATTGAACGTTCAAGCCCGGTGCAAACTGCGGCCATGGCTCCCCAGAACCCGCTCGACACCCGCAGACGCATCCTGCTGACGGCGATGGAGCTGTTCGCCGCCAAGGGCTACGGCTCGACCTCGGTGTCGGACATCCTCTCGCGGTCGCAGGCCAACAGCGGCAGCCTGTACCACTTCTTCCCCGGCAAGCAGGACGTGCTGGTCGGGGTGCTGGAGATGTACCGCGACGGCATCCAGGAGATGCTGCTGGACCCGGCCTGGCGCGGGGTCGAGGACCCGGTCGAGCGGATCTTCGCCCTGCTGGCGGCCTATCGCGGCATGCTGCTGGAGACCGAGTGCCTGTACGGCTGCCCGATCGGCTCACTGGCGCTGGAGATCCACGAGCCCGACCCGCCGGTGCGCGAGCTGCTGGCCCAGAACTTCATCAACTGGACTGCGGCCATCGAAGGCTGCCTGAAGGACGCCGGCCTGCCGTCGGGCGTCGACCTGCGCGGCCTGTCGGAGTTCATCCTGACCACGATGGAAGGCGCGGTCATGCAGGCGCGCACCCATCGCGACATCGGCTTCTTCGACCGCAGCATCGCCCAGCTGCGCCAGCACATGGCGCTGCTGACGGCGAAGGCGCTGGCCTAGAGCCGGTCGCGCAGCGCGTACCAGGACAGCCCCGCCACCGTCAGCGGCCAGCGCAGCAGGCGGCCGCCGGGGAACGGCGGGGTCGGCAGGCGGGACAGCAGCTCCACCGGCCCGGTCTCGCCCAGCGCCGCCTCGGCCAGCAGCTTGCCGACATACGGCGCCAGCATTACGCCCTGCCCGGAATAGCCGGACGCCACGCGGACGCCCGCCGCGACCTCGCCCACGAACGGCATCCGGCTCATGGTGATGCCCAGGGTCCCACCCCAGGCGTAGGTGATCGGGATGTCCTTGAGCTGCGGATAGACCTTGGCCAGGTTCTTGCGGACCATGCCGGCGATGTCGCTCGGAAAGCCCGGCCGGTAGTTCTCGCCGCCGCCGAACAGCAGCCGGCCGTCGGCCGTCTTGCGGAAATAGTTCACGACGAAGCGGCTGTCCGACACCGCTGCGTTCGAACGGATGATCTGATCGGCCTGCTCGCCCAGCGGCGCGGTGACGGCGATGAAGTTGTTGATCGGCATGACCCGCGCACGGGCCTTGCCGGCCATGGCGTTCAGCAGGCCATCGCCGCTGAGGATCAGCTGGTCGCAGGTCACCCGGCCCGTCGCGGTTTCGACGACGATCCTGCCGCCCTCGCGTCGCCAGCTTTCGGCGCGGGTGTGCTCGTGGATCGTCGCCATCGCCCGTCGCGCCATGCCCAACGCCAGGTTCAGCGGATGCACATGCCCCCCGCCACGATCGACCAGACCGCCGTGATAGACGTCCGTGCCCAGTTCGTCCGCAAGCTCGGCCTCGCCGATCAGCGCCAACTGGTCGTAGCCATAGCGGTCGGCCATCAGCGCGACATAGGCCGCGTCCTCGGCCTCGCCGTTTGGCTTATGCCGAGCGTGGATCATCCCCGGCCGCCAGTCGCAGGGGATCGTGTCGGTCAGGGTCTTGAAGTGCGTCCGCGCGTCTTCGGCCAACCGCCACAGAGCCAGGGCGTCGTCACGACCGACGGCCTTCTCCAGCCACGCCTGGTCGCGCCGCTGGCCGGTATGGACCTGCCCGCCGTTGCGCCCGCTCGCCGCGCAGCCGACGCGGCCGGCCTCCAGCACGACGACCTTAGCGCGTCCCGCCAAGGCCATCGCCGCGCCAAGCCCCGTGAACCCCGCCCCGACGACACAGACATCGGCGCTGACGTCGCCGTCCAGCGGCGCCAGGTCGGGGTGGTCGTGGGCCGTGGCCGCGTACCAGTTCCCGGCTCCGTAAACCTCAGACATTCAGCAGCAGGAACTCCCGCTCCCACGGGCTGATCGTGCGCATGAAGGTCTCGTACTCGGCCTGTTTCACGCGGTCATAGGCCTGGCTGAAGATCGGCCCCAGGATCTCGACCAGCGGCTCGCATTCCGTGAACAGCTTGAGCGACTCCGACAGGCTGCGCGGCAGCTGCACGCCCGCCACGCTGGCGTCGGTGTCGACCGGATCGCTGGGCTTCAGGCCCTGGGTCATGCCCAGATAGCCGGCCGCCAATGAGGCGGCGATGGCCAGATACGGATTGGCGTCCGACGAAGGAATCCGGTTCTCCAGACGCCGGTTGGCCGGGTCCGACGGCGGCACCCGCAGGCCGCAGGTGCGGTTGTCGTAACCCCACTGGGTGTTGACCGGCGCACCCGAGTCTCGCGCGATCCGGCGGTACGAATTCACGTACGGCGCCAGGATCGCCATGATCGCCGGCAGATAGGTCTGCTGCCCCGCGATGAAGCCGTGGAACAGCGCCGTCTCCTCGCCGGTCTTGCGGTGCGAGAACAGGTTGTCGCCGTCCTTGTCGACGATCGACTGGTGGATGTGCATGGCGCTGCCGGGCTCGGACGCCATCGGCTTGGCCATGAAGGTGGCGTAGATCTCGTGCTCCAGCGCCACCTCGCGGATGGTGCGCTTGAACATGAACACCTGGTCGGCCAGCTCCAGCGGATTGCCGTGCCGCAGGTTGATCTCCATCTGCGCCACGCCGCTTTCGTGGATCAGGGTGTCGATCTCCAGGCCCTGGCGCTCGGAGTATTCGTACATGTCCTCGAACAGCGCATCGAACTCGTTGACCGCGCTGATCGAATAGCCCTGCCGGCCCGTCTCCGGACGCCCCGAACGGCCGATCGGCGGTTTGAGCGGGTAGTCCGGGTCGGTGTTCTTGTCGACCAGGTAGAACTCGATCTCCGGCGCCACGATGGGCACCCAGCCCTTCTCGGCATAGAGCGCCAGCACCCGCCGCAGCACCTGACGCGGGGCCTCCTCGACGGGGCGGCCGTCGGGGTGGAAGGCGTCGTGGATGACCTGGGCCGTCGGGTCCTGCGCCCACGGCACCGCCGCCAGGGTGGCGAAGTCCGGGGTCAGGAAGATGTCGGTGTCCGACTGCACCGCCGTGACCACGCCCTCGAACTCGGGGAAGTCGCCGGTGATGGTCTGGTAGAACACCGCCAGCGGCAGGTTCATCGAGGGCGTCCCGAGGAACTTGCGCACCGGCATGATCTTGCCGCGCGCCACGCCGGCGAGGTCCGGCACGACGCACTCGATCTCCTCGATGCTCTGCCGCGCGAACCAAGCCTGGGCCTCTTCCAGCGACGAGACGCCCCGGTTCAGCGTGGTCTCGCGCTTGGCCTTGTTGTGCTTCGGTTTCATGCCGCGGCCTCCGGTTTCAAGGCCCGCAGCACCGGCTCGGCCTCGTCCAGAGACTGGCGGATGATGGCGACAAGTTTGTCGATCTCGGCGTGGGTGATGATCAGCGGCGGGCAGCAGACGATGCTGTCGCGGATGGCGCGGACCATCAGGCCGTTCTTGATGCACAGGTCGCGGACGATCGGGCCGGCCTCGCCCTCCTTGTCGAGGAAGCGATGGTTCGTGCCTTTCTCGCGGACGATCTCGACGGCGCCGATCAGGCCCAGCGAGCGGGTCTCGCCGACCAGCGGGTGGTCGTTCAGAGAGGCTAGGGCCTTGGCCAGATACGGCCCGGTGTCGTCGCGGGTGCGCTCGATCAGGCCCTCGCGTTCCAGGATCTCGATGTTCTTCAACGCCACGGCCGCGCAGGTCGGGTGGCCCGAATAGGTAAAGCCGTGGATGAAGTCGCCGCCCTTCTCGCGCAGCTCGGCGACGATGTGGTCGGCCACGCCGACGGCGCTGATCGGCAGGTAGCCGGACGACAGCCCCTTGGCCATGGCGATCAGGTCGGGCTTGATGCCGTAGTGCTGGTGGCCGAACCATTGGCCCAGCCGCCCGAAGCCGCAGATCACCTCGTCGCAGACCAGCAGGACACCATACTTGCGGCAGAGCGCTTCCACCGCCGGCCAGTAGCCATCCGGCGGAATGATCACCCCGCCCGCGCCCTGCACGGGCTCGCCGATGAAGGCCGCGACGTTCTCGGGGCCAACTTCGAGGATCTTGTCCTCGATCTCCTTGACCGCGCGATCCCGGAAAGCGGCGGGGTCCTCGCCGAAGCCGTCGCCGAACGGATAGGGCTGCATCACGTGCTCGACGCCCGCGATCGGCAGGTCGCCCTGCTTGTGCATGTGCTTCATGCCGCCCAGCGAGACGCCGGCCACGGTCGAGCCGTGATAGGCGTTCCAGCGGCTGATGAAGACCGTCCGCGACGGCTGGTCCTTGAGCTTCCAGTAGTGGCGGACCAGGCGGAAGACCGTGTCGTTGGCCTCCGAGCCCGACGAGTTGAAGAACACGTGGCTCAGCTGGCCGCCCATCTTCTCGGCGATCTTGGCCGCCAGGGTCACGGTCGGCGGCGTCGCGGTCTTGAAGAAGGTGTTGTAGTACGGCAGCTCCAGCATCTGCTCGTAGGCGGCGTCGGCCAACTCCTTGCGGCCGTAACCGACATTGACGCACCACAGGCCGGCCATGCCGTCCAGGATCTGGTGACCCTCGCCATCGTGGATGTAGACGCCGTCGGCGCGGGTGATGATCCGGCTGCCGCCCAGCTCGGCGATGACCTTGTGGTCGGCCTGGGCCGGCAGGTGGTGGGCCAGATCGAGGCGCTTGAGCTCGGCGATGTCGTGGTTGCGGATCGGGACGGTCATGAGGCTTTCCCTGCTTCACTCTTTATCCGCTCATCCCCGCGAAAGCGGGGACCCAAGCGGTGTTTGTTGTTTCGCTGGAGCACTCACCGCCAGCTCGGCTTGGGTCCCCGCTTTCGCGGGGATGATCGGTTTGGGGGCTAGGACAACAACACCGCCGGCGAGCAGGCGTGCCAGCACAGCCACACCGTCTCGCCCAGCTTGAAGTCTTCCTGGTCCCAGCGGGTCAGGTTTGAGCGCTGGACCTTGATCCGGCGCCCACCGGCGATCTCGACCTCGTAGGTCGAGGAGCCGCCCAGATAGGCCTCGTGCTTGATCACGCCCGCGATGGCGTTGGTCCCTTGCGGGCAGTCGCCGAGGTTCGGGGGCGTGTCGCCTTCCTTCTTGTGCAGCTCGATCTTCTCGGGACGGATCGCCGCCCAGACCGTGCCGCCGCGCGCGCCAGTGACGCCGTGGTCCAGGAAGATATCGACCGGCAGGTCGGGCGAGCGGATCACCGCATGGCTGGGCTCATCGACGGCCAGCACGCCCTCGAACAGGTTCACCTGGCCGATGAAGTCGGCCACGAAGCGGCTGTTGGGGAACTCGTAGAGGTCGTTGGGCGAGGCCACCTGCTGCAGCAGACCCTTGCTCATCACCGCGCAGCGGGTGGCCAGGGCCAGCGCTTCGTCCTGGTCGTGGGTGACCATGATGAAGGTGATGCCGACCTTCTCCTGCAGGGTGCACAACTCGGTGCGCATCTGTTCGCGCAGCTTGGCGTCCAGGGCCGATAGCGGCTCGTCCAGGAGCAGCACGCGCGGCCGCTTGACCAGCGCCCGCGCCAGGGCCACGCGCTGGCGTTGGCCGCCCGACAGCTGGTCGGGCTTGCGGCCGCCATAGCCGCCCAGTTGCACCAGCTCCAGGGCCTCCTCGACGCGGCGGTCGCGCTCGGCCTTGCCGACCTTGTCGACCACCAGGCCGTAGGCGACGTTGTCGGCCACGGTCATGTGCGGGAACACGGCGTAGGACTGGAACACCATGTTCACCGGCCGCTTGTTGGGCGGCACGCTTACGATGTCCTCGCCGTCGATCAGGATACGGCCCTCGGTGGGCGTCTCGAAGCCGGCCAGCATGCGCAGCAGCGTGGTCTTGCCGCAGCCCGACGGGCCCAGCAGGGCGAAGAACTCGCCCTCGGTCACGGTCAGGGAGACGTTGTCGACAGCGGCCACCTTGCCGAAGCGTTTGGTGACGTTCTCGAAGGTGATGATCGGCTTGCTCATTTAGCGTCCCCCGCCCCATGCCCCGCGGTCGCGGCCGGGTCCCCCTGCAGTTTCAGCGCCGCCGCGGTCAGCAGCACGGTCAGCACAATCAGCACCGTCGAGGCCGCATTGACCTCCGGCGTCACCGAGAAGCGGACCATCGAATAGACCTTCACCGGGAAGGTCACCGTGTCGGGACCGGCGGTGAAGAAGGTGATGACGAAGTCGTCCAGGCTCAGCGTGAAGGCCAATAGCGCCCCGGCCACCAGCGACGGGGCCATGTGCGGCAGGATCACGTCGCGGATGGTGCGGAACTCGCCGGCCCCCAGGTCGCGGGCCGCCTCCTCCATCTCGCGGTTGAAGCTGGCCATGCGGGCGCGCACGACCACCGCCACGAACGGGAACGAGAACGACACGTGGGCGATGATGATCGCCCCCAGGTTCAGCGGCCACGGCAGGTCCTGCGGCCAGGGCATGACCCGGGCGAAGAACACCAGCATGGCCACGCCCATGCAGATCTCGGGCACCACGATCGGCAGGGCCAGGGCCCCGTCCAGGACCGTCTTGCCGGGGAAGCGGAAGCGCCACAAAACGAGGGCCGCGGAGGCGCCGAGGATCAGGCTGATCACCGTTGAGGCCGCCGCGATCGTCAGGCTGTTGCCGAACGCCTCCAGCAGGGCGGAGTCGTTGAACAGCTTGTCGTAATATTTGAGCGTGAAGCCCTTCCAGACGATGTTGCGCTTGCTGTCGTTGAAGCTGAACACCATCAGCGCGATCAGCGGCGCGTAGAGGAAGACCCCCACGGCGGCCAGCCAGGCCTGCATCTGCCAGCGGCGGAGGTATTCGAGGGGGCCGGGAGCGCTACGCTTGCTCATGCCTTGGCCTCCGGCGTGCGCTTAGCCAGCAGCGCCTGGATCGCGATGGCGATGAAGGTCAGGTACATCAGCACGAACGACATGGCCGCGCCGAAGGGCCAGTCGTTGGCGCGCTTGAACTGGCGCTCGATGACGTTGGCGATCATCTGGCTGTCGGGACCGCCCAGCAGGTCAGGCGTCAGATAGGCCCCCAGCGCCGGGATGAAGGTGATCAGCACGCCCGAGGCGATGCCCGGCAGGGCCAGCGGCACGACCACCTTGAACAGGGTCCGCAGGTGCCCGGCGCCGAGGTCCAGGCTGGCCTCCAGCAGCGACTTGTCGAGCCTATCGAGGGCCGAATAGAGCGGCAGCACCATGAAGGGCAGGTGCACGTAGACGAGCCCCAGGATCACCGCGAAATTGTTGTGCAGCAACTCCAGCGGCTGGAAGTCGCCCAGCGGCTGCAGGCCGACCAGCGCCGCCAACCCTCCCCCGCCCTTCCACAGCCACTCTAGGCCCTGGTTCACGTAGCCTTCGGTGCGCAGCACGGCGATCAGGGCGTAGGTGCGGATCAGGAGGTTCGTCCAGAACGGCAGCATGATCAGCAGCAGCAGCCAGGTCTTGGCCTTGTCGGACGCGAAGGTGATGGCCAGGGCCACCGGGAAGCCAATGACCAGGCACAGGCCCGTGGTCAGGCCGGCCACCCAGGCCGACTTCAGGAAGATCTTCAGGTACAGCGGCTCGATCGCCCGGGCGTAGTTGCTGAACGTGCCGCTGATGGCGATCTCGGTCAGGCCGGCGTTGTGGCCGAAGCTGTAGGCCCAGACGATCGCCATGGGCGCGAGGAAGAACAGCACCAGCCACACCAGCGGCGGTCCCAGCGCCGCGGCGAAGACGGCTTTCGCCTGTTTCCAGGATTGTTCCATCGTCAGCATCTCTCCCTTCCCCCTTTGATGGGGGAAGGGCGGGGTTGGGGGTGAAAGCGGTTCAGAACTTGGCGAGGCTGGAGTGACGTCCACCGTGGGTGTCACCCCATCCCCACCCCTTCCCCATCAAGGGGAAGGGAGCCGGATCAGGCCGCCCGCACCCGCGTGATGACTTCCTCGTACAGGCTGGCCTTCTCGGCCCCTTCGAACGCCCCGTACTCGCACTTGGCCATGACGTCGGCCGGCGGGAAGATCACCTTGTTCTCGCGGTACTCCTCCGGCATCAGCGCCTTGGCCGCAGCATTGGGGGTCGGGTAGAGGATCGTCTTGGTGATCTCGGCCCCGGCCTGGGCGTCCAGCAGGTAGTTGATGAAGGCGTGGGCGTTGTTGGGACGTGGCGCACCCTTGGGGATGCACAGGGTGTCGCTGTTGATCAGCGAGCCTTCCTTGGGCACCACGAAGTCGATGTCCGGGTCGTCCTTCATCACCTGAGCGATGTCGCCGTTGTATTCGAGGACCAGGTCAACTTCCTTCGAGACCAGCAGGTCCTGGCCGTTGTCGTCGTGGAAGGCCTTCACGAACGGCTTCTGCTTGATCAGCATCTGCTCGATCTTGGGGATCATGTCGGCCGGGATGTCGTTGACCGAGTGGCCCAGATACTTGGCCGACAGGCGCACCAGGTCGGCGCTTTCCGACAGCAGGGCGATGCGGCCCTTGTACTTGTCGCTGTCGAACAGCCACTTCCAGCTGTCGGGTACGCCGTCGACCTTGCTCTTGCGATAGCCGATGCCCAGCAGCAGCCAGGTGTAGGGCATCGAATACTTCCGGCCCGGATCGAAGTCCGGATTGAGGAAGGACGGGTCGATGTTCTTCATGTTCGGGATCTTGGCGTGATCCAACGGCTCGAGCATGCCGGCCTGGCCCATGCGGGTCACGAACTCGTTCGACGGCACGATCACGTCGAAGCCCGGATTGCCCGCCTTGAGCTTGGCGAACAGTTCGTCGTTGGTCGCGAACAGGCTCATGTTCACGTCGACGCCGGTGGCCTTCTTGTAGTCGCCCAGCGTGGTCTCGCCGATATAGGTGTCCCAGTTGTAGAAGTTCAGCTTGGGCTCTTCGCCGTTCGCTCCGGTGGCCTTGGGTTTCTCGCCGCAGGCCGTGAAGCTGAGGCCGATGGCCGCCGCCCCGAAGGCCGTCAGAAGCGAGCGC
This sequence comes from Caulobacter sp. GW821-FHT12D05, assembly GCF_058807295.1. Lineage (NCBI taxonomy): Bacteria > Pseudomonadati > Pseudomonadota > Alphaproteobacteria > Caulobacterales > Caulobacteraceae > Caulobacter > Caulobacter sp. GW821-FHT12D05. The sequence goes on from NZ_JBXAQO010000002.1 coordinate 1,061,747, forward strand.
CGCGAGGCCCCGCCGTTCCTGTATCCGCTCATCCGAAACTCCCTCATGTTTCGTTGCAGTTGTTGGGCAGTTGTTGTCAGGCGTTACGCAGGTACCAGTCGAAATCGAGCTCGGTGACCACCTCGAAGAACCGCGCCTGTTCGGTGCGCTTCACCGAGACGAACATGTCCACGAAGCGGTCGCCGAGGTAGTCGCGCAGCACGGCCGACTTCTCGAAGAGATCCACCGCCGCGAACCAGTTGGCCGGCAGCCGCGACTTCTCCTTGGCCGCCGCCGCATAGCCGTCGCCGACCACCGCCGGGCCCGGATCGATCTTGTTGGTCAGGCCGTGGTGGGCGCTGGCCAGCAGCACGGCCATGACCAGGTACGGATTACCGTCGGCCCCGGCCACGCGGTGCTCGACATGGCGCGTCGGCGCCGGACCGGCCGGGACGCGCAAGCTAACGGTGCGGTTGTTGACGCCCCAGGTTGCGGCCACGGGCGCGTAGCTGTTGGCCTTGAAGCGGCGGTAGCTGTTGGCGTTCGGCGCCAGGATCGCCATGCCCTCGCCCAGCAGCGCCTTCATGCCGCCGATGGCGTGCTTGAGCATCGCCGAGCCTTCGGTGTCCTCGGCGGCGCACAGGTTGTTGCCGTCCTTGTCGTTGAAGCTGACATGGACGTGGAAGCCGTTGCCCGCGCGGTCGGCCCAGGGCTTGGCCATGAAGGTCGCCTCGCAGCCGTGGCGCAGGGCCACGCCCTTGGCCATGCGCTTGTACAGCAGGGCGTCGTCGCAAGCGCGTAGGGCGTCGGGCTTGTGCTTGAGGGTCAGCTCGACCTGGCCCGGCGCGAATTCCGAGATCGCGCCTTCCAGCGGCACGCCGATGACGTCGGCGGTGTCCCACAGCTCGCGCAGGAACGGGGCGTGGGCCTCCAGCTCGGGCAGGCCATAGACCTGGATGCCGCTGGGGCGCAGGCCGGTCTGCATCGACTTGGCGGGCTGCAGCTCGCCGCTCGGGCCGCGCTCCAGGTCGACCAGGTAATATTCCAGTTCGCAGGCGGCGACCGGCGTCAGGCCATCGGCGGCGTAGCGGTCCAGCACCCGTTGCAGCACGTGGCGCGGATCAAGGTCGTTGGGCGTCCCATCCAGCTCGTACAGCGACAGCATTACCTGGGCGACGTCGGGGCCCAGCCACGGCGCGAGGGTCAGGGTGCCCGGAACCGGCCGCGCGCGACGGTCGGCGTCGCCGTCTTCCCAGACCAGGCCCGTGTCCTCGCAATCGGCCCCCAAGGTGTCGACCACCAGGATCGAGCCCGGCAGGAAGCGGCCATACTCGTAGATCGCTTCCAGCTCATGCACGCGCAGCCGCTTGCCGCGCGGCACGCCGGTCATGCTGGTGAAGAACACGTCGACGAACCGCACCTGCGGGTGGGCGGCCAGGAAGTCCCGGCATTCCTGGATGTCGGCTACAGCGCTCATGCGTCCCCCATCGCCGCCGCGAAGCCGTCCACGGCCGCGACCAGCCGGTCGATCGCCGCGCCGTCGGTGTCGGGCGAGACCAGCATCATGTTGTGGAAGGGCGCGATCAAAACGCCCCGGTTGATCAGCCACAAGTGCAGCGCTTCCACGGCCTCATGGTCCAGCACTTTCCGCATCTCAGCGGCATTCTTTGGCGGAGGATCGGCGAAGACCAGTTCAACGCGGGCGCCGACATGGGCCACCGACCACGGCAGCTTGCGGGCGGCGATCACGGCCTTGAGACCCGCGACCAAGCGGTCCGCGCCGGTCAACATCCAGGTGTAGGCCGCGTCGGTCATCACCTCCGACAGCATGGCCCGCATGGCGGCCATGGCCAGGGCGTTGCCCGACAGCGTGGTGCCGATGCCCGACTGGCCCGGACCGATCCGCGCCTGCGCCTCGTCCATCCGCGCCGAGAGTTCGGCCGTGACGCCCCAGACGGCAGCCGGCACGCCGCCGGCGACGGCCTTGCCCAGGACGAAGACGTCGGGCTCCAGGTCGTAGGTTCGCGTGTAGCCGCCGGGACCGGTCGAGATCGTGTGGGTCTCGTCGATGACCAGCAGGGTCCCGGCCTCGCGGGTTAACTGGCGCAGGGCGTCGTGGAAGCCGGGCTCGGGCAGGATCATCCCGCAGTTGGTCATCACCGGCTCGGCCAGCACGGCGGCGACGTCGCCGGGCGCCAGCGCGGCTTCCAGGGCGGCGAGATCGTTGAACGGGACCACGCGAGTCGTGGCCGTCAGGTCGTGGACCTGGCCCAGCAGGCCCGGCTTCATCACGCCTTGCCCGTCCTTCAGCACCACGAAGGCGTCGTCGACCATGCCGTGGTAGCAGCCGTCGAACACCAGCACGACCGGCCGCCCGGTCACCGCCCGCGCCCAGCGGATCGCCGCGCGGTTGGCGTCGCTGGCCGTGATCGCCGTCTGCCACAGGGGCAGGCCGAAGCGCTCGGCCAAGAGCCTGCCCACGATCACCGCCGAGGCGGTCGGCAGCATGAACCCCGCCCCGCGCTTGATCTGGTCGGCGACGGCGGCCGCCACCGAGGCGTCGCCGTGCCCGAACATCGACGGCGTGTCGCCCAGGCAGAAGTCGTCATAGAGCTTGCCGTCGACGTCGGTGACCTGCGCCCCGACGCCCTGCGCCGCGAAGATCGGCGATGGCGACGCCCAGTCGTTCATCCAGTGCATTGGCGCCCCGCCGCGCCAGACCGCCGAGGCGGCGTTGGCCATGGCGACCGACCGCGGATGCTCGGCCAGGAAGCGCGCGCGTTCGTCGGCCAGCAGGTCGGACAGAGGGCGGGCGAGCTGGGCGATCATCCGACCCCGCCGAAACACAGGTACTTGGTCTCCAGGTACTCATCGAGCCCCTCGGAGCTGCCTTCGCGACCCAGGCCGCTTTCCTTGACGCCGCCGAACGGCGCCACTTCCGTGGAGATCAGGCCTTCGTTGATGCCGACCATGCCGGCCTCGATCGCCTCGGCCACGCGCCAGCAGCGGGCGACGTCCTTGCTGTAGAAGTAAGACGCCAGGCCAAACGGCGTGGCGTTGGCCAGCTCGATCGCCTGCTCCTCGGTGTGGAACTTCACGATCGGGGCGACGGGGCCGAAGATCTCTTCCTGGAACAGGCGCATGTCCGGCGTCGCGCCGCTGAGCACCGTCGGCTGATAGAACAGCCCGCCCAAGTCGTGGCGCTCGCCGCCGGTGACCACCTTGGCCCCGCCCTCGACGGCCTCGCGCACCAGGCTTTCGACCTTGGCGATGGCCTTGTCGTTGATCAGCGGGCCGATCAACACGCCCTCGCCCGTGCCCGGTCCCACCTTCATCGCCGCGACCTTCTCGGCCAGGCGCGCGACGAAGGCGTCGTGGATGCCGGCCTGGACGATCAGGCGGTTGGCGCAGACGCAGGTCTGGCCGGTGTTGCGGTACTTGCTGGCGATCGCGCCGTCGACGGCGGCCTCCAGGTCGGCGTCGTCGAAGACGATGAAGGGCGCGTTGCCGCCCAGCTCGAGCGACAGCTTCTTCATCGTGCCGGCGCACTGCTGGTAGAGGATCTTGCCCACCGGCGTGGAGCCCGTGAACGACAGCTTCCGCACCCGGCTGTCGTCGCAGAGCGCCTTGCCGATCGCGCCGCTATCCTTGCCGGTGACGACGTTCAGCACGCCCGCCGGCACGCCTGCCTCGACCGCCAGGCGGGCGATGGCCAGGGCGCACAGCGGCGTCTCGGCGGCCGGCTTGACCACCACCGTACAGCCGGCGGCCAGGGCGGGGCCGACCTTGCGGGTGATCATGGCGATCGGGAAGTTCCACGGCGCGATGGCCGCGCACACGCCCACCGGCTGCTTGATCGAGGCCAGGCGCTTGCCCGGCATCGGCGAGGGAATGGTGTGGCCGTAGGCGCGCTTGGCCTCGTCGGCGAACCAGTCGATGAACGCCGCGCCATAGGCCACCTCGCCCTTGGACTCGGCCAGCGGCTTGCCCTGCTCGGCGGTCATCAGCCGGGCCAGGTCGTCGGCGTGGGCGAGCATCAGGTCGCTCCACTTGCGCAGGATCGCGCCGCGCTCCTTGGCGGTCTTGGCGGCCCAGGTCGGGAAGGCTCGGTGCGCGGCCTCGATCGCCACCCGCGTCTCGCCCGCGCCCAGGTCGGCGACATTGGCGATCACCGTCCCGTCGGCCGGATTCAGCACCTCGAAGGTGGCGTCACCCTCGATCCAGAGGCCGTCGATGAAGGCTTCGGTTTCAACGAGATTCAGGGTCATTGGGGGGCTACCTCAGCGTCACGGACACCGACTTCAGGTCGGCGTACTTGTGCAACGCATGAAGGCTGCGGTCGCGGCCAAAGCCGGACTGCTTGAAGCCCCCGAACGGCATGGTGATGTCGCAGGCGTCCCAGCCGTTGACCCAGACCAGGCCCGCCTTCAGCCGCTTGGCCCCGCGCAGGGCGCGGTTGATGTCGGCGGTCCACAGGCCGGCGGCCAGGCCGTAGACCGTGTCGTTGGCCAGGCGCAGGGCCTCGTCCTCGGACTTGAAGCTCATCACCCCCAGCACGGGCCCGAACACCTCCTCGCGGGCCAGGGTGTGATCGGGCTCCAGGCGGTCGAAGATGGTCGGCTCGACATAGAAGCCGCCGGTCTCCTGCCGCACGCGCTGGCCGCCCAGCACCCGCCGCGCGCCCTGGCTTTCGGCGGTGGCGATGTAGTCCAGGGCGGTGTTCATCTGCCGCTCACTGACCATGGCCCCGAACTGGGTCGATGGATCCAAAGGATCCCCGACAATCATATCTCTGGCGACCGCCACGACCTTCTCCAGGAAGGCGTCCTTGATCGAGGCCTCGACCAGCAGGCGCGAGGCGGCGGTGCAGACCTCGCCCTGGTTATAGAACACGCCCCAGGCGGCGGCCTGGGCGGCGGCGTCCAGGTCCGGGCAGTCGGCGAAGACGATCTGGGGCGACTTGCCGCCCAGCTCCAGCGACACGCGCTTCAGGTTCGAGCGGGCCGAATATTCCATCAACTTGCGGCCCACGGGGCCCGAGCCGGTGAAGGCGATCATGTCGACGTCGTTGGACAGCGCCAGCGCCTCGCCCGCGACACTGCCCAGGCCGGGGATCACATTGAGTACGCCAGGCGGCAGCCCGGCTTCGAGAGCCAGCTCACCTAGCTTCAGGGCCGTCAGCGGCGACTGCTCGGCGGGCTTCAGGACCACCGAGTTGCCCATCGCGAGCGCTGGCGCGACCTTCCACATCGCCATGTGCAGCGGGAAGTTCCACGGCACGATCGCGCCGATCACGCCCAGCGGTTCGTGGACCGCGTAGCTCAGGCGATCGGCCGGCGAGGCCCCGACCTCGCCATAGACCTTGTCCAGCGCCTCGGCGTACCAGCGGCAGGTGCCGATCGCGAGCGGCACATCGACATTGCGGGCGTCGCTGATCGGCTTGCCGACGTCCAGGCTCTCCAGCAGGGCCAGGTCCTCGGCGTCGCGCTCCATCAGCTCGGCCAGGCGGAACAGCACCTTCTTCTTGGCGCGGGGACCCTGGTCGCGCCAGCGGCCGTCCTCGAAGGCGGCGCGGGCGCTGGCGACCGCGCGGGCCACGTCCTCGGCCTGGCAAGCGCTCACCTGATTCAGCACCAACCCGTCGCGCGGCGAGACGTTGTGGAAGGTCGCGCCCGAGGCGGCCTCCTCATGCCGGCCGTCGATGATCGCCTGCCCCGGCAAGGCCAGGCGCGAGAGACGGTCGGAAATGTCGGCGGGCAGGGTCACGCGGGATAATCCGGACTAATTGTGATCACAGTTTTACGACGATGCGAATGAGTCAAGCGCCCGACTTAAGGCCCGGCCTCGACGGCCGCCCGCATCTTGTCCATGCCTTCGGAAAGGTCAGCGGCGATGGCGCGGCGGGCGCCGTCCGCGTCACCGTCCTTGAGAGCGGTGATCGCCTCGGCATGGCGGTCGGCGGCCAGGTCGTTGGCGCCCACGCGGCCGAACACCACCCGCATGAACGGCCCGACCTGCAGCCACAGCCCGCCGGCCATGGCCTCTAGCACCTCGGCCCCGGCCCGCTCGTAGATGGCGAAATGGAAGGCGTGGTTGGCGGTCATGTAGCGGTCGACATCGCCCAGCCGCAGCGCCTCGTCGACATCGGCGTCGATGGCCTGCAGCTGACGGATCAGTCCGGTGTCGGCGTTTTTCGCGGCGCGGGCGGCCAGCTCAGGCTCGACCCACAGGCGGGCCAGGGACAGCTGCTCCAGGCGGTCGGCGGTCAGGGACGGAACGGACAGCCGCTTGTTGGCCGGATTGATCGCCAGCGCCCGCTCGGCCACCAGACGGCGGACGGCGTCGCGCACCGGCATCGGACTGACGCTCAGTTCGGCCGCCAGGCTGCGCAGCGACACGCCCTTGCCCGGCGCGATGCGGCCGGTGATCAGCGCCTGCCGGATCGCCTCGTACACCTGGTCGTGGACGGCTGTCTGATCGGCGAGCGGTTTGCGCACTTTCCCTACGACCCGATTGAGGTGACTTGCCAAGTCACACCCAACTGCGATCACAATGCAAGCGCCTCGGAGAGTTCCCCATGTCCAGCGCCAACGACCTCGACGCCTTCTGGATGCCGTTCACGCCGAACCGGCGGTTCAAGAGCAACCCGCGCATGCTCTCGTCGGCCAGCGGCATGCTCTACAAGACGCCCGAGGGCCGCGAGGTGCTGGACGCCACGTCCGGCCTCTGGTGCGTCAACGCCGGCCACGACCGGCCGAAGATCCGCGAGGCCATCCAACGCCAAGCGGCCGAGATGGACTACGCGCCCTGCTTCAACATGGGCCACCCGCTGGCCTTCCAGTTCGCCTCGCGCCTGGCCCAGGTGACGCCGAAAGGGCTGGACCGGATCTTCTTCACCAACAGCGGTTCAGAGTCGGTCGACACGGCGCTGAAGATTGCGCTGGCCTACCACCGCGCCCGCGGCAAGGGGACCAAGACCCGGCTGATCGGCCGCGAGCGCGGCTATCACGGCGTGGGCTTCGGCGGCATCTCGGTCGGCGGCATCCCAACCAATCGCAAGTACTTCGGCAGCTTGCTCACCGGCGTCGACCACCTGCCCCACACCCACGGCGTGCCCGGCAACCTGTTCGCCAAGGGCCAGCCCGAGCACGGCGCCCATCTGGCCGACGACCTAGAAAGGATCGTCGCCCTGCACGACGCCTCCAACATCGCCGCCGTGATCGTCGAACCCGTGGCCGGCTCCACCGGCGTGCTGGTTCCGCCCAAGGGCTATCTGGAGCGCCTGCGGGCGATCTGCGACAAGCACGATATCCTGCTGATCTTCGACGAGGTCATCACCGGTTTCGGACGCCTGTCGGCCCCGTTCGCCGCCGACCGCTTCGGCGTCACGCCCGACCTGATCTGCATGGCCAAGGGCCTGACCAACGCCGCCGTCCCGTGCGGCGCGGTGGCGGCCTCGACCAAGATCTATGACGCCATGCTCGAAGGCGCCGACGCCCCGATTGAGCTCTTCCACGGCTACACCTACTCGGCCCACCCGCTGGCCTGCGCGGCGGGCCTGGCGACCTTGGAAACCTACCAGGAGGACGATCTCTTCGCCCGCGCCGCCGGCCTGGAGGGCTACTGGCAGGACGCCATGCACAGCCTGGCCGACGCCCAGCACGTGGTCGACATCCGCAACCTGGGCCTCGTCGCCGGCATCGAACTCGCCCCCCGCCCCGGCGCCCCGACCGCCCGCGCCATGGAGGTGTTCGAGACCTGCTTCGACGAGGGCCTGCTGATCCGCGTCACCGGCGACATCATCGCCCTATCGCCGCCGCTGATCCTGGAGAAGGCCCACATCGACCGCATGGTCGAGACGATCCGCAAGGTGCTGAGCAAGGTCGACTAGAACGGACGCGGCGTCCCGGCGTTGTCACCGGACGCTTCCGGGAGCCCCGCCATGTCCGACTACACGCTCTACTACTGGTCCGCGCCCTTCCGGGGCCAATTCGTGCGGGGCGTGCTGGCCTTCGCCGGCAAGACCTGGACCGAGGCCGGCGACGACGCGATCGGCGAGTTGATGGCCGGCTCGGTCAAGGACATGCCCGTCCCGTTCATGGGTCCGCCCCTGTTGGTCGACCACAAGGCCAGCGTCGCCATCGCCCAGATGCCGGCCATCGTCCTCTATCTGGGCGAGACCCTGGACCTGCTGCCGAAGGACCCGGCGCTGAAGGCCCTGACGCTGAAGATCGTTTGCGACGCCAATGACGTCATCGACGAACTCACCCTGGATGGCGGCCGCCAGATGTGGACGGCCGAGCGCTGGAAGGACTTCGAGCCACGTCTGGAGAAGTGGATGTCGTTCTGGGAAGAGACCGGCCGCCGCCACGGCCTGACGGCGGACGGCGGCTTCCTGCTGGGCGGCGAAGCTCCAGGCATCGCCGACGTGGTCACGGCCGTCCTGTGGTCGACGATCACCGAACGCTTCGAGAAGATCGGCCAGATCCTCGACAAGGCCGCGCCGCACACCGCCGCCTTGGTCCGCCGCGTCGCCGACCTGCCGCCGCTGAAGGCGCTCGCCGCAAAGGCCCACGACGACTACGGCGACACCTGGTCCGGCGGCCAGATCGAGGCCTCGCTGCGGAAGGTTCTGGACGCCTAGCCCCTCGGCTGGAACGACATCGCCACGTCGCACCGCTCATAGCGCGCCCCGAACAGCCGCATGATCTCGGCGTCGTGGACGAAGCCCAGTTTCTCGTAGAGGTGGATGGCCGGCGCGCACTTGGTGTTGGTCAGCAGATAGACCTTGTCCATGCCCAGGCTGGCCGCGCGCTCCAGGGTCTTGGCCAGCAGGTATTCGCCGACCTTGCGGCCGCGCGCGTCGGGCGTCACGCCCATCTTGGTCAGCTCGACCCAGCCGTCCTTGGACACCATCAGGGCCGCCGTGCCAACCACGCCCAGGTCGGGCGTCTCAGCGAACAGCACCACCCCGCCCTTATCGAGGATCAGCTCGCGCGGCCGCGACAGAAGGTCGATGTCGTTCTGCTCCAGCGAGAACATGTTGCTGATCCAGTCGGCGTTGATCCGATAGAAGGCCTCGGCCAGGTCGTCGGAGAAGTCGCGGGCCCACATGGTCGGCGCGCCCGCCGCCTCGATGCGGGCCAGCAGCGACTTTTCCGTCAGCCGCGCCTCCACCTTGGAGAGCCCCTGCATGAAGTCCCCCTGCAGGCCCTCGACCAGTTCGGCGGCGGCGCCCTCGATGCGCGGCAGGAGCTCGGTCTGGACGCGGGCCAGCAGCGCCTCGCCCTTCTCCGTCAGGGCCAGGCGCCTGGAGCGGCCGTCGCCCGGCACGGGTCGCGCCTCGACGAAATCGCCCAGAGTGCCAAGGGCGCGGGTCACCGTCGGCTGGGCCAGTTGCAGGCGCTCGGCCAGTTCACCGACCGCGATCGGGCCGTGCAGGCGGATGGTCATCAGCAGCGACATCTGGGCCGGCTGCACCGGCAGGTCGAGAGACCGCGCCACCTCGGCGGCGTCGGCCTGCATGCGCTCGGCCAGGCGTTTCAGCCGGCTGCCCAGGAACCCCACGCCAAACCCCGCCAGCAGATCGACGTCCATGTCGAACCTCCATTTCATAGCACGCTATATAGCTAGCTATGAAATGGCCGGATTGGCAAGAGGCCAACTACATTCTGAAGGGCGGAATGACGACGCAGCGCACCTCGTCCTTGATCACCGTGACCGCCGCCGACTTGCCGCCGGTGAGGTCGTAAAATTGGTCACGCCCGCCCAACGACACGCGCAGATAGTCCGGCGCGCCGAACTTGCAGACGGCATAACGAACCTTCTCGCCTCCGATCCGGTCAACCAGGTGCGTGCAGCTCATCGTCCCGCCGGCCCGCTGGAACAGCGTCTCGTCATAGGGGGTGGCTTGCGGATAGCGGCGCAGGCTTCGGAAGATCGTGGGGTCAAGCGGCGCGCAGGCCGGACCGGTGACCCGCCAGACCGCGTCCCGACGCACCGCCTCGGCGCGATCGTGGCGGGCCATCACCTCCGCGCCCACGCCGATCAGCGCCACGAACCCGATGGCGACCGGCGCCCAGCGCCAGGGGCTGCGCGCACGGCCTTCCAGGGGCAATTTTCGGATACGGACCTGATCGGTCGTCATGAGGGAACTCACATTTGTAAGCTAGATGTACGTTCGTAAATCATGATCCCACGCCTGTCACTACCGAACGACGTTCATCACACTTGACGCCGATGCGTTACATTTGTAGCGTACTCGCGACATCACAGAGATCCGCCGCCATGACCGAACCCTCCGACCTGGAACTGGAAGTGCTGAAGGCCTTCTGGCGCGGCGGCGCGATGAGCGCCCGCGAGGCGCAAGGCCTGATCGAGCCCGAGCTGGGCTGGAGCGCCTCGACCACCCGCACCGTGCTGGAGCGGATGGTGGCCAAGGGCCTGCTGGTCCGCCGCTCGGTGCACGGCCTGGCCGTCTATGAGGCCCACAAGGGCAAGGTCGACGTGATCGGCGGCGTACTGAACCGCCTGCGCGGCCTGCTCGAGATCGACGGCCGCCTGCCGGCCTCGGCCTTCGCCGGCAGCCAGATCCTGTCGGCGACCGAGATCGCGGAGTTGGAGGCCCTGCTCAACACCGCCGCGAAGACGGAGGACAAGTGATGCACCCGCTGCTCGCTTCCACCGCCCTGGGCCTGATCGCCGCCTGGCCGGTCAGCGTGCTGGGCCTGGGCCTGGGCCGCCTGGTCGAACGCGTGACCGACGATCCGCGTCCGCGCGCCGCCGCCTGGAGCCTGGCCTACGCCCTGCCCGGCGCCGCCCTGGCCGCCACTGTCGCCCTGACCTTCGCGCCCCAGCCGCAAACGCCGGTCATCGAAGCGCCCGCCGTCGCCGCGCCGGTCGTGGCCTCGACCTGGACGCCCGAAAGCGAACTGACGACCAACCTGGCCTGGAGCCTGGTCGGCCTGTCCGCCGCCGGCCTGCTGGCCCGCGGCCTGCGCTGGAACGGCGGCCGGCGTCGCCTGGCGGCGATCCGCAACAGCGCCGAGCCCTGCCAGGACACCGCCCTGGTGGAAGCCATCCGTCGCCGCGCCGCCCTGCTGGGCGTGACGCCGCCGCCGGTGCGGGTCAGCGACCAGATCAGCGAGCCGCTGCTGGCCGGCGCTCGTCGGCCCGTGATCCTGCTGCCCAAGGCCCTGGTCGAGACCACCGACGCCGCCCGCCTGGAACTGGTCTGCGGCCACGAGCTGGCCCACCTGCAGCGCGGCGACAACTGGCGCATCCCGGCCGAAGAAGCCCTCGCCGGCCTCTTCTGGCTGACCCCGCCCGTCGCCGCCCTGCGCGGCCGCATGCTGGCCGCCCGCGAAGCGGTGTGCGACGCCGCCGCCCTGGCCGACGCCGCGCCCGAGGCGCGCCGCGACTATGCTCGCGTGCTGGTCGAGGCCTTGCGGATGAATGCCCTGCCCGCCGCCCAGTCGGCCTTCACGGGCCGTGAGCGGGGCCTGGCCCGCATGCGCCTGTCGGCGATCCTGCAGCCGACTAGCGGCGCCTCGGCCGGTCGCGTCGGCCTGGCCATCGTGCTGGGCGGCGTCCTGACGGCGGCCACCGGCGCGGGCTCACTGGCCCTGGCCGACCAGGCCCGCCGCCTTGCCCCGCCCGCGCCCGCCGCCGTGGCCGAGGAAGCCGCTCCGGCGGCAGAAGCCGCCCCCGCAGTCGAAGCCGCGCCGATGGCGATCCAAGCCGCGCCCGCCGCACCGGCAGCGCCGGCAGCGGAAGCCGCACCGGCCGCGCCAATGGAGATCGCCGTCGCGCCCGATCCGCGACCGAACCCGCAGCCCAACCCCCAGCCGAATCCGCAACCCAATCCTCAGCCGAACCCGCAACCGCGTGTCGAGGCCAAGGTCGCGGTCGAGCCGTCCGTGTCGGTCCAGACCCAGGTCCAGCCGACGATCCGGCTGATCCTGCCCGACGACAAGGCGCAGGACTTGGGCCGTCAAATCAAGATCATCAACCCCGACGTCAGCACACGCACCTCGACCCAGTCAAAGGCCTCGGTCAGCGTCAACGTGCGCAGCGCCGAGTCGCCCTGGGATCGCCGCTGATGAACCCGCTGTTCGCTTCCGCCGCCCTGGGGCTGGTCGCCGCCTGGCCCGTCGCGGGCCTAGGCTGGCTGGCCGGCAAGGCCGCCGACCGCCTGACCGGCGATCCCACCCCGCGCGCCGCCGCCTGGAACCGCGCCGTCGCCCTGCCGCCGGCCGTCATGGCCCTGATGGTCGGCGTCTCGGCCTTGCCGGAAGAAGCCACGACGCCCGTCTACCAGGTCGCCATGGCCTCCCGCGCCGTCGCGACCGCCAGCTCCGTCGTCACCGACGCCTCGTCTCGGGCGCTGGCCGGCTTCAACGGCGTCGAGACCCTGGGCGGGGTGTTGATCCTGGGCGCGCTGGGTGGCCTGGCCGTCACGGCCATCCGCCAGGCCATGGGCCGCGCCAAGCTTCGCCGCATCGTGACCAAGGCCCGCCCCGTGTCGCAGGACCTCGCCCTGGCCGTCCGCGCCGCCGCCCGTCGCATGGACACCGGCCGCCCCGAGGTGAAGGTCAGTGACGAGATCGACCAGCCCCTGCTGGCTGGCCTGTCGACGCCGGTCATCCTGCTGCCGTCGTCCATGGTCGCGCGGCTGGACATCGACCGCCTGGTCCCCGTCTGCGCCCACGAGTTGGCGCACCTCAAGCGCGGCGACAACTGGCGGCTCTTGTTCGAGCATCTGCTGGGCGGCCTGTTCTGGATGGCCCTGCCCTATGCCGCGCTGCGCACCCGCGCCGCCGCCACGCGCGAGGAGCTGGCCGACGCCCTGGCGCTGGACGGCGCCGGCCCGGCCGTCCGCCGGTCGTATGCCGAGACCCTGATCGACGTGCTGCGCACCCGCGCCGCCCCCACCCTGCACCCGGCCTTCACCGGCAAGGGTCGGAGACCCACCCACATGCGCCTGAAAGCCATCACCGAACCGCGCGCCCCGGCCAGCCTGGCCCGCCGCGCCCTGCTCGCCCTGATCAGCCTGCTGGCCGTGGGCGCCGCGACCACCGGCTCGATCGCCCTGGCCCAACAGGGCGAAGGCGGCGGCCGCACCAGCAGCCGCAGCACGATCAGCGACGGCAAGGGTCAGTATATCGATATCCGCTCGGACTATGTCCGCGTGACCAATGCCGAACTGATCGGCGGCCAGCTGCAGCCCGAGGAAGGGCAAACCTGGACCTATCACGGCAATATCCGTGTGCGCGGCCGCCTGAACGGGCCGCAAACCCGGGTGCTGGTGAACGGCCAGGCCCCGCCGGCGGGCTTTGATCCCACCGCGCTGCCGAAGGGGTCGATCAACGAACTGCAGGTCACCCACTACCAGCGCGACGCCGCGCCCAGCGTGGTGCTGAACGTCATCATGTAGCTAATGACACCGGTGGACAAAGCCGGTGTCACTCTGCATTTTCGCCCCTGACCAGACGGTGGGACCAAGCATCCCGCCGTCGTTTTCGGGGATGGACCATGCTCAGCCGCCACCTTCTCGCCGCCGCCGGCGCGCTCGCCCTGACCTTCGCGGCGGGCTCGGCCCTCGCGGCTGATGTCCTGGCCTTCCCCGGCGCCGAGGGCGCGGGCCGGTTCAGCACCGGCGGTCGCGGCGGCGCGGTGATCCACGTCACCAACCTGAACGACGACGGCCCCGGATCCTTGCGCGCCGCGATCGCGGCCACGGGCCCACGCACGGTGGTGTTCGACGTCGCTGGCACCATCCAGCTCAAGCGCGAGCTGAAGATCAGCAACGGCCAGATCACCATCGCCGGCCAAACGGCGCCGGGCGGCGGGATCACCCTGCGCGACCAGACCCTGGTGGTCAGCGCCGACGACGTGATCATCCGCTTCATCCGCTCGCGCCTGGGGGCCGAGAGCAAGGTCGAGGGCGACGCCATCTGGATCAGCGGCGGCCGCCGGATCATCCTGGACCACGTCTCGGCCAGCTGGTCGGTGGACGAGACGCTATCGGCCTCGGCCCGCTACGACCGTCCGGACCAGGGCTTCTATGACCTGACCGTCCAGTGGTCGATCATCGCCGAAAGCCTGGCGCACTCGATCCACGTCAAGGGCGACCACGGCTATGGCAGCCTGATCCGCGGCGGGAACGGGTCGAAGATCAGCTTCCACCACAATCTGTGGGCCAACCACATGGCCCGCGCGCCGCGTCCGGGGAACTATGACGGGCCGGACAAGGACCCGATCGGGGCGTTCTTCGATTTCCGCTCGAACGTCTTCTACAACTGGGGCAGCGACAAGTCGGGCTATAACGCCGACAAGGCCACGCTGTCGGCCTACAACTTCGTCGACAACGCCTACATCCCCGGCCCCAGTTCGCAGAAGCCCATCGCGTTCAAGGAAAGCGACACCCTGGCCAAGGCCTATTTCGCCGGCAACAGCATGGGCGGCGTGGTGCCCAGCGATCCGTGGAGCCTGGTGACCTTCACCATCCCCGAGCCGGCCGGCTATCGCCTGGCCGCGCCGGTCGACGTCGCGCCGGTGACGCCCGAGCCGGCCGACAAGGCCTATGCCCGCGTGCTGGCCGACGCCGGCGCTTCGGTGTGGCGCGATCCCGTAGATGCTCGGATCCTGGAGGGCGTGAAGACCCGTACGGGCAAGGTGATCAACATCCAGTCCGACGTCGGCGGCTGGCCGGTGCTGCCGGCGGGCAAGGCGGCCAAGGACACCGATGGGGATGGTATGCCGGACGCCTGGGAGAAGGCGCATGGGCTCGATCCGAAGAAGGCTGATGGGGCGGTCGTGGGTAAGGACGGGTGGACGAACCTGGAGCTCTATCTGGCGGATGCGGCGAAGGTGCGGGGGTAGACGCTGTAGATCCTCCCCCTAGCGGGGGAGGTGTCGCCGCAGGCGACGGAGGGGGAAGTTCTGCTGAACCGGCCTCTTCCCCCACCGGCGCTTCGCGCCACCTCCCCCGCTAGGGGGAGGATCTTTGCCGCTTTTGCCGAGCGGGATATTTCCCGCTAAACCCCCCGGCATGTCGCACAACACCTTCGGTCACCTGTTCCGCGTCACCACCTGGGGCGAAAGCCACGGCCCGGCGCTTGGCTGCGTCGTGGATGGCGTGCCACCCGGCATCGCGCTGACGGCCGAGATGATCCAGGGCTTCCTTGACAAGCGCCGGCCGGGCAACGGCAAGTTCGTGACCCAGCGCCAGGAGCCGGACGCCGTCCGCATCCTGTCGGGCGTGTTCGAGGACGAGCGCACCAACGGCCAGCGCACGACCGGCACGCCGATCAGCCTGATGATCGAGAACACCGACCAGCGGTCCAAGGACTATGGCGAGATCGCCCAGGCCTTCCGCCCCGGCCATGCCGACTACCCGTATTTCGCGAAGTACGGCGTGCGCGACTATCGCGGCGGCGGGCGCAGCTCGGCGCGCGAGACGGCGGCCCGCGTGGCGGCCGGCGCCGTGGCGCGGCTGGTGATCCCGGGCGTGACGATCCGCGCCGCCCTGGTGCAGATCGGTCCGCATGCGATCAATCGCGACAACTGGGACTGGGCGCAGACCGAACAGAACCCCTATTGGTCGCCGGACGCTGAGATCATCCCGGTCTGGGAAGAACACCTGGAAACGATCCGCAAGGCCGGCTCCTCAACCGGCGCCGTGGTCGAGGTGGAAGCCATCGGGGTGCCGGCCGGCTGGGGCGCGCCGCTCTATGGCAAGCTGGACGCCGAACTGGCCGCCGCCCTGATGTCGATCAACGCCGCCAAGGGCGTGGAGATCGGCGAAGGCTTCGCCAGCGCCGCCCTGACCGGCGAGGACAATGCCGACGCCATGCGCCTGGGCGAGAACGGTGAGCCCGTGTTCCTGAGCAACCACGCCGGCGGCGTCCTGGGCGGCATCTCGACCGGCCAGCCGGTGGTGGCGCGCGTCGCTTTCAAGCCGACCTCGTCGATCCTGATTCCCCGCCAGACCCTCAACGAGGCCGGCGAGGAAGTCGACCTGCGCACCAAGGGCCGCCACGATCCGTGCGTCGGTATCCGTGGCGTACCGGTGGTCGAGGCCATGACCGCCTGCGTGCTGGCGGACGCCTTCCTCCGCCACCGGGGGCAGACCGGCGGGCATGTGTTCGCGCCTGGCGCGAGCCGATGATAGCGCAAACAATGGTCAGTCGACGTGCCACTAACTGGTCTTACCACTGAATTAATTCAGGTTTCGGGTTGACGTGCATACGTTTGCAGGCGTAAGCCTCGCTTGAACGTATCCCCTGACGCGCGATCATCACGCGCCATGGTTGCGGTACGCGGCGCGAACCAGGGGGCTTGGCGCGTGCGTTTCGACCTCTTGAAGATCCTGCTGGTCGACGACAACCAGCATATGCGGCTGCTGCTGATCGAGATCCTGCGCGCCATCGGCGTGCGCCAGGTCTATGAGGCCATGGACGGGTCCGAGGCCCTGGCGATCCTGCGCTCGACCGCGATCGACGTGGTGTTCACCGACCTGTCGATGAACGGCCTGGACGGCATCGACTTCGTCAATCTGGTCCGCAACTCGCCCGACAGTCCCAACCCGTTCGTGCCGATCGTGATGATCACCGGCCACTCGACCGAGCGCCGGGTGAACGAGGCGCGCGACGCCGGCGTCAACGAGTTCCTGGTCAAGCCGGTCACGGCGCGCGGCGTCATCCACCGCCTGACCCTGCTGATCGAGAACCCCCGCCCCTTCGTGCGGGCCGGCGACTATTTCGGTCCCGACCGCCGCCGGCGCGACGATCCCCGCTACCGGGGCGAACGCCGCCGCGACGAGGACAGGGCGACCTATGTCGATGACCCCGTGATCGTGCGCGGCCATCCGACGCGGAGAATTTAAACCATTCGCCGGGTAGAACGTGGTGAACAGCGTTTTATGAGCTTCACCATGACCTTCCGTCGCCTTGCCCCTATCGCCGCCGTCCTGGCCCTGGTCGCCGTCTCGCAGACGGGCTGCCTGGCCGCCGCCGCGGTCGGCACCGTGGCCGGCACGGCCATCGGCGTCACCGGCGCGGTCGTCGGCGGAGCCGGCAAGGCTGTCGTGGCCACCGGCAAGGCGGTCATTCCGGGCGACGGGAAGAAGGACCGCGAGCGGGACGAGTACCGCCGCTAGCTAGAGACTAAGCGCGCACGTCTCGCCGATCGTCGGGCGCGACAGCACCACGCGCGACAGGCCGGGGAATTGGGCCTTCAGCCGCTCGGCGAAATACAGGCACAGCCGCTCCAGGGTCGGGACTTCCAGGCCCGGACGGTCGTTCAGCAGGCCGTGGTCCAGCTCGGCCGCGACGGCCTTGAGCGCGACGTCCAGGGTTTCCAGGTCGGCGACCCAGCCCTCTTCCCGCATCTCGCCCTTCACGCTGGCTTCCACCTTGAACGAGTGGCCGTGCAGCTTGCGATAGCGATGGTCCGTAGGACCCTGCTCGATGTAATGGGCGGCGTCGAAGAACGCGGCCTTCGTGATTTCGAAGACGTATCCGGACATGTGACTTCTTTTGACTAGGCCTGGGAGGCTCTAGCGCAACGACCCTGTCACCAAGTCGCGCGCCTTATCCATCAGGGCAGGCCGAGATATTTGTGCGTTTGGACGCTTAAACGCCATTGTGGGTGCGAAAGGCAATAGGCGACCGCCAATTGCGTGTTCCTGTCGCGGTCCGGACCGTCCATCGGTTGCAGGTAGAAGCGCTCGAAATCCAGGTCGGCGAAGCGCTCCGGCATGGCCTTGTCCTGCGGGAAGACCAACTTCAGCTCATGGCCCGAGGTTTGGACCACCGGCGCGTCGGCCTTGGGGCTGATGCAGATCCAGTCGATGCCGGCCGGGGCTTCCAGCGTGCCGTTGCTCTCGACCGCGATCTGGAAGCCGCGCGCGTGCAGGGCCGCGATCGCCGCCTCGTCCAGTTGCAGGAAGGGCTCGCCACCGGTGCAGACCACCAGGCGATCGTCCGGGCCGCCGGTCCACTGGGCTTCGACCGCCGCGGCCAGGTCATCGGCCGTGGCAAACTTGCCGCCGTTCTCGCCGTCGGCGCCGACGAAGTCGGTGTCGCAGAAGGTGCAGACGGCCTTGGCGCGGTCCTGCTCGCGGCCGGTCCACAGGTTGCAGCCCGAGAAGCGGCAGAACACCGCCGCCTTGCCGGCCTGGCCGCCCTCGCCCTGCAGGGTCAGGAAGATCTCTTTGACGGAGTAGGTCACTGAGCCAGGGCCTCGCGGCCGGCGGCGTCCCACTCGACATAGCCTTTCTCGCGCAGCTCGCACGCCGGGCAGGTCCCGCAGCCGTGACCCCAGCTGTGCAGCACGCCGCGTTCGCCCTGGTAGCAGGTATGGCTCTCTTCGACGATCAGCTTGACCAGGTCCTCGCCGCCCAGCGACTTGGACAGCGCCCAGGTCTGCGCCTTGGTCAGCCACATCAGCGGCGTCTCGATCCGGAAGTTGCGATCCATGCCAAGATTCAGAGCGCTCTGCATGGCGTCCATCGTGTCACGGCGACAGTCGGGATAGCCCGAGAAGTCGGTCTCGCACATGCCGCCGACCAGGGCGTCGACGCCCCGGCGGTCGGCCAGGGCGGCGGCGTAGATCAGGAACACCAGGTTGCGGCCGGGGACAAAGGTCGAGGGCAGGCCGCGCTCGGTCATCTCGATGGCGCGGTCGGCGGTCAGGGCCGACTGGGCCACCTGACCGAAGCTCTTGATGTCCAGCACATGGTCCTCGCCCAGGCGGTCGGCCCACTGCGGGAAGCGCGCGGCGATCTCGCGGCGCACGGTCTGGCGCGCCTCCATCTCAATCGAATGGCGCTGGCCATAGTCGAAGCCAACCGTCTCGACGCGCGCGTAGCGCTCGAGGGCCCAGGCCAGGCAGACGCTGCTGTCCTGGCCGCCGGAGAATAGAACAAGCGCGGCTTCGCTCATGCGAGGCTCTCAAAGGAAAAGAAGGGGAACATGGCCCCTCCTCTACACGAGGCAAGGCCAGGCCGGAACAGCGCAGCCCGCGCAGGCGCAATCGTCGCAATACTACGACGACGAACGAGCACGAAGTCTTTCGCCAGCGAACTAAGCCATAGCGCCCGTTATCAAAGGCCATAGCTGGCCAGCGCGCGTCGCACTTCCGCTACGTAAGCCGCAAACCCGATCTTCTAATGTGTTGTAAGCTTACACCCATCAGGAGAACACCACCTCTCGGAAAGTGAAAAGCTGTAACCTATCGCTGTTCACTTACGATCAGGCCAGTTGACAGCTTTCAAACGCAAGTATGCAATCTGCGAATGCTGCGAGGGGCTCGCCGTACGCCCGCGTGGTGAAAACAGTACGGCGCCGAGGAAACACCGACCCTCGCAGGCTCCATCCATAAGGCGCCGCCCGGGTCCAGGGAGGGAATTCAATGTCGCAAACTCTGCGTATGCGGAGCCTTTTGGTCATGGGCGCTTCGGCGGTCGCGATCTCCGGCTTCGCCGTCCCCGCTTTCGCTCAAACGGCCAAGCCGGCCCAACAGAACACCACCGTCATCGAAGAGCTGGTGGTCACCGCCCAGAAGAAGGAAGAAGCGCTTCAGGACGTGCCGATCGCGGTGTCGGCCTTCAGCCAGGACAGCCTGGAAGCGCAGAAGATCGACGGCGGCCCGAACTTGCAGCTGGCCATCCCGAACGTCACCTTCGCCAAGAGCAACTTCACCAACAGCTTCAACTTCCAGATCCGCGGCATCGGCGCCAAGGCCGTCGGCGCGTCGGCCGACCAGGGCGTCGGTGTCCACATGAACAACGCCCCGATGCAGTCGGGCAATCTGTTCGAAGCCGAGTTCTACGATGTGGAGCGGGTGGAAGTGCTGCGCGGCCCGCAGGGCACGCTGTACGGCCGCAACGCCACCGGCGGCGTGGTCAACGTGATCACCGCCAAGCCGACCGACCAGTTCGAGGCCAACCTGCGCGCCGAGTACGGCAACTTCAACACCACCAAGTTCCGCGGCATGGTCAACGTGCCGATCTTCGGCGACAAGCTGGCCCTGCGCCTGTCGGGCACCTCGCTGAAACGGGACGGCTTCGTCACCAACACCTTCAACGGCCACAAGGTCGATGACCGGGACATGTACTCGACCCGCGTCCAGGTGATGTTCAATCCGACCGACAAGCTGCGCACCAACTTCCTGTGGGAACGCTTCCACGAGGACGACAACCGCGCGCGGACCGGCAAGCAGCTGTGCACCAAGGATCCCGGCCCGACCTCGGTCGGCGGCGTGCCCGTGCCCGCGGCCGTCCAGCGCTACCTGACCCAGGGCTGTCTGTCGGCCTCGCTGTACGCCCCCGCCGCCTACGGCACGGTCAACACCTCGGGCACCCTGACGGGCCTCTTGGGCAACATCTTCGGCTTCACCTCGGGCGACGCCAACGCCGGCGACACCACCTCGACCAACCTGCGCGAGATCGAGACGGCGCTGGATCCGCTCTACCAGTCGGGCTCCAACGTCTATCAGCTGACCCTGAACTACGACCTGACGGACTCGCTGACGGCCACATCGATGACCGCCTACAGCAAGGGCAGCGTCTATACGAAGCAGGACTACAACCGGAACGTCTCGCCGGTCGCCTTCAACAGCACGCCCTTCACGCCGGGCGGCTTCTTCAACGACCCGCAGGTCGGCAACACCAACAAGTTCACGACGATCGACGTCTCGTCGGGCCGCTCGGAACAGTTCAGCCAGGAACTGCGCCTGCAGTCGGCCTTCTCCGGCCCGCTGAACTTCACGGTCGGCGCCATCCACTTCACCTATCGGACGCTGACCGACTACTACGTGATCGGCAACTCGCTGACCCTGTCGTCGATGGCGCTGAATGCGTCCAAGGGCCTGTCCCCGACCTGCAACCCGGCGACCACCGCCAACTGCATCGGCATCGACACGGCGGCCAATCCCACGGGCGACGGCCACAACTACTATGACAACCGCACGCCCTATACCCTGGTGTCGGACGCGGTCATGGGCGAGCTGTACTACCAGCTCAATGACGACCTGAAGTTCACCCTGGGCCTGCGCCAGACCCGCGACAAGAAGGCGGTCAAGAACTACTCAACCGTGCTGCTGGCCCCAGGCTACGGCCTGACGCTGAACCCGACCAACCCCGACCAGCGGGCCCGCTTCAACGAGACCACCGGCCGCGTCGGCGTGGACTACAAGGCCCATCTGGGCTTCACCGACGATACCCTGCTCTATGCCTTCTACTCGAAGGGCTACAAGGGCGGCGGCATCAACCCGGGCGTTCCGGCCGGCGCGATCGGCATCAGCCAGACCTTCGGCCCCGAGTTCGTCAACGCCATCGAGATCGGCACCAAGAACACCCTGATGGGCGGCAGCCTGCTCTTCAACGCGACGGGCTTCTCGTACGACTACAAGGGCTATCAGATCAGCAAGATCGTGAACCGCACCTCGGTGAACGAGAACGTCGACGCCAAGGTCTACGGCTTCGAACTGGAAAGCATCTGGTCGCCGGTCCGCAATCTGCGCCTGAACGCCAATCTCGGCTATCTGCACACCAAGATCGGTTCCGGCGTCACCTCGATCGACACCATGAACCGCACCCAGTCCAACGCGGCCTATACGGTCGTGAAGGTGGGTCCGCAGGCCTCGTCGGTCGGCGCCAACTGCGTGCTGGCCACCGCCGGCGTGGCCACCATCATCGCCGCCGGCGCCGGGGCCACCCTGCCCTGGGCCTGCACGGGCGCGGCGGCCTACCAGGCGTTCCTGTCGACCCCGGCCGCGGCCGGCGGCGCGGGCCTGCCCGCTCCCACGGCGGCGTTCCTGGCCAACGCCACCGGTCTCTTCACCTACGGCGCCGGCTATTCGATCGAAGGCACGGCCGCGGACCTGTCGGGCAACGAGCTGCCCAACT
Source organism: Caulobacter sp. GW821-FHT12D05 (assembly GCF_058807295.1). Lineage (NCBI taxonomy): Bacteria > Pseudomonadati > Pseudomonadota > Alphaproteobacteria > Caulobacterales > Caulobacteraceae > Caulobacter > Caulobacter sp. GW821-FHT12D05. The sequence goes on from NZ_JBXAQO010000002.1 coordinate 1,083,639, forward strand.
CGCCGCACTGGACCACCTCGGTCGGCGCCCAGTACACCTTCGAGCTGTCGGGTGGCTGGTCGGCCACCCTGCGCGGCGACTACTACCGCCAGAGCAAGCAGTACGCCCGCGTCTACAACACCGCCTACGACCAGCTGAAGTCGTGGGACAACGGCAACGTGACGCTCAAGGTGGAAAAGCCGGAGTGGGGCGTCTCGATCGACGCCTACGTCAAGAACATCGGCAACAAGACCCCGATCGTCGACGCCTACACCACCGACGACAGCTCGGGCCTGTTCACCAACGTGATCACCGCCGAGCCGCGTCTGTACGGCATCGCCATCACCAAGTCCTGGTAGAACCGGGTCTGCACCACACTTCGGAAGGGGCGGCGGTCACACGCCGCCCCTTTTTCCTGTCCGGTTTTCGCCCAACATGTCGACAGCCCGACAGAAAACTCTGTGTATTCCGACATTACCGGTTTGGGAGCGCTCCCAACTTAACGACTCCGCAAGGGCGCCGAGGGCATGGTGCCCCTCCAAATCCCAGCGAAGCGCCGCATGGAAACGCTGACTCGTCTGATCGATACCCGCGCTCCGATCTCGCCTGACACGCCTTGCGGCGTGGTCACGGCGATGTTCGACGCCGATCCGGCCCTGGCCGCGCTCGGGGTCGTCGACCCGGACAACGCGCCCATCGGCCTCGTCTATCGCGACGTGCTGCAAGGCATGATGCGCGTCGCCGGCGAGCATCTGGCCGACAAGCCGATCGCCGAGGTCATGGACGCCGAGCCGCGCAAGGTCATGGCGCAGACCGACTCCAACAGCTTCGTCAACGCCCTGGCCGACAGCCCGACCCCGGTGTTCCGCACCGCCTATGTCGCCGTCGACACCGCCGGCCGTTTCGCCGGCGTAGGCGGCCTGGCCTCGCTCCTGGCCTCGCACCGCCGCCGCCAGGCCGACGCCCGCGACGCCATGGCCATGGTCGAGCGCATGGCCGTCGACATCGGCGCGCACCTCGACGGCGTCCTGGCCATCACCGAGCGCCTGGAACAGCAGCGCCTGACGCCCGACGCCTCGGCCTTCGTCCGCGCCATCGGCGAGACCAGCCGCGACATGGGCGCGACGGTCGCCCGCGCGATCGACCTGCACCGCTCGGCCCGCGGCCAGCTGACTATCAACGCCGCCCCCACCCGCCTGCGCGACTTCGCCGACGCGGTCGAGGACCGCTGGGCCGCCCGCGCCCACGAAGGCGGCTCGACCCTTCTCGTCTCCTACGACGGCGATCCGGAATGCGGCGTAGAGGTGGACGGCGAGCGCCTGCTGCAGGTGCTCGACATCCTGATCGAGAACGCGCTCTCGGCCGGCCGCGGCGCCATCGAGGCCCGCCTGACCGCGCGCGTCGAGGGCGACCACATCCGCCTGGAAGGCCAGGTCCGCGACAATACCGGCGGCCACGCCGACGAGCGCCTGGCCCGCGTCCACGACCCGCTGGGCGACGCCAGCCTGCAGGACCGCAACGAGATGGCCCTGGCCGTCGGCATGGCCCTGGCCCACCGCGTCCTGCGCGCCATGGGCGGCCCGCTGCACGCCGAGGCCAATCGCGGCGTCGGCCTGACCGTCGGCTTCGCCCTGCCCCTGCCCGCCGCCGTCGCCGAGGCCGAGGTCCACGAGACCCAGGAAGTCGCCGGTCGCGCCGCCCACATCCTGATCGTCGACGACAACGCCACCAACCGCATGGTCGCCGAAGCGCTGTGCGACATGTTCGAGTGCACCTCGGAACAGGCCGTCGATGGCGTCGAAGCGGTCGAGATGGCCAAGAGCGGCCGCTACGACCTGATCCTGATGGACATCAAGATGCCGCGCATGGACGGCATCGCCGCCACCCGCGCCATCCGCGAGATGGCTGGCCGCCCCGGCGCCGTGCCGATCGTGGCCCTGACCGCCAACGCCGACCCGGCCGACGTCCAGACCTACATCGCCGCCGGCATGCAGGACGTGGTCGAAAAGCCGATCAAGCCCGAGCGTCTGGCCGTCGTGCTGAGCGCCCTGCTGGCTGGCGAAGACGAGCAGGACGCGGAAGCCGCCGCCTAAACCCTTGACCTTGGGCCGCGACGCTTGGTCGCTCTACCCGAAAGCGTAGACGCTTGCGGCCGCCTCGCATCCGCGAATAGCCTGCGTTCCGCGAGCGCGGAGTAACCAGACGCGTGCTGAACACGGCTGAACAACAGGCCTGGGCCTTTCTGAGCCAAGCGCCTCACCTGGGCTCGGCCCAGGAGGTCGAGACGCACTTCGCGCAAGCGATCGCCGCCTTCGGCTATGACAAGTTCTGCGCCACCCTGGTCAATGCCGAGCACTACGGCAAGGAACCGCCCACGCTCAGCCGCCAGGACTTCGACGTCTGGGACCAGCGCTACTGGGGCGAGCGCTACGTGGTGCACGATCCGTGCGTGAAACTCCTCCTCAAGTCCCCTCGCTCCTTCGCCTGGACCGACGCCAAGCCGTTGGGCGACGGCCGCGCCCAGTCGATGTGGGGCGAGGCCTCGGATCTCGGCATGAACGACGGCTATGTCGTGCGTGTCTTCGGCCCTGCCGGCCAGGAGGTGCTGATCCGCATGTCCACCGAGGCCCGCGACACCGACCCGACCTCGCGCGCGGTGATCGACAGTCTGGCCACGGTGTTTGGCACCATCATGCTCAAGCACTGGGAAATGCAGGACGACAATCCCGACTACGGGGTCGTCTCCGAGCGCCAGGCCCAGTGCCTGTACTGGGCCGGTCGCGGCAAGACCGACTGGGAGATCGGCGCGATCCTGGAACTGTCGCCCCGCACCGTCCACCACCACATCGAGGCCGCCAAAAAGCGCCTGGGCGTCGTGAAACGTCAGGAAGCCGTGCTGAAGGCGGGTGAGCTGGGGCTGTTCTCGAAGCTGTAGGTCCGAAAACCTCGTCCTTCGACAGGCTCAGGATGAGGTTTTCTACTGAACCACCGTAGTCCTCATCCTGAGCTTGTCGAAGGACGAGGACGGCTCCTCAGAACTTCCGCCGCGCGGTCACCACCTCGAACCACAGCCGGAAATCCCCCATCAGGCTGTAGAGCGGATATTTGAACGTCGCCGGCCGGTTCTTCTCGAACACGAAGTGGCCGATCCAGGCGAAGCCGTAGCCGACCAGCGGCGCGGCGACGAAGAACCGCCAGTCGCGCACGACTCCCAGGACCAGGCAGACGATCACCAGGCTGGTGCCGATCACATGCAGCCGCCGGCTGACCGTGTTGACGTGTTCGGTCAGGTAGAACGGGTAGAAGGCCGCGAAGGTGCGGTAGCGCTCTTCTGTTGCGGTGCTCATGCCTCCGATTCTGATCCTCAACCGTCGCCGTGGCAAGCTTCACGCGGGGGAATGAAGAAGACCATAGGCCGTTTGGCCTATCGCGCTTTCCCCGGATCATGTCCCTTAATCCAGGCCGTCCATTCCGCCTGCTGGGGGCCGGCCATGATCCACATCATCACTTCCGAGAACCGCCATCTGTACGGTCCGCAGCTGTGGGCCATGCACGAGGAACGTCGCCGCCAATGCGTCGAGAAGAACGGCTGGGTCGACCTGGTCGTGCTCGATGGCGGCGAGGTCGACGACTATGACGACCACCGCGCCATCTACCTCTTGGGCTTCAACGACGACATGGAGCTGGAGGTCGGCCTGCGCCTGCGGCCCACCGACGACCGCTGCATGCTGGCCGACAAGTTCGCCCACCTGATCGCGCCCGGCGAAAGCCCCAAGAAGGGCCTCGACGTCTGGGAAGCCTCGCGCCTGTTCACCACCGAGGCCTATCGCAAGCGCAAGGGTCCGGGCCGCGGCGAGCGGGTGTTCGAGTGCTGGGCGGCCGCCTTCGAACTGGCCTTGCGCCACGGCGTGACCCGCCTGGTCGGCATGATCGACATGCAGCTTTATCCGGGCATCCTGAACTCGCCGATCGACACCCGCCTGGTCGGCATCCCCCGCCCCTATGAGTACGGCGTGGTGGCCGGCTCGGAGATCGCGGTCAGCCACGAGCTGCTGGATCGGGTGCTGGAAGCCATCTGCCGCGAGTCCCCGATCGGCTACCAAGTCGACCAGCTGGACCTGATGGCGTTCGGCGACCTGGCCGCGGTGCAGCGCCAGGTGACCCGCGCCATGACGCCGCAGCTGACCGCCGGCCAGGAGCGCGACGAGACCCTGGCGGCCGAGACCCTGTTCCGCCTGCACGACAACACCGGCCAGGCCCGCCGCATCTGGGACGGCCGCGCCCGGATGCTCAACGCCTGACGACATAAGCCTTTGAGCACATTGGCCGGTTCGCTTCCGAGGCGGATCGGCCACACCTTCGCCGCCTCCCGACCGCGATACTCGCCTGACGAAAGCAGGTCGCGCATGGGTTGGCGGCGAATCGCCTTACGGGCGACTAGCCTCCTCGTTCCGGGGAAGGAAGCCGAACCATAGCGACAAGTCGCCGCGCATTGGGTTCGCTTGCTTCCACCGACGTCACGGTCGTGTCATCTTCCCCGAACAACCGTTGGAGGCGGAAAACTTATGAGCGAAGAAACCGAAGGCCGACGCCCCAACCCTGTCGACCTGCACGTCGGTGGCCGGGTCCGGATGCGTCGCAAGCTGCTTGGCGTCAGCCAGGAACAGCTCGCGGACTCCCTGGGTCTGACCTTCCAGCAGGTGCAGAAGTACGAACGCGGCGCCAACCGCGTCAGCGCTTCGAAGCTGTACGAGATCGCCAAGACCTTGCAGGTCCCGGTGTCGTTCTTCTTCGACGGCCTGGCTGACCCGATGAGCGGCGCTGAAGTCGACGACGCCACCCAGCACGCCGAGAAGGTGGTCCAGGAATTCCTGACCACACCGGAAGGTCTGGAGCTGGCCGAGGTGTTCCCGCGTATCGGCCGAGGCCGCGTCCGCCGTCAGGTCCTGGACCTGGTGCGCGCGATGGCCGACGAAGCCTCTCGCGAGACTGCCTGAGCAGGACATCACGCGGCCGCCGCGCCCCAGGCGCGGTTAGTACAACGAGTAGCAAAGACCTCGGTCGGCGGGCCGGGGTCTTTGTCGTTTCTGGATCCTGGTTAGCCGGTCGAGACGTCGGATTGCGAGTGCAGCCAGATGCGCTTGGCCGTGCCGGCCGCCGCTGAGGTCAGGCCTCGCAGGTCATAGGTCCGGACGATCCGCATGCCGATCTCGCGGTCGCGCTGCCAGGCGATGGTGACGTCGTGGGCCAGGCCCGCGGCCAGATCCACCAGTTGCACCTGCCCCGGAGGCGTGGTGCTGGACAACATCTGCACGCGCGCGCCGCTGCTGGACAGGTCGCGGATCACGCAATCCCATGCGAAGGCGCCGCACAGGACCTTACCGGATCTCTGAGTTTGGATGCGGACGGCTGTCCGCCGATCCTCCACGCCTGACGCGTACTTCGCCATAGGGGGATAAACGCACGGCGCGGTTAATCGCCCGTGCAAATTTAAGATTTTTATAGTGAAGGTTAACGCGCCCCGGACCCGAAGCGGGTTTCCTGTTTCAGTCGTGACAACCTTGTCATAACGTTGTTCGTCGGTGATAGCTTCCGTTTACCGGTCGATGTTACCGGTACAACAACGATCATCCGAAGCCGGACCAAAAATAACCGGCCACGCGAGGAAACGACATGGCTAAGGGATCGGTCTTACTGGCCGACGTGAACGGGCGTGACCTGGCGGTAGCCGTCGTGCGTCCCGGCGATCCGCCCCGCGATCATCAGGAGCTGGCCTGCGCCTCGCTGCGCGAGCTGGAACAGCATCTGACCAGGATGCTGACCGAGGGCGGCCATGGCGAACTGATCGGGGCGGCGATCTGCGGCGCGGGTCCCGAGATCGACGGCGCCATAGACCTCACCGCCGGCGACTTCACCGTCACCCAGTCATGGCTGCGGGCGGTGCTGAAGACCCCGCGCGTGGCCCTGCTGAACGACTTCGCCGCCTGCGCCCTGGGCGCGCCGCGCCTGGCCCCTTCGGCCATGACCGTGATCCACGACGGCAAGCCGGCCAAGAGCGCCCCGATCGCGGTGATCGGCCCGAATCTCGGCCTCGGCGTCGCCGGCCTGTCGCCGCATCGCAACGACGGCTGGGTGCCGGTGGTCAGCGAAGGCGGCCACATCGACTTCACCCCGGGCGAGACCCGCGAGGTCCCGGTGTTCTCGGCCCTGCAGATCAAGTACGGCCGGGTCTCGGCCGAGCATTTCCTGTCGCAGCAGGGCCTGGTCGATATCCACCTGGCGCTGGGCGGCGAGGGCGACAGCGACGACGTGATCCTGTCCCGCGTCCGTGACGGCGATGCGCGGGCCCGCGAGGCGGTGTCGATCTTCAGCGCCCTGCTCGGCGCCTTCGCCGGCGACGCGGCCCTGATGTTCGCCGCCCGCGGCGGGGTCTATATCAACAGCCCCCTGATGGAGCGCATCGACGGCCTGCTGGACCACGCGGCGTTTGCCCGACGGTTCTCCGACAAGGGCCGGATGAGCGCATATCTGGAGGGGGTGCCGGTTTATCTGACGGTGGGCCGGTGCACCCTGCTGGGGCTGTCGGGGCTGTTTAGCGCGAGTGACATGAAGTACTCGGCGGAAGAGGTGAAGTTCTTGGATTGTTGAGGCTGCCTGGGGGCAGAGCGCCAAAGATCCTCCCCCTAGCGGGGGAGGTGTCGCCGTAAGGCGACGGAGGGGGAAGAGGCCGGGCCAGGACAACTACCCCCTCCGGCGCTTCGCGCCACCTCCCCCGTTAGGGGGAGGATCTATGATCTCAAGCCAACTCCGCCACCCGCTCCATCGCCCCCTCCAGATCCCCCAGAATATCCTCCACCTCCTCCAGCCCCACCGACAGCCGCACCAGCCCCTCGCCGATCCCCGCCGCCGCCCGCTCCTCGGGCGCGTAGGTCGAGTGGGTCATGCTGGCCGGGTGCTGGATCAGCGTCTCCGCATCGCCCAGCGACACGGCCCGGCGGATCATCGTCAGGCGGTTCATCATCGCCACGCCCGCCGCGTGGCCGCCTTTCAGTTCGAAGGCGATCATGCCGCCGCCGCCGGCCATCTGCCGAGCAGCCAGGTCGCGCTGCGGGAAGCCGTCCAAGCCCGGAAAATAGACCCGCTCCACGGCCGGATGCGCCTCCAGCCAACCCGCCACCGCCTCGCCGTTCTGACCGTGGCGGGCCATGCGCAGCGACAGGGTCTTCAGGCCCCGCAGCACCAGGAAGGCCGTGAACGGCGACATCACCGCGCCGGTCATGTCCTTGACCCCCACCAGCCGTACGCGGGCCATGTCCTCGACCCCGCCCACGGCGATACCGCCCACCAGGTCGCCATGGCCGCCCAGGTACTTGGTGGCCGAGTGCACGACCATGTCCGCGCCCAGGGCGATGGGCCGGGTCAGCACCGGTGTGGCGTAGGTGTTGTCGACCACCACCTTGGCGCCGGCGTCGTGGGCGATCGCGCTGATCGCGGTGATGTCCACCAGACGCATGTTCGGATTGGCCGGGGTCTCGAAATAGACGATCCGGGTCTTGCCCGAGATGACCTCGGCCAGAAGCTCGGGCCGGGTCATGTCCACCTGCCGCACCGTGACGCCGAACCGGCTCAGGCCGTCGCGCAGGAAGGCGAAGGTGCAGCCGTACAGGGTCTGGTCGGTGATCACCTCGTCCCCGGCCTGCAGGAAGCTCCACAGCACCGCGGTGATCGCCCCCATGCCCGAGGCGGTGGCGACGGCCGCCTCCGCGCCCTCCAGGCTGGCCAGGCGGCGCTCCAGGAGGTCGGTCGTCGGGTTGGAGATCCGCGAATAGAAGTGCCCCGCCCGCTGCCCGGCGAACATCTCACCGCCAACCTCGGCGCTCTCGAAGGCGAAGGTCGAGGTCAGGTGCACCGGCGGCGTCAGCGCCCCGTGCTCATCGGCGGGATCGTAGCCCGCGTGAATCGCCCGCGTGGAAAAGCCGCCGTTGTCGCTACGCATGTGTCACTCCCTATTTGAGATGACAGTGGCGCAGGCGGCGACGTGGCAGATTGCGAAGTCTGCTACACAGAGCTCCAATTTTGGCAGATTCTGCTCAAGGAGCTTTCATGGACGCTAAAGACCGCCAGATCATCCGCGAGCTGCAGAAGGACGGCCGGCTGACCAACCAGGAGCTGGCCGAGCGGGTGAACCTGTCGCCCTCCCCCTGCCTGCGCCGGGTGCGCATCCTGGAGGCCGAGGGGGTGATCACCGGCTACACCGCCCTGGTCGACCAGAAGGCCTATGGCCTGCCGATCACCGTCTTCGTGCGGGTGCGCCTGAACAGTCCCAGCCAGGACCTGATCACCGGCTTCGAGGCGGCGGTGGCGCGCATCGACCAGATCCTGGACTGCTTTCTGCTGGCCGGGAGCGATGACTACCTGCTGCGTGTTATCGTCGACAGCCTCGAGGGCTACGAGGATTTCATGCGGCGCAGGCTTCATGCCATCCCCGGCATCGCCTCGATCGACACCAGTTTTGCCTATGGCGTCGTCAAGCAGACCCGCGTCTTTCCGGTCGCGGGTTGACCGTGACGTCACCCGAGTATCGCTCACGCGAAATTCAATCGAAGCCTGACCGTCTCGCCCGCTAGAAGCGTACCGATGATCGACGAAGCGCCGCCCCAATCTGCATCACCCATGGCTGCTTCCCCCAGCGTCACCACGGCGCTGAAGCATGCGCCGTTGGGCATCGCCATCTTTGACAGCCAGATGCGTTACCTGGCCGCCTCGCGGCAGTACCTGACCGACCAGCGCCTGCCCGCCGACATGCCGCTGATCGGTCGCCGCCACTACGAGGCCTTTCCCGAGGTGCCGCAGAAGTGGCGCGACCTGCATGCCCGCGTGCTGACCGAGGGCGTCGAGCTGCGTCACGAAGGCGACCCCTATATCGACCGCGACGGCCGCACCCAGTGGATCCGCTGGTCGATGGCCCCCTGGCGCGATGACGGCGGCGAGATCGGTGGGCTGGTGCTCTACACCGAGGTGGTCACCGCCAATATCGAGGCCCGCCAGAAGCTGGAGGCCGCCGAGGCCCGCTATCGCGCCGTCTTCGACCAGGCCGCCATGGGCGTGGCCCGCCTGACCCCGACCGGCGAGATCCTGGAGGCCAACGACGCCTTCTGCGCTCTGCTGGGCCGCGACCGCGACGCCCTGCTGGGCGTGTCGCTGCCCAACCTGGTCCACCCCGACTTTCTCGATCGCACCCTGCTGTCCAGCGAAGCCCTGCTGGCGGGCGAGGTCGAGACCTGCGCGGCCGAGCGCCGCTTCGTGATCCCCGGCGGCGATCTCTGGATCCACCTGACCGCCTCGATGGTGCGGGTCGACGATGAGCCGGCCTATATCCTGGCGATCATCTCCGACATCAGCGCTCGCAAGCAGGCCGAGACCGCCCAGGAGCAGCACCAGAGCCAGCTGCGGCTGCTGATCAACGAGCTGAACCACCGCGTGAAGAACACCCTGGCCACCGTCCAGTCGATGGCCGCCCAGACCCTGCGCAACGAGCCCGACCCGATCGTGGCCTTCGAGAAGTTCGAGGCCCGGCTGATGGGCCTCTCGCGCGTGCACGACATTCTCACGCGGGAAAGCTGGCACGGCGCCGAACTGCACGAGGTGGTCGAACGCGCCCTGCGGCCGTTCGACGAGGCCGGCACGCGGTTCAGCATACAGGGTCCGCCCGTGCGCCTGCAGCCAGGCGGCGCCCTGACCATGGCGCTGATCCTGCACGAGCTGGCCACCAACGCCCTGAAGTACGGCGCGCTGTCCAATCCCGACGGCCACGTGGACCTGTCCTGGACCTACGATCCACCCACCCGGATGCTGGAGGGCCGCTGGGTCGAGAGCGACGGCCCGACCGTCTCCGAACCCACCCGCAAGGGCTTCGGCTCACGCCTGATCGAGCGCAGCCTGCGCGGCGAACTGAAGGGCGCGGCGGTGATGGACTATCGCCCGGAAGGCCTGCTTTGCACGCTCAACGCGCGTTTGCCCGAGGCGCCACCGGAAAACTCTGACGGGAACCCGACACTACCGGCCACTTAAGGTCCCTAATGGGAAACTTAGTCGACCACCGCATGGCGGGTCGCCCCTGGTTGTGTCGTCTTAGGAAGGCAGATCCTTCGGCTCATCCCACCAGCCGAAGCGCCTTTAGTCGGCCGGGGTGTCGTGAATCCCGGCCGACCACTTTCCTCCCCTCGTTGAAATCCTCGACCGCCGGTAGGCTGGCGCCATGACGCTCGCCCGACTCACGCGCCGCTCCGCCCTGACCGCTCTCGCCGCCGCCGGCCTTTCGCCCGGCCTGGCCTTGGCGCGCTCGGAGGACTGGAAGGCCCTGGCCGCCGACGTACGGTCCGAATTCCAGTGGGCCTGGCAGGGCTATGTCGCCAAGGCGTGGGGCAAGGACGAGATCAATCCGGTCAGCGGGACCTCGCGCTCGTTCTTCATCGAGGGCCAGGACCTGGGCCTGTCCCTGGTCGAGGCGCTCGATACGCTATGGATCATGGGCCTGGACGCCGAGTTCCAGGCCGGAGTCGACTGGGTGAAGTCCAACCTCTCCTTCGACGTCGATGGCGAGGCCCAGGTCTTCGAGACCAATATCCGGCTGGTCGGCGGCCTGATCTCGGCGCACCTGGCCTGCGGCGATCCCGTGCTGCTGGCGAAAGCCAAGGACCTGGCCGACCGGCTGATGAAGGCCTTCGACGCCTCGCCGCACGGCCTGCCCTGGCGCTATGTGAACCTGAAGACCGGCGCCGTCCGCGATCCCGAGACCAACCTGGCCGAGATCGGCACCTACATCACCGAATTCGGGGTGCTGAGCCAGCTGACCGGTGACGACCGCTACTTCAAGGCCGCCAAGCGGGCCATGAAGCACGCCCTGGACCGCCGCTCGAAGATCGGCCTGATGGCCGCCAATATCGACGCCCGCACCGGCGAGTACCTCAGCCGCAACGCCAGCATCGACGTCTATGCCGACAGTTTCTACGAGTACCTGTGGGACGCCTGGGAACTGTTCGGCGACACCGACTGCAAGCGCTGGGCGCAGGAGTGCACGGCCGCCCAGCTGGCCCACCAGGCCAAGCGTTATGACGGCCGCCTGTGGTTCCCGATGGTCGATTTCGAGACCGGCGCGGTGACCTCCACGGCCCAGAGCGAACTGGCCGCCTACTATGCCGGCCTGCTGGGCCAGGTGGGCCACAAGACGGAGGGCGACGACTACCTGGCCACCTTCACCCACATGCAGGCGACGTTCGGGATCATCCCGGAGTCGATCGACGTCACGACCGCCCAGCCGCGCCGCAAGCACACCGGCCTGCGCCCCGAATATCCCGACGCCTGCCTGAACCTGTGGCTGCTGGACCGCGACGAGCGCTATCGCGCCCTGGCCGCCCTCCACTATCGCCAGATGAAGGCCACCAGCCGCGCGTCATTCGGCTACACGGCGCTGAAGGACATCACGACCCGGCCGATGACCCAGGGCGACAACTGCCCCGGCTACTGGTGGTCCGAGCAGATGAAATATTACTACCTGCTGTTCTCGGACACGCCGCGCATCGACTACGCCAAGCTGCAGCTCAGCACCGAGGCCAATGTGCTGCGGGGTTTCAAAAAGGTTTAGGGCCGCAAGCGCCAGACAAATTGTCGCACCTCAAAGCGTGGGGCGCGCACCGGCCGGCGACGTCATCCCATTGAGTCCGAACTGCCGCACGCCTGTTGCGTGAATCAGCGATGCAGCACTCGGCTCGGGGGAACTGGATCATGCGACTTCCCACGTACTCGATCGCGTTAGCGCTGGCGGCTCTGTCGGGAGCGGCCCATGCCGCCGACTTGCGGGAGCGTCTCTATGATCCGTCTGGCGGCGTCATGGTGGTGGCCCACCGGGCCTGCCACGCCGCCGCCCCGTCGCGCGGCCTGACGACCGCCGTCCCCGAAAATTCCCTGGCCGCCCTGGAGCGCTGCATCGCCCTGGGCGTCGACGTCGTCGAGATCGACGTGCGCCGCACCCAGGACGGCGCCCTGGTGCTGATGCACGACGCCAAGGTCGACCGCACCACCACCGGCAAGGGCAAGGTCGCCGACCTGACCCTGGGCGAGCTGCAGGACCTGCGCCTCAAGGTCGGCGGCGCCGAGACCGCGTCTTCGCCCCCCACCCTGAGCGCCTTCCTGCGCCTGGCGCGCGGGCGCATCCTGGTCAATCTCGACCTCAAGGGCGACGCCCAGCTGGCCGCCCAGGTCGCCCGCCTGGTGCACGATGTCGGCGCCGACGACTGGGTGCTGTTCAAGGCCCGCGCCGACCTGGGCGCCACGCCGATCGCCGACCAGCCGCTGTACAAGAACCTGGCCTTCATGCCGATCGTCGGCGGCAAGGGCGCTCGGCACGCCGACCAGTTGGGCGCGATCACCACCGCCCAAGCCTCCGGCGCGCAGGCGATCCCGGCCGTCGAGCTGGATGCGCTGAAGAAGGACGGCTTCGCCGCCGTACGCGACGCCGCCCGCGCCGCCCACGTCCGGGTCTGGACCAACAGCCTGGCTGGCAAGGGCGTCAGAGGGGTGCCAGACACGGCCGGCGACAGCCACGCCCTGACCGATCCCGACAAGGCCTGGGGCGGCCTGATCGCCGAGGGCGTCAATGTCGTCCAGACCGACTATCCGGCGGCGCTGCTCGACTATCTGAACGACCGCGACCTGCGCGGCCGGGCGTCCACCTCTATCGCGGTCGCAGACGCGCGATCGCCCGCTCCAGCCCTGATCGCCGCGTCGTCCAGGTCTCGCTAAGCGCGGTCGCCTCGGCCTCGAGGTCGCGGCGGCGGCGTTCCAGATCCGCTTCGGCGTCGCGCTGCTGCGTCTCGGCGGCTTCGAGGGCGTCCTCGGCTTCGGCGAGCTTCCGCTTGCGTTCGATCTCGGCCTTGTCGTCCTTCTTCGGCTTGGGCTTGGCCTTGGACAGCTTGGCGACCTCGGCCGGCAGCCCGCCCTCGGCCCGGCGGATCACCGCGCCCGGCGCGGCCAGAGCCGCCTTGGCGTCGGGCGTCTCAGGCGCTTCTTGCGCGACGCCTTCCTTGAACAGATCGCGATCCGTCTCCCACGCCGCCAACGCCTTGGCGCGCGACGTCGCCGCCACGGTGTAGCGGTGGAAGCCGTCCGACCAGGTGAAGACCTTGGGTGCGCGCGCCATGACGCGACAACGGCCAGCGCCGCGGCGCTGTTCCAAGTCGTGGAATTCTAAGAGAAAGTAGTCCGTCCTGGTGGCGGGGGGCGGGATCGAACCGCCGACCTGTGGGTTATGAATCCACCGCTCTAACCATCTGAGCTACCCAGCCATCGCCAGGACGGACGCGGGTCATACCTCCGAGTGCGTCCCGCATCAAGCCTTGGATAACATTCCGTCCAAAGCTGCTTCCAAGCGCCGCGCCAGCTCGCCCGGGCCGTACTCGTCCAGCACAAGTGTCCGGGCGGCCGCGCCCAGGCGCCTGGCGGTCTCGCGGTCGCTGATCAGCTCGCCCAGGGCCTCGCCCAGGCGATCGGGGTCGTCGTCGGGGACTAGGCGGCCGTTAACGCCATCCTTGAGGATCTCGTCCGGGCCGTCGATCTCGGTGGCCACCACCGGCAGGCCGACCGACATCGCCTCCAGCAGGGTCAGCGGGAAGCCTTCCTGGTGCGACGGGAACGCGAAGAGGTCGCCCTTAGCCAGGAAGCCGGCGACGTCGTCGGTCCAGCCCGTCAGCTTCACGCACGGGTCGAGGTCCAGCTCCTTGATCAGGGCCTCGAGGTCGGCGCGCTCGTCGCCCTCGCCGGCGATCTCGCAGGTGACGTCGAAGTCCCAGGATCGCAGCTTGCCCACCGCGCGGATCAGGACGTCGAAGCCCTTCTTCACATGCAGGCGGCCGGCGGCGACGATCTTCACCGACGCCCCCTCGCCGCGTGAGAAGGGTTGGGCCTGGGCGCTGGGCGCCTTGACCGAATTGGGGATGAACCAGACGTGATCCTGCGGCGCGCCGCGCTCCACGGCCAGCTTCGCCAGGTGCCGGCCCACGCACAGATAGTGGACACCGGGCGCGACCTCGAACGAGGGCTTGTGCAGGCAGACCGCCTGGATCGCATTGGCCGGAGCCACCTTGCCGAACACCCGCGCCGGCCGCTGGCCGTGGCTGAGGATCAGGTCCGGCGCGGCGGCGCGCACCACGCCCTTGGCGGCGGCCAGGGTCAGCGGGTCCCAGTCGGTGAAGGCGTCCATCGAGACGAAGGCCGGCGTACGCGACGCCCCGCGTCGCGCCACCGCCCCGCCCTTGCGAACCACGCCCGTGCAACGACCGCCATGCCTGGCGGCCCACGCCTCCAGGATCGGCTGGTAGTCCAGGAACACCTGCTCCAGACCGCCCAAGCCCTTGCCCAGCATGGCGTGCAGGATGTTGGTCAAGGCAGGCTCCGGGGAGGCGTTTACGGGCCGGGACCATCGTGGGGTCCGGCCGTGGTGTCAACGCGGAGGCTGGAGCTTCTGATCCTCCCCCTAGCGGGGGAGGTGTCGGCTCGAAGAGACGACGGAGGGGGAAGAAGCCGGCTCGGCAGCACTTCCCCCTCCGGCCTTCGGCCGCCTCCCCCGCTAGGGGGAGGGTCTTGGCTCTCTACTTCCCCAGCAACACCTTCACCGCCACATCCAGCTGCGCATCGCCCATCTCGCCCAGCGACCGGTCCACATCCACGTCCACCGGACGCGGGTTCAGCTCCATGTTCTGCCCTCGCAGGTCCTCGATGCGGATGAACGGCAGGCGCACGGTCGAGCCGTCGATCAGCTGGCGGCCGCCGGTGAAGATGATCCAGCCGGCGGTCGGCTTGCCGACCACCTTGCCCAGGCCCAGCGAACGGTAGCCCTCGGTGAAGTCCTCGGCGTCCGACAGCGACGACTCGTTGATGACCAGCACGGTCGGCAGGCCCAGGGCCCGCTGGCCCAGATTCTGACGGCTAGGCACCGGGAAGCGGTCTCGCGCCGTCATCATCAGGTAGTTGCGCCGCGCGAACACATCCAGCGCATGGCCGTTGACGTAGCCGCCGTTGTTGTTGCGCACGTCGATGACCACGCCCTGCTTGCCCTGGTTCTGGGCGTCCAGGTCGATATAGAGCTGGGCCAGCGAGGCGTCGGACATGTCGGCGATGTGGACATAACCCAGCTGCCCGCCGCTGACCTTGTCGACATAGGCCCGGCGGTCATTGACCCACTGGCGATAGAGCAGGCCCGTCGCCGTGGTGGTCGAGACCGGCCGCACCACCACGTCGCGGCGGCTCTTGCCGGCGGTGTCGGCGATGGTCAGCACGGTGCGCTTACCGGCCGCGCCGCGCAGCAGCTTGTCCAGATTGACGCCGGCCGACAGCTGCTCGCCATTGACCGCCAACAGGGCCTCGCCCGGCCGGATCGAGCCTTCCAGCGCCGCCGGGCCCAGGGCGATCACCTCGCTAACGACAAGACCCTTGCCGGCCTCATAGGCCTCGCGGTCGAAACGCAGGCCGAGGTTGGCGGCGCGCACCACCGGGGCGGCCGGATCGGCGGCCTTGTTGATGCCCGAGTGCGAGGCGTTCAGCTCGCCGATCATCAGGTTGATGTTGCGCCGCAGCTCGTCGCCGGTGCGCGACCCGGCGATATAGGGCGCCCACTTTTGGCGTAGGGCTTCCCAGTTCGCGCCGTGGAACTTCGGGTCATAGAAGCCGCGGTTCAGCACGCCCCAGGCCTGTTCGAACACCACGGTCTTCTCGACGTCGAAGTCGACGTCCAGCTCGGCGTTTGCCGCCAGGGGCTTGGGCTTGGGCGTGTCGACCGGGGTCGAGACGATCGCGCCGCCCTCCAGGAACCAGACCTCCTTGCTGTCAGGCGCAAAAGCGATGTCGCCCTTGGGCTTGCGGGTCGAGGTCAGCTGCACCGGGACCGGCGGCTCCTTGGCCAGTTCGTCCAGGTTATAGGTGTAGAAGTTGCTCTGGCCGGCCTGGCGGGCGCGGAAGACCAGGGTCTTGCCGTCGGGGCTGATCAGCGGGTCGCCGACATCCATGCCCAGCGGCAGATAGGCGGCCCGCTCGCGGATACCTTCGAAGACGATGCGGGTCGGCTCGACCTTCTTCTTCGGCGCGGCGGGCTTGGCGTCAGCGACGGGCTTGGCGGGCGCATCGGTCTTGGCCGGCTCGGCCTTGGGCTCGGCCGGCTTGTCGGGCGCGTCGGCGGGCTTGAAGAGGTCGCGGAAGGCGTCCTCCTTGAACTTCGGCACATTGGGCAACAGGTCGACGCGCAGGATCTTGGCGTCCTCGCTGCGCTGGCCCATGTCGACCAGCAGGTACTTGCCGTCCGGCGACCAGGCGACCTTGCCGACATTGCCGTTGGCCAGGAAGGTCACCGGCCGCGCCGCTCCGCTGTCCAGCGACACGACATTGACGTTGTCGAACGCCTTGCGGTCGGAGACGGTGAAGGCGATCCAGCGGCCGTCGGGCGACCAGGTCAGCGGCGTGTCGTCGAAGCCGCCCAGCGGTCCCTGGAACAGCACCCGATCGGTGGCCACCTTGCCGGCCGGGTCGAAGGTCATCACCCGGACCTCCTTGCCGTCGCGCACATAGGCCAGACCCTTGCCGTCCGGCGACCAGGTCGGGACGGTGTTGCGGGCCGCACCGGTCGTCAGGGCGGTCTCCTGGCTGGTCGCGAAGTCCCAGGCATAGATATTGGCGGCCCGGTCGCGCTCGGAGACATAGACCAGGCGCTTGCTGTCGGGCGACCAGGTCGGGTCGCGCTCCAGGATCGGCGTGCGGGTCACACGCTGGGCCGCGCCGCCGTCCTTGGTCGACACGGCGAAGACCTCGCCATGGGCGATGATCGCGGCCTTCTTGCCGTCGGGCGACAGGGCCAGGCTGTCGAAGCTGGTCTCGTTCTTGTGGGTCTCGCCGGCGACAGCGGGCGCACCGCGCAGGGCGATCGCGACCTTGCTCGCCTGGTCGGTGGCCGTATCCAGCCGCCAGACGGCGAAGTCGCGCTCGAAAACGATGGCCTTGCCGTCATAGCCGATGGTCGGGAACAGCAGGCGGCCGTCGGTGAAGCGGGTGACCTGCTGCGGGGTCCCGCCGAGGGGCAGGCGCCACAGGTTCTCGGTCCCGCTCTCGTCGCTCATGTACCAGAGCGCCTTGCCGTCCAGGCTCCACATCGGCCAGTTGTGCTTGGACCCGGCCGGCAGCAGCTTCTGGTAGCCCGCGCCGTCAATGGCCTTGAGCCACAGCTCGCTCTCGTCGATGTGCGAGTGGCCGTTGCGCCAGAACTGGGCGCTGGACATGCCCTTGGCGGCCAGCGCGACCGAGCGGCCATCCGGCGACGGGGCGCTCTGGAACTCGTTCAGATAACGCTCGCGGCTTATTTCTAAGGGTGTGCCGCCGCTGGCGGCAACGCGGTAGACGTCGCCCAGCCGCGCCACGTCGTTCACGCCCGAGGTGAAGTAGATCCACTTCCCGTCCCGCGACCAGCCGTCCAGCGCCTCGGCGCTGTCGCCGAAGGTCAGGCGGCGCAGCTCGCCGGTGGCCAGGGTCAGGATGTAGATGTTGGGCACGCCTGAGCGTGTCGAGACGAAGGCCAGCGATTTGCCGTCGGGCGAATAGAGCGGCCGCGATTCCGTGGCCTCGTCGGTGACCAGCAGCCGCGCCTGGCCGCCGGCGGCCGGCACGGTCCACAGGTCGCCGCCCGAGGCGAAGGCGATCTCGCTTCCATCTGGCGAGAGCGCCGGCTCGGCGAACGACGGCAAGGCGTCGGCGGCCATGGCGGAAGAGGCGCTCAATGCGAGCGCCGACACAGCGCCCAGCAGCGCTTTCAGTTTGAGACCCATGGGGACGCCCCTCGCCCTAGAAACTCCGAAGTCGGAATTGCTAGCACGCGCGGAGGCGTGGCCAAGGGCTCAGCTGCATGAACGATTTGTCATGCGCCCAGCAGACGGCCCGCGACCTCTTCGCCAATGGCCAGGCTGCTGGTCAGACCGGGGCTTTCGATGCCGAACAGGGCCATCAGGCCTTCGAAGCCGTGATCCTCAGCGCCGCGCAGCTGGAAGTCGGGCTGGGGCTCGTCGGGACCATGGAGCTTGGGCCGCACGCCGGCATAGTCGGGGACCAGCTTGTCGTCGGGCAGGCCCGGCCAGAACTTGCGGATATAGGCGGCGAAGGCCTCGGCCCGCGCCGGATCGACCGAGTAGTCGGGCGCCGGCACATATTCCAGGTCCGGCCCGAACACCGCCTGGCCGCCCAGGTCGTTGCGGTAGTGGGTGCCCAGCGCCCCGTGGATCGGCGGCGGATAGATCAGCCGCTGGAACGGCGCCTTGCCGGCCAGGCGGAAATAGACGCCCTTGCCGTAGTGGGCCTTGGGGATGTGGTCGGCCGGATAGCCCTCGATCCGCCCGGCGACGTCCTGTGACGACAGGCCGGGCGCGGTGACCAGCAGGCGGCAGGTCAGGCTGGTCGGATCGGCGCCGCCGGCCCGCACCTTGAAGCCGCCGGCCTTGAAGACTTCGGCGCCCTCGAACGGCGTGCCCAGCACCACCGCCCCGCCGGCCGCCTCGATCTCGCCCTGCAGGGCCAGCATGTAGTCGTGGCTGGCGAAGACGCCGCTCTCGGGCGACAGCAGTGCGGCGTGCGCGTTGAGGCCGGGCTCCAGGGCGCGGGCTTGCGCGCCGGTCAGCTTCTCCATGCCCTCGACGTCGTTGGCCAGGGCCTGGTCCCAGATGGCGTCCAGGCGTGGGATCTCGTCGTCGGAGGTGGCCACCACCAGCTTGCCGCAGCGCTTGTAGGCGATGCCGTGGGTATCCAGGAATGCGTACAGCAAGCGCCGCCCCTGCACGCACAGCTTGGCCTTCAGCGACCCGGTCGGATAGTAGAGCCCGCCGTGAATGACCTCGGAATTGCGCGACGACACGCCCTGGCCGATGTGGGTCTGCTCTTCCAGCACCGCGACGACCAGACCGCGCTTGGCGAGGGCGTAGCCACAGGCGAGCCCGACAGCGCCCGCGCCGACGACAACGGCGTCGAAATCGAATTCAGTGGTCATTTCAGGGTCGCCGAACGCGCGATCAAACGGGTGATCACGACTTCATTCCAGCCTTCAGGTCGGCCAGCATCTCGGACAGGGACGGCAGGCTGTCGCTGTCGTCGGGATCGACGACATCGGCTTCCAGGACGTCGAGCAGCGCTTCCAGTTCTTCCGAACCACCGACGATTTCCGCCGCGCGGCGATAGTTCAGCTCGGCCAGTTCCGCCGCCACGCCCTCGTCCAGCGAGGCGAACTCACCTCGCTCGACCCGCGCCTGCAGGTCGGCGGCGTCCTCGGGGCTCAGCGTGACGGTCACGGGGTTCGCAGGCTTGTTCATGCCCGAAACCTAGCACGAACCACCCGCCACGCCAGCGCGTTGGCTAGACATGACCAAGCCCGCCTCCACCGAGAAAGAGGAGCTCCTCCGCGCTATCGGACCCCTACAGCTGACGCTGTACGCGGCCGGCAGCATGATGGGCGCGGGGATCTATGGCCTGATCGGCAAGGCGGCTGGACAGGTGGGGTCAGCAGTCTGGGCCTCGTTCCTGGTGGCGCTGGTCGCGGCGCTGCTGACGGGGCTGTCCTACGCGTCCCTGGCCTCGCGCTACCCCAAGGCGGGCGGCGCGGCCTATGTCACCCAGCGCGCGTTCCGAAAAGGCCTACTGACCCACGTCATCGGCCTGGCCACGGCCTGTTCGGGCCTGACCTCGATCGCCGCCGGGGCCTGGGTGATCGGCGAGAACCTCTCGACCTTCAAGGCGCTGGCCGCCGTGCCGCCCGTGGTCATCGCCCTGGCCTATGTGCTGCTGATGGCCGGCATCGTGTTCCGGGGCATCCGCGAGTCGATCTGGGCCAACCTGGTCTGCACCTTCATCGAGGCCGGCGGCCTGTTGCTGGTGATCCTGGTCGGGGCGCGGTTCTGGGGCCAGGCCGACCTGTTCGACATCCCCACGCCGGCCCAAGGCGCGGCGACCGGCCTCGTGCCGCTGCTGATCGTGCAGGGCGCGGCCCTGACCTTCTTCGCCTTCGTCGGCTTCGAGGACACCATCAATGTCGGCGAGGAGGTCAAGGACCCGCGCCGCACCCTGCCGGTCGGCATCATCGTGGCCATGGGCCTGACCGCCCTGCTCTATGTCGGGGTGGCGATCACCGCCGTCTCGGCCATCCCCTGGCGCGACCTGGCCGAGGCCAAGGCCCCGCTGGCCGCCGTCATGGACAAGGCCGCGCCGTGGCTGCCGGGCTGGACCTTCGTGATCATCACCGTCTTCGCCGTCGCCAACAGCGCGCTGGTCAACTACGTCACCGCCTCGCGTTTGCTGTACGGCATGGCCCGAGACGGCCGCCTGCCCGGTCCGCTGTCCAAGGTCCACGCCAAGCGGCGCACCCCGCACGTGGCGATCGGTGTGCTGCTGGCCATCGTCGCGGCCCTGGTGCTGATGGGCAATGTCACTCAGTTGGGTGAGGCCACGGCCCTGCTGCTGCTGGCCGTGTTCAGCGTGGTCAACATCGCCCTGCTGGTCCTGCGCAAACGCCCCGGCGAGCCGCGCGGCGCGTTCGAGCCGCCGGCCGTGGTCCCGATCCTGGGCGCGGCGGTGTGCGTGAGCCTGATCGCCGTGCGTGTCGCCACGGGCGACCTGGCCGCGCCGCTGACGGCGGGCGGGCTGATCGCCGTGACGTTGGTGCTCTATGCGATCATGCACCGGAGCTCGTCCGACGCGCACGCGGCGCGCCGGACACCGGGTTAAGGTCTCGGGCTAGATCAGCTCACGCCCCACTGTTCCCACAACTTGGCCTCGGCCGCCTTGGCGGTGACCACCGAGGCGTCCTTGACGTGGCCGTAGCCGCGGATCTGCTGCGGAATCTCGGCGATCTTGACCGCTAGCGGCAGGCTCTCGGTCGAGAGGCCGGCGGCCAGGCGGTCGAGGGTGACCTCGTACGAAGCCATCAGGCCGCGCTCCATCTTTCGCTCCTCGGTGTGGCCGAAGAGGTCGAAGGTCCCGCCGCGCAGGCCCTTCATCTTGGCCATCATCGGGAAGGCGAGATCGAGCATCCAACCGCCGAAGGCGATCTTCTTGGGCTTGCCGTCCGGCCCCTTGGGGGCCAGCAGCGGCGGCGAGAGCCAGACCTTGGTCTTGCCGCCCTTGAAGGTCCCGGCCAGCTCCGCCGCGAACCGGCCGTCGGTATAGAGGCGCGCGACCTCGTACTCGTCCTTGTAGGCCATCAGCTTGTAGAGGTTCACCGCCGCCGCGCGGGTCAGGGCTTCACCGCCGATGGCGGCTTCGGCGCTGCGCACCTTAGCCACCTTGTCGGCGTAACGCTGGGCGTAGGCGGCGTTCTGATAGGCCGTCAGTTCACGGGTGCGGTGGGCGATCAACTCGTCCAGCGGCATCACCTCGGGCGTGGCGACCTTGTCTTCCTTGACCGCGATCGCCGACGGATCATGGGCGATCCGGCGGCCCAGCTCGAAGGCCTGCAGATTGGCCTCGGCGTCGACGCCGTTCAGCTTGATGGCGCGATAGAGGGCGCGGCTGGACAGCGGGATCACCCCGCGCTGCCAGGCGAAACCGACCATGATCATGTTGGCGTAGATGGCGTCGCCAAACTCGGTTTCCGCCAGGCGCTGGGCCGGGCAGGCGTCGAAGGTCTGGGTCGCGCCCTTGATCCGGCGCGCCATGGCCCCGCTGTCGAAGCGCACGTCGCGGCTGGTGACGAACTCGGCCGTCGGGGCGAAGTCACTGTTGCCGAACGCGCGCGTGCGGTCCTTGGCGTACAGCGACAGGCCTTCCGGCGAGGCTGCCACCAGCAGGTCGCAGGCGATCAGCACGTCGGTGCTGGCGGCGGCGACGCGGCCGCCGACGATGCTGTCCTCGGTCTCGCCGATCTTGACGTGGCTGAACACCGAGCCGCCCTTCTGGGCCAGACCCGTCATGTCCACGACGCTGCCGGCGCGGCCGTCGATGTGGGCGGCCATGGCCAGGATCGAGGCCACGGTGGTGACGCCGGTGCCGCCGACGCCCGTGAACAGGATCTTGCGCACGCCGACCAGCGGCTCGAACTCGGGCAGCGGCGTCGACTCGGCGGTCAGGGCCGCCGGCAGCTTCTTGGACTGGGCGTTCTCGGCCCCTTCCAGGGTGATGAACGACGGGCAGAAGCCTTCGACACAAGAATAGTCCTGGTTACAGGACGACTGGTTGATCTTGCGCTTGCGGCCGAACTCGGTGGCCAGGGGCTCGACCGAGACGCAGTTGGACTTCACCGAGCAGTCGCCGCAGCCTTCGCAAACCAGCGGGTTGATGAAGACGCGCTTGGTCGCCTTGGGCATCGAGCCGCGCTTGCGGCGGCGGCGCTTTTCCGTGGCGCAGGTCTGGTCGTACAGCAGCACCGTGGTCCCGGGCGTGTCGCGCAGCATCTCCTGCACGCGCATCAGGTCCGAGCGCGGGAAGATCTCGACGCCGGGGGCCAGGTCGGTGACGCCCTGATAGCGCTCCAGCTCGTCGACGACGATGACGGTCTTGGTCACGCCCTCGGCCGCCAGCTGGCGGGTGATCTGGGCGGGGGTGAAGCCGCTCTCGGCGCGCTGGCCGCCGGTCATGGCGACGGCGTCATTATAAAGCAGCTTGTAGGTGATGTTGGTCTTGGCCGCGACCGCGCCCCGGATCGCCAGCGAACCGGAATGGTTGTAGGTGCCGTCGCCCAGGTTCTGGAAGACGTGCTTCTCGCTGGTGAACGGCGCGGCGCCGACCCAGGTCAGCCCTTCGCCGCCCATGTGGGTGTTGAGGTCGGTCATCGGGTCGTTGAACCCGGCCATGTAGTGGCAGCCGATGCCGGCCAGGGCCCGCGAGCCGTCGGGCAGCTTGGTCGAGGTGTTGTGCGGGCAGCCCGAGCAGAAGAACGGCTTGCGGGCCTGGTCGGCGGCCAGGCTGACGGCCGCGACGCCGGCGGCCGAGACGCGGTTCAGATAGGCGCGGGCCCGCTCCATGTGCGGGCCGTCCGGCAGGCGATCATAGATGGCGAGCGCGATTTCAGCGACCGACAGCGAACCCAGCTCCGACAGCAGCGGCGCACCGCGTTCGTCGATCTTGCCGATGATGCGGGGGCGCGCCTGGGCGGGCAGGTCATAAAGCGCGGCCCGAGCCTGGGGCTCGATCAAGGCGCGCTTGTGCTCGATGACCATCAGGGTCTCGAGGCCGGCGGCGAAGGCGCGCAGGCCCAGCGGCTCCAGCGGCCATGGCATGCCCACCTTATAGATGGAGACGCCCAGGTCGGCGGCTTCCTGCAGGGTCATGCCCATGGCCGTGAAGGCTTCCAGCACGTCCTTATAAGCTTGCCCCTGGCAGACGATGCCCAGGCGGGCCTTGCCGACGCGGACGTGCGAGGCGCCCAGCACCACGCGGTCGATATTGTTGGCGCGGGCGAAGGCCAGGGCCGCCGGGATCTTGTGGAGCCGCATGCGCCGCTCCTTCTCCATCGGCTGGTCCTTCAGCCGGATGCCCAGGCCGCCGGGGGGGAAGGCGAAGTCGGGGATCACCACCTTGTGGCGGTCCAGCGAGACGTCGATCGTCACGCCGCTATCCATGGTGTCGGCCAGGGCGATCATGCCCGTCCACAGGCCGCTGAAGCGCGACATGGAAATGCCCAGCAGGCCGTAGTCGAGCACTTCCTGCACGTCGGCCGGCGACAGCACCGGCATCTCGAAGTCCTGGAAGGCGAATTCCGATTGCGACGGCAGGGTCGAGCTCTTGCAGCCGTGGTCGTCGCCGGCCACCGCCAGCACGCCGCCGGTCGGGAAGACGCCGGCGAAATTGGCATGCTTGAAGACGTCGCCGGTGCGGTCGACGCCGGGCGCCTTGCCGTACCACATGCCGAACACGCCATCATAAAGCGCGCCGGGGAAGAGGTTGGCCTGCTGGCTGCCCCACACGGCGGTGGCGGCCAGATCCTCGTTGAGACCTTCCTGGAAGCCCACGTCGTGCGCGGTCAGCAGCTTCTTGATGCGCGCGGCCTGTTGGTCGAGACCGCCCAGGGGCGAGCCGCGATAGCCCGACAGATAGCCGCCGGTGTTCAGCCCCGCGAGGCGATCCAGGCGCTTTCGATCGAGCAAAACCCGGAGCAGAGCCTGCACGCCGGTGATGAATGCCCGACCATCTTCGAGCACATATTTGTCGTCGAGCGTGACTTCCGAGTGCCGCATAGCAAAAATTTTCCTCCTGGGTCTTCCCGCCCGTTACGCAATATCTTATAGAAGCGCGGAAATTGTTTGCCCAAGGCGTGCCCGACTCGCGGTCGTTTTGCGCAAGAAGTGAGCGTCAACGCCCGCTGGGGGGAGGAATTTCTTGTCCGAACAACTCGACGCCGTGGATGCCAAGATCCTGGATCTCATCCAACACGACGCCGGACTGTCCGTCGCGGAGATCGCCGAACGAGTCGGCCTCTCGTCCAGCCCGTGCTGGCGCCGGATCAAGCGCCTGGAGGACGCCGGCGTCATCCAGCGTCGCGTCACGATCCTGGATCGCGAAAAGCTGGGCCTGGGCTTCGAAGTCTACTGCACCGTGAAGCTGTCCCTTCCGACCAAGGAAAATCTGGACACGTTCGAACAGGCGGTCGGCAAGTGGGCCGAGGTCGTGCAGTGCGCCACCGTGACCGGCGCCGCCGACTACGAGATGCGCATCGTCACCCGCGACATGCGCGCCTTCGACGAATTCCTGCGCGACAAGCTGCTGTCGCTGGGCCTGGTGTCGAACATCGAGAGCCGCATCGTGATCCGCGGCGTCAAGAACTCGACGGCCGTGCCTCTGGGCCTGATCAGCCCGTACGTCAGCCCGCTGGGCTAATACCCTTCGGAGCGCGGTCGGGGGGCCGCGCTCCAACCACCTGACATCGAGGGAGAGGCCGCGATGGCCGGATCGAGCGCTAATGGCGCGTCGACGCGACGCGTGCTGGCCGCCAGCCTGATCGGCACGGCGGTCGAGTTCTACGACTTCTATATCTATGCGACCGCCGCCTCGCTGGTGTTCGGGCCGCTGTTCTTTCCGGCCTCCTCGCCGTCCGTGCAGCTGCTGGCCTCCTATGCCAGCCTGAGCGTCGCCTTCATCGCCCGCCCGCTGGGCTCGATCGTGTTCGGTCACTTCGGCGATCGCATCGGCCGCAAATCGACCCTGGTGGCGTCGCTGATCATCATGGGCGGCTCGACCCTGCTGGTCGCCTTCCTGCCGACCTATCACCAGGCCGGCTGGATCGCGCCGTTCATGCTGTGCCTGCTGCGCTTTGGCCAAGGCTTCGGCCTGGGCGGCGAGTGGGGCGGGGCTGCGCTGCTGGCGGTCGAGAATGCACCGCCCGGCTGGCGCGCGCGCTTTGGCATGTTCCCGCAGCTGGGGGCTCCGGTCGGGTTCATCGCCGCCAACGGCCTGTTCCTGCTGCTGGGCGCGGTCCTGACGCCGGAGCAGTTCCAGGCCTGGGGCTGGCGCCTGCCGTTCCTGGGCAGCATCCTGCTGGTCGGGGTCGGCCTGTGGATCCGTCTGAAGCTGACCGAGACCCCGGCCTTCCAGGCCGCCGCGCATGAAGCTCCGCCGGCCCACGTGCCGGTCGCCGAGCTGTTCCGCACCCACCCGCGCGAAGTCATCGGCGGCACCTTCGCCGTCGTCGCGTGCTTCGCCCTCTTCTACCTGACCACCGCCTTCTCGCTGGGCTATGGCGTCACGACGCTGGGCTATGGCCGGCAGGTGTTCCTGGGCGTGCTGCTGTTCGCGATCCTGTTCATGGCCGCCGGCATCGTCTGGGCCGGCTACTGGTCGGATGCGACCAGCCCCCGCCGGGTGCTGATGGCCGGCTCGGCCCTGACCCTGGTGGCCGGCGCGGCTCTCGCTCCCATGATGGGCTCCGGCTCGCTGTGGGTGATCGGAGCCTTCCTGTCGCTGGCCCTGGTGGTCATGGGCCTGGTCTACGGACCGCTGGGGGCCTGGCTGCCCAGCCTGTTCCCCGCCCGGGTGCGCTACACCGGCTCGTCGATCGCCTTCAATGTCGGCGGCGTCATCGGCGGCGGCATGACTCCGGCCATCGCCCAGTTCCTGGCCGGCCACGGCGGGCTGAAGCTGGTCGGCGTCTATCTGGGCGCCGCCGGCCTGATCAGCCTGCTGGCCCTGCTGCCGCTGAAGCGTTCGGACGCTCTTTAAGGGTCAAAAACGCGAACCTTGCATTGAAGGCTTTGCACAAGACGACGCGGGTCGGTCCCGGCTAAGTTCCGCTTATCCCTTCCCGGAGCCGACCCATGATCGACCTCGTCATCGAAGCCCGCCGCCACGACATCGGAAACTTCGAGGTCGGCCGTGTGCTGCCCTTCCACGCGCGGCGGATGGTCGGCCCGTTCACCTTCCTGGACCACATGGGGCCGGCCGAGTTCGCGCCGGGCTTTCCCAAGAGCGCCGACGTCCGCCCGCACCCACACATCGGCCTGTCGACCCTGTCCTACCTGTTCCAAGGCGAGATCACCCACCGCGACAGCGTCGGCTCGCTGGCCGTGATCAAGCCGGGCGAGGTCAACTGGATGACCGCCGGCAGCGGCATCACCCACTCCGAACGCTTCGAGACCCTGCGCCGCCAGGGCGGCCGCATGGACGGCATGCAGGCCTGGATCGCCCTGCCCAAGGAATATGAAGAGACCGACCCCAGCTTCAGCCACCACGAAGGCCCGGCCGAGCTGCCGTCCTACGAGAGCGGCGGGCTGAAGGCGCGGCTGATCGCCGGCGAGGCGTTCGGGGCCAAGGCCAGCGTGCCGGTCTTCTCGCCGCTGTTCTACGTCCACTGGGAGATGGAGCCGGGCACGACCGCGGCCCTGCCGGCCGAATATTCCGAGCGCGCGGCCTATGTGGCCGATGGCCGGGTCGAGGTCGACGGCCGTGAGCTCTCGGCCCTGCAGATGGCCGTCTTCGCGCCGGGCGACACCGTGGTCTTCAAGGCCCTGGAGCGCTCGACCGTCATGCTGCTGGGCGGCGAGCCGATCGGCCCGCGCTTCATGGAGTGGAACTTCGTCTCCTCGTCCAAGGATCGCCTGGAGCAGGCCAAGGCCGACTGGAAGGCCGGCCGCATGAAGCTGCCCGACCTGGACCACGACGAGTTCATTCCGCTGCCGGAAACGAAACCGGCGCCGCCGCCTCAGCCGCTCTGAGGCAACCGAACCTCCGCATTGGGATTATCCCCCTACCCGGCGCCAAGGCCGGATATGGGAGAAGATGCTCATGCGTATCGTGACGATCGCGGCTGTGGCCGCCCTGGGCCTGACGCTGATGGCCTGCGAGAACAAGGCCGAGAAGGCTCAGGAAGCGGCGACCCAGAGCAGCGCCGCCGCCGCCGACGCCCAGAACGCGGCCGCCGCCGCGACGGACGCGGCCAATGCCAGCGCTGACGCCGCCGCCACGGCGACGACCCAGCCGGCCAAGGAAGCCGCGGGCGACGCCGCTGCTGCTGCCGGTGACGCCGCCGAAAAGGCCGGCGACGCCGCCCAGAAGGCTGGCGACAAGGCCAAGGACGCCGCGCACTAAACGCCGGCGGGCCCGCCCTCGTCCTTCGACAAGCTCAGGATGAGGGCTACTTGCAGGGCCGTTCAGTAGAAAACCTCACCCTGAGCTTGTCGAAGGGCGAGGTTTTCGTCTTTTAGCCGTCGATATCCCAGCCTAGCGCCACGCGGCCGGTCAGCACGGTCTGCGGCTTTTCCTGCAGCGGGTGATACCGCGCGCCCTGGACGTCGCGGAACGCCCGCTCCAGGCCAGCCTGGCGATAGAAGGCCTGCCCGCCGGCCGCCTCCATGGCCCGCTCCACCGTCTCGATGGCCGAGCGGCCGACCAGGGTGCGCAAGGTCATGGCCAGGCTGGTAACTTCGGGACCGGGTGTCCGGGTCTCGGCCAGCGCGATCATCCGCGCCATCGCCAGGTCGAGCGCGGCGTAGCTGTTCTCCATCTCGCCGACCAGACTGGCGGTCAGGATGTCGGGCGTCTTGCGGCGCACCAATTCCAGGGTCCGCGCCCGCGCGCCATCGGCGACGCCGGCATAGGCCGAGTAGATCAGCGGGAAGGCGATCATGCTGATGATGTGGAACAGCATGTGCCACGGCCCCGCCGGGCGCCGGCCCGAGATCGCCGCGTCGGGCACGAAGACCTGCGTCAGCTCCACGTCGTTCGAACCCGTGCCGCGCATCCCCAGCACCCGCCAGGTGTCGCGGATCGCCACGCCCGGCGCCTTCAGCGAAACGCCGAAGTGCAGGACGGTCGGCCCGGCCTCGGGATCGTCATAGACGGCGCTGGTCATCAGCAGGTCGCCGGCCGGCGAGCCGCTGGAGAAGGCCTTGCGCGCGGTGATCGCGAAACCGCCCTCGACCTTGACCGCCGTCCCGCCGCTGGCCAGCCAGTCCGAACCACCGCTGGAGATCAGCACCAGGTCCTCGGCGACGAGGCGCTTAAGCAGCCCGTCGGTCGGCGCGGCCTGGTGACGCCAGCGCCAGGCGGCGACGGCCACGAGGTGGCTGTGCATGGCGAAGGCCAGGGCCGTGGAGCCGCACGAGGCCCCCAGCCGGCGGATGACCTGGCCGATATCGGTGACCGAGGCCCCGCCGCCGCCGAACTCGACGGGGACCAGCGCCTTGAAGAACCCCTCGGCCTTCAAGAGGGCGTAGGCCTCGACCACGAAGCTGTCCTCGGCGTCGTGTTCAGCCGCGCGCTGGGCGATCTCAGCGCCGATCTTGTCGGCGCGCGCCAGCCAATCGACAGCCGGCGGCGCGGTAGTGTTTTCGGGTGCGAGCAACATGTCGTAACTTCCGTCTGCGGCGGACGATCAACAGAGGTCCGCGTGATGCGAAACCTTGTGTCGCGAACACGCTGTACCTGCCTAGTTCAGCAACTGAACCGACCCGGTACAGGAACTGAACTAGCGGCCTACTCAAGCAGCAGTCTTCACGCCGCCAGGGTTTGATGGGGAGAGGGAATGGCGCAAGGCAGCTACAGGCAGTTCTGTCCGGTCGCGATGGCGGCCGAGATCCTGTGCACGCGCTGGACCGTGGTCCTGCTGCGCGAGATGGTCGCCGGCTCGACGCGGTTCAACGAGCTGCGGCGCGGGGTGCCGCGCATGTCGCCGGCCCTGCTGTCGCAACGCCTCAAGGACCTGGAGGCCTCCGGCATCGTGCGCCGCGACGCCCTGCCCGGCGAGCCGGAGGTGTTCGAATATCGCCTGACCCAGGCGGGCCGCGACCTGGAAAGCCTGATCGACGCCTTCGGCCGCTGGGGCCAGCGCTGGGTCAGCACCGACCTGTCGCTGCAGCAGCTCGATGCGTCCCTGCTGATGTGGGACATGCGCCGCAACCTGGACCCGCGCCCGATGTCGCGGCCCAAGAGCGTGATCCACTTCCGCTATCCCGAGCAGGCGCCGGCCGACCGCTCGTGGTGGCTGCTGGTCGAGCCCGAGACGCCGGTCGACCTGTGCTCGGTCGATCCGGGCTTCGACGTCGATCTCTATGTCTCGACCGACCTGCGGACCATGACCGCCATCTGGATGGGCCACGACACGGTGCGCCAGGCGCTGGGCGAGGAGCGCATGCTGCTGACCGGCGACAAGGTGCTGGCCTCCGACATGCAGGCCTGGCTGGGCCTTAGCCCCTTCGTCAAGACCGCCAGCATGGTCGGCGCCTGACGCTCTACTTGTAGCGCCGCTGCTCGCGCGCGCCGTGGCGCACATAGTGCTTGCGCGGGTCGACGCCGGAAGCGGCCACGTCGGGGTTGAGGTCCAGATAGCGCTGCGGATCGAAATCCTTCGGCGCCTTGCCGGGGAACAGGCTCGCCCAGCGATCCGCCGTGACCGGAGCCGGCGCGCCCGGGCCACGCTTGGGGACCTCGGCGATCGGGCGGTCGATATAGACGTTCGGGGCCAGCTTGCCCGTGGTGACATCGACGATGTCGCGCAGGTCCAGGTTGCCGGCCAGCGGGTCCGAGAACGCCGGCGTGTAATAGGCGCAATCGTCGAAATAATAGTGGGTGACCTGCGACCAGCGGGTGCGGGCCGGGTCGTTCTGGCGGCTGCCGCCGTGCAGCAGGTTCGCCGCCCAGATCAGCGCCTGGCCCTTCTTCGGGCGGAAATATTCCGGCTTGGTCCCGGTCGCGTCGATCAGCGCCCGCCAGGCTTCCTCGAACGGCGGCTGGGCGAACTCGGCGGTTTCCGTGCCCGCCACCTTGCCGATCGCGTCGTTGTAGAGGATCGGCCACTTGTGCGAGCCCGGATAATAGACCAGCGGCCCGGCATCCTCGTGGATGTCCTCCAGCGCCAGCCACACGCCGCACATGAAGCGCTCGGGCACGCTGGAGAAGTGGATCGAGTCCGAGTGGACGTGCTGCTGCGTCCCGACCGGGAAGTTCAGGGTCTGGAACGGAAAGGCGCGGCGGCCATAGAGCTTGGACAGCAGCGCCAGCACCGCCTCGTTCGCGGCGATCGCGCGGACGTCCTCTTGGGTGCGCCAGGCGTCCTGCACCCGCAGGCCGTCATTGGCCGCCCAGCCCTCGGCCCGCCAGCGGTCGAAGTCGTATTGCGGGGTCAGGTCGGCCTTGATGCGCTCGATGCGCGCGGCCAGGTCCTCGTCCGGGAAGTCGAAGACCGCGAAGCCCTTCTCGTTCAGCTGGATGGCGACGTCGCGCTCGCTGTTGGACAGGCCCATCTGGTCCAGCGAGGCCGCGAACAGCATCGATTCCACCAGCGGCACGCCGGGCAACAGTTTCTGAGAGACGGTCATCGACATGCCGCCGGCTTAACCGGCGCCACACGGCATTTCCAGAGGATTTCAGCGATCACGGTTGATCGGCGCCCGCCCTCGCGCGCATAAAACCGCATGACCGACACCGCCTTCGCCCAATTCGTCCGCGGCCTGCCCAAGGCCGAACTGCACATGCACATCGAGGGCAGTCTCGAACCCGAGCTGATGTTCGAGCTGGCCCAGCGCAACGGCATCACCCTGCCCTTCGCCTCGGTCGACGAGATCCGCGCCGCCTATGCCTTCTCGAACCTGCAGGACTTCCTGGACATCTATTACCAGGGCGCGGGCGTGCTGATCACCGAAGCGGACTTCAAGGACCTGGCCCTGGCCTATTTCAAGCGCCTGGCGGCCGACGGCGGCACCCATGCCGAGATCTTCTTCGACCCCCAAACCCACACCGATCGCGGCATCGCCTTCGACGTGGTGATGAAGGGCCTGCTGGCCGGCATGAAGGAAGCCGAGGAGACCCTGGGCGTCACCTCCAAGCTGATCCTCTGCTTCCTGCGCCACCTGTCGGAAGAGAGCGCCTTCGAGACCCTGGAGCAGGCCAAGCCCTGGCTGTCGGACTTGGCCGGCGTCGGCCTGGACAGCTCCGAAGTCGGCCACCCGCCGGCCAAGTTCGCTCGTGTCATGCAGGCCTCGCGGGATCTCGGCCTCAAGGTCGTGGCCCACGCCGGCGAGGAAGGCCCTCCGGCCTATGTCTGGGAAGCCATCGACCTGGTGAAAGTCGACCGCATCGACCACGGCAACCGCGCCCTGGAAGACGAGGCCCTGACCGCGCGCCTCGTCAAGGACGGCACCACCCTGACGGTCTGCCCGCTGTCGAACCTGAAGCTGTGCGGCGTGCCCAGCCTGGACGTCCACCCGCTGAAGACCATGCTGAACCTGGGCCTGAAGGCGACGGTGAACTCCGACGACCCGGCCTATTTCGGCGGCTATCTGCTGGAGAACTACCTGGCCACCGCCGGCGCGATCGGTCTCACCCGCGAGGACATCGTCACCCTGGCCAAGAACAGCTTCACCGGTTCGTTCCTGAGCGAGGCCGAGAAGTCAGAGCGCGTGGCCCAGGTCGAAGCCTACGCGGCCAGCCACTAACCCTGTGACCGTCGTCGCCGCCAACGCCTATGTCGACGGCAAGGTCGTTCGCGCGCTCAGCCTGGACGATCCGGACAGCCTGACGCCGCAAGACGACGAGTTCGTCTGGATCGGCCTCGTCGAGCCCAGCGAGGCCGAGCTGCGTGTTTTGCAGCAGGCCTTTCACCTGCACCCGCTGGCGGTCGAGGACGCGCTGAACGCCCGTCAGACGCCCAAGGTCGACGTCTATGGCGAGCACCTGTTCGTCGTCGCCAAGACCGCGCACTTCGCCAACGACCACATCGACTATGGCGAGACCGACTTCTTCGTCGGCCGCCGCCACCTGATCACCGTCCGCCACGGCTCGGCCCGCGCCCATACCGAGCTGCGCGCCCAGCTGGAGGCCACGCCCGCCCTGCTGGCCAAGGGCGTGGACTATGTGTTGCACGCGGTGCTGGACTTCATCGTCGACGGCTACATGCCGATCGTCGACGCCATCGAGGAAGAGCTGCAGACGTTCGAGCGCCGCACGCTGGACGCCTTCCTGAGCCGCGCCGAGATCGCCCGCATCTTCAATCTTCGCCGGGCGCTGATGAAGTTCAAGAAGCTGCTGGGCCCGATGACCCAGGTGGTCAGCGCGCTGGAGCACCACGACCTGCCGTGCATCGACAACGACGTGCGGGCCTATTTCCGCGACGTGCGCGACCACATCCAGCGCACCGAGATCCTGGTCGACGGCCTGCGTGAAGTGCTGACCTCGGTCTTCGAAATCAGCAGCCTGCTGGAGCAGCAGCGCCAGGGCGTCATAACCCGCCAGCTGGCCGCCTGGGCCGCCATCCTGGCCGTGCCGACGGCGGTGGCCGGCATCTACGGCATGAACTTCGAGCACATGCCCGAGCTGAAGTGGGCCTACGGCTATTACGGCGTGCTGGCCGGGATCGTGGTGATCTGCGGCCTGCTGTACCGGCGCTTCAAGAAGGCGGGCTGGCTCTAGGCGCCTGCGACCTCGAGCACTTCACGATGCCGGGCGGCGTCGATGCCGTCGCGTTGCTCCTGGGCCAGGCGGCTCTTGTCGCTTTCCAGCAAGGTCAGGGTCGGGCGTTCGTCCGGGGTTTGGAACTGGATCAGGACGCGGGTGCCCAGCGTGGTGCCGGGATAGGGCGCCAGGCGGTTGGCCAGCTTGGCGGGATGCGGCGGCTCTTCGCGGCCGTCCTCTTCATAGAGTTCCAGATAGCGCTCGAAGACCTCGGTCTCGACCTCGGCCCAGGCGCCCCAGCCGAAATAGTCGTCCGCGCCCTTGAGCGGCACGGGCAGGATGCAGCGGATGAAGAACCGATCGCCCCACTGGCACAGGTCGTCGTTGTAGCGGACCTGCTCGGCCTGCTCCTCCTCGGACAGCGCGAACACCTCGTCCGGCAGTTCGAAGCCCCAATCGAGGGTCAGGGGTTCTTGGTCGGCCATTGTAACCTTCGGCGAGAAACGACGCGCCGATGATTAGGCCAAGTCGGCGGCCGGCTCTAGGCCACCGCGTCGCGCAGGGCGTCGCACAGGCGGTCCAGGCCCTCGATGTCGAGGTTGGGATCCAGGGCGATAACCACGGTCGAGGCCGCCAGGTGGTCGGCGATCGGGGTGTCGTCGGTGGCGAGAGAACGATCGCGCACGGAGCAGCTGGCCTGGATGCCGGCGGCCTGGAGCTTCCAGGCTACGGCGCCGGCGTCGTCGGTGGGCAGGCTGAGGGCGCAAGTTTGCGAGATCCAGCTCATGCCCCAGCCCGGCTGGAAGCCGACACCGCTATCCAGCAGCAGGACGCGCAGTTGCTGGGCCGTGCCGCACAGGCGCTGGCGCAGGCCCGGCCAGGCGGCCAGACCGTCGTCGCCGCTAAAGGCTTGCGCCTCGATATCGTTGATGACCGTGGCGTCCTCGCAGGCGACGAAGACGCCCGCCCCACCGGGGAGGCCCACCAAGACAGGAACAGGCGCCTCGATCACCACGTCGAACGCGCCGGCGGCGTCGACCAGGATCGGCAGGCCGGTCTCGGCGCGGAAGGAGGCCCAGGCGCGCATGTCGGGCGCGCGGCCGTGGGCGGCGGCGGGAACGATGACCTCCAGCGGACCGGGCGCATCGGGCAGGCGCTCACGCAGGTGATTGGTGTCGAACATGGCGCTGAACGGATCGACATCGACCAGCCAGGCCTTGAGGCCCGCAGCGGCGACGCCGGCCAGGGTTTCGGGGTCGGCCAGGGCCGAGACGACGCAGACGCCGCCTTCCCGTACGCCCAGCGCCCTCAGCGCGGCGGCGGTGGCCTCGACA
This sequence comes from Caulobacter sp. GW821-FHT12D05, assembly GCF_058807295.1. Taxonomy (NCBI): domain Bacteria; kingdom Pseudomonadati; phylum Pseudomonadota; class Alphaproteobacteria; order Caulobacterales; family Caulobacteraceae; genus Caulobacter; species Caulobacter sp. GW821-FHT12D05. The sequence goes on from NZ_JBXAQO010000002.1 coordinate 1,117,835, forward strand.
CGATCGGCGAAGGAACGAAGGGCGACGGGACGGGCGAAGCGGGCGGCCAAGCGCTGATCGAGGTCCGAGCTGTGGCCCGCGACGCCGAGCGCGGCGGCGACCGCGTCGAAGTCGATCGGCGCGCCAGATGCGCGGACAAACGCCCTCTGCTGGAGGGCGTTGAGCTGAGCGGCGACGGGCTTCGGGAGCATTTCAGACGCAATCCACGACGAACCGGGCGACCGCAATGGCCGCACCATATGGTTAAGCAACCGTATTCATCGATTCCGCTTGGCCTAATGTGGCGCGCGGTCGCGGCAAAAAAGTCTATGCGCTAGGCGAAACTTGCCATGAGTCTCGCAGTTCGCGCTTCAAAACCTTGCCGATGTGGCTTCTTGGCAGGCTTTCGACGACACGGACGTCCGCCAGCCGCTGGGTCTTGCCGACCTGGCCGTTCACGAACGCCTTGATTTCGGTCGAATCCGCCGCACCCCGAATCGCCACGAACGCTACCGGCGTCTCACCCCACTCGGCCGAGGGCACGCCCACCACCGCCGCCTCGACCACCGCCGGATGCTGGACCAGCACCGCCTCGAGGTCGGACGGATAGATGTTGAAGCCACCGCTGATGATCATGTCCTTCTTGCGATCCATCAGCGTGAGAAAGCCGTCCTCGTCAAAGCGGCCCACGTCGCCGGTGCGGATGAAGGTCCAGCCCTCGGGCGAGGTCCAGATCGCCTCGGCGGTCTTGTCCGGGCGACCGTGATAGCCGTTCATGGTCGCGGCCGAGCGGCCGACGATCTCGCCGACCACGCCCGGACCGACCTGGACGCCGTCCTCGTCGATCAGGCGGATGTCGTGGCCCGGCGCGGGTTGGCCGACCGTGTGCAGCTTGTCGGGATGCTCGTGGGCGATGAGGATGCAGGTGCCGCCGCCCTCGGTCATGCCGAAATATTCCACGAGACCGCCGGGCCAGCGCTGCAGCACCTGGGCCTTCAGTTCCGGCGCGAACGGGGCGCTGGTGCAGAACTTCAGGTGCGTCGAGGACAGGTCGTAGTCGCCGAAGTCGGGCCGCTCCATCAAGCGGCGGTACTGCACCGGCACCAGCATGGTGTGGGTCATGCGGCGTGCTTGAGCCAGCGCTAGGTACTTGCCGGCGTCGAACTTCTTCATCAGCACCACCGTGCCGCCGCCGGCGAGCGTGGGGAAGAAGCAGACCAGGGTGGTGTTGGAATAGAGCGGGGTCGACAGCAGGCTGACGGCCGTCGGGCCATAGCCGACCGCGTCGCCTCGGAAGACGTGCTTCCAGCGCATGCCGTGCGACTGGACGATGCCCTTGGGCGTGCCGGTCGTGCCGCTGGAATAGATGATGTTGAAGGGATGCTCGGGACCGATCGTGACCGGGGCGGGCTTTGCATCCAGCGGCGCGAGCCAGGCGCCGAAGTCGCGGTCCAGGTCGATCTGGCGGACCGGGATCGGCGCGGGCTTCTGGGCTTCGGCCACCCCGGCGTCGAGGAAGAACAGCTTGGCGCCGCAATCGGCGACCATGCCGGCGATGGCGTCCGGGGTCGAGGACGGCGCGATCGGGGCGACCGCGACGCCCGCGCGAAGACCGCCCAGGAACAGCGCCGCATAGGGGATCGACGACAGAGCGCAGACGGCGATCGCTTCGCCGGGGTTCACACCATCCCGCTGCAGGGCGGCGGCGACGCGGTCGACCAGGGCGTCGAACTGGGCGTAGGTCACCGCCTCGCCGGTCTCCATGATCACGGCCGGATGGTTGGGGCCTTCCTGGGCGCGGACACGCAGGATGTCGCCGAGCGTGCCGTAGTCGGCGGACATCATGGCGGCGATGGTGGTCATTCAACTACTCCTCCCTTCCCTTGATGGGGAAGGGGTTGGGGATGGGGTGACAGCGTCGGACGTGGGAGCGCGGCCTCAACCGCCGCATCACCCCCACCCTACCCTCCCCCATCAAGGGAGAGGGAGATGGATCAAGCGTCCTTGAACCCCTTGCCCTCGGCCACCAGCCGCTCCAGCAGCGCCGACGGCTTGAAGTCCTCGCCCAGGGTCTCGTGGAACTCGCGCATCTTGGCCAGGATCTTGTCCAGGCCGACCAGCTCGCCCCAGAACATCGGGCCGCCGCGATAGACCGGCCAGCCGTAGCCGTTGATCCAGACGATATCGATGTCCGAGGCCCGGATGGCCTTGCCCTCTTCCAGGATCTTCGCGCCCTCATTGACCATCGGATACAGGCAGCGCTCCAGGATCTCCTGGTCGGTGATCTCGCGGCGCTGGATCTGGCGCTTCTCGGCGAAGTCGCGGATCACCTGCTCGACCTCTGCCGACGGCTTGGCGTTGCGGTTCTCGTCGTAGTCGTAGAAGCCCTTGCCGTTCTTCTGGCCGCGACGGTCCATCTCGCACAGCACTTCGCGGACGGTGGACGACGAGGTCTTGGCCGGGTCCCAGCCGATGTCGAGACCGGCCAGATCACTCATGGCAAAGGGCCCCATCGGCAGGCCGAAATCGTACAGCACCCGGTCGACGTCCCAGGGCATGGCGCCTTCCAGGATCAGCTTCTGGGCCTCACGCTGGCGCTGGGCCAGCATGCGGTTGCCGACAAAGCCGTGGCAGTTGCCGACCAGCACCGCGACCTTGCCGATCTTCTTGCCGATCTGCATCGAGGTGGCGATCACCGACTTGTCGGTCTTGGCGCCGCGCACGATTTCCAAGAGGCGCATCACATTGGCCGGCGAGAAGAAGTGCAGGCCGATCACGCTCTCGGGCCGGCTGGTGCTGGCGGCGATCACGTCGATGTCCAAGTACGAGGTGTTCGAAGCCAGGATCGCGCCTTGCTTGGCGATCTTGTCCAGCTTGCCGAAGACCTCCTTCTTGATCTCCATCAGCTCGAACACGGCCTCGATGATCAGGTCGCAGTCGGCCAGGTCCTCCAGGTTCATCGACGGCGTGAGCAGGCCCATGCGCTTTTCGACGTCGTCCTGGGTCAGGCGGCCCTTCTTGGCGGTGTTCTCGTAGTTCTTGCGGATGACGCCGACGCCACGGTCGAGGTTCTCCTGTTTCGCCTCGATGATCGTCACCGGGATGCCGGCGTTGAGGAAGTTCATCGAGATGCCGCCGCCCATGGTGCCGGCGCCGATGACGCCGACCTTCTTGACCGGGATCAGCGGGGTGTCGTCCGGCACGTCCGGGATCTTGGCGGCCTGGCGTTCGGCGAAGAACACATAGCGCTGGGCGGCCGACTGGCTGCCCGTCATCAGCTCCATGAACAGGCGGCGCTCTTCCCTCAGGCCTTCCTCGAAGGGCAGGTTCACCGCCGCTTCGATGCACTTGATGTTGTTCTCCGGAGCCATGAAGCCGCGGAACTTCTTGGCGTTGGCCTTGCGGAAGTCGGCGAAGATCTCGGGCTTGCCGCGCGCGGCCTCGACCTTGTCGTTCAGCTCACGGACCTTGTTCAGCGGCCGGTCCTCGGCCAGCACCACGCGGGCGAAGGCGATGGCCCCGTCGCGCAGCGCGCCTTCCTCGACCAGCGAGTCGAACAGGCCCATGGCGAGCGCCGCCTTGGCAGGCACGTGCTGGCCGCTGGTCACCATCTCCAGCGCCTTCTCGACGCCGACGATGCGCGGCAGGCGCTGGGTGCCACCGGCCCCGGGCAGCAGGCCGATGTTCACTTCCGGCAGGCCGGCCTTCGCCGACGGCACGGCGACACGGTAGTGGGCGACGAGCGCCACCTCCAGGCCGCCGCCCAGCACCGTGCCGTGGATCGCGGCGACCACGGGCTTGGGCGAATTCTCGATGACGTTCTGGACGTCCTGCAAGCTGGGGCCGGTCATCGCCTTGCCGAACTCGGTGATGTCGGCGCCGGCGATGAAGGTCTTGCCCTCGCAGATCAGCACGATGGCCTGCACGGCCGGATCGGCGATGGCGGCGTCGAACGCGCCCTTCAGCCCTTCGCGGACAGCGGCCGACAGCGCGTTGACCGGCGGCGAGTTCAGCGTGACGACGCCGATGTCGCCTTCGACGGAAAGATCGGTGACGGCGTTGATCGCGGCCATGGCGTTTCGACCCTGTTTTTCGTTTGAACGATTGTTTGAAGCCAGCCTGCACGCTCACGCGAAGATGTCCAGACCTCCGTGGCGGCGCCTGTTTCTCGGGCAAGTCGTGTTGACGACTTCAAACGCATACTCCAAATTCGAAACGTTAGTTTCAGTCGAGGTCATCCGTGGATGCGGATGCGCCGCCGAACGATGCTTGGGCGCCGCATTTGCCTGAATTCCAGAGAGAATGACCCGCACTGGGGAGGGCGTTCGCGGAAAGTCATGGGCTTTGGGCGCGACTTGCACGCGTCCTGACGTTTCGAAGTCGGTGGATTCCGCGAGCGTGACGTATTGCTCGCAATGCGTCGGACTTTGGTAAAGCGCAACTCGGCGCGGGAGGGCATCCCGCGCCGTTTCTTTGCGTTCTAGGCCGCGCTCTCGGTGAAGGCCGAATAGACCAAGGTCCGCAGCTCGCGGCGGATCGGATAGGCGGTCGAGGGCATCAGCTGGGTCATGAACACCACCGCCAGATCCTCGACCGGATCGATCCAGAACGCGGTCGAGGCCATACCGCCCCAGAAGTATTCGCCCAGCGAGCCCAGGTTCTTGGTCCGGGCCTGGTCGATCGTCACCGCGAAGCCCAGGCCAAAGCCCAGCCCCTCGAACACCGCCTCGCTGAACAGCGACTTTGACAGATGCACCAGCTCCTTGCCGCCCGGCAGGTGGTTCATGGTCATCAGCTTGATGGTCTTGGGGCTGAGCAGGCGCACGCCGTCCAGCTCGCCGCCGTTCAACAGCATGCGGCAGAAGCGCATGTAGTCGTCGGCGGTCGAAACCAGGCCTCCGCCGCCGGACTTGACCATCGGATCGCTGAGGAAGCGGCTCTTCTCGGGATCGTCCTGCAAGACCACCTTGCCCGACGGGGTCAGGGCGTAGCAGGCGGTGAAGCGCGCGCGCTGGCCTTCGGGCACGAAGAAGCCTGTGTCGACCATCTTCAGCGGATCGAAGATGCGGGTCTTTAGGAAGACGTCGAACGGCATCCCCGAGATCTTCTCGACCAGATAACCCAGCACGTCGGTCGAGACCGAATAGTTCCAAGCCTCGCCCGGCGAGAACTCCAGCGGCACCGTACCCAGAGCATCAACATAGCCCTGCAGCCCGCCCTCACTGTCGATGCCGTCCAGCTTCAGCTTGCGATAGGCCGCGTCGATATTGGTGCGGTTCTGGAAGCCGTAGGTGAGCCCAGAGGTGTGCCGCAGCAGGTCCAGCATCCGCATCGGCTCGGCGGTGCGTTTGGTCTGGAAGGCGCCCTGCACGCCGGCCACGAACACGCCCTGGTCGCGCCAGGCCGGGATGAAGCGGTGCACCGGGTCGTCCAGCGACACCAGCCCCTCCTCGACCAGCATCATGAAGGCGATGCTGGTGATCGGCTTGGTCATCGAATAGATGCGGAACAGGCTGTCGGCCGCCAGCGGCCTGCCGCGCTCGATATCAGCGCTGCCCAGCACCGACGTGTAGGCCAACTTCCCGCGCCGCCAGACCTGGGTCAGGGCGCAAGGCAGTTTACCGGTGTCGATATACTTTCCCTTGAGGAAGGTCTCGATGCGGTTAAGTCGATCCGACGACAGTCCAACGGCTTCTGGCTTACTCAACGCCCTGCTCTCCCCTTGATGACGACTTTCATTGGCCTGGATCAGGACTCGCGTTCGGACGTTATGCCGCAACGTAAACTTTACCCGATCCTGCGATACCGATTGAAAACGAGGGAAACGGGATGGGCAAGCACTTGGATACCGAGGCTGCCTCCAGAATCGAAGCCGCGGCCGCCGACTGGTTTTTCCAGAGCAGCCTCGACATGTTCGTCGTCCTCCAGGACGACGCGATCATCCGTGTGAATCCGGCCTGGACCGACCTGACCGGCTGGACGTCCGAGGACACCCTGGGCCGTCCGATCCGCGACTTCTTCCACCTGCACGACACCGAGGTGATCTACGCGATCGCCGACGCCCTGCGCGCGGTCGGCCACGCCCGCTCGCAGCACCGCCTGGCCCGCAAGGGCGGCGGCTGGCTGTGGGTGCGCTCGCAGTCCAAGGTGCTGGAAGGCGGCGGCCTGCTGATCGTCTTCCAGGACTTCAGCGAGGACCGCGCCCACGAGATCGCCCGCCAGCAGACCGAACGTTCCAACGAGCTCCTGCGCACCGCCGCCGGCGTCTATGTCTGGCGGTTCAATCCGCGCAAGGGCGTCTACGTTTTCGACCAGGATATCCCCACGCCCAGCTCGCCCCAGGGCGGCGTGCGGATCATGACCGTCACCGAGATGACGATGTCGATCCACGAGGACGACCGCGAGCGCGTCTGGGGGGCCTTCTCCAAGACCTTGCGGCGCGGCGAGCATGTCGAGATCGACTACCGGTACCTGGATCCAGCCACCCGCCAATGGGCCCACATGCACTGCGCCTGGCGCGGCGTGCGCGGCTCCAGCCCCGACGCCTGGGACGTGATCGGCATCAGCCAGAACGTCACCGAGCTGGTCGAGGCGCGCGACGCGGCACTGGGCGCGGCCGAGGCCAAGAGCCAGTTCCTGGCCAATATGAGCCACGAGATCCGTACGCCGATGAACGGGGTGCTGGGCGTGCTGCACCTGCTCAAGAACGAAAGCCTGACCGACGACGGCCGCCGCCTGCTGAACGAGGCCCTGGGCTGCGGCGAGATGCTGTCGGAGCTGCTGAACGACATCATCGACTTCTCGAAGATCGAGGCCGGCAAGCTGGAGCTGACCACTGAACCGGTCGAGCCCGCCGACCTGCTGGCCGGAGTGGCCGACATGCTGCGGCCGCAGGCCGAGGCCAAGGGGCTCTATCTCCGCGTCGAAGCGCCGGGCGACTTGGGCTGGGTGGCCACCGACCCGCTGCGCCTGCGCCAGGCCCTGTTCAACCTCTTGGGCAACGCCGTGAAGTTCACCCTGGAGGGCGGCGTCGTGGCGCGGCTCTCGGGTAGCCGGGAGGGCGATCGCGCCCGCCTGCGCTTCGAGATCCAGGACACTGGCGTCGGCATCGGCGAGGAGGCCGGCCAGCAGTTGTTCGAGCGTTTCAGCCAGGGCGATGGCTCGACCACGCGGCGCTTCGGCGGTTCGGGCCTGGGCCTGGCCATCTGCCGGCGCCTGGCCGAGATGATGGGCGGCGAGGTCGGGTTCTCGAGCGAACTGGGCAAGGGCTCGACCTTCTGGCTGGACCTGGAGGCCGAGGCCTGCGCCGCGCCGCACCTCGGACAGGGGGCCGCCGACGCCGACGAGCCCGACGCCCCGCTGTTCGCCGGCCTGCGCGTGTTGCTGGTCGAGGACAACGCCACCAACCGCCTGATCGCCGGCCGCATGCTGGAAGCTCTGGGCGCGCGGATCGACGCGGCCGAGGACGGCGTCCTGGGCGTCGCCGCCGCCACGCGCGGGGGCTTCGACCTGATCCTGATGGACATCCAGATGCCCGGCATGGACGGCGTCGAGGCCACCCACCGCATCCGCGCCCTCAAGGGTCCGGCCGGCGCGGTGCCCATCCTGGCCATGACCGCCAACGCCATGGCCCACCAGCAGGCCGCCTACCTGGCCGCCGGCATGGACGGCGCCATCGCCAAACCCCTCTCCCCCGCCGCCCTGACCCAGGCCATCGCCCGGGCCCTGACGGCGGAACGGTCGGGGACGCGCAAGGCGTCGTAGGCCGAGGGCCCGAAACCCCGCCCTTCGACAAGCTCAGGGTGAGGTTTCTAGTGAACCGCCAAAAGTAGCCCTCATCCTGAGCTTGTCGAAGGACGAGGGCGGCCCCACTGCCCTACTTCGCCATCGCCTCCAGCCGGCCCGCGTCCACCGCGCGAACGGCTTGCTTCAGCTCATCGACGCTGCCGGCCGAGCCGTCGGCCTCGATCGCGAAGCGGTCGCCAACCACCACCGAATATTTCCCGGAGTTGCTCTGACGATTCCACTGCTCGGTGGTCAGGCGGCCATCGACCGTCGTGGTCTTTTCGTACTCATCGGCCGTCTCGCGGGTGGCGTGACCGCCCATGCCCGCCGCCAGAGCCGTAAGGCCCGCCACCGGCCCCAGGTCGGTGATGGTCAGGCGGAACGAGCCGCCGTCCGCCTTCTCGTACTGGCCGGTGGCCACCACGATCTGGGCCTGGTCCGTGCCGCTCGAGTTGGTCTCGACGCTGGCGCGGGTGAAGCCGGCGGCGCTGGCGGGCAGCAGGGCCTTCAGCGCTTCAGGCGAAGCGGCCTTGCCGGGGTTCTTCGACAGTTCCTCGGCCCGCTTGGCGGCGGCCTCCATGCGGCCCAGGTCGACCTTGTTGCCGTTGATCTCGACCGTGCCCGAGGCCTTGTCGGCATGGCTCATGGCGCTGAGGCCCGACAGGCCGGCCACGCCGCCGATCGCGGTGGTGACCACGCCGATGACGAGCGAGACCACGATGGCCACGATGATGGTGACGACCGCATAGCCGGTGGCCTTCTCAGGCGGCGCCTTCATCACGCGCGGCAGGCCCAGATACAGCAGGTAACAGCCGTACAGGCTGCCCAGCAGCGCCAGGATGCCCAGCATCGGCAGGACCTGGAACACGCCCGCCACCCAGCCGGCGGTGCCCGAATAGGCCGCGACCTTGAAGGCCTGCACGCGGTTCTTCTCAGCCCCGAAGCTGGGGGCCAGGGCGTCGATGATCAGGCCCAGCACGGCCGTCAGGATCAGCGAGCCCAGATAGCCGACCACCGCCAGCGAGATCGCCGCGCCCAGACCCGGCTTGAACGACAGGCCGGGCACGCCGATGCCGAACACCTGCCCGCCGATCAGCCCGGCGACGGCCGGAATGGCCGCCAGGATGCAGACATAACCCGCAAACAGGCCGCCGATGCTGGCGGGCTCCCGCTCGATCTTCTCCCATTCCGTGGCGGGAGAGATGAGGATGCCCTTGATCCTTGCGACCAGACCGGTCCCCGCCGATCCGCCTTCAACTACCGTCATTTTCGCGAACGCTCCTTGATAAGGAATCCAGCGCCCGCCCCGATGGCCCCATCTAGGCACAGTTCGCGCGGAGGTCGAAACAACGTTTTCCGACAGGTCCCAACGCCGTCGCGGCGCTCAGAAAATGGGTTGGACTGCAACATTCCTGACAAACCCCGGCTGTACGGGGCGCCTATTGTCCCCAGACGGACGGAGCCGCCCTTTAAGATGGCCCTCCCCGCGCCTAAATTGGACCCGATCGTCCAACGACTGGCGCAACCGGCGAAGGACGGGTTTCTTGGGGTTGGTGACGATGGATGACGGTCGGATCGCGGGGGCGGCGACAGCGCGCTATGCCCGCAAGAAGGAGACGATCCTGGCGGCCGCCACGGCGATCCTGAACCGCCAGGGCGTGCGCGGCATGACCCTGGCCGACGTCGCCGCCAAGGTCGGCCTGAACACCACCAGCGTCACCTACTACTACCGCAAGAAAGACGACCTGGCCGCCGCCTGCTTCATGCGCGGGCTGGAGCGCTTCGAGGCTATGGTCGGCGAGGCCGCCGCCGAGACGACCCCGGCCGCGCGCATCCTGAAGTTCCTGGACCTGTATCTCGACCTCAACCGCCGCGTTCGTCTCGGTGAGGCCACGCCCCTGACCAGCTTCGCCGAGATCAAGGCGCTGAAGGAGCCCCTGCGTGGTTCGGTGGTCAGCGCCTTCAATGACCTCTTCCGCCGGGTGCGCAGCTTCTTCGACGATCCGTCCCTGGCCCACCTGGACAAGCGCCAGCGCAACGCCCGCGCCCACCTCCTGATGGAGCAGGTGTTCTGGTCGGGCACCTGGCTGCGCCGCTACGATGTCGAGGACTATGGCCGCGTGCGCGACCGCCTGGGCGACATCCTGTTGAACGGCCTGCCCGCCGGCGGCCGCGCCTGGGCGCCGCAAGCCCTGCCCGACCCGACCCCGCTGTCGCCGGAAGGCCTGGAATGGCGCGAGACCTTCCTGGTCGCCGCTACCCGCCTGATCAACCAGCGCGGCTATCGCGGCGCCTCGGTCGAGGACATCTCGGCGGCGCTTAACGTGACCAAGGGCTCGTTCTACCACCACCACGAGGACAAGGACGCCCTGGTGTCCGAGTGCTTCGAGCGCACCTTCACCGTCACCCGCCGCTCGCAGCTGGACGCTCGTTCGCTGGAGGCCGACAGCTGGACCCAGCTGACCTCGACCGCCGCCGGCCTGGCCAGCTACCAGCTGTCCGAGCACGGACCGCTGCTGCGGGCCTCGTCGATGGGCGCCCTGCCCGACACCCTGCGCCACGACATGGCCGACGGGTATGCGCGCGGCTGGCAGCGGTTCGGGGCGATCATCTCGGACGGCATCGCCGACGGTTCGATCCGCCCGATCGATCCCGCCATCGCCGCCCACATGATCAACTCGATGCTGAACGCCGCCGCCTCGCTGGGCGCGTGGGTGCCCGGCCTGGAGCGCGACGAGGCCGCCGACCTGTTCGCCAAGCCCCTGCTGACCGGGGTTTTGGCGTAAAGGTTGCGACCTATTAACCATAGGGTGGCCCTGCCCTGGGGGCGGCTGGTATCGTCAAGCGTCTGATTCGCTTCGAGTTCCGTCCGCGCCATGACGACGATCAACCCGTATTCGCCGACCTATGCGCCCGGCCTGACCGCCGGGCAGACGGCGACGCAGCGCGCCAACCAGTCGACCGGCTATGGCCAGACGCGCGACCAAAGCCCGACGATCAACACGCCGGCGGTCAATGTCACCCTGTCGGCCGCCGCCCAGGCCGCGCTGAAAGCCCAGACCGACTCGCGCACCACTGACGCCGTCGTCGCCGAGGCCCGCGCCCAGATCGCCAGCTTGCTCAAGGCCGCCAAGACCTCCAGCGCGCTGAAGGACGGCGACGCGACGATCGACGTCACCAGCCTGGACCGCCGCACGCTCTATGCCGTCGCCAGCAATCGCGGCGGCCAGTTCCCGATGGACCAGCAGGTGGTCGCGGCCCTGGCCCTGAAGGGCCAGCACGACACCGCCCTGGCCGGCCCCGCCGCCCAGGCGCGACTGACCGGCGACTATGCCAGCCTGTACCAGACCGCTCTGGACCAGCTGGACGCCGCCGGTCCCGAGGAGAAGGGCTCGGCCGCCTGGACCGCCGAGCGCGAAGCCCTGGTCGAGGGCCGCAAGCAGGCCATCACCCGTCCGGGCCTGGCGCCGGCCGGCATCGAGGGCGACAGCGTCGCCGCCTACATGAAGGAAACCGGCAGCGCCGTGGCCGGGGCCAAGACCCGCGACTTCGGCAAGGTCGCCGGCGACGTCCGCACCGCGCTGGACAAGCAGTACGAGCTGGCCTTCGCCCCCGAGGCGGCCAAGGACTCCAGCAGCGGCGAGATCGACTTCCGCCGCTTCGACGACCGCTCGCTATCGGCCATCGCGCTGAACAAGGACGAGCAGTTCTCGGGCCACGAGATCGCCCAGGCCAAGGCCGAGATCCGCCAGCGCGACAGCGACGCCATCAAGGCCAGCTACAGCGCGACCAGCGAGGACGAAGGCGGTTTCGGCAAGGCGATGATCACCCGCTACGCCGGCATGACCACCGAGGAACGCCAAGCCTCGGGCTGGACCCCGGCGGTCTACGGCAAGATGGTCGAACTGCAGGCCTCGCGCGACAAGCTGGCCCAGATGTTCAATGCGGATGGCTCGCTGGCCGGGCCGCCGAGCCTGTTGGATTACCTCTAGTTCGGCGGGAGCCTTCCTCAACCCAGGGCGTTAGCGCAGGCGCCTAGGAAGGGAGCCTCCGATGCCGACCCGTTTCGCGCGCGTGCTGCTGGCCGCCGCCCTGCTCGCCGCGCCGATCCCCGCCGCCGCCCAGGACATGCCCACGGTGCTGCCGCAGGGCTTCGAGCTCAACTCCATCCTGAACCAGCAGCGGGTCGAGGCGGCGATCAATTCAGGGCGTTCCAACGCGCCGGCTCGCCCGAAGGCGAAGCCCACGACCACCGCCTATGCGCCCTCCCCGGCCGTCAGCCAGCGGGTGCGGCGGCAGTTCGCCGACTGGGTCGGGCGGCAGTCCGGACCTGAGGCCGAACGGAGGATTGCAGGGATCCTGAGCACCGGCGATCCGGTGAAGAGTTGGGCCGGCATCGTCGGCGGCGACGGCCTGCGTGCGGGCGATGTCGCTGACGCCCTGGCCGGCTATTGGGTGCTGAACTGGGTGATGGCCAATGGGGCCGACAATAATCGCGCCCAGGCCCAGGGCGCCTTGCGGCAGGTGCGCGGCATGATCGCCGACAATCCCGCCTACACCCGCCTGAACTCGGCCCAGCGGCAGGAGATGGCCGAGACCTTGATGCTGAACTTCCTGCTGCAGCACGCGGCCTATTTGGACGCCATGAAGCGCGGCGACCGCGACCTGGCCCGCCGCCTGGGCGACGCCGCCAACGCCCGGTTCAAGACCGAGATGGGCGTGAACCTGCGCCAGCTGAACCTCACGCCCGCCGGGTTCGTCCGACGGGCGTGAAGCCTTTAGCGCTTAGTAGCGAACCGACAGCTCGACGCCGTAGGTGCGCGGGGCGTTGAGGTTGCCGTAGTCGCCCAGCGTCGCCCGGTTGGCCGGGTCGCGGCGGTAGACGAAGTCGGCGTCCAGCAGGTTGCGCGACCACAGCGACAGCGCCATGCGCGGGCCGCCCTCCTTCAGCTGCATGTCGGCCAGCCCGACGCGGGCATTCATGATGAAAGACTTGTCGGCCTTCACGTCGGTCTGGTCGAAGGTCTGGGTGGCGTCCGAGTAGTTGGCGTCCAGGTGGGCCTGGAACGTCGCGCCCCACAGCGGCGCCTCGTAGTCGGCCGAGACACTGCCCGCGTTCTTCGGCGTGAAGACGATGAACACCGGCTGCAGCTGACCGTTGAAGGGGTTGCGGGTCGGGGGCACCTCGGTGTCGGTATAGGCATAGGCCGCCGACAGTGTCAGGCCCTCGGTCACGCGCCACTGGCCCTCGGCTTCAAAGCCGCGGATTTTCGTGGTGCCCGGGGCGTTGATGGTCTCCAGCGTGTTGCGGGTCGAGGACCCCGTGACGGTCACCAGGCTGAAGTCGATCTGGCTGCCCTGGCGGTCCATGGCGTAGGCGGCCAGGTTCAGGCGCACGCGGCGATCGAACAGGTCGGTCTTGGCGCCGATCTCGTAGGCCTTGACCTCTTCCGGACCGAAGGCGCGGTAGGTCAGCGAGCGCGAGCTGGCGCCGCCGGCGCGATAGCCGGTCGAGTACTTGGCATAGACATGGACGTTCTCGGCCGCGTCATAGGCCAGGGTGACCATCGGGTCGAACCGGTCGTTCTTCTGGGCGAAGGTCAGGTTCGTGCGGACGTTATTGACGATGTAGAGCTCACCGCTCTTGTCGTCCCAGGTGAAGCGGCCGCCGACCGTCAGGTGCAGGTTGTCGTTCAGCAGCGCCGGGGTGTAGGTCGCCTGGCCGTAGACGGCGTAGCTCTCGGCCGTGGCCCGCGAAGCGCGGTCGATCGAGCGGGTGCCGCGGATGGTCGGGGCCGGATCCAGGATGGTGTAGCCGGTGCCGTCGGCGTTCCAGCGGTTGGTGCTGGGGGTCGAGGCGTCGTCGCTGGCGTCTTCGGTGAAGTAGTAGAGGCCCGCGACGTAGTCCAAGCGGTCCAGGCTGCCGACGGCCTGGAATTCCTGGCTGAACTGGTGCTGCCACAGGCCCGCCAGGCTGTAGCGGCTGAAGTTGGTGTTGGGCGAATAGGCCGGGATGCGGTGGGCGCCGCCGGCATTGTCCCATTGGTCGACGTCGACTTCACGATAGGCGGTGATCGAGCGCAGTTCGAGGTTGTCGCTGGCGACCCACTTCAGGTTCAGCGAGACGCCGTTGGTGTCGTCGACGCTCCACTGCTGGGGCACGCCGATGTCGGCCATCTTCATGCGCTTGTCGCTGGCGATGACGATCGACGGCAGCGGACGGATCTGGCCCGAGGGCAGCGTGCCCGTGGCCGGACCGACGGTCAGGCCCAGCGGGTTGTAGCCCAGCAGCTGGCTGTAGAACGGGGTGTTCTTGTCCTGGCCGATGTCGCCGATCAGGTCGGCGGTGAAGTTCTGGGTCGGGCGCCAGCGGACCTGGGCGCGCAGGCCGCGACGGTCATAGGCGTTCCAGCCGATCGCGCCGGGCAGCGGGTTCTTGGTGGTGGCGTCCTGGCGCTGCAGGGCGGCGTCGATCTTGAAGGCGAAGTCGCCCACGGCCGGCAGGTTCAGGTGCATCTCGGCATTGTGCGAGCCGTAGTTGCCGACGCCGGCCTTCAGGCGCAGGTCGAACTCGCCGGTCGCCTGGCGGGTGACCATGTTCAGGGCGCCGCCTTCGGTGTTGCGGCCGAACAGCGTGCCTTGCGGGCCTTTCAGGACTTCGATGCGCTCGATGTCGAGCAGGGCCGCGCCCAGGCCGTGCTGGCGGCCCAGATAGACGCCGTCGATATAGACGCCGACGCCCTGCTCGCGGGCGGGCTGGTTGGCGTCCAGCGGGACGATGCCGCGGATGCCGATGGTCAGGGCCGACTGGCGGGCCTCGAAGGTGGCGACGCGCAGGCCGGGGATGGCGCCGTCGTTCAGGTCCATCAGGCTTTGGACGCGGCGCGCTTCCAGCGCCTTGTTGTCCATCAGCGAGATGGCGATCGGGGTTTCCTGCAGCTTGGTCTCGCGGCGGGTGGCGGTGACCAGGACGTCGCTGAGGGCGGTGTTTTCGTCGGCGGGATTGGCGGCCGGATCGGCGGCGGCGGTCGCGACGGCTTCAGCCGGAGCGGTCTCGGCGAAGGCGGCGACGGGGGCGGCCAGGATGGCGGCGCCGGCGAGGAGGAAGGCGCGCAGCTTGAGAGAGGTCTTCATTTTTATCCCCTTGAGAGGGGGCGAGACCTAGCCGGGCCACATGTAGCCAAATTTACATTTTTCCAAACCTTTCAAAGGGTTCTCGAGACACCCAGACGCGCGAACGTCATGGATTTGTCATGATAGGCCTACGGACCTTTATCCAGCTGGGTCGGCGAGAGAGTCGCTCGAAGCTCAGCGGCTGAAGCCTTCGCGAAACAGCGGCTGAATCAACTGTGACAGCCCCGCCACGTCGGCTTAAGCGAACATCTTGTGCTCGGCCCGTAGCGCCTTGGCCAGCGCATCGACGTCCTCGGGCGTGCTGTAGAAGCCTGGTGTGACACGGATCACCGGCCCCTTCGTGACGCCCGTGCGCCAGACGGTGTGGACGCGGTGGCGTTCG
The DNA here is from genome assembly GCF_058807295.1 of Caulobacter sp. GW821-FHT12D05. Taxonomy (NCBI): domain Bacteria; kingdom Pseudomonadati; phylum Pseudomonadota; class Alphaproteobacteria; order Caulobacterales; family Caulobacteraceae; genus Caulobacter; species Caulobacter sp. GW821-FHT12D05. The sequence continues at coordinate 1,133,115 of NZ_JBXAQO010000002.1, forward strand.
AACAGCACCTTCTGAACCAGCTTGGCCTTGTCGTCGGTATCCATGCCTTTGAGGCGGAAGCTGGTGATCGCGCAGTAGCGGGCCGGGTCGCCCGGCACGGCGATCTCAACATTGGCGAGGTCCGCCACCCCGTTCACCCAGCGATCGCGCAGGGCCCGCATGTGCTTTTCCTTGGCCGCCGCGCCAATCGCGAAGTGGAAGTCCACCGCCGTCGGGATGGTCGCCACGCCGGGGAAGTTCACCGTGCCCGGCGGCACGCGGGCGTTGATGTCGTCGGCCGGCACGGTGCTGCCGAAGGCGATGTCGATGTCGGAGAGGCGGCTCTTGCGGATGTACATCGCCCCCGTGCCCAGCGGGGCCGAGGTCCACTTGTGCACCGACCAGCCGACGAAGTCCGCGCCCAGGTCCTCGACCTGGAAGTCCAGCAGGGCCACGCCGTGGGCGGCGTCGACGATCGTATCGACGCCCCGCGCCCGAGCCATGGCGACGATCTCGCGCACCGGCGTCACCAGGCCCGTCCGGTTGGAGATCTGGGTGACCAGGAGCAGTTTCGCTTCCGGCGTCTTCTTCAGCACATCTTCGTAGGCGGCCAGGATGTTGGCGGTGGTCGCCGGCTCGGGCATGGCGAACTTCACGACCTTGGCGCCCCGGTGCGAGCCCAGCCAGCTCATGGCCGCGATCATGGCGTCGTAGTCGAGGTCGCAGTGGATCACCGCGTCGCCGGGTTTGAGCGGCTTGTAGTTGCAGATCAGCATCTGCAGGGCGTCGGCCCCGCTGCGGGTGACGGCGATCTCTTCGGTCGCGCAACCCATCTGGCGGGCGATGGCGGCCTGGGCGGCCTTAAAGGTCGTGGTCCAGCCCTCGCCGCCCGGCAGCACATTGCGCGCCCAGACGGCGTTGGCGCTGTTCACCGCCGCGACCTGCCGCGCATACTCGTCGGCCACCACCCGGGGCATCATGCTCCAGTAGCCGGCCTCCAGGTTATGGACGCCCGGCGTGACGTCGTAGTGCTTGGGCAGCTCGGCGGCCTGGATGGAGCTCGGCTTCAGGACCAGGGGCTCAGCCGCCATCACCGGCGCGACCGCCAGGGCGGGACCTGCCAAGGCGGCGGACTTCAGCAGCAGGCGACGGGTCGGCGTGGCGGCCATCGGGAGCGATCTCGCGAAGAGTTACAATGTAACACTCATGAGGTCCGAGCCCGTCCAGCTTGGCAAGTCCTCCGCGCCGCCGCTGCGTCCTTCTCGCGGCGCGGCCTAACGCTTGGGCACGATGATCTCGACCTTGCCGCCCTTCCAACGCATCAGCGGCTGGAGTTGGCCCGAAAGCGCCTGGGCGAAGTCGGTCAGCAGCACGGCGTCGACGGGGACCTTGTCATAGACCCGCCAGGTCGTGTGGGCGTCACCCTCGGCCGTGACCAGGGCGTAGCCGAGGATCGTCGGCGGCGTCCCCGGCTTGCCGGCCGTCATGGCGGCGATCAGGTCGGGCGTCGGCGTCAGGTAGCCCAGAGGGTCCTTCTTCGAGGCGGGCAAGGCCGCGCGGGACAGCACCACCGCATCGTTACTGTCGCCGCGCAGGGCGTAGGTCTTGCCGCCGACCTCGAACGCGCCGCGTTCGCAGGCGGTGCGGATCTTGGCCAGATCTTCCTTGTAGAACTTGTCGACCGTCAGCCGTGTCCACAGGCCCTGCATCACCAGGAGCCGCGCCCCCACATCGGGATTGGTCATCTCGAGCGGCTTGGCGTCCGCCGCGCCCTCGACGCACGGCGCGGCCAGGGCGGGAGACGCGATCGCCAGGCCGGCGATCAGGAACAGGACGCGAAGCATCGACAAACCTCAGGTTGCGTCGCGCACGCTAGAGGCCGGACCGCACGCTCGCCATCCCTTTTCGCAAGAAGACGGCGCGCCCCGGGGAGGACGCGCCGCAAGTTCCCACAACACTCGAGGTACTGGCCGGAGGAACTAGAACTTCTTGCGCAGGCCCACCTTGTAGGTGCGGCCCAGCGGATCGCCGGTGAACGGGTCGTAGCCCAGGTCCAGGCGAGCGTAGGACGGGTCCTTGTCGAACAGGTTGGTGATGGCCAGGGTCAGGGTGGTGTCCCACGGCAGAAGGGCGCGATAGGCCAGGTCGGTCAGGACCTGCTTCTCGATCTTCTTGCCGGCGGCGACCGTCACGAACGCGCCCGTGGTGTCCTTGTAGGCGTTGGCCGCGAACGGCGCGGTGCGCTGGTCGGTGTAGCTGCCGATATAGTGGACCGACAGGCGCAGGTTATGGATGCCCGCGTTCCACTCGGCGAAGACGTCGCCCTTCCACTTGGGGATCGGCACGACGGTGGTCTGGTAGTTCAACAGGCCCACGGCGTCGAAGGCCTTCTCGACCGTGATGCCCTCCACGACGGTGGCGCCGACCTTGTACTTCTGGATGTAGGTCGCGTTGCCGCCGAAGGTCAGGTCGCCGCCGATCACCTCCTTGAACCGGTACTCGGCCGAGAAGTCGAAGCCCGCATTCTTCACCGGCGCGCCGTTGATGTAGTTGGTGCGCAGGCGGGCGATGCTGGTGGTCGGGGTGCCGCAGGCGCCGTTGAAGGTGAAGCGCGAGACCAGGCCCGCATAGGCCGGATCGGCGCAGTTGTTCGCGCCCGCCGCCCCGTTCGGATACAGCGAAGCGACCATGCCGGCGACCGGCTCGGCGACGATCGGGTTTTTGAAGTCGAAGTAGAAGTAGTCGATGCTGGCCTTGAACTCGCCGGCGTTGAACAGCGTGCCGAAGTTGTAGGTCCTGGCCTTTTCCGGCTTCAGGTTCGGGTTGCCGAAGATGTCGACGGCGCGGAACACGCCCAGGATGCCTTGCAGCGAGGTCACCGAGGTGGTGGTGGTCTGCGGGTCCGGCGGGCCGCGGAAGGTCGAGCCGGCCGAGCCGCGGAACGCCAGCCACGGCAGGGCCTGCCAGCGCAGCGAAGCCTTGGGATTGAAGGTCGAGCCGATGCCGTTGCCGTACTTCTCGTAGCGGGCCGCGAACTGGGCCTGGAAGTCGTCGCTGATCGGCACACTGAGCTCGCCGAAGCCGGCCATCACGTCGCTCTGGTTATCGGCCTCGTTGCCGACCCCTAGGAACATGAAGGGCCCGTTGCGCTGCGAGCCGGTGCAGTTGGTCACCCCGAAGTCGGGCGTGTTCACGCACGGATTGATCGCGGCGTTGCTGATGTCGTTGTAGTCGGCCTTGAAGTAGCTGCGGCGGTACTGGACCCCCGCGGCCCAGGCGACGTCGCCGCCCGGCAGGCTGATGCTGGTCTTGCCGTTCAGCACCGCCTCGCCGACGAACAGGCGCGAGGACTGCTTGGTCGACAGCTTCTTGAAGAACCAGTCGACGACATCCTTGTTGTTGGCCAGGGCGGAATTGTAGCCCGGATTGGCCACGCCGGTGATGGCGTTGGACGGGATCGCGCTGGCGAAGGGGTTGTAATACATGCACTGGCCGACGCCGGGCGTGCCCTGGATGCCGGGCAGCGACGGGTTGCTGTCGCACAGCGGACCGCCCAGGCCCTGCAGGGCCAGCGCGAACCGATTGACCAGGGTGTCATAGCCGGTGCGGATGCCCACTTCCTGCGAATAGGTCAGGGCGACGTCCCAGCCGATCCCGTTGTCGAATTCGCCCGACAGGTCGGCCGACACCCGGAAGGCGTCGAACGAGCGCGAGCCGATCGACGGGCCGTAGCCGAACTTCGGGTTGCCGCCGATGCCGAACGGCCGGTTGGCGGCGTTCAGCGCCCCGCCGGCGAAGATCGCGCCGGGCGCGGTGGTGGTCGCGCCGGTGACCAGGCTGGTCAGCTGCACGGTCGGGTTGGCGGCGATGAAGGCCGCCAGGCCGGGATTGGTAGCCGGCACGAAGTAGCGACCGGCCAGGGCGGCGATCGGGGCCACTTCCGCCGTCGGCACGGCCAGGGCCGCATAGGACGGCGAGGTGTTCCAGTCGGGCACGTCGGTGTGCGCGTACAGCACCTCGGCGTGGAACTTGGTCTTGGCCGAGAGATCCGTGTTGACCTCGGCATAGGCCTGCACCGCGTTGGACTTTTCGACCAGGTTGTCGAACGGCGTGTAGTGCCAGTAGCAGACCGGCGTCAGGCCGCTGAAGCCGGGATAGCCGCCCAGGCCCGCGCAGGCCGGGTCGCGCATGCCGCTGGTCGTGCTGGCCAGGGGGATGAAGGTCGACGGATTGCCGGCGGCCGACCAGCCGGCCTCGGGGTTGCTGAGATACGGCTGGTTGGCCCACTCGCGGTCGGCGACCGACAGCTTGGAGCGGTGCTGCCAGCCCAGGCTGGCCAAGACGTTGCCGTTGTCCCAGGTCTTGCCCCAGGTCAGGCTACCGCCGTAGTCGCCCTTCGAGCCGTCGATGTGGCGGTAGTCGGCGGCCGCTTCCAGGCCCTCGAAGTTCTTCTTGGTGATGAAGTTGACGACGCCGGCGATGGCGTCCGAGCCGTAGGTCGCGGCCGCGCCGTCCTTCAGCACTTCCAGGCGGCCGATCGCGGCGGCGGGAATGATGTTGGTGTCGACGATGCCCGCCCCGGCCGCGCCGAACGGGTTGATGGCCAGGCGGCGGCCGTTCAGCAGCACCAGGGTGCGCTGCGAGCCCAGACCGCGCAGGTTGACCGAGCCCGAGCCTTCCGAGCCCTGGGCGCGGCTGTCGAACTGGTTGGTGTCGCCCAGCACGCCGTTCGAGATCGACAGCGCCTTCAGGAGTTCGACAGTGGAGGGCGAGCCGCGCTTCTGCAGCTCCTCGGCGCCGATCACGTCGACCGGCAGGGCCGCGTCCTCAGGCGTGCCCCGGATGAACGAGCCGGTGACGACGACCTCCTCGACCTCGACCGGGGCGTCGTTGCGCTGCTGAGCATAGGCCGCCCCGCTGGCTAGTGACATGGCCAGCGCGAGGCACGAGCCCCCGCGCAGGAAGCTGGTTCGTTTCATTGATTTTCCCTCCCTCGATTATTTTTTGAACTGGCGGCTCGTCATGGAGCGACCAGGGGTCGTTCAGCGGGGTGGCGATCTCCCGAATCCACACGTCCGCACGCGCACGGCCGGACCGGCGCGCCGTGAGGAGCGTTCTTTTTCGAAACTTGGCGATGCGCCTTCTGGAGCCGACAAACCTTGGTTCCCCTGGGGTCGGACGCTTGAAAAGCCACGCATACAGCCCAGGTTTTGCAACCGAGGCGGATGCCGATCACAAAGATCGAACATCTGTTTCGATGATGCGGTATGTTTTGCAGCGCCGTCAACCGCCGCAACACAAGGGCAACAGAGCCTGCGTCAGCCCGTCGCACTGCTGACAGGTATGGGATCAGCGATCAGTTATGACGCGTGCATCGCAACATAAGCTTCGCTAAAGCGTTCGACGGGGGGTTTTCCTGTGGGGGTCGGCCCCCTAAGTGGGAAACCGTTGGTCGCCAAACCGCCACGGGCGGGAAATAATTGGGTTGGGATTTCTATGCGTTTCGCCAAGACCGGCGCCCTCAGGCGTCCAGGCCGGCCTTCTGGCTTGTCCCATGCCCTGCTGATCGGCACGGCCGCCATCGCGGGCGCGAGCCTGTCGGCCTGCACCACGCCCGCGCGCCAGGTCGACGTAAAGCTGCCGACCGCCTTCGAGGCCCCGGCTGGCGCGCCCCTGGCTTCCCAGGCGCTGGACCAATGGTGGACCGCCTTCAACGATCCGGTCTTGAACGATCTGGTCGCGACGGCGCTGGAAAAGGCGCCCGACGCCCGCATGGCCGCCGCCAAGCTGGAAGAGGCGCGCGCCGTGCGCAGCAGCCAGATCCGGCAGATCTACATCCCGCAGACGCCGCTGACCGGCTCGGCCAAGCGCACCGACACCGACATCATCGACCAGAGCGGCACCGGCGGTTTCACCCTGGGCGGGGTGACCAAGACCTACGCCGCCAATTTCGACGTCTCGTGGGAGCTGGACCTGATCGGCCGTCGCGGCGCCGCCCGCCGGGTGGTCGACAACGACCTCGCCGCCGCTCGCTTCTCGTATGAAGGCGCCCGCGCGGCCCTGGCCGCCAATGTCGCCCAGTCCTACTTCGAAGCCCGCGGCTATGCCGTGCAGCTGGAAGACGCCCGCGCCAACGCCACGATCGCCGACAACCTGTTCAAGGTCTCGGACGAGAAGGGCCGCCGAGGTCTCTCCGCCACCTCCGAAGGCGACCGCACCGCCGCCGACCTCGCCCAGGCCCAGGCCCAGGTCGCCCAGGTGGAGGCCCAGCTGCAGGCCGCCCGCCGCAGCCTGCTGATCCTGGTCGGCAAGGGCGTCGATCCGCTGGCCAGCCTGCCGGTCGAGCCGGTGCTGGCCAAGGCCCCGCCGGTCCCGGCCGCCGCGCCCGCCGAGCTGCTGGCCCGCCGCCCCGACGTGCGCGAAGCCGCCGCCCGCCTGGCCTCGGCCTCGGGCAATCTGAACATCAGTGAGCTGGCCCTGTTCCCGACCCTGACCCTGACTCCGGGGATCGGCATCCAGAAGCAGATCAGCCCCAGCTTCCTGTCGCCCGGCTCGACCCAGTCGACGACCAGCTCTGCCTGGTCGATCGGCGCGGACCTGTCGATCCCGGTGCTGAACATCCCGAGGCTGATGGCCGACATCAAGGCCGACAACGCCCGCGTCGAGCAGGCCGCCGTCACCTATGAGAAGACGGTCCAGACGGCCTTCGGCGAGACCGAGAACGCCCTGGTCCAGCAGGCCGCCGACGAGCGTCGCGTGACCTTGCTGGCCGCCGGCGAACGCCGCGCCGCCAGCGCCTACGAGGCTAGCCGCAAGGGCTACGCCGCCGGCCTCACCGACCTGACCACGGCGCTCCAGGCCGAACAGTCCTGGCGCAACGCCCGCACGGCCCTGACCGGGGCCCAGACCCAGGCGCTGCAACGCGCCGTCCAGACCTACAAGGCGCTCGGCGGTGGCTGGTCCCCGCAGAGCATTCCCAGCAAGCCTTCCGCCCAATGAGACCCGACACGATGACGACCCGTTACCTGATCGCCACCGCCCTGGTCTGCAGCGCCGTGGGTCTGACCGCCTGCGGCGGCAAGAAGGACGCAGACAAGAAGCCCGCCACGGCCGCCGCCGCTCAAGCGCGTACGGTCAGCGTCGGCAGCGTCGAGACCCGGCCGCTTGGCGGCGGGGTCGAAGCTTCCGGCCTGCTGGTCTCGCGCGAAGAGGCCGCCGTCGGCTCGGAGCTGACCGGCTACCGCGTCGCGCGCCTCTATGCCGACGAGGGCGACTGGGTCCGCGCCGGCCAGCCCCTGGTCCAGCTGGATGACACCCTGCTGCGGGCCCAGGTCGAGCAGCAGGCGGCCGTCACCGCCCAGTCCCAGGCCGAGGCCAAGCGTGTCGCCGGCCTGGATGGCCAGGGCATCCTGTCCCAGGAGCAGATCGAGACCCGCCGCTATCAGGCCAAAGCCCAGGAAGCGGCGCTGAAGGAACTGCGCACCCGCGCCTCGCGCATGACCATCACCTCGCCGGTCAGCGGCCGGGTGCTGTCGCGCGGCGTGCAGCCCGGCCAGATCGCCGGCGGCGGGACCAATCCGTGGTTCACCATCGCCCGCGACGGCCTGGTCGAGCTGGACGCCGAGGTCAATGAAGCCGACCTGTCGGGCATCCGCGAAGGCCAGGCCGCGCAGGTGTCCCTGCCCGGCGGCCAGGCGATCTCGGGCGTCGTGCGCCTGATCAGCCCGCGCGTCGACAGCGCCAACCGCCTGGGCAAGGTGCGCGTGCGCCTGCCCGTGCGTCCGGACCTGCGTCCGGGCGGCTTTGGCCGCGCCACCTTCGGCGCCTCGGGCGCGCCGGTCACCGCCATCCCGGAATCGGCCATCCGCTACGAGGCCGACGGCCTGTCGGTGATGACCGTCGACAGCAACAACCGCGCTCACCAGGTCGCCATCAAGGTCGGCCAGAAGGGCGGCGGCTGGGCTCAGCTGGTCCAGGGCCCGCCGGCCGGCACGCGCGTCGTGCTGGGCGGCGCTTCGTTCGTGGCCGACGGCGACACCATTCGTCCCGCCGCTAACCAGGCCGCCCGCTGATGGCTAGTGAACACAAGGCCGGTGAGAAGACCGGCGAACTGAAGATCTCGGCCTGGGCGATCAAGAACCCGATCCCCGTCGCGGTGCTGTTCCTGGCCCTGATGATCGCCGGCATCGGCTGCTATCTGGGCCTGCCGATCAAGCAGTTCCCGAACGTCGAGTTCCCCGCGGTGACCGTGACGGTCACCCAGAGCGGGGCCGCGCCCGGCGAGATGGAGACCCAGGTCACCCGCCCCATCGAGGACGCGGTGGCCGGGATCTCCAACGTCAAGACCATCCGCTCGTCGGTGGTCCAGGGCGCCTCGACCACGACGATCGAATTCAATCTCGGCGAAGACCTGCAGAAGGTCACCGACGAGGTGCGCTCCAAGGTCGACCAGACCCGCTCGATCCTGCCGCGCGAAGTGGACGAGCCGATCGTCCAGCGCCTGGAGATCACCAGCGCCCCGATCATCACCTACGCCGTCTCGGCCCCGAACCTGAGCTCGACCGAGCTGTCGTGGTTCATCGACGACACCGTCACCCGCGCTCTCCAAGGCGAAAAGGGCGTGGCCCAGGTGGCCCGCGTCGGCGGGGTGGATCGCGAGATCAACGTCGTCATCAATCCCGACCGCATGGCCAGCTTCGGCGTGACGGCGCCGCAGCTGAACCAGGCCCTGGCCAATTTCAGCGTCGACGCTCCTGGCGGCCGGGCTAACATCGGCGGCCGCGAACAGACCCTGCGGGTGCTGGGCGCGGCGACCACGGTCGAGCAACTGCGCCAGATCACCATCCCGATCGCCGGCGGCCGCTACGTGAAGCTGACCGACGTGGCCGAGGTGGGCCAGGGCTCGGAAGAACAGCGCGGCTTCGCCCGCCTGGACGGCAAGAACGTCGTCGCCTTCCAAGTGATGAAGACCCGTGACAGCAGCGACGTCGCCGTCGAGGACAACGTCAAGAAAGCCATCGACGCCCTGGAGGCCAAGCAGCCGGGCGTGAAGTTCGTGAAGATTTTCTCGACCGTCGATGAGACCCGCGCCAGCTTCGCCGCCACCGAGCACACCCTGCTGGAAGGCATGCTGCTGGCCTCGCTGGTGGTGTTCCTGTTCCTGCGCGAGTGGCGCGCCACCCTGATCACCGCCATCGCCATGCCGGTGTCGCTGGTCCCCACCTTCGCCTTCATGGCGGTGATGGGCTTCTCGCTGAACGTCGTGACCCTGCTGGCCCTGACCCTGGTCATCGGCATCCTGGTCGACGACGCTGTGGTCGAGATCGAGAACATCGAAAAACGCGTCGCCCGGGGCCAGCGGCCCTATCAGGCGGCGATGGAAGGCGCGGACGCCATCGGCCTGGCGGTCGTGGCCACCACCTTCACCATCGTGGCGGTGTTCGTGCCCGTCTCGTACATGCCCGGCACGCCCGGCCAGTTCTTCAAGGAATTCGGCCTGACCGTCGCCGTGGCGGTGTTGTTCTCGCTGGTCGTGGCCCGCCTGCTGACCCCGCTGCTGGCCGCCTATTTCCTCAAGCCGGCCAAGCAGGCTCACGAACGGCCCGCGTTCAAGGGCTTCTATCGCAACGTGCTGGACTGGTCGCTGGACCACCGGTTCCTCAGCCTCGTCATCGGCACCCTGATCCTGATCGGCTCGTTCGCCCTGGTGCCGTTCATTCCCACGGCCTTCCAACCGGCCGCCAACGCCAACTTCTACTATCTGAAGGTCCAGGGCCCGCCCGGCGCGACCACGGCCGACATGGAGCGCACCGTCCAGGCGGTGACCACCCTGTTCCGCAAGCGTCCGGAAACCGCCCACGTCTTCGCCCAGGTCGGCTCGAACATCGGCAGCGGCTGGGGCGGCCAGAGCGGGGCCGACATCCGTGACGCCACCATCACCATCGTGCTGAACGGCGAGCGCGACCTGACCGTGACCGAGATCAAGCAGGTGGTCCGCGACGGCCTGCGCGGGATCCCGGACGCCCGCGTCAACCTGCTGGGTGACTGGGGCACCTCGGACGTCCAGACCATCCTGACGGCCGAGGACGGTCCCTTGCTCGAGCGTACGGCCGCCCAGGTCGAGCGTGAGATGCGCGGCCTGTCCACCGTCGCCGATCCACGTCCCTCCAGCCCGCCCAGCGGTCCGGAGATCGTCATCCGCCCGCGGGCCGACGAAGCCGCTCGCCTCGGCGTCAGCGCCGCTGACATCGCCGCCATCGCCCGCGTGGCCACGGTGGGCGACATCGACGCCAACGTCGCCAAGATGACCCAGGGCGAGCGCCGGATCCCGATCCGCGTGCGCCTGCCGTCCGAGACCCGCGCCGACCTCCAGGCTCTGGGCGGCCTGCGCGTGCCCACTGCCAGCGGCGGCACGACCCGGCTGGATAGCGTCGCCGACCTGTCGTTCCAGGCCGGCCCGGCCAAGATCGACCGCTTCGCCCGCAAGCGTCAGCTGACCATCGAGGCCGACCTCAACAACGGCGCCCAGCTGGGTCAGGCCATGACCGACGTCAACAACCTCCCGACGATGAAGAAGCTGCCCGCTGGCGTCGCTCCGGCCACGGCGGGCGACCAGGAGGCCTTCGTCGAGCTGTTCACCGGCTTCGCCGTGGCGCTGCTGTCGGCCGTGGGCCTGGTGTTCGGCGTGCTGATCCTGCTGTTCCGCAGCTTCTTCAAGCCGATCACCATCCTGTCGGCCCTGCCCCTGGCGATCGGCGGCGCGTTCCTGGCCCTGCTGGTCACCGGCCAGTCGCTGTCGATGCCGTCGCTGATCGGCTTCCTGATGCTGATGGGCCTGGCGGCCAAGAACTCGATCCTGCTGGTCGAATACGCCATCGAGCAGGAGCGGGCCGGCATGAGCCAGCGCGACGCCATCATCGACGCCTGTCACGAGCGGGCCCGCCCGATCGTCATGACCACCCTGGCCATGATGGCCGGCATGCTGCCCACGGCGCTGGGCATCGGCACCGGCTCGGAGTTCCGCCAGCCGATGGCCGTGGCCGTGATCGGCGGCCTGATCACCTCGACCGTGCTGTCGCTGGTGCTGGTGCCGGTCGTCTACGAGATCGTCGACGATATCGAGACGTGGCTAAAGCCGAAGCTGGGCCGCCTGGCCACGCCGCGCGAGGCCAGCAATGGTCAGGCCGTCCCGGTTGACCGCCTCTAACGTGATCATCAGGCCCTTCCACCCCGGCGACGAAGACGCCGTCGTCGGGGTGATCCTGCCGATCCAGCGCGAAGAGTTCGGCTTTTCCATCACCGCCGCCGACCAGCCCGACCTCGCCGATATTCCGGCCTGGTACCAGACGGGCGCGGGCCAGTTCTGGCTCGCCGAGCTGGACGGCGAGGCGGTCGGCACGATCGCCCTGAAGGACATCGGCGACGGCGCCGTGGCGCTACGGAAGATGTTCGTGAAGCCAGTCGCGCGGGGCGCGTTCGGCGCGGCCCAGGCGCTGCTGGATACGGCGCTGGCGCATGCTCGGGCGCACGACGTGTCGGCGGTCTGGCTCGGCACCACCGAGGCGTTCAAGGCCGCGCATCGGTTCTACGAGAAGAACGGGTTTACGCTGGTCGAGACATTCGAGTTGCCCGAGACCTTCCCGCGCATGGCGGTGGATACCCGCTTCTACCGGCTGACACTCTGAGAAGCCGCCCTCGTCCTTCGACAAGCTCAGGATGAGGGCTACTTTTACGGCGGATCAGTAGAGAACCTCATCCTGAGCCTGTCGAAGGACGAGGTTCTCGGCCCCGCTCTAGTCCCGCTTCGGCGCGTAGCTCAGCCGACACACCGTCCACGCCTCCTCGCGCGCCATCTCGAACTTGCCGCCCAGCTGCTGGGCCATGGCGCGGACGATACGCAGGCCCAGGCTCTTGGATTGGGCCGGGTCGAAGCCTGGCGGCGGCCCCGCGCCGTCGTTGCTGACGGTCAGAAGGTGCGTCAGGCCCGACTGGTCCAGCACGACGCGGACCTCCCCCTCCCCCGCCTCGCCGAAGCCGTGCTCCAGGGCGTTGTTGAAGCTCTCCAGCATGACCAGGGTCACGGGCGTGGCCTGGTCGGGATGCAGGGGCTGTTCCCCGCCCTCGATCGCCAGCCGCACCCGTGCGCCGGCCGCGGCGGCGGCGCTGGCCAGCAGGGCCTCGGCGAAGACGCGGAAAGGCACAGGCTCGCCGGTGCGGTTGTGCAGCTCGCGCTGGATGCGGGCGATGACCTCGATGCGTTCGCCGGCCTGGGACAGGGCGTGGCGGGCGTCGGCGTCGGTGATCCCCTGGCCTTGCAGCCGCAGTAGCGCGCCAGCGACCTGCAGATTGTTGCTCACCCGGTGGTGCAGTTCGCGATAGAGCAGGTCGCGGCTCTCGGCCAGCTCCCGATACCGTTCGCGCTCGCCCTCCAGCTGGTCCAGGGCCTTGCGCATGCCGTCGATGAAGAAGATGTCGACCGCCACCACGAAGGCGTAGAAGGCCAGGGCCACCAGCACCGTCATGTCGAAGCTGAAGCCCATATAGGGCGGGATGAAGAAGTACCAGGCGGCGGCGCCGCTCAGCGCCGCGCACAGGATCCCGGGGCCCAGGCCGCCCAGATAGACGGCGACCACGATGGCCGGGAAGAACGTCACATACGGAAAGCCGGGCGGGAACACCGCGTTCAGGCCAAAGCGCAGCAGCACCGCGAAGACCGACAGCGCGACGGCTAGGCCGTAGCGCGCGGTGATATTGTCCCTGATCCTGCGGCGCAGATCCAAGCGCTTGTCTCCCCGTCCCTGCCTCGGTGCTGGGCCTTTCAAGCGGCGCCGTCAAGCCGGCAGCCGACATAGGGCAAACCATCCTCGGCTGCAGGGCGCACCCTTAAATTGAGACAGTGACGCTGGACCGCGATACCGTCGGTCAACAGCAAGGGGGAACGCCTGATGAAACTCACGATCCTGTCGCTGGGCCTGGCCGGCGCGCTCGCCGTTGGGCCGGCTCTCGCCGCCCCGACCTGCGCGACGCCCGACTTCTCCAAGCAGGCCAAGGCCCTGGTCGACGAACGGGTCAAGGACGGCCGCTTCAGCGGTTCGGTGCTGGTCGCCAAGGATGGCGTTCCGCTGCTGCGCGAAGGCTTCGGCGCGGCCAATCGCGAATGGGACATCGCCAATGCGCCCGACACCAAGTTCCGGCTGGGCTCGATCACCAAGCAGTTCACCGCCACGGCGATCCTGCAGTTGGTCGACGCCGGCCAGCTCAGCGTCGATGATCCGATCTCGAAGTTCTATGCCGAGGCCCCGGCGGCCTGGGCCAAGGTCACGATCAAGCACCTGCTGACCCACACCTCCGGCATCCCCAGCTACACGGCTATTCCGGGCTATTTCGTCAACGACGCCAAGCTGCGGCAGACGCCCGAGGCGATCATCAAGCTGACCCGCGACAAGCCGCTGGAGTTCGAACCGGGCAGCAAGTTCGCCTACGACAACACCGGCTACATCCTGCTGGGCTATGTCATCGAGAAGGTGTCGGGCCAGCCCTATGCCGACTATGTCGCGCACAACATCTTCCGGCCGCTGGGCATGAAGAACAGCGGCTACGACGTCGCCAGCCAGATTCTGCCCAAGCGCGCCGCCGGCTATCAGCCCGGCAAGGACGGCTGGCAGAACGCCGACTATCTGGACATGAGCGTGCCCTATGCCGCCGGGTCGCTCTATTCCACCGTCGACGACCTGCTGATCTGGGACCGCGCCCTGGCGACGGGCAAGATCCTGACCGACGCCTCGCGCAAGGCGATGTGGACCGACTACGGCAACCACTACGGCTATGGCTGGGCCATCGGCGAGCAGTCCGGCCACGCGCGGATCATGCACGGCGGCAGCGTCAACGGCTTCTCGACTGCCATCAATCTCTATCCCAAGGATGGGCTGGCCGTGGTGGTGCTCAGCAACTTCATGGCCGCGCCGTCCGACACGATCGCCGGCACGCTCGCGGGCCTGTGCCTGGGGACCTGGCAACCGCCCAAGGCCATCGCCGTGCCCGCCGCCGTTCTGGATCGTTATGTCGGGTCCTATCAGCTGACGCCGATGATGGTCCTGAGGGTGTTCCGCGAGGGCGACCACCTGGTCACCCAGGCCACCGGCCAGCCGCCGGTTCCGATCATCGCCACCGGCCCGAACGCCTTCTACGCGCAGGGTCCGGACGCCAAGCTGGTCTTCAAGCAGACGGGGGAAACAGCGGCGACCAGCGTCGTCCTGACCCAGCGCGAGCGCGATCGCGAAGCGCCTCGGATCGCGGACAAGCCCTGAACAGCAAAAGGCCCCGGAGATTGCTCTCCGGGGCCTTCGCTTAGTTCAGTTCAGCGTGAGCTGAAGAAGGTCGAGATTACTCGACGATCTTGGCCACGACGCCGGCGCCGACGGTGCGGCCGCCTTCGCGGATGGCGAAGCGCAGGCCTTG
>NZ_JBXAQO010000003.1:0-838100 GCF_058807295.1 Caulobacter sp. GW821-FHT12D05
CGCGGGGTGGAGCAGCCCGGTAGCTCGTCAGGCTCATAACCTGAAGGTCACAGGTTCAAATCCTGTCCCCGCACCCAGCGTATCCCCAGACATTCTAGCGTTGCTCTTCAACGCCCCTGACATCGTCAGGAGCGCGGCGATTTTGCCGCGCGCATTTAGATCGAAACGGCACATCCCCTGAAGCGGGATGCCCTCCATGCCTTCGATCCTCGCGCAGCGCCCTGCGCACCCCCTCCCCCTCAGAACCCTGCATCACTTTGGCCAAACGCCGCGTCAGCGCGTCGTAGGTCGCCACCGCACCCGGATGGATCGCCACCGCCGACGGTGTTTCGATCCCGGCGCGTTTCTCTTCGAGCTCCGCCTGTTTAGCCCTGCACACAGCGGTCAGTGTGTGGCGCAGAGCCGTCCCAATCGTCGGTCTTCAAGATATCCCTGGCGCCTCTGGCGAGCATGAGCACCAGCGCTTAGCCCTGGTCACTGTTGGCGCCCTAACTGCGCGCTCGAGCCTCGGCCAGATCCAGGTCGCGGGTCAGGCGTGCATGGACCCTGTCATTGACCGAGCGGCGACGGGCCAGCCCGCGAAGCGCGTCACGCTCGGCTTCCAAGGCCGCCAGGCGGATGTCACGCTCGAACGCCAGACTACGCTTGGCGGCGATCGCCACCTCGCCTGACTGCGCCAGGGCGTCGAGGCGGTCGCGATAGACGTCGGCGACACGCGCTGTGGCGGCCTGGAAGTCGTGATCGGCGGCGTGGGCCGAGGCGGTCATCAGCTGCTCGACCGCCAGGATCGCGGCGTTGGCCAAGGTCGTGCGAGCCTGCTCGGCCTGCTCCTGGCTGTCCGTATCGGGCGGCAGCTGCAGGTTCTTCAGCAGCAGCGGCAGGGCCACGCTGGAGATGATCAGCGACAGGATGATCACCCCCGCGGCCAGGAAGATGGCCAGGTCGCGGGCGGGAAAGGGCGCGCCGGCGGCGGTGGCGAGCGGCAGAGTCAGGACGCCGGCCAGGGTGATGGCGCCGCGCGCGCCGGCGCAGGCGGTGGCGGCGATGATCTTCCAGTCCGGGCTGGCCCGCTCCTCGCCGCGTCGGCGGGCGCGCAACAGGGTCAGCTTCAGCGAGCCCCACACCCAGGCGAAACGTAAGATCCCCAGGCCCAGGGTGATCGCCACGACATAGACGCCCAGCCACCAGGCGTCATGGTGACCGGTCGTATGAACAGTCTCGACCGCGCCGGCCAGGATGGAGGGCAGCTGCTCGCCCAGCAGCACGAAGATCACGCCGTTGGCGGTGAACTGCAGGGTGTCCCAGACCATGTTGCGACGAACGCGGGTCGCCGCGACGGTCTGGCGGGCGGCCTCGGAGAAGCTCATCGCCACGCCCGCCGCGACGGCGGCCAGGATGCCCGACGCATGGACCTTTTCAGCCAGCAGATAGGCCGCGAAAGGGATCAGCAGGCTGACCAGGGTCTGGGGGCCGGCGTCCTCGGCGCTGCGGCGCGACAGCCAGGCGTTCAGGGTGGTGACGACCAGGGTGGTCAGGACGCCGATCGCGACGCCGGCGATGGCGACCCACGCGAAGGTCAGCACCGCGTCCTTCAGCACGAAGGTCCCGGTGAGGGCGGCGGCGATGGCGAAGCGCAGGCAGACCAGGCCCGAAGCGTCGTTCAGCAGCGACTCCCCCTCCAGGATGTGCATCAGGCGCTTGGGAATCGGCACCCGCTGGGCGATGGCCGAGACCGCGATCGGGTCGGTCGGCGAGATCACGGCAGCCAGGGCGAAGGCGACGGCCACCGGCATGGCGGGGATCATCCAGTGGATGAACAGGCCCGCACCGACGACGGTCAGCACCACCAGGCCCAGGGCCATCTCCAGGATGATCGGCAAGTCGCGGAAGAAGTCGTCCTTGGGAATGCGCCAGCCGTCCAGGAACAGCAGCGGCGGCAGGAACAGCAGGAAGAACAGCTGCGGATCCAGGGCCACCGGGGCCTTGGTCACCAAAGCGATCAACGCGCCCAGGCCGATCTGCACCAGCGGCGCGGGCACGGCCAGGGGCAGGAAGCGCGCCGCGGCGCCGCTCAACACGACGGCGGCCAGGAGCGCCAGGACGATTTCGACAGTCTGCATGCGGTCCTCGAAATGTTCCTGCTGAACGTCTAGGGCTCATCCTCGGGGGCCAGGCGATAGCCCAGGCCCGGCTCGGTCAGCAGCAGGCGCGGGGAGGCCGGTTCCTCCTCCAGCTTCTGGCGAACCTGACCGACCAGGACGCGCACGAACTGGGCGTCGACCTGGGCGTCCGGACCCCAGACAGCGGTCATCAGCTGGCGATGGGTGACCACGCGTCCGGCATAGCGGGCCAGGCTGCGCAGCAGGTCGTATTCGCGCGGCGTCAGCCGAACCTCCTCGCCCAGCACGAAGACGTGGCGGTCGGCGAAGTTGATCTCCAGGTCGCCGCTCTTGAAGCGGGCCCGGGCCGAGAACCGGCGCTCACGACCGCGCATCGCCGCGCGCAGGCGGGCCAGCAGCTCGCCGATGCCGAAGGGCTTGTTGACGAAGTCGTCGGCGCCCAGGTCCAGGGCGGCGATCTTCTCATGCTCGATGTCGCGGGCCGACAGCACGACGATCGGCACCTCGGACCACTCGCGGATCCGGCCGATCACCGCCTTGCCATCTATGTCGGGCAGGCCCAGGTCCAGGATGACGGCGTCGCAGCCCTCGGCCGCCAGATGCGCGAGGGCCGCCTGGCCGCTGTCGGCGACCGACACCGCATAGCCGGCCGCCTTCAGCGCCGGCGTCAGGGCACGCACCAATTGCGGTTCGTCATCGACGAGCAGGACCTGGGCGAGGGGCTGGGTCATGCGGCGCGCTTTCTGGGGAGTATCAGGCTGACGACGAGGCCCGTGCGGTCGTCCGAACGCCCGGCGGCCCGGATCGAGCCGCCCATCGCCTCGACGAGGCCGCGGGCGATGGACAGGCCAAGGCCCGTGCCCTGGCTG
Organism: Caulobacter sp. GW821-FHT12D05; assembly: GCF_058807295.1. NCBI lineage: Bacteria > Pseudomonadati > Pseudomonadota > Alphaproteobacteria > Caulobacterales > Caulobacteraceae > Caulobacter > Caulobacter sp. GW821-FHT12D05. The sequence goes on from NZ_JBXAQO010000003.1 coordinate 2,990, forward strand.
GCCTTGGCCGAGGCCGGCGAGCGATAGAACTTCTCGAAGATCCGCGCCTGGTCGGCTTCGGGAACGCCGGGGCCTTCGTCGGCGACCTCGATCAGCACGGTGTCGTCCAGGGCGCGGACGCGCACGGCGATCGGCCTGTCGTCGTGGCCGTAACGCGCGGCGTTCTCCAGGACATTGCCCAGCGCCTGGTCCAGTAGGACCGGATCGCCCTCGACCATCGCCTGGTCCTCGATGGTCCGCTCGACCACGCAGCCCTGGCGGGCCAGGCGATCGGCGGCGCGATTGACCACTTCGGCGGCCGAGAACTTCTGGCTCTCCAGGACCAGGGCGCCGGACTCCAGCTTGGTCATGCTCAGGAGGTTGGCTACGAAGCGGTTCAGGCGCTCGGCCTCTTCCTCGATCGTGGTGACCAGGTCATCGCGGACGTCCTCGGGGAACTGGCCGCCGAACGCCTTGAGGCTGCTGGCCGAGGCCAGGATCGCCGCCAGCGGTGTGCGCAGGTCGTGCGAGATCGACGAGAGCAGGGCGTCGCGCAGCTGTTCGGTCCGGGCCGCGGCGGCGACCTCTGATCGGGCGGCCGAAACGCGGGCGCGCTGGATGGCGGCCGCGCCCAGGTCGGCCAGGACCTGGATCAGCCGCTCGCTGTCGGCGTCCGGCACACCCTCGGCGCCACGCCAGGCCACGACGCCCAGCTCGGCGCCGTCGGCGACCAGATCGCGAACCCACCAGCCCGGCTGGCTGAAGTCCGGCGGTTCGGGCGGCGCCGACAGCGTCTCCTCGGTGCGCGGGGAACTCCAGACCATGGCGCGATCGACCATGGCCGCCTCGCCCTTGGCGGCCGCGGCCATCTGCTCGACCACCAGCAGGCGGATGGCCATCTCGTCCTCGGCGGAGGAGAGCTGGCGGCTGGTCTCGAACAGGGCGGCGGTGGCGCGGGCTCGGATGCTGTTGCGCCGGGCCTCGTCGCGTAGGCGGCCCGTCAGCCCCCCGGTCAGCATGGCCACCGCCAGGAAGGTCAGCAGCACCAGCACGTCCTCGGTCGAGGCGAAGGTGAAGGTGAAGCGGGGCTCGACCAGATAGACGTTGTAGATCGCGAAGGCCAAAAAGGCGGCGAAGTAGCCGGGAGAGGCGCCCTGGGTGACCGCGGTCAGCAGCACGCCGGCCAGGAACACCATCGACAACCGGGTCGTATCGAACAGACGATAAAGCAGCTCGGACACGCCGGTGGCGCACAGCGTGTAGAGCAGCGCCGCGCCGTAGGGGCGCAGGCGGCGTGCGGCCAAAGTCAGCGGAACGGGGATCGTCTGCGCCATCATCACCCTGGAAAGCTACTCGCGCGCCGGTCGGGGGGCAGGGTCATGCGCCTTGCGCGAGGCAAGAACACACTAGGGGGTCGACCGACGCGCGCCCGGCGCGTTGCGGGAGCGACACCATGTCGATCCCGGTCGGCCGCGGCAATTATGGGCCCGTTATGGCCAGGGCGTTATAAGGTTCTTATGCTTGAGCTTGGCACGGCGGACCGGCTGCATGGCGGCGATCTTTGACCGTCGGATGCGCCATGTCTCGTTTGATTTCCGTTCCCCTGACCCTCGCTGTCGTTCTGGGCCTGTCGGCCTGCGCGTCCAAACCCAAGCCCGCGCCGGTCGCACCCGTCGCCGAAGCTCCGCCGCCTCCGGCCAGCGATCCCTACGCGCCGCCGGCGCTCGACCAGAACCCGGCCTACCGCAGCCTGCAGGAACAGCTGGCGGCTAGCGCTGGCGATCGAGTGTTCTTCGCGCTCGACAGCTACGATCTGAGCGGCGAGGCCCGCCAGGTCCTGGCCGCCCAGGCCCAGTGGCTGGCCAGCCATCCGGACGTGCGCGTGCTGGTCGCCGGCAACTGCGACGAACGCGGCACGCGCGAATACAACTTCGCGCTGGGCGCTCGCCGCGCGTCCAGCGCCCGTGACTTCCTGGTCGCCCAAGGCGTTTCCAGCGCCCGCATCCAGACCGTGTCGTACGGCAAGGAGCGTCCGATCGACGCCGGCGCCAGCGACGCCGCCTGGTCCCGTAACCGCAACGCCGGCACCGTGGTGGTGGATCTGGCGCCGCGTTGATGCGTCCTCCGGCGGCGACAGCCCATCGCCGCCGTCGCCGGCCGGAGCCCATGGCTCCGGCCGGTCCTTTGGTCAGCCATTAGCCGCCGCAATAGGCAGCGACCACGCCCGCGCAAGGATCGTAGGGCGCCGGTGTCGTGGTCGTCGTGGCGGCCGCCGCGCCGCCGCCGGATGCGGTCGCGCCCTGCAGATTGACCAGGACGCTGACGCCGGCCCCGCCGTCGGTAGAGGCCGTGGTCACGTTGGCGCTCTGACCTTCCGCCCGCAGTTGAGCCTGAATGGTCGGGGCGGTCGCGACCTGCTGGGCGAGGTCTGACGAGACCGACGAGGCGACCGAGATCGCCACGCCCGCGCTGATGATGTTGGAGGCCACGGCCTGGATCAGCGCCGCCGAGATCTGCTCCAGCGTCGCGCCGCTCTTGGCCAGGGCCGCGGCCACGGCCGCCTGAATGGCCGCCAGTTTTTGAGCCTTGCTCAGGCGGGCGAAGCCGGGCTGGCTGGCCGCGCCTTGGGCGGCGGCGGCGATCTGCTGTTGCAGCGACGCGGCGGTGACGGCCGGGGTTTGCTGAGCCAGGGCGCCGCTGGGCGCGAACGTCGCCAGCAGGCCCAGCGACAGGGCGGAAACGAGGAAACGATGGGCGCTCATGGCGTGCCTTTCGGGAATGATCTCGAAGACAAGCCAGCGCCGATCACTGTTCTTCGGCAAGTATAACGAACTTATACTGATGCTTGAGGTTGTCTTTCAGCAGTCTTGGATTGAAAGAGCTTGAGATAGGATGAGGCGACGGATGAAATCCGATAGTCTTGGACGGCTTCGATAAGGCGCAGCGGATCTGGCGACGGGGCGCTAAGTTGCGCGTCCAGCGCCGTGGCCAGTCCCTGAATATCGCCGGGCGCGGCGACGGCGCCGAACGCCGGGGCGCTCAGCAGGTCCTTGACCGCCGGCGTGCAGTTCGTGGCGACCACGGGGCGACCCCGTCCCAGGCTCTCTACGATGACCGCGCCAAAGCCTTCGTGCCAGGAGCTCAGCAGAAGCAGGCGAGCGCGATCGAGCCAGGGACGGATATCTGGTTGGTAGCCGACGAATTCGACGCGATCGCGGATACCGAGGCTGGTCGCCAGCGCCTCCAAGTCATCCCGCAACGGGCCGTCGCCTACGAAGGCCAGTCGCGCCTCAAGATCGCGAACCTGGGCGAAGGCCTTCAGCGCAACGTCATAGCCCTTCTCAGGCGCCAGGCGGCCCGCCGCGACGATCAGCTTACCCGAAGCAGCCTGGGCCGGACTGACCTCGTCGTCGAGCGCGGGCAGGGGGATCGCCGTGGCGATGCGGCGGCCGAGCAGGGCGTCGACCTCCGGCAAGGTCTGGGGCGACAGCGTCACGATCGCATCGGCATTGCGCAGGCGGCGGCGGGCGCCGACCTCGAAGGTCCATTGTTTCAGGCCGCTGCGGCCGTGCTTGAAGATCGGAGAGCTCACTTGGGCGACGATGGTCGGCCGGCGGGCGCCGAGGATCTGGGCCACGGAGCGACTGATCGACCAGTGGAAGTTTCCGGGTACAAACAGAACATCGGCGGGCTGGTGGCGCAGATGACGCGCGACAGCGCGACCCAGGTGGATCCGCGACCCGAAGCCGCGCGGGATCGGCGGGACGCACTCGACGAGCTCGACCCGTTCGGAGACCAGGGCAGCCTGGGCGCCGGTCGCTGAGCCGCAAAGCAGGGTTACGGCATGACCCGCCTTGGCCCAGGCGTCGGCCAGACGCAGGGCGACACGCTCGGTGCCGCCGAGCGGCAGGTCGTGCAGGACGACAAGGATCCTCATCTTCAGGCGGCCATGGCCCGCAGCCGGCTCACGATCGCCGCGCCGCGCGCCGCGAACTGGTCTGCGCCGAAGCGGGCCTGGACGCGCGCGCGGGCGGCCTGGCCCATGGCCTCCAGGCGTTCGGGCGCGGACAGGGCTTCAATCAGCGTGGCCGCCAGGGCGGTGGGATCGCGGGGCGGGGTCAGGAAGCCGGTCTCGCCGGGGCTGATGCTGTAGGGCAGCTCGCCCACCGCCGAGGCCAACACCGGCAGACGCGCTTGCATGGCCTCGTGGGCGGCGACGCACAGGCCCTCCGAGCGCGAGGGCTGTAGATAGAGGTGCAGCGTAGCCAGGAACTCAGGCGGATCCTGGCAGAAGCCGAGGAAGCGGACAGTGTCGAGGCCCGCCGCCGCCTTCTGCGCCTCCAGGCGCTCCAGCTCGGCCCCGTCGCCGGCGATCAGCACCTCGAAGGGAGCGGGCGGCGCGAAGCCTTGCGCCCTCAGCTGGGCCAGGGCGTCCAGCAGGACGTCATAGCCCTTCACCGGATGTAACCGGCCTAGCGCGCCCAGTCGCAGGGTCTGGCCGGGACGCCACGGGATGGCCTGGGGCGCGTCGGGTTTCACCGAGAAGATCGGCCAGCAAATCAGTCGATCGGGACCCGGCGCTATCCGCTCGGCGGTCAGGGCGGTGACGCTCTCGGAATCGCCGATCCACAGGGCCGAAGCCGAGCGGCGCGCTCGCAGCAGGGCGCGGTTGGCGGGCTTGAGGAAGGCGGCGTGCTGCCAGCTGACCACCGGCTTGCCCAGCCAACCGCCGACGATCTGGCCCATCAAGGTGGCGCGGGTGAGCGAGGTCCAGACGACGTCCGGCCGCCAGGCTTTCAGCTCGGCGTTCAGCCACGAGAGGGCGGTCAGCTGCTGCTTCTCGCCGGCCTCGCAGACGCGGACCTCCAGGCCAGCGGCCTCCATGGCGACCAAACCTCGACCGTCGCGGCGGCTGAGGGCGAAGACGACGACTTGCGCGCCTTCATCGTGGAGCACCTTGGCGATGGCGGGCACCGGCGACTGGGCGCCGCCGCCTTCGACCGAGTTGATGACATAGGCGATGCGCATCAGGCGGCCTTCGGCGCACGGGCCGCCGGCGCGGCCTGGGTCGCCAGGGCGACGGCCAGCAGGGTCATGGTCAGGAGCGCCTGGGCGACGACGCAGGGGCCGACCGCGCCTTCGCCCCAGAGCGGCAGGGCGATCATCAGCATCGCAACGAGACCCAGGCTCCCCGTCAGATTCATGGCTGCCGACAGGCTGGGACGACCCAGGGCGGTCAGGGCGGCGCTGAGGGGCGGGGCGCACAACAGCAAGGTGCGGGCGATGGCCAGCCACAGCATCAGCCCGCCGGCCGCGGCGAAGCCGTCGCCGCCCATGAGCTTGGCGAAGGTCTCGCCGAACAGACCGAACAACACGCAGATGGGAATAGCGATGGCCATGGTCACGCCGCTGGCGCGGGCGATGGTCGAGATGACAAGCGCCGTCTGGCCCTTGGCCGCCAGCTTGGCCAGCTCGGCATAGGCTGCTTGACCCAGACTCTGGGCGGGCTGGGCGATCACGACGGTGGCGCGCTGGGCGATGGCGAAGAGGCCGGCGGCAGCCGGTCCGGCCAGCCAGCCGATGGCCAACGGGGTCATGCGTGTGGCCAGCTCGGCGAAGGTCACGTCGGCATTGGCGCCCAGCATGAAACGCAGCAGGCCGGGGTTCTCGGCTCGAACGCCGCGTGCGCTGGTGCGGACGGCCAGGGCCCGCAAAGAGCGCGGCATGGTGGCGAAGGCCATGATCCACATCACCGCCCACTCCAGCACCGCGGCGGCCAGCCAGGCCCAGAGGAAGCCGACCAGGCCCCAGCCGCCGGCCCACGCAACCACGGCGCCGATCAGGCGGGCCAGGGCCGGGACCAGGCTGTGGGCGCCCAGAAGGTCGAAGCGTCCGATCACCTGCAGGTAGCCGGCGGCGGTGGCGCGCACCGTGGCCAGCACTGCGAGGCTATAGGGCAGGCTCAGTTCAATGGCGCGCGGCGTCCAGCCCAGCTTGGCGCCGATCCACGGCGCCAGCAGCGCCGCGACGACGACCGCGACGAGACCGCAGGCCAGCTCCAGCAGCGCGGCGAATTTCAGCAGGCGCGCCAAGCGCTGTTCGTCGCCGGCCAGCAGGGCCTGGGCGCCGTAGCGCACGACCGCGTGCCAGCCCGGGAACTCGATGACCCCGCCGACGGCCAGCACATAGGTGTGGACCAGGACCAGCACGCCATAGTCCGTCGGCCCCAGGGCGTGGGCCGCCAGGGCGATGTAGACGAGGCTGACGACCCCGGCTCCGGCCTTGCCGCTCAGCAGACGCAGCGTATCGCCGAAGATGCCGCGCAGCGCGCCGCGATCCTCAGCCATAGGCGATCCGGGCCATCTCGGTCAGGGGTTGCAGCAGTGGCGCGGTCAGGCCGGCGAAGGTCGCCACGGCCCGCGCGGCGCGGCGCGCCGAGGGTTCTTCGGTCAGGTGGAAGCTGTTTTCGAACAGCTCGCGCTGGACCTGGCCATAGCGCAGGGCGTGGTCGGACGAGGCCGTCTCCAGCGCGTCGCCCAGCTGTCCGACGCCGTCGATCACGCGGCCCAGGTTCCAGTGGCCGAAGTTCTTGTCGCCCTGCCAGTCATGGCCCTGCGGATTGAGGAAGATGCACGGCCGCGAGCGCAGCAGGAACTCGTAGACCTGGCTGCTGGCGTCGCCCAGATAGATGTCGGCGGCCTGGGTGTAGGCCATGGTCGTCGACGCGCGGCTGCCCAGGTCGATGTGGATGTTGGGCGCGTTCAGGTGGCGCGGCTCCAGCTTGCCGGGGCGATCGATGCGCAGCTTGTCGATGCTGATCGTGAACGGCCGCTCGAACAGCATGACGTGCGGCGCGAAGATCAGTTGATATTCGGGATGCTCGACGAACCAGTCCAGCACCTGACGGCCGGCGGTGAACCACGACGACAGGTGCGGCGAAACGTGCGGGTTGTAGAGCACCAGCGGTCGGCCGTCGTTGGGCAGCGGACGCGGCGGTGCGGCGGGCGCCAGGTCGAATTTCGGGTAGCCCACCACCGAGATGGCGTCGGGCTTCACACCGGTGTCGCTGACAAGACGCTCGCGGATCTTGGGACCCGAGACCAGCACGTGGTCGAACAGGGCGCTGGCGGGGTCGAAGCCGACGGCTCGGTCGCCGGCGCCGTGGCGGGTGTGGACGACCTTCAGGTGATCCAGGCCGAACTTGGTCTTGAGGATCAGCGAGGTCTTCTCGGCGACCACCAGCACGTCGACCTTGCGGAAGAAGTCGAGGTTGTCGCGATAGAACAGCAGCTTCTCGGCCGGCAGCAGGCCGCCCAGCGTGTGGTTGAGCAGTCGGCTGGAGCGCTTGTTCAGCCCCAGCTCCACGATCGGCAGGCCGGGGCGTCCGCCGCTGATGCGGGTCACCTCGGCCGTCAGCCGGGGATTGGACGTGGCGATGACGATCTCGGCGTCGAGATCGGCGTCCAGCATCGCCAGGGCGATCGGCAGGCTGTGCGCCACCTGATGGACTTGGTCGTGATTGAAGAGGAAACAGATCCGCATATCAATGTGACGCCACCGATCGCGCGGACCCTTACCCACTGTTAAGCTCTGCGGGTTGCGACCTCTCGTCGCGGATAAAATCCTTATAAGGAACGTGTTGCGCCGCGGCCCCGCAGCTTGCGGGCGATGGACATCGCCAGGCCGCGCGGCGAGACCTTGACCCATTTGGCGTCGATCAGGGTGACCGGCCCGCAGGCGCTGAGCGTGTGACGCCCGCCCGTATAGCGTCCCGCATCCTGGGGCGGGGCCAGGACCGGCGTGGCCTCGGCCTCGAAACGGTCGGGCGTCAGGACATTGATGACCAGCAGACGCAGGTCGCCGCCATAGGTGCGGGTGCAGTCCTGGACCGGCAGATGCAGTCGCCCTTCATGCACGAACGGCGTGCCGCCCGGCCGGCTGCTGGCCAGGTCGATCCGCACGGGATTGCCGGGATGCGTGGTCCAGGGACCGAGCAGGCTGTCGGCATAGGCCAGGTGCAGCTTGCCCTGCTTGTCCTGCTGAGACCCGTCCGGCGAATAGGCGCACCACCAGCGGCCTTCCCACTGGAAGAAGGTCGGGTCGATGGCTGGAGTGTCGAAGGCGAACTGCGCGGCCGGCTCCCAGACGTCCGGGAAATGCTTGGCCCGGTACAGGGTGAAGGTCCCGGACCGGAAGGCCTCCGGCGCCATCCAGGTCTCGCCCTCAGCCTCGAACACCATGGGATAGGAAAGGTGCCAGGGCTCGCGCAGCACCGTGCTGCGCGCGACGGGCCGGAAATCGCCGTCGAGTTCCAGGTGGTCGATGAAGCCATGGCGCGTGCGATAGTCGTAGCCCTCGGCGAAGACGTGCAGACGACCGTCGCGCCATAGCCCGAAAGGATCGGCCAGGAATGTGTAGTCCGGCTCTTCCGGGAGCCAGCGGACCTTGGCCTGGTGTAGGCCGCCGCTCTGGGCGATCGCCTGGATGGGGGATTCGAGGATACCGATCCGCCAAATGTCCGAAAAAAGAGGCATGCTTCTGCGCTAGCGCAAAGCGCTGGCGACTTTCAAGTTGGTTTACCGCCAGACCCGTGGTCCCGATCCGGCCGGATCGTCATGCCGCCTGACGGATCAGCGCGGGTTCGAAGCGCTCGGCATGCCAGCGGCCTCGCAAGGTCCCGTCGACGCCATAGACCAGGATCTCGCTGTCGAAGCCGCGAACCGAGGCGCGGGCGGCGAGGAATCGGGCGCGCCGCTCGGCCTGGCCCGGGTTCGTGAAGACGCCCACGAGTTCGTCATCGCCCAGATAGAGGCGCCAACCGTTCGAGGCGGCCAGGATGGAATAGCGGTGCGGCACGACAAGACCCCAACACCGCGATGTCGCGGCTGGGGCCAAACGCCCTGGGTTCGACGGCCGTTCCGTGGGCCAACATGGGCGGTAGTTCGGATTCCGGTCTCACCAGAACGGCTTGGCGTCGAGCAAGTCGTCCAGGGCCTTGCTGGCGGTCTTCAGCAGCTCGTTTTCGTCATCGGCCAGCACCACGCGGGCGGCGTCGCGAGCCAGGGCTTCGTCGCCGTGAGCGGCGGTTTCGACCAGGGTCTGGCGGACATGGCGGTCGTTCAACTGGCCCAGGACGTCCTGCACGGCCTTCGAAGCCTCGATGAAAACCTCGGCGCGTTTCGGATGATCCGGGAAGAGGACCACGAGATCCTCGGCGGCATAGCGCAGGGTCTTGCCCTTCAGGCGCAGCTTGTGACGCGCGTGGGCGTCGAGGTCGGCGAAAGACTTGGCGCGCTTCTTCACCTGCTGGCGGCGATGGTCGAGAACCTGCGCGGCGAACGCATCGGCGCGACCGTTGCGGACGTCCTTCAGCGCCGGATCGTGGGTCCAGGCGCCGGCTTCCAGCCAGGCCGCGGCCTCGAGCAGAACGTCGCGGGCGCGCGGACTTTCCAGCGCCGCTTCCATGCGCAGATAGGCGTTGGCGTGGGCGGCCTTGAGTCCGCGCTCGAAGGCGTCACGGCCGGTGAAAGTCACGCCAGTCACCTGCTTCTCCCAGACCTCGCCGACGAAGACGTCGAGATCGCGGGCGGCGTCGAACTCGCCGGCCAGCCAGTCCAGCTCGGCGTCGAGGCGGTGGGCGGCCTCGTCCTGCGTTAGAGGCTTGAAGATCTTCAAGAGCGCCCGCAGTCGACGGGTCGCCACGCGGGCCTGGTGCACGGCGTCGGGCTCGGGCCGTTCGCGCAGGGCCTCAAGGCCCGCGCAGAGGTGTGTGAGGCCCGCTTGCCCCAGCGCCTGCAGCGCCTCGGCGACCGTGGCGCGGGGCTCCAGCGTCGCGGCTTGGCGACGGGGAGCGGGGGCGTCGACGCCGGCGGCGAGGCCATAGCCGCGCTCGGCCTTGCTGATCAACGACAACCGCAGCGGCACATTGCGCGAGAGCTGCCGGGCCAGGTCGAACAGCGCGCCGGGTTCGCCGGATTTCAGTTCCAGTTCCAGCTCGCAGACCGGCGCGCGCCGGTCGTCGGCGCTGAGTTCGCCACGGTCGAGCGCCGCTTCGATCAACGCCTCGCCGACCCGGACCATCCGCACCGTCCGCTCGACGCGGGTCGTGAAGACCGGCGCCAGATCCTCGCCGGCCAGCATGGCGGCGGCGGGGGTGCGGGCCAGGGCGTCGCGATCGGGACCGGGGCCTGCGATTCTCTCTTCCCACTCGCCGCGCGAGAACACCCCGCCGGCCGAGGCCGATTTCAGGGTCTGCTTGCGGCCGCCCTCGCCGTCGCGCACCCGCAGGCCAAAGCCCGCCTTGCGCAGCGCATGGTCGGGGGTGTCGAAATAGGTGGCGTCCAGCTGGCGCACCGCGCCCTCGCCCTGCAGCTGGGCCAGGGCCAGAACCGCCGCTTCGGGCGGGATCAGGAACTTCAGCTCGATCTCGCGATCCATGGCTTACGAACTCCGGGCCCCGTCCAGCGGCACACCTCTAGCCCAAGTCTTGCCCCCAGTCTTGCCAAGCGTCATGTCCGGGTCCAAACGTGCGCGCCATGATGCAGATCAACACTTCGCAGCCCCGCCATGACTGGACCCTCGATCAAGTCGAGGCCCTGTTCGACCTGCCCTTCATGGAGCTGGTCTTCCAGGCGGCCAACGTGCACCGCGCGTACTTCGATCCCTCCGAGGTCCAGCTGTCGCAGCTGCTGTCGGTCAAGACCGGCGGCTGCGCCGAGAACTGCGGCTATTGCAGCCAGTCGGCCCACTTCAAGACCGGCCTCAAGGCCGAGAAGCTGATGGCTGCCGACGACGTGGTGGCCAAGGCTCGCGCGGCCCGCGACGGCGGCGCCCAGCGCTTCTGCATGGGCGCGGCCTGGCGTGAGCTGAAGGACCGCGACCTGCCCAAGCTGGCCGAGATGATTGGCGAGGTGAAGGCGCTGGGCATGGAGACCTGCGCCACGCTGGGCATGCTGACCGCCGACCAGGCCAAGGCCCTGAAGGACGCGGGTCTGGACTACTATAACCACAACCTCGACACCGGCCCGGACTACTACAAGGACGTGGTGACCACGCGCACCTACCAGGAGCGCCTCGACACCCTGGCCCACGTCCGCGACGCCGGCATGAGCACCTGCTGCGGCGGCATCGTTGGCATGGGCGAGCAGCGCCGCGACCGCGCCGGCCTGCTGCACCAGCTGGCCACCCTGCCGTCCCATCCCGACAGCCTGCCGATCAACGGCCTGGTGCCGGTCAGCGGCACGCCGCTGGGCGACCGCGTGCTGGCGGAAGGCAAGGCCATCGACTCGATCGAGTTCATCCGCACCATCGCCGTCGCCCGCATCGTCTGCCCGAAATCGATGGTCCGCCTGTCGGCCGGCCGCGAAGGCATGAGCCGCGAGCTGCAGGCCCTGTGCTTCATGGCCGGCGCCAACTCGATCTTCGTCGGCGGCAAGCTGCTGACGACCCCGCTGCCGGGCATGGACGAGGACAGCAAGCTGTTCCAGGACCTGGACCTGCGGCCGATGGGCGGCCAGGTGCGGGTCGAGGCCAAGGCCCATGCGCATGAGGTCATCGCGGCGGAGTAGGGCGCTAGCTCCTCCACCGGCTTCGCTGGTCCCCCTCCCCCAACAGGGGAATGCCCATCAGATCCTCCCCCCAGCGGGGGAGGTGTCGGCGCGTAGCGACGATGGAGGGGGAAGAGACCGGGCCAGGACAACTCCCCCCACCGGCGCTTCGCGCCACCTCCCCCTCTGGGGGGGAGGATCTGAGGCGACGCCTCCGACTTCCCCGTCCTTGACAAACCCCGCCCCCGTCGGCTTGGATCGTTTCCAATAGTCAGACAAAATAATCGGGACGGAAGCGGCGATGAAATCCACCTGGATGGCGGCAAGTTTCGCCATGGCTTTCCTGGCAACGGTCCCCGCGCACGCCGCCGAGCCCGCAACCAAGGTCACCATCGACGCCGCCAAACCCGGCGCGATCATCAACCGCAATATACTCGGACAATTCTCAGAACACCTTGGCCGAGGCGTCTACGAAGGCATCTGGGTCGGGACGGACTCGAAGATCCCCAACACCCGCGGCATCCGCAACGACGTCGTGGCGGCGCTGAAGGCGATCAAGGTTCCGAACGTGCGCTGGCCGGGCGGCTGTTTCGCCGACGAGTACCATTGGAAAAAAGGCATCGGCAAAGACCGCCCGACGACGATCAATTCCAGCTGGGGCGGCGTCACCGAGCCCAACACCTTTGGCACCCACGAGTTCATGGACTTCGTCGACCAGATCGGGGCCGACGCCTACATCTCGATCAATGTCGGCTCGGGCACGCCGCAGGAAAGCTCCGAGTGGCTGGAATACATGACCACCGACCTGCCGACGGAGCTGGGTCAGCTGCGCGCGGCCAACGGTCATCCCAAACCCTACAAGGTCTCGATCCTGGGCCTGGGCAATGAGAGCTGGGGCTGCGGCGGCGCGATGACGGCGGCCGAATATGTCCACGAGATGCGGCGCTACGCCAACTTCTCCAAGAGTTTCAACCCAGCCCAGAAGGACCCGAAATCAGGCCAGAAGATGCTGAAGATCGCCGTTGGCCCCGACCGCGACGACTACGGCTGGACCGAGACGGTGATGCAGGCCGCGGTCAAGACGGCGTGGAACTGGAGCATCGATGGCGTCTCGCTGCACAGCTACACCTGGCCCAAGAAGTCTGAGCGAGCGACGGGCTTCGACGCCCACCAATATGCCGAGCTGCTGAAGTCCACCCTGTGGATGGAGGAGCTGGTCACCAAGCATTCCGCGATCATGGACAAGCATGACCCGGAGAAGAAGGTCGGCCTGTATGTCGACGAGTGGGGGACCTGGTTCAAGGAAGAGGAGGGCGCGGCCAAGTCGTCGCTGTACCAGCAGAGCAGTCAGCGCGACGCGATCGTCGCGGCCCTGAACCTCAACATCTTCGCCCGCCACGCCGACCGGGTGCGCGGCGCCAACATCGCCCAGACGATCAACGTCCTGCAGGCGATGATCCTGACCGACGGCGACAAGATGCTGCTGACGCCGACCTACCATGTGTTCCGGATGTATGCGCCGTTCCAGGACGCCCGCGTCGTGCCGCTGGCCTATGAGGCCGGGGCCTACAAGGAGGGCGAGATCGCGCTCCCGCGCCTGGACGCCATGGGCGCGATCGGCAAGGACGGCAAGCTGTGGCTGTCGTTCACGAACCTCGATCCGCGCCAGCCGCTGACCATCACCCCGACGGTGGCTGGCTACACCTTCAAGGGCGCGACCGGCGACACCCTGGCCGGCGACGACATGGGCGCCTTCAACACCTTCGCCGCCCCCGCGCGGGTCAAGCCGCAGCCAGCGGTGATCAAGGCCGGCGGCGTTCTGGAGTTGCCGCCGCACTCGGTGACGGTGATCGGCCTGGATCCGGTGAAGTAGGAGCAAAGACGATGAAACGCCTGCTGAACGCGGCCGTCGCCGCCATCGCCCTGCTGGCCGCGAGCGCGCCGGCCTTCGCCGCCCCCAAGACGCTGGAGCTGGTCGACAAGCTGACCGGTCGCGCCGCCGCCGTCCCGGCCGCCAAGGCCCAGACCAGCTACCTCTTCGTCTATTTCAAGGACGAGACCCACGCGGTCTATTTCGCCACCTCGTTGGACGGTTACACCTTCACCGACGTCAACGGCGGCGAGCCGATCTTCACCGGCGCGCAGCTGGCCGACCAGAAGGGCGTGCGCGACCCCTATATCCTGCGCGGGCCAGACGGCGCCTTCTACCTGGCCATGACCGACCTGCACATCTACGCCCAGCGCGAGGGCTTGCGAACCACCCAGTGGGAGCGTCCGCAGGCCGAATGGGGCTGGGGCAACAACAAGAACCTGATCCTGATGAAGTCGTACGACCTCATCCACTGGACCCACGCCCGCGTGGCGCCCGACGACCTGTTCGACGAGGTGAAGGACCTCAGCGCCGCCTGGGCCCCGGAGCTGATCTGGGATCCGGCGGTCGGCAAGCTGATGGTCTACTACACCACCCGCGTCCACAACGACCCGGCCTACCTGGTCTATTCCTACGCCGACACGGCCTTCACCACCTTGACCACGGCGCCCAAGCGGCTGTTCGACTATCCGACCAAGGGCAAGGCCGCGATCGACGCCGACATCACCAAGGTTGGGGGCAAGTACCGGATGTTCTACGTCACTGACGAAGCGCCGGGGAACATCCGCCAGGCCGTCTCGGACCACCTGACCGGCGGCTACGCCTTCGATCCCACCAAGGTCGACCCTGAGACCGTCCATGCCGAGGCCCCCAACGTCTGGCGTCGCCACGGGACCGACAAATACGTGCTGATGTACGACGCCTTCGGGGCCAAGCCGAAGAACAACATGGGCTTCTCGGAGACGACGGATTTCGTCCACTTCAAGAACCTGGGCCGCTTCAACGAGCCGGACTCGCCGATGAAGGCGACCAACTTCGCCAATCCCAAGCACGGCGCGGTCATTCCGATCACGCCGGCGGAGGCGGAGCGGCTGAAGGGGTATTTCGTCGGGAAGTGACGAGCGGATCATGCACCATCTTCTGCGACTCACGCGGAGGGTGGAAAAAGCGCCATGCTCCTAGAAGACGCATTCCTGAAGAACCTCCATGTCGGACTGCCCCGGCAGGATCGCATGGCGCTTGAAGCGATCGGTTTCGCATTCGAGGCGCTTGGCTACGCGTACGATCGCCTGAGAGAGCATGGGCTTGCGCTCGCGGAGCACCCGCCGGAACAGATGAGGGCGTTCAATCTCACGCCTCTGTTCGTGAACGCCTGGGCTATCGTCGACCACGCGCACTTGGCCCGCAAACTGATCGGCTCGTTGAAGGCCGGCGAGGCGCTATCGGCCTATGTGACCGAGACGGAGGTCGCCACCCGGCTGCGGAACAAGCTGCATCACATCCGGGAGAATCTAGGAAACCTGGCGTCCAAGGAGGGAGGACCACCACTCTTTGGGGCGTTGACCCTGCACGTCGTTCAGGATGGCGATATTCAGCAACTGGAAGGCGGGGAGCCCCGGCTTCTGGGTTGGAGGCAGCTCGTTGTGAATGCCGGGCGTCCGATCTCAATGATGCACAAACTGGCCGATGGGGGCGGAGAGGGCGTCAGAATCGAAGTTCCGATTGGCCGTTTCCTGCTCGAGGCCTTCGATGTTCAGGTGAACCTCAGCGAGTTGGTCTTTTCGGCCCAGCGCGCCGTGCACCACTTCGATACCAAGGTGAAATCGCAAGTGGAGACGTCTGTTCGGGCGGCGGCCCTCGCAGCCGGAAAAGACCCTGAGGAAGAGTTGAAGAATACGGGAATCTCGATGGTCTGGGATATGAAGGTCCGCGCCACTGAAGAGGCTCCGGACATGGATCCTCACTCCGGCGACTAGTTTCGCATCGCGCGCCTAAGGATGAGGTTAGCCCTACCGCTCCTCGTCGAACCGGTTCTCGACCAGCTCGCACAGCGCTTCGAGCGCCGCCTGGGCCTCTGGGCCCTCGGCGGTGATGTCGATCGTCGAGCCGATGCCGGCGGCCAGCATCATCAGGCCCATGATCGAGCGGGCGTCGACGGACGAGCCTTCGCGGCTGACCGTCACCTCGGCGTCGAAACCGGACGCCATCTTCACGAACTTGGCCGAGGCCCGCGCGTGCAAGCCGCGCTCATTGACGATCTCGACCGTTCTGGACGTCATGCCTGCTACTTTTCCCCAGCCAGCACGTAGGAGGCCACGGAGATGTACTTGCGTCCAGCCTCCTGGGCGTGGGCGACGCAGGCTTGCAGGGTCTCGCGCTGGCGCACGCTGGCCAGCTTGATCAGCATGGGCAGGTTCAGGCCGGCGATGACCTCGGCCTTGGTCTGCTCCATGACCGAAATGGCCAGGTTGCTGGGCGTGCCGCCGAACATGTCGGTCAGCAGGATGACGCCCTCGCCGTCGACATCGACTTCGGCGCAGGCCTTCAAGATATCCGAGCGGCGACGTTCCATGTCGTCTTCGGGACCGATGCAGATCGCCTTCACGGCGGCCTGCGGCCCTACGACATGTTCCATGGCGGAGACGAACTCTTCCGCCAGACGCCCGTGCGTCACGATCACGAGCCCGATCATGCCTTGTGTCTCAAACGGGATCCCCATTCCCCTTCGCGACGGGAGAGCGTCGCGCGGGCGGCCTTGATACGCCCGTTAGGATGCGACTCCAAGAGACTGCATCATGCGGTCGATTTTCAAGGGCGCGGCGGGTTCTCGCGGCCACAGGTCGAAGGTGGGGATGGAAACGCCCGCGATCGACGTGAACCGGGGATCGGGCAGTCGCTCGACCGCTTCGAGCGTCTCGACGCAGCGGATGACCAGGGCGATCTGGCAAAAGTCCAGGGCAGGGGCGCGTACGATGCCCAGCCCGCGGATTTCCAGCAGGCCGGCCAGGGCCTCGTGCGGTTTGCCCCAGGCGCGGCCGGCGCTGGCGAAGGTCACGACCCGGTCGTCGGCCACCAGGCGAAAGCCGGTTTCGAGGGCGCGCAAGGCCAGGTCGCTCTTGCCGACGCCCGACGGTCCCTGGATCAGGACGCCGCGCCAGAAGCCGTCCTGGCGGCGGGCGATCAGGCCCCCATGGAGAACCTCTGGCAGAACCTCTGGCGGCCGAATCACGCGTAGGCCTCGGGCAGCTCGACAACGAAGCGGGCGCCGACGATCGCGCCGGTCGCGTCCGTGCGATTCTCGGCGTGGATCAGGCCGCCGTGGGCCTCGACGATCTGGCGAGCGATGGACAGGCCCAGGCCCGAATTGCCGCCGAACGCCCGGCCCTTGGGGCGTGAGGTGTAGAAGCGCTCGAAGATGGTCTCGAGATTGTCGGGCGGAATGCCCGGACCGTCGTCGTCGAGGATCACCGCAACCGTCGTCTTGCCGCGCGGGCGGATCAGGAAGACGCGCACCTCGCCGTCGTCGGGACTGAACGAGCGGGCGTTGTCGATCAGGTTGCGGAACACCTGGCCGATCGGGGTCTCGCGCGCCAGAATCAAGGGTGTCTTCTGGGAGGCCTCGATCGCCAGCTTGACCCGTACGCTGCCGGGCGCGGGGCCGGGGCGCAGCTGGGCCTCGTAGAGGGCGGCCACCTCGACCAGCAGCTTGCTCAGGTCCAGCGCCTTGGGATGCTCGCGCGACAGCTCCGCATCCAGGCGCGAGGCGTTGGAGATGTCGGTGACCAGGCGGTCCAGACGGTTGACGTCGTTCTGCAGGATGGCCAGCAGTCGCGCACGGGCGGCGGGGTCGGTGACCAGGTCCAGGGTCTCGATGGCCGAGCGAATTGAGGTCAGGGGGTTCTTGATCTCGTGGGCCACGTCGGCGGCGAAGCGCTCGATGGCGTCCATGCGCTCGGACAACGAGTGGGTCATGTCCTCCAGCGAGCGCGACAGGTCGCCGACCTCGTCACGGCGCTCGGACAGGTCGGGCAGCGAGATGGCGCGCGCCCCTTGCAGGCGGACATGGTCGGCGGCGCGGGCCAGGCGCAGTACCGGCACGGCCACCAGGCGGTGCAGCAGCACGCTGGACAGCACGATGGCGACCATGGCCACCAGGATGAACGGTAGGAGGGCCTTACGCTCGGCCGAGATGATCTCGTCGATGTCGCCGGCCTCCAGGGTCAGAACGCCCAGGATGGCGCGGACGTGCTGGATCGGGATCGACACCGACACCACCCGCTCGCCGTCCTCGGCCACCCGGACGCCGGCGGCGATGTGGCCTCGGCGGGCCTGGGCGATCTCGTTGGTCAGGTCCTGATGCGCCCGCTCGGCGCGAGCCTGCGCGGCGGGGCTGAGATGCGGGGGGCTGGTCTTCTCGCCGGGCTTGCGGGCCGGCGGCAGCACCTTCCAGTCGACGCGGTCGGCCACCACGAACGAGTCGGCCAGCACCTTGCCGTCGGCGTCGAACAGCCGGGCCCGCTGGCCGCGCGGAATGAACAGCAGCTGCATCAGCTGGCTGGCCGCCGAGGGATCCAGCATCGGCTCGGGATCGCCGATCGTGGCGGCCTGGTCGATGACCTTGGCGATCAGCTGGCCCTGGGTGGTCAGGCTGTCGATCCGCGCGTTGATCAGGCCGCTGCGCAGCTCGTTTAGCACCAAGGCCCCGACGATCACGATCGCCAGGGCCAGTACGTTCAGGGTGATGATCAGCCGTCCCAGCCGCGACCCGCGCGGCCAGGTGAAGCGCTTCCGGCGTTCCGGAGGAGCCTCGGGCGCGGGCTCAGGCTTCGCGGTAACGGTAGCCAACGCCGTACAGGGTCTCGATGGAGTCGAATTCCGAATCGACCTGACGGAACTTCTTGCGCATGCGCTTGATGTGGCTGTCGATCGTGCGGTCGTCGACATAGACCTGATCGTCGTAGGCGGCGTCCATCAGGTTGTCGCGGCTCTTCACGAAGCCCGGACGCTGGGCCAGGGCCTGCAGCAGCAGGAATTCGGTGACGGTCAGACGCACGGGGCGGCCGTCCCACAGGCTGTCGTGGCGCGCGGGGTCCAGGGTCAGCTTGCCGCGCTTCATGACCTTGGAGCCGGCGGCCCCGGCCGCGGCGGTTCCGCCGACCTCTTCCTCCTCCGGACGGGCGCGGCGCAGCACGGCCTTCACCCGCTCCAGCAGCAGGCGCTGGCTGAACGGCTTGTGCATGTAGTCGTCGGCGCCGAGGTTGAAGCCCAGGATCTCGTCGATCTCGTCGTCCTTGGACGTCAGCATGATCACCGGGATCTCGGACGTCTGGCGCAGGCGGCGCAGCACTTCCATGCCGTCCATGCGCGGCATCTTCACGTCCAGGATCACCAGGTCCGGCGGGCTGGCCTCGACGGCTTCCAGGCCGGAAGCCCCGTCATAATAGGCCTTCACCGCGTGGCCGTGGCTTTCCAGCGCCAGCGAGACCGAGGCGACGATGTTCTCGTCATCGTCAATGAGGGTGATGGCGGCCATTTGAGTCGATCTAGTCCTTCGCCTTCTCAATCAAGTCGATCTTATCCATCGACTGGATCAGCTTCAACGCGTGGCGCGGTAAAGCTTTCCATCGGTTCTGTTCGGCCTTTGCGGCCCGAGGAAGGCGCCATTTGTCGGAAAAACGGCGCCTCAACCTCACCTTAAGGTCTTGAGACCCATAGTGGGGCTTCCTGGGGGAGTGGGTTCCCGGAGCAATCGGCACATGAGCCAAGTCCATTACGAGCTTTTTGTCCGGCGGAAAGTCGGCGCGCAGTGGACGCTCGAGATCGCCTCGGAAAACCGCGCGCATGCGCTGCAGGTCGCCGAGGACGTCCTTGAGCAGGGCCGCGCCGTCGCCGTCCGCGTCAGCAAGGAAACCCTCGACAACGCCACCGGCGAATACAAGTCGATCGCCATCTTCACCAAGGGCATGGTCGACGGCGGCAAGCCGAAGAAGGAAGTCGAGGAGCGCGATCCGCTGTGCGTGCAGCCGGCCGACCTCTACACCGCCCACGCCCGTGACCGGATCGGCCGCCTGCTGGAAGGCTTCCTGAACCGGCACAAGGCCACCCCGTTCGAACTGCTGCACCGCCCCGACCTGGTTGAAAAGCTCGAAGCGTCCGGCACCGACCTGCAGCACGCGCTGCAGAAGATCGCCATTCCGGAAGCCGAGGCGCGCGGCCAGTCCGTGCACGAGGTCATCCGCCACTTCCAGGGTCTGGTCGAGCGCACGATCGCCAACCTGACCAAGGCCTTCAAGAAGGGCGCGCTGCCCGACCTCGACAAGGAAGGCTTCGCCAAAGCCGCCGAGCGCCTGGTCGCCGATCCGGACCGCGCCTTCCTGCTGGGGGCCGGCGTCGCCGCCTCGATCGCCGTGGCCACCAACTGGAGCGACAAGATCGCTCGCCTGCTGGACCTGGCCGACGCCGCGCCGGAAGAGCCGCGCGCCCGCGCCGCCGCCCTGGCCGCCATCGAGCAGCCGCTGTCCGAGATCATCGGCTCGCGGGCCGGCATGGGCGACCTGCTGGCGACCACCAACGAAGACCTGGGCGCCACCCTGGCGGCCATGACCCGCCTGACCGGCGGTGTCGCGGTCGAGGCCCTGATCAAGATCGAGAACAGCGTCCGCCACGTCATGCCCGAGCTGTCGGGCACCGCCCGTCGCCTGGGCGAATGGCTGTCGCGCGACGAGTTCCCCAGCGTGCGCAAGGCGATTGCTCAGCGCGTGCTCACCGAGCTGAACGGCGTGCGCCGCCTCAAGCCCAGCGACGCCGAGCAGGAGATCGAATACCTGCGCGCCCTGGCCATGAGCCTGACCGCCGCCGCGGGCCGCATCCTCCAGGCCGAGGACATCCAGAACGCCTTCACCACCCGTTCCAAGACCCTGCTGAACGGCGACTTCATCGACTCGCTGCTGGGCCGCGACCGCTCGGCCCACGAAGAGATCAAGATGCTGATCCGCCTAGCCGAAAACGTCATGGGCGCGGTCAACAAGCGCAATGCGGGCCGCTGGCTGAACGCCAATATCAGCGCCATGCGCTTCGAGAAGGAAATGCGCGCAGGCCCCGACTCGCCGGTCGCCAAGCTCGGCCACCTGGCCGGTCTGCAGCGCCAGCTCACCCGCTCGGGCCTGGTCCGCGAGGACTACGAGCCGCTCTGCGCCAAGCTGGGCGACATCGGCGCCCTGGTCGAGGCCGACACCCGCCTGCTGACCATGCTGGTCCGCGCCCCCGCCCCGCTGCCGCACCGCCTGCAACTCCTGGCCAAGTTGGCCATGGGCGAGGCGGGTCCGAGTGGTCCGGTGGCCGAGAAGGCGCGGATGGAAGCGCTGAAACTGGCGCGGGATCCGAGCTCGAGGGAACAGTTGGCCGGATCGCCCCAGACGATGGACCTGATCAAGACGCTGGTGGGACAGGCGGCCTAAGGGCCGCGCTGACTAGATCCCCAGTATGGTCCGATAGGTCGGGTGCACCACGTCCGCATGTTCGGGATGTTTCTGCAGGTAGCCCGCGAAGAACGGGCAAACCGGCAGGACGAGCAGGCCGCGATCCTTGGCGTCGGCGAGCACGTGTTTGGCGAGGCGGCTGGCGAGCCCTTTTCCTTCCAGCCTTTCGGGCACCAAGGTCTCGGTGATCATCAAACT
Source organism: Caulobacter sp. GW821-FHT12D05 (assembly GCF_058807295.1). NCBI lineage: Bacteria > Pseudomonadati > Pseudomonadota > Alphaproteobacteria > Caulobacterales > Caulobacteraceae > Caulobacter > Caulobacter sp. GW821-FHT12D05. Next base: position 24,061 of record NZ_JBXAQO010000003.1, read on the forward strand.
GCCGGGGGACAGGTTGTAGGTCACCACCGCAAGCTCGCCGTCGACAGGCAGCTCGTAGCGATGCATCTCGGCGTGGTCACGGATCTCGGGGTCGGACATGGCGAGTCTCTGGGCTTTCTGAGTGAAGGCCTGTTTGGGCTTTGACGCGCAAGCGATCAAGCGTTTGGGGCCCGCCTGGCTTCGACCGGGTTTGACTCTTCCCCGACGGCGCCCGGTAGGGTCATTCCTATCGGTCGCTAAGGACCGTTCGGAGAGACCGCCATGGCCGTGTTCACCGTGCTCTATCCCGCCGTCGACGGGGCGAAGTTCGATCTCGACTATTACGAGACGACCCACATTCCGCTGGCCAAGGAAGCCTTCGCGGAAACGGGGCTGGAGAGCGTCCAGGTGCTCAAAGGCTTGGCCGCGCCGGGCGGTGGTCCCGCGCCCTATGTGGCGATCGCCCTCCTGACCTTCCGCGACGCGGCGGCCTTGCAGGCGTCGTTGGCCGGGCCGCGTGGACCCGAGGTGATGGCCGACGTCGCCAACTTCACCGACATCCAGCCGGTCGCGCAGATCAGCGAGGCGCGTTAGCCCAGGATCGCGGCGAGCGCGTCGACCACGCGCTCGACGTCGCCGTCGGTCATGGCCGGGTACAGCGGCAGGGTCAGGCAGCGGGCGTACCAGGCGTCCGCGCCGGGCAGGTCGGCCAGGCCCTGGCGGTTCACGTAGTAGGGCTGGCGGTGCACCGGGATGTAGTGGACCTGCGTCCCGATCCCCTGGCTCTTGAGGCTGTCGACCACCGTGCGGCGGCTCAGGCCCTCGGCCTCGAAGTCGATCAGCACGGTCAGCAGGTGCAGGGCCGGATCGGAATGCGCCGGGCTCGACGTCAGCCGCACGCGCGGCGCGCGCTGCGCCAGCAGTTTGGCGTACAGCGCCGTCAGTTCACGCCGGCGGGCGACGAAACGATCCAGCTTGGCCAGCTGCGACAGGCCCAGCGCGCAGAGCACGTCCGGGATGCGGTAGTTGAAGCCCAGCTCCGGCATCTCATACCACCACGGATCGCCGCCGGGCTGGCGGACCATGCCGTGTGAGCGCAGCAGGCGGGCCTTGGCCGCGAGCTCGGCGTCGTTGGTGGTCAGCATGCCGCCTTCGCCGGTGGCCAGCGTCTTGACCGGATGGAACGAGAAGCTGGCGAAGCTGGAATAGGCGCCGTCGCCGACGGGATGAGCCACGCCGCCGAACGTACCGATCGAGCCCAGCGCATGGGGCGCGTCCTCGACCAGCACCGCGCCGGAGGCCGAGGCCATGGCCTTCAGCGCCGGCAGGTCGCAGACATCACCGCGCAGGTGCACGGGCAGCACGGCCTTGACCCGCTTGCCCTTGATGCCGTTCAGCGCCTTGCCCAGCGTGTCGGGGGTCATCAGGCCGCTGTCGGGATCGACATCGGCGAACACCACCTCGGACCCGACGTAGCGGGCGCAGTTGGCGGTGGCCAGGAAGGTCACCGACGGCGCGACGCAGACATCGCCCTCGCCGACGCCCAGGGCCATCATCGCCAGGTGCAGGGTCGCCGTGCCGTTTGAGACGGCGATGGCATGCTGCGCGCCGACCCTGGCGGCGAAAGCGGTCTCGAAGGCCTCGACCGTGGGGCCGGTGGTCAGGAAATCACCGCGCAGCGCCTCGGCGACGGCGGCGATGTCGTCGTCCTCGATCGTCTGGCGACCGTAGGGGAGGAAGCCGCTCATCGCGCGGCCTTCTCCTCCAGCATGGCCAGCAGGCCTTCGGGGCTCAGCCAGTCGTGGTTGTTGTCGCTGCTGTACGAGAAGTCTTCCGCGACGGGCTTGGCGCCATCGGCGGCCGAATAGGGCGTGCGGCCGAATTCGGCGAAGTTGGGCTCGATGGCGAAGCGGTCCTCGAACTCGACGGTCGAGCGCGAGTCGTCGGCGCTGATCATGATCTCGTGCAGCTTCTCGCCGGGGCGGATGCCGATCACCTTCATGCCGGCGTCCGGCGACATGGCCTTGACCAGGTCGGGCATGGCCATCGAGGGGATCTTGGGCACGAAGATCTCGCCGCCGCGCATCATGGTCAGCGACGACAGCACGAAGTCGACGCCTTCGTTCAGGGTGATCCAGAAGCGGGTCATGCGCGGATCGGTGACCGGCAGCTCCGTCGCGCCCTGGCTCAGCAGGCGGCGATACAGCGGCACCACGCTACCGCGCGAGCCGACGACGTTGCCGTAGCGCACGACGCAGAAGCGTGTGCCGATGTCGCCGGACAGGTTGTTGGCGGCCACGAAGGTTTTGTCCGAGGCCAGCTTGGTCGCGCCATACAGGTTGGTCGGGTTGCAGGCCTTGTCGGTCGACAGGGCCACCACCTGCTTCACGCCGTTGTTCAGGCTGGCCCAGACCACGTTCTCGGCGCCCAGCACGTTGGTGTGGATGCATTCCGACGGATTGTACTCGGCCGCCGGCACCTGCTTCAGGGCCGCGGCGTGGATGACGATGTCGACACCGCGCAGGGCCAGGGTCAGGCGCTCGCGATCCCGGACGTCGCCGAGGAAGAAGCGCAGCTTGCCGTAGGTGGCCTCGTCGAACTGCTCGCGCATTTCGAGCTGCATGTCGCTCTGCTTCAGCTCGTCGCGCGAATAGATGATGACCTTGCGCGGGTCATAGCGTCGCAGCACCGTCTCGATGAAGCGGCGACCGAATGAGCCTGTGCCGCCGGTGACCAGGATCACCTTGCCGTCCAGATCGAGCGATTTGGGAGAAAAACGACCCAAGTCCAGCCTCCTGCGACGTGTGCAGCGCTTCCAAGCGCGGCTACGAATCGTGGTTAACGCCCCTGTTTGCGCCCGCAGATGTAAAGAGGACGTCAACCACGTTGCGGTAGCAAGGCGTCATGCGCCGCACTCGCCTCCTCCCGATCGCCCTGATCGCCGCCCTCGCCGGCGGCTCCCTGGCCGCGCCGACGGTCGCCTTCGCCGGTCACGGCGGGGGAGAGGAGAAGAAGGCGCCGCCGACCTATTTCGCCCTGGACCCGATCAATGCGGTGGTCCTGCGCCGCGACGGCCGCCGGGGCGTGATGACCGTCGAGGCGGGCATCCAGGCCAAGGATCCGACCCTGATGACCCGCGCTCAGGCCTCGACGCCGCGCCTGCGGGCCGCCTTCGCCCAGGTCTTGATGGTCTATGCCGCCGGCCTGCGCGGCGGCGTCGCCCCGGACATGGATCATGTCGGCCGCGAACTGCAGAAGGCCTGCGACCAGGTGCTGGGCAAGCCCGGCGCCCGGGTCCTGATGGGCTCGGCCCTGCTCAGCTAGGTTTGGATTTCCTGCGGGCTCTGAAGAAACCCCGCAGCAGCTCTGCGCTCTCTTCCGCCAGTACGCCGCCGGTCACGTCCGGCCGCCAGTGGCAGGTCGGCTGGGCGAAGAACTTCGGGCCGTGCACGACCGCGCCGCCCTTGGGATCTTCTGCCCCGAACACCACCCGGCCGATCCGCGCATGGCTGATCGCGCCGGCGCACATGGCGCAGGGCTCCAGGGTCACGACCAGGGTGAGGTCGGTGAGGCGGTAGTTTTCCAGCTTGGCGGCGGCGGCGCGCATGACGGCGATCTCGGCGTGGGCCGTCGGGTCGTGGGCGGCGATCGGGCCGTTGCCGGCCGTGGCGATGACCTCGCCGGTCTTCGGGTCCAGGATCACCGCGCCGACCGGGGTTTCGCCGGCCTCGGCGGCGGCGCGGGCGGCGTCGAGCGCCAGCCGCATCATGGCGTGGTCTTGATCCTCGTCCTGATCAGTGCGCATTACCAAGAAAAGCCCATCGAGAGATGCGCCCAGCCCGAGAAGGACGCCGAAAATGACCAAACCTCACGATCCCCTATACGAACCGCACCTCGACGGCGAGGACGGCGATCTGGAGAACGGTCCCGGCGAACGGGTGGCCAAGGCCCTGGCGCGGGCCGGCGTGGCGTCGCGGCGCGAGGTCGAACGGCTGATCGAGGCCGGCCGCGTGGCGATCAACGGCAAGGTGCTCACCACTCCGGCGGTCAAGGTCGCGCCCGGCGACTTCCTCACCGTCGACGGCCAGCTGGTGGCCGAGCGCGAGCCGACCCGGATCTTCCGCTACCACAAGCCCACCGGGCTGATGACCACCCACAACGACCCCAAGGGCCGGCCGACGGTGTTCGGCTCGCTGCCCAAGGATCTGCCGCGCCTGATCTCGGTCGGCCGCCTGGACTTGAACTCCGAAGGCCTGCTGCTGCTGACCAATGACGGCGAGCTGTCGCGCGCCCTGGAGACGCCCAGCAACGCCTGGGTCCGCCGTTACCGCGCCCGCGCCTTCGGCGACACGACGCAGGCCAAGCTGGACAGGCTGAAGGACGGGATCACCGTCGAGGGGGTCAAGTACGGCTCCATCGAGGCCAAGATCGACAAGGCCCATGACAAGGCCGGCGGCGGCAAGAACATCTGGATCACGGTCTCGCTCTCCGAAGGCAAGAACCGCGAAGTCCGCAAGGTGCTGGAAGCCCTGGGCCTGAAGGTCAACCGCCTGATCCGCATGTCCTACGGCCCGTTCGCCCTGGGTCCGCTGGAAGCCGGTCAGATCGAGGAGGTCGGCCCCCGGGTGATCCGCGAGCTCATGGAAGGCATCATCTCCGAAGAGAACATGCCGACCGGCGATCGTCCGAAGTTCGTCGGCATCGCCGCCGCCGTGAAGGCGCCCGGCACGCCGGGTGGCGGTGATCTGCAGCGTCGGGGCGCGCCGCGCGCTGACCGCGATCTCAAGCCGGACGCGCCGGAAAAGCCCGAAAAGCCGGTCTACAAGGCCGGCTGGGCCAAGCCGAAAAAGAAGGTCTCGCCGCACGCGCCGGCGAAGGTCGCCAAAGGTCCCGCCAAGGGACCGGCCAAGGCCAAGCGCCCGACCAAGTCCATCGAGAGCAAGTTCATCGACATCGGCAAACCCGCCGTCCGAGGCAAGCCGGCGGCGGCCCGCCCGGGCGCCAAGCCCGCCGAGGGCGCGGCGCGTCGAGTGTCGGAAAAGCCGGGTCGGGCGGCCCCGCGTTCAGCGGGCAAGCCTGCGGGTGGCGCGGGCGGGCGTGGTCCTGCGCCGCGCGGTGGTCCGAAGCGCTAGGCCGCCGCAGCCGCCGAAGCGCCCGTCCAGCGTCGCAGCGCCGGCCAGCGCAGCGACAGCTCGGCCACGCCGATGAAGCCGGCCAGGATCACCAGGGCGCTGCCGATCAGCCCCGCGCGGAACTCGTGCGGGGCGTCGGGGTGGCTGGTCATCGGCCGGATCAGCAGCACGATGACGGCGTTGTTGGCCGCGTGGGCGCCGACGCCCAGCTCGATGCCGCCCAGGCGCAGGGCCATCCAGGTCAGGCCCGCGCCCATGGCCGCGCGCACCAGGAAGGCGTCGATATTGGGGTCGAAGTGGATGGCGGCGAACAGCAGGCCGTTCAGCACCATCAGCGCCACGGGATTGTGGATGTAGGCGGCGCTCTGCTTCAGCAGCCAGCCCCGGAACAGGATCTCCTCGGCGGCGGCGGCCAGCACCAGCAGGGCGACGGCCAAGGCCCCGTAGATCGCCTGCCCGGCCAGGTTGGGCGAGATACGGCCGATCGGCGGATCCATGGCCTCGCCGCCCAGGGCGGCTGCGCCGACCACGGCAGTCATGACGACGCCGACCAGCACCAGGCCGCCCAGCAGCAGGCGCCAGCGGAACGCCTGACCGGCATTGATGTAGTCGGTGATCTTGCGGTGGTGGATCGCCCCGGCCGCGAACACGAAGCCGACCGCCGCGCCCAGGTTCACGCCGGCCAGCACGGTCAGCAGGAACAGCGACTGGCGCGCGGTCGGGAAGGCCGTGGGCGAGGCCGAGAAGACGGAAAACAGGTCGCCGGCCGCCGGCGCGCCGTCCAGGCCGCTGACCACCAGCATGGCGATCAGGGTCGCGGCGATGCCGCCCAGCAGGGCTCCGACGGCCGCCGCCAGCACGCCGATCGGCACGGCGAACACGGTCCGCCAAGGGTCGCGGTCATAGGGCGACAGGTCGGCCAGGAAGCGCGACCGCCTCACCGCCCCCATCAGCTCGCCCATGCCCATTGTCGGATCGCCTCTTGCCTGTCGCGGCGACTAAGAGGGGGCGGCCACGATCTTGTAAAGCGCGCGCTTGCCGCAGGGCGCTCGGGACGGCACACATCCGGTTACCGGTTGTAAGGGGCATGAGGGAAATGGGCATGAGCGACGGCGTTTTGAGCAAGGATGGGCACGACAGCACGCCCGGGCATCTGCATCGGCTGGTGTTGTTCTCGGACGCCGTGTTCGCCATCGCCATCACCCTGCTGGCCATCGAGATCCACCCGCCGCACCACTGGCATGGCATTGCCGACCTGTTCGCCCAGATGGGCGCCAAGCTGACCGCCTATGCCGTGTCGTTCGCGGTGGTCGGGGTCTGCTGGTTCAGCCACCGCCGGGTGTTCGCCCGTCTGGTCCGGGCCAATGGCGGCCTGGACGTCGTCAACCTGGTGGTCCTGGGCCTGATCGCCCTGCTGCCCCTGGTCACCGAGCTGCTCTGGGAGAACCGGGGCGGCGAGGCCGTGCTGGTCTATGTCGGCCACGTGGCGCTGATCGGCCTGGCCATGGGCCTGGTCTGGGCCTACGCCGCCTTCGTCGGCAAGCTGACCGAGCCGATGCCGACGGGCGAGGCGGTGTTCGTGCTGCTGCGCGTGGCGCTGCTGCCGGGCCTGATGTGCGGGCTGACGATCTTCAGCCTGGTCAAGCCGTGGGGCTGGGCCCTGCTGGCGGCGCTGGTGATCGGCCTCAACCTGATCGGCCGCCGCCTGACGCCGAAGGCCGCCTGATGCGCATCGTCTCGGGCCAGTATCGCGGCAAGGCCATCGCCACGCCGCCGGGCGGCACGACCCGCCCGACCTCCGACCGCGCCCGCCAGGCCGTGTTCAATATCCTGGAGCACGCCGCCTGGGCGCCGGAGCTGCATGGCGCGCGGGTGATCGACGTCTTCGCCGGCTCGGGCGCGCTGGGGCTGGAGGCCCTGTCGCGGGGCGCGGCCTTCTGCCTGTTCGTCGAGACCGACGACGCCGCGCGCGGGGCGATCCGCGAGAACATCGACGCCATGCACCTGTTCGGCGTCACCCGCGTGCACCGGCGCGACGCCACGGATCTCGGCCCCCGTCCGGCCAGCGCCGGCGCGCCGTTCGACATCGCCTTCCTGGACCCGCCCTACAACAAGGGCCTGGGCGAGAAGGCCGTCGCCGAGATGAAGGCCCACGACTGGCTGGCCCCCGGCGCGATCCTGATGTTCGAGCGCGGCCGGGGTGAGGTCGATCCGGTGCTGGACGGCTTCGAGCAGATCGACGCGCGCGACTACGGCGCCGCGCGCGTCCTGTTCTACAAGCTCACCACGCCTTAGCGCCCACTCTGTTGTCGAGTTGGGCGCGCAGGTTGCCCAGCCCCAACCGGGTGATCCGGTAGGGCCCGCCCTCCTGGCTGGCGATCAGCCGCTTGCGTTTCAGCGACTGGAAGACGCCGACATTGCAGTCGGTCAGCGCCCAGCCGTCGCGGGTGATGCAGTCGGCCGAGACGATCTTGCCGTTGTCGTCGCGTTCCAGTTCGATCCGGCCGCCTTGGGCCAGAGCATGCAGCGTGCGTTGCTGCGGTTTGGAGATGTTCAAGGGATTGTCCGAGAGATCGAGGCATACGATCACGCAGCCGCCTGGCGTCTGCGCGGGCGGATAGCGGGCCTCTAGACATTCGAACCGAGGTTCGGAGCCTGTTAGGCCCGCGCCTCGCGCACAATCTCGGACATGAACCACACAAGAAGAGTTGGTGTGGGGAAGATGGGGGAAGAGCCGGCAAAGCTCAAGTTATCCCTCTCCCCTTGCGGGAGAGGGTGGCCCGCGAAGCGGGTCGGGTGAGGGGTTGAAAGGCCTATCCGACAAGTCGGTGCGACCCCTCATCCGGCCCTTCGGGCCACCTTCTCCCGCAAGGAGAGAAGGGGATTCCTACGGCGCCTTGCTGACACTGTTGTCGATGCCGGTGACGCTGACCTTGGGCGGCTTGGTCGCGCGCCAACGGACCGTCTGGTCCGTGCCGGTCACCGTGATGGGCGCGCCGGGAGCCAGGTCGATCGTCACCTTGCTGCCCGTGCCCGTCAGCGTCAGGCCCGCGCAAGCGCCCGTGAAGGTCAGGGCGTGATCCGTGCCCTCGACGACGGCGGCGCGGCCATCGCATTCGATCGTGCGGGACTGGCCGATGCCGGTGACGCGAACCGAATCCGGTGCGCCGGCCAGGCCGGAAACAAGCGCGAGCAGGGACAGGGAAATCATGACGCGGCGGTCCTCAAGGTTACAGCTCGGCTGCAAACGCGCGGGCGGCCTGAAAGCTCCACCGAAGGTAGCGGTTATTTCTTGGCCTTGGCGGGCGTGGTCTGGCTGGCCTTGACCGGCGCGCCCTGCTGGCGGGCTTCGCTGACCAGGCCGGCGCAATCGGCGTCCTTGGCCTCGCCGGTTGTAACGAAGGGCAGCAGGGCGGCCAGCGGGTTGATGAGCGAGCCCAGCGCCGCGGCGATGCCGCCCTGGCCGACGGCCTGGCTGGCGTCCAGGCCGGGCTTCGGGGCCATGATCGGGCCTTTGATGGTGATCGGGATGAACAGCCGCACCAGGCGCGGCTTCTTGCTGTCGCCCTCGATGCGGAAGTCCATGCGCTCGGTGCGCAGGTCCACCGTGCCGCGACCCTTGGCCAGCACGACGCCGGTGTCGGCGACCAGGGTGCTGGTGGTCATCACCCCGTTCTTGACGTCGAAGTCGGCGACGGCGCAGCGCACCGGCGTCTCCTTGTTGCTCTTCGACAGCAGCAGGATCAGGCCCTTGGACGCGTTGACGCCCAAGAGCTCGGCGAAGGCCTGACGGATCTGGCCGCGCGGGGCGACCAGGGTCACCGAACCATCCGCCGTAGAGGCCGCGCGATGCACGCTGTTGCCGGTCCCCGTCAGCTTGGCGCGGGCCATGACCGCGCCCTCGATGGCCGGCTTGCCGTTAGCTTTGAACGGGATGAAGTCCTCCAGCCGGGCGTTCAGCAGGCGCACGTCGATGTCGGTCTTGGGCGTGGCCGGACGGGCGTCCAGACGGACCTTCCCTTTCAGATCGCCGCGCGAGAAGGTCAGGGCGATCGGGTCGACGGTCAGCACGCCCTTGTCCAGGACGACCTCGGCGCTGACCTTGCGCAGGGGCAGGTTGGGCGCGTTCACGGTCTCGGCGCGGTAGCTGACCTTGGCGTCCATGGCGCGGATGCGGTCGACCTGCAGGGTGGCGTCGGGCAGCAGGCGCTGGGTGGCGTCGCGCTGGGCGGCCTCGACCTTCTGGCCGGCCGAGGCGGTCTCGCCGCGACCCGTGGCCGGGGCGGCGCCGAACAGGCTGCCCAGGTCGTCGAAGTCCAGGCGACGCGAGCGCAGGTCGGCCTCCAGATAGGGCCGCTCGCGCCCGGTCAGCACGAAGAGATCGCCGCTGATGTCGCTGTCGCCGACCCGGCCCGACAGCTTTTCGAAGTCGTAGCGGTCGCCCTTGCGCGCCAGGTGGCCCGAGACCTTGTAGGGCGGGGTGTTGGGCAAGGTCAGGCCGGTCAGGTCGTGCAACCGGTTCAGGTCGGCGCCGGAGATGCTGAGCTGGGTCTCGAACCGGCCCAGGTCGAAGGGCTTGGTCACATTGCCCTCGGCGGTGATCTTGGTCGAACCCGCCTGGATCGACGCGTCGAACGGATAGGGCCGGCTGGGCGAGATGTTCAGCAGCGGGCCGCCCGTGATCTGGGCGACGAAGGCCGACTGGTTCAGGCTGCCCTTGCCCTCCAGTACGAAGCGGCCGCCCTTCTCGCCGGCGCGTTCCTGGGCGTTGACCGTGCCGACGAACAGCGCGCCGCGCTGGCGGTCGTCGACCCGCAGCTTGCCCTCGTTGATCACGAACCGCTGGATGGCCGGCAGCTTCAGCGGCTTGTCGCTCTTGGCCGCGCCGAAGGTCCAGTTGGCCCGGCCGTCCTTGTCGCGCAGCAGGCGCACGTCGGCCTTGTCGATGGCCAGGAACGGCAGGATGACGTCGCCCTTCAGCAGCGGCAGGATCTTGATCTGCACGGCGACGCGCTGGACCTGGGCCATCTGGCCGGCGTCCTTGTCGACCGTCTTGGCCCAGGCCGGCTGGCCGATGCGCAGGTTGTAGGCCTCGGCCTTGGGCGAGAACGACCACGGGTGGACCCGCAGGTCGCCGGCGATCACCACCTCGCGCTGAAGTTGGACCGAGGCGTAGCGGCCGATCGGTCCGCGCAGCCAGTTCCAGTCGAAGATCACCAGGAAGGCGATGATCGCCGCGACCAGCGCCAGGGCCGAGCCGATGCCGATGCGCGCGCGCCGAGACAGCCCTCGGAACGGGTTCCGAGGCGGTCTGGGCGCGGGCATGACGTCGGCGGTGGACAGGATCGTGGCTCCGGTTGAACCCTCACAACGCGTGAGGCCGGCGATCGTGTTCCAAATTGAAGCGTTTAGGCCTTGAAGGGCCTCGTCAGTAGACGAGACCGATCCGGCAGACGACCACCCCCGCGATCAGAAATACGGCGATGGCCACGAGTTCATAGGCCTTGAAAAACGGCCGGCTCGGCGTGCGCATGGTTAGTTGTTCCCCCGTCCCATTTTGGTGCGTGTAGACGCTCTTGGCGCAAGGGCGGCGCCACCCGCTTTGGGTTAGGGCGTCTTGCCGGGCCAGATCAGGTAACCGGCCTCGTCGCGCCCGGCGGCGACGTAACCGTACGCATACGGCGGCGGATAGTTTACGGCGGGGCCCCCACGGCCCTGTTCGTAACCATCGCTGTATGCGCGAACTTGTTCGTACTCATACTGATCGACCTGACGGCCATAACGCGACTCACGACGGGGCGCGCCGTAGCGGTCGCCCGCATAGCCGCCGCGTGTCTCAATATCGAGACGGCGGTTGCCGTAGCCCCACTGATCGTGATCGGACCAGCCGCGATCGGCGTCGCACTCGACACGATCCCAGCGATAGGCGCCGCCCGGACCGGTCACCCGGCGCACGACGCAGTCCCCCGGCCCCGAGTTCGGCGGCAGCAGTTCCGAATCCAACGGCAGGCCCACGCCCCGATGCGGCTGTGCCATCGCCGGCGCGGCGAGGCTCACCAAAGTCAGGGCCAGGACAGGCAGGAGGCGGAACGCGGTCATGGAGGTTAACAAAACATTTCCCGAGGCCGGGTGAGTGCGGTTTCACCCAATAAGCGAGCGTGGCCGTGGGCGCTTCCCTTGATGGCGCGCTGGGGCTAGCGTAGCCTCAAACAAGCGTTTGAGGCGGCCATGGCGATCGAGGCGGTGATCTGGGATTTCGGCGGTGTCTTCACGACCTCGCCGTTCGAGGCCTTCCGTCGCTACGAGACCGAACGCGGCCTGCCCGCGGACTTCATCCGCACCGTCAACGCGACCAATGGCGATGTGAACGCCTGGGCAAAATTCGAGCGGGCCGAGATCGACGCGACGGCCTTCGACACGCTGTTCCTGGAGGAGGCCACGCGCCTGGGCCACGCCGTGCGTGGGGGCGAGGTGCTGCCACTGCTTTACGGCGACCTGCGGCCTCGGGTGCTGGACGCGCTGAAGGTCTGCAAGACGCGGTTCAAGGTCGGCTGCATCACCAACAATGTCCCCACCGGCCACGGCCCCGGCATGGCCCAGAGCGCCGACAAGGCGCTGGCGGTGAGCGAGATCATGAGCTTGTTCGATGCGGTGATCGAAAGCTCCAAGGCGGGGGTGAGGAAGCCCGACCCGCGCATCTACCAGATGATGTGCGAGCTGCTGGATGTGGCGCCGGAGCAGTGTGTCTACCTCGACGACCTGGGCATCAACTGCAAGCCGGCGGCGGCCCTGGGCATGACGGCGATCAAGGTCTCGACCGAAGATCAGTTGCTGGCCGACCTTGCCGAAGCGACGAGATTGTCGTTCTGAGAGGACAAAGTTCTCTTGGAGATTCCCATGTCCCGTCCCCGCATCGGCGCCGACGCCGCGATCGCCCAACTGCAAGGCTGGAGCGCCGCGCCGGACCACAAGGACGCGATCGCCAAGACCTTTAAGTTCGCGGACTTCAACGAGGCCTTCGGCTTCATGACCCGCGTGGCGATCATGGCCGACAAGCTGGATCACCACCCCGAGTGGTTCAATGTCTACAACCGGGTCGAGGTGCTGCTGACGACGCATGACGCCGACGGGGTGACGGAACTCGACGTCCAGATGGCGAAGTTCATGGACAGCGCCGCCTGAAGAATTCAAACTCCCGTTTGAATTATAATCGGGAGGACGCCGCAATGGCGCAGAGCACGGGCCGGGTCGCCGGCAAGAAGGCCTTCATCACGGGCGGCGCCCAGGGCCTGGGCGCGGCGGCGGGGCGGATGCTGGCCAGCGAAGGGGCCAAGGTCGCCCTGGCCGACCTGAACCTGGCTGGCGCGCAAGCCGTGGCGGACGAGATCAACGCCGCCCACGGCGCGGGCACGGCCTTCGCCTACCAGCTGGACGTCACCCAGGAAGACCAGTGGGTCGAGGTCCTGGAGCAGGCGACAGCGGACATGGGCGGCCTGTCGGTGCTGGTCAACAATGCCGGCATCGGCGGCGATGGGCCCATCGAGAGCCTGGATTTCGGGCTCTGGAAGAAGGTGATGTCGGTCAATGTCGACAGCGTCTTCCTGGGCGCCAAGCACGCCCTGACCCATATGCGCGCCCACCAGCCCGGCTCGATCATCAATCTGAGCTCGATCGCCGGCCTGATCGCCAACGGCAATTCGCCGGCCTACAACGCCTCTAAGGCGGCGGTCTGGCTGCTCAGCAAGAACATCGCGCTGTATTGCGCCAAGATGAAGCTCGACATCCGGTCGAACTCGATCCACCCGACCTTCATCGACACCCCGATCCTGGACGGCTTCTCGGCCCGGTTCGGCAAGGAGGAGGCCTTCGCCAAGCTGGCCCGCCAGGTGCCGCTGGGCCGCATCGGCGAGCCGAACGACATCGCCAATGCAGTGCTCTATCTGGCCAGCGACGAGAGCAAGTTCATGACCGGCGCCGAGATCAAGGTCGACGGCGGCATCTCTGCGATGTGATGGGAGTATCCTTCTCCCCTTGCGGGAGAAGGTGTCGCCGCAGGCGACGGATGAGGGGTTGAAGAACGCAAAACGCCGCGACCGGCCTTTCGGCTGTCGCGGCGTTTCTGTCTGTGCGACCCCTCACCCGGCCCTTCGGGCCACCCTCTCCCGCAAGGGGAGAGGGGAGGTGGGATCAGCGCGGCGCGCGCTTGGCCAGAATCCGCTGCAGGGTCCGGCGGTGCATGTTCAGCCGCCGCGCCGTTTCCGACACGTTGTGACCGCACATCTCGTAGACGCGCTGGATGTGTTCCCAGCGCACCCGGTCGGCGCTCATCGGGTTCTCCGGCGGGGCTGGGGCGGCGTCCTTGGCGGCCAGCAGGGCGCGGGCCACGTCGTCGGCGTCGGCGGGCTTGGACAGGTAGTCGACCACCCCCGCCTTCACCGCCGCCACGGCGGTGGCGATGTTGCCGTAGCCGGTCAGCATGATGACCTTGGCGTCGGGCCGCGCGTCGCGCACCGCCTCGACCACCTTCAGGCCCGAGCCGTCTTCCAGCCGCATATCCAGCACCGCGTGGGCCGGAGCGGCGCCGCGCAGGATGGTCAGGGCCTCGGCGACGGAAGCGGCCAGGGTCACCTCGAAGCCGCGCTGCTCCAGCGCTCGTCCGAGCCGGGTCCGCAACGGGCCGTCATCGTCCAAAAGCAGCAGCGTCTTGTCCGGCAGGGCCGCGACCAGCTCACCAATATCCGCCATGAAGTCCGCGCCTCCCCAGCGCCAATACTCAACAGGCCAAATAACAACCCATAGTGTCCAGGATACGCAACGTACTTCAAGCCCCGATAAAGCCGGGAGCTTCAAGCGCCGGCCTGGGCCAACGAGCCGAGACTACGGCGCCGCCACGACGTCCATTGCGGAAATCCACGGTGGCGCCGGTTCGTTCCAGCAAGGTCTTTGCGATAAAGAAACCCAGCCCCATGCCGATATGGCCGGTGCGAGAGCCTTCCGCGCCCGGCCGGGTGGTGACATAGGGCTCGCCCAGCTTGGCCAGCACCTCGGGCGAGAAGCCGGCCCCGTCGTCGCGGGCCTCGATAACGATATAGCGGGCGTCGAAACGGGCGATGACGATCACCTCGCTGCGGGCGAAGTCGACCGCGTTCTCGACGATCGAGGTCATGGCGTGGATGATCTCGGGCCTCCGCCAGATGTCGGGCGCGGTTTCTCCCGAAGGACCGTTGACCACGGCCTCGACGCGGATGCCGTGCACCAGATGCGGCTCGATCACGTCCTGGACCAGTTGGACCAGGCTCATGCGCTCGTGCACGGCGTCTTTGGCCTCGGGCATCTCGGTCAGGCGCTGCAGGATCTCGCGGCAGCGGGCGGCCTGGCCGATCAGCAGTTCGGCGTCCTCGCGGATCTCCTCGCTGACGGCGTTGCGGGCCATCTCGCGCGAGACGACCGAGATGGTGGCCAGGGGCGTGCCCAGCTCGTGGGCGGCGGCGGCGGCCAGGGCGCCCAGGGCCGACAGGCGTTGCTCGCGGGCCAGCACGGTCTCGGTCACGTTGAGGGCCAACTCCATCCGCGCGGACTCGCTGGCGGCCTGCCAGGCGTAGGCGGCGGTCAGGCCGATGCCGATGATCCGCGCGCTGACCATGGTCCACAGCATCAGGGTGCTGGGCGTCGGCGAGGGGATCGCGCCGGCTAGGGTGGGCAGCGGCAGGTGGAACAGCGCCAGCGCCACGGTCGAGGCGACGGCCAGCAGGCCAAGGCCCAGGGCGTAGCGCGCCGGCAGGGTGGCGGCGGCCAGGGTGACGGGGGCGATCAGCAGCAGCGAGAACGGGTTCAGCGCCCCGCCGGTCAGGTACAACAGGCCCGACAGCTGCAGGATGTCGAAGGCGATCTGGGCGGTGGCCTCGCCGTCCCGCGCCAGGCGCTGACCGCTGGAGGCCAGGCCCAGGAGCACGTTCAGCCAGGCCGACAGGGCGATCAGGGTGAAGCACAGCGCCCACGGAACTTGCAACTTCAGCGCGAGGCCTGCAATCAGGAGGACGGCCGTCTGTCCGACCACCGAAAGCCACCGTTGGGCCAGCAGGGTGCGAACCCTTAAGCGTCCACGGCGCAGCCCTGGCGCGGTCCAGGACCAGGCGTCGTCTTGCGCCGGTTCCTCACCCGGATTATCGAGCCCTTTATGACGTTGATCGTCGGGCGTTCTCGCGAACGAAACGTCAGTCATGTCCGCAAGATTGTCCATATTCTCGCGCTTGGCGAGAGTGAAAGATCGGGCGGACGCAAAAGGATGAAATGCACATGCCGCGTCACCGCCTTGTCCTGATCCTGGCCTGCGTCGTCGGCCTCGTGGTCACCGCCGGCCTGGCCTGGAACGCGGGCGTGTTCAAGTCCGAGCCTCCGGTGCCGATCGGCGGTCCGTTCCAGATGGTCGACCAGAACGGCAAGCCCGCCACCGAGAAGGTGCTGAAGGGTAAATGGAGCCTGGTGTTCTTTGGTTTCACCTACTGCCCCGATGTCTGTCCCGGCACCCTGCAGGCCCTGTCGGCGGCGACCGACCAACTGGGTCCGAAAGCCAAGGATCTGCAGATCGTCTTCATCTCGGTCGACCCCGGTCGCGACAATCCTGAGCAGATGAAGACCTACCTGTCGAACGACTTCATCCCGAAATCGACCATTGGTCTTACGGGCACGCCCGAGCAGGTGCAGGTCGCGGCCAAGGCCTACAAGGTCTATTACGCCAAGAGCGGCGAGGGCCCGGGCTACACCATGGACCACTCGACGGTGACCTACCTGATGGACCCCAAGGGCCGCTACAAGACGGTGATCCCCTACGGCAGTCCGCCCGACGAGATCGCCCGCCGCGTCGGCGACGCGATGCGTGAAGGCTAAACGGGGCGCGAAGGCTAAAACGGGCGCGAGCGTTGAGAGCGCTACCATCTGCGCGAGCGGTGACGCTGTGACGCGGTGCAAAAAGCTTCCACGGGGTAGACTCCGTTAGGGTCTAACGTGGTATGTTGCATTGCAACATCGCGGATGCGCCATGCTTTACGCTATGCACGAGGCGGCTTACTACGCCTCCACTCCGATGCGCCAGATGGCGCTGGCGGCCCGGGATTTCTGGGGATCACCGCTGAATCCGGCCGCCGACACGGCCTTGGGCCGGCGTCTGCACGCCGGGGCGGATCTGTTCGCCAACATCACTCGCCGCTACGGCAAGCCGAAGTGGGGCCTCGACACGGTCAAGATCGGCCAGGTCGACGTCCGCGTCCGTGAGACGATCGTCTGGCAAAGCCCCTGGGCCCGCGTCATCCAGTTCGACCGCGACATGGCCGACATGCGCCGGGCCGGCAAGTTCAGCCTGGACCCCGCCGTGCTGATCGTCGCGCCGCTTTCGGGCCACTACGCCACCCTGCTGCGCGGCACGGTCGAGGCGTTCCTGCCCGACCACTCGGTGTTCATCGTCGACTGGGTCAATGCCCGCAACGTGTCGGTGCTGGAAGGCCGTTTCGACTTCCACGACTATATCGACCACATCATCCAGATGCTGTCGGTGCTGGGCCCGCGTCCGAACGTGGTGGCCGTCTGCCAGCCCGGTCCGCCGGTCCTGGCCGCCGCCGCCCTGATGGCCGAGCAGAACCATCCTTCGCGTCCGGCCAGCATGACCTTCATGGGCTCGCCGATCGACGCGCGCCTGTCGCCGACCGTGACCAACCAGCTGGCCGAGGAAAAGCCGTTCACCTGGTTCCAGTCGAACATGATCTACACGGTGCCGCCGCCCTATCCGGGCGCGGGCCGGCGCGTCTATCCGGGCTTCGTCCAGCTGGCCAGCTTCATGAGCATGAACGCCGAGCGCCACCAGGAGGCCCATCGCCGTTACTTCCAGGACCTAGTGAAGGGCGACGGCGACAGCGCCGACAAGCACCTAGAGTTCTACGACGAATATCTGTCGGTCCTGGACCTGACCGAGGAGTTCTACCTCCAGACCATCGACATCGTCTTCCAGCAGTACCTGCTGCCCAAGGGCGAGCTGATGCACCGTGGCACGCTGGTGAAGCCGGAAGCCGTCACCGACATCGGCCTGATGACGGTCGAGGGCGAGAACGACGACATCTCCGGCATCGGCCAGACCCAGGCCGCCCACGGCCTGTGCAAGAACATCCCGGACGAGCTGAAGCTGGACTATGTGCAGCCCGGCGTTGGCCACTACGGCGTGTTCAACGGTCGCCGCTTCCGCGAGGAGATCTATCCGCGCGTGCGCAAGTTCATCCGCAAGTGCGATCCGCACTTCGAGGAAGAGGCCTGATCTGACGTCGCGTCGCCCTTGCGAGACGGGGCGGCGCAGACGATCTTAGGCGCAGATGTTCGCGCTTAAGGCCCAACGTTTTTCCGACGGTGATCGACTGGAGATCGGCGGCTGGCCGGTTCGCCTGCGGGTGGACGGCCGGGCGCGCCGGATTTCGCTGCGCGTCGACCGGGCCAAGTCCGAGATCGTCGCCCTCTCGCCCACCGCCCGCCGCCTGAACGAAGCCGTCGCCTTCGCCCAGGAAAAGTCTGGCTGGATCGCCAAGCAGCTGGCGGCCTTGCCCGAGCGGATGAGCCTGGCGCCGGGCGGGACCTTGCGCCTGAACGGTCAAGCCTATCGCCTGGAGGTCGGCCCCGGCCGCGCCCGTATCGACGGTGATCGCATCGTCGCGCCCGACGACGCCAACTGGGGCCTGAAGGTCGTGCGGCTGGCCAAGCGCGAGGCCCTGGCGATCCTGACCGATCGCACCGCTGTCCACGCCGCCGCTCTCAATCGGCCGATGCCTTCGGTGGCCGTCGCCGACCCCAAGGCTCGCTGGGGCTCGTGCCGCCCGGCCACGCCCCGGACGCCGGCGGCGATCCGCTACAGCTGGCGACTGATCCTGGCCCCGGCGGCGGTGGCCGACTACGTCGTCGCCCACGAATGCGCCCACCTGATCGAGGCCAATCACGGCCCCAGGTTCTGGGCGCTGTGCGAGCAGTTGGTCGGCGATCCGGCGCCCCACCGCGCGTGGCTGAGAGCCCACGCGGCGGAACTGCACGCGATCGGGGCGTAAGTCTGAAGGCCCTCCCCCGTGGGGGAGGCGGCCGAAGGCCGGAGGGGGAAGAGCGGGCTATCCGGCTACTTCCCCCTCCGTCGGCTCCGCCGACACCTCCCCCGCTAGGGGGAGGATCTAGATCTCCGCTTCGACCTAGTAAGGCAGCTGATCCGCCGGCGGCGTCGTGCCGGCCGGGGTTTCGGCCGCCGGGCCTTCCGGCGTCGGGGTCGGGTTGATCAGGTCACCGATCGGGTCCGTCGGCGCGACGGGCGGAGGTTCGACGACGCCGCCCGGGATCGGGGTAGCCTTCAGGCGGGGCAGGGCGGCCGACATGAAGGTGCGCCAGACCTCGGCGGGGGCGCCGCCGCCGGTGACCCGCTTCATCGGGGTGTTGTCGTCCTTGCCGGTCCAGACGGCGGTGACGAAGCCGCCCGTGTAGCCGACGAACCAGGCGTCCTTGTAGTCGCTGGTCGTGCCGGTCTTGCCGGCGATGTCGTAGCCGGCGACCTTGGCGCGGGCCCCGGTGCCCGAGGCGACGACCTCGCGCATCATCTGGTTCATGTACTGCAGGGCCGGCGAGCCGATCACGGCCGAGCGGGCGGTCTTCTCGACGCTGTGGTCGTAGAGGACCTTGCCGGAAGCGGTGCGGATCCGCTCGATGCCGTAGCCCTTGGCCAGGAAGCCGCCGTTCGAGAACGGGGCATAGGCCTGGGCCATCTCCATGGGGCTGACCTCGACCGCGCCGAGAGCCATCGACGGATCCAGCTGGATCTTGCTGGTGATCCCCAGGCGGCGAGCGGTGGCGGCGACGTTGCTGGTGCCGACCTCGTTGGCCAGGCGCGCGGCGACCGTGTTGATCGACTGGGCCAGGGCCGTCTGCAGAGTCATCGGACCCAGATATTTGTTGGTGTAGTTGCGCGGCTCCCAATTGCCGATCTTGACCGGCTCGTCGACGACCATGACCGACGGATTGCGGCCGGCCTCCATGGCGGTCAGATAGACAAACGGCTTGAAGGCCGAGCCGGCCTGGCGGCGGGCGGTGGTGGCGCGGTCGAACTGGCTGTCGGAATAGTCGGCGCCGCCCACATAGGCGCGGATGCGGCCTTCGCCGTCGATGGCGACCAGCGCCGCCTGCTGCACGCCCTGGGCCCCGTGGCCCTCGACGCCCAGCTTCACGGCGCGCTCGGCCGAGACCTGGATCGGCAGGTCCAGCGTGGTCTCGACGACGAGGTCCTCGGTCGGTTCGCCGACCAGCGAGCGGACCTGGGCGTCGATATAGTCGGTGAAGTACTGGGCGCGCTGGTTGGCCAGGGTGGCCGAGACCTGCACCGGGGTCTTGAAGGCCTCGTCGCGCTGCTCGGCGGTGATGGCCTTGATGCGCACCATCTCATCGAGAACGATGGTGGCGCGGCGGGCGGCGCGTTCCTTGGCCGAGACCGGCGAATAGCGGGCCGGGCCCTTCATCATGCCGGCCAGCAGCGCGGCCTCGCCGATGGTCAGCTCGTTGGCGGGCTTGTTGAAATAGCGCTGCGAGGCGGCTTCGATGCCGTAGGCGCCGGCCCCGAAATAGACCCGGTTCATATAGAGGGCCAGGATCTGCTTTTTGCTGAACTTCAGCTCCAGCCAGACGGCCAGGATCAGTTCCTGGGCCTTGCGGCGATAGTTCTGGGCCGGGCTCAGGAACAGGTTGCGGGCCAGCTGCTGGGTGATGGTCGAGCCGCCGCGCTGGGGACCGTCATGGGTGGCGTTCCACGCCAGCGACCGCATGATGCCCCAGGGGTTGAAGCCGAAGTGGTGGTAGAACTGGCGGTCCTCGATCGCCACGAAGGCGGCCGGCACGTATTTGGGCAGAGCGTCGATATCGACTGGCGGCGCGTACTGGCTGCCCCGGACCGCGAGCAGGGCGCCCGAGCGATCCAGATAGTTGATCGAGGGCTGGCGCTTGACGTCGTACAGCTTGGACGTGTCGGGCAGGTCGCTGGCGAACACCGCGAAGAAGGCGACGACGAAGATCAGGCCCCAGACGCCCAGGACGGTGCCCCAATAGACCAGGGCCTGGAGCGGGGTGCGCTGCGGCTTGGCCGCCTTGTTCCCGCCGAAGGGTCCGTTCGCCATGGTCGTCCTTGAATTCCTGAGATGCCGCGCGGCCGCGCGTGCTGGCACACGTTCCGTTTAGCCGAAGCCCACAGAACGCGCGACAAGATTGACGAGAAGTGAACGCGCCATGCGGCGCTCTTGTGGCGATGGTTTCTTGGCGCCATGTTGCCACCTATAATTGAGGAAACAAACGGCGAACGACCATGGCGTTCCTAGCTCCGTCAGATGACGCGCTGTCGTGCTTGGCCTCGCCGCCCGAGGCTGCCAAAAGAGCCCCCGTGTACGTTCCTCCCGAATCCCCCGAACTCGACCACGCCCGCGACGTCCTGCGGCGCACATTTGGCCATGCCGATTTCCGGGGCATGCAGGCGGGGGTGATCAACGAGATCCTGGCCGGCCACAGCGCCATGGCCGTGCTGCCCACAGGCGGCGGCAAGTCGTTGTGCTACCAGATCCCGTCGCTGATCCGGCCGGGCGTGGGTTTGGTGATCTCGCCGCTGATCGCCCTGATGGCCGACCAGGTCCAGGGACTGCGCCAGGCGGGCGTGGCGGCCGAGCGGCTGGACAGCAACGTCTCGATGGACGAGCGGTCCGAGATCTGGCGGCGCATCGACGCCGGCGAGGTCGACATGCTGTACCTGTCGCCCGAAGGCCTGATGCAGCCATGGATGCTGGATCGCCTCTCGCGCACGCCGCTCGCTTTGATCGCCGTCGACGAGGCCCACTGCGTCAGCCAGTGGGGTCACGATTTCCGGCCCGAATACCGGATGATGGGCCGCCTCGCCGAGCTCTTCCCCGACATCCCGCGCCTGGCGGTCACCGCCACCGCCGACGCCCGCACCCGCGACGACATTCGTGCGGAACTGCGCCTGCAGGGCGCGGCCGAGTTCGTCGACAGCTTCGCCCGCCCCGAACTGGCGCTCAGCGCCGAGCGCAAGCGGGGTAAGGGCCACGACCGCGTGGTCGAGCTTGTTCTGGAGCGCCCCGGCCGCGCCGGCGTCGTCTATGCCGGCAGCCGCGACTCGACCGAGAAACTGGCCGAGAAACTGAATGCGGAGGGCATTCCGGCGCTCGCCTACCACGCCGGTCTGGACAAGGCTGTCCGCGCCCGCCGGCTGGAGGAGTTCCTCGAGGCCGACGCGGCGGTGATGGTGGCGACCATCGCGTTCGGCATGGGCGTCGACAAGCCCGATGTCCGTTTCGTGATCCACGCCGACCCACCGGCCGCCATCGAGGCCTACTGGCAGGAGGTCGGTCGCGCCGGCCGCGATGGCCAGCCGGCCGAGGGCATCACCCTGTACGGCTCGGCCGACATGGCCTGGGCCGGTCGCCGCATCGAGACCAAGGACGCGCCCGACGAGGTCAAGCAGGCGCAGTCGCGGAAGCTGCGCCAATTCTATTCGATGATGGAGGGCGTCACCTGCCGGGCCGCCGCCGTCCGTCGTTATTTCGGTGAAGAGGGCGTGGCCCCCTGCGGGGTCTGCGACGTCTGCGTCGCGCCGCCGACCGGCATCGACGCCACCGAGGCCGCCCAGAAGGCGCTGTCGGCCGTGCACCGCATGGGCGGCCGCTACGGGCGCGGGCGGATCATCGAGCACCTGATGGGCAAGACCAAGGACGTCACGCCCCAGGAGGCCCAGCTGCCGACCTTCGGCATCGGCCGCGAGTTCAGCCAGCCGACCTGGCGCGACCTGTTCGACACCCTGATCTTCGAGGGTCTGCTGCGCGAGGATCCCAATGACGGTCGGCCGCTGATCGGCTTAGGGGATGTCGAGGGCGTGCGGCAGGTCTATCGCAGCGAGCGCCGCGTGGCCCTGCGCCAGACGACCGAGGCGCCGGAGACGGGACGCGCCAGCACGGCCCGCAAGCGCCGCGAGGGCAAGGCCCTGACCATCCCGCTGGAAAACCAGATGCTGTTCGAGGCCCTGCGCGCCTGGCGCAAGGAGCAGGCCCAGGCCCAGCACGTGCCGCCCTATGTCATCTTCCACGACGCCACCCTGGCCGAGATCGCCGCCGCGCGGCCGGCCACCCTGGCGGCGCTGGGCAAGTCCGGCGGCGTGGGCCAGGGCAAGCTGGACCGTTATGGGGAAGCGGTTTTGAAGGTCGTGCGGGAGAACTAAACCTCGTCCCGCGAGTTAGCTTCCGGTCAAGCCGAGGAGCCTCCCCCATGACTGACATCAGCAGCTTCACCCCCGACACCTCGTCCGCCGCCGCGGCGCTGGACGGCGCCAAGAAGACGACGGCCGAAAAGACCCAGCAGGCCAAGGAAGCGGTCAGCAAGGCCGTGAAGTCGGCCCGCGAGACCGCCACAGAAGTGGCCGCCCAGACCCGCACCTTCGCCTCCGAAAAGGCCAAGGTCGGCGCCGCCTGGACCCGCGACAAGGCCCAGGTCGCCCATCACGCCGCTGAGGAGCACCCCGTGGGCGTCGCCCTGGGCGCGTTCGCGATCGGCTTGGGCGTGGGCTTCCTGATCGCGCGGAATTTGGACTAGCGGGTCCGTCCTCGCCCTTCGACGAGCTCAGGGTGAGGACTAGTGTTGGCGTTCGAGTAGAAACCTCATCCTGAGCTTGTCGAAGGACGAGGTTTCGGCTCCTCAAAGCGTCAATCGCTCCGCATTGACCCCTGCCGCCCGCAAGGCCGCGAGGCGCGCGAACGCCAGCGTCAGGGCTTTGCGACGCGCCGGCGCCAAGGGGGCGAGCGGCGCTTCACGCACGACCGCGCCGCCGAAGGCGTCGGTGACCAGCAGCCCCGGCTCGTCCGGCAGGATACCTTCCGGGAAATGCGGCGCCACCGCGAAGTAGAAGGCGTCGCAATAGGGTGCGTACTCGCCCCACTTTCGGTCGACGCGATAGTCCTCCAGCCCCGACTTCACCTCGACGATCAGCACGTCGCCTTTGGGGCCCAGCGCCATCAGGTCGGCCCGCCGTCCATTTGGCAGCGTCACCTCGGCCAGCGGCGCATAGCCCAGGTCGACCAGCAACCGCGCGGCCCCTCGGGTCACGGCCAAGGTGGTCTCGGGGCGGGTTTGGAGTTCGATGATCACGTCCATCGGCGCGATCATGTTCCAGCTTTGTTCGCGGATCAAGCTTGGAACACGGTTAAATAGCGTCGCGATAGGCGAGCGTGTTTGACCACAACCTCCCCGAGACCTAGCGCTGCCTTGGAAGCACAGCGGGGTGGGCATGAGCGCGCGGATCTGGATGTTGGGCGTGGCGATGGCGGCGGTGGCCGGCGTCTCGAACGCAGGCGTGAAGGCCACGCCGATCGCGGCGGTCGAGGGGCCGGAGACGATCGCCTATGGCGCATTGCGTCCGGGCGCGTTCTTCGCGGCGTCCAGCGGCCGCAACATCCTGATCGGCGGCCTGCTGGGCGCGCTGGTCGACATGTCCGACGGCAAGAACATCGTCGAGAAGAACGAGATCGGCGATCCGGCCGAGCCCATGGCGCGAAACCTGGCGTTCCAGCTGGCCGACCTGCGTGGCGCGACCGTGGACGACCGCCTGCTCGCGCTGGAGCGCATGAAGGCGCCGCAGATCGCCGCCGCCGGCGGATCGGCCCGCTATGTCGTGTCCACCCTCACGACCCAACGCAGCATCATGTGGCACTCGCTCGGCTGGAACCGCTACCGCGTCTACTACATGGCCGGCATGAACGTGGTCGATACGCGGACCCAGAAGGTCGCGCTGGCCGACGGGTGCAAGTGGAATTCCGACAAGAACGGCGCGCCGATGCCGGACGGCGCCCCGACGCGGGCCTCGCTGCTGGAGAACAAGGCGGCGCTGCTGAAGACGGTCTTCGACGAAGCCGGCCAGGCCTGTGAGGCCCAGTTCTCCGCCACCCTGGGCCGCTGGGCGGGACAGGCCATGCCGCGCACGACGCTGGCCGCCGCGTCGCGGGTCGAGACCCTGCCGCCGTCCGAGCCGGTCTACACGCCGCCCGAGCCGGTCGTAGCGGCTGCTCCGCCGCCGCCGGTTCCGGTCCGACTGGTCGAGGCCAAGGCGCCGACCCTCGTCGCTCCGGCCCAGGTCTTGCCGCCCGAACCCGCTCCCGCGCCGGTGATGATGGCGCGGGCCGAGCCGCCGCAGCGGGTCCCGGATCGTTATCCGATGTTCGACCATCGCCTGGCCGCGGCCTATGGCGAGCCGACGCCGTCGCCGGCTTTCGTCGCGCAGTCGTCTGGCGTCCGCGCCGCCGGTCGGGACGCCAACGGCTACCTGACCTGGCCGGGCAAGCGCCCTTAAGGCGCGGGCTGCTTGGTCGGCCGCAGCAGGTTCACATCATAGCCCAGCGCCTTGGCCCGCGCG
Organism: Caulobacter sp. GW821-FHT12D05; assembly: GCF_058807295.1. NCBI lineage: Bacteria > Pseudomonadati > Pseudomonadota > Alphaproteobacteria > Caulobacterales > Caulobacteraceae > Caulobacter > Caulobacter sp. GW821-FHT12D05. The sequence continues at coordinate 48,631 of NZ_JBXAQO010000003.1, forward strand.
GTCAGGGCCGCGCGGTCGGCGTCGGTCGGGAGCTTGCGTGACAGCAGCCACAGATACCGTCCCGACCCCTCGCCGACGATCGACCAGCTGTAGTCGTCCGCGTGGTCCAGCACCCAGTAGTCGCCGAAGAAGAACGGACCGAAGAAGCTGACCTTCAGCTTGGCGTTCGTGGCGGTATCGGCGACCTTGGCCTTGCCCTCGCTGACCTTCACTGGGCCGTCCACCGCGCCCTGATGGCAGGTGTTGAGCACCCGGATCAGACCGTCGGGTCGCTTGGAATATTCAGCGGTGACGCCTTCGCAGCCCTTCTCGAAGCGCATGTCGTAGCGGGCCACCTCGTACCAGCGGCCGGCATAACGCTCGAGGTCGACGGCCTTGGCCGGTTGCGGCGCGTTGGGATTGCCGACAGGGCCGGCGACACAGGCCGACAGGCTCAGCGCGGCGACCACCGCGAGGAGGGGAAGTCTCAAGCGCCGGCTCCTGGCGGATGTTGCGGATATTCCAGCTTGGCGTAGCCCAGCTCCTTCACCCGCTCGAGGGCGATGGCCTTGGTGGCGACGGGCATGTCGGGGGTGCGCGCGATCAGCCAGACATAGTTGCCGCCGGGCGTGGCCATGATCGCCCACGAGCCGTCGGCGGCGCAGTCCAGCACCCAGTATTCCTGCTTTCGCAGGCCGCCCAGGAAGCTCATCGTGAAGCGGGTGTTCTGGCTGTTCTCGACGATCTTGCCGTTGGTCGTGAACACCTTCTCGGCGCCCAGGGGCGAGCCGCGATGGCAGACCTGGCGGACCTTGAAGGTCGCCCCCTGCAGCGTGAAGTCGGTGGTCGGGGCCTCGCAGTCGCGCTGGCCGGCGTTGGGCGTGCGGGCGATCTCGAACCAGCGGCCCGAATAGAACTGCGCCGAGACCGGCTTGGCCGGCGGCTTGGCGGCCGCGAGAGCGCTGCCCGACAGCGTCACCGCGATCAGGCTCGTCAGGACGATCTTGGAAAAGCGCATGGGCGAACCTTTGCCTAGGTCCGCCCAAACGCGGCGAGTTGCAGCGAAGTTCCGCTTATTCGGCGGCGATGCTCACGGCGCCCGCGCGACCATCCTTGAAGTTGATGGCCTGCAGGTAGCGGATGCCTTCCTCGGCGATGTCGTCGCCGACCATGCGCTCGCCCTCGTTCTTCAGCTCGTTGAGGTCGACATACATGGCGTAGAACGCCCGCGTGCGGTCGGTGATGATGCCGGCGTTCAGCAGCGTCTTGACCAGCACCCGGAAGATGTTGGTCTGCTCCTTCATGTTCTCCCGACGCAGGTCGTCGGTCATGATCTTCCCGTACTCCTCGACCACCTTGTCGGGATCCAGGCCGAACTCGCGGTAGAGGTCCAGCTGCTGGTGCGGCGAGACCAGGTTGAACAGCAGGGTCTGGAAGCAGTGCGCCGCCCAGTCCTCGATGATGGCGTGTTCCTCGGGGCTCAGCTTGGGCACCGTGCGGTCGGCCCAGATCTTCCCGAACTTGTGGTGGAAGGCCTCGTCGGTCATCACCAGCTGCAGCAGCTTCTTGCCGACCGGGTCGTTGATATTGTTGAAGAAGGTGGCGAAGGCGCCCATGGCCAGGCCTTCCACCAGCATCTGCATGCCGATGATCTTCTTATAGACTTCGGGCGCGCCGATGATCTCGACCAGCAGCGTCTTCAGGGCCGGGCCGCACTCGACCGGGCGGCCCCAGCGGACCTTGATATATTTGGCGAAGGCCGTGACGTGGCGGGCCTCTTCGCGGGTCTGGTTGGCGGCGTATTCCTGGGCGCCCTGGTCCTTGAGCACATGGCACAGGCTGGCCGACAGGTTCAGCGCGCCCTGCTCGCCGTGCAGGATCGACGAGAAGCTGCGCAGCACCGACTGGTTGATGAAGCGGATACGCTGCTTGGGATCGGACAGGTGGTTGGAGACGTAGTCGGTCGACAGGGCGATCACGAGATCCTCGGGCACCAGGGCCTGGTTCTCCATGTCGAACGGCTCGTCGAAATCGATATAGGCCTTGTCCAGCGGATCCCAGAAGTGGTCGTGGGTCGCGGAAATGATCTTGTCGAAGGCGCTGGAGCGGTTGCCGTAGCGGTCGAGTTCGAGCATCGACTCGAAGTCGTCCGGCGCGACCGCGTCGTACATGGCGTCTTTGGTGATGTTCTTGTCGGTCATTGCGGCGCTCCCTATCGGCCGGGTGACGTCCATATGGCCGGGTCCGTCTTGCGCGGGTCCTCAGCGATCTAAACACTGTCAACTCAAGTGAGCGGGCGGGTCAAATTAAAAATGACGGCAGCGTCACCTTCATCGTCTGGAGTCGGAATGAAGATCTTCGTGCTGACCGGAGCCGGCGTCTCGGCCGAGAGCGGCCTGGGCACCTTCCGCGACAAGGACGGGGTGTGGACCAAATACGACCTCAACGAGGTCGCTACGCCGGAGGGTTTCGCGCGTAATCCGGCTTTGGTGCGGGATTTCTATAATGCGCGGCGGGTGAACCTGGCGGGCGCGGCGCCGAACGCGGCGCATGTCGCCCTGGCGCGGCTCGAGGCCGAGCTAGCGGCGCGTGGCGGCGAGCTTTTCCTCTGCACCCAGAACGTCGATGACCTGCACGAGAAAGCGGGCTCGAAGCGCGTGATCCACATGCACGGCGAGCTGGCGGTCACCCGCTGCCATCACTGCCAGGCGACGCGGCCGGACAGTGGGGCTTTGACCGCCGAGGCTGTCTGCGGGTCTTGCGGGAAAGAGGGCGGGGCAAGGCCGCACGTCGTGTGGTTCGGCGAGATGCCGCTGTTCATGGACGAGATCGAGGAGGCGCTGAGCGAGGCGGATCTCTTCGTGTCGATCGGGACGTCGGGGTCTGTATATCCGGCGGCGGGCTTCGTGACCGAGGCCCGGGCGATGGGGATCGCGACCTGCGAGATCAATCTCGAGCCGTCGGCTAACGCCTATGTGTTCGACGAGAAGCACTATGGCGCCGCGAGTGAGGTGGTGCCGGCGTGGGTGGAGACGGTTCTCAGATCCTCCCCCTAGCGGGGGAGGTGGCGCGAAGCGCCGGAGGGGGGCGTTGTCCTGGCCCGGCTTCTTCCCCCTCCCCCTCCGTCGCCGCTCCGCGTCGACACCTCCCCCGCTAGGGGGAGGGACTTGGATCCTGACACCGACTGGCAGCAATCAGGCTATGGAAGGGCAGCATACGGAGCCGCCCCATGCCCAAGCCCCTCAAACCCCCCGCCGAGGAAGCCGAAGGCGCCTGCGCGTGCGGCGCGGTCCGCCTGGCGATCGGCATCCCGGCCCGCTGGTCGTTCCACGACCACTCGGCCGCCAGCCGCCACGCCCAGGGCTGCGCCTATGTCACCTACACGGCCAGCTATCGCAGCCGTTTCCGCTGGCTGGACGGCGAGGACCTGGTCACCCGCCACGAGCACGAAGGGACCACCCGGGGCTTCTGCAGCCGCTGCGGCACACCGATCTTCATGGAGCGCAAGCGCAGCCCCACCATGATCAACCTGCCTCGCGCCCTGTTCGCCGGCCGCACCGGACGCGAGCCGCGCTACCACACGTCTTTGGACGAGGCGCCCGACTGGGCCTATGGCGGCGGCAAGCTGGTCCCGCTGAAGGGTTATCCCGGCGTGATGTGGGAGCGGCCCAAGCCGAAGCGGAAGCGCGCCGCGCTCGACGATTTTCTTTGAGCGCCGCGCCCTTGGCGGGGTGCGACGGGCGCGCCATCTAAGGTCGAGGTTCCATGGAGGGCGCCGTGCACGGCTCCTTTGCTCCGTTTTTCAGCCAGGCCGCCGTCGCGGCGGTTTTTGTCGTCGCCGTCCTGGCCGTCAGGCGTATCTCGGCGCACCGGATCCGAGCCCACTTCGCCGATGAGGGCGTGGTGCTGAGCGTGCGCAACATCGGATCAGGCGGCTTTCTGCTGAGCCGCGACCGGGCGCTGGAGTTCCGAGTCCAGGTCCGCCATCCCGACGGCCTCGTCGTGACCCACGCGGCGGAGATCCCCGCCTGGGGTCCGGTCCGCCGCCTCTGGTGAGCTAGCGCCGCAGCCGGAAGACGCCGCAGCCCGCTTCATGGAACCGCGCGTCGCGTTCGTAGGCGAAGCCGACCTTGCGCAGGACGTTTTCCGAGCCCGCATTACCCTTCACGAGGACGCCGACCAGTTCGGGCTGGTCGCACCGCTCGCGCCAGAGATCGACCATCGCCGTGGCGATCTCGGTCGCCAGGCCCTGGCCCCAGGCGGAGCTGGCCAGGGCGTAGGCGATCTCGAATTCGCGGACGCCTTCCAGGTCGATATAACGCAGCGCCGAGCGGCCGACGAAGGCGCCGTCGGCCGTGCGCAGGGTCCACAGGCCGACGCCATGGTCGCTCCAGTGGCGCAGGCCGGTCTCGATATAGGCGTCGGTGGCTTCGGGCGAACGGACGCCGCCCAGATAGCGTGAGGCTTCCGGATCGAGGTGCAGCGCCACCAGGTCGTCGCGATCCGCCGGCGAGAGCTTTGTAGCCTTCAGCCGGGCGGTCGCGAACGTCTCCATCAGCCGCGCCCCTCCAGCGCCGCCAGCACGCCCGGCTGCACGCGGGCCAGTTCGGCCAGGCGTTCGACCAGGGCGTCCTTGGTGTCCAGCGCCAGGCCGTCGCGCAGCTTGGCCATGCGGTCGCGGACCTTGGTCAGGTCGGCCGCGTTGGCGGCGGTGACCACGGCCGCCTGGTGCTTGCAGGCGCCGAACTTCTCGAAGCCGGGGCAGGTGCAGGAGCCCTCGCCGTTCGGGGCGCGCAGTTCCACGACGTAGAGGTCGCCGACGCTGCCGGTGACGTGGGCGGTGACCTTCTCGTCCTCGATCGCCACGAGGTCGACGTCACCCTTCTCGGCCATGGCCACGCCGGTGTCGAACCAGCGCTCGTCCATGCGTTCACGCCAGGACTCTACGTCGAACAGGCTCATTCCTCGTCCTCGATGCGGTGGATGTCGTCGTCCGACAGGCCGAAATGGTGGCCGATCTCGTGGACCAGCACGTGGGCGATCAGGTCGCCCAGAGTGACGTCGCCGCGCTCGGCCCACTCGTCCAGGATCGGGCGGCGGTAGAGAAAGACCCGCGACGGCTCGGTTCCGTAGTCCAGCACCGAGCGGCGGCCCAGGTCCACGCCCTGGTAGAGACCGGTCAGCTCGAAGGGATCTTCGATGCCCAGGCTGTCCAAGACGTCCTCGGCCGGAAAGTCGTCGACCCGGATGACCACGTCGCCCGACAGCTTGCGGAAGTCGTCAGGCAGGGCGTCGAAGGCCTGCTTGGCCAGGACGGCGAAGTCGTCGAGCGATGGCGCGGAGCGGTCGGACCAGGTCATGACCCTCCAAATAGAGCGATTGGCGCGCGACGCCATAGCCTCCAAGTCATACCCCCTCTGGCCCATAGCCCCCCTGGCCATAGGCGGACTATTCTGAAAGTCTGATTCGAGGACCCGCTGGGCGCACTGATGACTTCGTACGACCTGATCCTCGCGGCGGCGGCTGGCGCGGTTTGCCTCGCCATTTGCGTGACCCTGTGGTCGCTGGGGCAGCGCCGTAACTACGAGGCTCGCCTCGCCGCGCTGAAGAACCGGCTGACGCTGCAAGGCGGTGACGCCCTGGACGCGCCCGCCTGGGTCGAGGCCTTCGACACCGCCGTGCTGGCCGTCGAGGGCGGCCGTCCCAGCCTGGCCGCCGGGGCCGAGGGCTTGGCCGCCTGCGCCCGTGTGCTGGGGGCGCCGGCCGGCGTCGATGCGGTGGTCGCCGCCCTGGGCGCGGTCGATCCGGGTCATGCCCAGAAGCTGACGGCCCTGTTCGAGCGCGGCGAGCCCTGCGTGTTCGAGGCCCGCGGCAGCGGCGGCTGGATCTCGGTCGAGGGCCGCGCGGCCGGCGCCGTAGCCTGGCTGCGTCTGGCGCCCGCCAGCGGCGGTGACGCCAGCCTGCCGTCGGCGACCCGCTTCGCCGCCTTCGTCGACAGCGTGGCCGAGCCCGCCTGGATCGCCGGCGCCGATGGTCAGCCGGCCTGGGGCAACGACGCCTTCATCCGCGCGGTCGGCGCGGCCTCGGCCTCGGCCGCGGCCCTGGCCGGCAAGAGCTTCGATCGCGCCGCCGACGCCCTGGTCGTCGAGGCCGTGGAAAAGGGCGAGCGTCGCGAAGCTCTGCGCTGGATCAATCTGGAAGGCCGCCGCCGGGCGTTCCGCCTGTCGGCCCAGCCGCTGGACGGCGGCGGGGTGGGCGTGTTCTGCGCCGACGTCACCGAGATCGAGGACGTCCGCGACGCCTTCCGCAAGCACGTCGAGGCCCACGACGAGACCCTGAACCACATCGCCGAGGCCGTGGCGATCTTCAGCCAGACGCGGCGGCTGTCTTACTACAACACCTCGTTCGCCGAGCTGTGGGGCCTGGAGCCGGCCTGGCTGAGCGACCGTCCGACCCACGGCGAGATCCTGGACCGCCTGCGTCAGCGCCGCCGCCTGCCCGAGAGCATTGACTATTCCGGCTGGAAGGCCGCTGAGCTGGCCCGCTACGAGGACCTGGGACCCCAGGCCGACGACCTGTGGCACCTGCCCGACGGACGCACCCTCAAGGTCGTGCGCCAGCCTCACCCGCTGGGCGGCATGCTGCTGATCTATTCCGACATCACCGGCGAGCTGCGCCTGAAGGCCCAGTACAACGCCCTGATCCAGGTGCAGCAGGCGACCCTCGACAAGCTGAACGACGCCGTCGCCGTGTTCGGCTCGGACGGCCGCCTGCGCCTGCACAACGAGGCCTTCGAGACCTTCTGGAACGTCAGCGCCTTCTCGCTGGAGGCGGCCGGCGACTTCGAGGGCGTGGTCGAGCTGTGCGTGCCGCGCCTGCACGACCTGGCCTTCTGGCGCGAGCTGAAGGGCCGGGTGGCCGATCCCGATCCGCAGATGCGCGCCCCGACGTCGGGCGAGGTCCGCACCTCGGACGACCGCATCGTCGTCTACCAGAGCCGGCCGCTGCCGGACGGCGCGACCCTGATCGCCTTCGCCGACGTCACCGACACCCGCGACCTGCAGAACGCGCTGTCCGACCGCTCCGCCGCCCTGGCCGAGGCCGAGCGGCTGAAGCGCGACTTCGTCGGCAACGTCTCGTACGAGCTGCGCACGCCGCTGACGACGATCATCGGCTATTCCGAGCTGCTTGAGCGCGCCGACGGCATCTCCGAGCGCGGCCGCAATCATGTGGCCGCCGTCCGCGCCGCCGCCACCCAGTTGGCCCGCTCGATTGACGACGTGCTGGACATGGCTCAGATCGACGCCGGCGAGATGGCGCTGGAGATCGAGGACATCCGCGTCGCCGACCTGCTGCTGAACGCCCAGGAGCGCGCCCTGAAGGACGCCCAGCTGGGCGCCGTCACCCTGGCGGTCGAGTGCGAGGAAGACGTCGGCCTGATCCGTGGCGACGCCAAGCGCCTGGCCCAGACCCTGGATCACCTGGTCGAGAACGCCTTGCGCCAGACCCCGCCCGGCGGTCGCGTCACCCTGCAGGCCCGCCGCGCGCTGGGCGAGGTTCGGCTGGACGTCTCCGACACCGGCCGAGGCGTGCCGTTCCACGTCCAGGCCCACATCTTCGACCGCTTCGTTGGCCGCGATCGTGGTGGTCCCGGCCTGGGCCTGGCCCTGGTCAAGGCGCTGGTCGAGCTGCACGGCGGCTGGGTGGCGCTGGAGAGCGAGCCGGGCGCCGGCTCGACCTTCACCTGCCACCTGCCCGAGACCCAGCAACCGGGCGCCATGCAGCCGGAACTGGGCTTCTAGTGTTTCGCGCGGCGGTCCTGCTGGCGGGGCTGCTGGCGATCGCCGCGCCGGCCCGGGCCGAGGACGTGGCCATCAAGGACTGGTGGGTCGCCTGCGACAATGTCCGTATGTGCACGGCCTATGGCTTTCCGCCCGAGGACGCGTACGGCGTGGTGCTGCGCCTGCGCCGTGACGCTGAAGCCGAGGCGGTCGCCACGTTGGACCTGGGCATCGACGCCGAGACCGCCAAGGGCGTTTCCGGGCCTCTGACCCTGTCGGTCGACGGCAAGGCCGTGGCGCGCACAGAGCGGCCCGAAGGGACGGACGACGAATACCGCACCTGGTCGGTCTCGCCGGCCCAGACGCGAGCGCTGCTGGCGGCGATCGCGCGGGGCCAGGCCCTGGAGGCCAAGGACGGCCAGCGCACCGTCGCTACCGTGTCGCTGGCCGGAGGCTCGGCCAGTCTGCGCTGAATGGACGATCGCCAGAAGCGCGTTGGCGGCGTCACCGCCCTGGTCGCCAAGGGCACCGCCCCGGCCTCGGCGGTTCCGCCGCCGCCGCTCGCGCCGCTGGTCCGGGCGGCCAAGCCCGTGAGCCAGGACGGCTTGACCGACACCCCGCCGGCCGCCGTGCTGGCCGCGGCGAAGCCGATGGACTGCCAGGCGCAGGCGCCCGAGGAACCCAGTTCGAACCGTCTGGCGCCGGGCGTGGTGTTGTGGGTGATCCCCTGCTGGGTCGGGGCCTATCAGATCAGTTCGGCCCTGGTGCTGGCCGACGAGAAGGGCGGTCATGTCCGCCTGGCCGACCTGGGCGGGGCGGGCGACGCCCGGGCCATGGCCACCAACGCCGTGTTCAACACCGACGACCAGAAGCTCTACAGCTACGCCAAGGGGCGGGGCCTGGCCGACTGCGGCGAGTCCCGCACCTATGCCTGGACGGGCAAGGGCTTCGTCCTGATCGAGCGGACCGAGCTGCAGATCTGCCGAGGCCTGCCCGAGGACTACTGGGTCACGATGTACCGCACGCGCTAGTCCGCCGCCTTGGGCGCCTTGGGCCAGGCGCTGACTTCCTTTTCGCCACGCATCACCTGGACGTGGTCGATCCGCGCCGTAACGAAGCACTGGCGGTCCTTGATCCAGTTCGGGGTATTGCCGGTCAGTTCCTTGAAGGTCAGCGCGCCGCGATAGCCGCCGCAGAACACCTGCGATTTTTGGCCCAGATCGGTGATCTCGCCCTCGACCACCAGGGTCAGGTCGCGAGCGAAGCGTTCGGCGTGGTCGCGGCGACCGCGCGCCTGGCTGACCTCCAGCGGAGCCATGCCCGCCGGCAGGGCCGAGGGGCCGTTCTCCTCGTAGGGAATAGCCAGGCCGAAGCTGACGGCGCGAGTCGAGTCCGCCAGTTCATAGCTGGATGTGGGTGGTGGTTGGCGACCCGGAATTCCTGGCCGGATCCCCGGAACCGCCGACCGCACGATGAACGCCGGCGGCCGGCCCTTGGCGTCCAGCTGCGGCCCGCGCCGGGTGTCGACGTTGAAGAAGAACGACTGCAACGGCGGCAGGGCGGCCAGGCCGCTTTCCTTGAAGGTCCCGAAGTTACGGTCGGTGATCTCGCCCAGGCCGACCGAGGTGACCAGCGTTTGCTTCTTGCGGTCGTACAGCCAGCGGCCGGACTGCTTGAAGATGCCGTACTTGCGCGGCTTCTCCTCGACAAAGCGGGTGACGAGGCGAAAGCGCTGGCCGGTGAGGGCGCGAGCGCCGGGGTTGGCGGCGGCCTCGGTCATGGCCTGGCGCAGGCTCTGTTCGTCCAGGGGCGGCGCGTCGGCCGCCAGCAGGGCGAAGGCCAGAAGAAGTCCTGACATTGAGCATCTCCATATGCTCAACTAATGCGCGCGCAAATCGACGATGTGTCAACTTCCGACAGACATAAAGATATCTTTATGCGTTAATTGCTCGATAGGGCTCGGGGTTGTATAGACTGCGCCCAAGACCCTCACTTCCACGACCCGACGCAGGAGCCGCACGTGGCCGACTACATCGTCAAGGACATCTCGCTCGCCGACTACGGCCGCAAGGAACTGGCTATTGCCGAGACCGAAATGCCGGGCCTGATGGCCACGCGCGCCGAGTACGGTCCGCAGCAGATCCTGAAGGGCGCCCGCATCGCCGGCAGCCTGCACATGACCATCCAGACCGGCGTGCTGATCGAGACGCTGACGGCTCTCGGCGCCGAGGTCCGCTGGGCTTCGTGCAACATCTTCTCGACCCAGGACCACGCCGCGGCCGCCATCGCCGCCTCGGGCGTGCCGGTGTTCGCCTTCAAGGGTGAAAACCTGGTCGAGTACTGGGAATACGCCCACAAGATCTTCGAGTGGCACGACGGCGGCTACCCGAACCTGATTCTGGACGACGGCGGCGACGCCACCCTGCTCTGCGTGCTGGGCCCCAAGGCCGAGAAGGATCCGTCGATCCTGAACAACCCGCAGAACGAAGAAGAAGAAGCCCTGTTCGCGGTGATGAAGAAGTACCTGGCCGAAAAGCCGGGCTTCTACTCGGCCATCCGCGCGGCCATCGGCGGCGTCTCGGAAGAGACCACCACGGGCGTGCACCGCCTGTACCAGATGGCCGCCAAGGGCGACCTGCCGTTCCCGGCCATCAACGTCAATGACAGCGTCACCAAGTCGAAGTTCGACAACCTGTACGGCTGCCGTGAATCGCTGGTCGACGCCATCCGTCGCGGCACCGACGTCATGCTGTCGGGCAAGGTCGCGGTGGTCTGCGGCTACGGCGACGTGGGCAAGGGCTCGGCCGCCTCGCTGCGCCAGGGCGGCGCTCGCGTGATCGTCACCGAAATCGACCCGATCTGCGCCTTGCAGGCGGCGATGGAAGGCTATGAGGTCCAGACCCTGGACGACGTCGCCGGCCGGGCCGACATCTTCGTCACCGCCACGGGCAACAAGGACGTCATCACCGTCGATCACATGCGGCAGATGCGTAACAACGCCATAGTCTGCAACATCGGCCACTTCGACTCGGAGATCCAGGTCGCCGGCCTGAAGAACTTCAAGTGGGACGAGATCAAGCCGCAGGTCCACCACGTGGAATTCCCGGACGGCAAGAAGATCATCCTGCTGTCGGAAGGCCGCCTGGTGAACCTGGGCAACGCCACGGGCCACCCCTCGTTCGTGATGTCGGCCTCGTTCACCAACCAGACGCTGGCTCAGATCGAGCTCTGGACGAACAAGGACGCCTACCAGAACCAAGTCTACACCCTGCCCAAACACCTGGACGAGAAGGTCGCCTTCCTCCACCTGGAGAAGCTGGGCGCCAAGCTCTCGACCCTGCGCAAGGACCAGGCCGACTATATCGGCGTGCCGGAAACCGGCCCGTTCAAGCCGGACCACTATCGCTACTAAGAGCGCGTTAGGCGAAGTGTGGGCGGTTCGCCGCCCGGACGCGCGTCAACAGAATTAGCGACAGTTCCGCTACGGAAATCGTTTGAAAATCCAAGGGGAAGGCCTGCCAGCGATGGCGGGCCTTTCTCTTTTGATCGCTTCGGCGAAAGCGCCCTATTCAAGTCCGCATTGCTCGGCTAATCGCTTTTGCATGCCGCTAGCCTTGATCCTTTCCAGCCACGTCGCCGGCAGCCAGGTGGGCGCGACGGCTCAGGCCACCGCCCTGGCGCAATTCCGCATCGACTCGATGGTCGTGCCGACGGTTCTGTATGGCCGCCACCCCGGCTGGGGTCTGCCCGGCGGCGCGCCCGTGCCGATCGAGGTGTTCGAGGGCATGCTGGACGGCATCGAGGCCAACGGGCTGTTCGGCTTGGTCGACTTGGTCATCACCGGCTACTTCGCCACCGCCGCCCAGGCGCGCGCCGCCGCGCGGGTGATCGACGCCGTGCGTGAAGCGCCCCGGCCCAACGGCGCGGCGACCCGCCGACCCATCGTGGTGGTCGACCCGACCATGGGCGACGCCGGCAAGGGCCTGTACATCCCGACCGAGACCGCCGACGAGATCATCGCCGACCTGATCCCGCGCGCCGACGTCGTGGCCTGCAATTCCTGGGAGCTGCAGAAGCTGACCGGGACCGACGCCCGCGACCCGATCTCGGCCATGAAGGCCTCGCGCCTGCTGGGCAAGACGACCCTGGTTTCGTCCGTCCAGCGCGGGGCCGAGATCGGCGCAGTGCTCGCCGACCACAAGGAAGCCTGGCTGGCCGCCCACGCCAAGACCGAGCGCGCGCCCAACGGCACCGGCGACCTGCTGACGGCCCTCTACGCCGCCTCGATCCTGGAGGGGCAGACCTTCTCGTACGGCCTGGCCCGCGCCGTCGGCGGCGTGGCCGAGACCATCACCGCCGCCAACATCTGGAACGCGCCGGAGCTGCCGATCGTCGCCATGGGCGCGCGCATCAAGCAGACTTCGCCGACGGTGCGTATCGAGCGACTGGCCTAAGCGATGAGCGTCGACATCACCGGCCTGTGCCCTGACCGCTTCGCCCACGTCCGCGACGTCTTCGAGGCGAACTTCGAGAACAACGGCGAGCTGGGCGCGCGTTTCGCCTTCGCCATCGAAGGCGAGATCGTCGTCGACCTGATGGGCGGCTATGCCGACCGCAAGCGTGAGACGCCGTTCGGCCCGGACACCCTGACGGCCCTGTTCTCGACCACCAAGGCCGTGGCGGCCCTGCTGGTCGCGCGGCTGGTGGACGAAGGCCGGCTGGCCTACGACCAGCCCGTCGCCGACGTCTGGCCGGAGTTCGCGCAAGCCGGCAAGGCCGAGGTCACCGTCGAGCAGGCCCTGTCGCACCAGGCCGGGCTCTCCGGTTTCCCGGACGAGACCGATCCGGCGCTTTGGTTCGACTGGGACGCCACGTGCGCCAAGCTGGCCGCCATGGCCCCGCTGTTCCCGATCGGCTCGGCCAGCGGCTACCACCCCGTTACCTACGGCTACATCGCCGGCGAAATCTTCCGCCGGGTCGACGGCCGGACCATGGGCACGGCGCTGCGCGAGGATATCGCCGCGCCGCTGGGCCTCGACCTCTGGATCGGCCTGCCCGACAGCGAGCACGGCCGCGTCGCCGACCTGATGCGCCCGACCGCTATGCCGCAGTTCGGCGAGATCAATCCCGCCCTGACCGCCGCCTTCCTCAAGCCCTGGTCGTCGCCCGGCGGCAAGAGCGCGGCCGAGTGGCGGCGGGCTGAGATCCCCTCGGCCAACGGCCACGCCACCGCGCCGGCCCTGGCCCGCCTGATGGGCGCCCTGGCCAGCGGCGGCAGCCTGGATGGCCGCTCGCTGATCACCCCGGCGGGCATCAAGGCCGCCAGCGCCCAGCGCATCCGTGGCCAGGACCTCGTGTTGCCCTACGAGATCAGCTGGGGCGCGGGCTTCATGCGTAATGAGCCGAACCTGTTCTACGGTCCGACGGCCGAGGCGTTCGGTCACTCGGGCTGGGGCGGCTCGTGCGCCTTCGCCGACCCGACGCGCGGCGTCTCGGGAGCCTATGTGATGAACAAGCAGGGCGCGGCCCTGATCGGCGACCCGCGCGCGGTGAAGCTGATCGAAGCGGCCTACGCTTCCCTGTGATCCGCGCGGCGCTCGCCTTCCTGGTTCTGGCGGGCGCGGCGCATGCTGAAGAGCGCGACTTCTGCGCCGACCGGCCCGGCAAGGGCTCGCCGCCGTGCGTCCTGGACAAGGGCCGCTTCCAGGCCGAGGTCGGCGGTGTCGACGCGGCCTTCACGCGCGGGGGCGGGGTCTCGGTCGACGACGTCTCGTACGGCGGGCTGGAGCTGCGGCTGGGCCTGACCTCGACCATCGAAGGCCAGCTGAGCTGGACCGCCCATGAGCGCGTGCGGACCAAGGACCACGGCGTCATCGACACCGTCTCGGGCGCCGGCGACCTGGGCGCTGCCCTGCGGTGGTCGCTGAAGAACCCGGCGGGTGATGGCCTCTCGGTCGCCGTCCAGCCCTATGTCACCGCCCCGACTGGCGCGCACGGGATCGGCAGTGACGTCTGGCAGGGCGGGGTGGTCGTGCCCGTCTCGATCCCGCTCAATGCCGACTGGTCGCTGAGCCTGTCGCCGCAGGTCGAGGCGCGCGAGAACGCTTCGGGCGCGGGTCGCCACGCGGGCTACGCCCTGGCCGGCGGTGTCGGTCGCGCGGTGGGGCCGGTGAACTTGGGCGCGGAGCTGTGGGTCGATCGCGACGACGATCCGTCGGGCCATGTCACCCAGGCCAGCTTCGACCTGACCGCCGCCTGGACGCCCAAGCAGCTGCACGACGTTCAGCTGGACGCCTCGGCCTATGTCGGCCTTAACCGGCGGACGCCGGACCTGGAGCTGGTCGTGGGCCTGGCCCACCGCTTCTGATGGTCGCCGCGCCGACCAGGCCCGCCACGATCGCCGCTACGGCGCTGATACCCATCACCCACGGATAGCCGCCGCCTCCGGGCGCGAAATAGACCAGGCCCAGCACCGCCACGGCCAGCAGGCCGGCGATCCGGGCGACGGCGTTGTTGATGCCTGACGCCACGCCGGAATGACTGGAGGGAACCGCCGCCATCACCGTGCTGGTCAGGGGCGCGACGCTGATCGTCATGCCGAGGGCCAGCACCAGCAGACCGGGTAGCACGCCCGTCCAGAAGCCGCTGGCGATCCACGGCATGCCCAGCAAGGCGAAGCCGACGCCGGCGGTGATCGGTCCAACCGTCAGCATCGCCCGCGCGCCGACTTTGTTGGCGATCCGGCCGGCGAGGCCCGACAACGTCCCCATCACCGCCGACAGCGGCAGCAGGGTCGCGCCGGCCTCCGCGGCCTTGTAGCCGTGCTTGGCGATCAGCTCGTAGGGCAGGAAGAACATCGCGCCGGTCAGGCCGAAATAGAGGGCCAGGGTCAGCAGGTTGGCGCCGCTGAAGGTCGGGGAGCGATACAGCGACAGCGGCATCATCGGATGCGCCTCGCGGCCTTGCAGCACCACGAAGCCGACCAGGATCGCCGCGCCGGCGACGATGGCGCTCCAGACGGCGGGGCTGGTCCAGCCGCGCTCGCCGGCCGCGGTGAGGCCCCAGGTCAGGGCGCCCAGGCCGGCGGCGGCGAGGATCGCGCCGCGCCAGTCCAGGTGCTGGACGTCCGGATCGCGGCTCTCGGGGACCGCCTTCAGGGTCAGCCAGACGGTGGCGGCGGCGATCGGCAGGTTGATCAGGAAGACCGCGCGCCACGACACCGCGTCGACCAGCCAGCCGCCCAGCACCGGTCCGAGCGCGCCGGTCACCGCCCCGAACCCGGCCCAGGCGCCGATCATCGGCCCGCGTCGTTCTTCGTCGAAGGCCGCGCCCAGGATCGCCAAGCTGGCGGGCACGACCAGGGCGGCGGCGATCCCCTGCAAGGCGCGGGCGGCGATCAGCCAGGCGATGCTTGGCGAAAGGGCGCAGGCCAGGGAAGCGAGGGCGAACAGGATCACGCCGATCACGAACACCTTCCTCCGCCCCCAGCGATCGCCGGCCGAGCCGCCGATCAGGACCAACGAGCCGAGCAGCAGCAGGTAGGCGTTGACGATCCACTGGATCTCTTCCGGCCGCGCACTCAGCGCGCTGCGGATCGTCGGCAGGGCGACGTTGACGACCGAGCCGTCAATGAAGGCCAGGCTGGAGCCCAGCACGGTCGCGGCCAGGATCAGCCGGCCGCGACCTTTGGAGATGGCTTCGTCCATGGCGTCGACCATGGACCGGCCGTCAGGCCGGCGCCAGGGCCCGCGTCTTCTTCCAGGCACCGTAGGCGAAGGTCGCCACGCCCAGCCAGATGAACACGAACGACAGCGCCCGCAGCGGCGTGAACGCCTCGCCGAACGCCACGCCCAAGGCGAACTGCAAGGTCGGGGCGATGAACTGCAGGAAACCGACGGCGCTGAGCGGCAGGCGGCGAGCCGACCAGGCGAACAGCGCCAGCGGCACGACCGTGGCCGGGCCGGCCAGGGCCAGCAGGCCGGTGACCCCCGCGCCGGCGCCGAAGTGCCCCTGGCCGCTCGATTGCAAGAACCAGACATAGGCCAAGCCCGGCAGGGCCAGATAGGCGCACTCGACGAAGAGACCGGTCTGGGCGTCGGCCTTCACCTGCTTTCGCAGGATGGCGTAGGCGCAGAACGTCAGGGCCAGGCCCAGCGAGACGATCGGCAGGTGGCCCAGGGCCAGGGTCTGGATGGCCACGCCGACGGCCGCGAAACCGATGGCGACCTTGCCCTCGGTGGTCATGCGCTCGCGAAACAGCAGGGCGCCGGCGGCCATGTTCATCAGCGGGTTGATGTAATAGCCCAGGCTGGCCTCGATCACGTGGCCGGCGTTGACCGCGAAGACATAGATCGTCCAGTTGCTGAAGATCGCCAGGGTCGACAGGGCCAGCACGCCCAGCGTCTTGGGCTGGCGCAGCACCTGGGCGACCTGGCCGCCCTGCTTGGCGATCAGCACGAGGCCCCCAGCCCACAGCACCGACCACAACGAGCGGTGGGCGATCATCTCCCACGAGGTGACACCCAGGTTCGACAGCAGGTGGAAATACAGCGGCAGGAAGCCCCACAGCACGTAGCAGCCCACGCCGGCGGCGTAGGCGGCGCGACTTTCGGTCTGACTCTCGTTCACGCTCGCCGACATGGCGTCGTCCTCATGGTCTGAAATGAAAAAGGGCTCCCGGGAGGTCTGCCCCGGGAGCCCTGATTTCCACCCGCTAGTTGCGGATTTCGGATCTTAGGCGGGGGTCTTCTGCTTGATCAGGCCCTTGTCGTGCAGGAGCTGAGCAATCTGCACGGCATTGAGCGCCGCGCCCTTGCGCAGATTATCGGCCACGCACCACAGCGCGATGCCGTTCTCGACGGTCGGGTCGGTGCGGATGCGCGAGACATAGACCGGGAACTCGCCGGCGGCTTCCTTCGGCGTCATGTAGCCGCCGTCCTCGCGCTTATCGATGACTTCCACGCCATCGGCGTCGCGCAGGATCTCGCGGACGTCTTCCTCGTCCAGCGGGGTCTCGAACTCGATGTTCACCGACTCGGCGTGGCCCACCATGACCGGCACGCGCACGGCGGTGGCGGTCAGCTTGATCGCCGGATCCAAGATCTTCTTGGTCTCGGCCATCATCTTCCACTCTTCCTTCGTGTAGCCGTCCTCCATGAACACATCGATGTGCGGGATGACGTTGAAGGCGATCTGCTTGGTGAACTTCTTGGGCGGCGGGGCGCCCAGGACGAAGACGCCCTTGGTCTGGTCCCACAGCTCGTCCATGCCCTCTTTGCCGGCGCCCGACACCGACTGGTAGGTCGAGACGACGACGCGCTTGATCTTGGCTTCGGCGTGCAGGGGCGCCAGCACCACCACCAGCTGCGCGGTCGAGCAGTTGGGGTTGGCGATGATGTTCTTGGGCAGCTTGTCGACGGCGTTCGGGTTCACTTCCGGCACCACCAGCGGCACGTCCGGGTCCATCCGGAAGTGGCTGGAGTTGTCGATGACGATCGGACCGGCCGCGCCGATCTTCTCGCCCCACGCCTTGGAGATGGCGCCGCCGGCGCTCATCAGCACGATGTCGACGGTCGAGAAGTCGAACTGCTCAAGGTCCTCGCAGTGCAGGATCTTGTTGCCGAACGAGACCTCGACGCCGATGGATTTGCGGCTGGCGATGGCGTGCATCTTGTCGACCGGGAATTTGACTTCCTCGAGGATGTTGAACATCTCGCGGCCCACATTGCCCGTGGCGCCGACCACGGCGACCCGGTAACCCATCGCGCTCTCCTGAAACTTCTGTCCGCGTACCGCGCGGAGCGTGGTTCCCGTACGCCTCAAGCCAGGCGGGCGCAAGGCGAGGAAAGCTGGCGGGGCCTTTAGGGCTTAGGCGGCGCGGCCGGCACGTCCTCCAGGGTGAAGCTCATCGGGATGGTGATGCGCAGGCCGTCGACCGTGTCGCCCTCCTTGGTCCACGGGTTCATGCGCATGATCGCGGCGGCCTTGATCGCCGCGGCGCCGAAGTCGAGGCCGGCCGGCGTCTCGCGCGCGGCCTGGCAGTCGGCGAGTTCGCCCGTGGCGGTGACGGTGCAGGTCACCGCGCCCTCTCCGGAGCGTACGCCGGCCTTGACCGCCGCCTCGGGATAGACCGCGACCATGGCGTCGGGACCCAGGGTGCGGATCCAGCGCGGCTTGGTCATCTTGCGCGCGTCCGGCAGGGCCGGGTCACGGAAGCGGAACGGCACGTCGATCTTCACGCGCGTCGCCGCCTTTGCTTCCTCCGGTGCGAAGGTGAGGCGGAAGTCCTTGGCCAGGACCTTGGCGGCCTTGCCGAAGCCCTTGCCGCGCGGCAGTTCGGAGATGATCTCGCAGTCATCCAGCCCGCCAGTCTTGTCCAGCCCGCAGCGCAGGGCGGCCTGGCCCGAGGGCAGGCCGGCGGCCTCCTTGGGCCAGGCGGCGTCGACCGCGGCCTGGGTCGGGACGCGGGTCCACGGCGGGTCCAGCACGACCGCGGTGCTGCCCAGGATCATGGAGGGATTGGGCGCGCCCCAGTTGATCGGGATCGTCACCTTGCCGCCGGTCACGGCCTGGCCGCCACGGATCTTGGGCGTCATCAGGAATTGCGGGGCCAGCTGCAGGCCGGCCAGGCCGAAGTCGTAACCCTTGGGCGACTCGCTGCGCACGAAGCAGTTCTGCAGGAAGCCCTCGACGGTGACCTGGCACTGGATCGTGGCCTTGCCGGCGATGCCGTCCTCGATGGCCTTCTTGGGGAAGACATTGGCGATCTGGGCGCCGGTCGGCTTGCGCAGCCAGTTGGGATCGGCGTCGCCGGGGGCCAGGAACTCGAAGTTGGTCCGCACCGGCCGCCCGACCACCGAGGCGCCGGCCTCGTCCGTGGCCTTGATCCGCTCATAGCCCACCACCGACAGCGCCGCCTGGCCAAAGCCCTGGCCGGCGGGGTCTTCCTTGGCGATCCTGCAGTCGGCCAGCTTGCCGCCCTCGGCCGCCACGCAGTCCAGCGACGCCTTGCCGGTGGCCTTCGCGCCCTTGGGGAAGGCGGCCTTCATCTTGTCCTTGGGCACGTGAACCTGGAAGCGCGGCTTCCAGCCCTCGGTCTTGATCGGATTGTCATCGTCGTCGTCGGCCCAGGCGGCGTGGACACAGGCGATGGAAAGGCCAGCGGCGAGCAGCGCCGGCAGAAGCTTACGCGACACGGTGAAACCCTGAGCATAGGCCCGCGCGCGACCCCTTCGCTGCTCGACCTTAAGTGGAGAATAAGCCAGTCATTCGTGGTTCGCCAGAGGGTTCCCGACGCACGTCCGGCCCCCTATGTTGCCGCCATGACCGACGTCGCCGCGCCCCCGCTTCCGAACGCTTCCGAACTGACCCAGGACGGCCCCGCCGTCCGGCTCTTCCTGGTCGATGGCTCGGCCTATCTGTTCCGCGCCTATCACGCGCTGCCGCCGCTGACCCGCAAGAGCGACGGCCTGCCGGTGGGTGCCGTCCAGGGCTTCTGCAACATGCTGTGGAAGCTGATGCGCGACATGCAGGGCGATACGCCCACGCACCTGGCCGTGATCTGGGACCACTCGGAGAAGACGTTCCGCAACAGCCTGTACGACCAGTACAAGGCCCACCGTCCGCCGCCGCCGGAAGACCTGATCCCGCAGTTTCCGCTGGTGCGCGAGGCGACCCTGGCGTTCGGCGTGCCGGCCATCGAGCTGCCCGGCTACGAGGCCGACGACCTGATCGCCGCCTATGCCTGCAAGGCCCGCGAAGTCGGCGGCGAGGCGATCATCGTCTCGTCCGACAAGGACCTGATGCAGCTGGTCGGCGACGGCGTCTCGATGTTCGACCCGATGAAGGGCTTGCGCATCGACCGCGAGCAGGTGTTCGAGAAGTTCGGCGTCTATCCCGACAAGGTCGTCGACGTTCAGGCCCTGTGCGGCGACAGCGTCGACAACGTTCCGGGCGCGCCCGGCATCGGCATCAAGACCGCCGCCCAGCTGATCACCGAATATGGCGACCTCGACACGCTCCTGGAGCGGGCCGGCGAGATCAAGCAGCCCAAGCGCCGCGAGACCCTGATCAACTTCGCCGACCAGATCCGCCTGTCGCGGGCCCTGGTGAAGCTGGACTGCGACACGCCGCTGCCCCAGCCGCTGGACGAGCTGAAGGTGCGCGAGCCCGACAAGGAGGTGCTCGCCGCCTTCCTCGAGCAGATGGAATTCCGCACCCTGGCCCGCCGGGTCGGCGACGGCTCGGCCGCCGCGACGCCTGGTACGCTGGACCGCCCGCCGGCGGCTCAGCCCAAGGCCCCGGTCACCACGGTCTCGTACATGGGCGCGGCCGCCCGCGCCGCCGCCAATCCTGTAGCCGAGCCGGTCCAGATCGACCACGCGGCCTATGCCTGTGTGCGTGATCTCGACACCCTGAAGGCCTGGGTCGCCAAGGCGACCGTCAAGGGCGTGGTGGCCTTCGACACCGAGACCGACGCGCTGGGTTCGGCCACCGCCGGCCTGTGCGGCATCTCCCTGGCCGTGGCGGCCGGCGAGGCCTGCTACATCCCTCTGGGCCATTGCGAGAAGGCCGACGGCCTGGCCTTCGAGGCCCCCGCCGACATCGAGCAGATCCCGCTGGCCGACGTCATCGCGACCCTCAAGCCGCTGCTGGAAGATCCGGCGGTGCTGAAGGTGGCCCAGAACGCCAAGTATGACATCGCAGTGCTGTCGCGGTACGGCATCCAGGTCGCGCCGATCGACGACACCATGCTGATCTCCTACGTGCTGGAGGCCGGCCTGCACGGTCACGGCATGGACGAGCTGTCGGAGCTGTGGCTGGGCCATAAGCCGATTCCGTTCAAGCAGGTCTGCGGCACGGGCAAGGGGCAGATCAGCTTCAAGCACGTGGCCCTGCCCGAGGCGACCGCCTACGCCGCCGAGGACGCCGACGTCACCCTGCGCCTGTGGCAGGTGCTGAAGCCCCGCCTGGCGCGCGAGGGTCTGGCCACGGTCTACGAGACCCTGGAACGCCCGCTGCCGACCGTGCTGGCGCAGATGGAGAACAACGGCGTCCGCGTCGATCCCGAGGCGCTGCGCCTGCTCTCCAACGAGTTCTCGCTGCGCATGGCCAAGTTCGAGGAGCGCGCCCAGGAACTGGTCGGGCGTCCGTTCAACCTGGGCAGCCCCAAGCAGATCGGCGACGTGCTGTTTGGCGAGATGAACATGAAGGGCGGCAAGAAGACCGCCACCGGCCAGTGGTCGACCGACAGCGACGTGCTGGAAAGCCTGGCGCTGGAACACGAGCTGCCGCGCGTCCTGCTGGACTGGCGTCAGCTGTCCAAGCTGAAGGGCACCTATACCGAGAACCTGATCGCCGCGATCGCCGAAAGCACGGGCCGGGTGCACACCTCCTACGCCCTGGCCGCGACGACGACGGGGCGGCTGTCCTCGTCCGATCCCAACCTGCAGAACATCCCGGTCCGCACCGAGGAAGGCCGCAAGATCCGCAAGGCCTTCGTGGCCGCGCCGGGCAATGTGCTGATCAGCGCCGACTACAGCCAGATCGAGCTGCGCCTGCTGGCCCACATCGGCGACATCCCGCAGCTGAAGAAGGCCTTCCAGGAAGGCCTGGACATCCACGCCATGACGGCCTCGGAAATGTTCGACACGCCGATCGAGGGCATGGACCCGATGATCCGTCGCCGGGCCAAGGCCATCAATTTCGGCATCGTCTACGGCATCAGCGCCTTCGGCCTGGCCAACCAGCTGGGCATCGGCCAGGGCGAGGCCGGGGCCTATATCAAGACCTATTTCGAGCGCTTCCCGGGCATCCAGGCCTATATGGACGCGACCAAGGCCTTCGTGCGCGAGCACGGCTATGTCACGACCATCTTCGGTCGGAAGATCAATATTCCGGACATCGAGGCCAAGTCCGCCGCCCACCGGCAGTTCGCCGAGCGCGCGGCGATCAATGCCCCGATCCAGGGCGCGGCCGCCGACGTCATGCGCCGGGCCATGGTCCGCATGCCCGCGGCTCTGACGGCCGCTGGCCTGGAGGCCAAGATGCTGCTGCAGGTGCACGACGAACTGGTCTTCGAAGTTCCCGAAGGCGAGGCCGACCGGACCTGTGACGTGGTGAAGGCGGTGATGGAAAAGGCGGCCGAGCCGGCCGTCGCCCTGTCGATCCCGCTGACCGTTGACGCCCGCGCCGCCAAGAACTGGGACGAGGCGCACTAAGGGTTTTATCCGTGTTCGGAGCGAGTGCCAGCTGTCGCCGGCCTCGCCGCGTTCGCGCGCAGGTATCGGCCGAGCGTCTGCAACTTGTACGCAAGTCGTTGAGTTTGTGACGGAAACCGGAAGGATCCTGCGACCTTCCGCCACAGTACAGTTAACAGCCCAGCAACCTTGTAGACCTCAAAGATGGCGGTGTGTTCGGTTGCACGCAGGCTAGGGGGCTAGTCTCGTCCTGACCGAACCTCGCGAGAACCTCGGAGGCTGCGGTGAATTTCGGCAATTTCAGGATCCCCACGAAACTGCTGGTCGTGTTCGGCGTGCTGCTGGCGACCATCGCGACGATGGGCGTGGCGTTGTTCATCAACTCCAAGGTTCTGGAACACTCGGTCGCGCGCACCGACCGCGCCTACAAGGTGATGCAGGCGGCCGACACGGCCACCTTCCGCCTGACCCGCCAGGAAAACTCGCTGCGCGGCTATCTGCTTTCGGGCGACGACTATTACGTCAAGCGCATCGAGACCGTGCACAAGGTCAAGTTCTTCGGCGCCCTGGACAAGCTGGACACGCTGCAGGCCGACAAGGCCCAGGTGCAGGCGATCCGCGACGCCTATGCCGGCTACCGCAAGGAAGCCATCGATCCGGCCCTGAAGCTGGGCGCTGATCCGGCCACCCGTCCGCAGGCCGTCGAGCTGGTCCGTAACGACGGCGTCGCCGACAAGGCCGTGGTGCCGGTCGAAGACGCCCTGGAAGCCATCCAGACCTGGGCCCAGGCCCAGATCGACGCCGAGGCCCTGGCCCAGAAGAAGGCCCAGGCGCTGTCGAACCTGGTGCTGACCGCAGGCATCCTGCTGAGCGCCGCCATTGCTTTGGGCGGTGGTCTGCTGCTGTCGACCTCGATCGCCAAGCCGGTCGCCGCCATGACCGCCGCCATGCGCCGCCTGGCCTCGGGCGACAACGCCATCGACGTTCCGGCCACCGACCGCCGCGACGAAGTCGGCCAGATGGCCGCCGCCGTGATCCACTTCAAGGAAGCCGCGATCGCCAAGATCCGCGTCGAGCAGGACGCCGAGAGCACCCGCACGGCCGCCGAGCGTGACCGCGCCGCCAACGACGACGAGCGCCGCGCCGCCGAGGCCGAGCAGGCCGAAGTGGTCGAGGCCCTGGCCTCGGGCCTGTCGCGCCTGGCCGGCGGCGACCTGACCGCCCGTATCGACGCGCCGTTCGCCGGCCGTTACCAGCAACTGCGCGAGGACTTCAACGAAGCCGTCGCCAAGCTGCAGGAAGCCATGAAGGCCATCGTCGCGGCCACCGGCGGCGTCAACGCCGGCTCGGACGAGATCGCTGAAGCCTCCAACAACCTGTCGCGCCGCACCGAGCAGCAGGCCGCCGCCCTGGAAGAGACCGCCGCCGCCCTGGACGAGATCACCGCCACGGTCCGCAAGACCGCCGCGGGCGCCAAGGAAGCCTCGCAGGTCGTGGCCGCCGCCCGTTCGGACGCCGAGCGCTCGGGCCGCATCGTCGGCCAGGCTGTCTCGGCCATGACCGAGATCGAGACCTCGTCCAGCCAGGTCAGCCAGATCATCGGCGTGATCGACGAGATCGCCTTCCAGACCAATCTGCTGGCCCTCAACGCCGGCGTCGAAGCCGCGCGCGCCGGTGAAGCCGGTCGTGGCTTCGCCGTCGTCGCCCAGGAAGTGCGGGCCCTGGCCCAGCGCTCGGCCGACGCGGCCAAGGAAATCAAGACCCTGATCTCGACCTCGACCCAGCAGGTCGGGGCGGGCGTGGACCTGGTCGGCCAGACAGGCGAGGCGTTGAACCGCATCGTCGAGCAGGTCGCCTCGATCGACGCCCTGATGCAGGAGATCTCGGCCTCGACCACCGAACAGGCCACTGGCCTGAACGAGGTCAACACGGCCGTGAACCAGATGGACCAGGTCGTCCAGCAGAACGCCGCCATGGTGGAAGAAGCCACGGCCGCGACCCACTCGCTGAAGAACGAAGCCGGTTCGCTGGCCAGCATGGTGTCGCGCTTCAAGGTCGGCGCGGAAAACGCCGCCGTGCCGCAGGCTTCGCGTCCGGGTCAGCGCCCGGCGACGCCGGTGGTCAACCGGGCCAAACCCGTCTCGCGTCCCGCGCCGGTGTCGCGTGGCAACACCGCCGTGGCGGTCAGCGAGGACTGGGAAGAGTTCTGATCGTTTAGCCGATCAATAGAGACTTCAAGGGCTCTCCGGGAAACCGGGGAGCCCTTTCTCTATCAGCCCTTGTTCAGGGCGATCGTCTGGAACGACGACTGGGTCGTCTGCGGCCCATGCGGCGCATTGGGGGTCGGCAACGCCAGGCCGATGGCGGCGGCGATGAGGAGGGCGACGGCGAAGAAGGCCTTGCTGGCCATGGTCCTGATCTCTGGTCTGCGTCGTGAAGCGACAATCGCGGACGCTGACGGAGGCGCATATGGCCCCGCTCGCGTCGGGTTCAAGAGCTCGTCGACCAGCGTTCCTGGAAACGCGACGAAGGTGTCCTGATCCGACAAGAAAGGCCGGAAACCGCCTTAACGGTTCCCGGCCTTATTTCAGGGTCGAAATGGAACTTTTCGGGGTCTGTTTAGAAGATCTCGAAAAGACCGGCAGCGCCCATGCCGCCGCCGATGCACATGGTCACCACGCCCAGCTTGGCCTTGCGGCGCTTGCCTTCCAGCAGCAGGTGGCCGGCGCAGCGGGCGCCAGTCATGCCGAACGGGTGGCCGATGGCGATCGAGCCGCCGTTGACGTTGTACTTCTCCGGATCGATGCCCAGCTTGTCGCGGCTGTACAGGCACTGCGAGGCGAAGGCCTCGTTCAGCTCCCACAGGTCGATGTCGTCGACCTTCAGGCCGTGGCGTTCCAAGAGGCGCGGCACGGCGAAGACCGGGCCGATGCCCATTTCGTCGGGCTCGCAGCCGGCGATGGCGAAACCCTTGAACAGGCCCAGCGGCTCGAGGTTGCGCTTGGCGGCTTCCTTGGCTTCCATGATCACCACGGCGGCGGCGCCGTCCGACAGCTGGCTGGCGTTGCCGGCGGTGACGAAGTTGCCCGGACCCTTGACGGGTTCCAGTTTGGCCAGGCCCTCCAGCGTCGTCTCGGGACGATTACACTCGTCCTTGCTGACGACGTAGTCGACCAGGCTCTCTTCCTTGGTCTCCTTGTTGACCACCTTCATCTTGGTGGCCATCGGCACGATCTCGTTGTCGAACAGGCCGGCGGCCTGGGCGGCGGCGATGCGCTGCTGGCTGCGCAGGGCGTATTCGTCCTGATACTCGCGGCTGACATTGTAGCGCTTGGCCACGATGTCGGCGGTGTCGATCATCGCCATCCACAGGGCCGGATGGGTCTTGAGCAGCTTCTCTTCGGTGATGTGGTAGCGGTTCATGTGGCCGCCGGCATTGACCAGCGAGATCGACTCGACGCCGCCGCCGACCGCGACGGGCGCGCCGTCGTTGCGGACATAGTTGGCGGCCGTGGCGATCGCCTGCAGGCCCGACGAGCAGAAGCGATTGACGGTCTGGCCCGAGGTGGTCACCGGCAGGCCGGCCCACATCGCCGCGTTGCGGGCGACGTTCATGCCGGTGGCGCCTTCGGGACCGCCGCAGCCCAGGACCACGTCCTCGACCTCGGCCCCTTCCAGGCCGGCGCGCGACACGGCGTGCTGGATGGCGTGACCGGCCATGGCCGCGCCATGGGTGTTGTTGAAGCCGCCGCGAACGGACTTGGCCAGGCCCGTGCGGGCGTAAGAGACGATGACCGCTTCGCGCATTGAGGCGCACTCCCCGTTAAAACATTAGTTTGAATTGCGCCCACCCTAGACCGGCTTTTCGCGGTGCGAAAGATCACGTGCGCGTCAACGTCAGTCCGATCGCTGGCCGACCCACTTTTCATACGTCGATTTCGAAAGCTTCCGACACCGGTGTCTAAAACACTGATTTCTCAGCTTTTCGTTTCGCGTTGACTTTCCATGATTCCAGGATGAACGCTGCGATTGCGCCGCGAGCTCGACCTCGCGGCGCCAAAAAATGCCGTACGGGAGGTAAGAATGACCAAAGCTACATCGCGCCGTCAGGCGCGTCGCGCGCTGCTGGGCGCCAGCGCGCTCTCCACACTGATCCTGATGCCGGCCCTCGCGGCGGCGCAGCAGCAGAACTCCACCGCCGTCGACGAGATCATCGTCACCGCCACCAAGCGCGACGCGACGATCCAGGACATCCCCTTCTCGATCAACGCCCAGACCGAAAAGGACATCCAGCGTTCGGGCGCCGTCACTCTGGAGGACCTGTCGCGCAACGTCGCCGGCCTGACGATCCAGAACCTGGGTCCCGGCCAGAGCCAGGTGTCGGTGCGCGGCGTCTCGGCCGGCCAGGTCGTCCGCGACCAGCCCGGCGTCAAGGAACAGGTCGGGGTCTATCTCGACGAGTCCGTGATCTCGCTGTCGCTGTTCACGCCCGACATCGACCTGTTCGACCTGAACCGGGTGGAAACCCTGCGTGGCCCGCAAGGCACGCTGTTCGGCTCGGGCTCGGTGGGCGGCACGATCCGCTACATCACCAACCAGCCGAAGCTGGGCGTGAAGGAAGGGACCTTCGAGGCCAACGCCAACCTGGTCGGCGGCGATGACTTCGGCGGCCACGTGAAGGGCGCGGTCAACATCCCGATCTCCGAAAAGGTCGCGATGCGCGCGGTCGGCTACCTGACCCGCTATGGCGGCTTCATCGACGCCCTCAAGGAAGGCGGCAAGAAGGAGAAGAACGTCAACGACGGCACGCGTCGCGGCGGCCGGGTGTCGTTCTATGTCGAGCCGAACGAGACGTTCAACTTCACCCCGCGCCTGGTCTACCAGGAGATCCGGGCCCACGGCTTCAACCGCCAGGAATCGTTCAACCTCTTCGCCAATCCCAACACCACGACGCGGCCCAAGATCACCCTGGGCGAGCGCGAGCAGTACCTGCTGCTGGACGAGAGCTTCGCCGACGACACGATGCTGGCGGACCTGACGGCCAACGTGAACCTGGGCGGCGCCACCCTGACCTCTGTCACCAGCTATATCGACCGCAACATCACCGTGAACCGCGACGCCAGCGCGTTGTCGGGCAGCGTCTCGGTCGACCTGGGCTTCCCGGCGGCGGCGGTGACCCTGCCGTCCAAGCTGGTCGATACGACGGACCTCGAGCAATTCACCCAGGAACTGCGCCTGGCCTCGACGGGCGACGGACCGTTCCAGTGGGTGGTCGGCGGCTTCTATTCGAAGGTCGACCGCATCTATGAGCAGACCCTGCCGACCCCCGGCTACGACGCCTATACGGACGCCACCTTGGGCGCCGGCACCTCCGCGGCGGTGCGCAACGGCTTCGCGGCCAACTCGCCGTACAACGCCTACCTGCCCTACAACATCAAACAGAAGGCGGTGTTCGGGGAGGTGAACTACACCCTGGGCAAGCTGACCGCGACGGCGGGCGGTCGTTACTACGACTTCAGCGAGACGCGGCAGTTCAAGTCCGGCGGCCTGTTCGCCAACGGCGACAACCGTACCGACAAGACCTCGTCGGACGGCTTCACCCCGCGCTTCCTGCTGAGCTACGAGGCGACCGACCAGGTCACCTTCAACGCCCAGGCCTCGAAGGGCTTCCGCCTGGGCGGCGTCAACGATCCGCTGAACCTGCCGCTGTGCTCGGCCCAGGATCGGGCGATCTTCGGCGGTTACCAGAAGTACGACGACGAGACGCTGTGGAACTACGAGGGCGGCGTGAAGTCGCGCTTCGGCGGCGTCACCTTCAACGGCGCGGTGTTCTACACCGACATCAAGAACCTGCAGACGACGCTGGACGCCGGCTCGTGCTCGTCGCGCGTGGTGTTCAACGTGGCCAAGGCCCACACCAAGGGCATCGAGGGCGAGCTGACCGCGCGCCTGGCCTCGGGTCTGGACATCGGCCTGTCGGGCAGCCTGCTGGAAGCCGAGTTCGACACCACGGTGAAGGACGGCACCGGCGCGGTGATCGGCGGCATCCGCGAGGGCAACCGCCTGCCGTCGGTGCCGAAGTTCCAGATCTCGTTCGACGTCACCTACAGCCGCGAGGTGTGGGATGGCGCGAACGGCTATCTGAAGGCTTCGGTGCAGCACATCGGCAACCGCTTCACCCAGGCCAGCGACCAGGAGAACAACCCGCGCTCGTTCGTCTCGGGCCTGCCGTTCGGCGGGGCCACGGGAACCGTGCCGACGGTCGTGAACCTGCAGCTGCCCAGCTATGAGATCGTCAATCTCAGCGCCGGAGTCGAGATGGTGGACGGCGTGGACATCACCCTCTACGTCAACAACCTGTTCGACGAGAACGCCCTGCTGTCCTTCGACCGCGAACGCGGTGGTCGGGCGCGCCTGGGCTACTCGGTGGGCCAGCCGCGCACGGCGGGCGTGACGGTCCGCAAGTCGTTCTAACTCTAGAGAGGGCGGTCGCTTCGGCGGCCGCCCGCCTTCCGCCGGGGTAGGCGCTAGGCCGCCTTCGCCTCCGCAAGCGGGTCCGCATGGCGGTGGACCAGTTTCCAGCCGCCGTCCTCGCGACGGAAGAGTTCGGTGATCCGCAGGTGCATCTCGACCGGCTCGGGCTTGCCAGCGATGTGGACGGTCGCGTGTTGCAGGCCGGTCCAGTAGGCCAGGTCGCCGACGCTGTCGCTGTGCAGGATCTCCAGCCGCGTCTCGCCGCCCTCGCAGAAGGTTTCGGCGTCACGGGCATAGATGTTGGCCACCCACTCGGCGCCTTCCTCATGCCCGCCACGGGGCGGAAAGAAGCTGGCGGGGCAGGCGGTGGCGGCCATCACGCCCAGCGGTCCGGCATGTCCGTTCACATAGGCCTGGGCGGCGTGGCGGCGGATCTCGAGAAAGGCGTCGAAGTCGGACATAGCGCGCTCCTGATGGTCGTCAGAAAAGCGCGCGAGACACGGCTTAGGTTTCCCGAAAGGGCTACCGTTTCGGCAGGATCGTCAGCCCGTCGGGCAGTTCGTTGCGGTCGTCGCCGCGCGGCGGGACGTGGGCGGCCAGGATCTCGCCGGTGCGGGTGACGGCGGCGACGAAGCCGTCGGCGATCCTGCCGGCCTTGAGGCCGCCGACCAGGTCGGCCACGACCGCGTCCCAGACGGTGTCGGGCGCGGCCTTGTAGATGCCTTCGTCGGCGATGACCTCGACCCGATGCTCGGCCAGGGCGGCGAAGATCAGCACGCCGGTGCGGTCACGGGTGACGTGCAGGCCGTGGCCCAGGAACTGCTCCATGGCCGCGCGGCGCACGCGGGCGGTCTTCAGCGAACCGGGGGTGAGGGCGCGGCGCACCGGCGGGATCGAGACGACCAGGGCCGCGATCACGAACACCACCAGCTGCAGCGCGATATAGGTCGACAGCGCCGACAGGATCGCCCCGTCCAGCGCCGCCTGGTGGCCGATGCTCCAGCCGCCGAAGAGGCGCGTCAGCATCTCGGGCCGGAAGCCGGCGAACAGCGCGGCGGCGGGCAGGACCAGCGCCGTGGCGGCGGCCCAGACCAGCGGGGTCTCGCGATAGTCCGACACCTCGGGCGCCAGGACGCAGAAGATCTCGCCGGCGGTGGTCTTTTCCGCCTCGGCGACCGCGCCGGCGATGCGGTCGAGGTCCTGTGGGGTCATGCGTGTCGCCATCTCACCAGCTCCCCGAACTGCCGCCGCCGCCGAACGATCCGCCGCCGCCGGAGAAGCCACCGCCTCCGCCTCCGCCGCCACCGCCGCTCCAGCCACCGCCGCCCCGGCCGCTGTTGTTCAGGGCGCTGAGGATGATCCAGGGCAGGGCTGAACCCAGGCCGCTGCGGCCGCGCCGGCCTCGGAACAGGCTGGAGAACACGAAGATGATGAACAGGAAGACCAGCAGGCCGACGATCGGCGAGCCCTGGGCCTTATGCTTGGCGGGCTGGCTGGCCTCGGCGATGCGGGCCTTGGCCTGGTCGGCGGGCAGGCTGAGCTGCTCGACCAGGGCGTTGGTCCCCGCGACGATGCCACCCTCCATGTCGCCATCGCGGAACTTGGGCAGGATGGCGCTCTGGATGATGACGCTGGAGAGGGCGTCGGTCAGGACGGGCTCCAGCCCGTAGCCGACCTCGATGCGCACCTTTCGGTCATTGGGCGCGACCAGCAGGATCGCGCCCGTGTCCTTGTCCTTCTCGCCGATCCCCCAGGTCCGGCCCAGCTGATAGCCGTAGTCCTCGATCGGATAGCCTTGCAGGCTGGGGACCGTGGCCACGACCAGCTGGCGGCCGGTCGTGGTCTCGAGGTTTTCCAGCTTGGCCGACAGGTCGCGCTCGACGTGGGGCGACAGGATCCCGGCCTCGTCGACCACCCGCCCGGACAGGGCCGGGAAGGTCGGCGCGGCGAGGGCGGGGAGGGCCACCGTCAGGGCCAGCACCAACGCCACCAAAAGCCCGCTCATTCCCGCGAAAGCGGGAACCCAAGCGGACTTGGCCACGGCGACGCCGCGCGAAACCGTCAGGCTCGGCTTGGGTCCCTGCTTTCGCGGGGATGAGCGGAATGGGGACAAGTTACTGGACCTTCGGCGGAGCAGCCGTGGGAGGCGTGCTGAAGTCCACGGTCGGCGCGCTCTGGGCGGCGGCCGAGGCCTGGAACAGCTGGGCCGGCTTCTGGCCACTGTAGAGGGTCTTGGCCCACAGCAGGCTGGGGAAGGTGCGCAGGGTCGTGTTGTACTTCTGGGCGGTCTCGTTGTAGTCGCGCCGCGCGATCGTGATGCGGTTCTCGGTGCCTTCCAGCTGGCTTTGCAGGGCCAGGAAGTTCTGGTTCGATTTCAGGTCCGGATACTGCTCCTGGATGACCATCAGGCGGCCAAGGACGCCCGACAGCTTGTCCTGGGCGGCGGCGTATTGCTGGAAGGCGGCCGGGTCGGTGATGGTCGAGGCGTCGACCTTCACTTGCGTGGCGCTGGCGCGCGCCTGGGTCACCTCGACCAGCACGCTCTTTTCCTGGGCCGCATAGCCCTTCACCGTCGCGACCAGGTTCGGCACCAGGTCGGCCCGGCGCTGATACTGGTTCTGCACCTCGGCCCAAGCGGTCTTGGTCGCCTCGTCCTGGGTGGGGATGGTGTTGATCCCGCAGCCGGCCAGGGTCGCCGGGATGGCGACGATCAGGGCCACGCGGGCTGCGTTACGAGCCAGACGGTTCATCAAATCCCTCCGCGAGAGCCTGCCCGCTTCGAAGAAGCGGATCAGCAGGCTCGTCCAACCAGAATGCGAACATGTATGCCCGCGTATCGCTGTTAGATAGCGAGCCTACCGGTACACGTGAGAGGGCGACAGATTAAACCTTGTCCATCTCGGCGCCCTAGGTTTGGGAGAAGGCGGCCTTGCGCGGACCCATGTAGCCGAACAGCCAGGCGGCCACCTTGCGCATCTGGATCTCTTCCGACCCTTCGGTGATCCGGTAGCGGCGGTGGTGGCGATAGATGTGCTCGAACGGCTTGTGGCGCGAATAGCCGATGCCGCCGTGGATCTGCATGGCCCGGTCGGCGGCCTCGCAGCACAGGCGGTTGGCCCAGTAGTTACACATCGAGACCTTGTCGGAGAGGCGCTTTTCGACCTCGACCTTGGACATCTGGTCCATCTCCCAGGCGGTCTTGCGGATCAGCAGGCGCAGCATCTCGGCCTGGGTCGACAACTCGACGATCGGGAACTGGATGGCCTGGTTCTCGGCCAGGGCCTTGCCGAACGGCTTGCGCGCGCGCGCGTACGCGATGCTTTCTTCTATGCAGAACACCGCCGCCCCCAGGCTGGAGGCCGCCTGGCGGATGCGGTTCTCGTGCACGAAGTGCTGGGCGATGGCGAGGCCGCCGCCTTCGGGGCCGAACATCGCCGACTCCGGGACCCAGACATTGGTGAAGCTGACCCGAGGGTGGTCGGTCGGCATGTTGAAGGTCCAGAGGTACTCCTCGATCTTCACGCCGGGGGCATGGGCCGGGACCAGCAGGGCGGTGATGCCGCGCGCGTCGCCGTCCTCGCCGCTGGTGCGGGCGAACAGGCAGCAGTGGGTGGCCGCATGCATGCCCGTGGTCCACATCTTCTGGCCGTTGATCCGCCAGCCGGCCTCGCCCTTGTGCTCTTCACGGACCGCGCGGGTCTCCATGAAGGTGGCGTCCGAGCCATGTTCGGGCTCCGTCAGCCCGAAGGTCGGACGGAAGGCGCCCTTGTCCAGCATGTCGGTGATCAGGTGCTGCTGGTCGGGCCGGCCGAAGTCGCGCAGCATCAGCACGAACGGATTGTTGCCGACGATCGAGTGCTCGTTCTGCAGGTCGTTGAACAGGCCCAGACCCTTGGACGCCAGGTGCTCGCGGATCACCGCCATCCAGAGGTTCGAGCCGTCCTTGCCGCCGTATTCCTTGGGCAGGGCGAAGCGGTAGTGACCCGCCTGGTCGGCCAGCTTGCGGGCCTTGGCCAGCAGCTCTTCCCACTCGTGGCGCGGCAGGCCGCCCATGTCCCAGTCGGTGCGGGCCCATTCACGGCGATGGTCGAAGAAGCGTTCGTTGTCGTCGCGCGCCTGCAGGGGCGCGATCTCCTTCTCGATGAAGGCGTCGAGCTCGCTCAGATACGCGGCCAGCTCCGGCGGCAGATGGAAGTCCATGGCAAAGCCTCCCTGCACACATCTTATGGTTATGTGGAGAGACTAAGCGCGACGCGCGGTCGCGGCCAACCGTGCCCCTTGGGAACACCGCCTTAACCAAGCAGGGCGTAGGGTTTCCGCCATGATCACCATGGCCGCCTTCGCGATCATCGGCGCCGCGCTCGGAGCTTTCGTCCGTCCGCGCCTGCTGGGCGTGCTGTTGCCGGCGCTGATCGCGGTCACGATCGAGGGCGGGGTCTACTGGGCCATCGGCGTGATGGATCACCAGCCCAACCGCGAAGTGCTGATCATGCGCCTGCAGGCGATCTTCGGCGACGACCTGATCAGCATGGCCGGCCCGATCGCCGCGGCCGCCATCGGCGGCGTGGTCGCCGGGGTGCTGGGCTTCTTCACCGACCCGAAGACCGAGTCGGTGCTGAGCGCCGAGGGCATCCAACGCCGCGTCGGCAAGGACGGCCGCTACGCCCGCGCCGAAGGCATGGTCCAGGACCGCGCCATCCACGCCAAGGCCGAAAGCCGGATCGACCAGATCCTGGGGCTCTGACGCGCGATCAGCGCCGCTTACTGGGCGGCCAGGCAAAGGCCTCGTCACGATTGTGCGCGCCGCGCCAGGATCGCACCCGCAATGTCGAGACCTCCAGCGTCATCACCCGGATGAGTTCGTCGGACGGCCTTGTGCCCGCAGACTGCAACCACTCACCGATGAACTGGCCATAGGTCAGGAGGCGTTCGTCCAGCAGGTCCTGGATATGGTCGAGGGCGTTGTCGTAGGCCTCGGGCGGCCATTCGAAATGGGCATGGGCGTAGTCGACGCCGATCGTGATCTCGTCGCGCTGGGTGGAGATCCACAGTGGCCCGTTCATGTCCGCCTCCGGCGGCGGCGGGACTTCCACCCAGAGATAGGCCTGCTCATCCGACTCCTTCACCTGGGCGTATCCGCGCCAGTCGGGGTGCGCGGCGAACAGTTCGCGCGCGAAGTCGTCGAACGGCGCTTCCAGGCGATCGATCTCCGCTTCCGTGAGGGTGGAAGGGGCCGCGCCGGGCAGGTGGCCGGTGATGCTGAAGCCGCCGCCCGGGACGCCGTCCAGCGGCAGCTTGCCCAGAGACCGTAGCCGATCGCGAAGGCTTAGGATGGACTGGTAGCTGGAGAGCTTGCTCTTGCGCGGGCGCTGGACGTAGGCGCAAAGGGAAAGGCGCTCGATCGCCAGGTAGGGCCGCCATCCCAGCTCGGCGAACGGCGCGCCATGCTCATCGAAGGTTTGCGGCGCTTCGACCTGTTCCTCGACCGCGCCGTCCACCCATTTGATCCAGAGTTGCAAAGGTGGGTCATGGGGCGCGAGCAGGGCGAAAACCTCACGCCATTTGAAATCGGACATCAGCGACGCGCGATAGTTTTCGCGGACGAGCCGCCGATAGGCCTGTGCGAGCTGCTGGGATTCCATCGGCCAAGTTTGGCAGAGAGGGCCGGGTCCGCAACCCACGCGCTCGCCGTTTCCGCGCGGGCCTCGCCGCGTTTCGCCAGGAATCTCTGTTTTCTGAATTATCGACGTATCGACGAAATTCCACTTGCGGAATTTCTGATCACTGATATCTAAGCGATGCTTAGTTCGGATCCGAAGCACCGGTGGGGATATCGGTGCGACACCCCAGATGGGGTGGCGAGATCCGGGCGGCAAGTGCACAGCTTATCGCCGATCAACGATCTAACTGCTTCCCCAACGTCGGAGGGCTTTCTGATGAAGCTCCGTACCCTGGCGGCTGCCGCCGCCTTCACCATGCTCGCCACCTCGGCCTTCGCCGATGGCCGTATCGCCGCCGCCCTGGACGCGCCGGTCGCGGCCAAGACCAAGGTCGTCGCCGGCGGCGCCGTCTTCGTCTGCGAAGGCGCCGAGTGCGTCTCGACCCAAGCCCCCTCGCGGGCGCTCACCGCGGTGGCCTGCAAGGCCCTCGCCAAGGAAGTGGGTCGCGTCGCGGCCTTCGGCGGCGAAACCAAGTCGCTGGACGCCGATGACCTGACCCGCTGCAACGCCTCGGCCAAGGGCGGTTCCGCCCTGGCCTCGGCTAAGTAAGAACACGTATCGCTTTACCTGAGACCAGACGCTTTTGGGGCCGCCGTTTCTCCGGCCCGTCTGGCTGTTTCCTCGAGCATTCGCCTGAACGGGGCGGCGGATTTATTCCGCCGCCTCTTTTCTTTTCCGGACGCGTGATTAGTTGACCGACAT
Organism: Caulobacter sp. GW821-FHT12D05; assembly: GCF_058807295.1. Classification (NCBI taxonomy): domain Bacteria; kingdom Pseudomonadati; phylum Pseudomonadota; class Alphaproteobacteria; order Caulobacterales; family Caulobacteraceae; genus Caulobacter; species Caulobacter sp. GW821-FHT12D05. The sequence continues at coordinate 83,485 of NZ_JBXAQO010000003.1, forward strand.
GGACACGAGCTTGGCCGCCCAGCTGGAAACCGTTCTGCGCAAGGCCGCGGGCGATGGGACGGCGTTGGCCTCGATGACCGTGGACTATGCCGGCGAGCCCGGCAGCGGCGTCCTGGAGCCCAAGGGCTGGGTCGAGCGGGCCACCCGCAGCCTGGTCTTCGCTCAAGGCGAACTGCGTCGCGCCGACGGCGCGCTGGCGGCTTCGGCCTCGGCTGTGTTCCGCCGCGCCGGAGACTGATCGCGCCCCTTTGGTTGCGACTGCGAAAGGCCCGTGTTATCAGGCGCGCGGCTTCGGACAGGGCGACGCGGACGCGTCGACCTTCCATGTGCTTTTTACAAGCGCGCTCAAGCCTTTAAGCCGCGATAAGGGTTAACCTTCTTGTTCGCGGCCATTTACAACGCACCGGGCGGATACCAAGTGGCGGACGAAACCAAGGCGACGGATGCGGGTCAGCGCTATGCGCAGTCCCTCTTCGAACTGACGATCGAGAACGGCAACCTGGCTAAGGTCGAGAGCGACCTTAAGAGCCTGAAGGCGATGATCGCCGACAGCGCCGACCTGCGCCGCCTGATCGCCAGCCCCGCCTTCACGGCCGAGGATAAGGGCAAGGGTCTCGTCGCCGTGGCCGTGAAGGCCAAGTTCGACCTGCTGACCACGAAGTTCCTGGGCCTGGTGGCCTCGAACGGCCGCACCGGCGACCTGCTGGGCGCCATCACCGCCTTCACCGAACTGTCGGCCAAGCACCGCGGCGTCGTCACCGCCGAGGTCGTCTCGGCCATCGCCCTGTCGGCCGCCCAGCTGAAGGGCGTGCAAACGGCCCTGGCTGAAGCGCTCGGCAAGACCCCCGAAGTTTCCACGCGCGTCGATCCGTCCCTGCTGGGCGGTCTGAAGGTGCGCGTCGGTTCGCGTCTCTTCGACGCTTCGCTCCGTTCGAAGCTCGATTCCCTGAAATTCGCCCTGAAGCGCGCTTAAGCCTTTAATTAAGCGCCTCGAAAAAAATTAGATCGCAGAGAGCCCAGAAGACCATGGACATCCGCGCCGCCGAGATTTCGGCCATCCTCAAGTCGCAGATCGCCAACTTCGGCGAAGAAGCCGCCGTTTCGGACGTCGGCCAAGTGCTGTCCGTCGGTGACGGCATCGCCCGCATCTACGGCCTGGACAACGTCCAAGCCGGTGAAATGCTGGAATTCCCGAAGGCCGGCGTGAAGGGCATGGCCCTGAACCTCGAGCGCGACAATGTCGGCGCCGTGATCTTCGGCGCTGACGCCGAGATCAAGGAAGGCGACGAAGTCCGCCGCCTGGGCGAAATCGTCGACGTGCCGGTCGGCCGTGGCCTGCTGGGCCGCGTCGTCAACCCGCTGGGCGAGCCGATCGACGGCAAGGGCCCGATCCAGTTCACCGAGCGTCGCCGCGTCGACGTCAAGGCTCCGGGCATCATCCCGCGCAAGTCGGTGCACGAGCCCGTGCAGACCGGCCTGAAGTCGATCGACACCCTGATCCCGGTCGGCCGTGGCCAGCGCGAGCTGATCATCGGTGACCGTCAGACCGGCAAGACCGCCGTCGCCATCGACACCATCCTGAACCAGAAGGCCGCCAACGCCGGCAAGGACGAGAGCGCCAAGCTCTACTGCGTCTACGTCGCCATCGGCCAGAAGCGCTCGACCGTCGCCCAGATCGTCAAGACCCTGGAAGAGCACGGCGCCCTGGAATACACGATCGTCGTCGTCGCCTCGGCCTCGGAGCCGGCTCCGCTGCAATACCTGGCTCCGTTCTCGGGCTGCGCCATGGGCGAGTGGTTCCGCGACAACGGCCTGCACGGCCTGATCATCTATGACGATCTGTCCAAGCAAGCCGTCGCCTACCGCCAGATGTCGCTGCTGCTGCGCCGCCCGCCGGGCCGCGAAGCCTATCCGGGCGACGTGTTCTATCTGCACTCGCGCCTGCTGGAACGCGCCGCGAAGCTGAACGAAGACAACGGTTCGGGCTCGCTGACGGCGCTGCCGATCATCGAAACCCAGGCCAACGACGTGTCGGCCTACATCCCGACCAACGTGATCTCGATCACCGACGGCCAGATCTTCCTGGAAACCGACCTGTTCTATCAGGGCATCCGCCCGGCCGTGAACGTCGGCATCTCGGTGTCGCGCGTCGGCTCGTCGGCCCAGATCAAGGCCATGAAGCAAGTCGCCGGTCCGATTAAGGGCGAACTCGCCCAGTATCGTGAAATGGCCGCCTTCGCGAAGTTCGGCTCGGACCTGGACGCCTCGACCCAGAAGATGCTGGCCCGCGGCGAACGCCTGACCGAGCTGCTGAAGCAGCCGCAATACGCCCCGCAATCGGTCGAAGAGCAGGTCTGCGTGATCTACGCCGGCACGCGCGGCTATCTGGACAAGATCCCGACCTCGTCGGTTCGCCGTTTCGAGACCGAGTTCCTGGCCCGTCTGCACAGCGCCCATAAGGACTTGCTTGACGGCATCCGCACCAAGAAGGCCCTCGACAAGGACCTGGAAGCGTCGCTGAAGAGCGCGCTCGACAGCTTCTCGTCGACCTTCGCTTAAGTCCCTCGGAACCGCTCGGAGAGAGTAGCGCCGAATGGCCAGCTTGAAGGAAATGCGCAATCGGATCTCGAGCGTCAAAGCGACGCAAAAGATCACGAAAGCGATGCAGATGGTGGCAGCCGCCAAGCTGCGCCGGAGCCAGGACGCGGCTGAAGCCGCTCGTCCGTACGCTCGGCGTCTGGCTTCGGTCATCGCCAATCTCGCGGCCGGCGTGTCGGGCGACGGGGCTCCGGCCCTGCTGACCGGCACCGGTCGTGACGACCGCCACCTGATCGTCGTCGCGGCGGCCGATCGCGGCCTCGCCGGCGGCTTCACCTCGTCGATCGTGCGGGCCGCGCGCCAGCACATCGACGGCCTGATCGCCCAGGGCAAGGACGTCAAGATCGTCTGCGTCGGCAAGAAGGTCTCGGCTCAGCTGAAGCGCCCGTACGGCGACAAGGTTGTCGAGAACTTCGACCTGTCGGCCTACCGCCAGTTCACCCTGTCGGTCGCCCAGCCGATCGCCGACGTCGTCACGCGCCTGTATGAAGCCGGCGACATCGACATCGTCACGCTGTTCTACAGCCGCTTCAAGTCGGTGGTCATCCAGACCCCGACCGCGCTGCAGCTGATCCCGGCGACCGTCGAAGGCGTGGAAGCGCCGACCGGCCCGACGGCGGTCTACGAGTACGAGCCCTCGGAAGAGGCCATTCTCGAGACCCTGCTGCCGCGCAACCTGACGGTTCAGATCCTGTCGGCCCTGCTGGACAACATGGCCGGCTTCTACGCCAGCCAGATGACCGCGATGGACAACGCCACGCGCAACGCCGGCGACATGATCAAGCGCTACACCCTCGAGTACAATCGTTCCCGCCAGGCCCAGATCACCAAAGAGCTGATCGAGATCATCTCCGGCGCAGAAGCCGTCTGATCTAGCCTAACGACACAAGCACGCAGAGACCGAAAGACCGCACGCCATGGCCAAGACCCCCGCTGCAAAGCCGGCGACCGCCGCCGCCAAGACGCCCGCCGCCCCCAAGGCTGCGGCTGCTCCGAAGGCTGCCGCCACGAAGGCTCCGGCCGCCGCTAAGGCTCCCGCCGCCAAGAAGCCGGCCGCCCCGAAGGCCGCCGCTCCCAAGGCTCCGGCCACGAACCTGGATGGCGCCACCGGCCGCCTCGTCCAGATCATCGGCGCCGTCGTCGACATCGAGTTCACCGGCGAGCTGCCGGCGATCCTGAACGCCGTCGAGACCACCAACACCGCCACCGGCCAGCGCCTGGTGTTCGAAGTCGCCCAGCACCTGGGCCAGAACACCGTCCGCGCCATCGCCATGGACGCCACTGAAGGTCTGGTCCGCGGCCAGCCCGTCCGTGACACCGGCGAGTCGATCCGCGTTCCGGTCGGTCCGGGCACCCTGGGCCGCATCATGAACGTCATCGGCGAGCCGATCGACGAGCAGGGCCCGATCCAGTCGACCCTGTCGCGCCCGATCCACCGCGACGCCCCGACCTTCGCCGAGCAGACCAACACCGCTGAAGTGCTGGTCACGGGCATCAAGGTCATCGACTTGATGTGCCCCTACACCAAGGGCGGCAAGATCGGCCTGTTCGGCGGCGCCGGCGTCGGCAAGACCGTGACGATGCAGGAACTGATCAACAACATCGCCAAGGCTTACGGCGGTTACTCGGTTCTGGCCGGCGTGGGTGAACGCACCCGCGAAGGCAACGACCTGTATCACGAGATGATCGAGTCGAACGTCAACGTCGACCCGAAGGCCAACAACGGCTCGACCGAAGGCTCGCGCTGCGCCCTGGTCTACGGCCAGATGAACGAACCCCCGGGCGCCCGCGCCCGCGTGGCTCTGACCGGCCTGTCGATCGCGGAATACTTCCGTGACGAAGAAGGCAAGGACGTGCTGCTGTTCGTCGACAACATCTTCCGCTTCACCCAAGCCGGCGCCGAAGTGTCGGCTCTGCTGGGCCGCATCCCCTCGGCCGTGGGCTATCAGCCCACCCTGGCCACCGAGATGGGCAACCTGCAGGAGCGCATCACCTCGACGAACAAGGGCTCGATCACCTCGGTCCAGGCCATCTACGTCCCGGCCGATGACTTGACCGACCCGGCGCCCGCCGCCTCGTTCGCCCACTTGGACGCCACCACCGTTCTGTCGCGCGACATCGCCGCCCAGGCCATCTTCCCCGCCGTCGATCCGCTGGACTCGACCTCGCGGATCATGGACCCGCTGGTCATCGGTGAAGAGCACTACACGGTCGCCCGTCGCGTTCAGGAAGTCCTGCAGCAGTACAAGTCGCTGAAGGACATTATCGCCATCCTGGGCATGGACGAGCTGTCGGAAGACGACAAGCTGGTCGTGTCGCGCGCTCGCAAGATCTCGCGCTTCCTGTCGCAGCCGTTCCACGTCGCCGAGCAGTTCACCAACACGCCGGGCGCCTTCGTCCAGCTGAAGGACACGATCCGCTCGTTCAAGGGCATCGTGGACGGTGAGTACGATCACCTGCCGGAAGGCGCTTTCTACATGGTCGGCGCGATCGAAGAAGCCGTGGCCAAGGCCGAAAAGATGGCGGCGGAAGCCTAATGACCGAAGACGCCGATCTGGGCCAATTCTGCTGCGACGAACTGGCGGAAGCGGTGTCTCCGGACGCCAGCGCCAGCCTCATCGAGCATGACAGCGGCCTGATCCTGCTGAACCTCGGCGAACGCGAGGAAGAGGGCGAAACGGGCGTGGTGCTGGCCACCATCCGCTTCTGCCCCTTCTGCGGCACCGAGATCCAGACCGACGAAGACATCGAGGCCGCCCTGGGCGACGTCGAGGAGACCTTCAACTGATGGCCAAGCTGCACTTCTCTCTGGTCGCCCCCGAGCGTGAACTGTTCTCCGGCGACGTGGACCTGGTCCAGGCCCCGGGCTCGGAAGGCGACTTCGGCGTCCTGGCCGGCCACGCCCCGTTCATGACCACCCTGCGCGAAGGCAAGGTGACCGTGAAGGACGGCGCGACGACCAAGGTGTTCGATATCCAAGGCGGGTTCGCGGATGTGGGGCCCGATGGCCTGACCATCCTGGCCGAACACGCCGTCGAAGCGGCCTAGATTCGGGTCGCCCGTACGCTTCTGAAACGCCCTCGTTCCACCCGGATCGGGGGCGTTTTCGTATCTCTCTCGTGCCTGTTTCGTCTCTGGCGCGAAAAAATTACACTTGTGACCCAATCTCCGCCTCAATCGGTAGCCATAAGGGTTGCGAGGGATCGTCTGTCGGTTTTAATGCCGACCTCTCGTCTTGTTGGGGATAACCAGCCTATGCGCCTTGCGCTCGTCAGCCTGATCGCCCTCGGCGCGGTCTCGACCGCCGCCGTTGCCCAGGAAACTGCTCCGGCTCCTGCCGCCGCTCCCGCCGCTGCTCCGGCTCCGGCCCAAACCGCTCCGGCAGCGCCGGCTGATCAAGCTGCTCCGCCCGTCGCCGCGCCGGCCGCTGGCGCCGCTCCGGCCGAGACCTACACCGCTCCGGTCCGTGGTCCGCGCACCACCGACCCGCTGTCGGTCCGCCTGATGGACGTGCTGGACAAGGTCTGCAAGCCGTCGGTCGCTGGCGGCGACTTCGCCCAGTTGGTCAAGGACTACGGCTTCAAGAAGAAGAAGGAACAGTGGGTCCTGGCTCTGGAGAAGCCCTACAACATCACCCTGGACAACCCGGGCTCGAACAAGAACGTCTGCACGATCACCATCGACTATTCGCAGACCCCCGAGCAGGCCCAGGAACTGGCCAACGCCCTGCACGACTACGCCACCTGGGAAAACAGCCCGCAGCTGCGCCTGATCCGCAACGACCAGACGGTCGCCAGCGACTATCGCCGCTTCACCGTGTCGTGGGACGACGCCTGGGCCGGCGGCCACGCCGGTCTGGTGTTCATGCGCCTGAAGAAGACCGACGAGACCTCGGTCGGCAAGAACTTCGAGCGCGCCCAGGTCCTGTACAGCACGACCAGCCGCTAAGGCTCGCCTTGCCCCTCGCGGGCATGGGCTCTATTTAAGCGAGGCGCGGGGGACGACCCCCGCGCCTTTTGCTTTTTGCGAATGCTGATTGTCCGGGGACGACCCCACCTTTTTAGGAAAAGGGGCTCGTCATGGCCTGGATCATTCTCTTCATCGCTGGACTGTTCGAAATCGGTTGGGCCGTCGGCCTGAAATACACCGAGGGCTTCACCAAGCTCGTCCCCACGGTGCTCACGGGCGTCAGCTTGGTGCTGTCCATGGGCCTGCTGGGCTGGGCCGTGAAGACCCTGCCGCTGGGCACGGCCTATGCCGTCTGGACGGGCGTGGGCGCGGTCGGCACGGCCATCGTCGGCATCGTGCTGTTCAAGGAGCCGGCGACCGCCGCGCGGCTGGTCTGCCTGGGCCTGATCGTGGCCGGCATCCTGGGGCTGAAGGTGTTCAGTTCAGGCAGCGCGGCCTAAGCCGCGGCGCGGTCTTCGGCGCTGATGAAGTCGAGGCAGCGCTGGGCGACGTTTTCCCAGCCAGGTTCCCCGGGCAGCCAGTGGCTCATCTCGGGGAACACCTCGACGCTTCCGCCCAGGCGCGCGGCCGTCTGGCGGACCGTGGCCGGCGGGTGGATCACGTCCTGGCCGCCGGCGATGGCCAGCACCGGGCAGCCGGGGGCGGAGACTGACGTCGTCATGAACGGGTCCAGCCACCAGTTCAGCGTCTCCCACAGCGCCCGGCCGCTCTCGGCCGTCATGCGGGCGAAGATCGCCTTGCGCTCGGGGCGGGCCAGCTTGTCGACGCTGTAGCGGCGTACGACGCCGTAGTCGGGCGCGATGGCCTGCAGCCAGTAGGGACCGAAGGTGTAGAGGCTGACGGCCGACACGGCCTCTTCCAGGCTCGCGCCTGAGACGCCCCAGGGCGCCGAGGGGGCCAGCAGGATCAGCTTGGAAATCTTGGCGCGCGAGGCGGCCATCTGGGCGACCAGGCCGCCCATCGAGTGGCCGATCAGGATCGGCGGCGTCTCGCAGGTCTGGGCCAACTGGGCGATCTGGCGGGCGTAGTCGGTCATCGACACGCCGGCGGCGCTGCTGTGGCCGTCATGACCGATCAGGTCGGGCGTCAGCACACGATGACCCGCCGCCTCGAAGGGCTGGCGGAAAGCGTCGAAGGTCCAGCCGCCGCAAAAAGCGCCGTGGACCATGATCACGGGTGCGCGCATGGACGCCCTAGATAAACCCCGCCGACGAAGCAGCCGGCGGGGTTCAGCCTACACTTACTTCGCGGGCTTGGGCGAGGTTTTGGCGGGCGCCTTTGTCGCAGGCTTCTTGGCGGCCGCGGGGGCCTTTGCGGCGGCCGCCTTAGGCGCGGCGGCCGGCTTGGCAGCGGCCTTCGGGGCGGCGGCAGCCTTGGGAGCAGCAGCGGCCTTGGCCGGAGCCTTAGCCGCCGGCTTGGCGGCCGGAGCGGCCTTGGCGGGCGCGGCGGCTTTCGGAGCAGCCTTCGCGGCGGGCTTGGCGGCGGCCTTCGGGGCCGGAGCAGCCTCGGCCTTGGCTTTCGCCGGAGCCTTGGCGGCGGGCGCCTTGGCCGGAGCGGCAGCGGCCTTCTTCGGCGCAGGCGCGGCCTTCTCGGCGGCCGGCTTAGCAGCGGCTTTCGGGGCGACCTTGGCGGCCGGAGCCTTCGCAGCAGGAGCCTTGGCCGGCGCGGCGGCCTTGGGCTTGGCTTCAGCCTTCGGCTTCGGCGCGGCCTTAGCAGCCGGCGCCTTGGCGGCGGGAGCCGGCGCCGGCGTGGGGGCCGGAGTCGGAGCCGGGGTCGCCGCGACCGGGGCCGGTTCGGCCGCCTTTACGGGTTCCGGGGTGGGAGCGGGCGCGGGAGCCGGGGTCGGTTCCGGCTTCGGTGCGGGAGCGGGCGTCGGAGCCGCCGCAGCGGGAGCCGCTGGCGTCTGCTTCTTGCCGCTCAGCCAGTCGATCAGGTCGGAGAGGATGCTCATCGTGTTCGGCTCATCTATGAGGTAATGGGCGTTGTGGGGGTATTCGCGGTAGTCGGCGCCGGCGTACTTCTTGCCGACGAGGCGGACGTCCTCGACGGGTGTCGTACGATCCAGCGCGCCCGCCATCACCAGCACCGGCACGGTGACCTTGCTGGCGTCGACATGGGCGGTCTTGTGGGGGTCCTTGTGCGGCCAGGCCAGGTCGGCCAGCACCTGTCCGCTGTCATAGACCATCTTGGCGTAGAGGCCGTCGTGGCGCTCGGCCGGCACGGCGTTCATGACGCCGAACTTGAAGCCCGTCTTCCACATCTTGCCCGCCTTGGTCTCGGGCTTGGATTGCAGGGCCATGTTCAAAAAGGTGAAGACCGGCGTCAGCTTCGGCTTGCCGCGCGCGTCGGCTGGCGAGCCGGGCGCGAACAGGGCGATGGCGGCGGCGTGGCCGGCCTCGGCGATCTTCTGGGCGATCAGGCCGCCCATCGAGTGGCCGATGACGATCGGTTTGGCGCCGCCATTTTCCTTGGCCAGGGTCTGGGCCAGGGCGCTCATCTCGGCGACGTAGTCGGCCAGGGTCAGGCCGGCCAGGCCCGCGCGGGGACCTTCGACCGTACGCACGGCCGAGCGGATTGTGGGGGCCACGACGCGATAGCCCTCGGCGCGCAGACGTGCGGCGACAGGGTCCCAAACGTCCCCCGCGCACCCGTAGCCGTGAATTAGCAGAACCGTATCCGCCATACCGTTCTCCCCCGCGCCACAGCGCCAGATCAGACGCCGCGCGCGTACCCCGCGAAGGCGGCGACCACTGCTTCGTAGACGCCACGCTTGAAGGGTACGATCAGTTCGGGCGTTTCGTCGAGCCTGCCCCATTTCCAGGCGTCGAACTCGATGTGTTCATCCGCTTCCAGATCGATCTCGGACTCCTCGCCGATGAAGCGATAGGCGAACCAGACCTGCTTCTGACCAAGCCACCCACGCGAGTGTTTCTTGTCGGCCAGGATCTCGGGCGGAAAGTCGTAGGCGATCCAGCCCTCGGTGCGGCCCAGCAGTTCGACGGAGCTGACGCCGGTCTCTTCGGCCAGCTCGCGACGGGCGGCGGCTTCAAGGTCCTCGCCGTCGTCGACCCCGCCCTGCGGGAACTGCCAGTTGTACGGCGGCGCCTGTCGATAGCGCCGGCCCAGCCACACCCGGCCATCCTTGTGGAACAGGACGACGCCGACATTGGGACGATGCTTGGGATACTCACGCTCGGTCATGTCGAGCGTTGTTCCACGACTTGTCGTGGTGCGCCAGTTTTACCGGTGGGCGAGCGCCGAAGCGGGGGCCAGTTGCAGGCCACGCGCCTGCAGGCCGGCGGCCCAGATGCGCACCTGGGTGATGGTCACCGGATAGGCGAAGCCCGAGCCCAGCGATTGGCCGCGACCGGCCGCGCCGTTCTCCAGCGCCTTCAGCTGGCTGTCGATGGCGCCGGCCGACAGCTCGTCGTCGATCACCCGGTCGGCCGAGGCGCGGGGGATCGGACCGGCGCGACGCGCGGCTAGGCCGTCGTCGACAAAGGCCAGGCCACGGGCCTTCAGCACGGCGTTGAAGGTGTTCATCGCCTGGTCGTTGTCGACGAAGCGGGCCCCCAGATAGTTCGACAGGCCGAAATAGCCGGTGGCGCGCGACATCAGCCATTCCAGCTTGCGCACGGTGTCTTCGGGCCGATTGGCGGCAATCAGGGTGTAGGGGCCCGGATCGTTGGCCGGATAGTCGGCCGGCTCCATCGGGGTCTCGAGCAGCACCTCGTGGCCGTGGGCGCGGGCCAGGTCGATCCAGCCTTGCAGGCCCTCGGCATAGGGCGCGAACGACAGGGTAATCTCGCCCGGCAGGGTCTCGATCGCCGCGCGGGTCGTCTGGGCGTTGAGGCCCAGACCCCCGATGACCACCGACACCTTGGGGCGGCCATTGGGCTGGAACGGACGGGCATAGGCTTCAGCCGCCGTACGGCCATCCGCGCCGATGATCGGCAGCGGGCCGCCGCCCGGACCGGGCGCGGTCAAGCCAGCGATCGGGGCCTGGGCCAGGCCCGGACCCTGTTGGACCGGCGGCAGGTTGGCCAGGCCCTCGGCGGGCGGGGCTTCGGGCTCGGCGGCCGGCGGGGCGAACGGATTGCGCGACAGGCCCAGTTGGCCGGGGACCAGCTCGGCCTCGTGGGCGGGATCGCCGCCCAGCGCCTCGCGCCAGCCTTCGGGAATGTTCTTGGTCGCGCCGATCTTGGTCAGCGGCAGGCGAATCACCGGCGAGCCGGCGTGCGGGTCGCTGGTGATCAGCACCAGGGTCGCCAGCGAGGCCAGGAACAGCACGGCCGCGCCGCTGGCGGCGATATAGGGATTGCTGACGGCCGCCATCAGCTTGGCGCGCAGGTCGCCGGTCCCGCCCGAAGCGGGCGCGGCGGCGGCATAGGCGGGCTTGCGCGAGAAGGTGACGGCCATGACCCGCTCAGGCTAGTCGGGAAGCTTCGAAGATATGGTTAACGAGATGCTGCCAAACCGCGTCGGCGGCGCGGCGCGACGTCGCGCCCAAGGGGGCGTTCAGCCTATGGCTTGAACAAGGCGGCGGACCGCTTCGTCGATCCGCGCGGCCTCGATCTGGCCAAAGCCGAGGACCAGTCCTGGGGGCGCCGCACGCTCGGCGGCGTAGGTGTCCAGGGGATCCACGGCGACGCCAAAGGTCGCCGCGCGAACGACGACCGCGCGGGCGTCGGCGGACGGGGCGAGCAGGGCGGTGATGTGCAGACCGGCCGGGGCGGGGATCGGCTCCAGCTTGCCGTCGGCATGGGCCGCCAGGGCGTCCAGCAGGGCCGTGCGCCGCTCGGCATAGACCCGCCGCATCCGGCGTACGTGGCGGGCCAGGTGACCCTCGGCGATGAAGGCGGCCAGGGTGGCGTGCTCGATGGCCGGGCCGTGCCAGTCGCTGCGCTCGCGGGCGGCCAGCAGGGCGGCCCTGGCGCGCGCGGGGGCGACCACGAAGCCGATGCGCAGGGCCGGCAGCAGGCTCTGGGAGAAGGTGCCGACATAGACCACCCGCCCGTCGGGATCCTGGGCTCCCAGGGGCGGCTGCGGCGGGCTCTCGAAGCGGAACTCGCCGCCATAGTCGTCCTCGACCACCAGGGCGTCGTTGCGGGCCGCCCAGGCCGCCAGGACGGCGCGGCGAGCGGGTGAGAGCGGCGGCCCCAGCGGGTACTGCTGCGAGGGCGTCAGGCAGACCAGGGCGGCCCCTTCTGGCAGGGCCTCGACGACCAGGCCCTCGCGGTCGACCGGCGCGGCGACGACCTTCGCCCCGGCGGCGACGAAGGCCTCGCGGGCGGCGGGATAGCCAGGGTCCTCGACCACCACCGTACGACCGGGGCCGGTCAGGGTGCGAGCCACCAGCTCGAAGGCCTGCTGGGCGCCGACCGTGACGATGACGTCCTCGGCCGCGCAGGCCAGGCCGCGGGCGAAGGACAGGTGCCCGGCGATCGCCTCGCGCAGGGCCGGATGGCCGGCGGGCTCGCGATAGACCCCGCCGGCGCGCCCGAACTGTCGCAGCGCCCGGCCCGTCAGGCGGCCCCAGATGTCGAATGGAAAGGCGCTGGCGTCCGGACGTCCGGGGCGCAGGTTGAAGGCTGCCTCGGGCCGCGTGGCGGGGCCTGGCGACGCCTTCGCCGATCCGCCGGCCACGAAGGTCCCGGCGCCGGGCTTTGAGACGATATGGCCCTCGCTCAGCAGCAGGTCGTAAACGGCCATGGCGGTGTTGCGGGAGAGGCCAAGCTGCTCGGCCAGGGCGCGGCTGGCGGGCAGTTGCAGGCCGGGCGCCAGGCGGCCGTCCAGGATCGCCGCCTTCAGCTGCTCGTGCAGCCGGCGGCGCACGTCGCGCGAACCGGCGGGCGGCAGCTGCAGCGGCAGTTCCAGGACGACGCTCATGCCCGACTTTGTGCGCGTGGGCGCGCGCGAGCTCAAGCACCCGCCGCGCGGCGCCCCAAGGTTCGCGGGGATTGGCTCTCGTTCCCGCCCGGCGGCGGCTCCAGAACCCTCGCCAGAGAGGGAGGACGCCATGAAGCGATCGATCGCATGGGGTTTGCTGACGGCTTTGCTGCTGGCCGCGCCGGCCTGGGCCGACCAGGACAACGTCAAGGCCAAGCCCGCCCAGGATATGTCGGGCCTGACCGCTTTCGACCTGCGGGTCGGCAAGTGGAAGGCCACGCACCGCCGCCTGAAGGAGCGCCTGGTCGGCGACACCCGCTGGGAGACCTTCACCGGCGAGCAGGTCTGGTGGAAGACCATGAACGGCCAGGGCAATGCCGACGACAACCTGCTGCGCCTGCCCGACGGCGACTACTGGGGCCTGACGACGCGCGCCTACGACCCCGCGACCGGCGAGTGGGCCATCTGGTGGCTGGACGCCCGCCGGCCCGGCGTCATGGACACGCCGGTGAAGGGCAAGTTCGTAAATGGCGTCGGGACCTTCTATGCCGACGACACCCTGCGCGGGAAACCGATCAAGGTGCGCTTCACCTGGTCGAACATCACCGCGACCGGCGCCCACTGGGAGCAGGCCTTCTCGCCCGACGGCGGCAAGACCTGGGAAGTGAACTGGTACACCGACTTCGAGAAGATCAGCTGATGGACCTGTGTCGCCGCGACCTGATCGGTCTCGCCCTGGCCACGCCCGCCCTGATCGCCGCCCGCGAGGCCTTCGCCGGCGAGGGCAAGGGCTCGATCCACGACTTCGACTTCTTCATCGGCTCCTGGACCGTGCGCCACCGCCGCCTGCGCAAGCGCCTGGCGGGCAACACCGAGTGGGAGGCGTTCGACGGGACCACCGTGTGCCAGGCCCTGCTGGGCGGGGTGGTGAACCTCAACGAAAGCAAGGCCCTGCGCGCCACCGGTCCAACGGCGGGCATGGGGCTGCGGGCCTACGACGCCAAGACCGACACCTGGGCCGACTGGTATCTCAGCGCCGCCAATCCGCACGAGATCGGCCCGCCGGGCATCGGGCGCTTTTCGAACGGCGTCGGGACCTTCCTGTCGGACGAGACCTTCGAAGGCCGGCCGATCAAGGTGCGCGGCCAGTTCCGTTCGCTGTCGCCGACCGAGGCGCAGTGGGACCAGGCCTTCTCGCCCGACGGTGGCGCGACCTGGGAGACCAACTGGATCATGCGCTACTCAAAGGTCGCCGGATGATCGTTCGGCGCGCCCTGGCGGCGGACCTGCCGGTCCTGGCGCCGCTGTTCGATCGTTATCGCCAGTTCTACGGCCAACCGGCTGACCTTGAGCGGGCGCGGGCCTTCCTGACCGAGCGGTTCGAGCGGGGCGAGTCCGTGGTGTTCCTGGCCGTCCACGGCGGCGAGGCGATGGGGTTCGTGCAGCTCTATCCCGGCTTCTCGTCGGTGCGGGCGGCGCGGACCTTCGTGCTCAACGACCTGTATGTCACGGGTGATCGGCGGCGCGGCGGCGTCGGGCGGGCCTTGGTCGAAGCGGCGACGGCGCATGCCCGCGAAGCCGGAGCAGTCGGCCTGTCCCTGGTCACCGGCATCGACAACCGCCGGGCCCAGGCGCTGTACGAAGGCCTGGGCTGGGCGCGCGAGACGGCCTTCGTCGAATACGGCCTCTCCCTAGGGCGCGGGGACCTCGAAGATGTCCATCCGGCCGGGACCGATGGCCGGGCAGTAGGCTGAGTAGAACAGCAGGCCCGGTCGGCGCGGATCGACCGCCGGGCCGTTGTTGATCTCCGCCGAGCAGTTGACCGGCGTAGGCAGCGGCTGGCGGCCGGTGAAGGCCTTGGTCGCGATGTAGAGCTTCACGCCACTCTCGGCCTTCAGATCTCCGGAGGCGAAGACCAGGCGGCCATCCGCCAGCACCGTGGCGTCGAAGTCGTCCAGCGGGCCATTGACGCCGGGACCCAGGTTGCGGACCGGGGTGGCGCCCGCGAGGTCGCCTTCGAACAGATCCTGGCCGCCCGCGCCGCCATGGCCGCTGGACGAGAAGATCAGCTTGCCGTCCGCCGTGGGGTTCGGCGCCCACTCGTCGCCGGCCGTGTTGAAGCGGGGACCCAGATTGCGCGGCGTGCCGTAGACCAGGGTCTTGGGGTCCCGCTCGACCGCCCACAGGTCGTCGCCGCCCAGACCGCCGGGACGGTTGGAGAAGAAATAGACCGTGCGGCCGTCCGGCGAGAAGGCCGGGTCGAACTCGTTGGCTGGCGTCTCGAACGACACCGGCGCGGCCGGGCTCCAGCCGTCGCCCTCGCGGCAGGTCTGGAGGATCTTCCAGTCGTCCTTGGTGGTGATCGACCCCCACAGCATGCAGCGGCCATCGGGGCTGAAGGCTGGGCGGACCTCGGTCGCGGGCGTGTCGACTACACCCGGCATGAACGGCTTCGGGGCTGCGGCCAGGGCGAGGGCGGCGAGAAGGCTCAGCATGGGCCGACCTTACGCCTGCCTTGGCCGCCGACCAGGGGACGATTGCGGAAACGAAAAACGCCGCCCCGGTCTCCCGAGGCGGCGCTGATCTTATCGAGGGCGAAGAGCCCTACTTGTTCTCGGTGACCGGCTTGCCGGCCGCGGCGGCCGCCTTGGCGGTGACCTCGGCGACCTTGGCCGCCGGCTTGGGCAGCTTCGGCGTGTTGGCGACGCCGCCCGACTGCAGCACGGCGATGGCGCGTTGCAGCTGGAAGTCGCCCTTCTTGTCGTCGAAGGCGGTCGGCGGGGCTTCGGCCGGCGCGTGCGGCGCGATGCGGGTCTTGCCCTCGTCGGCGTTCAGCGCGTTCTTGAAGCTGGCTTCGCTGAACCAGACGCGGTTGGCGATGTCCTGGGCCTGGTCGCGGGTCTGAGCGACCTCGAGGTCCGGGGCGATGCCGGTCTTCTGGATCGAGCGGCCCGACGGCGTGAAGTACTTGGCCGTGGTCAGCTTCAGGGCGCCGTCGGCCCCGCCGCGCAGCGGGATCACGGTCTGCACCGAACCCTTGCCGAAGCTGGTCAGGCCGACCAGCTCGGCGCGGTGACGATCCTGCAGGGCGCCGGCGACGATTTCAGCGGCCGAGGCCGAGCCCTGGTTGATCAGCACCACCATCGGCAGGCCGTTCAGCATGTCGCCCGCGCGGGCGTTGTAGCGCTGGATGTTGCGCGGATCGCGGCCGCGCTGGCTGACCACCTCGCCGCCGTCCAGGAACACGTCGGCCACGCCGACGGCTTGATCCAGGAGACCGCCCGGATTGTTCCGCAGGTCGAGGATCAGGCCCTTCATCTTGGGGTTCTTGGCCTTCAGGTCGCTGATCGACGACACGAGGGCGTCGGTCGCCTTCTCGTTGAAGCCGGGCAGGCGCACATAGCCGTAGTCGCCTTCCATGCGGGCGATGGCGGCCTTGGGCTTGATCACTTCGCGGATCAGCTTGACGTCGAACGGATCGGTCTTGTCGCGGGCGATGGTCAGGGTGACGCCTTCGCCGGCCGTGCCGCGCATCTGCTTGACGGCCTCGGTGACCGTCAGGCCCAGCACGCTCTGGCCGTTGACCGCGGTGATGTAGTCGCCGGCCTGGATGCCCGCGCGCGAGGCCGGGGTGCCGTCCATCGGCGAGATGACCTTCACGACGCCGTCTTCGCTGGTGACCTCGATGCCGAGGCCGCCATATTCGCCGCGCGTGGTGTCCTGCATGTCTTCGTAGCTGTCGGGCGACAGGTAGCCCGAGTGCGGGTCAAGGCTGGTCAGCATGCCGTCCAGGGCCGCCTCGATCAGCTTCTTGTCGTCGACCTCGGTGACGTACTGGTCCTCGACCGTGCCCAGCACGTCGCCGAAGAGCTCCAGCATCTTGTAGGTCTTGGTCTTGGGGGCGTTGTTCGCCTGGGCAATGGGGCTGACATAGGCCATGGCCCCCGCACCGAGGACGAAGGCCGAAACTCCGATGAGCAGATACTTGCGCATTAAGGCCCAGAAGGCTCCCTGGCGACGCGCGGCGTCGCAAACCGTGTTTAGCCCCGTCCAACCACTGACAGAGGCCGTAGGTAGAATTACGGCCACCATTACTGAAAAAGTCGTCTATCGCGACTCTTGTTTGAGCCAGCGTTCCGGGTCCGCCGGCTCGCCGTTCTCGCGGACCTCCAGATAGAGCTCCGGATCGGAAGATACATGATCCGGCATCTTCCCGATGGGGGCGCCCGCCGCGACAGATTGTCCTTGTACCGCTGTTATCTGGTCCAGACCGGCCAGAACCAGGTGATAGGCGCCCTGTGATCGCAGGATCAGCACCGCGCCCCAGCCATTCAGCGCGCCGGCATATTCGACGGTTCCGGCGGCGGGGGCGGTGACGGTCAGGCCCTTGTCGACGCGCAAGGTCAGGCCGGGAGACTTGCCGCCGGCCGGCATCTCGGCGCCGAAGCGGCGGACGATGGCCCCGGCGGCGGGACTGCGCAGGTGCAGCGGCCCGGTGGCCTCGACCCGGCCCAGGCCGTCGGTCAGCACGCCCAGGGTGCGCAGCTCGTTTTCCTCGGTCAGGGCTTCCTGGGCGTAGGCGCGCTCCAGCTGAGTCTTCTCGATGATCAGCCGCTCGATCTCGCCCTTGCGGTCGGCGACCACGCTCTCGGCGGTGAACAGCTCGGCCGAGGCGGCGGCGGCCTCGCGGCGCAGGGTCCCCACAGCGGTGGCCTGGCGGGCATAGGCGTCGGCCCGGCGCTGCAGGTCGGGCGTCATGGCCCGGATCAGGATGGCGGCCCGCACCGCGTCGCGGGCGTTGTTGGGCGCGACCAGCAAGGCAGGCGGCGGATCGCGGCGGAACAGCTGCAGGGCCGAGAGCAGCAGCGACAGTCGCTGCCGATTGACGCCCAGGTCGGCCAGGATCGAGCGCTCGCGGGCGTTCAAGGCTTCCAGCCGCGCCCGCTTGGCGTCGACATCGGCGCCGGCGGTGATGCGGGCGTGGTCCAGGCGGTCCAGCTCGGTCCGCAGGTCTTGGATCTCGCGGCGGGTGTCTGCGGCCTGCTGACGGTCCTTGGCGCGCTGGGTCTCGACGGCGCGATCAGCGCGCTGCCAGCCGACCACGACCGTGGGCACGGCGAGGGTGACGGCGATCAGACCGATGACCAGGGGGCGGCGAAGCATCTAGGTCTAGATGCCCTAATCCCTGTGATAGGGCGAGCCCGACAGGATGGTGGCGGCGCGATAGATCTGCTCGGCCAGCATCGCCCGAGCCATGGCGTGCGGCCAGGTCTGGATGCCAAAGGCCATGGTCTCGTTCGCCGAGGACAGGATCGAAGCGTCCAGGCCGTCGGCCCCGCCGATCAGGAACACCACGCGCCGGTTGCCGTCGTCGCGCAGCCGGGCCAGATGGTCGGAAAAGGCGCGGCTCTTCCAGGCCTTGCCGTGCTCGTCGCAGGCCACGACATAGGCGCCCTCGAGGTGCGGACGCAGCACCTCGGCCTCGGCGGCCTTGCCGGGCTTGCGGGCCTCGACCTCGACGATCTCGATCGGACCCAGCGCCAGGGCGCGGCCGGATGCGGTGGCCCGGGACGCATAGTCCACGGCCAGCTGCGCCTCGACCATGCGGCCAAGTTTCCCGACGGTGAGGATGGTGATCTTCATGGGAAAACAGCTCTAGGCCGTCACTCCGCAAAGAGCGACGGCCGAGCGTAGAGAGATCAGTTCGCCGCGGTGCGGTGCGGGGCGTCGACGGCCCAGATCTTCTCGATGTTGTAGAAGCTGCGCACTTCGGGACGGAACAGGTGGATGACGACGTCGCCGGCGTCGATCAGCACCCAGTCGCAGTGCGGCAGGCCTTCGACCCGCGCCTTGCCGTAGCCGTTTTCCTTCAGGGCGCGCAGCAGGTGGTCGGCCAGAGCGCCGACGTGACGGTGCGAACGGCCCGACGCCACGATCAGGCTGTCGGCGACCGAGCTCTTGTCGGCCAGATCGATGTGGACGATGTCCTGCGCCTTGTCATCGTCGAGGCGGGTCAGGATCAGACGCTCGAGCGCCTTCAGGTCCAGGGGCAGACTCAGGCCCGGGGATTCGTTCGAGGACTCGGCGCCGGCCGGGCCTTCGTGCGCATTAAGCGCGGGGTCGCTACGCAGCGTATTGCTCCTTATGGGGTCGCTGTGGATATCCCCCATAGCACGGAATTGGGCGAAAAGTGAGAGTTCGCGTGCGGACGGTCGATTCAGCCGTCGGCTAGAGGCGTTCGGGCAACGCCGAAAAGCTTGGCCTTCAGCCTCGCTTCACGCCTTTTTGCCGCGCTCGCATCGCCGTCGAGGACGCGAAATTCAGCGGTCCCGTCAGGTAGACCCAGGCCGGCGACTTGGCGTCCGGCAGCTTGGCGGCGGCGCTGGCGGGCCAGCGGGCGAAGGCGAAACGACGGGCGGCGGGCGCGGTGCGGGCCTTCAGCGCGATCCAGGGGCGTGAGATCACCGCCACGGGCACCTCGCGCATGATCTGGGTCCAGCCGCGCCAGCGATGGAAGGTGGCTAGGCTGTCGGCGCCCATGACCCAGACGAACTTCACGCCGGGATAACGCGCCCGCAGCACGCGCAGGGTGTCGATCGTGTATTGCGAGCCCAGCCGCGTCTCGGCGTCCGAGACGATCATGCCCGAGCCGCGCGCCCAGCGGCGGGCATTGGCCATGCGTTCGGCCACCGGCCGCGTCTCGTGCGCCGACTTCAGCGGGTTCTGCGGCGAGACCAGCCAGATGACGCGGTCCAGCTCCAGGCGGCGCATGGCCGTCTCGGCCACGTGGGCGTGGCCCTCGTGCGCCGGGTTGAAGCTGCCGCCGAACAGGCCAACGCGCATCCCGGGCTCCAGGTGGAACCCCAGACGTTGCGCGCTCGGCCGACCGGCCTCAGGGACGAGTCTGGCCGGTCCCGCGAACCACATATTTGAACGTCGTCAGTTGCTCGGCCCCGACCGGGCCGCGGGCATGAAGCTTGTCGGTGGCGATGCCGATCTCGGCGCCGAAGCCGAACTCGCCGCCGTCGGCGAACTGGGTCGAGGCGTTGACCAGCACGATGGCGCTGTCGACCTCGTTGACGAAGGCGTCGGCGGCGCTGGCGTCTTCGGTGATGATCGCGTCGGTGTGACCCGAGCCATAGGACCGGATGTGCTGAGCCGCGCCTGCCACGCCGTCGACCACGGCCACGGCCAGGATCGGGGCCAGGTATTCGGTGACCCAGTCCTCGGTGGTCGCCTTCTTCATGGTCGGCTCGATGGCGCGGGCAGCGGCGTCGCCGCGCAGCTCGCAACCGGCCTTGATCAGGGCGTCGGCGATCGGCGGCAGCAGCTTTTCGGCGGCGGCCTTGTCGACCAGCAGGGTCTCGGCCGCGCCGCAGACCGACACCCGGCGCAGCTTGGCGTTGACGACGATGTCGACGGCCTTCTTCAGGTCGGCGCCGGCATGGACGAAGACGTGGTTGAGGCCTTCCAGGTGGCCCAGCACCGGGGCGCGGGCCTCGGCCTGGACGCGGGCGACCAGGCTCTTGCCGCCACGCGGGATGATCAGGTCGATGGCCTTGTCCAGGCCCGACAGGATGGCGCCGACGGCGGCGCGGTCCGGGGTCCTGACGATCTGGACGGCGGCGGCGGGCAGGCCCGCCTTCGCCAGGCCGCGCTCGATCGCAGCGTGGATGGCGAGGTTGGAGTGGATGCACTCCGACCCCCCGCGCAGGATCACCGCATTGCCCGAGCGCACGCACAAAGCGGCCGCGTCGGCGGTCACGTTGGGGCGGCTCTCATAGATCATGGCGATCACGCCGATCGGCGTGCGCACGCGGGCGATGTCCAGGCCATTGGGCCGAGTCCAGCGCGAGGTGGCGACGCCGATCGGATCGGGAATGGCCGCGACGGCCTCGACGCCGGCGGCGACGCCTTCCAGGCGCTTGTCGTCCAGCAGCAGACGTTCCTGCATCGGGGCGGTCAGGCCGTTGGCGCCGGCGCGGGCCAGGTCCTTGGCGTTGGCGGCCAGGATGGCGGCGGCGTCCTCGCGGATGGCGGCGGCCATGGCCTGGATGGCGGCGGTGCGCTGCTCTGGCGTGGCGAGGCGGAGCGCGCGCGCGCCCTCACGAGCCGTCCGGCCCATCCCCGCCATCGTCGCCTGGAGGCTCGCGCCCGCGTCGTCCATCACCCTGGTTCCCTGGTAAGTTATGCTCAGGTTGAGGCTTACCTAGGCCCTTTCAGGGCAGGATGGAACGGGGTTCGTCTGAAAACGGATGGAGTTTGTCTGGGCGGTCAAGGCTTGCAGGTGAAGCGCGCATTGTATTCCGCGAGCGAGCCCATGCCCACTTCGGCCCTGAGCTGGTCGACCCTGACGGGCTCTTCGAGCGGTTGGGTGAAGCGTTGGCCGTCCCGACAGCCACCTTGGGTGCCGTAGCGCTGGTGGCGGCCGGCGTTTGTCGCCACTCGGTCGTAAAGATAGGCGTAGCTCTTTGGATCGGTCTCACCTTTTGCCCGCAACTTGTCGAGCAAGGCCAGGACCTCAGTCTGGAAGGTGACATCATCGTCGGCATGCTGGACCAGCAGCCAGGCATCTCTCTCGGCCTCGCGCCCGTAGCGGGAGATCGCGAACCAGCCACGGTTGCGCACCTCTTGCTTAATCCAGGCCACGTTGTCCGCATCAGCCCGGCAAATGCGGGTCCAAAGCGGCCAACTCGTCAGGTCACGTGCCGAGGGCGAGAGCGCACCCAGCAGAGCATCGTTCTCGAAGGCCCTGCGCAGGGTCTGGTCCATCGCAACGCGCAGAGCAAGCTCACGCCCGCGCGTCGTCTTCTCTGTCTTGGCGCGGTGAAGAAACGGGCGGATCGCGGCATCAAGGCTTAGGTCACCGCTCGACCCGCCAGCCATCAGTGATGACACGGCCCGGTCCCACCGGCGGACAGCGGCTGCAGCGGCGTCACGATCTTCGTGCCACTGGCGAGATGATGCGGCGTGCTGAGCGCCGTTCAGCCCGGCCAGGACCTCGGCCTCGGCATCCGTGCGGCAACGGGCCGGCAACTTGCCGTCCTTCAATCCCATGGCCGTGTTGGCCTTCTCACGGTAGGGGCTTATGGCGTCGGGGCCCTGGTCACTCCGCAGCCGCCAATAGTCGAAGGTGCGGGCCGCGTCGGGATCCTTCAGCAGCCGCTGCAGGGGAAAGTCGGCGGGGGCTGTGCCGGTCGTCATCGCAAGCGCGGCGATCAGCGCGGTTTTCATCATCCCACTTGTCCGACCCAATTTTCATCAATCTAGGATTGATGAACGGAGATAGTGCGCGATGCAAGTTGCGACTGCTCTGGCTGCTTTCCCGACAGCGTCACCATGCCGCGCCCGCCCATAGTGGCATCTTGGTCGCAGTGGGAGCGGTATTCGTCGCCTGGTCACTTCCTCGCCTTATAGCGGGCATCGGGCGCACCTATCTGTGCGTTCCGAGGAGCCCATGGACAGTTTGCTTTCCCCCGTCAGCGCGTTTGTTTCCGAGCACCAGGCTTGGGCCGGTCCGATCCTTGGGGTCCTGACCTTGCTGGAGTCGATGCTCCTGATCGGGGCTTTCGTGCCGGCGACGGCGCTGATGCTGCTGGCTGGCGGTCTGATCGCCAGCGGCGCGCTGGATCCGGTCGAGGTGTTCTTCTGGTGTGTCGCCGGCGCGGTGCTGGGCGACGCCGTCTCGTTCCAGATCGGCCGTCAACTGGGCGCCCGCGCCCTGCGCCATCCGTCGCTGCGTCCGCGTCGCCGCGCCGTGGCCCGCACGCGTCTGTTCGCCCGCCGCTATGGCGTGGTCTCGGTGTTCATCGGCCGCTTTTTCGGCCCGCTGCGGGCCTTCGTGCCGGTAATGGTCGGCATGCTGCGGATGCGCAGCTGGGTCTTCCAGCTGGCCAATGTGACCTCGGCCATGCTGTGGGTCGGCGTGCTGCTGGCCCCGGGCTATCTGGCGGCGCGCGGCCTGGCGCTGCTGGAGCTGCAAGGCTGGGTGCTGTGGCTGGTCCTGGGCGGCGGCGCGATCGTCGTGCTGGGCGGCTCAGCCCTGATCAACGCCCTGCGCCGTCCGGCTCCGCGTCGGCGTCAGCTGGCGCCGACCTTCTAGAGCGAAGAGCCGGCGGACGCACCGCCGGCCCTCGCGATCTCTCCTATTTGGCGTCCCAGGCGTAGGCCTTGTCCAGCCAGTCGCCCAGGCGGCCGTCGGGACGGGCCAGGCCGTGAATCCGCGCCATCTCGTCGGCCGACAACTCGAAGTCGAGGATGTCGAAGTTCTCCTCGATGCGCTTGGGGTTGCTGGTGCGCGGGATGGCGATGATCCCCTGCTGGATGATCCAGCGCAGGGTGACCTGGCCCGGCGTCTTGCCGTGGGCCTTGCCGATCTCGACCAGCACCGGATCGTTGGCGATCTTGCCCTGAGCCAGGGGCGACCAGGCGGTGATCGAGGTTCCCAGTTCGTCGGCCTTGGCCTTCAGGGTCTTCAGCGACAGGTAGGGATGGAACTCGACCTGGTCGGTGGCGATCGGGGCTTCCGACAGCTTGCTGGCCTCTTCCAGCAGGGTCGAGGGGAAGTTCGACAGGCCGATGGCGCGGGTCAGGCCGCGCGAACGCACCTCGTTCAAGGCCTTCAGGGTCTGCGCCAGCGGGACCTCGGGCTTGGGCCAGTGCAGCAGCAAGAGGTCGACATGGTCGAGGCCCAGCTTCTCCAGGCTCTTCTCGGCCGAGCGTTGCAAATCACCGTCGGCGAACTGGTCGATCCAGACCTTGGTGGTCAGGAAGATGTCGTCGCGCTTGACGCCGCTGTTGCGGATCCCCGCGCCGACGTCGCGTTCGTTGCCATAGATCTGGGCGGTGTCGATGTGGCGGTAGCCGACCTCCAGCGCCTTTTCGACCAGCGGGACGGCCGTGCCGTTCTCCAGCTGCCAGGTGCCAAAACCGAGGGCGGGCATCAGGACGTCGCCCGAGCGGATGGCGGGAACGAGCTTGGACATCAGGGAACTCCGGGAAAACGGTCAGGCGGATATAGGGGCGGGCCTCTCCAGCGACACCCTGGTGCGAACGCGTAAGAGGAACACGAAGATCAGGGCCACGGCGGCGAAGGCCAGGCTCATCTCGACCATGGTCAGCACCACCGGCGGATAGCCGCGCTTGGCGACGTTCATGAACGGGTACGGATAGAAGCCCGACAACGCGCCGTGGACCAGGGTCCAGACGCCGAACAGGGCCGGGAAGGCCATGGCCTTGGCCGCCGCGATCCAGCGCGCTTCGCCGTGTCCGCCGCGCAGGGCGACATCGGCCAGATAGGCCAGCGGCGTGATCGTATGCAGGATGAGATTGGAGACGAAGCGCAGGCCTTGCGGGTTCCACTGGCTGGCCAGCATCGTGTGATAGACGACGGCGGTGATCGTCAGATAGGTCGCGATCGAAGCGCGCGGGCCGCTCTGTTCGGCCCAGACCGCGAACGGGCTGGTCGGCGCGACCAGCGGCGCGGTCAGAGCGGCGGCGGCCAGCATGTTCGACAGGATCGTGAAGTAGCTGAAGAACTCGACCGACTTCACGGCCGCCGAGACCAGGGTCTCGTCATAGACCATCAGGCCGTACTGCAGGGCGGGACCGAAGCACGCGACGGCGGCGATCAGGATGCGCCAAGCTTTCATGTGTGCGTCTCGTCCCAGGCTTTCAGGATCTTCTTCGGCGCGGTGGCGCGCCACTGGCGGGTGACCAGCCGTTCGACCGTGCCCGGATGCGCGCCCGCCAGCCGGACCAGGACATAGGGGTAGTTCTTGAAGTGGTCGGTGAAGTGGAAGACGTCCGGCTCGGCCTCGATTAGCATCTCGCGCTCGTCGAACGGCACGGCGGGGCAGACCAGGCTTTCGCCGTCCTCGAACAGGCGGGTCAGGAACTTGCCGTGCGCCTTCAGGCACGGGCGGCTATAGGCGGTCCCGTCCTCGACGCCGGGCAGTTTGAACGCGAAGGCTCTCACGTCTTCGTATGTCATGGGCGTCCTCTCCAACCATGACTATATCTAGCGAATGGACACCGAGAACACCCTGAAGACGCCGGTGCTGGTGCTGGGCGCGACCAGCCTGATCGGCGATCATCTGCTGACCCTGCTCAAGGCCGAGGACCTGAACCCGACGGCGCTGAGCCGTCGGCCGCCGACGCAGGACATCTGCTGGATCGGTGGCGACCTCAAGGACGCCGACCTCGACGAGCGCCTGCCGGTCTCGGCCACGGTGTTCTCGCTGTCGCCGATCTGGCTGCTGGCGCCCGCACTGCCGGCGCTGAAGGCGCGGGGCATGGAGCGCCTGATCGCCTTCTCCTCGACCAGCCGCTTCACCAAGACCGACTCTCCGGACGCCGGCGAGCGCGCCGTGGCCCAGCAGCTGGCGGATGCGGAAGCCGCGGTCCAGACCTGGTGCGCCGCGCACGGCGTGGCCTGGACCATCCTGCGCCCCACCTTGATCTATGACGAAGGCCACGACGAGAACGTCAGCCGCATAGCCCGCCTGGTGAAGCGCTTTGGCGTCATGCCGCTGTCGGGCAAGGGCGAGGGGCTGCGCCAGCCGGTGCACGCCGCCGACCTGGCCGCCGGCGCCCTGGCCGCCGCCCATGCGCCGTCCACCCGCGACCGCGCCTACGACCTGGTGGGCGGCGAGACCGTGACCTATCGCGTGATGGTCGACCGGGTGTTCGAGGGGCTGGGCAAGCATCCGCGCAGCTTGCCGATGCCGGTGTGGCTGTTTGGCCTGATCATGCGCCTGGCCAAGCCGTTCTATCCCGGCGCGACCACGGCCATGGGCGCGCGGATGGGCCAGGACCTGACGTTCGACAGCTCGGACGCGATGCGGGACTTCGCGTGGAGCCCTCGCAAGTTCCACCCGAAGTTCTAGTCCGCGCCTAGTCCGCGTCCGCCAGCACCATGGCGAAGGGCGTCAGGGCGCCGTCCTGCTCGACATAGCCGCTGACCAGCTTGCGGTCGGGCGGGATGACGCCCAGGTCGATCTCCTCGCCGGGGAAGACGACGATACGGCGGTCGCCGATGCAGACCACCAACTCGTAGCCGTCCAGCGCCCGGCGCGACATGTTCTTGATGTAGGAATAGTACGGCTCGCGCCGCCAGGACGCGGGCTTGCCGGCGTCGACCACCAGGTTCAGGCGCTTGCCGTCGCGGTCGGTGTACATCACGAAGCCTGACTTGTCGGGCCGCCACTCGGGACCCAGCTTCTCGGACGTGATCCACAGGCACATGAAGCCCCGGCAGGCCGTTGGGCGCAGCTCGTAATTGCCGCAACCGCCGCCCTTCTTGAAGTGCGAGCACCAGACACCGTCGGCCTTGTCCAGGGCCTCGATCGCCAGGACCTTGCAGCACAGCCCGCACGAGCCGCAGCTCTTGCCGGCGGCGGGTTGGGCGAACTCCAGCTCACTCATGCCGCGAAGCTCCGCACGACACCAAGATCGACATCGCGGTCGGGGCGGATCTCATAACCGCGCTGACCGACCAGCACGTTCAGCGTCAGGCCATCGGCGGCGCCGCGCGCGGCCCAGGCGCGCAGGGTGGCGTGGTAGGGGGCCTTGCGCCAGGCTTCGGGGCTGGCCGGATCGACCTCGACCACCATGCGCTGGCCCTGGTCCTCACGGTGCAGGATGAAGCGCGCCCGGTCGGGCCGCCACTCCTCGCCCAGGCCCTCGCTCTTGAGCCAATAACAGGCGAAGTCGGCGCAGGCGGTGGGGCGATCGGCATAGATCGCGCAGCCCGAACCTTTGCGGAAATGGCCGCACCAGGCGTGCGGCGGCTTGGCCAGCGCCTCCACGCCCATCAGCTTGCAGCACATGCCGCAACCGCCGCAGCTTTTGTCGCCCATCCGCCCCTGCCCGAATTGGCTCAATCGTCAGGAGGCGGACATTACGAAGCTTGTGTGACGGTTTGATGGGGGAGGCGCGTCAGCCGCTCTTCACGGGCAGGCTGAACGGCTCAACACGTATCGAGCGAACGGCGCTTCCTTGGCCCCGCTCTTGGCGACAATGGTCCAGGTCAGCCGATCGCCGTCGCGCCGCCAGCGGTTGACGAAGGTGGCGTCCGGATAGGCGTAGCTAACGTCGAACCCGCCCGGCACCGCCGCGCCCTGGCCCACGGCGGTGAAGTCGCCGCCGAAGCTGTCGGACCAGAAGCCGGAGATCGCCGTGGGCGCGCCGTCCTTGGGCGCCGCGCCCTTGCCACCCAGCACCAGGTGAGCGGCGTAGCGGTCCTTGGGATCGGCGGTCGCGTGGCTGTCGGCCTCGACCGTCAGCATGGTCCCGAGGGCGACCGGGCGGGCGGCGAGGGTGATCTCGACCGCCTTGCCCATCACGTCGCCCGCGCCGCGCCAGCAGCCTTCCAGCGCGCGAACCTCGGCCGGCACGGGCGCCGGCGGCGGATCATCCGCCCAGGCCGCGCCCGCCATCGCCCACGCCAGGACGCTCACCCCCAACACCCGCATGCCCTATTCAACCCCCGTCGCGCTCCAGACGCCCAGCTCATTGCCGGACGGGTCGGTGAAATGGAAGCGGCGGCCGCCGGGGAAGCTGAAGATCGGGGCGGTGATCACGCCGCCGGCCTTGACCACCTTGTCCAGCATGGCTTCCAGGTCGTTGGCGTACAGGATGACCAGCGGACGGTCGGTGGCGCCCTCTTGCGGCTTGGTGAAACCACCGTCGGCGCCCTGGCCCTCGAAGGCGACATAGTCGGGACCGTAGTCGACGAAGCTCCAGCCGAAGGCGGCCGAATAGAAGCTCTTGGTGGCCGGCAGGTCGCCGCCCGGCCACTCGATATAGTCGATCTTGCCGTCCTCGCGCATGGCGGTCTCCTCAAACGATGTTCTGCAAATGTTCTAGTTGGCGCTCACGGCAGAGTCCAGACGCTGGTGCGCTTGACGGCGAAGTCTTCGAGCTCGCGGGTGGTCTCGACCTGGTACTCGGCCAGCTTCACCAGGTCGTCCTTGCGGAAATAGGTGCGGCCCGGATCGCCGATGAACACGCTGGACCCGGCGGCTCGGCCCTGCCGCAGCCAGTCCATCACCGCCTCGGCCATGGGCTTTTCGTAGCAGATGTCGCCGGCCAGCAGCACGTCGGTCACCGGCGGCGGAGCGTCCAGCAGGTTGACGTCGGTGAAGGCGACCGCGACGCCGTTGGCCTCGGCGTTCAGGCCAACGGCCGCCTCGCAGAACACGTCGATGTCGGCCGCCAGCACGCTGGCCGCGCCGGCCTTCATGGCCGCGATAGCGACGATGCCCGAACCGGTGGCGAAGTCGATGACCCGCTTGCCGGCGACGGTCTGCGGATTGTCGAGAATGTAGCGCGCCAGGGCCTGGCCGCCGGCCCAGGCGAAGGCCCAGAACGGCGGCGGCAGGCCGATCTCCTCCAGAGCCTCTTCGGTGAGCTTCCAGATCGGGGTGATCTCGTCGGCCAGGTGCAGCGACAGTTCCGGCGCATGCGGCGTCGGCTGGAAACGCGTGTTGTCGCGGATGAAGGCCCGGCGGCCTTCCAGGGTCTGGACGATCATGCCGCGCTTAGAGCACGGAGCTCGTCAGGCGGCGACCGGTTTGCTGGACGCAGCCTTTAGCACGGTCAGATAGCCCGGCGCGGTCAGCATGCCGGACGTCAGGCCCTTCTTCTCGAGCAGCCGGTGGGCCATCGGCAGGTTCCAGCACGGGGTGTGCATGAACATGTGGTGCTCGGCGTGGAAATTGACGTGGTAGGGCGCGATCAGGGCGCGCTCGAGCCAGTTGGCCTCGGTGGTGCGGGCGTGGCGGAACGGGTCGGGCTCGTCCTTGGCCACCAGGGCGTGTTCGGCGATGTTGCGCAAGCGGGTGACCAGCGGGAACCAGGTGGCCATCGGCACGATCCAGAGGGCCAGCCACGCCCACCAGAGACCGAAGGCGCTGAGCACGACGAGGATACCCAGGTTCCACAGCAGGAATGGTTTCTGCCGCGCGACCTCGCCGGCGAAGATCGCGCCTTTCGGCTGCCCAATGGACTTCGAACCCTTCATCTTGCCGAGCAGCGGTCCGAACCGCTGCTTGAAGAAGGTCTGGCCCGTCAGGTCGCGAATGATCTTCCGCCGCAGGGACGCCCGTGTGGTCGGGAAGGGCGCCGACAGGATCAGGTCCGGGTCCTCGGCCTGCTGGGCGAACTTGTGGTGGGTCAGGTGGTAGGGGCGATAGCTGGCCAGCGAGGCGCCGGTTGGCGCGGCGCACAACCACTCGCCCAACCAGTCATTGACCTTGAGGTTCGGGTGCAGCCCGCCGTGCGCGGCCTCGTGCATCAGGATCGCCAGGCCCAGCTGCCGCGCGCCGATCAGCATCACGGCCAGGACATAGGTCAGCGGGTTCGGGAAGACGACGAACAGCGCACCGGCGCCGATGATCACGGCCCAGGCGTGGGCGACCATCGCGATGCCGCGCCAGGACGAGCGCGCGGAAATTCGCGTCCATTCGTCGGGCGTGAAAAGATCCTGGGGTTTGACACGCGCTGCGACGGCCATGGAACGATCATCGCACATTCAGATTAGGCCTGACAGCATGACCCGACGTCACATTCTGGAGCCCGATATGCGCCGACTGATCCTAGCTCTCGCCCTCTCGGCCGTCGCCATGCCGGCCGCCGCCGCCAGCTTCGATTGCCGCAAGGCTCGGACCTCGGACGAGAAAGCGATCTGCGCCAACCGCGACCTGAACGACCAGGACGTGCGGATGGACCAGCTGTATGGCATTACCCGCCACCTGGTGCCGATGGGCGGTCGCGGCGCGATCATGGACGATCAGCGTGCCTGGCTGCAGGCCCGCAAGGCGTGCGGCGCCAACCAGGCCTGCCTGAAACGCAGCTATGACGGCCGCATCCGCCAGCTGAACACGGTCATGGACCGCGTCTACAGCAACGGACCGTTCTAGTTTTTAGAAGCTGACGCCCGGCTTCCACAGCCCCGCGACCAGGCCGGCGAACACGATCAGGCCGGCGATGGCGTTGGACTTGAACAGCTTCAACGCCGCCGGGCCGTCGTCGACGCGGACGGCGGCCGCCTGGCGCGACAGGTGCAGGGCGAAGAGGGCCGCCAGCGGCAGGAACAGCGGGCCGATGTTCCCAACCCAGCCGGCCGCGACCAGCAAGCAGAACGAGGCCAGGTAGAAGCCGGCCACGCCGATCTGGAGGTGCTGGCCGAGGCGCCGGGTCGAGGACTTGATGCCGGCCAGGGCGTCGTCCTCGATGTCCTGGATGGCGTAGATCGTGTCGTAGCCCAGGGTCCAGAAGATGCCCGCGGCGTAGAGCAGGGCGGCCGACCACGACAGGTGATGGGTGGCGGCGGCGTAGCCCAGCAGGGCGCCCCAGTTGAAGGTCAGGCCAAGCCACGCCTGCGGCCACCAGGTGATCCGCTTCATGAACGGGTAGCCGGCCACCAGGCCCAGCGACAGCACGCCCAGCCCGATCGCCACCCAGCCCAGGGTGAGCAGGATCAAGAGGCTGACCAGGCTGCAACCCACCAGGAACATCCAGGCCTGCTTCACCGTGATCAGTCCGGCCGGGATCGGGCGCATGGCGGTGCGGGCCACCTGGGCGTCGAAGTCGCGGTCGACGATGTCGTTGAACGCGCAGCCGGCCGCCCGCATCAGGGCCGCGCCGATGAACACCGCCAGCAGCAGCAGCGGATTGGGCCAGTGGCCCTGTTCGGCGGCGGCCAGGGCGATGCCTTGCCAGCCGGGCAGCATCAGCAGCCAGATCCCCGCCGGCCGATCGAACCGGCCCAGCTTCAGCCAGGGGCGAAGTCCCACGGGCGCGTGGCGGTCGACCCAGTTGGTGGCGGCGGCGTCGGGCAGGATGGCGGTGGTCGTCATAGGGCGAGGCTTACCGCGCGAGCCGAAAGACGTCCTATAGGGAAGATCGATCCTCTCGAGAGAAATGATCAATTGGATTTATCTCGCCTCAGCGGCGAAGATCCTCCTGCAAGCCATTCGCAGGAGCGACAGCCATGACCACCACCGCCATTCGCCTGTCCGGCTGGAGCCTGCTGATCGCTGGCGTCGGGGCAGGGATCGTCCTGCCGCACCCGGTGACCACCACCCTGTGGACCGCCGCCGCCAAGCTGTTCACCCGCACCGGCGACCACAAGATGGTCCGCCGCCTGACGGCCGCGACCAAGTTCGGCCCGAAGATCCGCCGGGGCCTGGACGGCCGTCCCGCCCGTCGCATCGGCGGGGTGGCCGAGGCGTTCTGAGGCTTCCGGCCGCCGCGCCGAAGCGGTAGCGTCTGCGAATGAGTCTCAAGCCCCGCCGCAAGCGCCGCGACCTGACCCGCGTGGAACGCTGGGCGCTGGACGGCCTGGGCGGCGCGCTGTTCGCCACCGGCGCGGTCGGGGCGTTCGTTCCCGGCATGCCGACCACGGTGTTCTGGATCGGCGCGGTGCTGTGCTTCCTCAAGACCCGCCCCCACGCCGTGCGCCCGATGCTGCGCGTACCGGTGATCGGGCCGGCGATCCGCTGGTTCCTGCGCTGGCGGCCCTTCGGCGGCGGACGCAAGCGGCGGCGAAAGTAGGGCTTGCACCTCAAGGTTGATCCTTGTGAAGTGCGTTCGACTTCGTGAAAGGGGCGGTGATGCGGCGATGGATGCGCGGCGCGATGGTCGTGGTGATGCTGGCCTTCGCTTCGTCCGGCCAGGCGCGGCAGGTCACGGCCGAGGCCGGATCGTTCCGGATCGTCCAGGTCGCGACTGGGGACGCCGAGAAGTTCCTGGCCGACTGGGCCAAGCCCAGCGAGCCCGCTCGCCTGGAGACGCAGACCAGCGCGCGACGCGGCGAGGTCCTGACGACCTTCATCGTCTTCGCGGGCTGCAAGGCCGATACGGCGGGCAACTGCCAGGTGACGGTCGACTACCAGGTGCTCAAGCCCGATGGCGCCGTCTATGCCGATCCGAAGGGCGTCGAGGTCTATCGCGACAAGGCTCCGGCGCCGAACACCTTCTTCCTGTCGGTCTCGGGCCTGGGCCTGCGTTTCGAGCCGCAGGATCCGCTGGGCGCCTACGCCGTCAAGGCGGCCGTGACGGATCATGTCGCGGGGGTCACTGTGCGGACGCAACAGGTTCTGACCGCGACCGATTGAGCGTGGGCGTGACGGGGCGGGTGGAAATCCCTATCTAGCCGCCCATGACCGACGTGATCGAGGATGAAGACGAAACCGGCGCCCGCAAGCGCGCGCTGTCGAACCGCCAGGTGCTGGCCTTTGTGGCCCGCTTCTGGAAGCGGCGGCCGGTGCTGTTCGGCTTCGGCGTCACCCTGACCCTGGTGGCGATCGCCTTCGACCTGGCGCTGCCCTACGCCTCGGGCCACCTCGTGGACACCGTGACCAGCAAGCCGCGCGGCGACGTCGGCGCCTGGCAGGCGCTGGGCGTCTTCGTCGGCGTCTATCTGGCCTTCGCGATCATCCGCAACATCGCCCACCGGTTCTGGATCCCGCTGGCGGCCCGGAACATGGAGGAGATGACCAACGAGGGTTTCGCCAAGGTGCAGGCCTTCTCGTCGGACTGGCACGCCGACAGCTTCGCGGGCGCGACGGTGCGCAAGCTGACCCGCGCCATGTGGGGCTATGACAGCGTCACCGACGCGGTGACCATCTGGCTGGGGCCGGGGATCATCGTGCTGGTCGGCCTGTCGATCGGCATGCTGCTGCGCCAGCCGCTGGCCGGCGTGATCTCGCTGGTCGTCGTCGTGGCCTATCTGTCGGTGAACCTGTGGATCACCGAGCGTTATGTGCGGCCCAGCAACCTGCGCTCCAACGCCCTGGACTCGCAGATCGGCGGGGCCCTGGCCGACGCCGTGACCTCGAACCCGACCGTGAAGAGCTTCGGCGCCGAGCAGCGCGAGGCCGCGCGCCTGGCCGAAGTCACCGCCGCCTGGCGCGACGCGGTGATGGTCACCTGGAGCCGTTTCACCGACGTCTGGCTGGGCCAGAACCTGCTGCTGGTGATCCTGCAGGCGGGCCTGACCGGGGCGATGGTCTGGGGTTGGGCGCAAGGCACGGCCACGCCCGGCGACGTCGCCTTCGCCATCACTGCCTTCATGCTGATGAGCGGCTACCTGCGGAACCTGGGAGAGAACATCCGCATGCTGCAGAAGGGCATCGACGACACCGAGGACGTCGCGGCCTGGACGCGCTTGCAGCCGCAGATCGCCGACGCCCCCGGCGCGCCGGACTTCCAGCCCGGCCCCGGCGGCATCGAATTCAAGGACGTGACCTTCCGCTACAAGGCGGCCGGCGCGCCGCTGTACGACCACTTCTCGCTGAAGATCGCACCCGGCGAGCGGGTGGCGCTGGTGGGGCCGACGGGCTCGGGCAAGTCGACCTTCGTCAAGCTGGTCCAGCGCCTGCACGACTTGCAGGACGGGGCGATCGTCATCGACGGCCAGGATGTCTCGCGTGTGGCCCAGGCGTCCTTGCGCCGCGCCATCGCGGTGGTGCCGCAGGATCCGGCGTTGTTCCACCGGTCCCTGCTCGAGAACATCGCCTATGGACGCCCCGGCGCGACCCGCGAGGAGGTTGAAGCCGCCGCCAGGAAGGCCAAGGCCCACGAGTTCATCCTGCGCCTGCCCCAGGGCTACGACACATTGGTCGGCGAGCGGGGCGTCAAGCTGTCGGGCGGCGAGCGCCAGCGCGTGGCCATCGCCCGCGCCTTCCTGGCCGACGCGCCGATCCTGGTGCTGGACGAGGCCACCTCGTCGCTGGACGTCGAGACCGAGGGCCAGGTCCAGGCCGCCGCCGAGGCGCTGATGGAGGGCCGGACCACGATCGTCATCGCCCACCGCCTGTCGACCGTGCGCGGCGCCGACCGCATCCTGGTGTTCCAGGGCGGCCGCGTCGTTGAGGAAGGCCGCCATGCCGACCTGGCGGCCGGCGGCGGGGTCTATGC
This sequence comes from Caulobacter sp. GW821-FHT12D05, assembly GCF_058807295.1. Lineage (NCBI taxonomy): Bacteria > Pseudomonadati > Pseudomonadota > Alphaproteobacteria > Caulobacterales > Caulobacteraceae > Caulobacter > Caulobacter sp. GW821-FHT12D05. The sequence goes on from NZ_JBXAQO010000003.1 coordinate 116,866, forward strand.
CCGGCTGAACGCGATCAGCGCGGGGGTGGCTTAGAGATCTCCAGCCTGACCAGCGCGTCCTTGAGCGGCGGCGCGGGCGCCGCACAGCCGTCGCCGGCCGGGACTACGGCCAGCCGCTGGTCGCCGACGATGAGGTCCTGCCGAGGCCTGGGCTCGGCCAGGCTCACCGTTCCGGCCTTCAGGGCCGCGTCGATGTCGACGCCGGGGCAGATCCCGTTGGCTTGGGCCATGCGCCGCCAGCCGCGGTCGCCGGACTTGAAGATGTCGAGCACCGAACCGCTGGCCAGCAGCACCTCTTCGGTTCCGTCGCCGTCGATGTCCATCATCAGGGCCGAGCAGCGCATGCCGGCGAACAGGCAGGTCGAATCCGAGCCGGCGGCGGTCCAGTCCTGGTCGCGGAAGCTGGCGGGCAGGGTCTTGCCGGCGGGATAGACCGTCATGTTGGCGAAGTCGGGCCCGCGCTTGGTCGGCGCGTAGGTCTTTTCCTTCTGGGCCAGGGCCTCGCTGGCGCGCTTGGCGATTTCGGCCTCGGGGCTGGCCTTCAGCCTCTCCAGCGCATCGCGCCCGTAGCGACCGCTCTCGAAGCGGAGGAACTGGAAGTCGAACTTCTCGGCCGAGACCTTGTCCGCCGCCAACCGCTTGACCTGGCTGGCGACCGACAGGCGCGCCGGGTCGGCGATCGGGGTGAACAGGGCGATCAGCAGCAGCACCGAGACGACGGCCATGATCAGGTTGGTCGGCTCCAGCGGCTTCATCCACGGGCCAGGCCGCAAGGCGGCCAGGGTGTAGCCGCCGGTGAAGCCGACCGCGACCACCAGATAGGCGGCGGCGAAGACCCGGTCAGGCGTCAGGCCATACTGCTCGACGCGCAGCCAAAGGGCGTAGCCCGCCAGCACGACGATCGGGATCAGCAGCAGGCTGGCGGCGCGCGCGGCCCAGCGCAGGATCGCATGCGGCGGCTCGCCCCCGTCCTGGTAGGCGGCGTTGATCAGGATGATCAGGGCGGCGGCGGCTGCCAGCAGCAGGGCGGCGGCGGCCTTGGTGCCCCACAGCGGCGCCAGACCGGTAAAGGGCAGGGTGGCCAGGAAGCCGCCGGCGATCACCACCATCAGGGGCAGCAGCCAGGCCAGCAGGACCAGGGCGACGGTCCGCACGCCGCGCACCAGGCCGGCCCGCGCCTCGGTCAGCTGCACGGCCATGTGGACGGCGGCGGCGAACATCAGGCCGGTGGCCGGGAAGGCGAAGGCGGTCTCGCCGATCAGCTTCTGGATGGCCTCGATGCCGATCAGCTTGAACAGGGCGGCGGCCAGGAACAGCAGCAGCCAGAAGGCGCCGGTGAAGGCCAGGGACAGGAACAGGCGCACGGCGTTGGTGCACGCCAGGTCGAAATAGTCCGCGTACGGCGCCACAGGCTTGCGGACGGCCTCGGCGGGCTGGATCAGGTGGTGGGCGATGAACAGCAGGGCCGCCACGGCGATGAACAGCGGCGGCGACAGCGGTCCCGCGCCCAGGCGATCGGGACCCGCGCCGGTCCAGGCGGCATGGACGGCCAGGATCGTCGCCAGCGCGGCGGCGATCAGGCTCCAGGCGATCAACGCAGGCCGCCGCATGGCCGACAACGCCGCCAGCGGGATCATCGGCACCATCAGGGCGCAGACCAGCAGCGGCGCGTACAGCATCGGCTGGGTCGCCGGCCATGCCTTGGACTCGTCCGCCTTCTGCAGCAGGAACAGCACGATCCCCTGGGCGAGGCCGATCGCCAGCCGCGTCGCGGCGGCGGTGCGAACCTGTTTAGCGTCGTCCATGGAGCCTCCCGTTTGCCGGCACAGCATCACGGTAACGCGCGGTTGTGAAGCTGAGTGTCGGGAAGGGGCCTTTTCGAACGTCCTTGGTCGCGGTCAGATGACCGCGTCCTGCGAGGATCTCGCGATGATGAAACCGCCCGCCGCCTCGATCGACGACTATCTGGAGAAGCTGCCGCCCGACCAGCGCCAGGCGCTGGAGACCCTGCGCGGCCAGATCCGCGCGCTGGCGCCGGAGGCCGAGGAGGCGATCAGCTACGGCCTGCCGACCTTCAAGCTGAAGGGAAACCTGGTGCACTTCGGCGCGGCGGCCAAGCACTGCGCCTTCTATCCGGGCGCGCTGATCGCTGAGTTCGCCGACCGGCTGGAAGGCTTCGAGACCGCCAAGGGCACGATCCGCTTCCAGCCCGAGAGCCCACTGCCGCCGGGCCTGATCGCCGACATCGTCCGGCATCGCATCGCCCAGAACGAAGCGATCGCGGCGGAGCGGGCGGCGAAGAAGAAGCGCTAGCGCGCCAGTCGCTCGTCCTCCAGCGCCGCCGGTTCGAACGAGAAGATCACGCTGGGGTCGGGCTTGGCCACGCCCTTGATCAGCTTCTTGTCGCCGGCCGCGTGCAGCAGCCAGCGGATGACGTTGAGGCGGGCGGCCTTCTTGTGGTCGGCGCGCACGCAGATCCACGGCGAGACGTCGCTGTGGGTGCGCATGAACATCTCGTCGCGGGCCTTGGTGTAGTCGTCCCACTTGTCCTGGGCGACCTTGTCCAGGTCACTGGTCTTGAAGGCCTTCAACGGATCCTCGCGGCGGGCCTTCAGGCGCTCGGCCTGCTCCTCGCGGCCGATGTCGAGCCAGAATTTCACATACCGCAGGCCGTTCTCGACCAGCATACGCTCGAAGGCCGGCACGTCGCGCAGGAACTGCTCCTGCTGCTCGGGCGTCGAGAAGCCCATGACCCGCTCGACCCCGGCGCGATTGTACCACGAGCGGTTGAAGATCACCGCCTCGCCGCAGGCCGGCAGGTAGTCGACATAACGCTGGAAGTACCACTCGCTGCGCTCGCGCTCGGTGGGCTTGGGCAAGGCGACGACGGTGGTGGCGCGCTTGGACAGGTGCTCGGTGACCCGGGCGATCGTGCCGTCCTTGCCGGCCGAGTCGCGGCCCTCGAAGATCACCAGGATCTTGTCGCCGTCCTTGATGGCCTTCTTCTGCAGGGCGATCAGGGCCAGCTGCAGCTGCATCAGTTCATTTTCGTAGTCGTCGGACTTGCTCATAAGCCGACCCTACCCCCGGAAAGTCGAGTTGCGCTAGAAGGACGAAATGATCCGTCTTTTCGTTCCCAACGATCTCTCCGCCGGGGCCGGCGTCGTCCCGTCCGTCGACCAGTCGCGCTACCTGACCTCGGTCATGCGCCAGGTGGTCGGCGATGAAGTCCTGCTGTTCAACGGCCGTGACGGCGAGTGGCGGGCGACCATCATCGAGTCGACCAAGCGGGGTTGTCTGCTGAAAGCCGAGGAGCAGACCCGTCCGATGGAACTCGGTCCGGACCTCGACTTGATCATCGCCATGGTCAAGCGCAGCCGGGTCGAGACCATCGTCGAGAAGGCCGCCGAGCTGGGCGCGCGCCGGGTGCGGCTGACCACGACCCGCCGCACCAATGTCGACTTCGTCAAGCTGGGCCGCCTCGACGCCATCGCCATGGAGGCCGCCGAGCAGACCGGCCGCCTGGACGTGCCCGAGGTCGCCGATCCCGAGAAGCTGGACAAGATCCTCGACGCCTGGGACCCGGCCCGGCGCCTGGTGTTCTGCGACGAGGGCGGTGACGCCAAGCCCGCCATCGAGGCCCTGGCCGGAACCGGCGCGCCGGCCGCCATCCTGATCGGTCCCGAGGGCGGGTTCGCGCCCGAGGAACGCGAGCGCCTGCGGGGGCTTTCCTTCGTCACGCCGGTGTCTCTGGGCCCGCGCATCCTGCGCGCCGACACGGCCGCCATCTCCGCGATGACGCTGTGGCAGGCTGCGGCCGGCGACTGGCGTTAGCATTTAAGGCGAAGGTCGCCTCTTGAGGTTCGCAAAGAAAACGCCCAACTGGGGCGTCACCGAGTATCGCCGTCGGCGGAGAGCATGGGCCCTCTCCACCCTCAGCATCGCAACCCCTGGGGAGGGACGGCTTGCATGGCCGACACCGCTAGCGTCCAAGAGCGTCAACTGACGCTCGCCGATCTGACCGACTATTTCGCCCGCGGGTCCAAGCCCAAGGAGGCCTTCCGCGTGGGGGCCGAGCACGAGAAGTTCGGCTTCTACCTGGGCTCGCACGATCCCGTTCCGTACGAAGGCGACAAGGGCGTCCACGCCCTGCTGACCGGGCTGCAACGCTTCGGCTGGAAGCCCGTCATGGAAGGCGAGGTCATCATCGGCCTGGAGCGCAACGGCGCCAATGTCAGCCTGGAGCCGGGCGGCCAGTTCGAGCTGTCGGGCGCGCCGCTGGCGACCATGCACGACATCTGCGAGGAGACCGGCCAGCACCTGGACGAAGTCAAGACCGTCGCCGACGAACTGGGCCTGGGCTTCACGGGCCTGGGCTTCTCGCCCGTGTGGACACGCGCGCAAGTGCCGATCATGCCCAAGGGCCGGTATGTGATCATGCGCAACTACATGCCCAAGGTCGGCAATCTGGGCCTGGACATGATGCTGCGCACCTGCACGGTGCAGGCCAATCTGGACTTCTCCAGCGAAGCCGACATGGTCGCCAAGTTCCGCATGAGCCTGGCCCTGCAGCCGATCGCCACGGCGCTGTTCGCCAATTCTCCGTTCACGGAAGGCAAGCCGAACGGCTTCCTCTCGGCGCGCGCCAATGTCTGGACCGACACCGACCCGAACCGCACGGGCCTGCTGGACTTCGTGTTCGAGGACGGCTTCGATTTCGAGCGTTACGCCCGCTATGCCCTCGACGTGCCGATGTATTTCGTCAAGCGCGGCGACAAGTATATCGACGTCGCCGGCCGCTCGTTCCGCGACTTCATCGAGGGCAAGCTGCCCGAGCTGCCGGGCGAGATCGCCACGATGAAGGACTTCGCCGACCACACGACGACGGCGTTCCCGGAAGTGCGTCTGAAGACCTATCTGGAGATGCGCGGCGCCGACGCCGGCCCGTGGAGCCGCCTGTGCGCCCTGCCGGCGCTGTGGACCGGCGTGTTCTATGACGACGCCGCGCTCGCGGCGGCCTGGGACCTCTGCAAGGACTGGTCGCTGGAGGACCGCGAAGGCCTGCGCCGCGACGTGCCGAAGCTGGGCTTGAAGGCTCAGGTCGCCGGCCGCTCCGCCCAGGACGTGGCCAAGGACTTCGTCGCCATCGCCAAGTCCGGCCTGAAGAACCGCGCCCACATCAATGGCGGTTTCCTGGACGAGACCATCTATCTGGGCGAGCTGGAACAGATCGCCGACAGCGGGATCACCCCCGCCGAGAAGCTGCTGTCGCTGTACAACGGCGAATGGCAGGGCGACATCAGCCGCGTCTTCACCGACTGCGCCTACTAGGCGAGCGTTTCAACTTAAGGGCCGGGAAAAACCTCGCCCTGGCCGACCCACCCCGTTATGTAGCTGACATACATAACGGGGTTTCGAATGCTGTTCCGATCCATGCTGCTGGCCGGTTCTCTCCTGGCCGGCGTGGCCCACGCCCAGACCGCGACCATCGACGACGTCTACGCCTTGGGCGAGGTTCGGGTGACCGCGCGGGGCAGCGATGGCGGGCTGATCGGCGGCTCGGTGATCAAGGGCGAGGATCTTCGCAAGTTCGACAAGATCAGCGTCGACCAGGCGCTGGACCTGATCCCCGGCGCCTCGGCCGGCAACAGCGGTGGTTCGCGCAACGAGCGGCTGGTGTTCATCCGCGGCTTCGATCGTTTCCAGACCACCCTGTCGATCGACGGCGTGCGGGTGTTCCTGCCGGCCGACAACCGCATCGACTTCGCGCGTTTCCTGACCGCCGACCTCTCCGAAGTGCAGGTCTCCAAGGGCTATGTCTCGGTGCTGGACGGCCCCGGCGGCATCGGCGGCGCGATCAACCTGGTGACCCGTACGCCCCAGGCCCCGTTCGAGGGCGAAATCCGGCTGGGCGCGGGCTTCGACGCCGACGGCTCGCTGAACAGCAACGCCATCTCGGGCCGGGTCGGCGGGCGCACCGAGCACTTCTACGTCCAGCTGTCGGGCGCGCGGAACGAGCGCAACCACTGGGCCCTGCCGGACGGTTATCGCCCCACCACCCTGGAGAACGGCGGCTATCGCGATCACTCCGACAGCGAGGACTGGCGGGTCAACGCCAAGGTCGGCTTCACCCCGCGCGAAGGCGACGACTATTCGCTGACCTTCACCCGCCAGGAGGGTTCGAAGAACGCGCCGTTCCACGTCACCGACACGGCCAGCACCCGCTACTGGACCTGGCCCTACTGGAACATCGACAGCCTGGCCCTGCTGACCCGCACCCAGATCGCCGAGCACGCCTGGCTGAAGACCCGCTTCTATCGCAACACCTTCGAGAACGGCCTGTTCTCGTACGACAACGCCCGCCAGAACACCCAGACACTGGGGCGGGCATTCCGGTCCTACTACGATGACGTCGCCTATGGCGGGAACGTCGAGCTGGGCGTCCAGCTGACCCCGAGCAACACCCTGAAGGCCGCCGCCTTCTATCGCCGCGACGAGCATGTCGAGTGGCAGACCAGCTACGCCCCGCCGCTGACCGAGCCCCGCCAGACCACGACCGAGGACACCACCTCGATCGCGCTGGAAGACACCCAGAGCTTCGGCAAGGACGTCGACCTGGTGGTGGGCGTCTCGCGCGACCATCGCGACCTGTCGATGGCCCAGGACTTCAACACCAACGTCCTGGTGGCCTATCCGCTGACCAGCGACAGCGCCTGGAACGGCCAGGCGGCGCTGGTCTGGCGGCCGACCGACACCGCCCAGCTGCACGCCAGCGTCTCGTCGCGCACCCGCTTCCCGACCCTGTTCGAGCGGTTCAGCTCGCGCTTCGGCACGGCGACCCCGAACCCGAACATCAAGGCCGAGCGGGCGGTGAACTACGAGGTCGGCGCGCGCGGCGACATCACGCCGTTCATCACGGTCGAGGGGGCGGTGTTCTACAGCGACGTTCGCGACGCCCTGATCGCCATCCCGGTCGCCCTGGGCGCGCCGTTCGGCACGGTCAGCCAGACCCGCAATGTCGGCGACGGGGAGTATTACGGGGCCGAGGCCTCGGTGACCGCGCGCGTGACGCCCAAGCTGACCCTGGGCGGCAACTACACCTATCTGCACCGCGACTTCACCGACCCGACCAACGCCGCGTTCCGGCCGCAGGGCGTGCCGACCCACAAGCTGTTCGCCTATGCCGACTGGCAGGTGGCCGAACGCCTGACCCTGACCCCCAGTGTCGAGACCGCCTCCAAGCGCTGGACGGTGACGTCGAGCAGCCTGATCACGCCGGTCCGCTACTACCGCACCGGCGCCTATGTGCTGGCCGCGCTGACGGCGCGGGTGCAGGTGACGCAGAAGATCGACGTGCAGCTGTCGGCCCGCAATCTGCTGGACCAGAAGTACCAGCTGGTGGACGGTTTCCCCGAGGAAGGCCGCAACTTCCGCGCCGACCTGCGGGTCAAGTTCTAGGAGAGATCCCAATGCGCCTGACCGTTCTCGCTGCTCTGGCTATTCTGGCCACGCCGTTCGCCGCTTCGGCCCAGATGGCGCCGGCCGCTCCCGCGCCGGCCTGCGCCGCCATGGACAAGGACCTGCCGGCCGAACTGGCCGCCTGGACCGCCAAGAAGGACCTCACCGCCGCCAAGGGCGTGGCCGACCTGGACAAGGCCGTGCTGACGCCGGGCCAGGCCTTCGTCGCCGCGCTCGCCCCGACGCCGGACGTGACCTACATCGTCCAGCCGGAAAAGCCGGGCGGCACGGTCAGCAAGGGCGGGCTGTTCGCGATCGATATCGCCACGGCGGGGACCTACACCATCGCCCTGGGCACGGGCGCCTGGATCGATGTGCTGAAGGGCGACGCGGCCCAGCGCTCGACCGGCCACGGTCGCGGGCCGGCCTGCACCACCCTGCGCAAGATGGTCAGCTTCGACCTGCAGCCGGGGCGCTATGTCGTGCAGATCTCGGCCAATGCCGAGGCCGCTCTGCCGATCATGGTCGCGGCCAAGCCCTGATATGAAACTGGGGGCGGTCAGCACGGCGCTGGGGCTGATCGGCGCCCTGTGCCTGCTGGCCGCCTTCACGCCGGGCCTCGCGCAGCGGCCCGCCTCTGAAGTCCGCGTCGAGCTGGGCCGGCGATTGTTCTACGACGCCGACCTGTCGATCGACGGGACCATGGCCTGCGCGACTTGCCACGAGCAGCACCACGGCTTCACCGACGGCAACGCCACCCGTCCCGGCGTCCATGGCGATCCGGGGCGGCGCAACATCCAGACCCTGGCCAATGTCGGGACCTTCGCCAGCCTGACCTGGGGCGACCCGCGCGTGACCCGGCTGGAAGACCAGGCCCTGATCCCGATCGCCGGGACCACGCCGGTCGAGATGGGCTTTCACGGCCAGGAAAAGGTGCTGGAAGACCGCATCGGCGGCCAGGCCTGCTATCGCAAACTGTTCGCCGCCGCGTTTCCGGGCCAGGCGGTGAACATGGGAACGATCACCAAGGCCCTGGCGGCGTTCCAGCGGACGATGGTGTCGCGCGATGCGCCCTACGACCGCAAGAAACGCGGCGAGGCGGTCGATACGTCGATCGAGGCCGTGCGGGGCGAGAAACTGTTCTTCGGCAAGGCCGGCTGTGCGACCTGCCACGCCGCGCCGGACTTCACGGATGCGACGGGCCCCAATGCCTTCCACCGCATCGACCTGCCGTTCTCCGGCGACCAGGGACTGGGCGAGATCACCGGCAAGGCGGCCGACAACGGCAAGTTCCGCACGCCGTCACTGCGCAATGTCGGGATCAGCGGACCCTATCTGCACGACGGCTCGGCTCGCACCCTGGCGGGCGCGATCCGGCGGCATCGGATGGCGACGGGTTTGAAGGACGGCGAGGTCGACGACCTCTCCGCATTCCTGCGCACGCTGACCGACGACCGCTTCGTCGCCGATCCGCGCTTTTCGCTGCCGAAGACCTCGTGCGAGGCCGAGGCAGCGAAGCTTTAAAAGAGCGCCCGCACGCCGGCGATGACGCCGACCCACAGGGTCACGGTCGCCGCCAGGGCGAACAGGCGGCCCCAGGCGAGCTTGCGCTGGGGTTGGGTGGTCGTCGCGTGAACAGCGTCCGTCCGATAGGAGACGTAGGCCATGGTTTCCTCCGCGCCCCTCTGATGGGAGCTAGACCGGTATGGTCACGCTCCCAGCGGTTAACGCGGGCTTAAGCCCGGTCTTGGTCGACATTCGGCGGCCAGTGCTCGGCCTGGCTGGAGCCCGAACCGCTGTCGGTGTGCTGGATCACGGCGTCCACGTTCAGGGCGGCCTTGGTCTCGGCGGCGGTCAGCTCGCCGAGCTGGAACTCGACATGCTCGGGATAGAAGGCCACGCGATTGGCGATGCTGCCGACCGCCGCATAGGGGTCCTCGTAGGACCACACCGCGTTCTCGATCAGCTGGGCGTCGCGATAGATGGTGAAGTAGCTGGCGTCGCCCTTGTAGGGGCAGTGGGTGACCTTGTCGGTCCGCCGCAGGAACGCCATCCGCACGTCGTCGCGCGGGAAGTAGTAGACGGCCGGATAACTGGCTTCTTTCAGGACCAGCACGTCATCGCTGTCGGCGATCTCGTGGCCCTCGAACAGCACCCGCACCGTGTTGGGCGATCGGGTGATGGTGATGGGGTGGCTTTCGTCGGGGATCTTCATCGGGGGCTCCCGCCGCAATGGCTTCCCCATGCAAACGCATAGGTAGAAGGCCAAGCTTCAACCCATAGATCGGAACGCCAAGCCCGTCCGGCAAGCCGTTGCTTGTGAAACCGTCGTGCGCGTGATCTTCTCCCCGCCAAATTGGGGCCGGCGGGGATGATTTGACCAATGGGGGGTCTGTCCGCGCCACTCGTTACGTTTCAAGGCTAGCGTATGAACATCGTTATCGCCGCGGGCATCCTGGTCACGCTCGTGACCGGCATTCCCGTTCTTGTGCAGTTGCTGAGGGGCCACCCGCGCGGCCTGATCATCTGCTTCCTGGCCGAGATGTGGGAGCGCTTCTCCTACTACGGCATGCGGGGCCTGCTGATCTTCTACCTGACCCAGCACTTCCTGTTCGACCCCAAGGTCGCCAGCGGCCACTACGGCTCGTACACCTCGCTGGTCTATATCGTGCCCCTGCTGGGCGGCTTCCTGGCCGACCGTTATCTGGGCACCCGCAAGGCCGTCGCGTTCGGCGCGATCCTGCTGGTGGCCGGCCACCTGGCCATGGCCGTCGAGGGCCAGCCGGCCGTCCAGACCCTGACCTATGCCGGCCAGACCTACGAGTTCCAGGCCAGCGGCCGGGGCGAGGAGCGGGTGGCCAAGATGATTGTGGCGGGCAAGCCCTACGACGTCTCGGCGACCGAGACGGGCGACTTCACGATCAAGAACCTGCCGGCCGACGCCGGCCTGCCCGCCGTGCTGGCCAAGGGCGCCTACAAGCTGGACGTCACGGGTCGCGACCCGATGTACCTGAACATCTTCTGGCTGGCCCTGTCGCTGATCATCGTCGGCGTGGGCTTCATGAAGTCGAACGTCGCGGCCCTGGTCGGGCAGCTCTATCCGCAGGGCGATCCGCGCCGGGATCCGGGCTTCACCCTCTACTATTTCGGCATCAATCTGGGCTCGTTCTGGGCCTCGATCCTGTGCGGCATCCTGGGCGTCAATGTCGGCTGGTGGGCCGGCTTCGGCGCCGCCGGTCTGGGCATGCTGGCCGGCTTCGTGATCTTCGTGCTGGGCAAGCCCTGGCTGCTGGGTCGCGGCGAGCCGCCGGAAGGCGCGAACCTGAAGGAGAAGGTCGCCGGTCCGATCACCCGCGAGGTCGTGATCTACGGCGTCTCACTGCTGGCCGTGGCGGCGGTGTTCCTGGTCGTCCAGCGCACCCCGGTGGTCAATGTCACCCTGCTGGCCGGCATGTTCGGCTCGCTGGGCTACATCCTGTGGTTCGCCTTCGCCAAGTGCGAGAAGGTCGAGCGTGAGCGCCTGCTCTTGGCCACGGTGCTGGTGCTGGGGGCGGTGGTGTTCTGGACCCTGTTCGAGCAGGCCGGCTCGTCGCTGAACCTGTTCGCCGCCACCAACGTCAACCTGACCCTGATCTCCAAGCCGGTCGAGTGGTTCGGCGGCTCGGTGGTGCTGGGCTCGCCCGCCCAGCTGACCGCCGCCGGCATCTCGACGGTCGGCAAGTTCTGGGTCAACACCGACTTCAACGCCGCCCAGACCCAAGCCATCAACGCCGGCTGGATCCTGATCTTCGCCCCGGTCTTCGCCGCCCTGTGGACGGTGCTGACCGCGCGCGGGATGAACCCCAACCCGATGATCAAGTTCGGCCTGTCGCTGATCCAGGTCGGGGCGGGTTTCCTGATCCTGCTGGTCGGCGCCCAGTTCGCCGACGGCGCCTTCAAGATGCCGCTGATCTTCCTGGTGCTGATGTACATGCTGCACACGGGCGGCGAGATGTGCATGTCGCCGGTCGGCCTGTCGCAGATGACCAAGCTGTCGCCGCTGCACATGGTCTCGTTCGTGATGGCCGTCTGGTACATGGCCCTGGCCATGGCCAACCTGTTCGGCGGTTGGATCGCCGCCATCGCCGCGACCGAGACCATCGGCGGCCAGGTCCTGAACCCCGCCGCCGCCATGGCCCAGTCGCTGCTGGTCTTCAAGGTCATCGGCCTGGCCGCCATCGGCCTGGGCGTGCTGTTCCTGATCCTGTCGCCGTTCCTCAAGAAGTGGTCGCACGGCGCCGACGAGACCGACCCGCAGCCGATCGCGGACTCGACCGTTACGGGCCAAGCCTAGGCCCACATGAAAGAAGGGCCCCGGCGGCTTGCCCGGGGCCCTTCACGAGGCGTGGAGGGGCCACGCCTCACCTTCGGGTGGGACGGTCTCGGGGGTGGCTCAAACCGCCCGAGACCGTTTCCGCTCCCTACCCAAAGCTCTTGCGCACCTTGACGAACAGGTACGGCTCGAACGGAAGTTCACGGTGCTCGACCTGGGTGACGACGCCCGTCCCCCGGCCGCCGGCATAGATCTCCCGGTCGCGAATCTTGTGCCGGCTGGTCCAGTTGGCCAGCTCGGTGCGGATGGTCAGGTCCTTGCGCGGCCGCCACTCGAAGAAGCCTTCGATCCACTGCTCGAACCTGAACGTGCGGACCTCGCCGACCCGGTAGTAGCGCTGCTCGTTCGGGCAGAAGGTGATCACCCCCCAGCTCCACTTGCCGCCCGGCATGTCGCGGGTGAAGCGCACGTCGCAGGTGAACGGCGTTTGGGCCGAGATGCGGCGCTTGCCCAGGGTGACGGGGTCGGTGACCTCGCTCTGCGCCCACGAGGCCCGCATCTTCAGCTGGCCGCCGCTGACGCCCAGCTTGTCGGTCGGCAGGGTCAGGTTGACCTGGTAGAAGTCGCTGGTCCCGTCGCCGATATTGCCCGGCGCCTCGAAGACCTTGTTGATCGGGATGACATCGACCACGTCCTGGATCTCGGCGTGGCGCCACAGCAGCACCAGGGCGCCGCCGCCCCAGAAGCGCTTCTCCCAGGCCGTCTCCAGCACCCATTTGCGCTCGGGCACCAGGTCGGGATTGCCGGCGTCGACCGTGCCGGTCTCGGTGCCGGCCGACGAAACGAAGTCGCCAAAGTCCAGCTGGCCCACCTCGCGCTCGATCCGCACCCGCAGCTGATCCGTCGAGGTCGGCGACCAGGTCGCGAGCACCCGGGGCTTGGGATAGAAGAACTTCTTCGAGAGGTCGGTGTCGCCGCTCTGGCTGATCTTCGAGACCTCCAGGCGCGCCCCGGCCTCGACGTTCAGCTTGGGACTGGCTCGCCAGATCGCCTTGCCCGACAGCTCGCCGCGCAGCTCCTCGACCTTGACCTGGGCGGCCGGCAGCGGGATGGCGACGCTGTTCTCGAAATAGCGCGTGTCGCCGTCCAGGACGTTGTAGGCGCCTTCCAGCCCAGCCTCGAACGACAGGCTGTCGCTGCGGCGGTGGCGCAGTTCCGAGCGGACGATGGTCTCGCCGGTGTCGGTGCGCGACTTGTAGTCCACGAACAGGCGCGGATCCTCGAAGGTCGAGCCGTAGATCTCGCGATTGAGGTTTTGCAAGACGACCAGCTGCAGGTCCGAGCGGGCCGACAGGGCGCGGTCGAAGCGGCCCCCGAACTCGCCCGTCCAGCTGTGCAGCTTCTCGCCGGTGACCTCGCGGCCTGGGGCGGGGAAGACCCGCGTGGCGGTCACGTCGCGGTCGTAGCCGAAATATTCGAGCTTGGCGTTGACCCGCGCCTTGCCGCCCAGGGTCGGCCGCTGCACCGCGCCGCGCAGCACGTAGTTGTAGATGGTGTCGTAGCCCTTCAGGGCGTCCTTGGCGGTGGGGACGCCCTTGCCGTCGGAGCGCAGACGCACGCCGCCGTCGAAGGTGTTGTCGGTGCGATCCTGGGTGGCCTTCAGCGAGCCTTCCAGGGCGTAGTCGCCCTCGCGACGCGAGCCCTCCAGCTCGACGATCGGACCGAACAGGCCGTCCGGATAGACATAGGTCTGGACGTTGACGACCTTCTGCACCTGGACCGTGCGCTTGAGCACGATGTTGGCCATCACCGTGCGGCCCTGCATGTCGATGCCCGGCGCGCCGCCGCGGATCAGGTCGATGCGCTCGACGGTCGTGGCCGCGATCCGCCGCAGCATGTCGTCCAGCGATTCGTTCTTGGTCGTCGGACGCTCGCCGTTGATCAGCACATTGCCGGCCGCGCCCGCGAAGCCCCGGACGTTGTCGCCCTGCTCCAGATTGAAGCCGGGCAGGCGGGTGATCATGTCCAGCGCCGTGCTGGGCTGGGCGGCGGCGAAGAATTCGGGCGGGTAGGGGATGACGCCGCGCTGGGACGGTTCGACGTCCTGAGCGGCCGGGGCAGGAGCCAAGGCCGCGGTCGAAACGGGTGGGTCGACGTCCAGCGGAGCGACCCCCGCCATGGCCATCAGCAGCACGCTCGCTAGCATCCGTCCGTTCCCCTTTTGAAGGCCCTCCCCAGGGACTTCGCTCGTGGGGGGCAACGTGGCCGGGGGCGTGGCGCGTTGAAAGTTACAAGCGTGAAATGTGGATTAAACTTCCGACACGTTGCCAGTGATCACTATCGCGGAGCCGCTTGCGGCAAGGCTTTGCCGGCCCTAGGTGCTCGGGCTCGAAGGAGCTTGTGATGACCAACGCCGTGACCCCGCTGACGACGAACAACCTGGCCGGCAGCGACGGCGAGGCCTTGCTGGCGCTGAACAACGCCCATGCGGTGGAGCTGTCGTGGCTGGAGCCAGAACGCTTGGCGCATCTGGTGAGCGAGGCCTTCGTGGCGCGACGCGTCGGGGTGGCGGACGCCCTGCTGCTGACCTTCGACCAGGCGGCCGACTATGACAGCGTGAATTACCTGTGGTTCCGCGAGCGGTATCCGGCCTTCGTCTATGTCGACCGGGTGGTGGTGGCCGACAGCGCGCGCGGCAGAGGCTTGGCGCGGGCGCTTTATGACGACCTGTTCGCGGCGGCCAAGGCGGCCGGGCACCAGCGGATCGTGTGTGAGGTCAATTCCGATCCGCCGAACCCGGCGTCGGACAAGTTCCACGCGGCGCTGGGGTTTGTGGTCGTCGGGACGGCCGAGATCCACGGCGGGAAGAAGACCGTCACCTACCTTGAACGCCTCCTCTGATCCGTCTTCCCGGCGAAAGCCGGGACCCAGATCGTAGGGCTGTGAGGCGCATGCAGAAACGCCCGCGATCCTGTTCGGAACGCGGGCGCTCTTGCATCTGGGCCCCGGCTTTCGCCGAGGAAACGGATAGAGGTTAAACCGCCGTCCCACCCACCGTCAGTCCGGTGATCTTCAGGCTCGGCTGCCCGACGCCCACCGGCACGCCCTGACCCGACTTGCCGCACACCCCGATGCCCGGGTCGAAGTCGAAGTCGTTGCCGATCATCGTCACCCGCGTCAGGGCCGACGGACCGTCGCCGATCAGGGTCGCGCCCTTGACCGGCGCGGTGATCTTGCCGTCCTCGACCAGATAGGCCTCGGTGCACTGGAAGACGAACTTGCCGTTGGTGATGTCGACCTGGCCGCCGCCGAAATTGGCGCAGTACAGGCCGCGCTTCAGCGAGGCGATCATCTCCTGCGGATCGTCATTGCCCGCCAGCATGCCGGTATTGGTCATGCGCGGCATCGGCATGTGGGCGTAGGACTGGCGGCGACCGTTGCCGGTGGCCTTCATGCCCATCAGGCGCGCGCTCATGCGGTCGTGCATATAGCCGACCAGGATACCGTCCTCGATCAGGATGGTGCGCTCGGTCGGCGTGCCCTCGTCGTCGACGGTCAGCGAGCCGCGACGGCCGGCCAGCGAGCCGTCGTCGAACACGGTGACACCCTTGGCGGCCACGCGCTCGCCGATGCGGCCCGAGAAGGCGCTGATGCCCTTGCGGTTGAAGTCGCCTTCCAGGCCGTGGCCGACGGCCTCGTGCAGCAGCACGCCGTTCCAGCCCGGACCCAGGACCACGTCCATTTCACCGGCCGGGCAGGCGATGGCGTCGAGATTGACCAGCGCCATGCGCAGGGCCTCGTCGACCTGGCCCTGCCACTTGTCGGGGCTGATCCAGGCCGAGAAGCCGGCGCGACCGCCGGCGCCGGAGCTGCCGGTCTCGCGGCGGCCGTCCTTCTCGACGGTGACCTGGACGTTGACCCGCACCAGCGGGCGCACGTCGCGGATCAGCTTGCCGTCGGCGCGCAGGATCTCGACCACGCGGCGCTCGCCGGCCATCGAGGCCATCACCTGGACGACGCGCGGATCGCGGGCGCGGGCGAAGGCGTCGATCTCCTGGAGCAGGCTGACCTTGTCGGAGAAGTCGGGCGCGCTGACGGGGTTGTCTTCGCCGTACAGCTTTTCATTCGTGGAGCGCGGGCCTTCGGCGCTGACGCCGGCATAGCCGCGCTTGGCCAGCTTGGCCGAATCGGCGGCGCGGCCGATGGCGGCTTCGGAAATCTCGGCGGCGTGGGCATAGCCGGCCGTCTCGCCGGCCACCACGCGCAGGCCGAAACCCTCGCCGCTGTCATAGGAGGCGCTCTTGAGGCGTCCGTCGTCGAAGACGAAGGCCTCGCTCTCGGAGCGTTCGAGGAACAGCTCGCCGTCGTCGGCGCCGGCTAGGGCCTCACCAAGGATCGACTGGGCGCGGTCACGATCGACGCCGGCGGCGTCCAGCAGGGAGGGGGCGGAGATGGGAGCGTTCATGCCTTACAGGTAAGACTTCCGAGCGCATCCGTCACCCCGCCCCTTTTGTCGCAAGCGGATCAATACTCGCGGCGCACTTCGCCGGAGCCGGTGATCTCGCTGCTGACCGACTTGGGTTCGGTGCGCAGTTCGACGTCGCCGCTGCCGGAGATGTCGATCTTGGCCTTGCCCGTGGCGAAGATCGCGCCGCCGCCGCTGCCCGAGACCGCCACGACGGCGTCCTTGGCCTTCAGGTCGGTCAGGTTGGCGTAGCCCGAGCCCGAATTGTCGACCGTGGCCACCTCGACCCGGCCCGTCGCATTGACATCGCCGCTGCCGCTGACCGTGACGCCGATGGCCGGATGGTCGTAGCGGCGGATGTCCAGGTCGCCCGAGCCGCGGATGTCGAAGCGGGTGACGTCCGGGGCGATGACCGTGATCTTCACCCGTTCGGAGTCGCTTTCGATCCGCAGGCCCTGGACGTCGATGGTCACGCGGTCGTGGTCGACCCCGTCGCCGCCATCCAGGAAGATGCGGCCGCCGTCGACCCGCAGGCGGTTGACGTAGTCCTTGGGGCCGGACGCCACGACCTTAGCCTCGGCGCCCTGGACGAAGACCACGTCGACCGGCAGGTCGATAGTCAGCTGGTCCTTGCCCGTCCAGGGCAGGGTGCGGTCGATGCGCGGCGAGGTCGCCTGGCCGGTGACCGTCACCTTGCGGGTCGAGCGGATCACCTTGCCGTCTTCGCGGACGATGACGGTCTCGCCATTGTCGTCGAAGGGCAGGGTCCAGCCGTTCTTGATGATTTCCGGGCCGGCGATGGCCGCCACCGCGGCGAAGCAACCGACGGACAGCGCGAAGCTGGCCCCGGCGACGATGAGCGTATTGCGGATCAACATGGTCCCCTCCTCTTCCGCTCAGGCTTGTTCGATGGCCGGCTTCAGCAGCCGGTAGTGAAGGCGGGCGTACCAGACGACCGCGTTGAAGACCCCGATGGTCACCAGCGTCAGCAGGGCGCCGAAGCAGGTGGCCAGGCCCATCAGGCCCAGGCCCGCCAGGAAGGCGGTGATCGGGCCGCCGGGCGGGGCGGTAAGCGGGCCGGCCGCGAACACGAAGCCGCCGGCGACGAACATGGTCACCACGGCGACCAGGAAGCCGAACAGGACGCCCAGCACGCCCATCAGCAGGGGCAGCAGGAACATCACGTCCAGCGCGCCCAGGCCGATCAGGGCGATGATCGCGCCCATGGCGTTGGACGGCGTCTTCTTCTCTTCCCAGGACTTCAGCCCGGCCTCGGCGCGCATTTCGCGGGCCAGGCGGTCGGGATCGCCTAAGGCGGCGGCGACCTCGGCCTCGGTGCGGCCGGCGGCCTGGCCGTCGGCGAAGTGGGCCTCGTGGTCGGCGACGATGTCGGCGATCGTGGTGACCGGCAGGCCAGCCAGGCCGCGACGCAGGCGGGTGATGAACTCGGCGCGGGTCATGCGGAAGCTCCCACGATGTCGTTGACCGCGGTCGAGAAGGCGGTCCATTCGGCCTTCTGCTGTTCCAGGCTCTGACGCCCGGTCTGCGTCAGGCGATAGTATTTGCGCGGCGGACCGCTCTGGCTTTCCACCAGATAGGTCTCGACCAGCCCATCCGACTGCATGCGGCGCATCAGCGGATAGATCGTCCCTTCCCCCATATCGATGTCCTTCGTGAGCCTGCTGGCGATCTCGTAGGCGTAGCTGTCGGCGTGCGAGAGCAGGGCCAGCACGCACAGCGCCAGCACGCCTTTCTTCAGTTGGATCTCAATCGTTTCCGGCACGGCGTCCTTGGCCTCCGTTGATGACTACCAATTACCGCCTGGTACTGGGTATCACAAGGTACCTATCAATGAACAATGCGTAATGATCCTTGGGGCTTTGGAGGGGCGCTCCAACGCCACTTTTGGGGTGGTGTTGAGAGGGGTTCGCAACTAGCTCCGCCCTTGTGACGCAAAGCGGGCAATCCCATGTCGCGCACGTGGTCTCTGGCGCTTGGCAACCGCTAGCGATGCGCGTATGCAGCCTCCGGACCGACCATCGAGCGGACTGGGCGTCGACGCGCGACTCACCTGTGAGCAGCATCGATTGCAGAGGGCCGGCCCGGGGGTCGTAATACGCAGAATCGGCGCGGCGCGGCCTTGGGTATTCCTGGGTCAACTCGCCGCCGAAACGGGCCGTGAGGGATATGAAGGCGCATTTTTCGGGGATTCGGCGGGTTTTGACGGGCGCGTCCGCCCTCGCCGCTACGATGATGTTCGCGGGGAATGCCCTCGCTGAAGATCTGCTGGGCCAGCCGACGCCGGGGGCGATCGACCTTCAGCCGGCCGCTTCCGAGCTGAAGCACCACGCGATCCAGTTCCACAACCTGGTCCTGATGCCGATCATCACGGCCATCACCTTGCTGGTGCTGGGCCTGCTGATCTGGATCGTGGTGCGCTACAACAAGAAAGCGAACCCGGTTCCGGCCAAGTTCAGCCACAACACCACGGTCGAGATCATCTGGACCCTGGTCCCGGTGCTGATCCTGATGGTCATCGCCATCTTCTCGTTCCGCCTGCTGTTCCACTACAACGACATGCCCAAGCCCTACATGACCGTGAAGGCCACGGGCTATCAGTGGTACTGGGGCTACGAGTATCCGGACCAGAAGATCAGCGAGATCGTGTCGCTGCCCCTGACCAAGGAACAGGCCGACGCCAAGAAGGTCCCGTACCTGCTGGCCGCCGACAAGGCGATGGTCGTCCCGGTCAACCAGGTCGTCCGCGTGCAGGTCACCGGCGCCGACGTGATCCACGCCTTCGCGCTTCCGGCTTTCGGCCTGAAGATCGACGCCATCCCCGGCCGCCTGAACGAAACCTGGTTCAAGGCCGAAAAGGTCGGCGTCTATTACGGCCAATGCTCGGAACTGTGCGGCGTCGATCACTCGAACATGCCGATCGAGATCCAGGTCGTGACCCAGGCCCAGTTCGACGCGTGGGTTAAGGAAAAGGTCGCTCCGCCGGCTCCGGCCGCCGCGCCGGCCGCTCCGGCCGAAGGCGCAGCTCCGGCTGCCGCTGCAGCGACCCCCGCCTCGGCTCCGGCCGCCGCCCCCGCTTCCGCTCCGGCCGCGGCTCCCGCCGCGCCGGCGGCCTAAGACTACGTAGGATAGAAGTCCGATGGCTCACGCCGCAGACACTCATGGCCACGGCGGTCACGACGACGCCGACCACAAGCCGCCCTTCATCGCCCGCTGGTTCTTCTCGACGAACCACAAGGACATCGGCACGCTGTACATCCTGTTCGCCATCATGGCGGGCCTGGTGGGCGGCCTCCTCTCGGGCCTGATCCGCTGGGAGCTGATGCACCCGGGCATCCAGGTGTTCACCGACAACGGCCTGCTGGCCCAGCTCGGCGTCTTCAAGGGCAAGCACGGCTTCAACGCCGTGGTCACCGCCCACGCCCTGATCATGATCTTCTTCATGGTCATGCCCGCCATGATCGGCGGCTATGGCAACTGGTTCGTGCCGATCATGATCGGCGCGCCGGACATGGCCTTCCCGCGCATGAACAACATCTCGTTCTGGCTGCTGGTCGCCGCCTGGATCCTGCTGGTCAGCTCGATGTTCGTCGACGGCGGCCCGGGCCACGGCTTCGGTGGCGGCTGGACGATCTATCCGCCCCTGTCGACCATCGGTCACAAGGGTCCGGCCATGGACCTGGCGATCCTGTCGCTCCACCTGGCCGGCGCTAGCTCGATCCTGGGCGCGATCAACTTCATCACCACGATCTTCAACATGCGCGCGCCGGGCATGACCCTGCACCGCATGCCGCTGTTCGCCTGGTCGGTGCTGATCACCGCCTTCCTGCTGCTGCTGTCGCTGCCCGTCCTGGCCGGCGCCATCACCATGCTGCTGACCGACCGTAACTTCGGCACCCACTTCTTCGACCCGGCCGCCGGCGGCGACCCCGTCATGTTCCAGCACCTGTTCTGGTTCTTCGGTCACCCGGAAGTGTACATCCTGATCCTGCCCGGGTTCGGCATCATCAGCCACATCGTCTCGACCTTCTCCAAGAAGCCGGTCTTCGGCTACCTGGCGATGGCCTACGCGATGGTCGCCATCGGCTTCGTCGGCTTCGTCGTGTGGGCGCACCACATGTACACGGTCGGCATGAGCATCAACCTGCGCGCCTACTTCGTGGCCGCCACGATGATCATCGCCGTCCCGACGGGCGTGAAGATCTTCAGCTGGATCGCCACGATGTGGGGCGGCTCGCTGGAGTTCAAGACGCCCATGCTGTGGGCGATCGGCTTCATCTTCCTGTTCACCGTCGGTGGCGTGACGGGCGTCGTCCTGTCGAACGCCGGCATCGACTACAGCCTGCACGACACCTACTACGTCGTCGCCCACTTCCACTACGTGCTGTCGCTGGGCGCGGTGTTCGCCATCTTCGCCGGCTTCTTCTACTGGTTCGAGAAGATGTGGGGCGTGAAGTACAACGAGTTCCTGGGCTGCCTGCAGTTCTGGATCATGTTCGTCGGCGTGAACCTGGTGTTCTTCCCGCAGCACTTCCTGGGCCTGCAAGGCATGCCGCGTCGCTACGTCGACTATCCGGAAGCCTTCGCGAAGTGGAACTACGTGTCGTCGGTCGGCTACATGATCACCGCCGCTGGCGTGGGCGTGTTCCTGATCCTGCTGCTGGAAGCCGCGATCCGTCGTCGCCCGGCCGTCGCCAACCCGTGGGGCGAAGGCGCCACGACGCTGGAATGGACGCTGTCGTCGCCGCCGCCGTTCCACCAGTTCAGCGAACCGCCGGTGATCAAGGAAGACAGCCACCACTAGGCTGACTTCCGGCTCAATCCGGACCTAAAGCGGGGGCGCGGCGGGGATCCTTAAGGGTCCAGGCCGCGCCCTTCGCCCATTCAGACCGATATATTCCCCTCGATGTCGAAGACCCTCGCCATGACCTCGGAGACCGCTGCGCCCGACACCACGCAGACCGCCAGCTGGAAGGACTACTTCCAGCTGATGAAGCCGCGCGTCATGTCGCTGGTGGTGTTCACGGGCCTGACGGGCCTGCTGGCCGCCCGCGCGCCTATCCATCCCGTGCTGGGCGCCATCGCGGTGCTGTGCATCGCCGTCGGGGCCGGGGCCTCGGGCGCGCTGAACATGTGGTACGACGCCGACATCGACCAGCAGATGCGCCGCACGCGCGGCCGCCCGGTGCCCGCCGGCAAGGTCAAGGGCGAGGAGGCCGCCTCGCTGGGCGT
The DNA here is from genome assembly GCF_058807295.1 of Caulobacter sp. GW821-FHT12D05. Lineage (NCBI taxonomy): Bacteria > Pseudomonadati > Pseudomonadota > Alphaproteobacteria > Caulobacterales > Caulobacteraceae > Caulobacter > Caulobacter sp. GW821-FHT12D05. Next base: position 138,351 of record NZ_JBXAQO010000003.1, read on the forward strand.
CGTCCTGTCCATCCTGTCGGTGATGTTCCTAGGCTTCGCGATCAACTGGTTCGCGGCCGCCCTGCTGGCCTTCACCATCGTCTTCTACGCCGTCGTCTACACGATGTGGCTCAAGCGCTGGACGGCGCAGAACATCGTCATCGGCGGCCTGGCCGGCGCCCTGCCGCCCGCCATCGGCTGGGCCGCGGCCACGGGCCACGCGCCGCTGAACGCCTGGCTGATGGTCGCCATCATCTTCTTCTGGACCCCGCCGCACTTCTGGGCGCTGTCGCTGTACGTCACCACCGACTACGCCAAGGCCGGCGTGCCGATGCTGCCGGTGGTCAAGGGCGCCAAGGAGACGCGCAAGCAGATCCTGCTCTACAGCCTGCTGCTGATCCCGATCTGCCTGTCGCCGGTGCTGACCGGTCTGGGCGGCCCGATCTACCTGGCCGTGGCAGCGCTGGGCGGGACGGTGTTCCTGATCCTGGCTTGGCGGGTGTTCGCCAGCAAGGCCGGCGACGCGGCCGACCCGCGCGTGGCCGACCGGGCTCTGTACGAAGTCACCGAGGACGAAAAGGCCGCCGGCTCGAAAGCCGCCCGCAACCTGTTCGCCTTCTCGATCCTGTATCTCTTCGCCCTGTTCGCCGCCCTGCTGGGCGAGGCCGTGGCCAACGTGCACGCCCTGGAGCTGCTCAAGTGAATCAACCGGTCGACAACAACGAAGCCGCCAAGAAGGCGCGGAACGGGCGCAACATCGCGCTCGCCCTGGGTCTGGTGGCCTTCGTCCTGCTGGTGTTCGTGGTCACCCTCGTGAGGCTCGGCGGCAATGTCGCGCACCCGCACTAAGAAGCCCGATTCGGAGCTCACCCCGCAGGAGCTGGCCGCCCGCCGCAACGGCAAGGTGGCGCTGATCTGCGCGGCGGCGTTCTTCGGCATGATCGGCGCGGCCTATGCCGCCGTGCCGCTGTACAAGCTGTTCTGCCAGGCCACCGGCTTCGACGGCACGGTGCGCAAGGCGCAGGCCGCCCCGACCAAGATCCTGGACCGCAAGGTCACCATCCGCTTCGACGCCAACATCCGCGACCTGCCGTGGCAGTTCCAGACCCTGCAGGCCAGCCAGGACATCCGGATTGGGGATACGGGCCTGGCCTTCTTCAAGGTCACCAACCCCACCGACAAGCCGCAGACCGGCCGGGCGCTGTATAATGTGGTGCCGGAATCGGCGGGTCCGTACTTCCAGAAGCTGGAGTGCTTCTGCTTCTCCAGCCAGACGATCCAGCCCCACCAGACGGTGGAATTCCCGGTCGTCTATTTCGTGGATCCCCAATTCGCGGACGATCCCGAGACCAAGGGCAAGAACGAGATCACGCTCAGCTACACGTTCTTCCCGGCCGTCGAGGACGATAAGAACAAAAAAGTCGCCGCCACGGCGACGCCTCGTATCGTGGAACCCCTTGGCGGCGCACCGTCGAGAGGGCTATAGCGTTCACAACGACCATGTCGCGGGGGGAACCGGCGACGTGATCAGAGGGATATAAGGGTTAGCAGCAACATGGCCGGCGCCGTCAAACACGACTACCACATCCTTCCGCCCAGCCCGTGGCCGTTCGTCGGCTCGATGGCCGCGACCGTCATGGCGATTGGCCTTATCGGCTGGATCAAGGGCGGCGTGTTCGGCATCGAGAAGGGCAACTGGGCCATCTTCGCGGCCGGCTTCGCGGGCGTGCTCTACACCATGTTCGGCTGGTGGTCGGACGTGGCCAAGGAAGCCAAGGCCGGCGACCACACCCCGGTCGTCTCGATCGGCCTGCGCTACGGCATGATCCTGTTCATCGCTTCGGAAGTGATGTTCTTCGTGGCGTGGTTCTGGATGTTCTTCGAGATGGCGCTGTTCCATCATCACCGCACCCTGTCGGGCATCGAAGAAGTCCGCACCGCCTGGGCCACCTGGCCGCCCGCCGGCGTCGAGACCGTCTCGCCCTGGCACCTGCCGCTGGTCAACACCCTGACCCTGCTGCTCTCGGGCACGACCGTCACCTGGGCGCACCACGCTCTGCAGGTCGGCGACCGCAAGGGCGCCAAGTGGGGCCTGATCCTGACCATCCTGCTGGGCGCGCTGTTCACCTGCATCCAGGTCTATGAATACGCCCACATCAACCACGAGCAGCTGTTCTACTCGGAAGCCGCGGCGAACTCGGGCCTGTACGGTTCGACCTTCTTCCTGGCCACCGGCTTCCACGGCTTCCACGTGTTCGTCGGCACCCTGTTCCTGATCGTGTGCCTGATCCGCCTGCTGAACGGCGCCTTCACGCCCAAGCAGCACTTCGGCTTCGAAGCGGCGGCCTGGTACTGGCACTTCGTGGACGTGGTCTGGCTGTTCCTGTTCGCGTTCATCTACGTGATCTTCGGGGCCTCGGCCCACTAGATCCAAAGATCCAGAGGGGCCCGGAACGCAGACCAGCGTTCCGGGCCTTTTTCGTTTTAGGTCCCTGTGCTGATGACCCCCATCCCCTCAAGCAAGACCAACCCCTACGCCGCCGGCGCGCGCGGCCTGTGCCCCCACTGCGGCGAGGGCTATCTGTTCGAGGGCTTCCTGAAGGTGGCCCAGACCTGCGAAGCCTGCGGCTTCGAGCTGGGCAAGTTCCAGACCGGCGACGGCGCGGCGACCTTCGTGATCCTGATCGCCGGCACGGTCTGCGCGTTCGGGGCGCTGTTTTCGATGTTCGCCTGGAACTGGCCGGTGTGGCTGCTGCTGATCGTCTGGCTGCCGGCGGTGCTGGTCATCACCCTGGGCCTGATGCGCCCGGCCAAGGGCCTGATGGTCGCCGCTCAGATCGCCCAGAAGGCCTCTGAAGCGGGTCGCGCCGATGTCTGAGCCCACCCCGAAGAAACCCGGCTTCCCGATCGGCCTGACGATCGCCACGGGCGTCTCGTTCGCCATCCTGTGCGGCCTGGGCGGCTGGCAGATGCAGCGCCTGCATTGGAAGGAAGACCTGCTGGCCCGGGTCGAGAAGCTGAAGACCGCGCCCGCCGTGCCGCTGGCCAGCGTGCTGACCGCCAGCGCTAAGCCCGAAGACCTGGCCTGGGAGCGGGTCAGCGTCGACTGCACCGACGTTCCGGGCGCGCCGCTGCCGTTGGCCTACGGCGTCCGCGACGGCGACATGGTCTGGCGCGCCCAGGCGGCCTGCGGGATCCAGGCGGGCGGCTATGACCTGATCCTGGTCGATCGTGGCGTCGTGCCCGGCCTGACCGGTCAGGTCCAGGCGCCGGCCAAGGCCTTCGCCGGCCCGCGCCAGGTCATCGGCGTGCTGACGCCGATCAAGCAGATGGGCGGCGACCGCGCCCAGGTGTTCGCCCGCTACCCCGGCCGCAAGCCCGCGCCGCTGGTGCTGATGGCCGAGCGCGAGACCCCGGCGCCGGCGGAAATCACCCCCGCGCCGCTGCCGGCAGAAATTTCCAATCGGCACCTGGAATACGCTCTGACGTGGTTCGGTCTTGCCGTAACCCTGCTGTTTATCTATGCCGCCATGCTCTGGCGGAGATTGAGACCCTGATGCGCTACGTGTCGACCCGCGGCCAGTCCGCGTCCATCGGCTTCCTGGATGCGGTGCTGGCCGGCCTGGCCCCCGACGGCGGCCTGTACGTGCCCTCCGAGTGGCCCAGCTTCACGAAAGCCGAGATCGCCGGCTTCGCGGGCAAGCCCTACGCCCAGGTGGCCGCCGCCGTGGTCGGCAAGTTCGTGGGCGACGACATCCCCAAGGACGACCTCGCCCACATGTGCGAGGAGGCCTACGCCACCTTCGCCCACACGGCTGTCGTCCCGGTCAAGCAACTGACCTCGAACCGCTACCTCTTGGAGCTGTTCCACGGCCCGACCCTGGCCTTCAAAGATGTTGCGATGCAGCTGCTGGGTCGCCTGTACGACTACGTGCTGGAGCGCCAGTCGCGGAAGATGACCATCATCTGCGCCACCTCGGGCGACACCGGCGGCGCGGCCGTCGAGGCGTTCCGGGGCCGCAAGAACGCCCGCATCGTCGCCCTCTTCCCGGAAGGCCGCATCAGCGAGGTGCAGCGCCGGTTCATGACCACGGCCGTCGACGGCAACGTGGCCTGCATCTCGGTGCTGGGCTCGTTCGACGACTGCCAGGCCATCGTCAAGCAGGCCTTCCAGGACGACCAGTTCCGCCATGCCGTGGACCTGTCGGGCGTCAACTCGATCAACTGGGCGCGGATCGCGGCCCAGAGCGTCTATTACTTCACCTCGGCTGTCGCCCTGGGCGCGCCCGAGCGCGAAGTCGCCTTCGTGGTCCCCACCGGCAATTTCGGCGACGCCTATGCCGCCTTCGTGGCCAAGAAGCTGGGCCTGCCGATCCACTCGGTGACCGCCGCCACCAATTCCAACGACATCCTGGCCCGCGCCATGGAGACCGGCCGTTATTCGCGCGGCGCCGTGGCCGCCACCCAGAGCCCGGCCATGGACATCCAGGTCGCCAGCAACTTCGAGCGCCTGTACTTCGAGGCCGTCCGCCGCGACGGCACTGAGACGGGCCGCGCCTTCCGCGCCTTCGCCGACACGGGCTTGCTGGACATCCCGCCGGGCGCCCACGCCTGGATGCGCGAGCTGTTCCGCGGCGCGGCGGTCAGCGAGGCCGACACCGCCAAGACCATGCTCTCGACCCTGAACGAGACCGGCGAGGTCATCGACCCGCACACCGCCGTCGGCCTGGCCGCCGCGCAGGGCGTCGATGTCCCGGCCTCGGTCCCGGTCGTGGTGCTGTCGACCGCCCATCCGGCCAAGTTCCCTGAGGCCGTCCAGGCGGCCACGGGCCTGCTGCCGAGCACGCCGCGCGCCACGCCCGACCTCTCCAAGAAGCCGGAGAAGTTCGAGCGCCTGCCCGCCGACGGTTCGTCGATCAAGGCGTTCGTGCGGACCTTCGCGGCCAATACTTGAGGCGGGACTGGTATTTAGGCTCAAGCGCGCCTAGATACCGCGCCACATGACGACCACTCTTCGCACCCTCCCCAACGGCGTCCGCGTCGTCTGTGACCCGATGCCGGGCCTTGAAACCCTGGCCCTGACGGTCGTGGCGGGACGCGGAGCGGCCTACGAGGATCCGGCGCGGTCGGGCTGGTCGCACCTGCTCGAGCACATGGTGTTCAAGGGCGCGGGCGGCCGTTCGGCGCGCGACATCGTCGAGGTCATCGAGAACCAGGGCGGCTCGATCAACGCCGCCACGGGCTACGAGCGCACCAGCTTCCAGGTCCGCGCGCTCAAGGGCGGCCTGGATCTGGGCATGGACGTCATCGCCGACCTGCTGCGCCGCCCGACCTTCGACCCGGCCGACCTGACCCGCGAAAAGCAGGTGGTGAAACAGGAGATCGCCGAGGCCGCCGATGCGCCCGACGACTACGTCTTCGACCTGATCCAGCGCGCCAGCTGGGGCGACCACCCGGTGGGCCGTCCGATCCTGGGCAGCGACCAGACCGTCGACGCGGCCAGCGTCGAGGCCCTGTCCGACTGGCGCGCTCAGGTCTACGCCGCCGACCGCCTGGTGGTCAGCGCCACGGGCGCGGTGAACGAGGCCGAACTGATGGCCGCCGCCGAGCGCGCCTTCGGCGACCTGCCGGCGACGGCTGGCGCAACGGTCCCGCAGCCGGCGACCTTCATCGGCGGCCCGCAGGCCGAGGCCCGCAAGCTGGAGCAGGCGCATCTGGTGTTCATGCTGCCGGCCTGCGGCTCGCGCCATGACGACTATTTCGCCCTGCGCATCTTCGCCGAGACGCTTGGCGGCGGCATGTCCTCGCGCCTGTTCCAGGAAGCGCGCGAGAAGCGCGGCCTCGCCTACAATATCGACGCCTATGCCGACACCTATGCCGACCACGGCGCGCTGGGCATCTATGCCGGCTGCGCGGCCGGCGACGCGGTCGAGACCGCCAAGGTCTGCGCCGAGGAGCTGGTCAAGCTGGCCGCCAAGATCGACGACGCCGAGTTGGCCCGCGCCAAGGCCCAGTTGAAGGCCCACATGTTCATGGCGCGCGAGCAGCCCCTGGCCCGCGCCGAGCAGGGCGCCGGGCAGGTCCTGCTGTTCGACCGCCTGTATCCGCCGGCGGAGCTGGCCGCCGAGGTCGATGCGGTCACCCCCGCCGACGTCGCCCGCCTGGGCCAGCGCCTGCTCTCCGGCCAGGCCGCCACCGCCGTGCTGGGCGCCAAGTCGGCCCTGAAGGCCGGTGAGGCGTTCTCCAAGGCTCTGGCCTGAGTTTAGAAGGTGCGGCCGTGAATGCCTTGCTGCCGTTCCTGAAGACCCGCCCCCGTCTGCAGCTGGAGGGCAACGCCGTCTATCTGCGGCCGCCGCGTCCGGGCGACCATCGGGCTTGGGCGGCCCTGCGCGCCAAGTCCCGGCCGTTCCTGGAGCCTTGGGAGCCGACCTGGCCCGAGCACGACCTGACCCGCGCCGCCTTCCGCGCCCGCCTGTCGGCCTATGCCCGCGAGCTGGAGCTGGGCGAGGCCTATCCGTTCTTCATCTTCCGCCGCGAAGACCACGCCCTGGTCGGCGCCCTGCGGCTTTTCCACGTGCGGCGTGGTGTCGCCCAGACCGGCTCGGTCGGCTACTGGATCGGCCAGCCCTTCACCCGCCAAGGTCACATGCGCGACGCCGTAGAGACCTTGATCCGCTTTGCTTTCGCCGGTCTGGGTCTCCATAGACTTGAGGCCGCATGCATGCCGGAAAACCACGCTTCGGCCGCGCTTTTGCTGAAATGTGGCTTTTCCGAAGAGGGATATGCGCCCGCTTATTTGAAAATTAACGGCGGTTGGCGAGATCATCGTCTGTTCGGCATGGTCGCGCCCGAGTAGCGGGTGGCCCCGGCCGAGAGTTTGGGACGGGCATGTCTTTTCGTACCGGTGAGCGACGCATCTGGGACACCACCGCCACGCTTGAAGCGTTGGGCGGGGCCGATGTCGCGCTGTGGATCTGGGAGCCCGAAGCCGACCGCCTGCGCCTGAACGGCGCGGCGCGCGCCCTGGGCCTGGGTCCGCTGGCCCCGGAATGTTCGTCCGCCGCCTTCCGCGCCCTGGCCCTGCCGCAAGACCGCGCCCAGGCCGAAGAAGTCCTCAAGGTTCGTGAGCCCGGCTGCGAAGTGGTCGCCCGCTTCCGCGTACGCGGCGGCGAGACCTGCCTCTGGCGGGGCGTGTGGCTGGAGGAGGGCGTCCGCGCCGCCGGCGTCGTCGCCCCCGAAACGAAATTCTCCGCCTCCGAGCGCGACGAGCTCACGGGCCTGCTCGACCGCCGCAGCTTCGTCGCCCGCGCCCGCGAGCGCCTGGGCCAGGACGGCATGCACGAGCTGGTCGTCGCCGACCTGGATCGCCTGCGCCGCCTGAACGAGGCCCTGGGCCACGAGCGCGCCGACCTCGTCCTGGCCGCCCTGGGCTCGCGCCTGGCCGCCGCCTTCCCGTCCGACGCCCTGCTGGGCCGCATCGGCGAGGACGAGTTCGCCGTGCTGTGCGAACCGCAGGGCTATGAGCCGGCGGACATGCTGCGCTCGGCCCTGGAGCAGCCGCTGCGCGTGGCCGGCTTCGACATCCACCCGACGCTGTCGATCGGCGCGGTCTCGGCCGAGGGCGGCCTGGACGCGCCGGACGCCTGCGAGCTGATCCGTCGCGCCGAGCTGGCCGTCGAGGCCGCCGCCTCGGCCGGCCGTGGCGGGGCCGCCGCCTACGGCCGCTCAATGGAGACCGACGGCCTCTCGCGCCTGGCCCTGGAAGCCGACCTGCGCGGCGCCATCGCACGCGGCGAGATCATGCCCTACTTCCAGCCCGTGGTGCGCCTGTCGACGGGCGCGCTGTCGGGCTTCGAGGCCCTGGCCCGCTGGATCCATCCGCGCCGGGGCATGCTGCCGCCCGACGAGTTCCTCCCCCTGATCGAAGAGATGGGGCTGATGAGCGAGCTGGGCGCGCACATGATGCACACCGCCGCCAAGCAGCTGGCGACCTGGCGCGATGCGCATCCGGCGATGGGCGCGCTGACCGTCAGCGTGAACCTGTCGACCGGCGAGATCGATCGTCCGGGCCTGGTGGCCGACGTGGCCGAGACCCTGCGCGTCAACCGTCTGCCGCGCGGCGCCCTGAAGCTGGAAGTCACCGAAAGCGACATCATGCGCGATCCCGAGCGGGCCGCCGTGATCCTGAAGACCTTGCGCGACGCGGGCGCCGGCCTGGCGCTGGACGACTTCGGCACCGGCTTCTCGTCGCTGTCGTATCTGACGCGCCTGCCGTTCGACACGCTGAAGATCGACCGCTACTTCGTCCGCACCATGGGCGGCAACGCCGGCTCGGCCAAGATCGTCCGCTCGGTCGTCAAGCTGGGCCAGGACCTGGACCTGGAAGTCGTCGCCGAAGGCGTCGAGAACGCCGAGATGGCCCGCGCCCTGCAGTCGCTGGGCTGCGACTATGGCCAGGGCTTCGGCTACGCGCCGGCCCTGTCGCCGCAGGAAGCCGAGGTCTATCTGAACGAGGCCTATGTGGACGGCGCCGCGCCGGTGAAGGCACGGGGCTAATTCCAGACCCTCCCCCCAGCGGGGGAGGCGGCCGAAGGCCGGAGGGGGAAGTGCTGCTGAGCCGGCCTCTTCCCTCTCCGTCGGCTGCGCCGACACCTCTCCCTCGGGGAGAGGGTCTCTAAGCCCGGCCCGCCGTCGCCGACAGGTGGTCGGCGGTGATCCCCAGCTTGGCCAGGGCCCGGGTCCATTTGTGCTCGTGGTCCTCGTCGAACAGGATGCCCTCGTCGGCGTCGCAGATCAGCCAGATGTTGTCGCGCAGCTCCTGCTCCAGCTGTCCCGGACCCCAGCCGGCATAACCCAGGGCCAGGATCGCCTTACGCGGGCGGCGCATGCGGCTGGCCATGGCGTCCAACACGTCGCGGGTGGCGGTCAGGCCCAAGCCGTCGGCCACCGGCACGGTCGACTCCGGCGAGTTGAAGTCGTCGGTGTGCAGGACAAAGCCTCGCTCGCGCTCGATCGGCCCGCCAAGCAGGACGAGGTCGCCCGGCGCCTGGATGTCGGACTTCACGCCCAGCCGGTCCAGCAGTTCGTAGACGGTGAGGCCATCGACGGGGCGGTTCACCGCCAGGCCCATGGCCTGTTCCTCGTCGTGGGCGCACAGGTAGAGGACCGTGCGCTCGAACCTCGGATCCTCGATTCCTGGCATGGCGACCAGCAGTCGGCCCGTCAGAAAGTCCGCGTCGTCGTCTTCTTCGTCGATGAAGCTGGCCATGAAGAGAGCATTGGCTTTCGACGTGACGGTTTCAAGTCGCAGACGTTATGAATGCGTGCTTGGCGGCGCCCTCGGTGAGGGATATGCGATCAAGCGCAATTCAATCGCACACACGAGGAAACACGGCCCATGGCGATCCAGGTTGGCGACACGCTGCCCGCGGCGACTTTCATGACCAGCACGGCCGAAGGGCCGGCCCCGCTGACCACCGACGACATCTTCAAGGGCAAGACCGTCGCCCTGTTCGCCGTCCCCGGCGCCTTCACCCCGACCTGCTCGGCCAAGCACCTGCCGGGCTTCAAGGAGAAGGCCGCCGAGCTGAAGGCCAAGGGCGTCGACACCATCGCCTGCGTCTCGGTCAACGACGTCTTCGTGATGAAGGCCTGGGGCAAGGACCAGGGCATCGATGGCGAAGTGCTGCTGCTGGCTGACGGCAATGGCGACTTCACCCGCACGATCGGCCTGGACTTCGACGGTTCGAAGTTCGGTATGGGCGGCCGCTCGCAGCGTTATTCGCTGATCGCCAAGGACGGCGTCGTGACCCAGCTGAACATCGAGGAAGCCGGCCAGTTCAAGGTCTCGTCGGCCGAGTACCTGCTGGAACAGCTGTAAGCGGCTGAGCCGTCTTAGACCCTCCCCCTAGCGGGGGAGGTGGTCGCGAAGCGACCGGAGGGGGAAGAAGCGGGCTGAGCCGGTTTCTTCCCTCTCCGTCGTCCCTTCGGGCCGACACCTCTCCCGCTAGGGAGAGGATCTTGGCGGCGCTATCCCTGCACGATCGCTTCGTGCAGCGCCTGGATCCGCTTGTTGAGCGCCCCCAGGTCCTCGCCTTCCATGCCGGACCGCTCCAGCAGCGTGTCGTTCAGGCATCCCGACTGGCCCAGCAGAGCCCGTCCAGCCTCCGTCATCGTCACCTCGACCCGGCGCTCGTCCTCGAGCCCGCGCCGCCGCGCGACCAGGCCGGCGGCCTCCAGGCGTTTGACCAGGGGGGTCACGGTGCTGGATTCCAGGTCCAGCCGCTCGGCGATGCCGCCGATGGTGACGCCTTCGCCAGCCTCGCCCAGCACGTTCAGCACCAGGTACTGCGGATAGGTCAGGCCTAGCGCGTCCAGCAGGGGCTTGTAGGCGCGGGTGATGGCCATGCTGGTCGCATACAGCGTGAAGCAGATCTGCTGATCCAGCGGGCGCGGAGCGGGGGTCTTGGTCGTCATGGATCCTTCTTACCACGAAAAAGGATATCGCGATAAAGAAAATGGTGGACACGCTGTCGCAGCCGGCCTATGACACTTTTCATTATCGCGATAACAATTATCGCAGACAAGAGATGAGGGTTGATCCATGAGCCAGTCGAACCAAGCTTCCCGTCGCGGCGTGATGACCGCCGGCTTCGGTCTCGCCGCCGTGGCGGCCGCCTCGCTGGGTCAGAGCGCCCAGGCCGCGACCCCGAAGGCTGCCACCACGCCGCACGCCGCGAACCGCGCCGAAAGCGGCTTCATCACTACCCAGGACGGCGTCCAGATCTTCTACAAGGACTGGGGTCCCAAGGACGCCCAGCCGATCGTGTTCCACCACGGCTGGCCGCTGTCGGCCGACGACTGGGACGCCCAGATGATGTTCTTCCTGCTGAAGGGCTATCGCGTCATCGCCCATGACCGCCGTGGCCACGGCCGCTCGACCCAGACCGACAGCGGCAACGAGATGGACACCTACGCGGCCGACGTCATCGCCCTGGCCGACCACCTGGACCTGAAGAACGCCTTCCACGTCGGCCACTCGACCGGCGGCGGCGAAGCCATCCACTACGCCGCCCGCGCCAAGCCGGGCCGTGTGGGCAAGGTGGTGCTGATCGGCGCCGTGCCGCCGGTGATGGTCAAGTCGGCCAAGAATCCGGGCGGCCTGCCGATCGAGGTGTTCGACGGTTTCCGCGCCGCCCTGGTCGCCAACCGCGCCCAGTTCTTCCGCGACATCCCTGAAGGTCCGTTCTTCGGCTTCAACCGTCCGGGCGCCAAGGTCAGCCAGGGCCTGATCGACAACTGGTGGCGCCAGGGCATGACCGGCGGCGCCAAGGCCCACTACGACTGCATCAAGGCGTTCTCGGAGACCGACTTCACCGACGACCTGAAGAAGGTCGACGTCCCGGTCTTCATCATGCACGGCGAAGACGACCAGATCGTCCCGATCGCCGACAGCGCTCACCTGGCCATCAAGCTGGTCAAGAAGGGCACGCTGAAGACCTATCCGGGCCTGCCGCACGGTATGGCGTCGACGCACCCGGAGGTGATCAACGCCGACCTGCTGGCGTTCTTCAAGGCGTAGTTCGCGACCTAACCCACCCGTCATCCCGCGCCTTGTGCGCGGGACCCATTTGTCCGCCGCAGGTGCGGAGCCAATTCAAGCTCTCACGTGAAAGCTGAACCATGGGTCCCGCGCATGAAGCGCGGGATGACGGTTCTGGTGTTGGGGACTAAGCCCCCAGAACCTCAGGCGTCATCGCCGCGAAGTCCTCGGCCCCGATCATCACCCCGGCCGCCGCGCCCGGAACCTGGGCCAGAACCGCTTCGGCGAACACCCGCGCCAGGGCCCGCTTGCTCTCCGCCCACGCCGCGTCCGCCTCGCCGTCGGCCGCCAGGGCGCCCTTGGCGAGCATCCAGCCGCCGACCACGTCGCCCAGCAACTTTTGATAGGCCGTGGCCCCAGACAGCGCGTCCGGCATCGACTTCGTGCGGCGTTCGATCAGCCAGGCGGTGGCCGAGGCCGCCGCGTTCAGGGCCGCTTCCAGGCGCAGGCCGACGGCCTTGAGGTCGCCAGCGACCAGGATCTCGATCGTATCGCGGATGTCGTCCATTAGGTCGCCGACCGCCTGGCCTTCGCCCAGCATCAGCTTGCGGCCGATCAGGTCGATGGCCTGGATGCCGTTGGTTCCTTCGTAGATCGGGGCGATGCGGGCGTCGCGATAGTGCTGGGCCGCGCCGGTCTCTTCGATGAAGCCCATGCCGCCGTGGATCTGCACGCCCAGCGAGGCGACCTGGACGCCGACATCGGTCGACCAGGCCTTGGCGATCGGGGTCAGCAGTTCCTCGCGCAGCTTGGCGGCCGTGCGGGTCGCTTCGTCCGAGGCGGCGCGCGACAGGTCGGCGGCGACGGCGGTCGACAGGCAGATGCCGCGCGCGGCCTCGATATGGGCCTTCATCAGCACCAGCGTGCGGCGGATATCCGGATGGTCGAAGATCCGGCTGGGGCTGGCGCCGGTCCACGCCGAGCGGCCCTGGACGCGTTCCTGACTGAACGCCAGCGCCTGTTGATAAGCGCGCTCGGCGATGGCGGTGCCTTGCGTCCCGACTTGGAGCCGCGCGGCGTTCATCATCGTGAACATGTTGGGCAGGCCCGCCCCCAGGCCGCCGACCAGTTCGGCCTTGGCGCCCTCAAACAGCATCACGCAGGTGGGCGAGCCGTGGATGCCCAGCTTGTGCTCCAGCCCGCCGACCCGCACGCCGTTGGCCTCGCCCAGCGAGCCGTCTTCATTGACCAGCACCTTCGGCGCCAGGAACAGCGAAATGCCTTTCACGCCGGGAGGGGCGTCGGGCGTGCGGGCCAACACCAAGTGGATGATGTTGTCGGCGGCGTCGTGGTCGCCCCAGGTGATGAAGATCTTCTGGCCGGTGATCTTCCAGCCGCCGTCACCGTCCGGCGTGGCCACCGTGGTCAGGGCCGCCAGGTCCGAACCGGCTTGAGGTTCGGTCAGGTTCATGGTGCCGGTCCACTCGCCCGAGACCAGGCGCGGCAGGTAGAGGTGTTTCTGGTGGTCGGAGCCGTGGTGCTCCAGCGCCTCGATCGCGCCCAGGCTCAGCATGGGGCACAGGCCGAAGGCCATGTTCGCGGCCTGGACCATTTCCAGCACCGCCACCTCCAGCGTCTTGGGCAAGCCCTGGCCGCCATGCTCGACCGGCGCGGCCAGGCTGGCCCAGCCGCCTTGCGCGAACTGCTTGTAGCCGTCCGCGAAACCGGGCGCGCAGCGGACCACGCCGTTCTCCAGCTTGGCGCCCACCAGGTCGCCCTGGCGGTTCAGCGGGGCCAGCACGTCGGCGGCGAAAGCGCCGGCCGCTTCCAGCACGGCCGCCACCGTGTCGGCGTCGGCTTCGGGGAAGGCGTCGGCCAGCCGCCCGAAATCCGCCGCATGGCGCAGCGAGAAGGCAAGGTCACGAACGGGCGCGCGGTAGGTCATGCCGAAAAACTCCAGACGGTCGCGGCCTGTTTAGGGAGGGTGACGTTACGTCGCCAAGCCGCTCGCGGCTTTCTGTGCAAGATCACGGTCTCGTGATCGCATGGCGGGCGCCGGGCCCTTCCATCCCACGGTGGAGTTCCTAACTCGGGGAAACAGTAACTGCTGCTGTTTTAGTTTTAACTGGAGCTTCCTCCCCGATGATCCGTCCCTACGCCTATGCGGCGCTCGCCGTTGCTCTCTTCACGGCCCCCGCCGCGCTGGCCGCGCCGGGCGTCTCCTCGACCAAGCCGGCCGACCTGCCCGCCGGCCACTACCTGCTCGACAAGACCCACGCCGTGCTGACCGCCAAGCTCAAGCACATGGGCTTCTCGAACTACACCCTGCGCTTCACCAAGCTGGACGCCGACTTCCACTATGATCCCAAGGCTCCGGAAGCCTCGAAGATCAACGTGACGATCGACCCGGCCTCGCTGGACACCGCCACGGGCGCTGACGCCTTCGGCCTGAAGTTCAACAAGGAGCTGATCGGCGACGGCTGGCTGGAAGCGGCCAAATACCCGACCATCACCTTCGTCTCGACCGCCATCAATGTCGGTGACGGCCAGCACGGCTCGGTGACCGGTGACCTGACCTTCCACGGCGTGACCAAGCCCGTGATCCTGGACGTCATTTTCAACGGCGTCGGTTCGGGCATGATCCCGCTGCAGACCCGCACGGGTTTCTCGGCCTCGACGACGATCAAGCGTTCGGAGTTCGGCGTCGGCAAGTACGCCCCGCTGATCGGCGACGACGTCACGCTGAACATCGAAGTCGAGTTCGAAAAGAAGTAAGCCTGACCTAAGGGATCTGGGAGATGTCCATGGCCGCGAGCCGTACGCGCTACACGACGGTGGCGATCGTCATTCACTGGCTGATCGCCGCGGCCATCATCTTCCAGATCATCCTGGGCTGGCGGATGGGCGACGGGCCTAAGGGCCCGACCACCTACGCCCTGTTCCAGCTGCACAAGTCGATCGGCATCACCATCCTGCTGCTCAGCCTGGCGCGGCTGGCCTGGCGGCTGTTCAACAAGCCGCCGGCCCCGCCCGAGGGCCAGCCGAAGTGGGAGAAGATCGCCTCTCACGTCGTGCACTGGGGCTTCTACGTGATCATGATCGGCCTGCCGGTGACGGGCTGGATCATCGTCTCGACCAGCCGGGTGCCGATCCCGACCCTGCTGTATGGGACCGTGCCGTGGCCGCACATCCCGGGCCTGCCCGAGCTGGCGGCCGGGGCCAAGCACGCCTGGCACCAGGCCGGCGAGCTGGGTCACGGCGTGCTGGTCAAGACCACCTACCTGCTGCTGCTCCTGCACCTGGGCGCGGTGGCCAAGCACCAGATCCTGGATCGCGACGAAGTGTTCGGCCACATGGCCGCCGGCGCCAAGCCGGGGATCAAGGAGCCGCGCCTGTGGCTGGCCGCGGCGGGGCTGGCTGCTGTCGTCGCCGCCGGCTACCTCTACATGCCGGCCGTGAAGGCCGCGCCCGCTCCGGGCCCCGCGCCCATCGAGGAGCCCGCTTCCGTCGCCGCGCCGGCGCCGGCTGACACTGCAGCGCCCGTCGCCGAGGCACCCGCGCCGGCCGAATCCGCTCTGAAGGACCCGGTCGCCTGGACCGTCCAGAAGAGCTCGACCCTGACCTTCACCGCCTCGTGGTCGGGCAGCGGCATCGAGGGCCGGTTCAAGACCTGGAGCGCCGACATCCTGTTCTCGCCGGAAGCCCTGGACCGCTCGAAGGTCACGGTGAGCATCGACATGGCTTCGGCCGCCACCGGCGACGACCAGCGCGACCAGAGCCTGCCCAGCGGCGACTTCTTCGACACCGCCGAGCACCCGAAGGCCACCTTCACGGCGACCAAGTTCCGCAAGACCGGCGAGGGCAAGTTCGTCGCCGACGGGACCCTGGACCTGCGCGGCGTGAAAAAGCCGCTCAGCCTGCCCTTCACCCTGAAGATCGACGGCGACACGGCGACCGCGCGGGGTGTAACGACCCTGGACCGGACGACGTTTGGAGTTGGGCAGGGCGAATGGGCGTCGACGGACGAAATCGCGGCGAAGGTGAAGGTCAGCTTCGCGATCACCGCCAAGAAGAAATAGCGGCGGCCGCCGACGCGCTGCGCGCCGGCGGGCTGGTGCTCTTGCCGACCGAGACGGTCTACGGGCTCGGGGCCGACGCCTCCAACCCGGCGGCCGTGGCGGCGATCTTCGAGGCCAAGGGCCGCCCGCGCTTCAACCCGCTGATCGCCCACGTCGCCGACCTGGAGACCGCCGCGCGGATCGCCGATCTGGACGATCGCGCCTATGCCCTGGCGCGCGAATTCTGGCCCGGTCCTCTGACCATCGTCGCGCCGATCAAGGACACATCAGCCGTCTGTGATCTGGCCCGTGCGGGTCTGGACACCGTGGCCATTCGGGTGCCGGGCCATCCGGTCTCGCACGCGGTGCTGGAAGCGTTCGGCGGCGCGGTCGTGGCCCCTTCAGCCAACCGCTCGGGCCGGCCCAGCCCGACCACCTTCGCCGACGCCGTCGCCGAGACCGGCGACAAGGCCGCCGCCATCCTGGATGGTGGGCCGTGCGCGGTGGGTCTGGAGTCCACCGTCGTCTCGGTGCTGGACGGCTATCCCCGCCTGCTGCGGCCCGGCGCCGTCACTCGCGTGCAGCTGCAGCAGATCGTCGGCCCGCTGGCGGAAGCCGATGACGACGCCAAGCGCTCGCCGGGCCGTCTGGCTTTGCACTACGCCCCCGACGCGCCAGTGCGGATCAACGCCAAGACGCCCGAGGCCGGCGAGGCCTATCTGGCGTTCGGCGACTGGCCCGAGAGTCCGCGCGTTTTCAATCTCAGCCCGGCCGGCGATCTCGCCCAAGCCGCCGCCAACCTTTTCGCGTACCTGCGCGCCGCCGACCGTCTGCGCCCCTCGGCCATCGCCGTCGCGCCGATCCCGGAAGACGGCCTGGGCGAAGCGATCAATGACCGGCTGCGCCGCGCCGCCGGCTTCGTAGGATAAGCCGATGAAGAGCAAGACCCGGATCATGTACGTCGAGGACAAGTCCAAGGGTATCAACGGGCCGGCGCGGATCGGGCGGGTCGTCTCGTCCAAGAGCGGCGAGACCCTGCACTATGCCGGACAGACGTTCTTCGCGCTGCGCCACTCGGGCTTGAAGGCCAACTTCCAGGACAGCGTGACCGGCCATGCGTATTGGATCGCCCGGGCGCGCAAGGACGGCGCCGACCGGCTCTTCAAGGGCGCGGGCGATCCGGCCGTGATCGACGACAATGTGCGCGAGGAATACTGGCGCGACATCCGCGGCCTGCCCGACCCGGCCTTGGGCTAGGCCCGCGAGACGCCTATACTGCGCGCCATGACCAAGCCCGTTCCCGCCGATGTCGTCTCCCGCCTGAAAGCCGTGCTCGGCGAGGGCGGCTGGAGCCAGGATCCCGAGGTGATCGCGCCCAAGCTGGTCGAGTGGCGTGGCCGCTGGAAGGGCGAGACGCCGCTGCTGGTCACGCCGCGATCGACCGCCGAGGTCGCCGCCGTGGTGGGCATCTGCGCGGCCGAGGGCGTGGCGATCACGCCCCAGGGCGGCAATACCGGGCTGGTCGCCGGCCAGATCCCGCACGGCGAGATCCTGCTGTCGACCCAGAAGCTGACGGCCATCCGCGACGTCGACCCGATCGACGACGCCATGGTGCTGGAGGCCGGGGTCACCCTGTACGAGGCCCATCAGCAGGCCGCCAAGGTCGGCCGCCGCTTCACTGTCGGCGTGGCCTCGGAAGGCTCGTGCACGATCGGCGGTCTGATCTCGACCAATGCCGGCGGCACCGCCGTCCTGCGCTACGGCATGATGCGCGAGCAGGTGCTGGGCATCGAGGCCGTGCTGCCCAATGGCGAGATCTGGAAGGGCCTGAAGCGCCTGCGCAAGGACAATACCGGCTACGACCTCAAGCAGCTGCTGATCGGGGCCGAGGGCACGCTGGGCGTGGTCACCGCCGCCAGCCTGAAGCTCCATGCGCTGCTGGCCTCGCGGGCCGTGGCGATCGTGGGCCTGGCCTCGCCGGCCGACGCCATCCAGCTGCTGGCGCGGGCAAAAGACGAGACCGGCGGCGCGGTCGAGGCTTTCGAGCTGATGGGCCGCCTGGGCTTCGAGCTGACCGTCCGCAACGTGCCGGGCCTGCGCGATCCGCTGCCCGACGTCCATCCCTGGTACGTGCTGATCGAGATCGCCAGCGGCGAGCCCGGCGCGGCCGAGGCGGCGCTGGAGCGGCTCTTGGCCGGCGCCCTGGAGCGGGGCCTGATCGCCGATGCGGCGGTGGCCCAGACCGAAACCCAGATGAAGGCCTTCTGGCACATCCGCGAAGGTCACTCGGCCGGCCAGAAGCCCGAAGGGACGGTGTGGAAGCACGACGTCAGCGTGCCGGTCTCCAAGATCCCCGACTTCATCGGCCAGGCCAACGCCGCGATCGAGAAGACCTTCCCCGGCACGCGCATCGTCGCCTTCGGCCATGTCGGCGACGGCAATGTCCATTACGACGTGCTGCAGCCGGTCGGCGGCGACGGCGACGCCCATGAGGCCCAGCGCGAGGCCGGCGCCAAGATCGTCCACGACATCACCGCGACCTTCTCGGGCTCGATCAGCGCCGAGCATGGCCTGGGGGCGATGAAGACGGCCGAGGCCCTGACCTACAAGGACCCGATCGAGGTCGCGGCCCTGCGCGCGATCCGAGGGGCGCTGGACCCGGCTCGGATCATGAATCCGAGGGTGCTGTTTTAGCAACCGCCGCACGCTTGCGGGCGCGCAGGAACAGCACGCCCAGCACGGCGAACGCGCCAGCGGGGATCGTGGCCTTGTAGAAGCCCGGCTGCATGCTGGGCATCAGGCTGATCGCCATCGGCACGAAGCCCCACCTGCCGCTCGACTGTTCCATCCAGAACGCCCCGACGCCGACGAACGACACCACCGCGAACACGATGCGGTGCTTCAACGTCCTGTCACGCAGGACGAAGAACACGGCCACGAACATCGGAAGCGGCCAGAGGAGGGCGGCCAGCAGGCCCAGGGTGTTGCTCATTCCCCGCTGATAGCCGGGACGGGGGCGTTGCGCCAACCTATCTAAGCCGACATCGTGCCTCTTAAGGAGACCCCCGCCATGACCATCGAGAACGAAGACCAGCTGGAGAAGCTGCGCACGGTCGGCAATCTGGTGGCCCGCACCCTGGCGGCCATGGGCGAGGCCCTGGAGCCCGGCATGACCACCCGCGAGCTGGACGATATCGGCCGCGCCCTCTTGGAAAAGGAAGGCGCGCGCTCGGCGCCGGAGCTGACCTACAACTTCCCGGGCGCGACCTGCATCTCGGTGGGGCCCGACTGCGCCCACGGCATCCCCGGCGACACGGTGGTCAAGGCCGGCGACCTGATCAATATCGACGTCTCGGCCGAGCTGAACGGCTATTTCGGCGACACCGGCGCCAGCTTCGCGGTGCCGCCGGTGACCAAACGCGTCGAGCGCCTGTGCCGCGACGGCCGGCGGGCGATGTGGGCCGGCATCAAGGCGGTGCAGCCCGGCGCCCGACTGAACGAGATCGGGCGCTCGATCGAGACCTTCGCCGACAAGAACGGCTACAGCCTGGTCCGCAACCTGGCCAGCCACGGCGTCGGCCGCTCGCTGCACGACGATCCGCGCGAGATCCCCACCTGGTATGAGCCGCGCGACCGCCGCACCATTCCCGAAGGCCTGGTCTTCACCATCGAGCCCTTCCTGTCGCTGGGCGCCGACTGGGTCGAGGAACTGGACGACGGCTGGACCCTGCGCCCGCCCCAGCGCCAGGCGACGGTGCAGTACGAGCACACGTTGGTCGCGACGAAGAACGGGCCGCTGGTGCTGACGCTGGTTTAGCGACCGCGCCCATAGATCCTCCCCCTAGCGGGGGAGGTGGCGCGGAGCGCCGGAGGGGGTCGTTGTCCTGGCCCGGTTTCTTCCCCCTCCGTCGTCGCTACGCGCCGACACCTCCCCCGCTAAGGGGGAGGATCTATGAGCGTTGACCGGCCTCTATCCTCGGCGTTCGCGAGATCGACTTGAGCGAAATCAATCGCTTGTCGATTTTACGCGCCTTCGAATGATCCGCGCTCAGAACCGCTGGACAATGATCCCACCTCGTCGCGAGGAAAGGGCGCACGGCCAGCGACCGTTGTGGCGGCGGGGTGTGATCGAGCGGTGAAGGTCCGAGGGGGATACTCGGACGGTCCGGGGCTTCAGCGTGCTGGCTGAACCCGCCCGCCGCTGGCGTGGTCGAAGGCAAAGGGGTGTGTCTTAGCCATTTTTGGCTCGCCTTCTTCGATCGCCGGGCTTCAGCGGAAACGCGAAAGCCTGGCTCCCGGTAAGGCCTGAACAGGGCCACCTGACGGGACGCTGGCGGATAACGATCGCGCGGAGCGTCTGGCTTCGTCGAAACGGTATCAAACTACTCACACTCCGGACGTCGTCCGGCGCTCCGCATCCCTTTCCATCTTCAGCGGTCTGCCGCGTGAAGCGGCGCCGTCATGTCCACCTCCGTACGCGCCCGGCTAGCGAAGCCGCCTGGAACCCTCTATCTCCCCGCCCATGCTGATGGTCATCTCGCCCGCCAAGTCGCTGGACTTCACCGCGCCCGCCCAGGCCCTGCCCCTGACGACGCCTGAGCTCAAGGCCCAGATCGCCGAACTGGCCAAGGTCGCGCGCAAGCTGACGGCCGCCGACCTGAAGCGGCTGATGCACATCTCCGACGCCCTGGCCAAGCTGAACCGCGAGCGGTTCCAGGCTTTCGATTCCGAGGTCGAGGAAGGCCTGCAGGCCGTCATCGCCTTCAATGGCGACGTCTATGGCGGCCTGGCTGCTCGCGAGCTGGACCGCCCGGCCCTGGAGTGGGCGCAGGACCACCTGCGGATCCTGTCGGGCCTGTACGGCGTGCTGCGCCCGTTCGACGCCTTGCAGCCCTATCGCCTGGAGATGGGCACGCGGCTGAAGACCAAGAAGGGTTCGAACCTCTACGACTTCTGGGGCGAGACGATCTCCAAGACCCTGAATGCCGCCGCCGAGGGCCAGACCGACCCGACGCTGGTGAACCTGGCCAGCCAGGAATATTTCGGCGCCGTCGACGCCAAGGCCCTGAAGCTGCCGGTCGTCACCTGCCACTTCAAGGAAGAGAAGGGCAACGAACTGCGGGTGCTGGGCTTCTTCGCCAAGAAGGCGCGCGGCCGCATGGCGCGCTACGCCATCGACAATCGCGTCGACCGGGCCGAGGGGCTGAAAAGCTTCAACCTGGATGGCTACGGCTTCCGCGCCGATCTCTCGACCGAGGCCGACTGGGTTTTTGCTCGCCCGCAGCCATAATTTCATCTATCGATGAATTTAATAAGGGCTCGCCTCTCGCAATGGCGAGCTATATGTTGCGTTGCAATATCATTGGGGCGTTGCCTTAGGAGCGCGTGAATGGCCGTCGATTTCGGTTTGCAGGGTCAAGTCGCCATCGTCACCGGGTCCACCAGCGGCATCGGTCACGCCTTGGCCGACGCGCTCGCCGCCCAGGGCTGCAACATCGTCATGAACGGCCTGGGCGAGATGAACGCCATCGAGCGGGCCCGCGCCGAGAT
This sequence comes from Caulobacter sp. GW821-FHT12D05, assembly GCF_058807295.1. Classification (NCBI taxonomy): domain Bacteria; kingdom Pseudomonadati; phylum Pseudomonadota; class Alphaproteobacteria; order Caulobacterales; family Caulobacteraceae; genus Caulobacter; species Caulobacter sp. GW821-FHT12D05. The sequence goes on from NZ_JBXAQO010000003.1 coordinate 159,480, forward strand.
GGCTGAAAAGCACGGCGTCGAGGTGCTGTATCACGGCGCCGACATGACCAAGCCGATCGAGATCGCCGACATGGTCCGCGCGGCCAAGGCCGAGTTCGGCGAGCTGGATATTCTCGTGAACAACGCCGGCGTCCAGCACGTGGCCCCGATCGAGGAGTTCCCGGACGACAAGTGGGACCTGATCATCGCCATCAACCTGTCCTCGGCCTTCCACGCCACCAAGGCGGCGGTGCCGATCATGAAGGAGCAGGGGCGCGGGCGGATCATCAACATCGCCTCGGCCCACGCCCTGGTCGCCTCGCCGTTCAAGTCGGCCTATGTGGCGGCCAAGCACGGCATCATGGGCCTGACCAAGACGGTCGCGCTCGAGGTCGCCCAGGACGGCATCACCTGCAACGCCATCTGCCCGGGCTTCGTGAAGACCCCGCTGGTCGAGGCTCAGATCGCCGACCAGGCCAAGGCCCGCGGCATTTCGGAAGAGGCCGTGATGAAGGACGTGATCCTGGCGGCTCAGCCGACCAAGCAGTTCGTCACCTTCGACCAGCTGGCCGGCATGCTGCTGTATCTGGTCTCCGACGCCGGGGCCTCGGCCAATGGCGCGGCCTTCCAGGTCGACGGCGGCTGGGTGGCGCAATAGGCTGGGCCCCGTGCCCATCCCGCCCTTCAAGAAGAAACCCGCCGGTCCCCGGCTGCTGAGCCTGGCCCTGCAGGGCGGCGGTTCGCATGGCGCTTTCGAATGGGGCGTCCTCGACCGCCTGCTCGAGGAAGACGATCTGGAGATCCGCGCCGTCACCGCCGCTTCGGCGGGTGCGATGAACGCGGTCTGCCTGGCGCAAGGTCTGATCGACGACGGCAAGGCGGGCGCCCGCAAGCGGCTGGACTCGTTCTGGCGGCAGGTGAACCGGCAGGGCGGCCGTAATGTCTTCGGCGACACCTCGATCTGGACCTCAGCTTTCGGGGGCGCGTTTGGCAGCGGCGCCGACTGGCTGAAGAACACGCCGGGCTGGCGGATGGCCGAGACCTTCGCCCTGTCGCTCAGCCCCTATGAGTTCAACCCGTTCAACCTGAACCCGCTGCACGACACGCTGGAAGCCGAGATCACCTTCAAGCAGATCCGCGAGAAGAGCCCGATCAAGCTGTATGTCGCCGCCACGGCGGTGCGGACCAGCAAGTCGGTGATCTTCCGCGAGACCGAGCTGACGTCCCGCCACATCATGGCCAGCGCCTGCCTGCCCCAGGTGTTCCAGGCGGTGGAGATCGACGGCGAGCCCTATTGGGACGGCGGTTTCCTGGCCAACCCGCCGCTGTGGCCGCTGTTCTATGACGACACGCCGGATGACATCCTGATCGTCAGCCTGAATCCCTTCGTCCGCGATGAGACGCCCAAGACGCCGGGCGAGATCATGGACCGGCTGAACGAGATCACCTTCAACGCCTCGCTGGCCTCGGAGCTGCGGGCCATCGGCTTCGTGCAGAAGCTGCTGGACGAGGGGCTTCTGAAGGACAACGCCCGGGGGCGTTATCGCCGGATGCTGGTCCACGCCATCACGGCCGACAAGCCGCTGGCGGACCTGTCGCTGTCGACCAAGTTCGACACCGAGTGGAGCTTCCTGACCGACCTCAAGGAACGCGGCCGCAAGGCGGCGGAGGCCTGGCTGACCGACTGCGGCAACTGCATCGGGGTGAAGTCCTCGGTCGATCTGAAGGTGGGTTTCCCATGAGCGGCAACCCTGTCCCGACCGTCGGTGTCGTCTGTCTGAAGGGCGACCAGGTGCTGCTGATCCGGCGCGGCCAGCCGCCCCGCCTGAACCAGTGGAGCCTGCCGGGCGGGCGATTGGAATGGGGCGAGACCTTGCAGGTCGCCGCCTTGCGGGAGCTGAAGGAAGAGACCGGTGTAGAGGCTGAGCTCCTGGGCCTGCTCGACGTGGTCGATGGCGTGTTTCCGGCGCGCCCCGGCGGTGAGATCACCCGCCACTACGTGATGATCGACTACGCTGCCCACTGGACCGCCGGCGAGCCCGTGGCTGGCGACGATGCGGCCGAGGCGAAGTTCGTGACCCTGGACGAGGCCATGGCCCTGGTCGAATGGGACGAAACCCGGCGGGTGATCGCGGAGACGTTCGAGAAGTTCGGGACGCTTGCGCTTCCGGCCTAGCTGCACGACATCTCGTCGATGACCGTCATCGAAGCCCGCGCGCCGCGCACCCCGATCAGTCCCAACGCCTTGATCCTGGTCGCCGCCTGCGTTGGCCTGGGCTGGGCAGTGGCGGCTGAGCTCCAGCCGGTCGGCGTCCTGACCTTCGCCTTCGTCGTCGCGGCCTGGATCCTCAGCGTCGGCGTCCACGAGTTCGGCCACGCCTTCACCGCCCACAAGGCCGGCGATACGACCATCGTCGAGAAGGGCTACCTGACCCTCGACCCACTGAAATATTCCGACCTGGTCACCACGATCATCTTCCCCCTGATCGCCCTGGCCCTGGGCGGCATCGGCTTTCCGGGCGGGGCGGTCTATCTGCGCGAGGACCTGATGCGGTCGAAGGGATGGCGGTCGCTGGCCTCGCTGGCCGGGCCGCTGGGGACCTTGCTGGTGCTGATCGTGCTGGGCGTCGCCTCGCCGTTCGTCGCCTCGGAGCCGCTGTACAACGCGCTTTCGATGCTGGCTTTCCTGCAGGCCAGCGCGCTGGTCCTGAACCTGCTGCCGATCCCCGGCCTGGACGGCTATGGCGTCCTCCGGCCGTTCCTGCCGGACGGCGTCCGCGCGGCGATGGCCAAGGTCGAGCGGGTCGGCTTCCTGCTGCTGTTCGCCCTGATCTTCTGGGTCCCCGGCGCCAGCCGTTTCATCTTCGGCGCGGCCCTGGCGATCACCGACCTGCTGGCCGTGCCGCGCGGGGCGATCGCCAGCGGCTGGCAGGCCTTCCACTTCTGGGGCTCTTGACCGCGACGGCCTGACCGCTTCTTCTTCAAACAAGCGTTTCAAGAAGAATGAGGGAGGGTTCGCCATGGCCTACGCGCCGTTCAACCTGTCGGGCAAGGTGGCCCTGGTCACCGGCGGCAATCGCGGCATCGGCCTTGGCATGGCCAAGGCGATGGCCCAGGCCGGCGCCGACATCGTCATCTGGGGCTCCAACCCCGAGCGCAATCTCGAGGCCGAAAAGCAGCTGACCAGTCTGGGCGTCCGGGTGAAGGCCCAGACCGTCGACGTTGCCGACGAGGCTCAGGTCCGCGAAGGCATGGAAGAGGCCGTGGCCGCCATGGGCCGGGTCGACAGTGTCTTCGCCAACGCCGGCATCGGCTACGGCTCGCCCTCGTTCGTCGAGATGAAGACCGAGACCTATCGCAAGGTGCTGTCGGTCAATCTGGACGGCGTGTTCTTCACCCTGCGCGAGGCCTGCCGCCACATGGTCGAGCGGGCCAAGACCGGCGACGCCGGCGGCTCGCTGGTCGGCATCGCCTCGTTGGCCGCCATCGAGGGCGCGGCCCGCAACGAGGCCTATGCCGCGACCAAGGGCGCGGTGATCTCGATGATCAAGTCGGTCGCGGTCGAGCACGCTCGCTACGGCGTACGCGCCAACGCCATCCTGCCCGGCTGGATCGCCACTGACATGACGGCCGGCGCGCAAGGCAACGCCGCCTTTGCCGAAAAGGTCATCCCCCGCGTGCCGGCCCGCCGCTGGGGCGAGCCCGAAGATTTCGGCGGCATGGCCGTCTACCTGGCCTCGGACGCGTCCAGCTACCAGTCGGGCACGACCATCGTCATCGACGGCGGATACTCGATCTTCTAGGGCGGCTAACCTCGCGGCACGCTTGCCGCGCTGGGCAGAGGCCGAAATCCTCCCTGGAAACATGGGAGGAACGATCATGGGCCTGCGCACGCCGCTCTGCGATCTTCTGGATATCCAGCATCCGATCCTGCTGGCCGGCATGGGCGGCGTCTCCTACGCGCCCCTGGCGGCGGCGGTGTCGAACGCCGGCGGCTATGGCGTGCTGGGCATGGCCGGAACCTCGCCGGACTTCATCCGCAGCCAGATGCGGGAAGTCCGCTCGCTGACTGACAAGCCGTTCGGCGTCGATCTCTTGGCCGCCACGCCGGATGCTCTGACCGCGAGCGTCGAGGTCATCATCGAGGAGGGCGCCAGTTCCTTCATCGCCGGCCTGGGCGTGCCGCTGCCGATCATCGAGCGGCTCAAGAAGGCCGGCCTGAAAGTCATGGTGGTCTGCGGGGCGGTGAAGCACGCCGTGAAAGCCGAACAGGCCGGCTGCGACGCCGTCATCTGCCAGGGCGGCGAGGGCGGCGGCCACACCGGCCTGGTCGGGACGCTGCCGCTGGTCGCCCAAGCGGTCGAAGCTGTGAAGATTCCGGTGATCGCCGCCGGCGGCCTGCACGACGGCCGGGGCCTTGCGGCATCTTTGGCCCTGGGCGCCCAAGGCGTCTGGATGGGCACCCGGTTCATCGCCGCGACCGAAGCCCATGCCGGCGACCTCTATCGCCAGGCGATCCTCGAGGCCGCCGACGAGGACACCGTCCGCACCCGCTGCTACTCGGGCAAGCCGATGCGGGTGCGCAAGAACCCCTATGTCGACGACTGGGAGAGCCGGCCGGCCGACATCCAGCCCTTCCCGCAGCAGGCCATGGTCTCGATCCGCAATGGCGCGATGGGCGGCATCGGCGGCCAGGTCGAGGGCCTGGATCCTGAGAAGTCCTGCTTCGCCATGGGTCAGAGCGCCGGTGGCGTGCGCGAGGTGCTGCCGGCGGCCGAGATCGTCGCGCGGCTGGTCAGCGAGGCGGAAGGCGCGCTCGACCGGGCCAGCGCCTTCCGGACCTAGGGGGTCTCGAACTTCGGCAGGATCCGCTTGAAGTGGGTCTCGACCGCGTCGTGGCACTCGCAGGCGCGTTTCTCGAGGGCCGGGCGGTCCAGGATCTCGACCCGGCCGCGGCCGATGTGGATGATCCCGTTGTCCTGCAGCACGCGGGCGACGGCGCTGATCGTCGTGCGCTGCACGCCCAGCATCTGGGCCAGGGTCTCCTGGGTCAGGCGGATCGGCTCGTCGCCCGAACGGTCGTGCGCGAACAGCAGCCAGCGGCAGGCGCGCTGCTCGATCGGGTGCAGGGCGTTGCAGGCCGCCACCTGCATCATCTGGGCGATGAAGACGTCGGCGGCGCGATCAAAGAGGTCGGCCACGACCGGATGCTGGGTCTTGATCTCCTCCAGCCGCGCGGTCGGGATGCAGAAGGCGCGGCCCTGAACGCGGACCACGGCGCGGCCGTAGGCGGGCTTGAAGCCGGCGCTGACCACGCCGCCGATCGCGCCTTCGAAGCCGATGCTGGCGGCCTCGATTTCCTGGCCGTCCGAGGTGACGACCAGCAGCGAAACCTGGGTCGGGCCGCAGGGCATATAGGTGTGCTCGACGTCGTCGCCGGCGTCGAACAGCACCGCGTCGGCGGGCAGGTCGACCAGCACCAGATAGGGCGCGAGCGCGGTCAGCGCCTCGGCGCGCAGGGCCGCCAGCAGGCGGTTGGAGGCATAGGGCGGCGCGGCGTCACCTTCGACGGTGCTGCGGACGATGCGGGCGAGGGCGGACATGCTGATCTCCCGTGAAGCTCGACGGGTAAAGCGCACAGCGCACGGCTTAGTTTCCCGTGGACGGCGAGACTCTTCCGAAGCACCCTTCTGCCGACGGGGAGGCGGCGATGATCGCGAAACGACATCTGAGGCGGCGGCTCAGCCAGTACGGCGCCCTGTGGCTGGGGGCGTTCGTCGTTACCTTGCTGGTGATGGCGGTGATGGTCTTCGCCGTCGGCATGCCAGTGGCGGACACCGCCGACCTGACCCTGCCGGTCGCCTTCGCGCTGCTGGGCTTGGCCGTGATCGCCGGTGTCGGCATCACCGTCGTCAAGGACGTGGGCCTGAGCACCAAGTCGCTGATCACGGCCCTGGCCCTGCTGCTGATCCTGCCGCTGCTCTGGGCGCCGGTGCTGGCCGTCGTGGTCACGGCCGCGATCGCCGGGGCGTCGGTCGAGTACTCAGAGGCCTATGCCCAGTTCCGGATCACGGTCAGCCACCTGATCTACCCGCTGGTCGCCATGCTGGGCGAGGACCCGTTGATCAGCTTCGTCTGGAATGCGTTCCAGGTCGTCGCCTCGATCGTCGGCGCGGTCGCCTCGGCCTTGCAGGTATGGCGCGTGCTCAAGCCGTTGCTGTACGGCGAGGATGAGGAGGCGGCCGAGGCCTAGCTCAGCTGCGTCGGACGGGGCAGCACCCAGTCCTCTTCCTGCACGTGCAGCATCACGGGCAGGCCTAGACCGGCCGGATGTTCGGCCAGGCGGCGAGCCGCATCGCGGGCTTCGCCGCGCGTCTCGTAGGCGCCGAAACGCAGATTGTCTCCGATGATCGACCAGCGGTCACCGACGCGCACGACACCGTAATGCACCTCAGTCATGGGCTTGACCTCCTTGCAGTATCCACAGGAAAGACCCGATCTGTGGCGATCGCAAGGCCTTTATCGTCAAAGCTTTTTTGACACCGGGGGACATTTGTCCCCAGGCTTGCCCCCAAGCTTCGACGTCCCGTTTCTCGCCTTTTGGGCGCGGGCTGATGACAGGTGAGGGGGCTTTGATGATAACTGACGGCATGTCGCGTCCGTTCCTCATCGGCGCCGTTCTGGCCGCCCTCGTCGTCACGCCCGTCCTGGCTCAGGAGCGGGATGCGAAGGACCGTCAGCGCCTCCTGGACCTGGCCTATACGCTGGGCGAGAGCCACGCCCTGCGCCAGGTCTGCCAGGGCGAGACCGACCAGTACTGGCGCTCGCGCATGGTGCGGCTGACCGAGGTGGAGCAGGCCGACCAGGCCTTCGACGCCCAGATGCGCGAGCGGTTCAACACCGGCTTCGCCTCGCGCCGCAGCGAGTATCCGACCTGCGACGACGCCAGTCGGAAGGCCGAGCAGCAGGTCTCGCGCAAGGGCCAGTCCCAGGCCCAGAAGATGTCGCAGTCGGTCCGCCAGGCGCATCGCGAACCGGATTCCATGGCGGACGACGAAGGGCCGCGCTAAGCTCCACCCAAAGTAGGTTGGGAGCAAAGTCTTGGGCAGCGTCGTCGTTCTGATTTTCCTGGGCTTTGCGTTCGTGCTGCTGTTCAGCGCGATCAAGATCGTGCCGCAGGGCCGCGAGTTCACCGTCGAGCGCTTCGGCCGTTACACCCGGACCCTCAAGCCCGGCATCACCATCCTGACCCCGTTCTTCGAGTCCATCGGCCGCAAGGTCAATGTGATGGAGCAGGTCCTGGAGGTGCCCCAGCAGGAGGTCATCACCAAGGACAACGTGTCGGTGAAGGTCGACGCCATCGTCTTCATCCAGGTGATGGACGCCGCGGCCGCCGCCTATCGCGTCGACAACCTGATCTACGCCATCACCCAGCTGGCCCAGACCAACCTGCGCACCGTGGTCGGCTCGCTGGAGCTGGACGAGGTGCTGAGCCAGCGCGACCAGATCAACACCCGCCTGCTCTCGACCATCGATCACGCCACCGGCCCCTGGGGCGTGAAGGTGGCTCGGATCGAGATCAAGGACCTGACGCCGCCGTCCGACATCACCAACGCCATGGCCCGCCAGATGAAGGCCGAGCGCGAGCGCCGCGCGGTGATCACCGAGGCCGAGGGCGAGAAGCAGTCCCAGATCGCTCGCGCCGAGGGCCAGAAGCAGTCGGCCATTCTGCAGGCCGAAGGCCGCCGCGAGGCCGCCTTCCGCGACGCCGAGGCCCGCGAGCGCGAAGCCGAGGCCGAAGCCAAGGCGACGGCCTTCGTGTCGGAGGCCATCTCCAAGGGCGACGTCAACGCGATCAACTACTTCATCGCCCAGAAATATGTCGAAGCGTTCGGCGAGCTGGCCCGCAGCCCGCAGCAGAAGACGGTCATCGTGCCGGCTGACTTCTCCGGTCTGACCGGGACCGTCGCGGGCGTCAGCGAGCTGATCAAGAGCCTGGGCGCGGACACGCCGCGCGCTGCGCCGGCGGCGCGTTCGTCGTCTTCCGCGTCGAGCGCTTCCACCACCACGCCGACCGGCGGCAAGCGCGGAGCCTGACACGATGGACGGCTTGGGAAGCTTCTACGCGCTGCATCCGTTCTGGGTCTGGCTGGCGGTCGCCGCCGCCATCCTGGCCGTCGAGGTCTCGACCGGCACCGGCTGGCTCTTGTGGCCGGCCGCCAGCGCCTTTGTCGTCGGGGCCATAGCCCAGCTGGTGCATCCGGGCCTGCTGGCCGATGTCGGCCTGTTCGCGGCCCTGACCATCGCCACGACCCTGCTGGCCCGGCGCTATTTGCGGCCCGTGCTGGAGCCCAATAGTCCCGACCTCAACGACTCCACCCAACGGCTGATCGGCCAGCGCGGCCAGGTGCTGTCGACCTTCGAGCAGGGCCGTGGCCGGGTGTTCGTCGACGGCAAGGACTGGGCGGCCGAGACCGATGAGCCGATCCCGGCGATCAGCCAGGAGGTCGTGGTCATCGGGGTCGACGGCGCGGTGCTGAAGGTCCGCAAGATCCCGACCTGACGACACCTGCTGACAGAAGACGGCCACTGCCCCTGTTATCCGACGCCGGCGACACCATTTAGCCGGGCATCAGCCACCTAGCAGGGCATGCGCGACGCTGCATCGTCGCGTTTAGGGGAGACGGCGTGACTTCAATCATATCGGTAAAGGGTCTGAACAAGACCTATGCGTCGGGCCATCAGGCCCTGAAGACGATCGACCTGGACATCCGGCAAGGCGAGATCTTCGCCCTGCTGGGGCCCAATGGGGCGGGCAAGACCACCCTGATCAGCATCATCTGCGGGATCGTGAACCCCAGCCAGGGCGTCGTCCTGGCCGACGGCCATGACGTGGTGAAGGACTACCGCGCCGCCCGCACCAAGATCGGCCTGGTGCCGCAGGAGCTGAACACCGACGCCTTCGAGACGGTGTGGGCCACGGTCACCTTCTCGCGCGGCCTGTTCGGCAAGCCGCGCAATGACGCCTTGATCGAGAAGATCCTTCGCGACCTGTCCTTGTGGGACAAGAAGGACAGCAAGATCATGGCGCTGTCGGGCGGCATGAAGCGCCGGGTGATGATCGCCAAGGCGCTGAGCCACGAGCCGACCATCCTGTTCCTGGACGAGCCCACCGCCGGCGTCGACGTCGAGCTGCGCCGCGACATGTGGGAGATGGTCCGCCAGCTTCGCGAGAACGGCGTCACCATCATCCTGACCACCCACTATATCGAGGAGGCCGAGGAGATGGCCGACCGGATCGGGGTGATCAACAAGGGCGAGATCATCCTGGTCGAGGACAAGACCGTCCTCATGCGCAAGCTGGGCAAGAAGCAACTGACCGTGCATCTGCGCGAGCCGCTGACGGCCTTGCCGGCCGGGCTGGCGGGCGATGCGTCGCTGAGCCTGATCAATGACGGCGCCGACCTCGTCTACACCTTCGACACCCAGGCCGACGACACCGGCATCGCCGACCTTCTGAAGCGCCTCTCCGAGAACGGCGTCGACTTCAAGGACCTGCAGACCGACCAGAGCTCTCTGGAAGACATCTTCGTCAGCCTGGTGAGGGCCCCGCAATGAACATCCACGCGATCAAGGCCATCTATCGCTTCGAGATGGCGCGGTGGTTCCGCACCCTGCTGCAGAGCATCCTGGCGCCGGTCATCTCGACCTCGCTGTATTTCGTGGTGTTCGGTTCGGCGATCGGCTCGCGCATGCAGGCCATCGACGGCGTCAGCTATGGCGCCTTCATCATTCCGGGCCTGATCATGCTGTCGCTGCTCAGCGAGAGCATCTCCAACGCCTCGTTCGGCATCTACATGCCCAAATGGGCCGGCACGATCTATGAGCTGCTGTCGGCCCCGGTGTCGTGGGTCGAGACGGTGATGGGCTATGTCGGGGCGGCGGCGACCAAGTCGATTTGCCTGGGCTTGCTGATCCTGGCCACGGCCCGTCTGTTCGTGCCGTTCGAGATCGCCCACCCGTTCGTGATGCTGCTGTTTTTGGTGCTGACGGCGGTGACCTTCAGCCTGTTCGGCTTCGTGATCGGCGTCTGGGCCGACAACTTCCAGAAGCTGCAGATCGTGCCGGCGCTGATCATCACGCCGCTGACCTTCCTGGGCGGCAGCTTCTACTCGATCAAGATGCTGCCGGAGATCTGGCAGAAGATCACCCTGTTCAACCCGGTGGTCTATCTGGTCAGCGGTTTCCGCTGGGCCTTCTACGGCCAGTCGGACGTCGGGGTCGGCGTCAGCCTGGGCATGACCGCTGTGTTCCTGGCCGTGTGCCTGACGGCCGTCTGGTGGATCTTCAAGACCGGCTATCGCCTAAAGGTCTAGTCCTCGTCTTCCGGAGCGTCCTCGGTCTCGACTTCGGTCTCGATCGGGGACGCTGTTTTCAGGCCCTTCATGCCGCCGGCCTTGCCGCCCTTGGCGATCAGGGCCGTCTCGGCGGCGCGGACCATCGGCCGTTCGCGGCTGAAGCCCATCAGCATCTCGCAGGTGTCGAAGAAGCCGGGATCGGTCCGTGTGTCGACCGGCGGCTGCTGCACGACCAGGTGCAGGCCCCGCGCCTTCAGCTTCAGCACGGCGTCGACCAGGCCGGCCATGTCGCCGCCCAGGGCATGGAAGCTGGGCACGGCCAGTGCGCCGCCCGCTCCCAGCGCCTCGACCGCCCGCGCCAGGCCCGGCCGCACGACGCCGGAAGCCAGGCACCGGTCGCTGAACACCTCCTCGCAGCCCGAGAGCAGCAGGCGCTCCTCCTGGGCGGGGCTGAAGAAGATCCCGCGCACGGGCGGCACGCGGTAGTAGCCGACGAGTTTCATCCTCGGTGCTTGGCAAACCGGCCGGCCGTTGGCGAGGACTTTCCGCCGCCGCCGGCCAGCCGCCCACAGCTTCCTAGTCGGCGGTCTTCAGGGCCTGCGCGACCGCATCGGTCAGCGACGTCGTCGGACGGCCGATCAGGCGCGACAGCGTGTGGCCGTCATCGAACAGCCCGCCTTGGCCCGCGCCGACATCCGACTGCGCCAGGATCGCCGCGAACGGCGCCGGCAGGCCAAAGCTCTCCAGGATGCCGGCATAGGTCGCCTCGGGCAGGTCGTTATAGGCGATGACCTTGCCGGTCTGGCGCGAGACCTCGGCGGCAAGGTCGGCGCGGGTGAAGGCGGTGTCGCCAGCCAGCTCATAGACCCGGTTCTCGGCGTCCGGCGTGGCGACCACGACGGCGGCGGCCTGCGCATAGTCACGGCGCGTGGCGGCCGAGATCCTGCCCTCGCCAGAGGCGCCGATGATGGCCCCAGCCGCGATCGCGCCGGCCAGGCTGCTGGTGTAGTTCTCGAAGTACCAGCCGTTGCGCAGCAGGGCGTAGGTCAGGCCCGAGGCCTTGATCAGCGCCTCGGTGGCGATGTGCTCCTCGGCCAGAGCGATCGGCGTCGTGTCGGCGCGCAGGATGCTGGTGTAGGCGATCCGCTTCACGCCGACGGCCTTGGCGGCCTCGATGACATTGCGATGCTGGGCCACGCGCTGGCCGACGGCGTCGCTGGAAATTAGCAGCAGGGTGTCGACGCCTTGGAGCGCGGCGGCAAGGGTCTCGGGCTGGGCGTAGTCGGCGGCGCGGACCGTGACGCCCAGGTCGGCCGCCTTGGCCGGATCGCGAGCCAGGGCGACGATGTCGCCGGCCGGGACGCGGGTCTTCAGGTCTTCGATGACGAGGCGGCCCAGCTGGCCGGTGGCTCCGGTGACGGCGATGGTCATGATCGTTCTCCGTTGATGACGGAAGCGATCTGGGCGCCTTGCTTACTTTCCGTAAGTACGTACATGAATGTAAGTATGAAAGAAAAGACGACCCTCTCCGAAAGACTGGCGCGCGGCGACCTGATGGAGCCCGACTGCCCGTCGCGTGGCGTGCTGATGCATGTCACCAGCCGCTGGGGTGTGCTGGTGCTGATCGCCCTGGAGACCGGCACGCGGCGCTTCAGCGAACTGCGGCGAGGCATCGGCGGCGTCAGCGAGCGGATGCTGGCCCAGACCCTGCAACAGCTGGAAGGCGACGGCTTCGTGCGCCGCGTGGCCTATCAGGTCGTGCCGCCGCACGTTGAATACAGCCTGACGCCGCTGGGCCTGGAGGTCGCCGAGAAGGTGCGCGGCCTGGCCGACTGGATCGAGCTCAACATCGAGCGGATCGTGGCGCGGGAGCCGGCCTAGGCCTGCGCGAACCGTGCCCGGTACGCGCTTGGCGTCGTCGAGAACTGTCGGCGGAAGTGATGCCGCAAGGCCGGCGCGCCCAGACCGACCGCTTCCGCGATCTGGTCGATGCCGGCGGGCGAGGTCTCCAGTAGATCCCGCGCCCGGTTCATCCGCTCGGCCAGCAGCCAGCGCGCCGGAGTGTCGCCGGTAGCCGCCTCGAACCGCCGCAGGAAGGTTCGCTCGCTCATCCCGGCCGCGTCGGCCAGGGCCTTGATGGTGTAGGCCCGCGAGAGGTCGCCGCGCATGCGGTCCAGGATCGGTCCCAGGCGTGATGCTTCGTGCGCCACCGGCACCGGCCGCTGCACGAACTGCGCCTGGCCGCCGTCGCGGTGTGGCGGCACCACCAGCCTGCGGGCCACCGTATTAGCGGCCTCGGGGCCGAAGTCGCGGCGGATCAGGTGCAAACCGAGGTCGATGCCAGCCGCGCTGCCAGCGGAGGTCAGCAGGTCGCCCTCGTCGACATACAGCACGTCCGGCTGGACCTGGATCGCCGGGTAGCGCTCGCGCAGGGCGTCGGCATAACGCCAGTGGGTCGTGGCCCGCCGCCCGTCCAGCAGGCCCGTCGCCGCCAGCACGAAGACGCCTGAACAGATCGACATCAGCCGCGCGCCCTTGGCATGGGCCGCCCGCAAGGCCTCGATCAGCGGTGCCGGCACGGGCTGATCCATCCCGCGCCAGCCCGGCGCCACGATGACGCTGGCCTGCGAGAGCAGCTCCAGCCCGCCATCGCCGACGATCCGCACCCCGCCCAGGCCGCGCAGATCGCCTGGCTCCACGGCGGCCGTGGCGAAGCGGTACCAGTCATCGCCCATCTCCGGCCGGGGCAGGGCGAACAGCTCCACCGCCACCCCGTACTCGAAGGTGCAGAGGCCGTCATAGGCAAGGGCGACGACAAGACGGTTTGGCATGATCTTTACGCTCAGTGTCGATCTCGCCAGCTAACGCGACTAGGCGGCATGCGGCAAGTCTCAGCTCATCAACTGCTGGAGAGCGCCATGAGCTACGTGTCCGAGATCCCCGCCGCGTCCTTCCGCGACGCCGCCGCCCACTTCGCCGCGCGCCTGTCGCTGGAGACCGACTGCGCCGACGTCGCCGCCTCCATGAAGGCCGGCAAGGTCGACTTCGTCCTGCTGCATGTCGTCGGCTCGCCCGAAGCCTATGCCCGCCGCCACGTGCCGGGCGCGATCCACCTGCGCCATGCCGACATGACGTTCGACCGGATGGCCGAGTGGCCCGCCAGCACGCTGTTCGTGGTCTATTGCGCCGGCCCGCACTGCAACGGCGCCGACCGCGCCGCGCTGAAGCTGGCCCAGCTGGGCCGGCCCGTGAAGCTGATGATCGGCGGCATCACCGGCTGGGAAGACGAAGGCCTGGCCTTCGCCACCGGCTCGGAACCCGGCAGCCTTGCCGCCTAAACGAAGCGGGGCCTAAACGAACCGGGGATTGGCCTTGCGCAGGCCTTCGTTGGCGAGCGCGTCGGCGCGCTCGTTCAGCGGATGGCCGGCGTGACCCTTGACCCAGCGCCAGTCGACGTCGTGCCGCGCGCGCGCGGCGTCGAGCCGCTTCCACAGGTCGTCGTTCTTGACGGGGCTCTTGTCGGCCGTCTTCCAGCCGCGGGCTTTCCAGCCCTTGATCCACTCCTGGATGCCCTTCATCACGTACTGGCTGTCGGTGTGCAGCTCGACTTTGCAGGGGCGATTCAAGAGCTCCAGCGCCGAGATCGCGCCCATCAACTCCATGCGGTTGTTGGTGGTCGCCGGCTCGCCGCCGCAGATTTCTTTCTTCTTGTCGCCATAGAACAGGATGGCGCCCCAGCCGCCCGGGCCGGGATTCCCCTTGCAGGCGCCGTCGGTATAGATCGTGACCTTGGGCGTCATGCGAACAGCACGAGCCCTTCGCGGTGGACGGCCAGCTTGCGCTCGTACTCCAGCGGATCCTTGGGCCTAACGAGGGCGCCGGCGGGCGTCGAACCCCAGTCGGCCAAGCGGGTCAGGAAGAAGCGCATGGCCGCCCCGCGCGCCAGGATCGGCAGGGCTTCCTTCTCGGCCGGGCTCAAGGGCCGGCGGCGCTCATAGCCGTTCAGCAGCGCCTTGGCGGCGGTGATGTTGAAGCTGCCGTCGGCCTCGAAGCACCAGGCGTTCAGGGTCACGGCCACGTCATAGGCGTAGCTGTCGTCGCAGGCGAAATAGAAGTCGATCGCGGCGGCGAACTTGCCGTCCGGCTGGAAGAAGACGTTGTCCGGGAAATAGTCGGCGTGGATCGTACCCGACGGCAGGTTACGCGGCCACATCAAGGACAGCTGGGCCAGGTCGTTGTCGATGGTCGCCGACAGGCCCGGCTTGAGGTCCTCGGCCGCCTTGCGGTGCTTGGAAAACAGCGGCGCCCAGGCGCTCTGACCCAGGTCGTTGGCGCGGCGGGCCGGATAACCCTCGCCGGCCAGATGCAGCCAGGCTAGGCCTTCGCCGGCTTCGCGGCAGTGGGCGGCGGTCGGCTTGCGCACCGACAGGCCGGGCAGGAACTCGACGATCGCGGCGGCCTTGCCGCGCAGGGTCGACAGCGTGGCGCCCTTGCGGTCGGCGATCGGCCGGGCGCTGGGATAACCCTTGTCGGCCAGCCAGGTCAGCATGTTGAGGAAGTAGGGCAGCTCCTCGGCCTTCACCCGCCGCTCGTAGACGGTGAGGATGTAGCGGCCCTTCTCCGTCTCCAGCAGGAAGTTGGAGTTCTCCACGCCCTCGGCGATGCCCTTGAACGCCAGCGCGGCGCCCAGGTCGTAGCCTTCCAGGAAGGTCGCGAGTTCTTGGTCGGTGATGTCGGTATAGACGGCCATGGCGCCGGATTGCTCGACGCGAGGCCTCCGGTCAAGCCGCCCTTATGCGGTGAGCAGGCGCGGCAGCTTGAACGTGATGGTCTCGCGGGCCTCGACCAGTTCCTCGACCGTGGTGTCGAAGCGGGCCGAGATGGCGTCGATGACGCCCTGCACCAGGTCTTCCGGGGCCGAGGCTCCGGCGGTCAAGCCGACGCGGGAGACGCCGTCGAACCAGGCCCAGTCGATGCCGCTGGCGTCGTCGATCAGGTGGGCGGCCGTGGCGCCGGCCTTCAGGCCGACTTCCATCAGGCGCACCGAGTTGGATGAGTTCTTCGAGCCGACCACCAGCACCAGCTCGGCCTGTTCGGCCAGGTGCTTGACCGCGTCCTGGCGGTTGGTGGTGGCGTAGCAGATGTCTTCCTTGTGCGGGGCGGCGATGTCGGGGAAACGCTCGCGCAGCAGGGCGATCATGTCGGCGGTGTCGTCGACCGACAGGGTGGTCTGGGTCAGGAAGGCGACGTTGGACACGTCCTTGGGCGTCCAGGCGGCGGCGTCCTTGATGTCCTCGATCAGGGTCACCGAGCCTTCCGGCAGCTGGCCCATGGTGCCGATCACTTCCGGGTGGCCGGCATGGCCGATCAGCACGATCTCGCGGCCGGCGTCGAAATGCTTCTGGGCCTCGACATGGACCTTGGAGACCAGCGGGCAGGTGGCGTCCAGATAGATCATCTGCCGCGACTGGGCCTCGGCCGGCACCGACTTGGGCACGCCGTGGGCCGAGAACACCACCGGGCGGTCGTCGGGCGCCTCGGACAGCTCCTCGATGAACACCGCGCCCAGGGCCTTGAGGCGATCGACGACGTGGCGGTTGTGCACGATCTCGTGACGCACATAGACCGGCGCGCCGAACTTCTCGACGGCGCGTTCGACGATCTGGATGGCGCGATCCACCCCGGCGCAGAAGCCGCGCGGGCTGGCCAGCACGAGCGAGATCGGGCGACGGATCGGGGTCTGGGCGTTCATGGCGCGGAAACTAGTCTCTCAAGAGGCCCGGCGCCAGGAGTCTGCGTCGTTGCGACGTCACGCATATGCCTTTATCAGGCTGCATGACGCCGAAGGGGCTCCATGGCCCCGCTTGGCTCTTCTTGTCCGGAACCGACGTTTCATGCGCCGCACCTTTTCGCTCGCCCTCAGCGCTTTGATGGCCGTCTCGATCGCCGCGACCACGGCGACGATCGCTCACGCCCAAGGCCCCGGCGGCGGCGGTGGCGGTCAGGACGACGGCGACCAGGCCGCCAAGAAGAAGAAGCGCGACGAGGAGTGGAACCAGCCCAAGGCGCCGCTGCCGCAGCTGCGCAACGCCGGTCCGTGCCCCTATGTGAAGGTGCTGTACGACGCCAGCCGCTATGTCGAGTTCAAGGACGCCAAGGAATCGGCCGCCCAGGCCGGCTTCACCGGCGAGATCCAGAGCCTGAGCTCGGGCTGCGCCTACAAGAGCGACGAGCCGATCAAGATCCGCGCCGAGGTCCTGTTCCAGCTGGGCAAGGGCCCGCAGGCTCAGGGCGACAAGCACGTCTACCGCTACTGGATCGCCGTGACCGAGCGGAACCAGTCGGTCATCGCCAAGGAATATTTCGACCTGCCGGTGACCTTCGCCGCCGGCCAGGACCGCGCCTATGCGCGTGAGACCATCGAGCAGATCACCATTCCGCGCGCCGACGCCAAGGTCAGCGGCGGGAACTTCGAGGTGCTGATCGGCTTCGACGTGACGCCGGAAATGGCGGCCTTCAACCGTGAGGGCAAGCGCTTCCGGGTCAATGCCGGCCAGACCGCCCAAGCAGGGACGACCACTAAGCAATGAACGATTTGAAGCGGTCCTTGAGCGAGGCGGCCGCGGCCGCTTTCCAGGCCGCCGGACTTCCTCCCGAGTTCGGACGCGTCACCGCCTCCGACCGACCCGACCTAGCCGATTTCCAGTGCAACGGCGCCCTCGCGGCGGCCAAGAGCGCCAAGCGTAATCCGCGCGAGATCGCGGTGCAGGTCGTCGATATCCTCAAAGGGGATCCCCGCCTGGCTTCGGTGGAGATCGCCGGGGTCGGCTTCATCAACATGCGCGTCAGCGACGAGGCCCTGTCGGCCCGCGTCCGCGAGATCGCCGGGGATGACCGCGTCGGCGCCCAGCTGCTGGAAGACCCGCGCCGCGTCCTGATCGACTATGCCGGCCCCAACGTCGCCAAGCCGATGCACGTGGGCCACCTGCGCGCCTCGATCATCGGCGAGTCGGTCAAGCGCCTGTACCGCTTCCGCGGCGACGACGTGGTGGGCGACGCGCACTTCGGCGACTGGGGCTTCCAGATGGGCCTGCTCATCTCGGCCATCGTCGACGAGGACGCCTTCATCCGCGCCCTGATGGACAAGCTGCCGGAAGCGCCGCGCGGCTTCAGCGCCGCCGACGAAGCCAAGGTGATGGCCGAGTTCGAGAGCCGGATCACCCTGGCCGATCTCGACCGTATCTATCCGGCCGCCTCGGTGCGCCAGAAGGAAGATCCGGCCTTCAAGGAGCGCGCCCGCAAGGCGACCGCCGAACTGCAGAACGGCCGCTTCGGCTACCGCCTGCTGTGGCGCCACTTCGTCAATGTCAGCCGCGTGGCCCTGGAGCGCGAGTTCCACGCCCTGGGCGTCGACTTCGACCTGTGGAAGGGCGAGAGCGACGTCAACGACCTGATCGAACCGATGGTCAACCAGCTGGAGCACAAGGGCTTGCTGGTCGAGGACCAGGGCGCCCGCATCGTCCGCGTGGCCCGCGAGGGCGACAAGCAGGACGTGCCGCCGTTGCTGGTGGTGTCGTCGGAAGGCTCGGCCATGTACGGCACGACCGACCTGGCCACGATCCTGGATCGTCGCAAGTCGTTCGACCCGCACCTGATCCTCTACTGCGTGGACCAGCGCCAGGCCCTGCACTTCGAGACCGTGTTCCGCGCCGCCTATCTGGCCGACTACGCCACCGAAGGCTCGTTGGAGCACATCGGCTTCGGCACCATGAACGGCACGGACGGCAAGCCCTTCAAGACCCGCGCCGGCGGCGTCCTGAAGCTGCACGACCTGATCGAGATGGCCCGCGAAAAGGCCCGCGAGCGCCTGCGCGAAGCGGGCCTGGGCGCCGAGCTGTCGGAAGCCCAGTTCGAAGACACCGCCCACAAGGTTGGCGTGGCGGCCCTGAAGTTCGCCGACCTGCAGAACTTCCGCGGCACCTCGTACGTCTTCGACCTCGACCGCTTCACCAGCTTCGAGGGCAAGACCGGCCCCTACCTGCTGTACCAGTCGGTGCGCATCAAGAGCGTGCTGCGCAAGGCGTCGGAAGCCGGCGCGACCGCCGGCCGCATCGTGATCCACGAACCGGCCGAGCGCGACCTGGCCATGCTGCTGGACGCCTTCGAGGGCGCCCTGCAGGAGGCCTATGACAAGAAGGCCCCCAACTTCGTGGCCGAGCACGCCTACAAGCTGGCCCAGACCTTCTCGAAGTTCTACGCCGCCTGCCCGATCATGAGCGCCGACACCGAAGAGCTGCGGGCCTCGCGCCTGAGCCTCGCCGAAACGACGCTGCGGCAGCTGGAGCTGACCCTCGACCTGCTGGGTATCGAAGCGCCCGAGCGGATGTAACCTCCCTCGCGCCCTCCGGCGGTTGCAATCGCCGCGAGGGCGCAGGACAGTCCCGGCGCTTTTATGCGTTCGGGAGGGGTTATGAATTCGTCCGTGGTCGCCATGTTGATGGCGAGCGTCTGCGTGAGCGCGATCGCTGGGCCGAGCCTGGCCGCCGACAAGGCCAAATCCACCGACAAGTTCGCTGAAGCCACCGCCGGGCTCGAGCGCAAGGACGGGCTGGTTCCGGTCTTCGTCGACAAGAAAGACGGCAAGGTCTTTCTGCTGCTGCCCAAGCCGGGCGCGGACGGGATCGCGGGGCGGTATCTTTACCAGACCTATCTGCGCGCTGGCCTGGGCTCGAACCCGACCGGCCTGGATCGCTCGGCGCCAGGCGACACCCAGATCATCGCCTTCCGCCGCGTGGGCGGGAAGGTCATCGCCCAGTTCGAGAACTGGGGGTTCCTGGCCCCGCGCGGCTCGGCCGACGAGCAGGCGGCGGTGAAGGACTCGTTCCCGGTCTCCAGCGTCTGGTCCAACGCCATCGAGGCCGAGGGCGCGGATGGCCGACTGCTGGTCGATGTCACCAGCTTCCTGGTCCGTGACGCTCAGGGCGTGGCCAAGACCCTCAAGCGCAGCAAGCAGGGCGACTTCCGGCTGAACGACGGCCTGTCCTATGCCGACACCGGCGAGGTGAACGTCTTCCCCCTGAACGTCGAGCTGGAGGCGGTCGAGACCTTCGTCGGCGATGATCCGGGCGGCGAGGTGCGCGGTATCGTGCCGGATCCGCGCAACGTCACCCTGGTGCTGCACCACTCATTCGTGGCCCTGCCCGAGCCGGGCTACATCCCGCGCCAGAACGACCCGCGTGTCGGCGTCATCGACCACACCGTGGCGGACTATTCCGCGCCGCTGAACGAGCCGGTGGTCTATCGCCTGGCGCACCGCTTCCGCCTGGAGAAGACCGATCCCGCCGCCGCCCGGTCGCCGGTCAAGAAGCCGATTGTCTTCTATGTCGACCGCGCCGCGCCCGAGCCGGTGCGCTCGGCCCTGGTCGAGGGCGGACGCTGGTGGAACCAGGCGTTCGAGGCGGCCGGCTTCATCGACGCCTTCAAGGTCGAGGTGCTGCCCGATGGGGTCAGCCCGCTGGACGCCCGCTACAACGTCGTCAACTGGGTGCACCGCCAGACGCGCGGTTGGTCCTACGGCCACGCGGTGGTCGATCCGCGCACCGGCGAGATCATCAAGGGCGACGTCCTCTTGGGCTCGGACCGCATCCGCCAGGATCGGCTGATCTTCGAGGGCCTGCTGGGCGCCGACAAGACCGGGACGGGCGGCCCCAACGATCCGATCGAGATTTCGCTGGCCCGCATCCGCCAGCTGTCGCCGCATGAGATCGGCCACTCGATCGGCTTGCAGCACAATTTCGCGGCCAGCACCTATGCCGGCCGCGCCTCGGTCATGGACTATCCGGGGCCGAAGGTCGCCATCAAGGACGGCCAGCTGGACTTCTCCGACGCCTACGGGCGCGGGATCGGGGCCTGGGACAAGTTCGTGATCGACTGGCTGTACGGCGTGGCCCCAGCGGGCGTCGACGAGAAGGCCTGGCTGAAGGCCAAGGCCGACAAGAGCCAGGCCGAGGGCCTGCGCTATGTCTCCGACGAGGACGCGCGGGGGCAGGATACGCCGCACCCGCTGGGCGCGGTCTGGGACAACGGCGCCGATCCGGTCGCCGAGCTCGACCAGACCATGGCGGTGCGCAAGATCGCCCTGGACCGTTTCGGCCTCGGCAACCTGCCCAAGGGCGCTTCGGTCGCCGACCTGCGCCGCATCGTCGTGCCGATCTACATCTTCCATCGTTACCAGGTCGACGCGACGGCCAAGCTGGTCGGCGGGGTCGACTTCACCTACGGCGCGCAGGGCGATGGCCATGAGGCCAGCAAGCCGGTCCCGGCCGCCCGCCAGGCCGCTGCGATCGACGCTCTGCTGAAGACGGTGACGCCGGCCGCGCTGGACCTCTCCGACAAGACCCTGGATGTCCTGACCTCGGGCCAATCGCAGGGAACCGACCACGCCTACGAGATCGAGACCTTCCAGCAGGGTCCGGTGTTTGACCTGCCCGCCACAGCCGAGGTCGCGGCCGACATGGTCTGGAGCGATCTCTTCGCGCCGGCGCGCCTGAACCGCCTGGTCGAGGCCAAGCGTCGTGACGCCGCCCAGCCGGGCGTCGAGGGGCTGCTGGACAAGGCCCTGGCCTTCGCTGCCTTCGACGGTAAGGCGACCGGTCGCCAAGCCGAACTGGCTCGCCGCGTGCGTCAGCGCATGGTGGTCAGCCTGGCCGACGCCCTGGCCGACAAGAGCCTGTCGCCGACCGCCGCCGCCGTGATCCGCGCGCGCCTGGCCGACTGGGGCAAGGGGCTGACGGCAGCAGCGACCGGCGGCGCGGCCGACCGCGCCCAGGCTCGCGCGCTGGCCGGGATCGTCGCCGACGAGAGCGGCGGTCGCCTGGCCGCCCTGGTCGAGGACGGCAAGGCCAAGGTTGTCACCCCGCCCGGTCCGCCGATCGGCGAGGACGACTGGTTCGGGGATCTTTAGGCCGCGCTTGACTCAGGGGCAGCCCTCCCGCATTGACCCCGACGACCCTCGCGGGAGACGTCGGGATTCGCTCCCGAGGCCGAAGGCGCAACCGCCCCGGAAACGCTCAGGCAAAAGGACCGCGCGGGTTTAGAAACGCTGGAAAGCAGTCGCTCGAAAGAGTGGCTCGCCGAAGGAGCAAGGCCGACCTCAAACAGCAGAGGGGGAAGGCCGGAATCTCTCAGGCACAAGGGACAGCGGGGGCGCGACCAACCGGCGGACGCCGGTCGTCTCGCCGACCCCGCTAGGAGCCCGCACAGTGTCCGATCAAGACCTCAAGAAGACCCCCTTGTTCGACGCCCACGTGGCGCTGGGCGCGCGCATGGTGCCGTTCGCCGGCTACTCCATGCCGGTGCAGTACAAGGACGGGGTGCTGAAAGAGCACCTCTGGACCCGCGAGCACGCTGGCCTGTTCGACGTCTCGCACATGGGCCAGGCCCGCCTGCGCGGCGAGAACCCCGCCAAGAGCTTCGAGAAGGTCGTCTCGGCCGACTACCAGGGCCTGAAGGCTGGCAAGCAGCGCTACGGCGTGCTGCTGAATGCCGAGGGCGGGATCATCGACGACCTGATGACCGCGCGTCCCGACGACGACGGCCTGTTCGTGGTGGTCAACGGCGCCTGCAAGGACAACGACTACAAGATCATCGCCGACGCCCTGGCCGGCGAGGCCACGGTGACCCGTCTGAAAGACCGCGCGCTGCTGGCGCTGCAAGGTCCGGAAGCCGCCGCCGTGCTGGCCGCGCATGTGCCGGAAGCCGCTGGCATGGTGTTCATGGACACTGTCGCCCTGGCCGCCTTCGGCGTCGACGCGATCATCTCGCGCTCGGGCTACACGGGCGAGGACGGCTACGAGATCTCGGTCCCAGCCGACGCCGCCGAGGGCATCTGGAACACCCTGCTGGCCGACGAACGCGTCAAGCCGATCGGCCTGGGCGCCCGCGACAGCCTGCGCCTGGAAGCGGGCCTGCCGCTGTACGGCCACGACCTGGACGAGACCGTCTCGCCGATTGAGGGCGGGCTGAACTTCGCCGTCGGCAAATCGCGCCGCGAGGCCGGCGACTATCTGGGCGCGGCCCGGATCGGCAAGGAACTGGCCGGCGAACTCTCGCGCGTCCGCGTCAATCTCAAGGTGCTGGAAGGCGCCCCGGCTCGTGAAGGCGCCGAGATCGCCGACGAAGCGGGCAATGTCATCGGCAAGGTGACCAGCGGCGGCTTCGCGCCCTCGCTCGGCTTCCCCATCGCCATCGGTTTCGCCCCGCCGGCCTATGCGGTCGTGGGCGCGAAGCTCAAGGTCATCGTTCGTGGAAAGCAGGCCGCTGCAGAAGTGGTCGCCACCCCGTTCGTTCCGAACCGTTACGTCCGCAAACTCTAATCAAGGGCCGACAGAGATGCGTTTCACCAAAGATCATGAATGGGTCGTCGTCCAAGGCGACGTCGCCACCGTCGGCATCACCGCCTACGCCGCCGAGCAACTGGGCGACGTGGTGTTCGTCGAAGTGCCGGAAGCCGGCAAGACCGTGAAACAGGGCGAGAACCTCGCCGTCGTCGAGAGCGTCAAGGCCGCCTCGGACGTCTACGCCCCGGTGTCGGGTGAAGTCGTCGAAGGCAATGCCGAGCTGGGCGATGCGCCGGAAACCGTCAACGCCCTGCCGGAAAGCGGCGGCTGGTTCGCCAAGATCAAGCTGTCGAACCCGGCCGAGGTCGACGCCCTGATGGACCGCGATGCCTACGAAGCGTTCCTGAGCACCCTCTAACTTTCGACCCCACGAAAGCAGATCAATGCGTTACCTCCCCCTGACCCCCGAAGACCGCGTCGAGATGCTCGGTGCGATCGGCGTGACGTCGATCGACGACCTGTTCGTCGACGTGCCGGCTTCGGCCCGCCGCGACGGAACCGTCGACCTGCCGCTGCATGCCGGCGAAATCGAAGTCGAGCGCGAGATGGCGGGCCTGGCCCGTCGCAACCGTTCGGCGGGGGAGGGACCGTTCTTCTGCGGGGCCGGCGCCTATCGCCACCACGTGCCGGCCACGGTCGACCACATCATCCAGCGGTCGGAATTCCTGACCAGCTACACGCCCTACCAGCCGGAAATCGCCCAAGGGACTCTTCAGGTACTCTTCGAGTTCCAGACCCAGGTCGCGGCCCTGACCGGCATGGAGGTGGCCAACGCCTCGCTCTATGACGGCTCGACCGGCGCGGCCGAGGCCGTGATGATGGCCCAGCGCGTCACCCGCCGGAACAAGGCGGTGATGTCGGGCGGCGTCCACCCGCACTACATCGAGACCATCGAGACCCTGGCCCACGCGGCCGGCGTCACGACCCAGGCCATGCCGGCCGCGGTCGACGCCGAGGATGCGGTGATCGCCGCCATCGACGCCGACACCGCCTGCGTCGTCGTCCAGACCCCGAACGTGTTCGGCACGGTCACGGACGTCACCAAGATCGCCGAGGCTGCTCACGCCGCCGGCGCGCTGCTGATCGTGGTCACCACCGAGGCCGTCTCGTACGGCCTGCTGAAGTCGCCCGGCGAAATGGGCGCCGACATCGCCGTGGCCGAGGGCCAGTCGATCGGCAATGGCCTGAACTTCGGCGGTCCCTATGTCGGTCTCTTCGCCTGCAAGGAAAAGTTCGTCCGCCAGATGCCGGGCCGCCTGTGCGGCGAGACGGTCGACGCCGATGGCAAGCGCGGTTTCGTGCTGACCCTGTCGACCCGCGAGCAGCACATTCGCCGCGACAAGGCGACCTCGAACATCTGCACCAACAGCGGCCTGTGCGCCCTGGCCTTCTCGATCCACATGAGCCTGCTCGGTGAGACCGGTCTGCGCCAGCTGGCCGCCCTGAACCACCAGAAGGCCGTGGCCCTGCGCGACGCCCTGAAGGCGGTGCCGGGCGTCGAGGTCCTGACCCCGCGCTTCTTCAACGAGTTCGCGATCCGCCTGCCGAAGAACGCCGCCGACGTGGTCGAGACCCTGGCCGGCCACGGCGTCATTGCCGGCGTGCCGTTCTCGCGCCTCGACGCGGGCGCGGGCCTGGACGACGTGCTGCTGGTCGCGGCTACCGAGACCACGCTGGACATCGACATCACTTTCTTCGCCAAGATCCTGACCAAGGCGGTGGGCCAATGAGCATGAACAACGTCGGCCGCCCCACGCGCCCCGAAACCGCCAACGACGCCGGTGGCCACGAGACCCTGACCGGCAATCGCGGCCTGCTGCAGAACGAAGCCCTGATCTTCGAACTGGACGGCTGGAACAAGACCGGTGTCGACCTGCCGCAAGCCGCCGCGCCGTCGAGCGACCTGGCCGGCCTGCTGCGCGACGCGCCGATCGGCCTGCCGGGTCTCTCCGAACCCGAAGCCGTCCGCCACTATGTGCGCCTGAGCCAGAAGAACCACGCCATCGACCTGGCGCTGTATCCGCTGGGCTCGTGCACGATGAAGCACAATCCGCGCCTGAACGAGAAGATGGCGCGCCTGCCGGGCTTCTCGGACATCCACCCGCTGCAGCCGCAGTCGACCGTGCAGGGCGCCCTGCAGCTGATGGACCGCCTGGCCCACTGGCTGAAGACCCTGACCGGCATGCCCGCTGTCGCGCTGAGCCCCAAGGCCGGCGCTCACGGCGAGCTGTGCGGCCTGCTGGCCATTCGCGCCGCCCACGAGGCGGCCGGCAACGGCCACCGCAAGACCGTCCTGGCCCCAACCAGCGCCCACGGCACCAACCCGGCCACGGCGGCCTTCGTCGGCTACACCGTCGTCGAGATCGCCCAGACCGATGACGGGCGCGTCGATCTGGCGGACCTGGAGTCCAAGCTGGGCGACCACGTGGCCGCCATCATGGTCACCAACCCCAACACCTGCGGCCTGTTCGAGCGCGACGTCGTCGAGATCGCTCGCCTGACCCACGCGGCGGGCGCGTACTTCTACTGCGACGGCGCCAACTTCAACGCCATCGTCGGCCGGGTGCGCCCGGGCGACCTGGGCGTCGACGCCATGCATATCAACCTGCACAAGACCTTCTCGACGCCCCACGGCGGCGGCGGTCCGGGCGCGGGTCCGGTGGTGCTGAGCGAGGCCCTGGCGGCCTTTGCCCCGACCCCCTGGCTGACCCACGGCGACGACGGCTTCGCCATGGTCGAGCACGCGGGCGAGGAGGGCGCCAAGACCGCCTTCGGCCGCATGAGCGCCTTCCACGGCCAGATGGGCATGTACGTCCGCGCCTACGCCTACATGCTGAGCCACGGGGCCGACGGCCTGCGTCAGGTGGCCGAGGACGCCGTCCTCAACGCCAACTACATCAAGGCCCAGCTGAAGGACGTGATGAGCCCGGCCTTCCCCGAAGGTCCGTGCATGCACGAGGCCCTGTTCGACGACAGCTGGCTGGAAGGCACCGGGGTGACCACGCTCGACTTCGCCAAGGCGATGATCGACGAGGGCTTCCACCCGATGACCATGTACTTCCCGCTGGTCGTCCACGGCGCGATGCTGATCGAGCCGACCGAGACCGAGAGCAAGCAGGAGCTGGATCGCTTCATCGAAGCGCTTCGTCTGCTGGCCGGCGCGGCCAAGGCGGGCGAGGTCGAGCGCTTCAAGGGCGCGCCGTTCCACGCCCCGCTCCGGCGCCTGGACGAGACCCAGGCGGCCCGCAAGCCCCGGTTGAGGTGGAAACCTGTGGCAGAAGCGCCACTGGCGGCTGAATAGCAAACACCATACCCCTGTTGCGACCAGAGGGCGCCTTTACGGCGCCCTCATCGGTCCACATATCGGGGGTGCGCGTCGGGGCGCTCTGGCTTTTCCAGGGAGCAAGCGGAGCGCAAGCCCGTTTCGTCCTCCCAATGACTGCTATCGCCCTCGCCATGCCGCGCGCCCGCCGCACCGCCGATGATCTCGCCCGTGAGCTCATCGCGCGATTCCTGCGCGTGATCCTGGTGACGCTGGGCGTGCTGCTGGTCATCGGCGGCATCGTCATCGCGCCGCTGCCGGGCCCCATGGGCCTGCCGCTGACCGTGGTCGGCCTGATGCTGGTGCTGCGCAACTCGTTCAAGGCGCGCAAGCAGTTCGTCCGCTTCCAGCACGCCCATCCCAAGCTGATCTTTCCGCTGCGTCGCCTGCTGCGTCGCGAGCCCGAGGTCGTGCTGGTGGCCTGGCAACAGGCCCTGCGCGTCGAGCGCCTGATCGTGCCGCGCAAGTGGCGCATGGCCGCCCGCTGGCGCAAGTCGTTCAAGCGTCGCGCCGCCGCGAAGCAAGCCGGACGGTGACAGCCACCGCCTCCACGATCGACATCAAGCACAGGGTCCGGCGCCGCGCGCGGTTGGCCTTGCTGCTGCGCGAGTCCGCGGCCCGCGCCTTCCGTTGGATCGCCATCGGCTTCGGCACGCTGGTGATCATCGCCGGCGCGGTGCTGACGCCGCTGCCGGGGCACGTGGGCCTGCCGCTGCTGGTCATCGGCCTGATGATCGTGCTGCGCTACTCGTTCCAGGCCCGGAAAACCTTCATCCGCTGGCAGAAGCGCCACCCCAAGCTGGTCTTCCCGATCCGCCGCCTGATGCGCCGCGAGCCCGAGGTGCTGCTGGTCGTCTGGCAGCAGATGCTCCGCACCGAGAAACTGGTCCTGCGCCGGGCCCGCTGGCGGCTGCTGAAGAAGACCCGCAAGCGCGTGAAGAAGTACGTGGCGCGAAAGATGGCCAAGACGGCCTGACCGCCAAGATCGTCCTGAACCCATCAGGTCCATGGGAATTGTAGCAGGCGCGCCGCCGCCATCGCCCCCAGGACACCTCATGCGTTTCGACGTCGAAGCCTCGCTGACCTACGACTTCGCCACTCCGTGCGAGGTGCTGCTGCTGATCGAGGCGGCGCATGGGCCAGACCAGATGGTCCATTCCGAGGCCCTGACCTTCTGGCCCAATGTCGACGCCGTTCGGGTCGACGATCCCGTCACCCACGAGCGCCGTACGGTGTTCACGGCGTCGGGCCGGGTGAACGCGCTCTACCGGGCCCAGGTCGAGGTGATGCACCGCGACCATGACCTGGCCGACGCCCCGGCCATGGCGATCCGCGACCTCCCCAGTGAGGTGCTGCCCTTCCTGCGCGCCAGCCGCTATGCGCCGTCCGACCGGCTGGAGCGGTTCTGCGAGCGCGAGTTCGGCGACCTGAAGGGCGGGCGTAAGGTCATGGCCATCCTGGATTGGATCGCCAAGCACGTGGACTATTGCTTCGGGGTCAGCGACGCGGCCACGACGGCCGTCGACACCCTGGTCGACCGAGCGGGCGTCTGCCGCGACTTCACCCATCTGGCGATCAGCCTGTGCCGCGCCGCCGACATCCCGGCCCGCGCGGTCAGCGCCTATGCCTGGCGGCTGGAGCCGCCGGACCTGCACGCCATCGCCGAGGTCTATCTGGGCGGACGCTGGCGGCTGATTGACGCCACGGGCCTGGCGCCGATCGAGGGCATGGTCCGCGTCGCCACCGGGCGCGACGCCGCCGACATCGCCTTCATGACCATCTTCGGCCAGGCGACCCTGATCGAGCAGAGCTTCTCGATTCAGGCTGTGTAGCGGTAGCCGTCGACGCCGACATGCTCGGCATTGCGTTCCCGCACCTGAGCGCCGGCCTCGTCGTACAGGAACGGCAGGAAGGCGTAGCGCTTGCCCCGGGTCACCGGCAGGGCTTCGTGCAGCAGCGAGCACGAGAACACGACCGCGCCACCCGT
Organism: Caulobacter sp. GW821-FHT12D05; assembly: GCF_058807295.1. Taxonomy (NCBI): domain Bacteria; kingdom Pseudomonadati; phylum Pseudomonadota; class Alphaproteobacteria; order Caulobacterales; family Caulobacteraceae; genus Caulobacter; species Caulobacter sp. GW821-FHT12D05. The sequence continues at coordinate 187,524 of NZ_JBXAQO010000003.1, forward strand.
CGGGGCGCGATAGGTGCGGGGACCAAACTCCGGAAAGCGCAGGTCGCCGCCCTCATAGTCTTCGGCATTCAGGTTGATGGTCACGGCGAAGCGGCGGTGGGCGGTGCCCTTGGTGGTGTTGTCGCGGTGCGCCCGGAAGAAGCCGTGGTCGGCCGCGTCGTAGCAGGCCACCAGGTCGCGCTCCATGCGCGTGGCGGCGAACTGGAAGGCCTTGGCGATCTGCGGGGCCAGGCGGCGCTGGATCCGGGCCCGGACGGCGTCGCGCAGCTCGCCCGGCGGCAGCACCAGGTCGCGGCGGATCTTGTGGTTGGGGTCGCGGATCTCGACCGTCCGGCCCTCGAGCTCGCGCATGAAGCCCGAAGCCTCGCCGCCGTCGGCCTCATAGGCCGCGATCAGCATCTGGCACAGCTCAGGCTCGAACAGGCGTGGGACGACCAGCACGGGGGCGTGGAGCTCGACGCCGGCATGGGTCGCTACGGGTGGCAGGCCGGGCAGGATGCGCCCCAGGCGCTCGGTCTGGTCGGCGGGCAGGGTCGCGAGGATCCGGAAGTTCGGGTCGACCAGGATCCAGCCCGACCAGGTGGGGTCCTCGGCCGCCCCCAAGGCCGTGAAGGCCGCGCCGGCCTCGTCCAGCAGCCAGCGCGCGCCGGGCAGGCGGTTCTCGCGGCGGTTCCAGCGTTCGGTGTCACGCAACAGGCCGAAGAAGGCCAGGCTTTCGCCGTCGAAGCGCTCGGCATGTTCGTTCAGCACCTGCTCGACCAGATCGGCGAAGGCTTCGTCGCCGTCGCCGACCAGGGCCAGCAGCAGATAACGCCCGGCCGCGACATCGAACGCATAGCGGGGATTGCCGCGCGAGACGGCGAAGAACGACGGCGCGGGATCGCCGGGCAGCAGCTTGGTCATCGTCCCGCTGTTCTACACGCCAGGTTGCGCCGGCAAGGAAAAAAGCGTCAGGGCGCACCCGATCTCAGTTTCATGACGCGCCGTCTCAATCGGGGCTCGAGCGATTGCGCGCGGGGTGTCGCCGGTGGATCACCCCGCTGTGGCGAGCATCGTGAGTGTCACGCCTGAGCCGCGGGTCCGCCCGCGGACGCCGTTCCCTGAGCAGTGGGATCGGCGCACCCCGCGTTTCAACCCCTGAGGCGCGGGGTGTCGTCGTTTCCGGCCTGGCCAAAAGAAAGGGCGCGGACCTTGCGATCCGCGCCCTCTGTCTTGTTCGCTAAGCCCGCTGCTATTGCAGCTTGGAGCCCAGTTGGCTGATCGCGGCGTCGGCGAGCGGGTCGCTCTTGGCGCCGGCCAGACGGGCCGTCAGCACCGCTTCGGCGGCCTGGGCGGCGAGATCCACCGCCGCGGCCTTCACGTCGGCGGCGGCTTGCGCCTCGGCCTGAGCGATCTTGCGTTCGGCCATCTCGGCGCGGCGCTTGATCTGCTCCTCGAGCTTTTCCTTGGCTTCCTCGGCCAGACGCTTGGCGTCGGCCTTGGCGGCTTCCAGCATGCCCGTGGCCTGGCGCTCGGCTTCCTCGCGCTGGGCTTTCACGTCCGCGAGCAGGGCTTGAGCCTCTTCACGCAGTTGCTGGGCTTCATCGAGCTCGGCCTTGATCTTGGCGGCATAGCCGTCCAGCGCGCCGAACAGCGCGCCCGGCAGGACCTTCAGCACGACCAGCAGGCCGAAGAAGATCACCAGGGCGACCAGAACCCAGAATTCCGGGTTCGAGAAGCTGAACAGGGATTCGTGTTCCATCGTCAGCTCCTTAGGCCAGAGCCGACTTCAGCTCGGCGGCCGTGGCCACCTTGCCGGTCAGCTTCTCGACGATCGCGGCGGCCGTCTCTTCGGCGACCACGCGAACCTGACCCATGGCCTGGTCGCGGGCGGCCTGGATCGAAGCTTCGGCCGCGGCCAGCTTCTCGGCCAGGGCGGCCTCTTCCTTGGCCTGACGCTCGGCGGCTTCGGCCGTGGCCTTGGCCTTGGCGTCCGCTGCGGTCTTCTGGGCCTTGGCGCGAGCCTCGGCCACTTCCGCGGCGGCGGCGCGAGCCTGGGCTTCAGCCTCGTCCTTCATGCGACGGGCGTCGGCGATGTCGCCGGCGATCTTGCCGCCGCGCTCGTCGATCGCGCCGCTGACACGGGGCAGGAGCACCTTCGACAGCACGACATAGAGAACGGCGAAGATGAGCAGCAGCCAAACGATCTGGCCACCCCAGTGCTCGAACTGCAGCTGCGGAAGGCCGCCGCTTTCGTGCTTGGGGGTTTCAGTCGTCTCGACCGTGCCGTGATGTTCCGTCGCCATGGGCGAAGGCGCCTCTCAGCTAGAGCGTCCGCGAACAGGCCGGAAACCGGCCCGCATCAAGAGGACGCGAGAAAATAAGACAAGGAGCGCGGCGCTTCCGAACGAAGCGTCCGCGCTCCCCGGGATCCGATTACGAGAACAGGATCAGGAAGGCGATGACCAGGGCGAAGATGCCCAGGGCTTCCGTCAGAGCCATGCCCAGGAACAGCATCGGGCGCTCTTGAGCGGCGGCGGTCGGGTTACGCAGGGCGCCTTGGAAGTAGTTGCCGAACATCACGCCCAGGCCAACGCCCGCGCCGATCATGCCGAGCATGGCCAGGCCAGCGCCGATGTACTTAGCTGCAGCAGCGTCCATGATAGAGACTCCTTGGAAGGGTATTTGTTGGAAAGACTAAAGGTTGATCAGTGGCTGTCGAGGTGCACGACGTCGTTGATGTAGACGCATGCGAGCACCGCGAACACGAAGGCCTGCAGGAAGGCCACCATGAACTCGAGGGCCGTCAGGGCGACGACCGAGGTCAGGGCCAGGGCCGAACCGGCCCAGCCCAGGACGCCGAGACCGCCCAGGGCGATCACGAAACCGGCGAAGATCTTCAGCACGACGTGGCCGCCCAGCATGTTGCCGAACAGACGAAGGCCCAGGGTGATCGGACGGATCAGGAACGACAGGATCTCGATCGGCACCAGCAGGATGTACAGCACGGGGGGCACGCCCGACGGCGCGAACAGCTTGAAGAACTTCAGGCCGTTCTTGGCGAAGCCGACGGCGACCACGGTCAGGATGACCATCAGGCCCAGCGTCAGGGTTACAGCCAGCTGCGACGTGGCGGTGAACACCAGGAACATGCCCTGGATGTTCATGAACAGCACGAAGGCGAACAGCGTGAAGACGAAGGGCATGAACTTCTTGCCCTCGTGGCCGATGATCGACTCCGCGAGCCCATCGACCAGTCCGTAGAGCATCTCGCCCACCGCCTGCAGGCGGCCCGGGATGACGGCCTTGCGCGCGGCCAGGCTGTAGAACGTGATGACCAGCAGCGCCGCCAGCATCATCGCGGCCACGGAGTTCGTGATCGACAGGTCGATCGCGCCGAGGCCGGGAACGGTCACGGTGGGCAGTTCCACGATCTTCGCGATCTGGAACTGGTGCATCGGATCGGCCATTGGCCCTAGTCTCTCTTCTGCTTGGGGACGGTAGACCCGTCTCCCGTGTGTCCGTCGGCATTCCCTTGTGGGGACGGCGCCGACGCCTGCGCGCTTAGTTTCATCGCCTTGCGGACGATGGAGAATATCGCGAGCCCCAGACCGATCAGCAGACCGCCGACCATGCCCCAGGGGCTCGTGTGGACGTAGTGATCGAGCAGCCAGCCGAAGCCGAGACCCACCAATACGCCCCCGATCAAATCCGCCAACAGACGGTAACCGTCCTGGTTGGCCTTTTCGGTCGCCGCTTTCGCGGGCTTTTCCGCCGCCTTCTTCGCCTCAAATGCGTCGAGCCGAGCGTCGAGGCTTGCGAGGGCCTTGTCGTTCGGTTCGTCGGCCTTGGGCATGGGAAGCGGCAGGTCCGAAAACGCCGCGGACGCGCCAAAACAAGGCGCAATTCCGGCCGGCTTGATCGGCGCGGAACCTATAGACCTCGCTGCGGTGCGTCAAGGCGAGCGGTTCGCGGGCCAAGTGACGGGAATACTTAAGGATTTAGCCTTCGGCTTCGGGCGGGGGCAAAACGATCCCCAATCGGGACCGGTTAACGGGTCTACCAAAGCGCGGAACCGTTCCTATATGGAGCGTGCTCTTTCGGCGTCACCCCCAATAGGCAAGGGGCGACGAACCCGATGACGCATTGATTTTTGCGTAAATCTGGGCTTTAGAGCCGCCGCCTCCAAACAACACGAAGATTCATGTCGCACCTGAAGAACACCGGATTCGCCGATCGTATTTCCTCGCAGCAGGAAGCCAAGAAGGCCATGCTGGCCAAGTTCAAGGCCAAGCCGACCGTGCAGGATCCCGATTTCGACAAGCGTGAAGAGCTTCGCGCCGCCGAACTCGAAGCCGTCCGCGCCGCCCGCGCCGAAGCCAAGGAAGTCGCCCGCCTCGAAGCCCTGGCTCGCCAAGAGGCGATCATGGCCGTCAAGCGCGCCGAGCGTAAGGAACGCAAGACGCAGGAAGCTGCCGAGATGCGCGTCCGCAAGGAAGAGAAGGCCAAGGAGCGCGACGAGCTGCGCGCCCTGGGCAAGACGACCAACAGCAAGCAATCGCGGGCCCAGCAATGGGGCCACCTGCTGGGGTAGAGCCTGTCCGTTTCGGATGGAACATCCGAAACGGAAAAACAGGCTCGCCCTTTAGTGTTGGAGCGTGCTGCGCACGCTCCAATGTGATCAGGGGTCCTTCGGGGCCCCTTTTTCTTGACCTGTTATGCTGATGGCGCATCTCGACGTCCTCGCCAGCCTGTTCGTGGTCGCCGCCCTCGCGGGGGCGCTCGACGCCATCGCCGGCGGCGGTGGCCTGGTGACCCTGCCGGCCCTGCTGCTGGCGGGTCTGTCGCCGGTCCAGGCCCTGGGCACCAACAAGCTTCAGGGCGCCGTCAGCGCCCTGTCCTCGACCACGGCCTTCGCTCGGCGCGGCCTGATCGAGTGGAAGACCGCCCTGCCGGTCGCCGGCGCGGCCGCCGTAGCGGGTCTGTGCGGCGCCCTGTGCGCCAGCCTGCTGTCGCCGCAGCTGCTGCGAGCCATCGTGCCGCTGCTGCTGATCGCCATCGCCCTCTATTTCGGCTTCTCGCGCGCCCTCAAGGCCGAGGACGTGGCGCCACGCATGGCGCTGATCCCGTTCGCCTGTTTCGTCACGCCGCTGGTCGGCTTCTACGACGGCATCTTCGGACCCGGCGCGGGGGCCTTCTACATGGTCGCGATCGTGACCCTGCTGGGCTACGGCGTGCTCAAGGCCACCGCCCACACCAAGCTGGCCAACGCCGCCAGCAACCTGGGCAGCCTGACCCTGTTCATCATCAAGGGCGCGGTCGTCTGGCCGGTGGGTCTGGCCATGGCCGCAGGCGCCTTCATCGGCGCCCAGGTCGGCTCGCGCCTGGCCATGCGCTTCGGGCCCAAGCTGATCCGGCCGCTGCTGGTGGTCATCTCGTGCGCCATGGCCATCAAGCTGCTGGCCGATCCCGCCAACCCGATCCGCCAGGCGATCGGTTTCTAGTTAGGCGACCAGCTTTTCAGCCGTGCTCAGGTCGACGCTGACCAGCTGGCTCACCCCACGCTCGGCCATGGTCACGCCGAACAGGCGGTCCATCCGGCTCATAGTCACCGGGTTGTGGGTGATGGCGATGAAGCGCGTCTGGGTCCGCCGGCGCATCTCGTCGAGCATGTTGCAGTAGCGGTCAACGTTCGCATCGTCCAAGGGCGCGTCGACTTCGTCCAGCACGCAGATCGGGGCCGGATTGGCCAGGAACACGCCGAAGATCAGGGCGCTGGCCGTCAGGGCCTGCTCGCCGCCGCTCATCAGGCTCATGCTGGCCATGCGCTTGCCGGGCGGGCAGGCGAAGATCTCCAGGCCGGCTTCCAGCGGGTCGTCGCTCTCGATCAGCTTCAGCTCGGCCTGGCCACCGCCGAACAGGGCCTGGAAGAGGGTCTGGAAGTTGGCGTTGATCACGTCGAAGGCGGCCAGCAGGCGTTCGCGCCCCTCGGCGTTCAGCTCCTCGATACCGGCCCGCAGCTTGGTCACCGCGCCCGACAGGTCGGCCCGCTCGACGCGCATGATCTCCAGGCGGCCGGCATATTCCTGGGCCTCTTCCTCGGCGCGCAGGTTGACCGGGCCGATGGCGTCGCGCTCGCGTTCCAGGGCGAACAGGTGGGCCTCGACCCCGGCGGCGTCCTTCGGCACGGCCACGGCCTCGCCGGCGACGTGGCGGCCCAGCTCCTCGGGCTCCATGCGGGCCTGTTCGCGGATGGCCGAAGCGACCTCGGCGAAGCGCTGGCGGGCGCCGTCCAGGTGGGCGACCAGCGAGGCGCGTTTCTCGCGGGCTTCGCCGGCGGCCTGCTCGGCGGCGCGGGCGGTGCGGTCGTTGTTGAGGCGCAGGGTCTCGGCGGCCTCCAGGGCGTCGCTGGCCTTGGCGCGGCGAGCCTCTGCGGCGCCGAACTCGTCCAGCAGGGCGACCAGCTTTTCCTGTAAGGCGGCCGGGGCCTCGCGCGCGCCTTCCAGCGCGGCGGCGGCCTTCACGCGGTCGGCCTCCAGGGACTCGGTGCGCTTGCCGGCGGTCTCGGCGCGCTTGGCCCAGTCGGTGCGGTCACGCTCCAGGCTCTCCAGGCGACGCTGGCGGCCGGCGCGTTCGCGGGTCTCGACGTCCAGGGCCGTGCGAGCGGCGCTGGCGGCCTCGCGAGCCTGGGCCGAGGCCTGGCGGGCCTCCGCGAGCTGAGGCTGAAGGTCGCCCGAGGTCTGGGCGGCGGCGTGGGCTTCGCGGGCTGAGGCCAGAGCCGTATCGGACTCGACCTTCTCGGCCTCGAAGCGGGCGATGGTGTCGTCCAGCGATTGCGCTCGCGCAGCCCTCATCGCCTGCTCGCGTTCGAACTTGGCGACCTGCTCGCGGGCGCTGGTCAGCAGGCGCTCGGCGTCGGGCGGACCGCGGCGCTTGTCGCGTAGCAGGTCCTCGATAGCGCGCATGCGGTCGGCGGCGGTCTTCAGGGCGGCGGCGGTGGCCTCGGCGCGCGGGGCCAGGATGTCGATCTCGGCCTCGACCTCGGCCAGGCGGGTGCGCTGCTCCAGGCGCACGGCGGCGGGCTTGGGGGCGTCGGCGCGGGCCACGAAGCCGTCCCAGCGCCACAGGTCGCCTTCCTTGGACACCAGGCGAGCGCCGGGCTTGAGATCCTTCTGCAGGCGATCCCCGTCGGCGCGGGCCACGACGGCCACGTGCGAGAGGCGGGCGGCCAGGGCGGGCGGCGCCTTGACCAGCGGCGCCAGCGGCTGCGCGCCCTCCGGCCAACTCGGAGCTGGAGCCTCGGCGCCGCCCCAGTACGAGGGGGCCTTGGCGTCCAGGGCCGCGTCCAGGTCGTCGCCCAGCGCCGCCGCCAGGGCCGCGCCATAGCCCTTGTCGGGCGCGACGCTGTCCAGGGCCGGGGCGTGGCCGCTCTTGCTGCGCGGAGCCGTGAGCTGTGCCAGGCCCCGGGCTTCCGTGCGCAGGCGGCCCAGCTGGTCCTCGACATTGCGGGCCAGCTGGCGGGCCTGGGCTTCCTGCTCGGCGGCCTTGACCCGTTCGTTCTCGGCCTCTTCCAGCGCCGCGCGGGCGGCGGCCAGGGCGGCCTCGGCATTGGCGAAGCGCTGGCGGGCGTCGGCGGCGGCCGGGTCGATCTCGGGACCGACGGCGGCGCGTTCCGCCTTGGCCTGGTCGAGGGCGCGGTTGGTGCGGTTGGCGCGAGCCTCGGCTTCGGACAGGCGGGCGGCGGCGGCGCGGCCTTGCGCCTCCTCGGCGGCGACGCGGGCGGCCAGCTGCTCGACCTGGGTCTCGGCGGCGGCCCGCGCCGTCTCGGCGGCCTTGGCGGCGGCCTCCAGCTCGGGACCCCGCTCCGGCGCCGCGGCGACCAGGGCGCGGACCTCGGCCAGCTCCGCGTCGATGCGGGCCAGGGCGGCGGCGGCGTCGTCCTTGGCCTGGCTCTCGCGGGCGCGGTCGTCATCGATGCGAGCCAGGTCGTTCTTGAGCCGCTCGAACTCGGCCGAGGCCGCCTCGGCCTCACGCTCGGCGCGGTCCTTCTGGATGGCCAGCTGGCCCAGGATCGCCTGGGCGATGGTCGCCTCTTCCCGCAGCGGCGGCATGGCGGCCTCGGCCTCGGTGATGGCCACCTGGGCGGCGGCGCTGGCGCGGGCGGTTTCTTCAACGGTGCGGGCAGCTTCGGTCGCCTCGCGCTGGGTGCGCTCCAGGGTATCGCGGGCTTCGGTCCAGCGGGCGTAGAGCACGGCGCCCTGCACGGCGCGGATCTCGGACGACAGGCGCTTGTACTTCTCGGCCTGGCGGGCCTCGCGCTTGAGGCGGTTCAGGGCCGTCTCCAGCTCGCGGGCCACGTCCTCCAGGCGCGAGAGGTTGCTCTCGGCGGCCCGCAGCCGCAGCTCGGCCTCGTGGCGGCGGGTATGCAGGCCAGAGACCCCAGCGGCCTCTTCCAGGATGCGGCGGCGGTTCTGCGGCTTGGCGCCGATCAGCTCGCTGATCTGGCCCTGGCGCACCAGGGCCGGCGAGTTGGCCCCGGTCGAGGCGTCGGCGAACAGGAGCTGGACGTCACGGGCCCGCACCTCGCGGCCGTTGATCTTGTAGGTTGAGCCGGCCCCGCGATCGATGCGGCGCACGACCTCCAGCACCGGATCGTCGTTGAACTGGGCCGGGGCCGTGCGGTCGGCATTGTCGATGGTCAGGGCCACGTCGGCGTGGTTTCGCGGCGGGCGGGCGCCGCTGCCGGCGAAGATCACGTCGTCCATGCCGCCGGCCCGCATGGCCTTGGCCGAGTTGGCGCCCATCACCCAGCGCAGGGCTTCCAAGAGGTTGGACTTGCCGCAGCCGTTCGGGCCGACAATGCCCGTCAGCCCGGGCTCGATCCGAAACTCGGTCGGCTCGACGAAGGACTTAAAGCCCGAGAGGCGGAGGCGCTGGAACTGCACGGAGGCGGTCCCTTAGAGGCTCAGCGCTTCGCCGCCGAGGCGAAGGCCTTGGAGAGCACCGCGAAGTCGGCGCTGTGGTCGTAGGGCGCGCCGTTGACGAAGAAGGTCGGCGTGCCCTCGATGCCGTCGTCGATCGCCTTGGCGAAGCGGTCGTTGACCGCCTTCAGCGCCGCGTCGTCGCTCAGGGCCGCCTTGAACTGGTCGTCGGTCAGGCCGTACTGCTTGCCGATGGCCTGCAGGCCCTCGAACAGCCGCTCGCTGCGATAGATCTCTTCCTGCTTCTGGAAGACGGTGGTCAGCACCTCGAAATACTTCCCCGGAATCCGGCGGCACAGCATGAAGCCGGCCGCCGCGAACTCGTTGGGCGGGGTCAGGAATTCGCGGAACACCAGGCGCACCTTGCCGGTGTCGATGAAGCTCTTGCGCACCTGCGGCTGCACCGTCGTCCACCAGTGGGCGCAGTGCGGGCAGCTGGCCGAGGCGTAGACCACCAGCTGGATCGGCGCCTTGGCCGAGCCCAGCACCATGTCGCCCGGAAGCGCCGGCAGCGGCGCGGCGCGCGCGGCCGAGGCGCTGGCGGTGACCGCCAGGCCGGAAACGAGCAGCGCGCGCCGATCCAGAGCCATTATTTCGAGGCTTCCGCGATGGCGGCGTCCAGCTGGGCCAGGGTGGCTTCGCCGCCCTCTTCGCCGCCGACCTTCTTGCCGTTGACGATGAAGGTCGGGGTGCCCTGGATCTTGTCGGCCTTCATCTGCTTGTCGAGGCGCTCGGCCGACTTGGCGGCGTTCTCGTCGCTGAGGCAGCTGTTGAACTGCGCCTCGCTCATGCCGGCCGCGCGGGCGATGGTCAGCAGTTCGCCGCGGATGTCGCCGGTTTGGAAGATGCTGGCCTGGGCGTGGTACAGGGCGTCGGTCACCTGGAAGTACTTATCCTTGCCGGCGCAGCGGGCCAGCATGGCGCCGGCGTTGGCCAGGGTCGGCTCGCCGGTCAGGGCCTCGCGGGCCACGTAATTGACCTTGCCGGTGTCGATGTACTTGGCCTTGAAGGCCGGGAAGACTTCCTCGTTCCACTTGGCGCAGTGCGGGCAGGCGACCGAGGCGTATTCGACGACCGTGACCTTGGCGTTCGGATTGCCCAGGGTCATGTCCTCGGCCGTGACCTTGGTCCCCTTGGGACCGCAGGCGGCGAGACTGGCCGCGAGAGCGGCGACAAGGGTGACGCGGGTGATCAGCGAACGCATGAAAAGGCCCTTCGGCGGTCGATTGGGAAGTTAAACGCGATTCTCGCTAGCGAGCGAAAAAGGCGCAACCGTGACTGGCTCAAGAGCTTGAGCGAGCAGCGCTTGTCAACCGGCTCAGCGCTGCGATTGCAGCACGCCGCGGCCCAGCTTCAAGAGGGCTTGTTTCAGCTCGCCGTCCGGCTGGTCGGCCAGGCTGTCGGTCAGCTCTTTTTCCTGGGCGGCGTCCAGAGGCGGCTTGCGGCGGCGAACCTGCGAGACCGGCGCGGCGGCGGCCTTGACTGGGCCCTGGACGATGCGTAGCCGAGTGACCACGCCCTTGCCCAGCAGCATGTCCAGGCGCGCGGTGATCTGCGGAGCCTGGTGCTGGATCAGCGAGGCCACGGGGCCGTCGACGCGCAGCTCCAGCGCGCCGCCTTCGCCGTTGCGACCCTTGATGATGCGGACCGGCTCCGTCCGACGCGCCAGAGTGTCGCCGACGATCTCGCGCCAGCGGGCCTGCAAGACGGCGGGGCCCTGGCCGAACTGGGTCTCCAGCGCCTTGAGCAGCGGCGCCAAGTTCTTACCGGCCGGCGGCGGGGTGCGGAACTGCGGCTTGGTGCGCTTGCTCCGCAGGATCGCGAGCGCTTCTTCGGCGGTGGGCAGGGGGCGGCGCATGCGGGAAGGCTAGCACGCGGCGGGCCGTTCGCGGTAGGCGAGGGAAGATGAAAGACCGCGATCAGATCCGCTCGGCCCTCTTGGCCTGGTACGACGCCCAGGCCCGCGACCTGGCCTGGCGGACCTCGCCCGGCGACCGCCGCGCGGGCGTGCGCAGCGATCCCTACCGCGTCTGGCTGTCGGAGGTGATGCTGCAGCAGACCACCGTGCCGCACGCTACGCCGTATTTCCTCAGCTTCACCCAGCGCTGGCCGACCGTGTCGGACCTGGCGGCGGTGGAGGACGGCGACCTGATGGCCGCCTGGGCGGGGCTGGGCTACTACGCCCGCGCTCGCAACCTGCTGGCTTGCGCGCGGGCTGTGGCCGACCAGCACGGCGGCGTCTTCCCCGATACCGAGGAAGGCCTGCGCGCCCTGCCGGGCGTGGGCGCCTACACGGCCGCCGCCGTGGCCGCGATCGCCTTTGACCGCGCCGCCAATGTCGTCGACGGCAATGTCGAGCGGGTGATGTCGCGGCTGTTCGCGGTCGAAACGCCGCTGCCGGACGCCAAGCCCGAGCTCAAGGCCCTGGCCGGCGAGCTGGTCACCAACGAGCGCCCCGGCGACTGGGCGCAGGCGCTGATGGACCTGGGGGCCACGGTCTGCAAACCGAAGTCGCCGCTGTGCGATCGCTGCCCGATCGGGGCGTGGTGCGCGGCCTTCCAAGGCGGCGCGCCGGAGACCTATCCCCGCAAGACCAAGAAGGCCGACCGTCCGCGCCGTCACGGCGTCGCCTATGTGCTGACGCGGGGCGACGAGATGGCCCTGGTCCGCCGCCCGCCGAAAGGCCTGCTGGGCGGCATGTTGGGCCTGCCCACCAGCGACTGGCGGGCGAGCCCGTTCACCGACGCGGAGGCCATTGCCGCCGCGCCCGTCGCCGCCGCCTGGCGCGACCTGGGCGCGGTCGAGCACGTCTTCACCCACTTCTCGCTGACTTTGCGAGTGTTCACCGCCCAGGGCGCGAACGACGGCGACTTCGTCTGGACGTCGAGGGAAGGGCTCAGCGCGCTGCCCAGCGTGTTCCTGAAAGCGGCGTTGGCAGCGGAGCGACTGATCTGACCATGCCCAGCATCCACCACGTCGCCATCATCTGCTCGGACTATGATCGGTCCCGGCGCTTCTATGTCGAGGTGCTGGGCTTTGCGGTGATCCGCGAGGTCTTTCGCGAGGCGCGGAACTCGTGGAAGTGCGACCTGGACGCCGGCAACGCCCAGATCGAGCTCTTCTCGTTCCCCTCGCCGCCGCCCCGGCCCAGCTATCCGGAAGCCTGCGGCCTGCGCCACCTGGCCTTCGTCACGCCGGATCTGGAGGCCGAGGTCGCGCGGCTGACCGCGTTGGGCGTCGTGTGCGAGCCGGTGCGGATCGACGAATATACCGACCGCAAGTTCGCCTTCTTCGCCGACCCCGATGGGCTGCCGCTGGAGCTCTACGAGGTCTAGTGGGCCGCCTGATGAGCGGACTGCGTGGAGTTCCGTTAAGGGTGGGAAGCGGCCCACCCGTTGGTGCTCGACATCATCTCATTGACGACGAGAACTACAAATGTAATTCATGCGGTCCGGGCGAACTCTAGCTTGGGGACCATGCAGCCTTGGGAAAATTTATCGCAAGGCCTCTGCGCCGTAGACACTTGGCCTGGATCGGCGCGGCTCTAGCCTTAGGCGCAGCGCAAATGTGTGTTGCGGGGCCTGTGACCGGGCCTCTGGACTATACGCAGCCTGGCCAACTCGTCCCTGTATCCGGTGGAAGACTGCTGAATCTACGCTGCGTTGGAGAAGGGCCGACGACGGTCATTCTCGACGCTGGCGGTGGTCGCTTCAGCACCGCCTGGCGGAAGGTGCAGGGCGAAATCGCCAAGTTCGCGCGCGTCTGTTCCTACGACCGGGCCGGGTACGGCTTTAGCAGTCCCAACGACCGTCCTTCGACGGCGACCAATATCGTGGATGATCTACATCAGGCCCTTGGTCGGGCGGAGATCCGCTCGCCGCTGGTTCTGGTCGGACATTCAGCAGGGGGTCTCTATGCGACGCTCTATGCCGACCTCTATCCCTCCGAGGTCGCAGGGCTTGTTCTCGTGGATCCCGGATTCGCCAGTCAGAGCCACGACAACTTCCTGGCTGCCTGGTCAGGTTATCCCGATATCCTCGCCGAGCAGCGCGCCAAGCAGGTTGAAGGCGGGAAGCTCGTGCGAGAATGCGCCGATCTTGCGCGAGCAGGGCGACTGAAGACCAGCCTGGGTTCGTGCCCCTGCATCACCACGCCCAAGGATCAGCCTGAACTGGCCAGCTACGTCGCGGACTACTGCAGTGGACCCAAACAGTACGAGGGCATGTTGGCCGAAGAGGCCGCGCTGACCGGCATCATCGGCGAACCGACATCGATTTCCAACGAACAGGAGGCCGCCGCCGCTCGCGCGTTCGGAAGCATGCCTCTGACGGTTCTGACCAATGCCTCTGGCTGGAGCTATACGAGGAACGCGGATCTCAACGCGCGGCTGACGATGGTTTGGCGGGCCGGTCACGTGGGCCTGGCGGCCAGGTCCACAAGAGGCAAGGTCATTGTCGTTCCGCAATCTGGCCACACCATCCAGGGGGATCAACCGGGCGCGGTAATCGACGCCATCCGGGAAGTCGTCGGGGATGTTCAGGCTTCACGCCACGAATGATCGCGCCACACATTCGAAACCCGCCAGGACGTCAACCGTGCGAACGTCCCACTAGGGTCGAGCGTCGGCCTCCAGCCTTTCGGCAGCGGCCGGGTTACGAGCGCCAGGCCTACGAGGCTTAGTTCATCCCCGCGCGAACCTGCGCCCGCAGCACGTCGATCGGCGCCAGGCCCGCGTCGGTCTTGAAGTGCCAGTAGGTCCAGCCGTTGCAGGCCGGGGCCGATTGGACCAGGGCGCCGATCTTGTGGATCGAGCCCGACAGGTCGCCGACCGTGATCGAGCCGTCCGGACGCACCTTGGCGGCGTGGTTGCCCTTGCTGCAGTACAGCGTGTCACCAGGCGACAGCAGGCCGGTCTCGACGATGGTGCCGAAAGGCACGCGCGGCTCGGCGCGCTTGCTGCCCATGACCTCGAGGTCTTCCGGCGCGATCGGCACGACCTTGGCGATGCGGGCCTTGGCGTGTTCCAGATATTCGGCCTCGCGCTCGATGCCGATGAACTTGCGGCCCAGGCGCTTGGCGGCCGCGCCCGTGGTGCCGACGCCGAAGAACGGATCCAGGATCACGTCGCCCGGCTTGGTCGTCGACATGATCACCCGGTAGAGCAGCGCTTCGGGCTTCTGGGTCGGGTGCGCCTTCTGGCCGTCGGCGCCCTTGATGCGCTCCTCGCCGGTGCACAGCGGGATGGTCCAGTCCGAGCGCATCTGCACCTCGTCATTGGCCATCTTCAGGGCGTCGTAGTTGAAGGTGTAGCGCTTGGCGTTCTGGCTCTTGGACGCCCAGATCAGGGTCTCGTGAGCGTTGGCGAAGCGGGTGCCCTTGAAGTTGGGCATCGGGTTGGACTTGCGCCAGACGATGTCGTTGAGGATCCAGAAGCCCAGGTCCTGCACGGCCACGCCGACGCGGAAGATGTTGTGATAGCTGCCGATCACCCAGATCGCGCCATCGTCCTTCAGGACGCGGCGGGCGGCCTTCAGCCACGCGCGGGTGAACTGGTCGTAGGCGGCGAAGCTCTCGAACTGGTCCCAGTGGTCGTCGACCGCGTCGACCTTGGAATTGTCGGGACGCAGCAGGTCGCCGCCCAGCTGAAGATTGTAGGGCGGGTCGGCGAAGATCAGGTCGACCGACTTCTCCGGCAGGGCGTTCATCTGCTCGATGCAGTCGCCCAGAATGATGGTTTCCGGCCCGAACTTCATGGTCCCGTTCCTTTAGAAAGCGAACGGAATCATGAGTCTTGCTGGTAAATGCGACGTGTGCAGACGTGGTTAGCGGGGCGTTAACTCTACCCGAAAGCGACCTCTTGAGTCCGATCAGACTCAAAACCTCTTTGTGATCAGAGGGCTAGGTCTTCGGGCGCGGCAAGCTCACCGGCCAGGGCCGCCTTCACCGGCGCCCAGCCTAGGCGGTGGATCGGCGAGGGGCCAAGCTTGCGCAGACCTTCGACGTGGATCGGAGCGTGGTAGCCCTTGTGGCCGGCGAAGCCGTAGCCGGGATAGACCGCGTCCATCTCGACCATGATCCGGTCGCGGGCTTCCTTGGCCAGGATCGAGGCCGCCGCGATCGAGCACGACAGGCTGTCGCCCTTGACCACGGTCTTGATCGG
This sequence comes from Caulobacter sp. GW821-FHT12D05, assembly GCF_058807295.1. Classification (NCBI taxonomy): domain Bacteria; kingdom Pseudomonadati; phylum Pseudomonadota; class Alphaproteobacteria; order Caulobacterales; family Caulobacteraceae; genus Caulobacter; species Caulobacter sp. GW821-FHT12D05. The sequence goes on from NZ_JBXAQO010000003.1 coordinate 202,644, forward strand.
GCACGGCAGCTTGAAGGCGTAGTTGCCGTCGACCAGCGCGATGACCGGCGTCACCGACAGGCCGTCGATGGCGCGGCACATGGCCAGACCGGCGGCGTGCAGGATGTTGAGCTGCGCGATCTCGTCGATCGAGGCCATGCCGACGCACCACGAAATGGCGACGGCCTTGATCTCTTCTTCCAGGGCCGCGCGGGCCTTGGCGGTGAGTTTCTTGGAGTCGTTCAGGCCCTTGGGGATGCGGTCGGGATCCAGGATCACCGCGCCGGCGCTGACCGGCCCGGCCCAGGGACCGCGCCCGGCCTCGTCCACCCCGCAGACAGGACCCTGTCCGCAGGCCAGTTCCAGCATCATGTCGGGTCCGGTGCGCATGGATCGGTGTTTAGGCCGGTTCGCGAGAGCGGAAAAGAAGTTTACGGATGTAATTATTTCTCTTGACGATGAGGCTTGGTCTCGCTCACGTGATTACGACTGTAGTTTCGGGGGCGAGCATGGGTCTGGACTATCGACGCGACATCGACGGGCTGCGGGCCGTGGCGGTGGGGGCCATCGTCATCCATCACGCCTTTCCGAGCCTGCTGCCGGGCGGCTTCGTCGGGGTGGACATGTTTTTCGTCATCTCGGGCTACCTGATCACTCGACTGATCGCAGAGGCGCGCGACGGCGGGAGCTTCTCGTGGGGCGGGTTCTATCTGCGGCGGGCGCGACGGATCGTGCCGGCCTATGTGCTGGCGGTGCTGGTCACGGCGGCGCTGGCGGTCTGGATCGAGATGCCGCGCCTCCTGGCCATGACCGGCGCGGCGACGGCGGCCTCGGGCCTGTTCGTCGCCAACATCCTGTTCACCCAGACCGCCGGCTATTTCGCGCCGGGCGCCCAGCAGAACCCGCTGCTGCACCTGTGGTCGCTGGGCGTGGAGGAGCAGTTCTACCTGCTCTGGCCGGCCCTGATCGCGCTGCTGTCGCTGAAGCCGCTGCGAGGGATGCGCGGGACCCTGGCGCTGGTGTTGTTGGTCGTCTCGCTAGTGCTGGCCCAGGCGACGATCACCAGCAACTGGGCGTTCTTCGGCCTGCCGATGCGGGCCTGGGAGTTCCTGGCCGGCGGGGTGCTGGCCCTAGGCCTGGTCAAGCCACCGGAGGACCGGACCACGGCCAAACTGGCAGGGATCCTCGGCGGGTTGGCGATCGCCGGCAGCCTCATCTGGCTGAACGAGGCCAGCGCCTTTCCGGGCTTCTCGGCGGTTCCTGTCTGCGTGGGAACGGCGCTGCTGGTCTGGAGCGGATCGGGCGCTTTCCAGGGCCTGGCCCCGCTGCGCTGGGCGCCGGTCGTCGGGCTGGGGAAGATCTCGTACTCGTTCTATCTGTGGCACTGGCCGTTGCTGGTCTTGGCCGCCGATGTCGCCCAGCAGCCGCTGACCGCGCCGCAACGCCTGGGCCTGGTCGGGCTGGCGCTGGTCCTGGCGATCCTCAGCTGGCGCTTCCTCGAGCAGCCTTTCCGACGGGGGGCGACCGACCGGCCTTGGCGGCGCCTGGGCCTGATGCTGCTGCCGCTGCTGGCCCCGATCGCCGTGGGCGCGCTGCTGTTCTTCACCCATGGCCTGCCCGGCCGCCTGTTACCCGAGGCCAAGGCCCTGGCCGACCTGGAGGAGACCGACGTCAATCCGGCCCGCAAGGCCTGTTTCGACAACGCCCGCAAGGCCAAGCCCGAGGACTGCCGGTTCGGCGCGACGTCGGACGGAGAGGGTGACGACGTCCTGGTCTGGGGTGACTCCCACGCCGACGCCGTGACCCCCGGCGTCGTGGATTGGGCCATGGCGCGCGGCTGGAGCGTCCGCGAGGTGGCCCGAGGCGGCTGCCCGCCGCTGGTCGGCGTCAGTGTCCGGACGATGTACCGCTTCAAGCTGGAATGCGGGGCGGCTGCCGACCAGGTCCTGGACCGGATCACCGCCGACAAGCGGCTGAAGCTGGTGGTGCTGGCCGCTCGCTGGCCGCTCTATCGCGACGCGCCGCCGTTCTACGACGTCAACTCGCCGCGCGTGACCATGCAGGCCGGCGGCAAGCGCACGGGCTTGGCCGCGCCGCTGGGCCGCACGCTGCGGGCCATCGCCCAGCGCCGTCCCGATCTGCGGGTGCTGATCATCGGTCCGGTCCCGGAGCTGACCCTGGGCGCACCCGAGTGCCTGGGGCAGTCCGCTCAGCTGGGGCTGAAGCCGGGCCGTTGCGCCAGCGTCGACGCCGAGCTGCCGCTGTCTCGCGCCGGTCCGGCCGAGGACGCGATCCGCGCGGCGATCCAGGACCGGCGCGGGGTGGCCGCCGTGTTCCCGTCGCAGACCCTGTGCGTCAACGGCCGGTGCCAGGCGATGATGGACGGCGAGCCGATCTATTTCGACGACGACCACCTCAGCGCCTCGGGCGCGCGGCGGCTGGTTCCGGCCTGGCTTGACGTGGGGTGGCAGGCGCTTGAGCATCCCAGGCCATGAGTATCAAGTCGATCGTCGCCGCCCTCGTCCTGCTGTCCGCCGCCGCGCCCGTCGCCCAAGCCGAGGAAGGCTGGAAACTGGTCTGGTCCGACGAGTTCGACGGCGACCGGCTGGATCAGAGCAAATGGAACTACGCCGCCGACTGCGGCGGCGGGGGCAATGATGAGCGCCAGTGCTACGAGCTCAGTCCCGAGACGGTGTCGGTCAAGGACGGCCTGCTGCGGCTGACGACGATCAAGCGCAAGACGCGGGGCTTGGCCAATCCGTGGGCTGGTCCGACCGGGCCGATGAAGACCGGCGACTACGCCTCGGGCAAGGTCCTGACCCAAGGCCTGGCCAGCTGGCGTTACGGCCGGTTCGAGGCGCGGGCGCGGGTTCCGGGCGGCCAGGGCGTGTGGCCGGCGATCTGGATGATGCCCGAGCTGTCGACCTATGGCGGCTGGCCCAAGTCCGGCGAGATCGACATCCTGGAGACAGTAAACTTGGGCGCGCCCTGTGCGCCGGAGGTCTGCCAGGGCGGGCGCGAGAACCGGATCTTCGGCACCATCCACTTCGCCGGCGATGCGTCCGGCGCTCACAAGCAGGTCAGCACGGGCGCGCCCATGCCGGTTTCACCGGATGGTTTCCACGTCTATGCGGTCGAGTGGACGCCCGAAGCGATCACCTGGTTCGTGGACGGACAGAAGTACGCGGAAGCCAAGGCCGCCGACTGGAAGCGCGACGACAAAGAGGTCGGCGCCGCGCCATTCGATCAGCCCTTCCACCTGATCCTGAACCTGGCCTTCGGCGGCCGCTGGCCCGAGGGCGCGAACGCCAAGGGCGTCGACGAGGCGGTTCTGCCGGCGACCATGGAGGTCGACTGGGTGCGGGTTAGCCAGCGGCCCTAGTGCCGAGCGCTCGGCCGCTCTAGAAGCGGGGCGGGGGAGTTCTCATGACGCTGCTGACCTACGCCGTGCCGCTGCTGTGGCTGATCGCTTCGGCCGGGGCGTTCTTCCTGGTGTTCAAGCCTCAGCCGCGCTGGCCGCTGGTCGGCACGCCCGCGCGGGCCCTGGTCGCGTTCATCGTGGTGTTCTTGGCCGGCGGCGCGCTGACCGCCGTGACCCGTCCGGACGACACGCCCGCGCCCAAGCTGGTGATCCCCCCGCGTCCGGCGAACCTGCCCGAGCCGGCCCTGGTTCGCGCCCATCCCGAGACGTATCTGACCTTGGGCAAGGTGACGTTCATCCGCGGCAAGACCGGATCACTGCTGGCCACCGGGCGGGCCAACAACATCTCGGGCCTGCCGCTGATGGATCCCACGGTCCGTTGCCGGATGATGAGCGGCGACGTCTCGGCGGGGGTAGTCTCGACCGTGATCCGCGCGACCGTGGTCCCCGGCGGCAGCCTGATCTTCGCCGCCGTCGACATGGGCCAGGTCGATGGTCCCTGGGACCACGGAGACTGCGGCATCGTCAAAGCCGAAGTCGCCGGCTAGGCGCGGCGTGCGCCTTGCGGAGGACACAACCGCTCGTATGGTGTCGCTTCCGGCTTTTGGGAGCAGCTGATGCGTAGTGTGAAGATCGCGGTCGCCGCGTTGATGGCTATGGCCCTGGCGGCGTGCGGCCAGCAGAAGGCCTACCAGGCGCTGCCGGACGACATGGATATGGGCAATAAGGACGCTAAGATCACGGTCGTCGAATACGCCTCGGTCGGCTGCCCGATCTGCGCCAAGTGGCAGGCGGAGGTCTATCCGGCCTTCAAGGCCAAGTATGTCGACACCGGCAAGGTCCACTACGTGTTCCGCGAGATGCTGGTCGGCGGCACGGAAGAAGTGACCGTGGCCGCGGGCGGCTTCCTGCTGGCGCGCTGCGCGGGCAAGGACAAGTACTTCGCCGTCAACGACGCGATCTTCGCCGCCCAGCCGGGCATCTTCTACTCACCGCGCGAAACCCTGTCGGACATCGCCAAGTCGGTGGGCATGAGCGAGGACCAGTTCCAGAAGTGCGTCAGCGACGAGGCCCAGATGGCGGCCCTGAACACGCGCGTGCAGAACAACGCCAAGGCCCACGACGTCAACGCCACCCCGACCTTCGAGGTCAACGGTCGCAAGATGGAGCCGGGCTACCACTCCCTGGCCGAGATCGACGCGGCGATCGAGAACGCGGGCAAATAACGAACGGCGTTCGGCGGGGCGTTGCGCCCCGCCTTGAGCCCTGGCACGGTCCGCCCCGGCGGGGCCGCCATGTCGTCGGGAGCCTTTCGTGACTCCATTCCATCATCTGCTGGCCAACAATCTCGTGGCCAACATCACCAACTTCACGGTCTGGTTCGCCCTGACCTTCTACGTCTATCTGGAGACCCGCTCGGTCTTCGCCACCGGCATGATCGCCGGCGTCTATCTGGTGCTGACCGCCGTGTCGGGCATCTGGTTCGGCAGCTTGGTCGATCATCACCGCAAGAAGACGGCGATGGCCGGGTCCAGCGTCGTGTCGCTGGGCTTCTACGCCCTGTCCCTGGCCTTGCTGGCAGCGGCCCCGAAGGGCGCGATCGCCGATGTGGGCCGGCCGTGGCTGTGGGCTCTGATCGGCCTGACCATGCTGGGCGTGATCGCCGGCAATGTCCGCAGCATCGCCCTGCCGACCCTGGTGACGATCCTGGTGCCCGAGGACCGGCGCGACAAGGCCAACGGCCTGGTGGGCATGGTCACGGGCATCGGCTTTTTGACCACCTCGGTGATCAGCGGCTTCCTGGTGGCCTGGGGCGGGATGACCGCGACCTTGCTGTTCGCGGCAGGCTTCACCGTCTTGGCCCTGCTGCATCTGCTGCCGATCAAGGTGGATGAGCCTCGCCCCCATCCGGACGCCCCGACCGAGCCGCGCAAGGTCGACCTGCCGGGCACGATCCGCGTCATCGCCGCCGTGCCGGGCCTGTTCGCGCTGATCTTCTTCGCGACCTTCAACAACTTCCTGGGCGGCATCTTCATGGCGCTGCTGGACGCCTATGGCCTGTCGCTGGTCTCGGTGCAGACCTGGGGCCTGCTGTTTGGCGTGCTGTCGGTGGCCTTCATCGTCAGCGGCGTCGCCATCAGCCGCACGGGCCTGGGACCCAGTCCTCTGCGAACACTGCTGCTGGTCAACCTGATCACCTGGTCGGTGTGTTGCGTCTTCACCCTGAAGTCGTCGATCATCCTGCTGGCGATCGGCTGCTTCATCTGGATGGCGCTCGGGCCCTATGCCGAGGCCGCCGAGCAGACCACCTTGCAGAAGGTGGTGCCGCTGGAGCGCCAGGGCCGGGTGTTCGGCTTCGCCCAGTCGGTCGAGCAGGCCGCCTCGCCGCTGACGGCCTTCCTGATCGGGCCGCTGACCCAGTTCATCGTCATCCCGTTCATGACCAACGGCGCGGGCGCGATGGCGATCGGCGACTGGTTCGGACGCGGGGCCGACCGGGGCATCGCCCTGGTCTTCACCGTGGCTGGGGTGATCGGGGTCGCCGCGACCGTGCTGGCCTTCAACTCTCGCCCGTACAAGCGGTTGTCGGCGGTCTATGCCAGCGGCGAGGCGAAGGCGGCGTAGGCCGACACGACGTCCTCGGTACTCGTAACGGTCGCGTATTCGCCGTGCATGTTCGAGAGGGCCATCACGTGCCAGTCCTCGGCGGGACGCGCGACGCCCAGGATATCGACCTTGTCGTAGGTATAGCAGGCGTCTCCGGGCAAGTTGACCTCGAACCCCAGGCAAAAGGCCGCGCGCACGGTGGCCTCCACGGAATTGTTGGTGCTGACGCCGGCCACGACCAGGCGGGAGATGTCGCGCAGGCGTAGCCAGCGCTCCAGCCCGCTGTTGGCGAAGGCGTCGTTGACGTTCTTCTCCAGCCTGTGCTCGTGCGGCAGCGGCTCGAAGCGTGGCTGAAACTCGCAGTTTTCGGACCCGGCCCAAAAGGATCCGCTGGCCTGCCTGCTGACATGGCGCACATGGACGATCGGCAGATCCCGCTCGCGCCAGACCGCCAGCAGCCGAGCGATATTGTCCTCCGCCGCCGGGTTGTTTCGAGGCCCGGTGTGCTCGGGCAGCATTCCGCGCTGCATGTCGATGATGATCAGGGCAACAGGACTGGGCATCGACCTCTCGTGAAGGACCAGAAAGGATCAGCGTGGAGTCAAAGCTCCAGGTCTGCAACCGATCGTCAGGGGCCCACCCGCTTGGCCATCGCCTTGCATTCCTCATGGCGGAAGCAGGTCACCAGGTGGTCGTTGACCAGGCCGGTGGCTTCCATGAAGGCGTAGACGATCACCGGGCCGCAGAACTTGAAGCCCTTGGCCTTCAGGGCCTTGGACATCTCGACGGCCAGCGGGGTCTGGGTCGGGACTTCGCCGGCGCGCCACTGGTTCTGGATCGGCGCGCCGCCGACCATGTCCCACAGGAACTGGCCGAAGTCCTCGCCGCGCTGCTGCATGTCCAGATAGATCCGCGCGCCCGAGATAGCGGCGTCGATCTTGCCGTTCGAGCGGATGATGCCGGCGTCGGCCATCAGCCGGGCGCGGTCGGTCTCGTCGAACCGCGCGACCTTCTCTGGATCGAAGCCCGCGAAGGCGGCGCGGAAGGCCTCGCGCTTGCGCAGGATGGTGATCCACGACAGCCCGGCCTGGAAACCGTCCAAGACGAGCTTCTCCCACAGGGCGCGGCTGTCCCACTCGGGCACGCCCCATTCGTGGTCATGATAGGCCTCGTAGAACGGGTCGCCGTTCATGCCTTTCCAGGTGCAACGCGTGGGCTCGGTCATGCGGCGAAGCTAGCAGAAGATCGCCGGCTGACTAGAACTTTTGGGGAACATCGGTTCACGAGCGACTGAATTGTCTGTCTCGTGCGTTGGAAGGCCAGAGGGATCGAACCAACGGAGGAAAGACGCTGATGAAGCGCCTCAAGACCTTGGCCATGCTGGCCCTGGCGACCACGGCCATGACCGCCACGCCGGTGCTGGCCCAGCGCCATCATGATCGCGACAACAATCCGCCCGGCCCGCGCGGCGGCCCCGGCACCAACTGGGAGAATCCGCCCGGCTGGCGCGGCGGTCCCGGCGCCTCGCCCGACCGTCGCTACTATCGCTGGAAGGGCCAGCGGGTCGAGTTCCGCTACCGCGACGGCTACTACTACAACCGCGCCTACGGCTATTATCACCCGCGCTTCGGCTGGTGGAATCCGCGCGCCAAGTGCTGGTTCGACAATGACAACAACCCGCCCGGTCCGCGTGGCGGTCCCGGCACCAACTGGGAAAACCCGCCCGGCTGGCGGGGTGGTCCGGGCGCTTCGCCCGATCGCTACGGCAGCTGCCGCTAGATGAGCCAGGCCGGCCGGTCCACCGTGACCGGCCGGCCTTCGACTGTCAGGTCCGCGCCCTCGATGCGGTCCAGCCGCAGGATGGCCATGGCCCGGCCATCGGCGCCGCTCAGAACCTCGCCGGCCCGCAGGCTGCCGCCGGCCAGCACCTCGGTCCCGAAGGCCGGGGCGGGGCCGTCGAAGGTGATCGGCAGCATGCGGTTCTTGATCGTCCCGCGCCGCTTCATGCGGCTGGTCGTCTCCTGGCCGACGAAGCAGCCCTTCTTGAAGTCGATGCCCGCCAGCAGGTCGAAGTCGGCCTCGATCGGATAGTTGGCCTCGCTGCCCCAGTCAGCCGGGCCGGGCACGCCCAGGGACAGGCGCCAGGCTTCATAGTCGGCCTCGGTGCTCTCGGCCTCGCAGTGGCCATAGGCGCGCGCGCCCAGGGCCGGCAGGCGCGGGTCGGTAAAGCCCCCGTCCATCGGCTCGCCAAACGCGGCGATGACTTTGAAGTCGCTGGGCTCCAGCGTCACCTTGGCCCGCAGGCGGTACATGGAAAGACGCGTCAGGATCGCGTCGCGGTGCTCGGCCGCCACGTCGAGCAGAGCTCCGTCTCCCATCTCCTCCGGATTTGCCGCCACGAACACGTCGTAAAGCAGCTTGCCTTGCGGGGTCAGCAAAGCCGCGAAGCGCAGCTCGCCCGGCTGGATGGTCTCGACATCCTGGGTCAGCAGGCCTTGCAGGAAGCTCTTCCAGTCCGGACCGGACACGGCGATGACGGCGCGGGACGTCAGATGGGCGGTGCGAAGCGAGCTCATGACCGCGATATAGGCCCGACCCCGTCTCGCCGCCAATGCGGTCGCGCGACGTTCGGTCGCAGGAAGGTAAAAGCTTAACCGCTATAGCGGGATGCGCCGACTCAACGACCGGCCTATAGATGGTCCGATGACACAGCGGGCCTTCCCGATTCTTTTCATCACGGCCACACGCATCGGTGATGCGGTGCTGTCGTCCGGCCTGATCAAAATGCTGGCCGACCAGATCCCCAACGCTCGCTTCACCATCGTCGCCGGCCCTCTGGCCGCGCCGCTGTTCGCCCACGTGCCGGGCCTGGACCGCGTGATCGTGATGGAAAAGGCCAAGGGGAAGGGCAAGAGCCACTGGTTCAAGCTCTGGAACCAGGTGCGCCACAAGAAGTGGAGCCTGGTCGTCGACCTGCGCGGCTCGGCCACGGCCCTCTTCCTGCGTCGCGAGAAGCGGGCGATCTGGAAGAAGTTGCCCGGCGACGTGGTGCACAAGGTGGTCGACGCCGCCCGCACCCTGAAGCTGGAAGGCGATCCGCCCGCGCCGCATCTCTACATCTCGCCCGACGTGCAGGCCCTGGCCGACGAGCTGCTGGGGGAGGGCGGCCCGATCCTGGCCATGGGCCCGGCCTCGAACTGGATCGGCAAGGTCTGGCCGATCGAGCGCTTCACCCAGACGGCGGCCCAGCTGCTGGACAAGGACGGCCCGATGGCCGGCGGTCGCCTGCTGATCCTGGGCGGCCCCGAAGACACCCGCATGGTCGAAGAGCTGCGCATGGCCTCGGCCCGTGGCCGGACCATCGACCTGACCGGCAAGGTGGATCTGCTGACCGCCTATGCCTGCCTGAAGCGCGCGCGCCTGTTCATCGGCAACGACTCCGGCCTGATGCACATCGCCGCCGCCGCCGGCGCGCCGACCATCGGCCTGTTCGGACCTTCGGACGAGCGCCGCTACGGCCCGTGGGGCGATCGCGCCGAGGCCGTGCGCGGCCCGCGCAGCTTTGACCAGTTCATGGCCATCGATCCGGACCTCTCCCAGGCCATCCGCCACATGAGCGATCTGCCGGTGGCCACGGTGGTCAAGGCAGCCAAGGCCCTGCTGGCCCGCACCGAACCCGAGGCCGAGCTCTCGCCGCAGGAAGCGGTGGTCGAGGAAGTGATCGCGGAAGAGGTCGCCGAGGCTGAAGCCGCTTCGGAACCGGTCGCCGAAGAAGCGGCTGAGTATCTCGAACTCGAAGCCGCCGCCGCCCATTCCCGCGAAGGCGATGATCCAGCCGAGCGAGACAAGACGGTGCGCGACTAGGCCGCCCGTCCGCATGGATCCCGGCTTTCGCGGGGATGAGCGGATATTTGTTGATCGGGGCGTGAGGCGGACCTAGACCCGCTGAAATCCATTCGCAGGAGCCGTCCCCATGACCCAGACCTTCGACCTGATCGTGCGTGGGGGCGAGGTGGTGAACCACGCGGGGCGCGGGATCACTGACATCGGCGTGCGGAACGGCAAGATCGTCGCGATCGGCGACCTGTCCCAGGCCTCGGCCGGCGAGATTTTTGACGCCACCGGCCTGACCGTTCTGCCCGGCGTGATCGACAGCCAGGTGCACTTCCGCGAGCCCGGGCTGGAGTGGAAGGAAGATCTCGAGAGCGGTTCGCGCGGCGCGGCCCTGGGCGGCGTGGTCGCCGTCTTCGAGATGCCCAACACCGAGCCGACGACCACCGATCCGGACGCTTTGGCCGACAAGCTCTCGCGCGCCAAGAACCGCATGCACACCGACCACGCCTTCTATGTCGGCGGCACCCACGAGAACGCCAACTTCCTGGGTGAGCTGGAGCGCTTGCCGGGCTGCTGCGGCATCAAGGTGTTCATGGGCGCCTCGACCGGCTCGTTGCTGGTGCAGGACGACGAGGGCGTCGAGAACGTGCTGCGGCACGTGAACCGTCGCGCCGCTTTCCACTCCGAGGACGAGTACCGCCTGGCCGAGCGCCGCCACCTGGCGCGCCCCGGCGACTGGACCAGCCACCCCGAGGTGCGCGACGCCCAGGCCGCCCTGCAGTCGACCCACCGCCTGGTCCGCATCGCCAAGAACCTGGGCAAGCGCATCCACGTGCTGCACGTGACCACCAAGGAAGAGATCGACTTCCTGGCCCAGAACAAGGACGTCGCCTCGGTCGAGGTCACGCCCCAGCACCTGACCCTGGTCGCGCCCGAGGCCTATGAACGCCTGAAGGGCTTTGCCCAGATGAACCCGCCAATCCGCTCGGCCGACCACGTGGCTGGCGTCTGGCGCGGCATCGAGGCCGGCATCGCCGACGTGCTGGGTTCGGATCACGCCCCCCACACCCGCGAGGAGAAGGCCCGGCCCTATCCGGCCTCGCCCTCGGGCATGCCGGGCGTCCAGACCCTGGTGCCGGTGATGTTGACCCACGTGGTGGACGGCAAGCTTTCCCTCGAGCGCTTCGTCGACCTGACCAGCCATGGCGTCAACCGCGTGTTCGGCCTGGCCGACAAGGGCCGTCTGGCCGAGGGCTTCGATGCCGACTTCACCATCGTCGACATGAAGGCCCGCAAGACCATCACCCACGAGCAGATGGCCAATCGCGCCGGCTGGACCCCGTTCGACGGCTTCGAGGCCAAGGCCTGGCCGGTGGCGACCATCGTGCGCGGCATCGTGGTCATGCGCGACGACGAGATCGTCGCCGAGGGCCGTGGCGAGCCCGTGCGGTTCCTGGAAACCCTGGCGCGCTAAAGGTCGCTTCGACGGCGGAGCAGCCACAGCAGCTCCGCCGGACCGGGCGCCAGCTCGATCGCCCGGTCATAGGCGGCCAGCGCCTCGTCGTGTCGGCCGAGCCTGGCCAGCAGGTCGGCCCGCACGGCATGGAACGGCTGGAAGTCCGCCAGCCGCGCCGCGTCCAGCGCCTCGATCTCCGCCAGAGCCACGGCCGGCCCGCCCAGTTCGGCCAGGGCCACGGCGCGGTTGATCCGCACGAACGGATCGTCCTGGTCGGCCAAGTCATACAGCGCCAGCACGGCCGACCACGGCGGCGGCTCGGCCAGCGAACGGCGTACGCACCACACGCCATGCAGAGCCGCCCGCAGTTGTCGCGGTCCGGGCCGGTTCAGCCGGGCGGCGCGGCGCAGCAGGGCGTCGGCCTCGTGGATCAGCGGCCGGTTCCATAGTCTCGGATCCTGCTCCGACAGCGGGACCATCGCCCCGTCCGCGTCCAGTCGCGCCGGCCGCCGGGCCTCGGCGAACCGCACCGTGGCGGCGAAGGCCAGGCACTCGGGCTCGTCGGGCAAGAGCTCGCCCAGGACGGCGGTCAGGTCCAGCATCTCGCGGGCGTAGCCGGCATGCTGCCCGGCTCCAGCGGCGTCCTCGTGGGCGCGAGCATAGGCGACTTCCAGGGTCGAGAGCACGGCCGCCAGGCGCTCGGGCCAGGCTTCGGGTCCGGGGACCTCGAACGACACCCCGGCCTGGGCGATCTTCTTCTTGGCGCGGGTCAGGCGCTGGAACATGGTGGGCTCAGTGACCAGGAAGGCCCTGGCGATCTCCTGCACGGTCAGGCCGCAGACCAGCCGCAGGGTCAGGGCCGCGCGCGCCTCGGGCGCGACGGCCGGGTGGCAGCAGACGAAGATCAGCCGCAGCCGCTCGTCCGGGATCAGGCGGGCGTCGGAAGCCAGGATGTCCTCCGCCGTGGCCTCTGGCTCCGGCGCATGGGGCGCGAGGCGGCTGCGGACGTTCCGCTTGCGGATCATATCCAGCGCGCACCGCCGCGCCGTGGCATAGAGCCAGGCCGGCGGGTCCAGGGGCGGGGCCGCCGGCCAGACGGCGGCGGCCCGCGCGCAGGCCTCGGCATAGGCCTCCTCGGCCAGGTCCAGGTCGCGGAAGGTCGCGGCGAGGGCGGCGACAATCCGCCCCCCGGCCTCCCGCGCGGTCTGGTCGAGGGTGACCAACTAGCAGTCCGTCGTCGGGCGCACCTCGACCGAGCCGTCGCCGGCCAGCGGGATGCGTTTGGCGACCGCCATGGCCGCGTCCAGGTCGGGAACCTCGACCAGATAGAACCCGCCCAGCTGCTCGCGCGCCTCGGCGAACGGACCGTCATGCAGCGCGTATTGGCCCCCGCTCTTGCGCAAGGTGGTGGCCGTGTCGCCGGTGTTCAGGCCCGAGCCGCCCCGCAGGATGCCCTCTTCCTCCAGCGCCTTGGCCAGGGCCATGTGGGCGGTGATGATCTCGTCCAGCGCGCGGCCGTTGTCGCCGCGATAGAGCTCTTCGTTCTCGTAGATCAGCAGGGCGTATTGCATCTTTGGTCTCCCATGAGCGCGCGGCCATCGCGACGCTTCGACCTGAGAGACGCGCGGGTTCGGTGGAATTCGACAGGTCTTGGAAAAAATGTCGAGGGGGGCGCATAACAGGCCATGGACGGATCAGCCCTCAACACCGCCCCCTTCCGCGACGCTCGCTATGCGCCCCGCGCGCTGGAGGTCGAGCGCCACGGCGAGACGCTGATCCTGCGCAATCCCATGCCCTATTCGGACGCGGTCCAGACCACGACCCAGCCGCTGGCGCGCTGGGCGATCGAGGCGGCGGATAGGGTCTGGCTGGCTGAACGCGATGGCGAAGGCTGGCGGACAGTGACCTATGCCCAGGCCAAGGAGCGGGTGGCGACGCTGGCCGGCGGTCTCGCGCAACTGGGTCTCTCGCGCGGCCAACCGCTGCTGATCCTGGCGCGCAACGGGATCGACCACGCCCTGATCGCCTACGCCGCCATGAGCCTGGGCGCGCCGGCCGCGCCGGTGTCGCCGCAGTACGGGCTGAAGGGCGCGGACCTCACCCGCCTGCAGCACGCCGTCGAGCGCCTGAAGCCCGCCGCCGTCTATGCCGACGACGCCGAGGCCTTCGGCGACGCCCTGGCCGCGCCGTTCCTGGCCGGCCTGCCGGTCGTGGTGAGCCGCAACGCGCGTCCCGGCGACGTGGCGTTTGATGAGTTGCTCAAGAGCCAGCCGGTCGAGCCCGTCGCCCATCCGGAAGACGTCGCCAAGCTGCTGCTGACCTCCGGCTCGACGGGACGCCCCAAGGCGGTGGTCTGCACCCACGCCAACATCGCGCTGAACGCCGCCCAGATCCAAGGCTGCTATGCCGACCCCGAGCCGCCGGTGCTGGTCAATTCCGCGCCCTGGAGCCATAGCCTGGGGGCCAACGCCATCCTGCACATGGTGCTGCACCGAGGCGGGACATTGTACATCGACGCCGGCCAGCCCGTGCCCGGCAAATTCGCCGAGACCGTCCGCAACCTCTCAGAGGTGGCGACAACCTATCACAACATGGTCCCGGCCGGCTGGGGGCTGTTCGTCGGCGAGCTGGAGCGCGACGAGGCCCTGGCGACCAAGTTCTTCGAGAAGGTCCGGGTGATCCAGTACGGCGGCGCCTCGATGGCCCAGTCGATCCTGGACCGCGTCCAGGCCGTGGCGGTGCGCACCGTCGGTGAGCGGATCACCTTCGCGGCCGGCTATGGCGCGACCGAGACCGGGCCGACGGCCTGCAACATCCACTGGCTGAATGCGCGCTCGGGCATGGTCGGCCTGCCGACGCCGGGGACCGCCGTGAAGCTCGTGCCCGCTGGCGACGGCGGCAAGTTCGAGATCCGGGTCAAGGGGCCGCAGGTCTCGCCCGGGTATCTCGACCAACCGGAAGCCACGGCGCAGGCCTTCGACGAGGATGGCTTCTACCGCCTGGGCGACGCCGCGCGGCTGGCCGATCCCGAGGACCCGGCGGCCGGCCTCGTGTTCGACGGTCGGCTGGTGGAGAACTTCAAGCTGGCCAGCGGGACCTTCGTCGCGGCCGGGGCCTTGCGGGTGGCGGCGGTGTCGGCGATCGGCGGTGTGGTCTCGGACGCGGTGGTCTGCGGCGAGGGGCAGGACGGGGTTGGCCTGATGCTGTTCCTGGACGCTAAGGCCTGCGAGCGGCTCGGGGACACGGACGTCGTCCGTGCCCAGATCTTCGAAGGCCTCTCACGCATGAACGCGGCGGCCAAGGGCGGTGGCGGCAAGATCGCGCGCGCCTTGATCTTGGACGGCGCGCCCGACGCGGCCAGCGGCGAGCTGACCGACAAGGGCTATATCAACCAGGCCCTGGCCAGGGATCGGCGGCCGAAAGAGCTGGCGCGGCTGTTCGCGGAAGCGCCGGATGCCGGGGTCATGCGGTTCTAGACTGCAGCGTACGCGCGACGCCGACGCAGATCAGCATCTGGCCGAAATAGTACAGACCCCACACCGCCAGCCCGGTCGCCAGATTGTCCGGCAGCGGACCCAGGCGGGCGAAGATCAGCAGGTCCGACAGCACGAACATCAGCGCCCCGCGCCCGACGCTCTTGTGCGGGAAGTGGCTGCCCAGGGCCGTGGCGGCCATCACCGACAGGAAGACGCTGTAGAGGGCGATGCTCGGCGCGGCGGCGCGGTCGGCGGGCAGCATCCAGGCGATGGCCGTGACCGCCGGGATCAGGACCAGCGGCGCCAGGGCGGCGCTTCGCCGATGGCGCAGATAAAGACCGCTGGCGACGAGGTGCCCCAGCAGGAAGGCGATGGCCCCGACCGTCAGGCCGTGGGTCTCCAATAAGACGTCACCGGCCGCGCCCAGAGCCATGGCCGCCACCAGCAACCAGCCGTCCAGGCTGCGGGCTCGCAACGCCGCGTGCAACGCCAGCAGCGCGACACCAGCGCCCTTCCAGGCGGTCTCGACCAGCGGCGGCAGCTCGACGACCCAGGTCGCGACATAGCTGACGCCGGCGATGACGGACGCGACCAGCGTCCAGCGCGCGGCCGGGCTCATGGCCTTCATGGCAAGTTTTCCCCCCATTTTGTCGACCAGACTGCAATAGCTGCCATCGGCAGCGCAACCGGGTTGGCGGCCTTGCCGAAATGTCGGAGACAGGAGGCATAAAAGTGGAGGACGGCATGAACGGCGCGGACGCCCTGATCACCACCCTGGCCGACAACGGGGTTACCGCCTGCTTCGCCAATCCCGGCACCAGCGAGATGCAGTTCGTCTCGGCCCTGGATCGCGAGCCGCGCATGCGCTCGGTGCTGTGCCTGTTCGAGGGCGTGGCGACCGGGGCTGCCGACGGTTATGGCCGCATGGCCGGCAAGCCCGCCTGCACCCTGCTGCATCTGGGCCCCGGCTACGCCAATGGCGCGGCCAACCTGCACAACGCCCGGAGAGCGTACACGCCGGTGGTCAATGTCATCGGCGACCACGCCACCTATCACCGTGGTTTCGACGCCCCGCTGAACAGCGACATCGCCGCCCTGGCCGCGCCCAACTCGCTGTGGGTCAAGTCGGCCGAGAGCGCCGATAGCGTCGGGCCACTGACCGCCGAGGCCATCGTCGCCAGCTACGGGACGCCCGGCGGCAACGCCTGTCTGGTCCTTCCGGCCGACGCGGCCTGGAACGAGGCGACCGTGAAGGGGCCGGTGGTGACGCCGCCCGCCTTCGCCAAGCCCGACAAGGCCGCCATCGAGAGTGTGCGCAAGGCGCTGTCCTTCGCCAAGAAACCCGTGCTGCTGCTGGGCTCGGGCGCGTGTGGCGAGGCCGCCCTGGCCGCCGCCGGCCGCTTGGCGGCGCATGGCGTGCGCGTGCTGACCGACACCTTCACCGCCCGCCAGGCGCGCGGCGAAGGCCGCTTCCGGCCCGACAAGCTGCCCTATTTCGCCGAGCAGGCCCTCAAGGACCTGGACGGCGTCGATCTGATGATTCTGGTCTCGACCGCCCGGCCGGTGGCGTTCTTCGCCTATCCCGACAGGCCCAGCGTGCTTGTGCCCGAGCACTGCTCGGTCGAGACCCTGTGCGGTCGCGAGGTCGATGCGGCGGCGGCGCTGAACGCCCTGGCCGACGCGGTCGGCGCGCCGGCCTCCGGACCGGTCGAGACCTATGCCGCGCCCGAGGCGCCGGCCGGGCGGTTCGACGCCTGGGCCATCGGCGCCTCGATCGCCAAGCACATGCCGACGGGCTCGGTGATTTCGGACGACGCGGTGACCGCCGGCCTGCCGATCTTCACCCAGACCAAGGCCGCCCGCGCTCACGAGTGGCTGTCGCTGACCGGCGGCGCGATCGGCCAGGGCATCCCGCTGGCGCTGGGCGCGGCCGTGGCCTGCCCGGACCGCAAGGTGCTGGCCCTGACCGGCGACGGCGCGGGCATGTACACGGTGCAGGGCCTGTGGACGATCGTCCGCGAGCAGTTGGACGTCACCGTCGTGGTCTTCGCCAACCACGCCTACCGCATCCTGGGCATCGAGCTGGGCCGCACCGGCGCCGGCAACCCCGGACCTGCGGCTTCGCGGCTGCTCGACCTGGGTGATCCGCGCATCGACTGGGTTCAGGTGGCCCAGGGCATGGGCATGACCGCCGAGCGCGCTGAGACGGCGCAGGCCTTCGATGACGCCTTCGCCCGCGCCATGGCGACGCCCGGTCCGCGTTTGATCGAGGCGGCGCTCTAGCGGGGCAGGGCGGCGTCCAGCGCCTGGGCGATGGCGGTCATGGCCGCCAGGTTCGGGTGATAGGGCGCGGCGCCCGGCGCCGGGTAGTCGTTCATCCAGGGCTGAGCCGCGCAGGCGTCATGACCTCGGCTGAAGTCGTCGGTGGTGATCACCGTGGCGCTACCCGACGTGGCGGCTTCGCGGGTGATGGCCGACAGCCGCGCGGCCTTGGCCCGCGCCGCGTCGGCGTCCGCATCGCTCAGCGGCGTGGCGGCGCAGGCGCCTTGCGGCGGCAAGATCGTCGGATATTCGACCAGCACGATCTTGGCCTTCGGCGCCCGCTGCCGGATCGCCGCGACCATGTCGGTCATGGCGGTTTTCAACGCCGCATAGTCCGCTTCGCCGGGCGTCGTCGCTGGCGCGCAATTGGCTTCGCCGAGCTTGCGGCACGAGGCGCCGTAGAGCCCGCCGACCAGGCCGATGTCGTTGCCGCCGATGGTCACCGTGACCAGGGCCGTGTCGGGCGTCACCGCGTCGATCTGGGCCGGCAGTTCGCCCCACGGCTGGAGGATCGCCGAGGTCTTGGCCCCGCTGCAGCCGACATCGACCAGCGTCAGGCCGCGCTTGGCCGCCAGCTGCTGGGCGTAGTTCCGCGTCGACCGCGCACACCGGGCCGGAGCGCCATCCTGATAAGGCGCGATCCCCAGGCCGGCGGCATAGGAGCTGCCCATAGAGACGTAGCGCTCACCGGCATGAGCCGTCGAGGCGATGAGGGCGAAGGCGAGGGTCAGGGCGCGGAGCATGACGAGAGCCTAGCCAGCCCTTCGGTCAAAAAGAAAGCCCGCCCGGAACGCTCCGGGCGGGCCTCTTCATTCAAGCTCTAGGCTGGGATCAGCTCTTGACCTTGTTGGTCGGCAGCTTGCAGCCGCCGCCGATGCCCTTGGCCTGGACGCAGGAGAGGAACTCCTTGGCGGCCGGCTTGGCGACACCGGTCGGATAGCCCAGCACCCAGCCCGGCAGACCGTCCGAGCAGGCGACTTCGACGAAGCCTTCAGTTTCGGTCGAGCCGATCACGCGGGCGTCCGAGACCTTGCACGAGGCCTTGTTGAAGCCGACCAGGTCCTGGCTCAGACGCGCGAACTGCGTGTCCTTCTTGGTGAAGCTGCAGCGATAGCCGTTGAACTCGGCCGTCAGGCAGTCGAACACCGTGCCGCCGGTGGCGGTGAAGACGGCGATGCCGCCGACTTCGCTGTTCTTGCACTTCAGCTCGACGATTTCCTTCTTCGGGTCTTGGCTCGGCAGCATGCCGTACTTTTCGACGTCGCAGGGGAAACCGGCCTTGGTCGCCAGCTTGCTGTAGAAGCCGGCCTGTTCGGTCTGCGCCGCGACCGCGTCGGTCATGGTGCAGCCGCCGCCGACGAAGCCGGCCTGGGCGCAGGGGATGGCCCGAGCGAAGGCGCCCGAAGCCGCCGTCTGCTGGTACATGTAGCCCTTGCCGTCCTGGCACGAGACTTCGAAATAGTTGTCGGTCTTGGTGCTGAGGACGTAGCGCTTGTCCTTGACGGCGCAAGCAGTACCCGCGGCCGCGGCGCCGGTGTTCAGCGTGTTGACGACGGCCAGCTGGGTCTCACGGTTGGTGAGCTTGCAGCTGACATTGCCGCCTTCTTCGTACAGCAGGCAGCTGTTCACCGTGACTTCGCCGTTGATGTTCAGCGGCGAGACCGTCTGGACGATGTAGCCGGCGCCGCCCTTACAGGCGACTTCGAAGTACGAGTTCTTGGCGCCCGAGCCGATGGCGCGGGTGTTTTCGATGTCGCAGGTCGCGCCGCCCTTCTTGACGAACGGGGCCAGGCCCGCGCCGGGGTTGGCGTTGCCGGGCAGCACGCAGGCCAGGCCGCCGGTCTTGCCGTCCGGACCCGGTTGGCTCGATTCCAGGCAGGTATAGATCTGCGGCGCGACGTCCTTCTTGGCGATCAGCGCGAAGCCCATGCCTTCGTTACAGGCGACTTCGTAGTACTTGGAGCCGGCCTTCTTGTCCTCGCCGATGAAGCGGGCGTCCGAAACCGTGCAGCCAGCGCCGGTGGCCTGGATCAGGGCCGGGGCGTCCTTCATGCCCGCTTCACGCGATTTCGCGTCGACAGCGGCGGGCTTGCCCTTCTCTTCCTTCTGCGCCGAAATAACGACTGCAGGGGTCAGAATGGCGACCGCGAGGGCGGCCGTCAGGCCGATCGCGAAACGCTTCATGGGAAATGTCTCCTGGGTGGATTCCTCGCGCGGACATAAGCGCGTGCCGGTACTAGGGGTCAAGATACCGTCCGACCTGGGCATGATGATGACTGGGTTCGGAGGCAAAAAATGGGTCAAATCAAGGACGAGCGCCGGTTGAACGGCGTCTGAAGGGAACGCGATGCGCGACGGATTCGAAGAGAGCGAGACGGCCGAAGAGACTCAGGAGCCCCGGAAGGGCCGCCTGGTCTATCCGTTCGAGACCGCGCCGGAGCAGGGCTCGGGCCAGGCGGTCGAGGTCGCGCCGGGCGTCCTGTGGCTGCGCATGCCGTTGGGCGGCTCGCTGCAGTTCATCAATGTCTGGGCTATTGCCGACGGGGAAGGCTGGGCGGTGGTCGACACCGGCGTCCAGACCAAGGAGACCAGCCAGGCCTGGCGCGCGGCCTTCGCCGACGCCTTGGGCGGCAAGCCGGTCACGCGGGTGATCTGCACCCACCTGCATCCCGACCATGTCGGCCTGGCCGGCTGGATGACCCGCAAGTTCGACTGCCGGCTGTGGATGACCCGCCTGGAATATTTCCAGTGCCGGATGCTGGTGGCCGACACTGGCCGCGCGGCGCCCGAGGACGGGGTGAAGTTCTTCCACGCCGCCGGCTGGGACGAGGACGCCATCGAAAACTACAAGGCCCGCTTCGGCGGCTTCGGCAAGGCGATCTACGCCCTGCCCGACAGCTATCGCCGCCTCAGCGACGGCGAGGATTTCGACATCGGCGGCAGGACCTGGCGGGTGGTGACGGGGCAGGGGCACTCGCCCGACCACGCCTGCCTGTGGTGCCCCGAGCTCAACGTGCTGATCTCGGGCGACCAGGTGCTGCCGCGCATCTCGTCCAACGTCTCGGTGTTCCCGACCGAGCCCGACGCCGATCCCTTGAGCGACTGGCTGCGGTCGCTGGCCAAGGTCAAGGCGGCGGTGCCCGACGAGGTGATCGTGCTGCCGGCTCACAACGATCCATTCGAGGGATTGCACACCCGGATCGACGGCTTGATCTCGGGCCACGAGCGGGGCCTCTCGCGCCTGGAAAAGAAGCTGGCCGAGCCCAAGCGGGTGGTCGACACGTTCGGCACCCTGTTCGCGCGGCCGATCGGGCCGGACCTGCTGGGGATGGCCACGGGCGAGGCGCTGGCGCACCTCAACTGCCTGATCGGGCGAGGGCGGATCCAGCGCACCGTCGATGACGAGGGCGTGGGCTGGTATTCGGCAAATTCAAGCGCCGCCTAAAAACGCCCGTTTGACATTTCGCATACGAAACATAATCTGGCGCGCATGCCCGTGCCCGCCGACCGCCGCCTGATCTTCCTGCTCAACGCCGGCCATCGGCGCGTGCAGCGCTGGATCGAGGGCAAGATGGCGGCCAAGGGCGTCACCACCGCCGCGCAGTCGGGGGTGCTGTTCTATCTCGGCGAACAGGACGGGGCGCTGATCGGCGAGGCCGCCGACGCCCTGGACCTGGCCCCCTCGGCCATGACCGGCCTGATCGACCGCATGACCAAGGCCGAGCTGGTCGAACGCCGCGCCGATCCCAAGGACGGCCGCGCCATGCGCCTGCATCTGACCGACAAGGGCCGCGCCGCCCGCGAGGCGGCCAAGGCTGGCCTGGACGGCATCAACGCCCACCTGACCGAAGGCTTCACGGACGAGGAGATCGGCGTCGTCGCGCGCTGGCTCTCCAGTCTGCAGACCAAGTTCCCCAAGGGAGATCACCAATGACGGACCACGTTAAGGTCGAGATCGACGCCGGCGTGATGACGCTGACCCTGGCGCGTCCGGAAAAGAAGAACGCCCTGTCCAACGACATGTACGGCGTGCTGGCCGACAGCCTGGAGGCCGCCGAGAAGGATCCGGCCGTGCGGGTCGTGATCTTCCAGGCCGACGGCGACAGCTTCACGGCCGGCAACGACCTGCAGGACTTCGCCGCCCAGGCCACGGGCGCGGCCACCGGCGAGCGCCACGTGATCCGCTTCCTGAAGGCCCTGGCCAATGCCACCCGGCCGCTGGTCGCCGCCGTCCATGGCCAGGCCGTGGGCGTGGGCACGACCATGCTGCTGCACTGCGACCTGGTCTACGTCACGCCCGACGCGCGCCTGACCGTGCCGTTCGTCAACCTGGCCCTGGTGCCGGAAGCCGCCTCCAGCTGGCTGCTGCCGGCCCGTATCGGCCATGCCCGCGCCTACGCCATGTTCGCCCTGGGCGAGGCGATCGACGGCGGCACCGCCGTGGCCTGGGGAATCGCCAACGGCTCGGCCGAGCTGGCTGACCTGCGGGCCCGCGCCCGCGCCGCCGCCGACCAGCTGGCCACCCGCCCGCTGGGCGCCCTGACCACGACCAAGCGCCTGATGCGCGACGCCGAGAAGATCGCCGAGCTGATGGACACCGAAGGCGCGCTGTTTGGCGAACGCCTCAAGACCGCCGAAGCCCGCGAGGCCTTCATGGCCTTCATGGAGCGGCGGGCTCCCGACTTCTCCAAGGTCGGCTAGGCCGTGCTGCTGGCCGGGCTGGTCGCCGGCGTCCTGTTCCTGCTGGCGGCCGTGCACCTCTATTGGGGCTTTGGCGGACGCTGGCCCGGCCACGACGAGGCTTCGATGGTCGAGCATGTCGTGGGCCGGACGCGCGGCATGAAGGCGCCGAGCCTGGTCGCCAGCGCGGCGGTCGCCCTGGCGCTCGCGATCGGCGGCGGTTTCGTTTTGGCCAGCGCCTTGCCGCCGACGCCGTTCGAGCCGTGGCTGCAGGCCGCGCGCTGGGGTCTGTTCCTGGTGTTCGCCGGCCGAGGCCTGGCGACCTATGTCCCGTCCATCTTCCGCTATGCCGAGGGCACGCCGTTCTGGCGCCTCAACCGCCGCGCCTATGGGCCGCTGTGCCTGGCGATCGCCCTGGGGATTTGCGCCATCCAGATGTAGCGTTCCAGACAACAAGAATACGAGGGAGGAACATCATGAGCGATCGCATCACCTCGCCCTTCGGGGCGAAATCGACGGCGCGCGAGGTCGTCGCGGGCCATGACCTGTCGGGGCGGACGGCCATCGTCACCGGCGCGGCCACCGGCATCGGCGTCGAGACGGCGCGGGCCCTGGCCCTGGCCGGCGCGGAGGTGATCATCGCCGCCCGCAAGCCGGACCTGGGCGAGGAAGTCGCCAACGCGATCAACGAAGAGGCGGGCTCTAAGCGCGCCAGCTTCGGCATGGTCGATCTGGCCAGCCTGGCGTCGATCCGCCACTTCGCCAACGTCTGGGGCGACCGGCCCGTCGACCTGCTGATCAACAATGCCGGCGTCATGGCCAGTCCTCTGATGCGCACGGCCGACGGCTTCGAGATGCAGTTCGGGACCAATCACCTGGGCCACTTCCTGCTGTCGGTGCTGCTGGCCCCGAACCTGGTCGCCGGCGCCAAGGCGTCCGGTAAGCGCTCGCGGCTGGTGTCGCTGTCGTCGATCGGCCACCGCCGGGCGGGGGTGAACTTCGACGACCCGAACTACGAGCATCGCGACTACGACAAGTGGGAAGCCTACGGCCAGGCCAAGACCGCCAACAGCCTGTTCGCGGTCGGCTTCGACAAACGCTTCAAGGACCAGGGCGTCAACGCCAACGCCGTCATGCCCGGCGGCATCATGACCCCGTTGCAGCGGCACATGTCGATCGAGGAACAGCGGGCCATGGGCTGGTTGGACGAGAACGACAAGCCGCGCGAGGGCTTCAAGAGCACCGAGCAGGGCGCGGCGACCAGTGTTTGGGCCGCGGTCGGTGACGAGCTGGACGGCGTCGGCGGGCTCTATCTGGAGGACTGCAACCAGGCGGTCCCGTGGAGCCAGGAGCGCCCTTGGAACGGTGTCATGCCCCATGCTCTCGACCCCGAAGCGGCCGACCGCCTATGGGACCTGTCGGTGAAAACGGTCGGAGCCGGCGCCTGATGGACAACCGGACTGTCCTGCGCCTGGCCGGCGTCGCCACGATCGTCGGGTCGGCCATCGATGTCGTCGCGCCGTTCCTGATCTATCCGCGCCTGGTCGATCCGCAGCCGCACCTCGTTTACGTGCTCATCGACCTCCTGCTGATGATCGGCATGCTGGGCGTTTGGTCGGCCAGCCGGCGGAGCGCGAGCGCCCTGGGCCTGATCGGCTTCGTGCTGGGCCTGCTGGGCGTGATGCTGGTGCGGACCTCGTCGGCCAAGATCTTCGGCGAGGCTTCGTACATGATCGCCTCCAGCGTCTGGTCGATCGGCATGGTGGTCTGGGCCATCGACCTGCTGCGAGCCAAGGCGTTCCGCATCTCCGCCGGGCTCTGGATCGCGGCGCTCGTCATCGGCCTTGCGGGGCTGGCGCTGAAGGATCAGGGTCCGATCGCGCACGTGGCCAAGATGAGCTTCATCGTGGGCTTCATCATCGCCGGCATCGACCTCGTCCGAACTCGGGAAGCACGCTCATGAGCCAAACTGGTCCCCTTGGGGGCAAGACCCTCTTCGTCACCGGCGCCTCGCGCGGCATCGGCCTGGCCATCGCCCTTCGCGCCGCCCGCGACGGGGCCAATATCGTCATCGCCGCCAAGACGGCCGAGGCCCATCCCAAGCTGCCGGGCACCATCTACACCGCCGCCAAGGAGATCGAGGCGGCCGGCGGCCAGGCCCTGCCGCTGGTGGTCGACGTGCGCGAGGAGGCCAATGTCCAGGAGGCGGTCGAGAAGGCCGTCGCCCAGTTTGGCGGGATCGACATCTGCGTGAACAACGCCTCGGCCATCTCGCTGACCGGCACGCTGTCGACCGACATGAAGCGCTACGACCTGATGCATCAGATCAATACGCGCGGCACGTTCCTGACCTCCAAGACCTGCATCCCGTACCTGAAGAAGTCGGCCAATCCGCACGTCCTGATGCTGTCGCCGCCGCTAGACATGTCGCCGCGCTGGTTCGGCTCGCACGTGGCCTACACCATGGCCAAGTTCGGCATGTCGATGTGCGTGTTGGGCATGGCCGAGGAGTTCAAGAGCGACGGGATCGCCTTCAACGCCCTGTGGCCCCGCACCGGCATCGCCACCGCCGCCATCCAGTTCGCCCTGACCGGCGAGGAGGGCCTGCGCCACTGCCGCACGCCAGAGATCATGGCCGACGCGGCCTATGCGATCTTCAACAAGCCGTCGCGCGAGCTGACCGGCCAGTTCCTGATCGACGACACCTTCCTGTACGGCGAGGGCGTGCGGGATTACGACCAGTACAAGGTCGATCCGGCCGCGACCCTGATGCCGGACTTCTTCGTGCCCGAGAGCAGCGAGCCGCCGCCGGGGGTGAAGATCGGCTAGCGCTTCTTCTTGGAGGTCGCTGCCTTCTTCGCGCTTGATTGGGCCGCGACCTCCAGCGACTTCCTCGACCATTCCAGCAGGATGTCCTGGTCGTCCAACGCCTCGGCCGGAGCGGTCCAGTAGGCCATCGGCTTGTCGTGACCGAACGGCGCGAAGGCGTGCGAGCCGGCGGCCTCGAACTCGCTCCTCAGGGTCTCGTCGCCCTTGAGGTACAGGGTGTCGTCGTCGATCAGCGCGAAGAACAGGCCGTTCGCATAGACGCCGACTCCGCCGAACATGGAGCGCGAGGTGATGTGGCCCAGCGGGGCCAGTTGCTCCAGAACGAAGTCCCGATAGTCCGCAGAGACCGCCATGCCTGTTTCCGTCCGCACCGCCACGCCCGCAGACGCCGCTTTGATCCACCAGTTCATCCTCGATCTGGCGGACTATGAAAAGCTGCTCGACACGGTGACGGCCAGCGAGGCTGATACGGCCGCCGCCCTGTTCGGCGACAATCCGCGCGCGTTCGCCGACATCGCCGAGCTGGACGGTCAGCCGGTCGGGTTCTCGCTGTGGTTCTACAACTACTCAACCTTCGTCGGCCGGCACGGGATCTGGCTGGAAGACCTGTTCGTGCGGCCATCGGCGCGGGGCTCGGGCGCCGGCAAGGCGCTGCTGGTCAATCTGGCCCGGCGCTGCGTCGCCGAGGGGCTGGGGCGCTTCGAATGGTCGGTGCTGGACTGGAATGCCCCGTCGATCGCCTTCTATGACAGCCTGGGGGCGGCCACGATGGACGAGTGGCTGATCCGCCGCCTGACGGGCGATGGGATCCGCAAGCTGGCGGGCGTCTAGCTACTCCAACCGGTCTGCCTTGCGCAGGTCGGGGAACAGCCAGGCCCAGGCGGCGGTGACCGCCATGGCCCCGACGCCGCCAAAGACCGCAGCCCCGATCGGACCCAGCAGCCAGGCCGCCGCCCCGCTCTCGACCTCGCCCAGCTCGTTGGAGGCGCTGATGAACACGCCCGAGACGGCGGCGACTCGCCCGCGCATGTGGTCCGGCGTGACGATCTGGACCAGGGTCTGGCGGACATAGACGCTGAGCATGTCGGCGCCGCCCAGCACGGCCAGGGCGGCCACCGACAGCCAGACCAGCTTGGAGAGGCCAAACACCACCGTGGCCAGGCCGAAGACCGCGACACCCGCGAACATGATCAGACCCGCATGGCGACGGATCGGCTGGCTGGCCAGGTAGACGCCGACCAGCGAGGCGCCGATGGCCGGGGCCGCGCGCAGCAGGCCGAAGCCGCCGGGCCCGATATGCAGCACGTCCTTGGCGAACACCGGCAGCAGGGCCGTGGCCCCGCCCAGGATCACCGCGAACAAATCCAGCGAGATCGAGCCGAAGACGATCTTGTTGTTCCAGACATAGGCCAGGCCTTCCTTGATCAGGTCGACGCGCGAGCCGGGCTGGGTCTCGGGCTTGGTGTTGCGGCGGATCGACAGCGCCAGCAGGGCGGCGACCAGGTAGAGGACCAGCGAGGTCCCGAAGGCCAGGGCCGGCGAGTGGATCAGCAGCAGGCCGCCCAGGGCCGGGCCGGCGATCGAGCCGCCCTGCCACGACAGCGAGTTCCAGGCGATGGCGCGCGGCAGCAGCGGGCGCGGCACCAGCATCGGCCCCATGGCGCTGCTGGCGGGCGACAGGAAGGCGCGGCTGGCCCCGAACAGCACCGAGATCGCGAAGATCGGCCACAGCTGGTGCGAGCCCATCAGGGCCAGGGTCAGCAGCACGCCGGCGCTGACGGCGTCCAGGGCCAGGGTGGTCGCGACGATCAGCTTGCGGGTCCGGCGGTCGGCATTCTCGCCGGCGACCAGGGTCAGCAGGAACAGCGGCACGAACTGCGCCAGGCCGATCATGCTGACCATGAAGGCCGACTCGCCGACCGAGTGGGTCAGGCGGGCGATGGCGTACACCTGCCAGCCCAAGGCGACCGACTGGATCTGCACGCCCAGGGTGGAGACGAAACGCGCCACCCAGAACAGCAGGAAGTCACGCTCCCGCAACAGGGCGCGGGTAGAGGTGTCGGGAACGGGCTCTGCGGCCGGGGACGCTGGGTCGGACATGGCGCCGAACATAGGGCCAAGCTGTCGCACCGCAACGTTATTGACCTGAGAAAGCCTTGGCCCTACAGCGCGCGCATCTTTTGGGAGTTTCAGGGCATGCGACGCCTGCGACGAATTCAGCGCGAACGCGCCACGACCTGAAGCCCTCCCGGTCGCGCCTTCGCGTCGGGAGCCCCCGACGCCCTTTCGCATTTCCCGAAGGCCGATGACCTCCGTTCAAAAGACTATTTCTCCCGCGCCCTATCCGCCGCTGGTCCATGAGACCCCGGCGATGGAGGCCGCTGTCACTCACCTGATCGACCGGGTCTTTGGCCCCGGCCGTTTCGCCAAGTCGTCCGAGCGCCTGCGCGAGGGCAACACCCTGCTGAGCGACTGCTCGTTCGTGGCCATCCGCGACGGGGCGCCGGTCGGCTGCTGCCGCATGTGGCCGGTGACGATCGGCAGTGAGCCGGTCGCGTTCCTGGGTCCGCTGGCCGTCGATCCCGACGAGCGCAGCGCGGGCCTGGGCCAGGCCTTGGTCGAGAGCGCCGTCGAGGCCGCCCGCGCCGCTGGCTGGCGGGCCGTGCTGCTGGTTGGCGACGGTCCTTATTTCGGCCGGGTGGGTTTCACCAACGCCCACACCGCCGGCGTCGTCATGCCCGGCCCCGTGGACCAGCGCCGCGTGCTGCTGTTGCCGCTACGGCAAGGTGGCGACGAGGGTCTGTCGGGTCTCGTCGCCATCGATCCGCGCGCTTGAGTGCCGGGCTGGTACGGCCTAACTGATCAGTGATGACCGATACGCCGAAAGCCGGACTGGACGGCGTCGCCCAAGCTGCGAAGGCGGCCGGCGTGCGCGGCCTGCCGCCGGTGCATCTGTGGAACCCGCCCCATTGCGGCGAGATCGACATTCGCATCCGCAAGGATGGGGTGTGGTTCCACGAAGGCACGCCGATCGGCCGCGAGGCTCTGGTGCGGCTGTTCTCAACCGTGCTGCGGCTCGATCCGGACGGCTATCACCTGGTCACGCCAGTGGAGAAGATGAAGATCACGGTCGAGGATGCACCGTTCATCGCCACGCGGGTCGACCGCGTGGGCGAGGCGCTCGTCTTCCAGACCAATGTCGGCGACGAGGTCGAGGCTGGTCCCGACAACGTCGTCCGTGTCGAGATCGACGCCGCGACTGGCGAGCCGCGACCCTACGTCCACGTCCGTCGCGGCCTGGAGGCCCTGATCGCCCGCCCGGTGTTCTACGAGCTGGCCGAGATGGCGAGCCTCAACGGCGACACCTGGGGCGTGACCTCGAACGGGGCCTTCTTCCCGATCGCCCCGCCCGGATCGGCGCCGGCATGACGAGAGATGAACGCCGCGCCTGGATCACCAGCCGCCTGCATCCGATCGCGGACTATGATCCGAGCCTCGCCAACCCCATGCGGTCCGACTACGACCTCAATCCGGGGCTGAAGGTCGACAATCCGCACGCCTTGCGCCCCGCCGCCGTGCTGGTGGGTCTGATCGAGCACGAGGAGGGCCTGACGGTGCTCCTGACGCGCCGGTCCGACACCATGCGCAGCCATACCGGCCAGATCGCCTTCCCCGGCGGTCGTTGCGACCCTGGCGAGCTGCCCTGGGAGACGGCCCTGCGCGAGGCGCAGGAAGAGGTGGCGCTGGACCCGGCCCGCGTGACCCTGGCCGGCCTGCTGCACGGCTATCAGACGGTGACCGGCTTCTACGTCACGCCGGTGGTCGGTTTCGTCGATCCGAAGGCGACTTTCACGGCCAGTCCGGAAGAAGTGGCCGACGTCTTCGAGACGCCGTTCGAGTTCCTGATGGATCCGGCCAACCACCAGCGCCAGCACCGCGAGGCGCCGGATGGCGCGCGCCGTCACTTTTACGCCATGCCGTGGAACGATCGGTTCATCTGGGGCGCGACGGCGGGCATGCTTCGGTCGCTGTACGAGGCGCTTTACGACGAAAACGGTCGTCACCCCTCCGAACAGGGCGTTTGACGGCTGGCGAAAACAGGGCCTCCTGGCCTAACAATGTCGCCCCCTAGACGGGCGCAACGCATGAGTGGGAACAGGCGTGAGCACTGAAACGATCGGCCCCGCGCCGTGGATAACCTCGCCGGAGACGAAGGCGGTGATCGCCGCCCTGGAGGCGCGCGGCTATCCGGGCTGCGCGCGGTTCGTCGGCGGCTGCGTGCGCAACACCATCATGGGCAAGCCGGTCGACGATATCGACATCGCCACGACCCTGACGCCCGACCTGGTCATCGACGCCCTGGAGCAGGCGGGCCTGCGCGCGATCCCGACCGGCGTCGACCACGGCACCATCACGGCGCTGTCGGGCGGCCAGCCCTACGAGATCACCACCCTGCGCAAGGACGTCTCGACCGACGGTCGCCGGGCGGTGGTGGCCTTCACCCAGGACTGGGGCCAGGACGCCGAGCGCCGCGACTTCCGCTTCAACGCCATCTATGCCGACGTCGAGGGTCACCTGTTCGACCCGACCGGTCACGGCATCGCCGATGCGCGCGAGGGCAAGGTGGTGTTCGTCGGCGATCCGATGACCCGCATCCGCGAGGACTATCTGCGCATCCTGCGCTTCTTCCGGTTCCAGGCCTGGTACGGCAAGGGCGAGGCCGACCAGAAGGGCCTGGCCGCCTGCAAGGCGCTGAAGGGCATGGTCTCGGGCCGCGCCGCCGAGCGCACCCAGAAGGAGCTGATGAAGATGCTGGCCGCGGAAGATCCGCGCCCAGCCTTCCGCCTGATGGCGGCCACGGCGGTGCTGGGCTCGATCCTGCCGTCGGTGAAGTCGCTGGCCCGCTTCGAAGCCCTGGTCGCCATCGAGACCGAGCAATTGTTCGAGAACGATCCCGACCTGCGCTTGGCCGCCCTGATCCCCGACGACGCCAAGGTCGCCGAGCAGGTGGCCGAGCGCCTGCGCCTGCCCAATAATGTCCGCGACCGCCTGGTCGACGCCGTGGGCAAGAACCCGCGCGTCGTCTCATGGATGAGCCCGCGCGAGGCCCGCCGCGCCGTCTACGGCCTGGGCGTGCGCGCCTTCAGTGATCGGATCAAGCTGGCCTGGGCGGGCTCGGGCCGCGACTCCACCGCCCCGCAATGGCGCGCCTTGCTGGCCCTGGCCGAGACCTGGACCCCGCCGACCTTCCCGCTGTCGGGCGACGAGATCATGATGGCCGGCGTGCCCAAGGGCCCGATGGTCGGCGAGGTGATGCGCGAGATCGAGATCTGGTGGATCGACCAGGACTTCATCGAGGACAAGTTCAGCGCGATCGAGCGGCTCAAAGCCGTGGCTCAGGGGATGGTCTACTAGGATGAAGATCGGCCTGCTTCAGACCGGCCATCCGCCGGGCGACCTGGCGGAGACCTACGGCAGCTATTCGGCGATGTTCGAGGCGCTGCTGGGCGATGGGCACAGCTACCAGGTCTACGACGTCGAGGCGGGCGAGTTGCCGGCCGATCCGGCCGAGAACGACGCCTATGTCATCACCGGCTCGGCGGCCGGGGTCTATGATCCGTTGCCGTGGATCGAGCCGCTGAAGGCTTTCCTGCGCCAGGCCAAGGGCGAGCAGCCGCTGGTCGGTGTGTGCTTTGGCCACCAGATCATGGCCGAAGCGTTCGGCGGCAAGGCCGAGAAGTCCGACAGGGGCTGGGGCGTGGGCCTGCAGGCCTACGAGGTGTCGGCGCACGAACCCTGGATGGACGATGCGGCCCATGTCTCCGTGCCCGGCTCCCACCAGGATCAGGTGACCGCCCTGCCGCCGGGCGCGCGGGTGCTGGGTGGCAGTGCGTTCACGCCCTACGGCATCCTGGCCTATGACGACGCCAAGGCGATCTCGATGCAGTTCCACCCGGAATTCACGCCGGCCTATGCCAAGGCGCTGATCGAGGCCCGGCGCGGGACCCGCTTCACCGACGAGCAGGCCGACGCGGCGATCGCCAGCCTGAGCGCCACGAACGACCGCGTGCGGATGGCCCAGTGGATCGGCCGGTTCCTGGCTCAGGAAACTCAAGGGTAAGCTGAAGCGTTCGAGTCCGGACCCTTCCGGAGAGAACGCTCATGCGCGCCGCTACCGTCGTCATGCTTGCCGGGGCCGTCGCGCTCGCCGGCGCCGTTGTCGCCGGCGCCCAGACCGCGCCTGATACGGCGGCCAAGCCCGCGCCGGTCGCGCTGAAGACCGCCGCCAGCTTCCAGTCCATCAAGGATCCGGGCGCGCGTTCGGTCGCCCTGTTCCAGGAAGCCGGCAAGGTGATCCAGAGCCCGCGCTGCCTGAACTGCCACCCCGTCCAGCGCGCCCCGACCCAGGGCGACGACCTGCATCCGCACAATCCGCCGATGGTGGCCGGCGACAGCGGCCATGGTCCCGCCGGCCTGGCTTGCTTCTCATGCCATACGGCAAAGAACGTCCCGACCTGGGGTCAGGACATCAAGAGCATCCCCGGCGATCCCAAGTGGGCGTTGGCGCCGGCCGAGATGGCCTGGCAGGGCAAGTCGCTGGCGCAGATCTGCGCCCAGATCAAGAATCCGGCGACCAATGGCGGCAAGTCGATGGCGCAGCTGCACGACCACATGGCTCGGGACCACCTGGTCGGCTGGGCCTGGAACCCCGGCGCGGGCCGCGTTCCTGCCCCGGGCACGCAGGCTCAGTTCGGCGAGCTGATCAAGGCGTGGATCGACACGGGGGCCAAGTGTCCCCAGTCACCCAAGGCTTAGAGCCACTTCACCGTCGGCGGCATCGAGCTGAGGATCGATTCGACATTGCCGCCGGTCTTCAGGCCGAACATCGTGCCGCGGTCGTAGAGCAGGTTGAACTCGACGTAGCGGCCGCGCTGGACCAGCTGCTGCTCGCGCTCGTCGGCGGTCCAGGCCTCGCCCATGCGGCGACGGACCAGCTCCGGATAGATCTCGAGGAATGCCCGCCCGACGTCCTGGGTGAAGGCGAAGTCCTTGGACCAGCTGCCGCTGTCGTGGTGGTCGTAGAAGATGCCGCCGATCCCGCGCGGCTCGTTGCGGTGGGGCAGGAAGAAGTACTCGTCGCACCAGGCCTTGTACTTGGCGTACCAGTCCGGATCGTACTTGTCGCAGGCCCGCTGGTAGGCGGCGTGGAAGTCGATGGCGTCCGGGAAGTCCTGTTGGCGCTGGTAGCCGAGCAGGGGCGTCAGGTCGCCGCCGCCGCCGAACCAGCTCTTGGTCGTGGCGATGAAGCGGGTGTTCATGTGCACGGCCGGCACGCGCGGATTGGTCATGTGCGCGATCAGACTGATGCCGGTGGCGAAGAAGCTGGGATCCTCGGCCGCGCCGGGCACGGTCTTGGCCATTTCGGGCGTGAAGGTCCCGTGCACCGTCGAGACGTGGACGCCGACCTTCTCGAACAGCCGGCCATGCATCATGCCCATGACGCCGCCGCCGCCGGCCGGCCGGTCCCACGGCTTCTTCTCGAAGCGGCCGGGTTTGCCCGGATAGAGGTCCGCCGGGGCCTCGTCCTCGAGCTGTTCGAACGCGGCGCAGATCTGGTCGCGCAGGCTTTCGAACCACGCCTTGGCGCGGGCCTTCTTGGCATCGAGGTCCAGGGTGTCGAGGTCTTGATCGGTGCTCATGCCGTCGGATTAAGCCGCTCGGCGTCGCCGCGCAAATAGGGCACCGCGCCTAAGGGGCGGACCGGAGCCTGAAATTGCGATGGCTCATGGCGCCGGCGCAAGCGGTCCCCGTCTTTCTACAAAAGAAATGATCATTCTAGATTGTTCAAATGAAAATACAGCCTTCAATTGTTTTGCGCATTCGCGCGACATGGAGGGTTGGATGAAACTGAAGACCATCATGAAAGCCGCCGCGGCCGCGACGCTGCTGGGGCTGAGCCTGTCGCTACCCGCTTCGGCGGCGCTGCAAAACGGCTGGGACCGAGTCTACTACTCCGACGAAACGCACGCCGAGATCGTTGGTGAGCGCACGCTGTACTGCTCCGGCCAGCAGTACCAATGGTGGGGAACGACATCTCCCTACTTCGAGCAGGATACGTTCGAGTGCCAGACTGACCCGCCGCCGACGCCAATCCCGGGGCCGAAAAACCCTTAGACGTCGATATTCGACAAGAGGCGGCGGGCGCGGTTCTGATCTACTACCTATAGCGAAGTCATTCCGCTTGGGGATCGAACCATGCCCGCCGCCAAATCCGCCTCGAATGTCTGGATCGCCCAGGGCGTCCGCACCCCCTTCGCCAAGGTCGATGGGCCGCTGGCTTCGTACGACGCGATCGAGCTGTCGGTGCCGGTGGTCAAGGCCATGCTGGCCCAGGGCGTGAAGCCTGACTTCGCGGTCTGGGGCACGGTCATTCCGAACCTGACCTGGAGCAACTTGGCGCGCGAGGTGCTGCTGGACGCCGGCGGCGATCCGACCATCCCGGCCTTCTCGACGATCATGGCCTGCTCGACCAGCATGATCGGCGCGATCGAAGCGGCCGGCATGGTCGACGGTCGCGGCCGGGATCTCGCTTTGGTCGGCGGGGTCGAGAGCATGAGCCGGGTGCAGATCGGCCTGTCGGTCGCGCTGTCGGACTGGATCCGCAAGTTCCAGGGCGCCAAGACCGGCGGGCAACGGCTGCAGGCCCTGGGCGCGCTGAACCTGAAGGACGTCAGGCTCTTCATTCCCAAGGTCGCCAACCGGGTCACCGGCCTGTCGATGGGCGAGCACACCGAGATCACCGCCAAGGAATGGAACCTGTCGCGCGGCGACCAGGACGCCCACGCCTTCGCCAGCCACCAGGGCGCGGTGAAGGGCTGGGAGGAAGGTTTCTTCGACGACCTGGTCATCCCGATCGGCGGCGCCAAGCGCGACACCATCCCGCGCAAGGACTCGACGCTGGAGAAGCTGGCCAAGCTGGGTCCCGCCTTCGATAAGACCAGCGGCAAGGGCACGCTGACGGCCGGCAATTCCTCGCCCCTGACCGACGGGGCGGCGGCGATCTGGGTCGGCTCCGAAGCCGGCATGGCCCGCCTGCCGGGCGAGACGCCGAAGGTGAAGATCGTCGACTACGAGGTCACCTCGATCGACCTGCGGCATGAGGGCCTGCTGATGGCCCCGGCCTATGGCGTGCCGCGCATGCTGGCCCGCAACGGCATGACCTATGCCGATGTCGGCCTGTGGGAGATCCACGAGGCCTTCGCGGCCCAGGTGCTGTCGCACATCGCCGCCTGGGAGAGCGCCAAGTTCCTGTCGGAGAAGGCGGGTGTCACGGCGCCGATGGGCGCTTTCCCGCGCGAGCGGATGAACCCGTACGGCGGGTCGCTGGCGCTGGGTCACCCGTTCGGGGCTACCGGGGCGCGGATCCTGAGCCAGGCGGTGAAGGAGCTGGCCGCCCGTCCGAAGGGCGAGCGCGCCATCGTCAGCATCTGCGCCGACGGCGGGCAGGGGACGATAATGCTGCTGGAGTCGGCTTGAAGCGCTGTAGGGCCGAAACCTCGTCCTTCGACAGGCTCAGGATGAGGTTTCTACTGAAGCGACGTCAAAATTAGCCCTCATCCTGAGCTTGTCGAAGGACGAGGGCGGACCCTCAGGTCAACGCCGTGAAGATCAGGGCCACGACGGCGACGTCGAAGATGCGGATGGCGACGGACAGCATGGCGGGCTCGCGGCGTTGATATCGTCAACGTCCAAGCAAGTTCCGCGCCAGCCCGGCGGTTCCCGTTTCGGGACCCGGGCGAGCCCTAGATGTTGGTCTTCTTCAGCAGGCCTGTTGGCGGACGACGATCGGCGGGGCCGGAATATTCCGTCCCGAGATAGGTCGATCTGGCCGTATCGAGCACTTCCTGCCCACCGCGCAGGCCGCGCTTCTGACCCGACTGGCCCATGACATGGGCGGCGAAGGCGGCGAAGCCTTCGCGACGCGGTGGGTCCTGGCGCGGTGGGGGGGCGTCTTCCTCCACGACGAAGACGGCCTCTTGCTCGTCCTCAGGACGTCGGTCATCGCGCGGCGCCGGCAAGGCGCGGCGTGCGGGACCTGGGCGTCGAAGAGGATCGATCGGGCCGTTCATACCCGAATTCGTAGAGCCGAGACGGTTAAGATCGCCTGGACTGTTGTGGTTAAGACTTGTTCGCCAACTTCGCGAGCTGCTCCTGCATCGCTTCCATCTGGCGCTTCAGCTCGGCCAGGGAATCGTCGCCGGCCGGGGCGGCGGCGGGAGCCGGAGCGGCTTCGGCCGGGGCGGCGCCGGCGTCCTCGGGGCGGACATAGGCGAACGGCGAGAACATCTTCATGGCGCGGTCGAACAGGGCCATGTTCTGGCGGATCTGTTCTTCATAGACGCCCATGCCAGGGATCTTGCCGGGGGCCAGCCCTGCGAACTGGCCGCGCATGCGTTCCTGCTGCTTGGAGAAGCTCTCCAGCGACATTTCCAGATACGACGGCAGGAAGGCCTGCATCGAATTGCCGTAGAAACCGATCAGCTGGCGGAGGAACTGGATAGGCAGCAGGTTCTGGCCGCCGCCGCGGTTTTCTTCTTCGAAGATGATCTGGGTCAGGACCGAACGGGTGATGTCGTCATTGGACTTGGCGTCATAGACCACAAAGTCGACGCCCTCTTTCACCATGTCCGACAGGTGTTCGAGGGTCACGTAGGACGAGGACGCCGTGTTGTAGAGGCGACGGTTGGCGTATTTCTTGATGATCACGCGCTGACCGGCGGCCTTCTCGGCGCCGGCGGTGCTTTCGCCTTTTTCAGGGTTCTCGGACATTTCGTTCCCTAGGGCAGCGGTTACATCCGCTTCTCGCACCGCACTATCGCTAATGCAAAGGCATGGCGCCAGTGGTCTGATGACTTGGAGCTGTCGCGAAGGCATGAAAATGTGGTCGTGACGCACGCGGCCGGATGTGCACTTTTGGCGCCGCACTGCAAAAACGGTGACGCTGCAACCGCGAAGGCGTCACGTCAGAACGTCACGGGAGCTATCCAATGAGCGACATCGTCATCGTCTCCGCCGCCCGCACCCCGGTCGGCTCGTTCAACGGGGCGCTCGCCAGCCTGCCCGCCTCCGACCTCGGCAAGATCGCCATCGAGGCGGCCGTGTCCCGCGCCGGCATCACGCCCGCCGACGTCGACGAAGTGATCCTGGGCCAGGTGCTGCAGGCCGCCGCCGGCCAGGGCCCGGCCCGCCAGGCTTCGGTCAAGGCCGGCGTCCCGGTCGAGAGCCCGGCCTGGAGCCTGAACCAGCTGTGCGGCTCGGGCCTGCGCGCGGTCGCCCTGGGCGCTCAGCAGATCGCCGACGGTTCGGCCAATATCGTCGTCGCCGGCGGTCAGGAGAGCATGAGCCAGGCGCCGCACGCCCAGAACCTGCGGGGCGGCCAGAAGATGGGCGACCTGCAATTCGTCGACACCATGATCAAGGACGGCCTGTGGGACGCCTTCCACGGCTACCACATGGGCCAGACGGCCGAGAACATCGCCAGCCGCTGGCAGATCACCCGCGAAGACCAGGACAAGTTCGCCGTCGCCTCGCAGAACAAGGCCGAGGCGGCCCAGAAGGGCGGCAAGTTCGACGACGAGATCGTCGCGGTCACCATCAAGGGCCGCAAGGGCGACACCATCGTCGACAAGGACGAGTTCATCCGCCACGGCGCGACGCTGGAAAGCGTCCAGGGCCTGAAGCCGGTCTTCAACAAGGAAGGCTCGGTCACCGCCGCCAACGCCTCGGGCCTGAATGACGGCGCCGCCGCCCTCGTTTTGATGAGCGCCGACGAAGCCGCCAAGCGCGGTCTCAAGCCGCTGGCCAAGATCGTCTCGTGGGCCAATGCCGGCGTCGAGCCCGAGATCATGGGCACCGGCCCGATCCCGGCCTCGAAGAAGGCGCTGGAAAAGGCCGGCTGGTCGGTTTCGGACCTGGATCTGGTCGAAAGCAACGAAGCCTTCGCCGCCCAGTCGCTGTGCGTGGTCCGCGAGCTGGGCCTCGACCCGGCCAAGGTCAATGTCAACGGCGGGGCCATCGCCATCGGCCACCCGATCGGCGCTTCGGGCGCGCGGATCCTGATCACCCTGGTGCACGAGCTGAAGCGCTCGGGCGGCAAGAAGGGCCTGGCCACCCTGTGCGTCGGCGGCGGCATGGGCGTCGCCATGTGTGTCGAAGCTCTCTGAGAAGAAGAGTTGGGCTGAGACAAAAACGTCGCGCAACCTTAGCCGTGGCCGCGCGCTTCCTCTTGCTGGGGCGCGCGGATCACGTGAACCATAAGAAAAATCGCGATCGGGAGAGATCAGATGACGAGAGTTGCGTTCGTGACCGGCGGCACCCGCGGTATCGGTCGGGCCATCTGTGAACGGCTGATCGCCGACGGCCACAAGGTGGCGGCGGGCTATTCCGGCAACGAAGAAGCGGCAGCCGCCTGCGCCAAGGAACTGGGCGTCATGGTCGTGAAGGGCAATGTCGGCCACTTCGAGGACTGCCAGGCGGCCGTGAAAAAGGTCGAGGCCGAGCTGGGCCCGGTCGACATCCTGGTCAACAACGCCGGCATCACCCGCGACGGCATGCTGCACAAGATGACCTATGAGCAGTGGTCCGAAGTGATCCGGGTCAACATGGACTCGGCCTTCAATATGACCCGCCCGGTAATCGAGGGCATGCGCGATCGCGGCTGGGGCCGGATCGTCAACATCAGCTCGATCAACGGCCAGAAGGGCCAGATGGGCCAGACCAACTATTCGGCCGCCAAGGCCGGCCTGATCGGCTTCACCAAGGCGCTCGCGCTCGAGAACGCCAAGAAGGGCGTGACGGTCAACGTGATCTGCCCCGGCTATATCGACACCGAAATGGTGGCGGCGGTGCCGGAAAACGTTCTGGCCCAGATCGTCGCCGGCATCCCGGTCGGCCGCCTGGGCAAGGGCGAGGAGATCGCCGACATGGTCTCGTTCCTGTCGGGCGAGCGGGCCGGTTTCGTGACCGGCGCGACGCTGAGCCTGAACGGCGGCCAGTACATGGCGTAAGCCAGGTCCTGACGACCTTCCCCGAAGCCTGGACTTGACGCCTGCTGTTGCAGTTTGGCCTCATGCGCGTGGCTTCGGGGTTTGGACGTTAACGCGTCCAAGATTCGCCCCAGTCGGCGGGCAGTACGGATCGCATGAAATTCTGTAAGGCGGAGCTTGGCGATTGGGGTGCGCGCGCGTCCCTGACCATCGCGGCTCTGATGGTCATGGCGGCGTCCGCGAACGCCCAGCAGCTGCCGCACGCGTTGCGGGACGCTCTGCTCGGCCACAAGGGCCCGGCGGAGGCCCGCCGAGTCACAGCCCCGCCCGTGGCCCGCTATGTCTCCGAAGCCGGTGGCGGTTTCATCTTCGACCAGGCCGCGCCCCGCCCCCTGATGAAGTTCGACAACAGCGCCGAGGTCTGGGTGCTGTCGCCGCAAGCCGCCTCGCGTGGCGACGTCATCTATCGCAACGACCTGGGCGAGCCCGTGCTGCGGGTGACCAAGCTGGGCGGGATGATCCTGTTCACCGACGACGCCCCGATGGGCGCGGCGGCCGCCCTGTCGGGCCGGGCCACCTCGATCCAGCCGCCGTCGATCCTGTCGTTCAGCGTCTTCGTCCAGCGGGTGCGCATCGCCACCGCCCGCGCCAGCCGCGCGGCCCAGCGCGACATCGAGTTCTCGACCGTCGAGGACGTGCGGCCCGAGACCTCGGTCCTGGCCGCCGATTCCGCCACCGTGGTCGCCGAGGCTTTCGAGCGCATGGCCCGCAAGGGCGATCGCTCGCTGATCTCGCGCATCGCCCGGGTGCTGCTGGCCGAGGGTCACAAGCCCGCCGCCAGCCTGAAGGATGGTTCGCTGACCATCACCTATTCGCCCGACCAGGGTGTGGCTGGTCGCCCTTCCTCCAAGCGCATCATCAAGGTGATCAACCGCTGACAGAGCGCGTCAGGCGAAGTGTGAGCGGTTCGCCGCCCGGACGCACTCCCGTCTCAAGGGTATCGCTTTGCAAATCTTGCAAGCGTAACCATAAGCGCTCAGTCGTCGTTTACTGGCCTCGAATAGCAGTGTTCGCTGTTCACGGCCTCCTGGCGCCGCTGCCCGCGCACAACCGCGCGTAATGCGACGCTAGCGAGGCTTTTCGCGCGTACGCAAGGTTCTATTGTCTCCTCATGGATAGCCCCGACATCGCCGAGGCGCCCGAACGTGGCCGCCTGAAGATGGCCGACATCGCTCGCATGGCGGGCGTGTCGATCTCGACGGTGTCCCGCGCCCTGGCCGGCAATCCGCTGATCCCCAAGACGCTGCGCGACCAGATCGTCGAGATCGCCCAGACCCACGGCTATGTCGTCAACCAGTCGGCGCGGTCCCTGCGCCTGCGCAAGACCGACACCATCGGCGTCGTCATTCCGCTGGCGCACGAAACCGGACAGCTGATCTCCGACCCGTTCTTCCTGGAAATGCTGGGCCGCCTGGCCGACGAGATCACCCGCCGCAACTATTCCGTCCTGCTGAACAAGGTGATCGTCACCGAGACCGGCTGGCTGGACCGGATCATCCAGTCGCACCGCGCCGACGGCCTCGTCCTGATCGGCCAGAGCACCCAGCATGACGCCCTGAACGCGGTCGCCGACAGCTACAAGCCGATGGTGGTCTGGGGCGCCCAGCTGCCGGGCCAGCGCTACTGCGCGGTGGGCAGCGACAATGTCGAGGGCGGTCGCCTGGCCGTCGCCCACCTGGCCGCCAGCGGCCGCAAGCGCATCGCCTTCTTCGGCGCGGTCGACGCGCCCGAGGCGGCGCTGCGGTTCGAAGGCTACAAGAAGGGCCTGGCCGAGGCCGGCCTGCCGTTCGATCCGGCCCTGGTCGTTTCCACGCCCTACACGATGGAAGAAGCGCAAGAAGCGGCGGGCGCCTTCCTGAAGACGGGCGCGCCATTCGACGGGATCTTCGCCTTCTCGGACGTCATCGCCCTGGCCGCCGTCGGCGCGCTGCATGCGGCCGGCAAGACCGTGCCTGGTGACGTGGCGGTGGTCGGCTTCGACGACATCGTCCTGGCGCGTCACAGCAACCCGCCGCTGACCACCGTGCGCCAGGACCTGGCGTTCGGGGCGCGGGCGATGGTCGATCTGCTGTTCCGCCGCATGGCCGGCGAGGATGCGCGCTCGACCCTGGCGCCGGTCGAGCTGGTGGTGCGCGGCTCCAGCGTCTAGGCGCGGGCCTTCGCGGCGTTGAAGACCAGGGCGGCGGTCAGGGCCAGCGCCATGCCGGTCGCCAGCGCAAAGCCCGCGCGCGGACCGCCGAAGGCGTCGCTAACCGCGCCGATCGCCAGCGGCGACAAGACGGCCGACAAACACGTCACGAACAGGATGAAGCCCGCCGCGGCGCCGTGCCGCTCGACCGGGAAACCGCTGATCGCCCGCGAGTTCAGGGTCGGATAGAGCACCGACATGAAGAGGCCCGACAGCGGCAGCAGCGTCGCCGCCGCCTGGTGTCCTCCCGCCAGGGCGCCCGCGAAACAGGCCAGCACCGCCACGCCGCAGACCGCCAGGGTCCGCGCCCAGCCCAGCCGCTCCAGCGTCCAAGCGCCGGCGAAGCGGCCCACGGCGCGCAGCACGAAGAAGGTCGATAGAGCCCAGGCGCCGGGCAGAAGGGTCTTGGCGCCCTCGGCCGCCAGCAGGGCAGGCATCCAGACATAGACGGCCGTCTCGACGCCGACATAGAGGAAGATGCAGGCGCCATACCCCAGGGCGGTTCGATCGCGGGCGATGGCCAGGGTGGCGATCATGCCGGCGCGCTCGGGCTCTGCCGACGGTCGGGCCGAGGGGAAGCGGACGATCAGGGCCAGCGCCAGCAGGCCCAGAGTCAGAGCGCCGGCCAGGCCGTAGAGCGCTGTCCACGGCAGGCCCGCCGCCAGCATCCGCGCCACGATCGGCGGGCCGGCGATGGCGCCGAGGGCGAAGAAGCCCTCGACGATGTTCATCTCGCGGGCATGCTCAGCTGGCGTGCGAGCCAGGTCGCCGATCAGGGCGATCGCCCCGGTCTTGAAGACGCCGATAGCCAGGCCGCTGGCGAACAACAGCACGAGCAGCGGCGCAAGCGCCCGGTTGAAGGCGATCAGGACCGAGGCCAGCGCGAACAGCGCCAGGCCCAGGATTACCGTCGTCCGGTGACCACGCCGGTCGGCCATGCCCCCCAGGAACAGGCCGGCCAGGGCGATGCCGGCCATGGTGGCGTACTGCAGACCGCCGGCCTCTGTCAGGTTCAGGCCGTAGGCCCTGGCGACCTCCGGGATCAGCACGCCCACGACGTTGGTCGTCATGGCCGTGACCAGGAACATCAGCCAGGCAAGGCCCCGCAGGGCGCGGTCGGCGGCGGGCACGAGGGGGCCTTAGGCCGCCTCGACGCCGATCGTCTTCAGTTCCTTGAGGAAGCGGGTCAGGCTGACGTGCGAGCGCTTCAGGCCCTGCACGACTTCGGGGCGGGCCAGGGCCGAGGACGGGACGATGAAGCCCTCGCGGCCGACGCGTTGCGCCATGCCCTTTTCCAGCATCTCGACGAAGCGGCGGCGCACGGTCTCGTAGGGCAGGCCCAGGGAGTCGGCGACCTGGCGCACGGTCAGCGGACGGCGCTCGTGATC
Organism: Caulobacter sp. GW821-FHT12D05; assembly: GCF_058807295.1. NCBI lineage: Bacteria > Pseudomonadati > Pseudomonadota > Alphaproteobacteria > Caulobacterales > Caulobacteraceae > Caulobacter > Caulobacter sp. GW821-FHT12D05. Next base: position 243,930 of record NZ_JBXAQO010000003.1, read on the forward strand.
GGGCGGAATGTCGTCGACCTCGGCATAGACGCCGCCGCGGATGTGCGAGCAGTTGCCGGCCCACAGGGTGGTGAAAACCAGGGCGTACAAAAGGTCGGACCCGTGGACCTCATTGGCGATTTCGACCCAGCGCAGGATGTAATCCGTCGCGTAGCGGGTGGCTGCGCGAGCGTTCATGTACTCTTCGGACATCTGTTACTTGGTTCCCCTGGGCCCACGCTATTAACGCGACCAGAAAAGGATTGCATGGCTCAGATACCGACGCCATGCGACCAAGTTACCCACTATGGGGACCCTGTTTGGGGACCCGCGACAGGTTGACGCGGGGGCTGGGGGAGCGCGGTTTCGGCGGCCGCTCACCCTTTCGACGGGCGCCAGTCGGGAGCGGCCATCTCGAAGCCTTCGAAACGGAAGCCCGGCGCGACCGTGCAGCCGACCAGGGTCCAGGCCCCCAGGCTGACGGCGGTCTGCCACCAGTCCTTCGGGACCACCACCTGAGGCCGGCAGCCGGCCCGCAGGTCGGGACCCAGCACATAGGCCGTGACGCCCTTGGCGTCGGGCGGCGACAGGCTGATCGAGATCGGCGCGCCGGCGTACCAGTGCCAGGTCTCGACCGCGTCGACCCGGTGCCAGACCGACACCTGCTCGGCCTCGAGCAGGAAATAGATGCAGGTCGAGGCCGGGCGGCCGTCGGGGCCGGGTTCGTCCTGGAAGGTCTGCTTGTACCAGCCGCCTTCCGGATGCGGCTGGAGGTCCAGCATCCGGACGATTTCCTTGGCGCCCAGGTCGCCGGCGATGGCCCGTTCCGCCTTATTTGGGTCAGTCACGCTACTCATCCCTTGAAGCTGTCCTTGGCGGCCCGGATCTCGGCGAAGGCCTGGGCCGGCGAGGCGGCGTCAGGTCGCAGCAGGGGCGCGCGCAGGAACGGATTGGTGGCCTTCTCGGCCTTGATCGTGGTCGGCACCGTCGGCTCGCCGCGCTCGCGGGCGGCGAAGATCTGGTCGGCGCGGGCCTTCAGCGCGGGGTCGTCGTCGACCGACAGGGCGAAGCGCGCGTTTGAGGCGGTGTATTCGTGGGCGCAATAGACGGTGGTGTCGTCGGGTAGGCCGGCGACGCGGGACAGCGAGTCCCACATCTGCTCGGGCGTGCCCTCGAACAGTCGGCCGCAGCCCAGGGCGAACAGGGTGTCGCCCACGAAGGCGATGGCGCCCTCGGCGTCGTGATAGGCGATGTGTCCCAGGGTGTGGCCGCCGCTGTCGATTACCTCGAACTGCGTCTCGCCCAGCGCGATCGTATCGCCGCCACACAGCACCCGGTCCAGCGGCGCGATGCGGGTCACCTCGGCCGGGCCGGCGATGGTCGCGCCGGTGGCCGTCTTCAGCGCCTCGTTGCCGCCGGCGTGGTCGGGGTGCCAGTGGGTGTTGAGGATCAGGTCCAGGCTCCAGCCCAGCGTGTCGAGCTGCGCCAGGATGGCGTCGGCGTCCGGCGTGTCGATCGTGGCGACCTTCCCGGTCGCCTCGTCGCGGATCAGGAAGCCGTAGTTGTCGGACAGACAGGGGAACTGATGAACGGTCAGGGGCATGTCGGTGCTCTGGTACGAGGGCGCGGGCGCGCCTACAAGGATGGGGCTTCGGCTCTGGAGACTCAATGCGCCGCGACGTGCTGGACCTGCGCGCTTTCTACGCCGCCCCCCTGGGGCGCGCGGCGCGGACCATGCTCACTCGCAAGGTCGAGGAGGCCTGGGGCGATACGCGGGATCTCGACATCCTGGGCGTGGGTTACGCCACGCCGTTCCTGGACGCCGCCCGCGCCCGGGCGCGCCGCGTGGTGGCCGCCATGCCCGCCCAGCAGGGCGTCGAGGTCTGGCCACACGGCGGCCGCAACCAGGCCTGCCTGGTCGAAGAGACCGCCCTGCCGCTGCCCAACGCCATGTTCGACCGCGTCCTGGCCGTCCACGCGCTTGAGGAAGCCGACGACCCGGCCGCCCTGCTGGCCGAGATCGGCCGGGTCATGGCGCCCACCGGCCGGCTGATCGTGGCCGCCTCGTCGCGCGACGGCGTCTGGACCGGGGCCGAGACCACGCCCTTCGGCCACGGCCGACCCTACAGCCGCAGCCAGCTGGAAAGCCTGATCCGCGAGGCGGGCCTGGAACCGGCCGGCTGGACCCGCGCCCTCTATGTGCCGCCGTTCGGGGCCATGTCCGGATGGGCCGAGGGTTTCGAGCAGGTAGGCGCGCGTCTGTGGCCGCGGTTCGCCGGCGTGATCCTGATGGAGGCGATCAAGCAGACCTTCGCGGTCAAGCCGCGGGGGCATCGGGCCCGGGCGAGGGTGTTCGCGCCCGGCGTTCTGCTGCCCAGTCCGGCGGGACCGACACCCGCGCGCCACACCGAAGGGCGTCCCGTGCCTGTCAATCAGGCGCCAGGCCCTCGTGAAGTCTGATCTTACTTGGAGCGAAGCGCTCGGACGCCTAGCTTGGAGTCGTAACAACCGTTCGCTCCTGGGAGCCGCGCCATGAAGATGATCGTCGCCGTGATTAAGCCGAGCCGCCTGGACGCGGTGCTCGAGGCCGTCACCGAGGCGGGGGCGTCGGGGCTGACGGTCACCGAGGTGCGCGGCTACGGCCGACAGAAAGGCAAGACCGAGGTCTATCGCGGCGCCGAATACGAGGTGAAGCTGCTGCCCAAGGTCAAGCTGGAGATCGCCGTGCCGACCGACGTGCTCGAGCCCGTCATCGAGGCCCTGCAGCGCACCGCCAACACCGGCAAGATCGGCGACGGCAAGGTCTTCGTCATGGACCTGGAACAGGCCCTGCGCATCCGCACCGGCGAACGCGACGCGGCCGCCATCGCGGGCTGAGGATTTCACGCGACGCCGTGAACAAGCGCAGCCATAAACGGCCCCGCGCGTTCTCTTAGCTCACGGCGTTTGGGGCGACATGGATCCGGGGTCTTCAGTCTTCCAACCGGGATACAACTGCTGGCGGGTCGAGCCCGCCGATCGTGTGGCCCTGTTCATCGACAACGACGAGGCGTTTGACTCGCTCAAGCCGCTGATCCTGTCGGCCAAGAAGTCGATCTGGATCCTGGCCTGGGTGTTCGATCCGCTGACGCGCCTGGATCCTGACCGCGTCCGGAAGAGCCGCGATCCTACTCACGCCGATCGCATCGGCCTGATCCTGCGGCGGCAAGCGGCCCTGAACCCGGCGCTGGACGTGCGGGTGCTGACCTGGGACATGCCGTTCCCGATCGCCGCCTCGCAGCTGTTCGGCCCCCACCGCGGCGCCGCCTTCTTCGCCGGCTCGCGGGTGAAGTACCGCCTGGACGCCACCCTGCCGGCCAGCGCCTGCCATCACCAGAAGGCGGTGATCATCGACGGCGTCACGGCCCTGATCAGCGGCGGCGACATCAGCGTCGATCGTTGGGACGACACCCGGCACCTGGACAACAACCCGCTGCGCCGCCTGCCGACGGGACGCCACTACCCGGCCCGCCACGAGGTCTCGATGCTGGTCGACGGCCGGGCGGGCGAGGCGATGGCCGACCTGTTCATGGACCGCTGGAAGGCCTCGGGCGGCGACCACGTCGAGCGACCAGAGCGCCCGGACGAGACGCCCTGGCCCGAGAACCTGTTTCCCGACCTGCGCCGCATGCCGATCGCCGTGGCCCGCACCTCGGCCGCCTGGCAGGGCCGGCCGGAGGTCATCGAGAGCCTGCTGCTGCACCTGTCGGCGATCCGCCGGGCGCGCAAGCTGATCTATCTGGAGAACCAGTACCTGACCTCGCCGATCATCGTCGAAGCCCTGGCCGAGCGCCTGGCCGAGCCGGACGGCCCCGAGGTGGTGACGATCGGCCCGGCCCGCAGTCCCAGCTATTTCGACCAGATGACCATGGACAGCGCCCGCACGGCGGCGATCAACCGCCTGCGCGAATGTGACGTCCATAAGCGATTCTCGGCCTTCTCGGCCCACACGCCCAAGGGCGCGCCGATCATCGTCCACTCCAAGGTGGCGATCATGGACGACTGGATGCTGCGGATCGGCAGCGCCAACCTCAACAACCGCTCGATCGGCCTGGACAGCGAGTGCGACCTGGCCTTCGAGGCCCGGTCGGAACTGGAGCGCGAGACGGTGCGCGCCTTCCTGGGCAGGCTGGTCGGCCACTTCATCGACCGCGACACCGAGACCGTGCTGGAGACGATGGCGCGGGAAGGCGGCCTGGGCGCGGCCATCAACGCCCTGGACGTGCGGGGCGGCCCGCCGCGCCGGCTGCAGCCTGTGCCGACGCGTCGCCTGACCGGGGTTCAGCAGTTCATCGCCGACTGGAGCCTGGGCGACGCCATCGCGCCGGACGACGCCTGGCGGCCCTGGGGCCGGCGCAAGCGCCTGAAGCGCGACATCGCCCGGCTTACCGAGCCGCCGCCGCTGCCGCCGGACCACCTTCAGCCGTGATCTCCAGATCGACCACCAGCGGCAGGTGGTCCGACGCGACACGGGCCATCGGGCTGAACGGCGAGCTGACGCCGCGCGTCTCCAGGCCCTTGGTCAGGAACACGTGGTCGATGCGCATGAACGGAAAGCTGGACGGGAAGGTCGCCGTGGCGGGACGCGGCCAGGTTGGCGTCGGCGCCTGGGCGTCGCGCAGGGCCGTCCGCAGCATTCGATAGGTCGCCGAATAGGGCGTGGCGTTGAAGTCGCCCAGCACCACGCCGGGAGCCAGCCACTTGTCGTCGCCCATCCAGTCGGGACCCAGCAGGGCGGCCGCCTGGCGCTTCTGCTCCTGCGGCACCAGGCCAAGGTGGGTGTTGATGATCTGGACCTTGGTTCCGCCCACATCGACCTCGACCCACAGGGCGCCGCGCGGTTCCAGGCCCGGCACGCGCTTGTAGAGCGGCAGGCCCTTGGCCTTGATCCGCGTCTCGGGCAGGGCGGTCAGGATGGCGTCGCCGTAGAGTTCTTCTTCCACGGTCATGGCCGGGTGGAAGTGGAAGCTCATCTTCAGGAGTTCTGCGAGGCGATGGGCCTGGTCGACGCCCTTGGTGCGGGCCCGAAGGACATCCAGCTCCTGCAAGGCCACGACGTCCGGGCGTTCAGCCGCGATCACCTCCGCCACACGCTCGACGTCGAGCCTGCGGTCGGTGCCCACGCAACGGTGGACATTGTAGGTCATGAGACGAAGTGTCTTCATCCGTCGAAGAGATCGCCCGAGCCGGGCAGAGGTTCCCTGGTTGGGGCCACACCGTTGCGGCTGAGCATGAAGAGGCAGGTCTCGGTCCGCCAATTTTCCAGCGCGCTGACGGGGTTCATGGCCCGCGCCGCGCCCGCTCCGGCGAAGGCGGCGCTGGCGTCGACCCGCAGATTGAGGTCGTCGGTCAGGGCCATGAAGTCGGCCAACGTGCACAGGTGGATGTTCGGCGTCGACCACCAGGGCATCGGCAGGGCCTTGGTCTCGGGCATCCGACCCCGGCTCAAGAGCGACCAGCGCACCCGCCAGTGGCCGAAATTGGGGAACGAGACGATGGCCCGGTCGGCGATGCGCAGCAGCTCGTCCAGCACGTGGCGCGGATTGCGCGTCGCCTGCAGGGTCTGGGACAGCACGGCGTAGTCGAACGAGCGGTCGGGGAAGTGATCCAGGTCCTGGTCGGCGTCGCCCTGCACCACCGACAGGCCGCGCGCCATGCAGGCGGCCACGCCGCTGGCGCTGATCTCCAGCCCCCGGCCGTCGACCTGCTTCTCCTGGGTCAGCAGGTCCAGCAGCGCGCCCTCGCCGCAGCCGACGTCCAGCACGCGCGAGCCCGGGCGCACCAGGCGCAGGATCTCGCGGAAGTCCTCACGGATAGCGATGTCGGTCAAGTCAGCCCCCGGTCGCGTTCGGCCGAGCTTAGGAAACCCGCCAGGGCCGCGTCCATCACCGGTTCGTCCAGCAGGAAGGCGTCGTGGCCTTTGTCGCTCTCGATCTCGGCGAAGGCGGCGCGTGCTCCCGCGGCGGTCAGGGCGCGCACCAGGTGGCGGCTCTCGGCGGTGGGGTAGAGCCAGTCGCTGGTGAAGCTGAGCACGCAGAATCGCACGTCGCGCGCGCCCGTGAAGGCCTTGGCCAGCACCCCGCCATGGCCGGCGGCGATGTCGAAATAGTCGGTGGCGCGGGTGATGTAGAGATAGCTGTTGGCGTCGAAGCGATCGACGAAACTGGCCCCCTGGTGGCGCAGGTAGCTCTCGACCTGGAAGTCGGCGTCGAAGCCCCAGGACAGGCCGTCGCGCTTCAGCTCGCGGCCGAACTTCCGTTGCAGGGCGGGCTCGGACAGATAGGTGATGTGCGCCGCCATCCGCGCCACGGCCAAGCCCTTGCCGGGCTGCACGCCGTGATCGGCGTAGGCGCCGCCGCGCCAGTCCGGGTCGGCCATGATCGCCTGGCGGCCCACCTCGTGGAAGGCGATGTTCTGGGCCGAGTGCCTTGAGGCGGAGGCCAGCACCACGACGCTGAACACCCGCTCGGGATAGTCCACCGCCCACTGCTGGGCCTGCATGCCGCCCATCGAGCCGCCGATCACCGCGAACAGGGTCTCGACGCCCAGCGCTTTGACCAGCATCGCCTGGGCGCGGACCATGTCGCCGATGGTGATGACCGGGAAGGTCAGGCCGTAGGGCTTGCCGGTGGCGGGATTGGTCGAGGCCGGGCCGGTCGAGCCCATGCAGCCGCCGATCACGTTCGAGCAGATGACGAAGTGGCGCGCCGGATCCAATGGCTTGCCGGGACCGATCAACCGGGTCCACCAGCCGGGCTTGCCCGTCACCGGATGCGGCGAGGCGACATGCTGGTCGCCGGTCAGGGCGTGGCAGATCAGGACGGCGTTGGACTTGTCGGCATTGAGCTGGCCGTAGGTCTGGTAGCCGATCTCCAGGCCTTCCAGCACCGCTCCCGAATCGAGCCGCAGCGGTTCGTCGGCGGGAAACCGCCAGGTTCCTCCCCCAGTGGGCGGGGCGGCGGGCGTGACCAGATCGAGCGCAGCCATGTCGCCTTGGAGCGCTATGCGAAGAAGGTGTCAACCGCGCGCTTCCTGCCGAGGCGACGGACGGCTATGGAGGACCCATGGAGCGACTGATCCTGATGCGCCACGGCAAGGCCGAGCGGCACGCCCAGAGCGGCGGCGACTTCGAGCGCGCCCTGGCGCCCAGCGGGCGCGAGGACGCCGCGCGGATGGGGCAAGTGCTGGCGGGCCTGGCCTATGCGCCGGAGCTGCTGCTGGTCTCGTCGGCGCGCCGCACGCGCGAGACCGCCGAACAGGTCGCGACAAGTTTCCCGAAGGCCAAGGTCGAGCACCTGCGCGATCTTTATCACGCCGATCCGGAAGAGATCGTCCAGGCGCTGGAGGATCACGGTGACGCGGTCGGCACGGTGATGGTCGTCGGCCACAATCCGGGCATGCACGAAATGGCCCTGCGCCTGGCCCTGACGGGCGGCGCCTCGCCGATCCAGACCAACAAGCTGCGCAGCCGCTTCCCGACCTCGACGGTCGTGGTCTTCAACTGGGGCGGCGGTGGTCCGCCGATCCTCGAACACGTGCTCTTCGTGAGCGAGAACGGCGGAGCCGGCGGCGAATGACCCTGATCTACAAGATCCTGTCCCGCGCCGAGTGGGACGCCGCCAAGGCCGTGGGCCGGTTCGAGGGCTCGGCTGTCGACCACCAGGACGGCTTCATCCACCTGTCCGGCGCCGACCAGGCCCAGACGACCGCCGCGCTCTACTTCAAGGGCCAGGCGGATCTCGTGCTGCTGGGCGTCGAGGCCGAGTCCCTGGGCGACGCGCTGAAGTGGGAGGCCTCGCGCGGCGGGGCCTTGTTCCCGCACCTCTTCCGCCCGCTGCTGATCAGCGAAGTGGTGACCGAGGCCGACCTGCAACTCGACGCCGACGGCGTGCCGCAATTGGGCGACCATCTCGCATGAGCCTTCACGATATCGCCGCCCGCGCGCTGCACGTCTTCGATCCCGAGGACGCGCACGGCTGGGCCATCCGGGGGCTGAAGTGGGGCCTGGGTCCGCGCGATGGAGGCCCTGACGATCCGATCCTGGCGGTGACGCTGGCGGGTCTGGACCTGCCCAACTGCGTCGGCCTGGCCGCCGGCTTCGACAAGAACGCCGAGGTGCCGGACGCCATGCTGGCCGCCGGCTTCGGCTTCGTGGAGGCGGGCACGGTCACGCCGCTGGCCCAGGCCGGCAATCCGCGCCCGCGCCTGTTCCGGCTGACCGAAGACCAGGCGGTGATCAACCGCATGGGCTTCAACAATGGCGGCCTGGAGCCGTTCGCCCGCAGCCTGTCGGCCCGCAAGGCCAAGGGCGGCGTGGTCGGGGCCAATATCGGCGCCAACAAGGACGCCGGCGACCGCATCCAGGACTACGTCACCGGCCTGACCCGCCTGTGGGGCCTGTCGGACTATTTCACCGCCAACATCTCCTCGCCCAACACGCCGGGCCTGCGCGCCCTGCAGACCAAGGCGGCGCTGGAGGAACTGCTGGGCCGCCTGTCCGAGACGCGCGAAGCGCTGAAGGTCGCGTCCGGCGCCGACTATCCGATCTTCCTGAAGGTCGCGCCGGATCTCGAGGATGGCGAGGTCGAGGCCATCGTCGAGGCGGTGGTCGGCGCGGGCCTGGACGCCATCATCGTCAGCAACACCACCATCGCTCGCCCGGACACCCTGAAGTCGGCCCATGCCGGCGAGAGCGGCGGCCTGTCGGGCGCGCCGCTGCTGGCGGCCTCGACCGAAGTGGTCAAGCGCTTCCACGCCGCCGCGGGCGGTCGCGTGGCCCTGATCGGCGCGGGCGGCATCGCCAGCGGCGCGGACGCCTACGCCAAGATCCGCGCTGGCGCGCGGGCCGTGCAGCTCTATTCGGCCCTGGTCTATGGCGGGCCGGGCCTGGTCACCCGCATCAAGCGCGACCTGGCCGCCCGCCTGCGCGCCGACGGCTTCACGGCGGTCGAGGACGCGGTCGGCGCGCCATGACGCGGGAACGGGCGCTGACTCTGCTGCGCCGTTTCGGGCCGCTCGCGGTCATCGTGATCCTGTCCGTGGCCGCCTTCTTCAGCGGCCTGGCCGGCCACCTGTCCTTGGAAGAGCTGCGCCTGCGCGGAACCGAGCTGCAGGCCTTCGCCAGCGAACGGCCGGTGCTGTGCGCGGCGATCTATCTGGCGATCTATGTCGGCTCGGTGGCGGTGTCGCTGCCGGGCGCGCTGATCCTGTCGCTGACCAGCGGCTTTCTCTTTGGACCCCTGGGCGGCGCGCTGGCGGTCACGGGCGCGACCGGTGGATCGACCGTCACCTATCTGGTTTTCCGCACCGCTTTCGGCGACGTGCTGCGCCGCAAGCCCGACGCCTTTCTGGCGCGCATGGCCGAGGGGCTGCGGCGCGACGCCTTCAACTACCTGCTGACCCTGAGGCTGATTCCGGCGTTTCCGCTGCTGGCGGTGAATGTCGCGGCGGGCGTGGCCAACATTCCCGTCCGCACCTTCGTCCTGGCCTCGATCCTGGGCATGATCCCGAGCTCGTTTGTCTATGCCGGCATTGGCGCGGGACTTGGCCATCTCTTCGCCCATGGCGGGCCCGTGACGCTGGAGACCCTCTTCTCGCCACGCATTTATCTTCCCATCATCGGCATGGGCGTTCTGGCCTTTCTGCCGCCGTTGTGGCGCCATTGGCGCAAAGGGCGCGGAGCCGCGCCTCTGGACGAGAAGTAGCCGCCCCGGATGGTCGAAACGGTTTCGCCGTCGGAAACGAAGACCGCCCCGCCTCGGAAGCGTTTTCCGTGGCCCGGCGGCCTGTCGGCGCGCCTGCTGCTGTTCACCGCCATCGTGGTGGCCTTAGGCGGGCTGCTGATCGTGCCGCCGACCCTGGCGGCCTATGAGGAGCAGTGGCTGCTGGACCGCGTGCGGGCCGGCGAACTGGCCTCGACCATTGCCGAGTCCGATCCCGAGCTGCGGGTCAGCGACGCGGTCGCCAACCAGATGTTCGACCAGGCCGGCGCCGTCACCGTCGCCGTCCAGGCCGAGGGCGCGCGGCGTCTCGTCTTGCCGCCCAAGGAACCGTTCAAGACGCCCTATCTGGTGGATCTGCGCCGCCAGAACCCCGGATCGTGGCTGGCCGCGCCGTTCTTCACCCTGACGAGCCCCAAGGGCAGCATGGTTCGGGTGATGGCCGAGCCGCGTTTCCGCAAGGCCGAGTTTGTCGAGGTGGTGGTGCCCGACGCGCCCCTGAAGGCCGCGCTGGTCGAGTATTTCTGGCGGCTGGCCGGCGTGACCATCTTCATCGCCGCCCTGGCCGGCTTGTTCGTCTACGCCTTCCTGAACGTCTTCCTGGTCAGGCCCATGCAGCGCATCACGCGGGCCATGGAAGCCTTCCGCGGCGATCCCGACGATCCGGCCGCCCGCATCACCGTCTCCAAGCGTCGCGACGAGATCGGCCGCGCTGAGGCCGAGCTGGATCGCATGCAGGCCGACCTGCTGGCGGCCCTGGCGTCCAAGGCCCGTCTGGCGGCCCTGGGTGAGGCGGTGGCCAAGATCAATCACGACCTGCGCAACATGCTGACCAGCGCTCAGATGGCGTCGGACCGTCTGGCCGCGCTGGGCGATCCCAAGGTGGCCCAGGCGTTGCCCCGCCTGGAGCGCGCTCTGGACCGCGCCATCACCCTGGCTTCGGACGTCATGGCCTATGGCAAGTCCAAGGAGCCCGAGCCGGTGACGCGGATCATCCCGCTGCGCCCGGCCCTGGAGATGGCGGCCGAGGACGCTGGCCTCACCGTCCAGGGCGTGGGGCTGGAGACGGTGATCGGTGCGCGTGAGCAGGTGCTGGCCGACCCCGACCAATTGCACCGCATCCTGACCAACCTGCTGCGCAACGCCCGTGAGGCCATCGAGGGCGCGCCGGACCGGGGCGGCAAGGGCAAGGTCTTCGTCGAACTGCGCCGCGCCGAGGGCTCCAGCATCCTGCGCCTGTCGGACGACGGCCCCGGCGTGCCCGAGCGCGCCCGCGCCAACCTGTTCCAGCCCTTCGTCGGCTCGGTGCGCCGTGGCGGCACGGGCCTGGGCCTGGCTATCGCCCGCGAGCTGGCGCAGGGTCATCATGGCGACCTGGCGCTGGTCGAGACCGGTCCGGGCGGTTCGGTGTTCGACCTGACCCTGGCCGGCGTTCCCGATCCGCTGCCGGAGCCGGACGACAAGGCCGCCGACGCTTCGGCGACCTAGGAGGAAGTCCGATGACGACGACCTGGACCATCGCCGTGAAGCTGGGCGCCTCTCCCGACCTCGCGCCGATCCATGAGATCACCGTCGAGGCGCCAGACGCCCCGACCGCGCTGCGTCGCGTGGCTGGGTTGATCGCGGTGCAGGAGGCGTCCGACGCCGAGCTGCTGCTGGACGGCCAGGAAGAGGTCTTCTCCCGCGCTGAGGTCGAGGCGGGCCTGGAGCCCTGATCGAACGATCAGGGCTTCCCTTGCAAGAGACCAGAGCGCGAACGCGCTCTGGACGAGCACCAGGCCCACACCTAAGGCCCGTCTAGAGGCCCTTGGCCACGCCCTCGCGACGCGGGTCCGCGCCGCCTTCCAGCACGCCGTTCGGACGCACGATCACGCCGTGCAGGCCCGAGGTCTCCAGCTGGCCGACCTTGACGTTGACGCCGCGCGCATTGAGCGCCGCCAGCATCTCCGGTCCGAACAAATCAGCGTCGCCCGAATAGCTGTCGCCGCGCGCCACCACGTTCGGCAGCGACACGGCCTGCTGCATGTTCAGGCCCCAGTAGAACAGCCCGACCATGGCCTTAAGGTTATAGGACAGGATGGCGTTGCCGCCCGGCGAACCCAGGGCCGCGACCAGCTTGCCCTTCTTGTCCAGCACGATCAGCGGGGCCATCGACGAGCGCGGGCGCTTGCCCGGCGCGATGGCGTTGGCGGCCGGCGCGCCGTCCTTCTCCTTGGGCGAGAACGAGAAGTCGGTCAGCTGGTTGTTCAGGAAGAAGCCGCCGACCATGCGGCCGTTGCCAAACACGCTCTCGACCGTGGTGGTCATCGAGACCACGTTGCCAGCCGTGTCGACCACGACCAGATGCGTGGTGCCGCCCGGCTCCTTGGTCATGTCGATCCCGACCTTGGGCGCACCCTTGGGGTGGCCGAACGGCGGGGCCTCGCCGGCCGTGGGCGTGACCAGCTTGGCGCGCTCGGCGACATATTTCGGGTCCAGCAGGCCGGCGACCGGCACGGTCACGAACGAAGGATCGCCCACGTAGCGGTCGCGGTCGGCGTACATGACCCGCTCGGCCTGGGCCAACAGGGTCCAGGCGACCGGATCGGTCGGGCCGCGCTTGCCGATGTCGGTGTGCTCCAGCATCTGCAACGCCTGGATCACCGCCAGGCCCGAGGACTGCGGGTTGGGCACGCAGACGCTATAGACCTTCCACGGACGGCACAGGGCCGGCGCCGAGCGCGGCTGATAGCTCTTGAGGTCTTGCAGGGTGATGCTGCTGGGCAGGTCGCCCTCGTGCAGGCGATCGACGATGGCCTTGGCCAGCGGACCGTCCAGCAGGGCGGCCGGGCCCTCGGCGGCGATCTTGCGCACCGTCTGCGCATAGGCCGGGTTCTTCAGCAGGTCGCCGGCCTGGTAGCGGGTCCCGTCCGGCTTGGTGAAGTACTTTACCGCGTCCGGCTGGCTGGCCTGCGGGGCGCGGCTGACGATCATGCCGGCCAGGCGCGGGCTGACCACGAAGCCCTCGTCGGCCAGCTTTTCGGCGTCCTTGAACAGCGTGTTCCAGGCGGCCTTGCCGTGTTCCTTCTGGGCTAGGGACAGCATGGCCACCGCGCCCGGCACGCCCGACGAGCGGCCCGACAGCAGCGCCTTGACGAAGGGCAGGGGCTTGCCGTCCGCACCCATGAACATGTCGGGCGAGGCGCCGGCGGGGGCCTTCTCGCGGCCGTCATAGGCCGTCACCTTGCCGGTCTTGGCGTCGTAGAACACCAGGAACGCGCCGCCGCCCAGGCCCGAGCTCTGCGGCTCGACCAGGCCCAGCACCGCCTGGATGGCCACCGCCGCGTCCACGGCCGAACCGCCGTCGCGCAGCACCCTCAGGCCCGCCTCGACCGCCAGCGGATTGGCGGCGGCGACCATGCCCTTGGCCGTGGTCGAGTGCACGACCGGCTTGGGCGTGGGCATGCCCAGCGGGATCGACTCCGCGCAAGCGGCGATTGGGGCCAGGGTCAGGGAGATGGCGGAGGAAAGGGCGAGCAGGGTTGCGAGACGACGCATACGGATCCTCAGGCAGACGTTGGGGACAGCCTGCCCGCCGTCCCGGAAGCGCTCCATGGACACCAATAGAGCGACGCTGTCACGCCCAGATCCTCTGACGCCGGCCTTAATTGCGGGCTCTGAACCCAGGCCGCACAAGGCTTTGGCGGCAACCGAACGCGGGTGCGTCAAACTTTTCCACAATATCCTTCAAACCGGGCTTGCGTTCCCGAAACGGACGGGCTACTTCCCCCGCCTCGCCGAAAGGCAATGCGCGCCCGTAGCTCAGCTGGATAGAGCATCAGACTACGAATCTGAGGGTCGGACGTTCGAATCGTTCCGGGCGCGCCATTCTTTCAATGCCTTAGCCGAATCCGGCTCCGCCGATTTCCCGTTTGGGACGGTGGTTGTGTCGGTGGTTGCGATTTTCGGATCGCGCGGCGGCCGCCTTTGAGTTCAGAAAAAATCGAATTCGCGTCCCGCCAGATTTGAGCGCGGGCCCTCCTGCGCCCTAAAGTTCGAGGCTTTCCGTAAATTGTCCCGACAGCACAGGGTCTATCGCGTCGGCCTGCGCCAGCGCCCATAGCGCCCAGCGTTCGACGACATCGCACGAAGCTGGCGTCGAGCCTTCTTCTGACGCGGTGCGAGCCGCAGTTACATACCGCCTAATCCTGGCCGCGCGCTCCAGCGCATCCGCATCGCTGAGTAGCCTTTCGACGCGCGCAGCCATCGCCGCCTTACCTTCTGCGACCCGGCGTGCTTCGGCCTGCTCGGCTGCGAGTTTGGCTTCCCTGGCCCGTCGCTCGTTCTCCTCGCACGTCCATTTGAAGTGCATGAGCGCGAACTTGCGTGTGTCCTCCTCAGCCTGGAGAAGGATGCCCCGCGAGGAGCTAGACTTCCGCTCGGCGTCTTCCTTCAGAAGACGGGCGACAATCGGATGCGGGATTTCCAGCGTCGACGGGACTTTGACCGTCTTCACCATCGCCCGAATTTCATCGCTGACCGCCGCTAGATCCCTGAACCGTGGCGGGTCGAGGGACGCTCCCGTCGCCCAGTCGGTCGCGCTGGAATCTGCCGTGACGTCTTGTTCCTGTGCAGGGAAGTAGTTCGCGAAGGTGAGATGCGCTGGCGGCAGGGGAGTGTTCCTGACCGGCTTGCCGGCCTCCCTTCGAACCCACCAGCCCCTTGGCGGAACCGGTATGCCTGCGGCCCGGCACCTTTTGGCCAGCGCCACGTCGGATATGCCCATCGACTTCGCAAGCGTCCTCATTGGCGCGGACCAGAGCCATGTCGAGATCGGTCCGGAAGAGCCGGGACGCGCATCCTGTTTGCATGGGCGGAGCGGCTCGAGGTGACACGATGCTGGATGATGTGGATTGCGGCAGTTGTGTAGATAAATCCAACTTGAAGTTGCTGACGCCAAATTTTCGTGTTTGGATTCTTGGGTCGGGCATTGGCTTACCCAGCTGACTGATTGTTTCGGCGCACTGCAGGTTGGACATTCGCGCCAGCCAACGTGCGTGCGCGAAGGCAGGTGGTCCCGGTCGTTTCAAATGTCGGGGCTCGTTGTGCCGTCGTTCTTGATGATCGCCTTCGTCGGAGGCACTGTCGGGCAGGCTGCCGCAACCGATCCGCCCCCCCCTTTGCCTCGGGCAGACAAGACGCCGGCGCCCGTCGAGGCCGTCATCGTCAACGCCCTGACCACCAACATCAGCACCCGCATCGATCGTCAGATCTATTCCCTGCGTGACGACCCGCAGTTGCAAGCGTCGCCACTGATCGACGTGCTCGCAAAACTGCCCTCCGTCACGCTAACCGCCAGTGGCGAACTGACATTGCTCGGTGTTCCGGGCGTGACCGTGCTGGTGGATGGAAAGCCGGTTCCCGACGTCCGTAGCCTTCTGCGCAGCCCAGGCGGCTCACGGATCGACCGCGTAGAGATCCTCACCAACCCGCCAGCGGAATTCGCTGCGGACGGTGTCGGTGGTGTCATCAACATCATAACCCACCACTCGTTCATCGACGGCCTGTCGGGAACCATCGACGCCAACGTCAATACCCTCGGTTCCTCGGACATCAGCCTGTCGCCGAACTGGAGCGCGGGTCGTTGGGCGGTGTCCGGTTCGGCCCGTTTGACAGCCGATCGTCCCGAGAGCCGCTCCATTCGAACGCGGGAGCTTTTGGGGGGCGGTCAGGGGGCGAACGCTTCCATCCAACGCTCGAAAATGACGGCGAACTTCAGGGGGGGCGCGGTTCAGCCCCAGTTTGTCTTCAGCGCCAGCGATCAGGTCAAAGTAGCTTTCGGCGGCGAAAGCAGCCGATCGCGAGGGCGTCAGACGACCAATACCGAGGTCGACGCCGCGGATACGTCCCTCTCCCGGCAGGAGCAGACGAAGCAGAAGACCCGGTTCGACATCGACAGCGCCAATCTCGGTTACGAGCGGGCAGGCCCGAAAGAGGGCGAGCGGTTCACGACGGACCTGACCTGGTCTCGACTTGCCTCGGACACGGACTTGCTGATCACACAGCATTTCACGTCCCGTGAGGCTGCAACATCGATCACCAACTGGACCGCCAACGAAGACGCGGCGCTCAGCGCCAAATATGAGCGGCCGATCGGGCCGGACGCGAGCCTGTCGACGGGGATGGGGTTCGAGCACGCCGGAAGATCGGTGCGGCAATCCCTTACCGCGCTCGCGGGTGAGCCAATCGGAATGCCAGACTTTGAGGACATGTCAGGCTGGCGCAATGTGGCGTCCGCCTATGGGAGTGCGCAGGCGAAATTTGGAGCCTGGACGGTCCTTCCCGGTATTCGGTTTGAGCGTGAGACCTATACAGTCTCCACCGGTGGGCCGAGAGCCTCGGGCGGGCGCTCGGATATCTTTCCCAGCCTGTTCCTGCGCCGTGCGCTCGGCAAGGCCGTAAACCTCAACATCAGCTATTCGGCCCGTATCTCGCGTCCGGACATCACGGCGTTCGACCCGCAGATTGTCTATTCATCGGCGACGCAGGCAAGCACCGGCAATCCGAATCTCAAGCCTGAGCAGATCGACTCCTTCGAAGCCAGGGTCGAGTACAAGAGGAACGGATCGGTCCTCAATATGACGTCCTATCGCCGCCTCTCGCGAAACGTGCTGGCCCAAGACTATCGCGTCCTCGACGGTGACGTGACGGTCTCGATGCCGGTCAATGCCGGCAAGCAGGACAGCTGGGGCGTCGACCTGAACGTCCAGCGCCGGCTGTCATCGCGCGTAAAGGCGACAGTGGCGGGCAACGTCTACAATCGAACCCTCGACCAGGCAGGCTTTGGCCCTCTCGGGGGCAATTGGTGGGGTTACGCCGGAAGTCTTCAGCTCGAATACAAGGCGCCACCGCGCAAGCAGCGGGACGGCGACACCTACCTCCTCACGGCCCGCTACGTCGGACCTATCGAGACCCCGCAGACCCGCTCGGACGGGTTCTTCAAGGTCGACGCGACGTGGCGCCATCCGCTCTCGGCCAAGGCGACTCTGGTCGTGACTGTCAGCGACCTGTTCGACAGTGTTCGCTACCGCAAGGTCATCGCGTCCGGCGTCGCCCGCGAGGAGGTTGAAAGCTGGAATCCGGCGCCGCTCCTGCGCATCGCTGTCAGCCGACAATTTGGGCGTGATGGCTAGTATTTGCGCCGCTCAACAAAAATGACAATTTCCGGTAGTTTAACGTTGTTGCGCACTCTAAAGTGGATCTAACCTTCAGCATCGTCCTTGAGCCGCTTCACGAGCCGCTCGGATGCCAAGGGGGATCACATGGATGTTCGCGAAGCTGCGGCTGTAGCGGGTTCGACCGGTCCGGCTGCCTGGAGCGGCCAGTTTTCGCGGCAACGGATCGGCTCGACGATCACTCCGCGACTGCAGGAACTGATCTTGCTTCCGACCGAGAAGTGCAACTTCCGCTGCACCTATTGTTATGAGGACTTCGCGATCGGTCGCATGTCGGCGACAGTTCAGCGTAGCGTCGAGCTCTTTGTCGAGCGCCGGATCGCGGAACTGGCGAAACTGCGCTTCAGCTGGTTCGGCGGTGAACCGCTGCTCGCCCGCGACGTGGTCACCAGATTGTCGCGACACGCTTTCGAGACCGCCAGGGCGCACGGCGTTGACTTCCAGGGTGGCCTGACGACGAACGCGTATCTGCTGACGCCCGAGCTGTTCGACGAGCTGCTGTCCTATCGGCAGAATTTCTACCAGATCACGTTGGACGGGTGGGGCGAGACCCACGATCAGGTCCGAAAACAGGCCAACGGACGCGGCTCCTTCGACCGCATCTGGAACAACATGATCGCGATGGCGAAGCACACAGGCGAATTCGAGGTTCTGATCCGGGTCCATCTGCGCCGGACGAACATCGACAGCGCCCGTCACCTCATGAAGGAAATCAGGGCGCAGTTCGGCGACGACAAGCGTTTCCGCGTGGACTTCGAACATCTGCGCGACCTCGGCGGCGATGGCGGAAAGACTGTTATCGCGCCTCTGTCGATCGCCGAGACCAAACAGATCGGTGAAGAGCTCAGGGCGATCCTGCGCTCGGGTCACGACGAGGTCCGCCTGGCGCAGATCGACAATCTCGATGTCGCGGTTGCCCAGGGCAAGCAGTTCGGCGAATCCGCTGCAGGCCAGCGGTCGAGCGATGTCGATCTGGATGGACCCTATATCTGCTACGCGGCGAAGGCCAATTCGCTGCTCGTCCGCGCCGATGGACGCGTCGGGAAATGCACCGTCGCCCTGAGTGACGATCGCAACACGATCGGCAGCCTGCGCCCCGACGGCACGGTTCAGATCGATAACGCCAAGTTGCGTCCATGGCTGCGCGGGCTCGAGAGCCTCGAGGAGGCCGAACTTGGCTGTCCGCTCTTCAATCTCGGGCGCGCGATCCCGCCCGTCCCCGATGAAGGCCTCCCAAGGGAAAAGCAGGAGATGAAAGGATGAGTTCAGGTATCAAATTGACCGGGGTGACGCTCGACGCCGACGGGCGGATGGTGCTCGATGACGAGTTCCTGAAGGGGCTTGCCGACGACGTTATGTTCACGACTGCCGGCGGTGACGGCGAGCGCAACACGCAGTGCTCGAACTTCTCGTCCTGCAACAACTCCTCCAACAGCGGCGGCTGCACGAACTCCTCTGGCCAGTGCGGGGGATCCACCAACGGCTTCATGCAGTGCAGAGTCACGAACTAGGAGAACGCGCATGATCTCTCTTGATCGCCTCGAACTGGGCGAAGACGGACGCCTCGTCCTCGACGATGCCGAGCTGTCGACGCTCGCCATGGATGCCGATCTCACCATGGCTGGCGGAGACCTCAATCCCGCCAACTGCTCCAATAGCGGGTGCGCGGGTTCAACCAACAACAGCCAGTGCACCAATACGGGCGGCTGTGACGGCAGCAGCAACTACAAGTGTAACAATGGCGGCCACGTTACGCGGCCCTGACCTGACGACGTGAATGGGGCTTTGCATCTTGTTCGCCCGAGCGGCAGAAACGCTCCGCCAGTTTCGACGGCCTGCGGTCGAGCCGCAGACTGAGCCCGCGGACTGCGGCTATGTCTGCATAGCCGCGGTTTCCGCTCTCTACGGGCGGCCCGTCCGGGTCGCCCAAATCAAATCGCAGGTTGGCTGGACCAGCCGCGGGCTGACCCTGCGCCAGGTGCGTGATGCGCTGACCGCGCTCGGCATCCCTGCCCAGGCCATCGCATTCGATCCGAAATCACCGAGTGCCTACCCCGCACCGGGCATCGTGCTGCTCCAGCGCGGCCACTACGTCGTCACCAGGCGTGCTAGGGGTAAAGCTGTTGAGGTTTTCGATCCGCGCTTCGGCTGGACCTGGATACCGCTGAAGCGGCTGGCCCGGGAGGCCAACGGTCTCGGCGTTCTCACGCAGAAACCCGTGGCCCCGCCCGTGCCGAGGAACGCAGACGCTGCGCCCAAGGCGCGGCAGCTCCTTGCCTATTTCAAGCACTATCTGGGTGCGCTCGGTGCGTGGGCGATCTTCTTTGCTTGTCTCGCGCAACTGCTGGCCTTGGGCCTGCCGCTGGTCAGCAAGCTGGCGATCGATAACCTCGTGCGCCTCCCGGGGCACTCGCCATCGACATTCATCATCGCTGCGTTCTCGATGATCGCGGTGGTCGGAGCGATCACTAACTTCGCCGGATCGACGCTCAACGGCATCGTGAAGCGAAAGGCGCTCAATTCCTTCAGCCGGTCGATGTTCGACAACTTCGCGGCCAAGCCATTCGAATGGTTCAATGCTGTCAGGCCGGCCACGGTCCAGGCCCAGATTTCCGCGGTGGAGAGTCAGCTCTCCTTCGCCGGTGAGGTTTTCAAGGCCGCCGGTACGACGGCCATCAGCATCGTCGTGGGCGTTGTCGTCCTTTTCAACATATCCCCATGGCTCGCGGCGCCCGGCTTCATCGGTTTGTCGCTGTCGATCATGATCGAGCTCGCGTTCAATCGCACCCAATCATCGCACTTGGCCGCCTCATTCGAGGCGTCGCAAGCGCGGCAGACTTTCAACCTCGAAGTCCTCGCGCAAATGCCGATGCTGGCGCGGTTCGGCTCCCTCGCGCGAGGGCGGACGCGCTACGCCATTGCGGTGTCGCGCATCGCGGAAGTCGAGTTCAAGCTCGAGAAAATCCGCAACATCCGCGATCTTGCCGAGACGTTCATCAAATCCGCGGAGACCCTGGCCTTTGTCTCGGTCGCGGCTTTGTTCGTAGCCTCGGACGGACGCGCGCTGGGTTCGTTTGTCGCTCTAGCCGCCTACAAGGATCTATTGTCCCAGGCCATCGCCGCCCTTTTCCAGCTCAGGCAACGCTATCGGGCCATGGAGATTGAACGGCTCGTGACGGAGGACTTTCAGCCGCAATTGAAGTTCGTACCGCCGCCGCCGCGGACGATCGAGCGCGGGATCGTCGATGTTCAAGACGTATCGTTCCGCTATGGCGCGCTGGATAATGAAGTCCTGTCCAACGTCACGCTCCATGTTGCGGCGGGAGAGTGCTTAGTCATCAAGGGCGGTTCCGGCTGCGGGAAATCCACCCTGGTCAAGCTCGTCTGCGGCTTGCTTGAGCCGACATCGGGGCAGGTACTGGTCGACGGACGTCGGCCAGAGCATCCTATGGCTGGATTTGCCACGGTTTTGCAGAGCGACCGATTGTTGCCCGGAAGCCTTCGAGACAATGTCGCCGTGTTCCGGCGCGGTATTGCCGATGGGCGAATCTACGAGGCGCTGCGGCTCGCGGATTTCGACGACTTCGTGCGTAATCTGCCGATGCGGCTGAACACCCAGGTCGGAGAGGGTCTAAGCGGTCTTTCGGGCGGCCAACGCCAAAGGATATTGCTGGCGCGAGCGCTACTGGATGAGCCCCGACTGATCATCCTGGACGAAGCGACCGCGAACCTGGATGTCGGTTCGGAGCGGAAGATCATCCAGGCCATCAAGGCGAGCGGAGCGACGCTGATCATCGTGTCTCACCGGCCCGAGATCTGGAAGTTGGGTGACCGCGTCATCGATTTCGTAGCGGGACGTTTCCAGTCCGTGGACCATCATGAGCCGCCGCCGCAAGAGACATCCAGCGAACCGGCGCTTAGGGCTGCGGTTTAGCGAGCCCCCGGCTCAAACGCCTCGCGCTAGCTGGCGATAAGGGAGCCCGTCTAATCGGCAAGCCGGAGCTTTGCGCTCCACAACCTACAAGCGCCATCAGCGGACCTTCCGATCAGTGCAGAGAGAAGACCTTGAGAAATGTGAGCGGCGGCGTTGGCTCGTACCATATCAACACCCCCGGCTAGGGTCTTGGTTGCGCCTGCGCCTGGCCCAGTTCGACCCGCCGGAAGCAGACACCCGCTTTGAAGCGACGATCCTCAGTTAGATAGCTGTGCGCAAGCATCAGCTCGTACCGTGCCATGAATGGCAGGTCCCCGAGCGCGAAGGCGTCGCTGTCGTGAAGAATGCAGAACACGACTGAGTAGTCGGTGTCGTTGAAGTCAGCTGCCTTTGCCGGAAGCAACCCCGCAAACCGCGCCTTGTCCTTGGTTGCGTTGGCGTCGTGGTCATCGTTCTGGACCCACTCGGCGATCCCCACACGGGTCGGCTCGTCGGAGCAGATCGCATGGGAGTACATCTTGGCCTGCGTGAACAGATGGCTGATGGAAGCTGATCCGGACGCGTACTTCTTCACATGCACGAAGTGCTTGTCGCCGTGCAGTAAATCACAAACCTCGTAAATGCGACGCCCCGCTATTTCGATCTTGGCTTGGTCGAGGAGGAAGAGGTCGTCGCTGCCCCGGGCGGCCGCCTCGTTGTAGACTTCCTCGCGGTTCTGGTTGCGCCCGGCATGGAAGATATTCGTTCCTGCGGGTAGGTACGGCGCATCAACGTCAAGATCGCGGCCGTTGAAGTAGCCATCGACCTTGTCCTTGAGCTCTTGCGAGACCTCGCGCCACAGGCCGTTCGAAAGGACGTAGGTCTTCCCCAGATACTCAAGTTCGGCGACGATGCACTGATAGGCATTCCAGAGAGGGAAGGTCCGCTCCTGCTCCTCATCGTACCGATAGATGGGCCACGTCCGGAGCTTGCCAGCCGTTAGGTTCCGGATGAACCGGCGGGTCGCCACGATGTCGTCGATCCGAAGGTCATCGAAACGGGGAACTTCGTCGTCGTCTTCCTCGCGCTTTCGGTAGGCGAAGCTTGGATCATCCACCTCAAGGAACTCCGGAGGAGCGAGATGGATCTTGGAGAAGTCCAGCGCTTCGATCTTCGCGCAGAGCGCCGCGTCGAGAGCATCCACGATGTCAGGGTCCGACTCGTGCCGAAGGTTGTCGTAGCTTCTGAATTCGGTGTCGCGGTAGTCGGCGGCCCAATAACGCTCTTCAAGGCGACGGCAGACGTCGGCGAGCGCCGACCAGCCGAACTGCGCATCCTTCGGTAGCTTGATCTGGATGCTGTCCTTGCCCTTGAAGGACTCGATCAGGTCGGTATAGGCATTCTTCACGCTCCCGGCGAGGGTACGAAGGATTTCCGCCTCGGTGTTGATCCCGAATGCGCGAAGGCTCGCGCCGATGCTGGCCTGGCGTTCGGTCTGGCGGCTGATCGCCTCGTGTGCGGATGTCTGGACGCGACGGAGTTTGTCGATGTCGCAGATATTTATCCCGACCTTGATGCCGAAGTCGTGGACGATGCGGGATCGATCGAGGAAGGCGTCGCCGTGCTGACCGAAGGTGGCGACGTAGTGGACATTGTCGCCGGCATCCGTCGAGACGCGCAGAGCCATGATGGCCCGCGGGAAGAAATTGTGGGCGACGTACGTGTATCGCTTGACGTCGAATCCCGAGTTCAGAAAACGCAGCCACGGAATGGCGTCGTCTGTCTTCTCAGCGCCGCCCGCTTTCACGTACTTGATGTAACCTGAGTAGCCGGCGTCGGCGTCGGCGAACGAGTCATACGTGTTCAGGTCGCCGTTGAGATAGTCGTCGAACTCAAGGTCGGACTTGATTTTGTAGAGAGTGACTCTCTTTATTTCACTCATCCTGCCCCCCCCTGGCAGCCGGCATTGCCAGCAGCTTAGCAGCGATGGAGGCAAATCCGCTAGGGATGGCTGTAGTACGAACGTATGCGCGCGTGGCGCGAGATCAAATCGCCGCAAGCGGCCCTTCATTTAGCCGCGCACGAACCTGCTGCCAGCCTGGCATGTGCCGATCGAGAAGGGCTGCGAAGTGTTCGTTGTGGTTCGGCACAACAAAGTGAGCGAGCTCGTGAAGCGCAACATAGTCGAGGCAATCGACCGGAAACCGCGCGAGATCGAGGTTGAGCCTGACGGTGCGGTTGCCGGGGTTGCTGCTGCCCCATTTGGTGCGCATGCGCTGGACGTAGAAGCGGTCGAGTGAGACGCCGAGCCGCTCCTGCCATTTAGCAAGGAGCGGAGCGGCCTGACGGCGCACTTCGGCCCGATACCAGTCCTCAAGCACTTGGCGGCGCGTCGCAGCCGTCGCCTGATGCGGCGCACTGAGTTCAATCGAGCGGCTGCTGATTTCGACGCCGGGATCGCCATCTGCCAGGCGGAGCAGATAGCGCCGGCCCCAGAGATAATGGCTTTCGCGCTCCAGAAACTCGCGGGGCGTTTCACGCGGCTGCGCACAGATCTTCCGCTGATGGCGCTTGATCCAACCGATCTTCGCGACCGCGAAGAGCCGTATGCGTTCGAGGGTCATGTGATGGGGCGCTGAGATGCGCACCCGGCCTGTGGGCGGATAGACGCTGAGGTGGACGTTCTTGATGTCCTTGAACACCACATCGACCGACACGTCGCCAAGGCTGAGCACCTGCGCCATCAATACTCCCGCTGAGCCTTGATGATCGCGAAAACGCGTTCGACCTCGGCTTCTTCGCCAAGGACGTCGTACATGGCGGCCTTAATGACGCGCTCCTTCGGCTCGACGCCGCGCCAGCCATCCGGACGAGCATCCTTGACGGCGTGATCAACGCGAAGGGCCAGCTCCTCGTTCTCGCCGAGGTTATTGAAGAGCGCGCGCTTGCCGGGCGTGTCGAGGGTCGGCGGCGCTGCGGCCGCCGCGCCCTTACTGAGCTGGGCGGCGATCTCCGCGATGCGCTTGAGATAGGCTTCGTAGTCGATGGCCTTGGCCTTGCGGGCCCGGATGATCTCTTCGAGCAGCGCTGAAATCCGCTCGTAATAGGCGGGGTCGTTCAGGTGCTCTTTGACGATCTTGCTGCGGACATTGTTTTCAATCGTCTCGGCGATGGCCTGCTGATTGCCCTTGAGGCCCCCAAGCTGGCCCGCGATCACGGCGGCAATGCCGCTTTTGACGATGAGATCGACGAGGCTGATCCCGTCGAAGGGGGAGATTTTCCGCGGCTCGTCAGCCTCGATATAGGTATCGATGAGGTGCCGCATATCGGCCTCGTAGGCCTTGAGATCGAGGACTTCGCTGCTGGCCAGCTTGATCATGTCGCGCAGGCGAACGTAGTGCTCCACTTGGCCTTTGATCCGGGTGATGTCGTCTTTGCTGTAGCCGGCTTCCTCCATCTCGTCGGCGATGCCCGCATAGGACCGGACGAGTGAGGCGACCGCCTTGTAGAGCGCGGCGCGCTGCGGCTCGTGCTCCTCGAGATCGGTGGCGATCTCGGTGTTGCCGCAGAAATAGCGGATGTGCTCGAGCTCGCCGCGCGGCGGCTCGACTGGCTCACACAGTGTCGCCAGCACTTCGAGCGCGTCGTCCAGGCGCTCGCGGCCCTTCTCAAGGCGGTCCTTGATCAGGATTTCGGGGCTCGCGCCGCCGGCGCTGTCGTCGATCTCGGAGGTGTAGACGGAGATCGCGTTCTCGACCTTCTTGAAGAGGTCTTTGTAGTCGACGATGTGGCCGAATTCCTTGCCCTCACCGTCGAGGCGGTTCGTCCGGCAGATGGCCTGGAACAGGCCGTGATCCTGCATGGATTTGTCGATGTAGAGATAGGTGCAGCTGGGGGCGTCGAAGCCGGTCAGCAACTTATCGACGACGACCAGCAGCTTCATGTTCACCGGCTGGTGGATGAAGCGGTCTTTGACATCCTCTTCGTAGCTCTCGGTCCGGGACATTCCGGGCTTGGCTTCAACGTCCTTCAGGAGCGCCGTGTAAGTGTTGTAGATGAACTGCTTGTCGGTTTCGGAGTTGGCACCGGTTTCCTCCTTGGTTACATCCTGGGCTTGCGGGTTGTAGGAGGTGACGAGCGCGCAGCGCCCTTTGAGGGTGGTCTTCTGGAACGCCTCATAAAACTTGCAGGCTTCGTAGATGCTGGACGCGACCAGGATGGCGTTGCCGCGGTCGTCGCTCAGGCGCGGTTTAACGCCAAAGTCATGGGCGATGTCCATGACGATGCGCTCGATCCGGTGCCGCGAGCTGAGCACGGTCTGCATCGTGCCCCACTTCTTCTTGAGCTCGTCCTTCTGCCAGTGGTTGAGCCCCTTGGTCTTGGCGTCGAACCAGGCCTCGATCTTGTCCTCTGAGCCGAGCTTCTGGTCGATGTCGCGGGCCTCGTAGACGAGATCGAGGACCACCTCGTCGTCGACGGCTTCGCTGAACTTGTAAGTGTGGATGTAGCTCCCAAAGACCTCGAGACTGGTGGCCTTGTCCTGCTTCAGGAGCGGCGTCCCGGTGAAGCCGACGAAGACGGCGTTCGGCATCATGGCCTTCATGGCGCGATGGAGTTTGCCGCTCTGTGTACGGTGGCACTCATCAACGAAGACGAACACTTCGCCGACCGCGACGCTCGGCTGCTCTTCAAGCTCCTTGATGAAGGCATCGAACTCGTCGCCCTTGCGCCCGAACTTGTGGACGAGCGAGCACAGCAGGCGCGGCGCGGCCTGGCCGAGTTTGGCCATGAGATCGCGGCCACTGCTGGTGCGGTGGATTTGTTCGCCGGCATCGGTGAAGACGCGCTTGATCTGCTTATCGAGTTCGTCGCGGTCGGTGATGATCACGATGCGCGCGTTCGGGTTTTTCTCCAGGATCCACTTGGCGAGGAGCACCATGACGATGCTCTTCCCGGAGCCCTGGGTGTGCCAGATGATCCCGCCCTTGCGCTGGCGGACATGCTCCTGCGCCGCCTTGATCCCGAAATACTGGTGAACCCGGGGCAGCTTCTTCTGGCCGCCATCGAAGAGCACGAAGTCGTGCATGAGCTCGATGAGCCGGTCTTTCCGGCAAAGTTTCAGGAGATACTTGTCGAGCTTGAAGCGGGCGTTGTCGTCTTCATCTTCCTTCCACTTGAGGAAGAACTTCTCCTGCGTGCCGATGGTCCCGTACTGGAGCCCTTCGGAGTCGTTGCCTGCGAAGACGATCTGCGTCGTCGCGAAGAAGGCCTGGTTGAACTCAGGCATCTGGTTCGAGAGGAGCTGACGGATCCCGTCGCCGATGCTGACGCGGCTGCTCTTCAGCTCGATCACGCCGACGGCGATGCCGTTGATGTAGAGCACAAGGTCAGGCCGGCGCTCATGGCCGCCCTTGAGCGTCACCTCTTCGGCGACGGCAAAGTCATTGGCCTCCGGGTTTTTCCAGTCGATGACGGTAACGAGCTCGGTGACCTTGCCGGCCTCAACCTTCACCGGGACGCCGTAGCGGAGTAGCGAGTAGACTGCCTTGTTGTTGTCGTAGAGGCTGCGGCTGCTGTTGATCGCCGCTAGGCGAAGCCGGTAGGTGGCCGCCGCAATCTGCGCGTCGGAATGGCCCCGGCCTTTAAGCCAGGGCGTAAGATACTCTTCTTCGATGCAGCTGTTGCTCTGCCGGTCGGACCAGTCGCCGAGATAGTCATATTTGAGCTCATCGCGGAGGAGCTCGATCACTCTCCGCTGCGTCGCGCGCTCTGCCTTGCCGACGTGATCGCTCATGCGAATGCCACCCGAGAGGCAAGGAGCTCTCGTCCCATGCCTTGCTTGATCTTGCGAGCCTTATCAAGGCGAAGGCTTAGGGCTTCGATCTCTCGATCTAGGTCCGAAAGAACACAAGCGATCGCGACTTGCTCGTCCGGGGGTGGCACATCCAGCTTGATGGCGGACAGGAGGCGGCCATTTGTCAGAGCCCGCGTCGTGTACGAAGCCGTCGCCATGATCTGACGGCGTACATACTCTGAGCGGAGAACGTGACCTGCGAAGGCTGGCTTCAGTAGGTCTTGCTTTGGCCTAGCACGGAGGACGAAGCCACTGAAGACAGCGTTTGCCAGCTCGTCAGTCAGAACGGATGCCATGCCGATTTCGTCGACCGTTTCGGAGGTTCTCGTGAAAAAGACGTCGTCCTGGCGGGCCGAGTAGTTGGATCGCTCGACCGCGCTGACCGTCACCCTGCCTGCGAGGCTATTCGGCCGAATATAGGGACTAGAGAACACATCCATGTAGTTGATTATAGGCGTGCCGATCCCAAAGAACCGCTTCTCCTTGTTGAGCCCATTTTTGAACTCGTAGGCGTCACTGAGGGTGTGCGGATTCCAAGCTTGCGTGAAACCGGCAAGGCGACGTTCACCAGTCAGCAGCTCCTGTGCGAACCCTTGCTTGATCGCCTTCTTCTTAGTGATGAGTGCCTGAATTCCATCTATCTGAGCGTCAGCGTCGAGGAGCTTGCGCGCGATATCTTCCTGCTCTGCGATGGTAGACGGGAGAGGAACATAGAGATTATTGAGATCGCGCAGGTTGACGACGATCTGAGCGGAGCCAGCGCTCGGCTTCAGAAACTCAGCTCTGCCAACTGAAGAGTTTAGGTAGCAAGTCAGGAACTCTGGCAGCAACTCGTCGGTGGGTCGAAGCAACCCGACGGCGCGCGAGATATTCGCGCCTTCAAGGTCTGGCGGAACCACCGCGGCCTCGCCTGGGTAGCCGACGAGCGCAATCAAGACGTCGCCCATCTTGACGATGGTTCGCTTAAACTCGTCGCTCTTCGCGGGCGATACATGGGGCATGTCCCGGCCGATCCGGCCGGCCTTGATGTCGCCGCCGCGCACCATCGGCACACCGCTGCGCACGAAGGTCCCGGCGGTGACGATGCCATAAGTCGCATCCTGACTAAGCAGCGAGCGAAGGCGGGTCGGGGTCCACTCTGAACGGTTTGCTACCATGCGAACCCCATGGCCTTGAGATGGCCCTCAACCTTGGCTGATAGCTGCTCCGTGTTTGCGATCAGTGTCGGGAGAGACGTTTCATAGCGATCCCCGAGGGTTCGCGTCCTATCAGTCAATGTCTGGCTAATCCGATCCATCTCGCCGTGAATGTCAGCGTCCACCCGAGCGAGCCACTTTTCGTCGACGGCAAGGATCTGAACCTCTGGCTCGGTGAGCTTGGCGTACTGTGCGAGTGCTTTGGCGTCGAGTTCTGCCTCGGCGCGCTTCAGCCGCCTTTTGAGATCAGCCTCAACTTCCGAGAGGCGCAGCCACTCCTGAAGGGCGGCCAGTTCCTCCTCGGCGTCGGCTGCGCCCTTGAGGTCCTTTGTCTGTGCCTTGACGGACTTGGCCGTGATCTTGCGCTTGTCGCCTTCGCCCTCGACGACGTCAATCAATAGCCCTTCGTCGCCGGCGTTCTCATCCTCGTAAGTCGCCAAGGCGTCCGACGCTGCTTCAAGACTGGCGGTGAGCGTTTCAATCTCCGCTTGCTCGGTCTCGAAGTAACGCGCGACGATCAGGTCCTTAGGCACGAGGTCGCAGGCCCAACCCTTGTCCTTCTCCCTACCCTTCTTGTCCTTCTCGATGATCCGGTAGGGGATCGCCTTCCAGCCGTCCTGCGCGACGGCGTAAACGTCGTCCTGCATCGTCTCCGCCCAGTAGTCCATAAGGTGCTGGTAGACGTCGTATTTGTCGATGAGGGGCTTGCCGGCGTAGTGGCCGAGGAGGCTCTCCGAAGTCTCGAAGATCACGTCATTGGGGTGGACGCCAACCTTCAATGCCTTCAGCTTCTGCGCGGCCTTCGTGCGCCAAGCATCGAAGTGATCGCCCATCGATTCGATGAACGCGGCGAACTCCGGGTGCTCGTAGATCGTCGTCTTGATCGCCGCTTTGTCGGCCGCGAGCGCTACATAGCCAGGGCGCAGATCGCGGAAGAGCGCTGACCTCAACCCGGCGCACACTGCCCAATAGGCTTGAAGCGCATCGATATCGGCTTGCGGGATGCCGCCGCGGAGGTGGCCCTCGATATCCTGCCGGTCCTCCTGCTTCTGGCTGTCGATGTAGCGGGGGAGATTGAGGTTGAACTCGTTCTTCTCGATCTCTTCGAACGGGACCATGCGGGAGTAGCCAGGGAGATCGGCGAGCTTCGTGAAGGCGTCGACAATCTTGTGGATGTCCTGCGCGCGGAGGCGGTTCTTGGGGCCGTCTTTGATGAAGCCCTGAGAAGCGTCGACGATGAAGATGCCTTTACGGGCCTGCGCGTCCTTCTTGTCGATCAGGACGATGCAGGCGGGGATGCCGGTCCCGTAGAACAGGTTCGCCGGTAGGCCGATGATGCCTTTGATGTAGCCCCTGCGGACGAGCGAACGGCGGATCTCGGCTTCCGCGCCCCCGCGGAAGAGTACGCCGTGGGGCAGGATGCAGGCGCCGGTCCCGGTGCTCTTCAGGGAGCGGACGATGTGAAGGAGGTAGGCATAGTCGCCTTGCTTCGCCGGCGGGATGCCGAAGCCTTTGAAGCGGCCATGCTTGTCTTTGAGCGTGTCCAGGCCGGTGCTCCAGCGCTTGTCGCTGAAGGGCGGATTGGCGACGACAAAGTCGAAGGATTTGACGGTTTCACCGTCGAGGAATTTCGGGTCGGTGAGCGTGTTACCTTGCTCCACGATGGCGGTCGGGTTGTCGTGGAGGATCATGTTCATGCGCGCGAGGCCGCTGGTCGCCGCGTCTTTCTCCTGGCCGTAGAGAGTGACCTTGGCCTTCGCCTCGTCGCCGACCTTGAGGAGCAGTGATCCTGAGCCGCAGGTGGGGTCATAGACGGTCGTGTCGTTACTGGTCGCGGCCTGGCGGATGCCGATGATCTGCGCCATGACCCGGCTGACTTCGGCCGGCGTGTAGAATTGACCTTTGGACTTGCCACTCTCCGTCGCGAAGTGACGCATCAGATATTCGTAGGCGTCGCCGAGAATGTCGTCGCCTTCGGCGCGGTTCTTAGAGAAGTCGAGGCTCGGCGCTTCGAAGATGGCGATGAGGTCCGTCAGGCGATCGACCATCTCCTTCCCGGAACCGAGCTTCACCGCGTCGTTGAAATCGGGGAAGTCCGCCTGGTTGAGCTGCTGGTTCGCGGTCGCCAGAGGCGCGATGATCTTCTTATTGATCTGGTCGCCGATGTCCGGCTTGCCCTTGAGCGCCACCATGTCGGCGAACGACGCGCCTTCGGGGATATTGATCGGCGCGAACTTCCGGCCCGCGTATTTGTCGCTCACATATTTGATGAACAGAAGCGAGAGGACGTAGTCCTTATACTGGCTGGCATCCATCCCGCCGCGCAGCGCGTCGCAGCTCGCCCAGATTGAGCTGTAGAGTTCGGATTTCTTGATAGCCATTCGCACTCGTCCAAGCCGCGAGCCTCAAGACGGCAGTCCGGCGATTCCCACCCATTGTGCGCGATCCGGGGGCCTCCCGATAGTGCTACGAAGGGGGCTTGGACTTCTGCAGAAGCTCTAGTCGGTGCCGGTCGCTCAAACTCCGAAGATCAGGTGAGCGTCGGCTGCTGACTGCGCGCGGCGAAGCTTGAATTGAGGGCGGAAGGCAGCCCTTCCGAACGTCGCCTAAGAGTCAGGTTACGCCGCTCTAGATGCGCGGGCGGGTGTTATACGAGACGGACGATTGCTCGTGGCCGCGATCTAGGCGTTCGAATCGTGTCCGGCGCACCAATATCGGCGCGCAGAATCGAATGCCGGCGACCACTACGCCTACGCAGCAGCGCTCTGAGGCACGAATTCCGTGCTCGCCAGCCCTCAACCGCCATATGGCCCTGACCACGGTCCATGCCGACAGGTTCGCCCGCCTCGACCTAAGGAGGTAGCCCGGCTAGTGAATCGATAATGGCGCAGGTTGACCTCTTTCCCCGCATAGATCTGTCTGAGACTTGGTCTCGGGCGGACTTGATCGCGCGGCCGTGCCCAGCGCCGACGGCGGCGGGGGTCTATGCCTGGTTCTTCTCCCGTGTCCCGCCTGGGATCGACGCCGCCGGCTGTTACGTCGCTGATGGCTGGACGCTGCTCTATGTCGGGATCTCGCCCAAAGAGCCGCCAACCAACGGACGGCCGCCGTCGCGCTCAACCCTGCGCCAGCGGCTGCGGACCCACTTCACCGGCAACTCTGCCGGCTCGACCCTTCGCAAGACCTTGGGCTGCCTCTTGGCCGACGACCTCGGCATCGCTCTGCGCCGCGTCGGGAGCGGCGACCGCTACACCCTGACCAATCCCGGCGAGCAGCGCCTTGACGCCTGGATGGCTGACTATTGCCGAGTGGCCTGGCGCGAAGTCGCCGCCCCCTGGCAGCTGGAGCGCGAGATCCTGTCTTCCGGGCTGATCCTGCCCCTCAATATCCGGGACAATCCCAGCTTAGCGCATACGGCGGTAGTCCAGGCCGCTCGCGCGACCGCCATGCGGGCGGCCGATGCTCTGCCGGTGATCGGTGACAGCGGCGGTCCACGGCGCGCGCGATGACCAACTTCTGCGGACCTTATGCATTGGAAATTCCCGCCCCACGCCAGAGTGCCGGGTAGGTCTTGGGCTGCCGTTATAAGGCTGGAGCGCAGGGTGATCGACAGGCGCTGGCGGCAGCAATCTATGCGGACGAGTTGGTCGCCCGGTCGACGTGGGGACTAGACCAGATGGCAGCCTCCAGTTGCGTTTGCCCGCAAACCCACTTCTAACTTGGCCTTGGCTAGGAGAAATGGGCCATCAATTCGCGATCGTCATCCCAAAATAACGAGCGGTTTCGGTTGCCTCGAGGAACCAGCCAAAAAATTTCACGCCCGGACTTCCGGTCGCACCTGAACTGCTCTTGAGCTTGGCATGAGCAAGTCGTCGCCGGATCAACAGCACCAGGAGACCGCCCCAAAGCGGGCGGCGCCGCTGACGTGCTGCCGGACAAGCGGTGAGCCGTACACTCGGCACCAAGGCGTCGAGGATGAAATCGCCTGCGCCCTAAACCTCCCGCATACCGAATGGTGCGACCGAACCTGGCGTATCGAGACGCTAGTACATCTCATCCGCCTCCGTCGGCACGACAATGACCCACAGGTTCTTGGTATGCTTACGTATCAGTTTCTCGAACGCGTGAAGCCGATCGTCGATCGCTGGTCACGCGGATACGGCCCAGCCGATAGCGAGGAAATTCACGTGGCCGTCGCCAATGAGCTTGGCGATCTACTCAACAAGTTTCCTCCGTCTCGTACGGCCGAATATCTTGAGATCGATGCAGCGACCGTCGTCAAACAGGCGACCCTCCGTGCGATTGGGCCAGATCGTCCAAAAGCTCGGGATTTTCAGTCGGCAGACCAGAATGACGACGGGCACTACACGCCGACCGTCGAACGCCTTGCATCACAGGATCCTGATCCCGTCGATCAACTCGTCGCCAAGATGGAAGCGGAGGCTGGCGGCGCGTTGAGATACCTCAATGCGGTGACCGATTCTCGCCATCGCGAGGCTTTCATCCTCCGGTACCTTTACAACTGGCCGGTCAAAGACGCGCCTGACGGCGTGCCGACCCTCTGTGAGAGATACAAGAAGAGCGACCGACAAATACGAACTTGGATCAACACAGCAAGAGAGCAGATGCGCGCAGCGCATGGAGCAGAGTCATGAGCCGTATGGATCAACCAACGGCGGACGACGTCATCTTCGACCTTCTCGTCGACGGCGTCGCGCCGACGCACGAAAATCTTATGGAGGCCATTGCCTCCCATCCGCAGCACCGCGAAGCGCTGGTGACGTTCTTCGCCAATCTCGCCGTTCAAACAGCTCTGGAAGGCGACGCGCCTTCTTTTGGCTGCAGCGTGGAACAATTTGCGAACATCGGCGTGAGCCGGGTTTTGGCACATCGCAATCATGCGCCGGAGCGGCCCACAGATCCCGATAGCGAGAGTGTGGCTGAACAAGCGCCACCTCCGGCCGCGCGCTTGTTGCACTTGGTCCGCGCTAGTGGCCGAAGCGAAGATCAGGTTGCCTCGGGCGCCGGTCTGGACTTGGGTCTGATGATGAAGCTTGATCGCCGTCGGATCGTCGGCAGGCGGCCTATGGAGCTTTTTCGGCGAATAGCCGCCGAGCTGCATATCCCGCCTGCACATGTGATCGCTTCGGCCACCGGCCCGCCGATCGCATCCTCCAGGGGCAACTTGCGAAAGGCAAAGGGGCAAATACAAATCGTAACCGAGACGTTTGAGGAGGCTATCAACGCCTCCACGCTCTCGGATGACCTGAAGGCTTTTTGGCTACAGCGACTAGCGGATGGGAGTGAGCCGACGGCATGAGTGCTTGGTCGGAACTACGCGCCATGGCCGCAGCATGGCACGAGGACCTGAATCCTCAGGCCGGCCTGTTGCGGGCGGACGCCCTCCTGGCCGCAGCGGAGCAGTCGAGCGGCGTCAAAGTTATGGTGTTGCCAGAGGGCGACGCGCTCCTGGACAACACCGAAGCCTCCTACGATCCCGACGGTCCGAGAATTCTCGTCTCAGCCGCGCTGAGCGCTGAGGAACGCGCCTTTCACGTCGCCCACGAGTTCGGGCACCACCGTTTGCACCATCCGAAAGACGACTGCCATCACGGAGACGTCGATCCATATTCGGCGTCCGAGCCAGAGAGCTCGGCGGTGGGCGAAAGCGATGCCTATAGCCCCAAACAGCGCAGGGAAGCCCAAGCCAATGTCTATGGCAGGGAGCTGTTGCTCCCTCGTGGACGGTTGAGAGCAGCATGTTTGGAGCAAAGCCTGACGGCAGATTCAATTGCTGCCGCGCTGGGCCTTCCTTTGAATCTAGTCCAGCAACAGATGGCCGACGCGCTCTTGCTGCCAGAGGATCGGCCACCCGCTACGGCCGGAGCAAGCCCGCCATTGGATGATAGCCAACGTGAGGCGGCTGAGGCAGACGCCGGTCCGGTGCAAGTGCGAGCTGGTCCCGGCACCGGCAAGACACGGACCCTAGTGGCACGGACGGCGTGGTTGATCCGCGAGAAACACGTCGATCCAGCATCCATACTTGCCCTAACCTATTCAAACGCCAGCGCCGATGATCTTTCTCGCCGGCTGCGCCTAGAGCTGGGCACCGAGGCAACTGCGGTCTGGTGCAGTACGTTTCACGCCTTCGGCCAGGAGATGCTGCGGCTGTACGGGGATCGCTTAGGCCTTTCGAGTACGCCGAAGCTCGTTGACCGCGCCGACTCTCTGTTTCTGTTGGAGGCTGAACTCCATCAGCTTCAGCTCGACTACTATTTCGAACTCCAGGAGCCTCTTCGCGGCCTCAAGTCGGTCCTGAACGCCATTTCGCGCGCCAAGGACGAGCTATGTGACCCACAGGCCTATCGAGCGCGCGCCGCAGCGATGGCGCCCGGCGAAGCCCGGGATAAGGCGCTGGAGGCGGCTCACATATATGCGGTCTATCAAGGGGCGCTTGAGGCCCGTGGCTGGATGGACTTTGGAGATCTCATCTCTCGCAGTGTCGATCTGCTGCGGAACCACGCCGATGTCGCCGCCGAAGTTCGCCAGCGGTACGGCCATGTCCTGGTCGACGAGTACCAGGATATGAACACCGCGAGCGCGACGCTGCTCAAGCTGCTCTCTACCCCCGCCGCCGGACCTTGGGTGGTCGGTGACGTCCGACAATCGATCTATCGTTTTCGCGGTGCGTCACCGCTCAACATGAGCACGTTTGCCGAAGTTTTTCCCGGCGCCCAGGTCAAGGACTTGGCGGTCAACTACCGCTCGGGCGGGCGCATCGTCCGGCTGTTTGACACCTACGGACGTGCGATGGCGGCCGCGCCGTTTGCGTCGAAAGATGAACTCTGTCCCAACCGAGGTAAGGGGACGGGGGAGGTCGCCTATCGCGTCGCCACAGACCGGGAGACCGAGGCCGAAGGCTTGGCGCAGGAGATCTTGGCGCGGCAGGCGGACGGTTTCAGCAAGCATGCCGTGTTGGGGCGAACGCACGGTGTGCTCACCACATTGGCCGCACATTTCGAGCGTGCAGGTGTGCCAGCGCTCTACTTCGGTGATTTCTTCGAGCGCACGGAAATCCGTGATCTGCTGTCGCTGATTTCCGTCGCCGGAGAACGCGATGGGGTCGGCCTGCTGCGGGTGGCGCAGTTCGAGCGCTACTCCGTACCGGTGCTGGACATCCTGGAACTGTTCCGGTTCAGGCAGACAGCGGACATCACCATGCTGGCGGCGTTGAAACGCCTGACCGAAGTGTCGTTGTCTGAGCCAGGGCGCGCTGGTTTGAAGATCCTCGCTAGCGACCTTGCGGGCGTCGACTTCAAGACCCCACCGCACGCTCTCCTCGCAACCTTCCTTTTTGGCAAACCCGCCGCGATCTATCGCGCGCCGTTCGCCGGCAGCGATGTGGCGTCCCAGCAACGTCAGCTCGCCGTGTATCAACTTCTCACCCTGGCATTCGGGCATCGGTCACCTGGAAACCGCGATTCCAAACGGGACCTTCTTGAGCACATCCGACGGCTTGAAGTTCTCGACGAGGAGAAGGAGCTCCGTCGTCTTCCGGCCGCAGCTTCCGGCATCGATGCCGTACAGCTCATGACGGTGCACGCCGCCAAAGGCCTGGAATTTGAGCACGTCTACGTTCCGTCCGTCAGCCCGTCCTGGTTTCCCCCAAACGCCCGACCGGACCTCTGTCCGTTGCCGCCAGGCATCGCGGCGGATGACGCACTGATGACGACGGACGCCGAGGAAGAAAGCTTGATGTTCGTGGCCCTATCCCGGGCCAAGGACCGGTTGACTGTCTCCCGGGCAAATCGATATGGCGGGGCTTCAAGGCCCAATCCGTCAAAACTTCTCAAGCCGCTGTCATCTATCTTGGTGCCAAGCGGTGAACCGTCCCCTCAATGGACAGCTGCGGGTCCAACCGACCCCAGCCCGACACTGCAAAAGGCGCCGGATGGGCTCTCGCCGGAGCTGGCTGTCAGCGCCCTCGAAGACTACATGGGCTGCCCGCGCCGCTACTATTACGGTGAGGCCTTGGGGCTGTCTCGCCGCCTCGCTGACACACCGTACCTACGGTTCCACGGTGTCATACGGGCAGGCCTGGATTGGCTACGCGCGCAACCTGCCCGGTCGACCGCCGACGTAGCCACCCACCTTGACTCCACCTGGTCCACGCGTGGCCCAGCCGACCACCCGGCGGCTACTCACTACAGAGGCGCCGCGCAGAGGATGTTGGCGAACGCCGGTGCGGCAATGAACGGCGAGATCTTGGCTACGGAACGCCGCCTCACAATCGAGGGAGTGACGATTACCGCGCGCGCCGATCACATCCAGTCGGTCGGCGGCGCCGTGGTTATTCAGCGCCTCAAAGCCGGGCGCTTGGCTAAGAGCGGTGAGTCCGCGAAGGCGCGCTACGCGCTTCTCCAGGCCATGGTGAAGCGGGACGAGGGCGTGACGGCCAGCTTTATGCACATCTCGCTACTCGATGGTGGCGAGAAGGACGGGACGGTTGACGCAAGCAAGCTGACTCAGGCGGTCGACGAGGCCGCGGCGGCGCTGAATGCTATCGCCGCGGGCAGGTTCGATCCAAAGCGCAACAGCCGCAACTGCCCCACCTGCCCATTCTTTTTCATCTGCCCGACCGACGGGCTAAGCCCCTAGCGAGAAATTCCTGCGACCGACTTCCGGTCTCGCTTCCCTCGCTCTTGGACCTCTTGCGGCGGTGAAACCCGCCCCACTTCAGCAAGAGGTTTTTCCAATGTCCCAACTGAAACTGTTCCTCCAGATCGAGGGCCGCCGGTCCATCGAACTGATCGAGATCGCCGAGGATGCGGGCCCCGACGTGGTTCTCGCCGCTGCGGCCGCCCTCGGCCTGGCCATCGAGGAGGCCATGGTCTTCGCCGGTGAAGACGAGCACCCGCTGCACTCCGACAAGCCCCTCCGCCACCAAGGCGTGAAGGACAAGCACCGGGTCCATGTGCACCGCTGCAAGAAGATCAAAGTCGCCCTGCACTACGCCGACACGCCCGAAGCGCATCACCAATTCGCGCCCACGGCCACGGTCCATCACGTCAAGCGCTGGTACGTGAACGAACTGAAAATGTCCCCGGTCGACGCCAGCGAGCACGTTCTCCAGATCACCGGCACCACCGACCGGCCGGACCCGGACGTGCAGATCGGCGCCCTGGTGTCGGGCCGCTGCGAGCTGACGTTCAGCCTCGTGCCGGTCAAGCGGGTCGAGGGCTAACATGAACGCGCTGCTCCCCCGCCCGGACGAGCAGGCCCTGCGGGACGAGGTGGCGGGGGGCGACTTTCAGCTCGCCGTCCACCTCGGCCGTTGGCGTGTCATCCGTATCGCCTGGCCAATCGCCCAGGTCGAGATTTCTGCTGCGTGCCGCACCGGCGCCCCTGAGGTCTACGGCTTCCAGTTCGACTGCACAGGCTATCCGCAAAACCCGCCGACGGCGCGCCCTTGGTCGACCGCGACGGACACTCCGCTCCCCTTCGGTCAATGGCCTGCCGGCGTGCGGCGGGTCTCGGCGGTGTTTCGCCCTGACTGGCAAAATGGGGTCTGCCTGTATGCGCCGTGCGACCGCCTGAGCATCGCCGGCCATGCGAACTGGCGGCAGGAGCATCCGGCGTACATCTGGCGCCCCGAAAAGGGCCTGCAGCTGTACCTCGAATTCCTGCACGAGCTGCTGAACAGCGAGGACTATACGGGGGTGCGTGGTGGCTGACGAACTCTTCATCCCACGCGGTAAGTGGCTGACCCTGATGTCCGAGTTGCGTCAGCGTGGCGGAGGGAGGACCGAAAGTGGCGCCTTCCTGCTTGGCAAGCGTCAGGGCGACCGGCGCCTGTACGAGACGTGCGTCTTCTACGACGAGGTCGATGCGAACGCTTACAGCACCGGGGTATGCGTCCTTTACGCTGACGCCTTCGACAAGCTTTGGGGCATTTGCCGCTCTTCCGGTTTGCAGGTGCTCGCCGACGTCCACACTCACGGTGGCTACGCGACGCAGAGCGAGGCCGATCGGCGCAACCCTATGATCGCCAGGCCCGGGCACCTCGCTCTGATAGTCGAACGCTTCGCGAGCGACCCGGTGTGGCGTCACCGCATGGGCCTCTACCGGTACGAGGGTTCGCACACGTGGACCGATTTCAGCGGATGGCGCAGCCGTCGCATCCTCAAGACGGGAACTTTCGCCTGATGAACAAGATGATCACCGACACGCGCCCCGACACTCTGCATCGGGGGGTCAAGATGGCTTTGGACAACGGCGAGGTCGACAGCGTCGAAGCTGCTTACGCCCTGTTCGCCGGCTACCGGATGGCCATCGGGCTGGGCTTCGGTGCTGGCCAATCGCCCGCCGTTCAAGCCGCCTTGCTGACCATGATCAACTGCGGCCGACGAGCTTTGTTGGGCGGGGTGGAAGTCATTGGCGACCTCAACGTTCCTCTGTTGGTCGAGCTTCCCGGCCTTGGCGAAACGTTGGGGGACGCGGTGGTGGCCCTGGGCGGAACTCCCAAGACGGAGGTTTCGCCCGGCACCTCGCTTGCCTGGCTGGGCATCGGGGCACCAGCTACAGCGCTGCAAGTCACCTTCGGCGACTGGCGCGGCGGTGTCTTCGTCGCCGGGGAAAACGAGCGCCTAGCCGAAGGCGTGAATGACATACCCGCCGCCGTGTTGGCCGGCGCCCTTGCGGTCGCCGAGATCTTCCAGCGCTTGCGTGGCAATCCCATGGCTGGCGACCGCGAAGTGGGGCTCTCGCTTTGGGATCCGGCGGCTCCTTGGCGCAGCGCGGCGGGTCCGGCGTCCTGGGTGGCCCCGAGCAAGCTTTGGATCCTCGGCCTTGGCCACCTTGGCCAGGCCTTTCTGTGGGTCTTCGGCCTGCTGCCGTTCGAGCAGGCGGCCGACGTCGAACTTACGCTCCAAGATTTCGACCGCCTCGCTCTCGCTAATGACAGCACCTCGGTGTTGACCGGGACCGACATGGTCGGCCGCCTCAAGACCCGCGAAATGGCCGTGTGGGCGGAAGCACGGGGCTTCCAAACCCGACTCATCGAACGCCGCTTCGCCGGGGATGTCGCTTTGGCCGAAGACGACCCACGGATCCTCTTCTGTGGCGTCGACAACGCCGAGGCGCGTGCGATGCTTGAGGATCCGCACTTTGACCTAGTGGTTGATGCGGGGCTGGGGGCCGGACCGCAGGAGTATCTGGCCATGCGGCTGCACGCGTTCCCCGGCCCGGTGACGGCCCGCGCGCGGTGGGGTGACGCCTCTGGCGCCCGCACTGCGGACGCCAAGGCGGTGGCGACTGCGGCCGCTTATCGGGACCTAGCGGAGCGCGGCCTAGATGACTGCGGGCTGCTGGAAATTGCCTCCAGAACCGTCGGCGTACCCTTTGTCGGCGTAATCGCCGCCACACTGGCGCTTATGGAGATCGTCCGTCGCCTCAACCATGGCCCCAGCCTCGGCGTACTTGACCTGACCCTTCGGGACGTTAGCGCCAGACAGGTTGTTGATGGCCCGACGCTGAAGCGGTTCAACCCTGGTTACACGAACCTGCGCTAGTGTCCTCAGCGAGGGATGGTCGGAAACACCACCTGCCATCTCTCACTAAAAACGGCGGCAGGCTGAAGGGTGAGCCTTTTCGGTGTTGGTGGGGGGAGATGCGGTGGCAACAGCCAGACAGGAGCTGGGGAAGTTCGGCGAGGAATACGTCTCTCGGCAATGCGTGTGTCCTAAGTGCAAGCGCGCCAAGACCCTCGTCAGGCTGCCACCCAACTTCAAATGCGCCGACCTGATCTGCGACTTTTGCGGATACCTCGCCCAGGTGAAGGCTACCCGGGTGACGGACGTGGACGTGGTTCCTCGCACGATCTTGGGCGCCGCCTGGGGGCCTCAAAGGGAGCGGATGGCGTCTGGCGTCTACTTTCCGCTCTTCCTCGTCCTGGTCTCGGAGGTGGCGACGGCGATCTACTATCTTTCAGCCGACTTGCAGACGCCGGAGATGTTCAAAGAACGGAATCCCCTCTCGCCTACCGCGAAGCGCGCGGGTTGGCAGGGCTTTCTCTACGACCTTACGAGCGTGCGTGGTCGCGTCGTTCGCGTTGGCTAGCGCTCTCGAAAACAGCGTGCAACGGCTACTCGGCGGCGTGTTCGAAGTATCCAGGTCCAGCGTCTGTTAGACGCTCGGCTACCCCACTTGAGCCAAGCCAATCGACCCACAGCGCAAGGAATTCCTCAAAGGCCGGGACTGCTATGCGCAAGAGGCGAAGTTCATCCCCGCCATCGCCTTGGCGCCTACTAGCGAACCCCAGCATGTTCGTAGCGGAGTAGGTGTGCCCGCCTTCAGCATCAAGGTAGGTCACACCGCCATGGGCCAAACTGTTCCTGATTGCGATGAGCACTTCTCCGGCCCCTGCATCGGCGGCGGCTTGACGGGCGTCGACTTGAGCCAAAGCTTTGAGGGCATGACTAGGCCACTGCCCGCCGACCTGGAACGACTTGGTCCTCGCGTAGCTCCAGGCGCCATCGCGGTAGAACGGTGCATCGCCAAAGCGACATCCTTGTCCAAGGTGTTGCGCGATGTGGCCGGCAAGCTTGGGGTCGAGTGCGCTATCGTCAGCGACCCCGCTCTTGTTCCAAACCACTGGCTTAAAGATGCGCTCGATCGGCAACACGATAATTGGGGTCGCCATCGCCAACAGGAAGGTCGTCTTTAGCGGCCCGCCCCATTGGCCGGCGGGATCGGAGTCCTCCTCAACCTTCGCACTAAGCATCGCTATTAGCGCTTGGCAGCGAGCCGGTATTTCGGAGCTGTAGTGAACCGGCCTGCCCATCGGTTTTGCCTCTTTGGTGGTGTTGGTCGCAGCAGGAATGTCTGGCGGGATCGACTGCGGGATCGACTGCAAGATAAAAGGGCCGGGACCTTTGGTCGCTAGGCCGTTGATGGTGTTAGAGAATTTCCGGGACCCTACTTTAGGGGAGGTCCCGGGCTTCAACGATTTCCCTTAGCATTCCGCAGCTTATCCGGGACCAATCGTCTCCGAGTTAGCCACTCCACGCCCTGAAGTGCTTGG
Organism: Caulobacter sp. GW821-FHT12D05; assembly: GCF_058807295.1. Lineage (NCBI taxonomy): Bacteria > Pseudomonadati > Pseudomonadota > Alphaproteobacteria > Caulobacterales > Caulobacteraceae > Caulobacter > Caulobacter sp. GW821-FHT12D05. Next base: position 284,925 of record NZ_JBXAQO010000003.1, read on the forward strand.
TGGAACGAGGGCCGGACGGGCTGTTGAGCGTCAAGGGTGCGCGCCTTGGCGCGCATCGCGGAGCGACGGCGAAGCCGCCCTTGACCCTCAGCATCCCGCCCGGCAGAGGCTCTCCAAGCGCTTTAGGCGAGCACCGACCTTTCAGGTCTTGGCTCCCTCGCCATCGGGTTGCCCTCCCTGACAGAACAGTGCGAGCCTTCCTCTCTAGTGGTGTTGGAGAGGCCTTGATGGCGGACGAACAGGACAGGTTGGCGAAGCTCACGGCTGGTGTCGTAGCGGCCTATGTCAGCGCTCATAACGTCATGGTCGGTGATCTGCCTGGGCTGATCGCCAGCGTCTACGGCGCCTTGAGCAGAGCTGGTTTGCCCGACGCAGCGCCGGTCGCCGCGCAACCGGCGATGAAGCTCACGGCGGCGCAGATCCGCAAGAGCATCACGCCGGACGCCTTGATCAGCTTTATCGATGGTCGCCCGTACAAGACCCTCAAGCGGCATCTCGGCGCGCACGGCATCAGCGTTGAGGACTACAAGGGTAGGTATGGCCTGCCGGACGAGTATCCGATGTCAGCGCCAGCCTACAGCGCTGCACGTAGCGCCATGGCGAAGGCCATTGGCCTGGGGCAGGGGGGGCGCAAGCCTAAGAGTGTTGCCAAGAAGCGCTAGGTCGAGGCTGCGTCCTGGAGCTGCTTCAGGCGGGCTTCGCAGAGCTCGCGGACCAGAGCTTGGAGCAGTTCGACGCGCTCCTGGATCCAGGTCAGCTCCTCGGCGGTGATCTTGTAGTGCGGCGAATAGCGGGCCTTCACATAGGCCGCGCGCAGCAGCTCGAAGCAGCGTTTGTGGAATTTGGTGTCGGTCGGCCAGACCTCTGCGAGGCGTGGGTCCAGCGGTTCGGCCAGGCCGCGTAGGCGCACGAGATTGTGGGACTTTGGTGCATAGAGAGAAACGGCGAGCAGCAGGCAGTTGTAGAGGCTCTCAGCTGCTTGGTGCAGCGAGAAAGCAGCCAGCTTGGGGTGCCCTTGGGCGACGTAAAATTCCGCGCCGGCGACTAAGGCCGAGGCTGGATTAAACCACTCTTCGTAGTAGGCGCGACTCTCATCCAAGGCTTGCTCGGCGGAAAGCGGTTTGGGTTCGAGAAGGTCGTGGCCAGGCTCTTCGAATAGCACCACGCCATCGCGGACGATGTCGGTGAAGAAGTAGCGGCCCAGCCGCAGTTGCTCGTTCACATCGTCGAGGTCGTGGACGATGAAGTTCACCGGCGTACGCAGGCGCTGTCCGGCCGACAGCTCGTCGAGCAGGCGCTTCTCTGCCCCTTCCCAGAACTCCAGGGTATCGGCGAGCTTCTCCTGATCGACCACGATCAGGAGATCGTAGTCGGAGAAGTACCGTCCCACCGGGTCCTCGACCCAATCGCCCCGGGCGTACGATCCGAAGAGGATGATCTTGAGGATCTTGCCCTGCCCGAGCGTCCCCGAGCGCTTGGCGACCTCCTCGGCGAAAGCCCCTTTCAGGATCTCGACCACAAACGCCAGCTCGCGCTGCTTTCCGGCCGGCAGATGGTCGATGGAGTTGCCCATGCCTGCTGTCTCGCCCGCAGCCCGCTGCGTGGCAAGAGCCTCCTCAGCCCGCTCTGCGCGGTGATGTTCGGGCTTGGTCATCCGTCACTCTGAACCACGAGAACAATACCAAAGCTGAGTCTACACGTTGGGGTTGGGCGCAGCCAGTGGAGCTTCATCCCAGGCCCGCCGCTGTCAGCCGCCGACGAAGATCGAGATCCCAGTCATCTTCAATGAGGGCGATGGGCGAGGGCGGCGCTGGCGGCTTAGGCGGACTTCCGCCCCCTTTGGGACGACCGCCATAACCCTTGCCAATGCGTGGGTCGGGCGGTGTGGGATCAAGCACCGGATCACCGATCCTTCGACTGGGCAGCAGCGGCCAGGCCCGCTCAGGCGGCGGCTCGCCGCGCCGACGCACACGCCCCATGTCGATGATGAACCGCGACAGCTTTTCCTGACCGGTCAGGAGGTGGTCGCCCAGAAGCTTGGCGCGGGTGATGTAGCCGGCGTTCACGCCAGGGATCGAGTGGTTCATCATCAGGTGCATGTCGATCTCGGAGAGACCGCAGGCCTGACCGAGAGTGCGGTAGCTCTGGCGAAGATCGTTGCCCCATTTGAAAAGCTTCGAGCGTGGCTCGTCATGCTCGGCCAGATGGCCCACGCCGCTGTTGGCCGCGAAGATCCAGGTCCGCGCTTGCTTGGGATGAAGCAGGCGGCTGACCCGCATGGCCCGGATGAGGCAGTGGATCATGGGACGTGAGAGGGGGATGTCGAACGCCCTGGAGGGGCCACCCTTCGGGTTGGGTATCCGCAGCAGCCGCTTGGCGAAATTGATGTGCTCGACCTTGGCCACCAGCAGGGCGCCCGGCCGGCTTCCCGACAGCAGGAGGAAGAGGTGGAACTCCCGCCGGATCGGGTGACGCAGGCGGCCAGCTTCCGTGAACCAGCGCGGAAGATCGCTCGTCCCCATGGCGGTGTCCTTGCGACGCTCGACGTTCCAGTCGACCCCGAAGGTCGGGTTGTCGGCGGGCAGGGCGCGGCAGGTCTTGCGGGCGTGGTTGTAGATGGCGCGTAGGGTACGCATGGCGCCATTGGCCGCGTATGGACCGTGCTGGCTGCTTATCTTGTCGTGCCGGTCGGCGACCATCCTGGGGTTCTCGCCCAAGGTCAGCATGGGGTAGTCCAGCCAGTCGCGGAGCAAGCGTTCGACGTGATCCTGGTAGCTGGCGATCGTCCATCCACTGCGCCCGCGCCGCTGCATGTGGGACTCGCGGTACCGCGCCCAGGCTTCGCGTAAGGTCGGGCCTAGATCGGCCTTCGGCGCAGCTACCGAGCCTTCCGGCGGCTCGCCCTTGGCGATGGCCGCCAACCTGGCCTTGGCCTCAGCGCGCGCTTCGCGCGCGCTGATCTCCTCGGCGTCGCCGATGCGGACCTTGACGCTCCGGCGCTTGGCGCCTTGCCAGAGGTCGCCCTGGGCATAGTAGGTCTTGCGTCGTGATCCGACGATCAGGAAAAACCCGCCAAGCACCTCGTCGCGCGCGACGTAGCGCCCGCCATCAGAAAACGGCAGAGCGGCCACGGAGCGGTCCGTCAGCGCCAGCCGAATTGGATCATTCCGTGAACTGGCCATTGAACACACCCGGAACGTTGTGTCGGTGGTTGGGACGGTGTTTGCACACCCCAACGACAGCGCCTGAAACATCGACAGGGTGGCCGGGTCTACGATTTTATCAAGTCATGCCAAGGGGTTAGGCGAAGTCTGGCGTAGAAAATCTAAGGATAGGATGTTCTCGGAATGTCCAACCGCCGCCGCTACGAATCTGAGGGTCGGACGTTCGGATCTGGCGCTACTTTCACCCGAGCCTTGAAGTCGAACGTCACGGTGTTTCCGAGCGCTGGGTTCGGGCGCTTTCACACGGCCTTTTTGTCATTAACCCTGGATGCGTCATTCAGCCGCAGAGGTGCGCGTGAAAGCGCAACCGTGAAGGGTGATCCCTGGCCGTGGCAGCTCTTGAGGGGCGCAAACTTGGCCTTTTGCCGGCCCTGGCGGCAAATTGCCGCTCCGCCTCAGGTTGTCCGGTTTACCTTACCTTAAGGCTAAGGCCCACAAAGTTTCCACAAGCGAATATTCCGCATAACGTCGATATATATTTGCTGTGGGGGCGACTGTATTGTCTGAGGTCGGAGAGAGAACGATTTCGTTCGCCGGTGAGGTGACGATCTCGAATATCGGTGAGGCTCACGAGCAGCTCGGCGCTTTGCTGCGCGAGCAGGACTCCGTCGTCGTCGACGTTGAAGACCTCACTGAAACTGATCTGACATTCGTCCAACTCTTGGAATCTGCTCGCCGCAAGGCAAGCGAAAGCGGCGTCGGCCTGTCGCTCAACAAGCCGGCCGCTGGCGCTCTACTGGAAGTCCTCCGGCGCGGTGGGTTTCTCGACAACGACACCTCGGACCGCGCCCAGTTCTGGCTTCAAGGGGCAGCTCAATGACCGCCATCCTCACCGTCGACGACTCCGCCTCCATCCGCCAGGCGATCAAGATCGCCCTGAGCGGCGAGGGCTATGCCGTGACCGAGGCCGTCAATGGCCAGGACGGCCTGGACAAGGGCAGCGCGGGCGGCTTCGACCTGATCGTCACCGACCTGAACATGCCGGTCATGGACGGCCTGGCCATGATCCGCGAGCTGCGCCAGCGCCCGGCCGGGGCCGGCGTGCCGATCCTGTTCCTGACCACCGAGAGCGACGCCGAGATCAAGGCTCAAGCGAAAGCGGCCGGCGCGACCGGCTGGCTGACCAAGCCCTTCGACCCTGAACAGCTGGTTCGGGTCGTGAAGAAGGTCCTCGCCAAGTGAGCGGCCAGGATCCCGTCGAGATTTTCCGCCAGGAAGCGCAGGAGCTGTTCGAAGACATCGAGCAGGGCCTTCTGGACCTGGCGCACCGCCCCGGCGACCGTGACCTGGTCGACGCGGTGTTCCGCGGGCTCCACACCCTGAAGGGCTCGGGCGCCATGTTCGGCTTCGACGCCCTGGCCGCCTTCACCCACCACTGCGAAACCGCCTTCGACCGCGTCCGCAAGGGCGAGGTCGCCGCGACGTCCGAGCTGGTCGGCGCCGTCCTGGCCTGCCAGGACCACATGCGCGCCCTGGCCGAGGGCCGTCCCGCTGAACAAGCGACCGGCGACGCCCTGCTGGCCGAGCTGCACCGCGTGGTCGCCAGCGCCGGCGGCGCCGAGGCGGCTCCGGTCGCCGCGCCCGCCGCTCCGGGCCTCAACACCTGGCGCGTGAAGTTCAGCCTGCCGGCCGACGCCCTGGTCAACGGCACCCGCCCCCTGCCGCTGCTGGACGAACTGCGCGAGCTGGGCGAGTGCACGGTCGCCGCCGTCACCGACGCCATTCCCGACTTCGACGCCCTGGTCCCGACCGAGTGCCACCTGGCCTGGGACGTGACCCTGGTCACCAAGCACGGCCGCGACGCGATCGAGGACGTCTTCATCTTCGTGATCGACGACATGACCCTGGACATCCAGGATCTGACCGACGCGCCGGTTGAAGTCGTCGCCGAGGCCGTCGTCGAAGCCGCGCCTGTCGCTCAAGCCGCGCAGGCCGCCGCACCGGAAGCCGCCAACGAAGGCCGCGCCGCCAAGGCCGGCGGCGACACCGTCCGCGTCCCGGCCGAGCGCCTGGACGAGATGATGGACCGCGTCGGCGAGCTGGTCATCGCCCAGTCGCGCCTGAAGCAGCTGGCCGCCAGCAGCAGCGACATCGCCCTGCGCGCCGTCGCCGAGGAAATCGAGCGCCTGGCCTCGGAAATGCGCGACACCATGATGGTCGTCCGCATGGTGCCGATCGCCCAGCTGTTCGGCCGCTTCCGCCGCCTGATCCACGACCTGGCCCGCGACACCGGCAAAACCATCGAGCTGTCGACCGAGGGCGAAGCCACCGAGCTGGACAAGACGGTCATCGAGCGCCTGGCCGATCCGCTGATCCACCTGATCCGCAACTCGGCCGACCACGGCCTGGAAACCCCCGAGCAGCGCATCGCCGCCGGCAAGTCCGCCGCCGGCCACATCGTGCTGGCCGCCCGCCAGTCGGGCGCCGAGGTGGTGATCACCATCACCGACGACGGCCGCGGCGTCGACCGCGCCCGCGTCCGCGCCAAGGCCGAGGAAAACGGCCTGATCCAGCCCGGCCAGGTGCTGAGCGACAACGAGCTGCTGCAGCTGATCTTCGCCCCCGGTTTCTCGACCGCGGCGGCGATCACCAACCTGTCGGGTCGCGGCGTCGGCATGGACGTCGTCAAGAAGACCATCGAGGGCCTGCGCGGCGCGATTGAGATCACCAGCACGCCGGGCCACGGCTCGGTGGTGTCGCTGCGCATCCCGCTGACCCTGGCGATCATCGACGGCCTGCTCGTGCGGGTCGGGACCAGCCGCTACGTCATCCCGCTGTCCTCGGTCGAGGAATGCGTGGAGCTGTCGGTCGAGCAGGACGTCCGCTCGGCGGGCCGCAGCCTGATCACGCTGCGCGACCAGCTGGTGCCGTTCATCCGCCTACGGCAAATGTTCAACACGGGCCTGGCCCCGGATCCCCACCAGAAGATCGTCGTGGTCTCCACGGGGCAGGAGCGCGTGGGCCTGGTCGTCGACCAGATCCTGGGCGACCACCAGACCGTCATCAAGCCGCTGTCGCCCTTCCACGCCGATGTCGGCGCCTTCTCGGGCGCGACGATCCTGGGCGACGGGGGCGTGGCGCTGATCCTCGACATCGGCAGCCTGGTGGCCGCCGGCCAACGTCAGGACGCGCAGCTGCGCGCCGCCGGTTGAGGAAGGGCAGGACATGAACACCGAACTTTCCCAAGGTCCGATCGAAGCCCTGACCTTCGACCTTTACGGCGAGACCTTCGCCCTGGAGGCCGGTCTGGTACGTGAAGTGCTGGACCTGCTGCCGGAGACCGGCGTGCCGGGCGCCCCCGCCTTCGTCAACGCCGTGATCAATTTCCGCGGCCGGGTCATCCCGCTGATCGACCTGCGCGTGGCCTTCGACATGGACGCCCGTGAGCCGACGATCGACAGCCGCATCGTCGTCATCGAGCACGCCCTGGACGGCGAGCCCACCCTGATCGGCCTGCGCGCCGACAAGGTGCACGAGGTCACCACCATCCATCGCGACATCACCGAGGAGGCGCCCCGCGTCGGCCTGCGGTGGCGCGCGGACTTCATTCGCCTGCTGGCGCGCCGGGACGGCGACGTGATCGTCATTCCCGACCTCGACCAGATCTTCGCGGCGCGCGGCCAATCGACCGCCACCGTCACCCCCATCCACGCGCCGCAAGCCTGAGCCGGAACCCAAAGATGCGCTTCACGATCAAACTCAAGCTCGGCCTGGCCTTCGGCCTCCTCATCGTCCTGATGACGGCCGCGACGCTGCTGGGCATCAGCTCGCTGAACAAGATCAACACGGCCCAGACCGAGATGATCGCCGGTCCGATGGCGCAGCTTCAGCGCGCCCAGGCCGCCAATATCGCCCTGCTGCAGATCACCCGCGCCCAGAAGAACATGGCGCTGGCGACCGACAACGAGGAACTGCACAGCCAGAACGGCAAGGCCGACAAGCAGCGCAAGGTCGTCGAGGGGCTGATCACCGAAGGCCTGGCCAAGGCGTCGTCGGACGAGGCCAAGGTCAAGTGGAACGCTCTCGAGCAGGACTGGGAAGCCTATGCCGCCGTCGACCTGAAGCAGCGTGACGCCATGATGACGGGCCGCCGCGCCGAAGCCGTCACCATGATGTCGACCGTGCAGCGCCCGCTGACCAATGCCGTCACCCAGAAGGTCGACGACCTGGTCGCCTACAACACCCAGCAACTGCATGACGCCGATGAAGCCGGCAACCAGACCTTCTCCACCGCGCGCAACGTCCTGATCACGGTGCTGGTCGGCTCGCTGCTGATGGCCATCGCCGCCGCCGCCTGGATCTCGATCACGATCGGCAAGGGCCTGGGCAAGATCGCCAGCCTGGCCGACGCCGTCGCCTTGGGCGACCTGGACCAGCGCGTCAACGTCACCACCAACGACGAGATCAAGGACCTGGTCGAGACGGTCAATCGCATGACCGAGAACCTGCGCGCCACGGCCGCCGTGGCCGACAAGGTGGCCGACGGCGACCTGACCGTCGAAACCAAGCCGCTGTCGGACAAGGACACCCTGGGCATCGCGCTCGAGCGCATGGTCGAGCGTCTGCGCGGCGTGGTCTCGGACGCCATCTCGGCCTCGGAAAACGTCTCGGCCGGCAGCCAGGAGCTGTCGTCGGCCTCGGAGCAGGTCAGCCAGGGCGCCACTGAGCAGGCCTCGTCGGCCGAAGAGGCTTCGGCCTCGATGGAAGAGATGGCCGCCAACATCAAGCAGAACGCCGACAACGCCGCCCAGACCGAGAAGATCGCTCGCCAGTCGGCTCAGGACGCCGAAGCTTCGGGTGACGCCGTCAACCGCGCCGTCGACGCCATGCAGACGATCGCCGAGAAGATCGCGATCGTGCAGGAAATCGCCCGCCAGACCGATCTGCTGGCCCTCAATGCCGCCGTCGAGGCTGCTCGGGCCGGCGAGCACGGCCGCGGCTTCGCCGTCGTCGCCTCGGAAGTGCGCAAGCTGGCCGAGCGTTCGCAGACCGCCGCCACCGAGATCAGCGCCGTGTCTTCGAACACCGTCAAGGCCGCCCAGTCGGCCGGCGAGATGCTGACCACCCTGGTGCCGAACATCCGCAAGACCGCCGAACTGGTCAGCGAAATCAGCGCCGCCTGCCGCGAGCAGGACATCGGCGCCTCGCAGATCAACGAGGCCATCCAGCAGCTGGACAAGGTCACCCAACAGAACGCTTCGGCCTCGGAGCAGATGTCGGCGACCTCGGAAGAACTGGCCGCCCAGGCCGAAGAGCTGCAGACCTCGATCGCCTACTTCCGCCTGTCGAACGGCGGCAGCGCCCGCAAGGCCGCCGCGGCTCCGGTGGTCCGCCTGCCGGCCCGCGCCGCCAAGCCCGCCGCCGTGTCCAAGGCTCCCGCCCGCAAGGCGCCGCGCGCCGTCGCCGCCCAGCAGGCTCGCGCCCAGGGTTTCGCCCTGGACCTGAGCCAGGGCGGTCCGGACGCCGACGACCGCGAATTCACTGAATACTAGCCCCCAAGTTTACTGACCCTCGACCCGCTCACGCCGAAGGATCCAGACCATGCGTTTCACGATCAAATTACAGCTCGGCCTGGCCTTCGGCCTGGTGATCGCCCTGCTTCTGACGGCCACCCTGTTCGGGGTGAACAGCCTGTCCTCGACCAACCGCGACATGAACGCGATGGTCGACGGCCCGGCCGTGCGCCTTCAGGCCGCGCAGGAGCTGAACATCCATCTGCTGAACATCGTCCGGTTCGAGAAGAACATGGTCCTGGTCGACACCGCCGAGGAGGTGAAGACCCTGGAAACGTCGGTCGACAAGGAGAAGAAGTCGTTCGAAGCCCTGCTGGCCAAGGCCGAGGGCCTGGCGACCGCCGAGGGCAAGCCCAAGTGGCAGTCGCTGGGCAGCGCCTTTGAGCGCCTGATCGCCGCGCATGACACGGTCTACGGCCTGGCCCTGACCAACAACGACGTGGCCGCCACCGCCGTGTCGATGGGCGAAGGCCGCAAGTCGGTCACCGAGGCCGCCGCCCAGGTGCAGGAACTGGTCGAGCTGTCGCAAGCCCAGCTGAACGCCGCCACCGACAAGGCCGACGCCGACTTCGAAAAGGTCCGCACCAGCCTGATCGTGCTGGCCGCCGTCTCGCTGCTGATCGCCGCCGCCGCCGCCGTCTACATCTCGACCATGGTCAGCAAGGGCCTGAACCGCGCTTCGGACGCCGTCCGCGCCGTGGCCGAGGGCGACCTGACCAAGACCATCGACATCACCACCAAGGACGAGATCGCCGACCTGCTGGGCCATGTGAACGTCATGATCGAACGCCTGCGTGGCGTGGTCTCGGACGCCATCTCGGCCTCGGAAAACGTCTCGGCCGGCAGCCAGGAACTCTCGGCCGCCTCGGAGCAAGTCAGCCAAGGCGCCACTGAGCAGGCGTCGTCGGCCGAAGAGGCCTCGGCCTCGATGGAAGAGATGGCCGCCAACATCAAGCAGAACGCCGACAACGCCGCCCAGACCGAGAAGATCGCTCGCCAGTCGGCCCAGGACGCCGAGGCCTCGGGCCAGGCCGTGAACAAGGCTGTCGACGCCATGCAGACGATCGCCGAAAAGATCGGCATCGTGCAGGAGATCGCCCGCCAGACCGACCTGCTGGCCCTGAACGCCGCCGTCGAGGCTGCCCGCGCCGGTGAGCACGGCCGCGGCTTCGCCGTCGTCGCCTCGGAAGTGCGCAAGCTGGCTGAACGCTCGCAGACCGCCGCCGCCGAGATCAGCGCCGTGTCGTCCGACACCGTCAAGGCCGCCCAGTCGGCTGGCGAGATGCTGACCACCCTGGTGCCGAACATCCGCAAGACCGCCGAGCTGGTCTCGGAAATCAGCGCCGCCTGCCGTGAGCAGGACATCGGCGCCAGCCAGATCAACGAAGCCATCCAGCAGCTGGACAAGGTCACCCAACAGAACGCTTCGGCTTCGGAGCAGATGTCGGCGACCTCGGAAGAACTGGCCGCCCAGGCCGAAGAGCTGCAGACCTCGATCGCCTACTTCCGCACCAGCGCCAACGGCCACTCGGCTCCGCGTCGCCCGGCGGCTCGTCCCGCCGCCAAGCGCCCGGCCGCGCCGGTCGCCCGCAAGACGACCGGCGCGCCGACCCGCAACACGGTCGCCGCTCAACAGGCTCGCGCCAACGGTTTCGCCCTGGACCTGACCAATGGCGGCCCGGACGCCGACGACGCCGACTTCCGCGAGTACGCCTGATGGCCAGCGCCGCTGATCTCCAGTTCGTCACGCTGGGCCTCGGCGCCGAGGTCTTCGCGGTTCCCGTCAGCCATGTGCGCGAGATCCTCGACTACCAGGCGCCGTTCGCGATCCCGGAAGGGCCCAACTACCTGATGGGCCTGACCGACGTGCGCGGCCGGGGCACCCCGACGATCGACCTGCGCATGAAGCTGGGCCTGCCGGCCATTCCGCCGGACGGCGCGACCCGCATCCTGGTGCTGGACGTGCCGCTGGAGGACCGTGAGCTGTCGCTGGGCCTGATCGCCGACCGCGTCATCGAGGTCGTGGCCTTCTCGGAAGCCCAGATCGAGGCCGCGCCGGACATCGGCGTGCCGTGGCGCTCGGAATATATCCGGGGCGTCGTGCGGCGGGAGAACGGCGGCTTCGTCGTGATCTTCGACCTGGCCCGCCTGCTGACCAGCCAGGACGCCGCCGCCCTCAGCCAGGCGGCCTGACGTCCAGTCCGGCGGTCCAGAAAGGACCGCCCGTATTTTACGGCGCGTAGACGCCGCGAACGGAGAACCCCGTGTCGAGACAAGCCGCCGCCGCGCTTCAGGCGAACGAAATCGAACAGCTCAGCGCCCGCAATTTCCAGCGGCTGGCGACGTTCATCCAGGACTACAGCGGCATCAAGATGCCGGCCAACAAGCGCACCATGCTGGAAGGCCGCCTGCGCCGCCGCATGCGCGCCACCCGGATCGGCGACGTCAACGAGTACTGCCGCTTCCTGTTCGACGAGGATGGCCTGGCGTCCGAGACGATCCACCTGATCGACGCGGTGACGACGAACAAGACCGAGTTCTTCCGCGAGCCGGCCCACTTTGATTTCATGATCGCCAAGGGCCTGCCCGCCCTGGCCGCCAAGGGCAAGCGCGAGATCAAGATCTGGAGCTCGGCCTGCTCGACCGGCGCCGAGCCCTACACGATCGCCATGGTCATGGACGAGTTCTGCGAGAAGCAGCGCGGCGTCGACTACTCGATCCTGTGCACGGACATCTGCACCGAGGTGCTGGACCAGGCCATCGCCGGCCGCTTCGCCGAGGCGATGATCGAGCCGGTCTCGATGGCCCGCCGCCAGCGCTACGTGATGCGCTCGCGCGACGCGGGCTCGCACGAGGTGCGGATCAAGCCGGACCTGCGCAGCAAGCTGTCGTTCGCCCGTCTGAACCTGATGGACGACGCCTATCCGATCGAGAACGACCTCGACATCGTCTTCTGCCGCAACATCCTGATCTATTTCGACAAGCCCACCCAGGCCAAGGTGCTCAAGCGCCTGTGCAACCATCTGGCTCCTGGCGGGTATCTGTTCCTGGGCCACTCTGAATCGATCGTCGGCATCGACCTGCCGGTCGTCCAGATCGCCAACACCGTGTTCCAGAAGCGGTAGGAGCCTGCATGGTCGTGGCCCGGAAGATCCGAGTTCTGATCATCGACGATTCCGCCACCGTGCGGCAGACCCTGGCCTCGATCCTGTCGGAGGATCCGCAGATCGAGGTGCTGGGCGTGGCGTCCGATCCCTTCGTGGCCGCGCGCCGGATCGCCGAAGAGATTCCCGACGTCATCACCCTGGACGTCGAGATGCCGCGCATGGACGGCATCACCTTCCTGCGCAAGCTGATGGCCCAGCGGCCGATCCCGGTGGTGATGTGCTCGTCCCTGACCGAGGCGGGGTCCGAGACCTTGCTCCAGGCCCTGGAAGCCGGCGCGGTCGACATCATCCTGAAGCCCAAGATGGGCGTGGCCGACCACCTGCTCGAGTCCAAGATCCGCATCTGCGACGCGGTGAAGGCCGCGGCCGGCGCTAAGATCGCCGGCTCCAAGCGGGTGATCCCGCAGATCGCGCGCCTGGATCACGAACCGCAGAAGAAGCTGACCGCCGACGCCATGCTGCCGCCGCCGGTGGCCACGCGGGCCATGGCGCGCACGACCGAGTCGATCATCTGCATCGGCGCCTCGACCGGCGGCACCGAAGCTCTGCGTGTGCTGCTGGAAGGCCTGCCGCCGGACTCGCCGGGCGTGGTCATTGTCCAGCACATGCCCGAGAAGTTCACCGCCTCGTTCGCCAAGCGCCTGGACAGCCTGTGCGCGGTCGAGGTGAAGGAAGCCGAGGACGGCGACACCGTCCGTCGCGGCCGGGTGCTGATCGCGCCGGGCAACAAGCACACCCTCTTGGAGCGTTCGGGCGCCCGCTACTACGTCACGGTCAAGGACGGCCCGCTGGTCTCGCGCCACCGGCCGTCGGTCGACGTGCTGTTCCGCTCGGCCACCCGCTCGGCCGGCTCCAACGCCGTGGGCGTGATCATGACCGGCATGGGCGACGACGGCGCGCGCGGCATGTCCGAGATGAAGGCGGCCGGGGCGTTCACCCTGGCGCAGGACGAGGCCACGTCGGTGGTGTTCGGCATGCCCAAGGAAGCGATCGCGCTGGGCTGTGTGGATCGGGTGGTGCCGCTGCAGAACCTGGCGACCGAGATGCTGCGGGCGGCGGACCGGTAGGGGCCGAAACCTCGTCCTTCGACAAGCTCAGGATGAGGTTTCTACTGCTAGCGCGTCAAAGGTAGTCCTCATCCTGAGCTTGTCGAAGGACGAGGACGGGCCCTCAGAATAGCAGGTCGTCATCCTCGACGACGTCCGCCGTCTCAACCTCGACCGCAGCCTCACCCAACCCCTCGGTCAGCGCGCGGTGAACCTCGCGTTCCTGGGCCATGGTGTACTGCTTGGCCAACTTGTCGCTCAGCGGACGCAGGGCTGGGGCGATGTCGCCGGTCTCGATGTGGTCGTCGCCGGCCATGTCCAGAAGCTGGTTGGCGGCGGCGTCCAGCACCGAGCCAATCTGCTTGTGGAAGTCGAACCGCTGGCTGGCGCGGCGCAGCATGTCGACGACCTCGGCGCCTTGGCGCGCCACGGCGGTGAGGGCGGTTTCGACGCCGTCGCCGGCCTTGCCGATGCGGGTGACCGCGTCGCTCAGCACATTGGCGGCCGCGGCGGCCTTGCCGTCTTCGCTGCCCTGCGCGGCTTCGCGCTGGCCCAGGGCCTCGGCGGCGTTGAACAGGCCTTCCAGGGCGCTGGTCGTGTGGGCGGCGGACTTTTCCAGGTGGATGGCGTGCTGGCGCAGCTCGATGGCGATGACGCCCAGCGGCTTGCCGGTCTCGCCGATGCGGCTGCACTTCAGCGTGGTGTTCAGCGCCATCATCTGCACGTCGGCGCGGATGTTCTGGATGCCGGCGATACGTTCGGACAGGTCGCGGGCCGAGACGGCGGCCGAGCGGCTGACGTCCTCGGCGGCCTGCTCGCCGGCAGTCATGTCGCCGACCAGCTCCAGGGCCTGGCCGACATTGCCTTCCAGATTGCGCAGGAAGTTGGTGTCCTTGCCATCGGTCTGGCCCGAGGCCAGGTCGCGCAGGCGCAGCAGTTCGGTCGCGTCGGCGGCCATGCCGATGACGTTCTGGCCGATGCGCGAGACGTCGCGGTGGAAATCCTCGGCCGTCGCCACCAGCTGGGCGCCCAGCAGGCGGTGGACGAAGGCGTGAGCGCGCGCGCGGGGCTCGGCGTCCAGGGCGGCGATTTCGGCGCTGTCGTCCAGATACTTCAGGCCCGCCTGGACGTGTTCGATCCGCTGGCGGGTGATGTCGCCGATCTGCAGGGCCGCAAGACCCGAGCCGACCTTCTTCTGGACGTCGCGCGCCAGGCTGGCCACGCTCTGGGCGACCTCGGCGATCTTGGCGTGGTGGTCGGCGATGGCGCCGGCGCTGGCGGTCAGGGCGTCGGGCACGGCCGGCAGCAGGGCCACGCAGTCGCGGGCCAGGTCGTGTTCGTGGGTCAGGGCCCCGCGCAGGGTGTGGTCCAGACCGGCCAGCTCGCCGGCGAAGGCGTCCAGCTGGGTGCGGCCCAGGTCGATGCAGTCGTAGATCTCCTGGGCGAAGATCGCGAACTCCGGCCCGGCGGCGGCGATGCCGCCCGAGGTGATCTTGATGTTGATGGCGAAGACCCGGAGATAGGCCAGGTGCTGGCGCATCTCCTCGATGCAGGCGCCCAGGCGGTCGCCGAACTTGACCAGCTCGCTGACCCGCTCGCGACGGGCGCCCAGGCTGTCGGGCAGGGACTTCAGGGACTCGGCGGCGCGGGCCAGGTCGGCGGTGGTGCTCGACACCGTGTCGGCGTCGAGATTGCCGCGCATGCTGTCCAGGCCCGCGATCAGGGCGCTGACGCCATCGACCGCGCGCGACAGCACGTCGCCGGCTTCCAGGAAGCGGCTTTCGACCACCTGACGGGCGGACTCCAGGCGCTGGCTGATCCGCGCGCCTTCGCCGGACGCCGCCGTGGTCTGGGAGACCGTCGCTTCTGCTGACAAGCCCATGAATTCGCCGATTGTTTTTCGTGATCTCCACTATCGCGCGGGATGTGCGAAGGCGGGGTAAAGATCAGCGAAAAATTTAGGCGTTTCAGGCGTTTCAGGCGCTGATCGCCGTGTCCTGATCATTGTCGGCGCGGACGTCCATCGCCTCGCCGATGGCGGCGAACAGGGCGGCGCTGGTGATCGGTTTTTGCAGGTGGACGTCGGCCCCGGCCTCGCGGCTGGCCTGGACGTGTTCGGGCCGCGCATTGGCCGTCAGCATGATGATCGGCGCGCGGGGCGAGCCTCGCGAGGCTTCCAGCGCGCGGATCTGTCGGACCGCCTCCAGGCCGTCCATGACCGGCATCTGCATGTCCATCAGCACGAGGTCGGGCGGGGACAGGCCGTACATCTCGACCGCTTCCTGGCCGTTCTCGACCGAGACGATGTCGGCGACGTCGGCCAGCATTAGCTCGACGACCTTGCGGTTGGTCGGATGGTCGTCGGCGACCAGCACGCGCGGCGCGCCGGAGGGGGCCGCGGCGACCTCGTCGACGTGTGGCGCGCTGTCAGCGCAGGATGTCAGCGGCAGCGAGAACCAGAACGACGAGCCGACCTCGGGCGTGCTGTCGCAATCCAGCGCGCCGCCCATCAGCTCGATCAGCTCGCGCGAGATGGCCAGGCCCAGGCCGGTGCCGCCGAAGCGACGGGTGAACGAGGCGTCCGCCTGCTGGAAGCGCTCGCAGATCCGGGCCTTGGTGGCCTCGTCGAAGCCGATGCCGGTGTCGGTGACCGTGAAGCGGGTGCGGCCGTCGTCATCCAGGGTCACGGCCAGCGAGACCTCGCCGCGGTCGGTGAACTTGACGGCGTTGCTGAGCAGGTTGGTCAGCACCTGGCGCAGGCGGGCGCTGTCGCCGGTGACGGCCCGGTCGACGCCGACCTCGACCGCAACGCTCATGCGCACGCCCTTTTCGTCGGCGCGCAGGGCGCACAGCGCGGCGACCGAGCGGGCCATGTCGCCCAGCTCGAACGGCGCGGTCTCGACCAGCATCTGGCCGGCCTCGATGCGAACCAAGTCCAGCACGTCCGACAACAAGCGTTCAAGACTGCGGCCCGAGGCCGAGATGATGTCGACCAGCTCGCGGGCGCGAGGATCGGTGGAAACCTTCGACAGCAGGTCCGCGCCGGCGATGATGCCGTTCAGCGGGGTGCGGATCTCGTGGCTCATATTGGCCAGGAAGGCGCTCTTGGCCTGGCTGGCCTGTTCGGCTTCGTCCAGGGCGGCGCGCAGGGCGACGGCCGCGGCGCGGCGGGCGGTGATGTCCTCGCCCAGGGTGATCATGTGGCGCGCGCCGACGTCGTCGTAGGTCGCCAGGGTCTTGATCAGCAGGTGGCGGGTCTCGCCACCGATCTCGATGGCTTCCTCCAGCACCTGCATCTCGCCATGGCGCAGGACGGCGGCTTCGATCGTATGAGTGCGCTCGGCGCGGACGGCGGGCAGCACCTCGTCGACGGTCTTGCCGATGGCCTCGTCGGCGACCAGGTCCAGGACGTCCTCGGCGGCGCGGTTGATCAGGACGTAGCGCTGGTCCTCGACGTTCTTGACGGTCAGGGGCAGCGGCAGCAGCTGCAGGACGGTGCGCAGGAAGCCTTGGGTTTCCACCTCTTCGGTCACGTCGCGGGCGGTGGCCAGCAGGCGGACGATGTTGCCCTGCGCGTCGCGCATCGGGGCGATGGTGGTGTCGGAATAGACCCGCGCCTTGGAGACCCCGCCCAGGAAGGCGCGGAAGCGGGCGACCGTGCCTTCGGCGGCAAGGTTGAACGAGCGGTCCAGCGAGAAGCGGCTTTCCTCGGGCCACAGGGCGCGCCAGTCGGCGGCGACGCCCGAGGGTTCTCCGAACAGGGCCAGGGCTTTCTGGTTGGCGTGCTCGACGTGGCCGTCGGTGCGCAGGATCCAGGCGCTGTCCTGGTTGGCTTCGAGCAGGCTCAGATAGCCGTAGGCGCAGGTCGAGTCTGAAGTCGTTCTGGAATCGAATTCAGAATCTGGTTGCGACATGAAGTCCCGTGACCTCCGGTCCAGCATAGGCGCACGGCGGGCTGAAAAGACCGTTAAGTGTTGAAGGCGACACGACAGCTGTTCACAGTCGCCGTCTCCGAATCCGGTAGGGCCCCCGCATGACCGACATCGACGACCGTATCGCCGCGGCGGCCTTCCGCCGCCTGGTCGAGCACCTGCGGATGCGGACCGACGCCCAGAATGTCGACCTGATGGGCCTGGCCGGCTTCTGCCGCAACTGCCTGGGCGACTGGGTCAGTGAGGCCTCGGACGGGACGATCAGCAAGGAGGCCGGGCGGGAGGCGGTCTACGGCATGCCGATGTCCGAGTGGAAGGCCAACCACCAGACGCCGGCGACGCCGGAACAACTGGCGCGCATGGACGAGAGCGTGGCGCTGAACAAGAAGCTGCGGGGCGAATGATGAGTGGGCCCAGCCGTCGCGGGATCCTCGGCGGCTCGGCCGCCTTGGCCTTGGCGAGCGGCGCGACCGCCGCGCCGAAGAAGAAGGCCCCGTTGCTGGCCCCAACCCCGCCAATGGGCTGGAACAGCTGGAACAGCTTCGCCACTACGATCAACGAGGCCCAGACCCTTGAAACCGCCGGGATCATGGCCCGGGAGCTGCTGCCGGCCGGTTACGACATCCTGACGGTCGACATCCAGTGGTACGAGCCCGGCGCCAGCAGCTACGAATACGCCAAGGCCCCGGTCCCGACGATGGATGACCACGGCTGCCTGCTGCCCGCGCCCAACCGTTTCCCGTCCAGCGCCGGCGGCCAGGGCTTCAAGCCGCTGGCCGACAAGGTGCATGCGCTTGGCCTGCGGTTCGGCGTCCACCTGATGCGCGGCGCGCCCCGCCTGGCGGTCGAGCGGGGGCTGAAGGTGGTCGGGACGAGCATCCCGATCGCCGACATCGTCGACAAGCGCAGCGTCTGCTCCTGGAATCCCGACATGTACGGGGTCGACATGAGCAAGGCCGGCGCTCAGGCCTATTACGACAGCGTCTTTGCGCTGCTGGCGTCCTGGGGCGTGGACTTCGTCAAGGTCGACGACCTCTCGCGGCCCTATGACGCCCATGCGGCCGAGATCGAGGCGATCCACCGCGCCATCGGTCGTTCGGGTCGGCCGATGATCCTCAGCATGTCGCCCGGCGAGACGCCGGTGATCCGCGGCGCCCACGCCAAGCAGCATGCCCAGATGTGGCGCATCTCCGACGACTTCTGGGACGACTGGAAGATGCTGGACGCCCAGTTCACCCGGTTGGAGAACTGGTCGCCCTTCATCGGCGATGGCGGCTGGCCCGACGCCGACATGCTGCCGCTGGGTCGCCTGGCCCTGGGGGAAAGAGACACCAAGTTCACGCCCGACGAGCAGCGCACTCTGATGACCCTGTGGTCGATTGCCCGCTCGCCGCTGATCATGGGTGGGGATCTGCGCCATCTGGACGCGGCGACCAAGGCCCTGCTGACCAATCCGGAAGTCATCGCGGTCAACCAGGCTTCCAGCGGCAATCGCCCGCACTTCGTCGAGGACGGCATCCGCGTCTGTACCGCCAAAACGGCGAATGGCGACGACTACCTGGCGCTCTTCAACACCGGCGGCAAGCCTCGCGAAGTCGGCGTGAACATGAAGGCGATGGGCCTGCCGGCCTCGGTCGCCGTGCGGGATCTGTGGAGCCGAAGCGACGCCGGGAGAGCCGCCGGCCGCTTCGCCGTCCCGCTGCCGCCGCACGGTGCGGGGCTCTACCGCCTGCGCAGATAGACCTCGGCGATCAGCAGGTTCGGGACCCAGCACAGGAACGAGATCGCGCGGTACCAGGGCAGGAACGGCAGGTCGAGCACCAGCACCGCCGGCAGGTAGAGCCGCAGGGTGACCGCCGCCAGGGTCAGGGCCCAGGAGCGGATCATCCAGCGGCGATGCGCGTCGAAGCGCCCTTGCAACGCCGCGCGCCAGCCCAGCAGATTCACGGCGATCCAGATAACCGCCAGGCTGCCGAAGCCCGCCGAGGCGATCGGGCCGGCCGAGGAGCCCGGCGCCAGGATCAGGCCCGCCACGCCGCCGACCAGGCAGCCCAGCACATAGGTCCGGCCGATCCAGCGGTGAGCGCCAGCTTGGCGCAGCACGGGCAGGAACTGCAACGAGCCCAGCACCAGGGCCGTGACCCCGCCTGTGATGTGGACGACCAGCCAGGGGACGCCCAGCGTATTGCCCAGGGCCTCCTTCGGCGTCGTCGGCGGGTGCAGCAGGTACCGCGCGGAATAGGCGGCGATACCCAAGCAGAGCAGGGCGGCCAGCAGCCAGAAAACTCGGGCGGGCCAGCGGGTCGGGGTCAGGGCTGCGGTGGTCAAGGCGGGTCCTCGGCGTGATCTCGCCGAACGTCGTTGCGGCGATCGCCTCGGCTCGCTAGGCGTTGCTTCGCGAACGGCGCCACGGCTGCGCGAATGGGATCGGGGATGGCGGAGAGCACCAGCGCGAGGCGGCAATGGGCGGTCGACCTGGCGGTGCTGGTCGCCATCGGCCTGCTGATGGGCTTCCTCGGACCCTACGGCACGGTGCACATGCCGGCCGTGCCGGGCTACGTCTATTGGATGGCCTGCATGGTCGGCAGCGGCCTGATCGGCATCGTGCTGGACCACCTGCTGGCAAGGCGTCTGACCCACACCTGGCCGCGTGTGGCCCTGGTCACGGCGCTGATGACCCCGCTGTGCGTGCTGCTGGTGATGACCTGCGCGGTGGTCATCTTCCACGACCGGTACAGCTGGGCTGGGTTCTGGAGGCTGCTGCCGCAAGTGTGGCCGATCGCCCTGGCGGTTATGGCGGTCCGCGCCCTGGTCTGGCGGCCCAGGCCGCATAGGGTCGAGACTCGCACCGTCGTCGAACCGCCTCTGCCCGAGGCCGAGGCCGCCTTCCGCAAGCGCCTGTCGGCCAAGCGGCGCGGCGCCCGCCTGATCGCCGTCGAGGCCCACGACCACTATCTAAAGGTCCACACCGACGCCGGCGAGGAACTGATCACCCTGCGTTTCGCCGACGCCCTGGACGAGCTGGCCAAGGTCCACGGCTGGCGCGTCCACCGCTCCTGGTGGATCGCCGCCGAAGCCGTCGAGAGCGTGCGCTGGCGACGCGGCGCGGGCGAGGCGCGCCTCGCTGGCGGCCTGGAGGCGCCGGTTAGCCGGACCTATGCGCCGGTGCTGAAAGCGGCGGGTTGGTTCTAACCCCCGCAGGACTCCCGCACGATCAGGTCCGTCGGCAGGGTCTCCGGTCCGTGATCGCCATCCTGGTCCAGGATGCGCGAGACCAGCAGACGTCCGGCCTTGGAGGTGTCCTGCTTGATGGTGCTGAGGGCGGGGGTCGAGAGGCGGCTCAGCAGCATGTCGTCATAGCCGACCACCGAGACGTCCTCGGGCGCGCGCAGTCCGGCCTTCTGCAGGGCCCGGATGGCGCCCAAGGCGATCAGGTCGGACGAGGCGAAGATGGCGTCGAAGGTCGCGCCACGGCGCAGCAGGCGGCTGACGGCGGCCTCGGCCGACTCCATTTCGAAGTCGACGGGCAGCACCAGGGACGGTTCGGGCTCCAGGCCGCTTTCGCGCAAGGCGTCCAGATAGCCTTCGCGGCGCTGGGTCGCTTCGGGATGGGTCTCGCCTAGGAACACGATCTTCTTGCGGCCCAGGCGCGCCAGGTGGAGCGTCGCGCGGCGGCCGCCCAGGAAATTGTCCGAGCCGATCGAGCAGTACTTCTGGCCGGGCAGTTGGGCGCCCCAGACCACGAAGCGGGCGTCGGTGGCGGCCAGCTGGTTGAAGGCCTCGTGCAGGTCGCCTTGGCCCAGGAAGATCGTGCCATTGGCCCGGCTGGCGGTGACGGCCAGGTAGAGGTCGTCATAGCTGGCCGGGGCGGTGTGGCTGACGGTGAAGTCGCAGCCGCGATCGCGGGCGGCCTCGCCGATATTGGCCAGCAGCTCGAGGAAGAAGGGGTGGGACAATGGCAGCGGGCGGCCGTGGGTGCGGGGCAGGACGATGGCGATCGCGCCCTCGGCCCCGATCGGGGCGGCCGGCATGTAGCGGCGGAACGAGTAGCCGCGCTCCTTGGCCAGGGCCCAGATCTTCTGCTTGGTCTTGGTGCTGATCGAGTGGTGATCGTTCAGCGCCCGCGACACCGTCGAGACCGACACCCCGGCGATCGCCGCCAGGTCTTCAAGCGTGATGTTGTTGCTGTTATCGTCGGCCATTGAGCCCTAGCTAACAAAAATAGGGCCGTAAGGCCGGGGGATAAGGAAGCTTTGCCAGGAGAGCCGCAAGACCTTGCGGGCGTGGCCTCGGCCGCGTCGCCGCCGGCCAAGGCCCGCCTGAGCTTCCTTCAGATCTGGAACATGTGCTGCGGCCTGTTCGGCGTGCAGATCGTCTGGGGTCTGCAGAACGTCAACACCAGCCGGATCTTCCAGACCCTGGGCGCGGACGTCAACGAACTGGCCATCCTGTGGATCGCCGCGCCCATCACGGGCCTCTTGGTGCAGCCGGTCATCGGCCATCTGAGCGACCGGACCTGGGGACGCCTGGGGCGTCGCCGGCCCTATCTGCTGTACGGCTCGATCGTGACCGCCATCGCCCTGGTGCTGATGCCCAACGCGCCGACCGTGGTCACCGCCAGCCTGGCGCTGTGGCTGCTTACCGCCTCGATCAATGTCGCCATGGAGCCGTTCCGGGCCTTCGTCGCCGACAGCCTGCCCGACGAGCAGCGTACGGCGGGCTTCGCCATGCAGGTGTTCTTCATCGGGGCGGGGGCGGTGTTCGCCTCTGCCCTGCCGTGGCTGCTGTCCCACGGTTTCGGCGTGTCGAGCCAGGCCGCGCCGGGCGTCCTGCCGCCGTCCGTGCACGCGGCCTTCTATGTCGGGGCCGCCGGCCTGATGGTCGCGGTGCTGTGGACCGTGTTCACCACCAGCGAGACCCCGTCCGAGCGCCTGGCCTCGGGCGCGCCGGCCATTGCCGCCCGCACGCCGTCGCCGGAGACGGTGGTCTGGATGCGCAACAGCGGCCTCTTGTGGATCGCCGGCGCGGCGATCGTTGGCCTCTGCGCCTTCCTCGGCCACTGGGGGCGCGAGATCTACGTCCTGGCGATCATGGGCGTGATCTTCGGCGCCGCCCAGCTGGCGACCAGCTGGCAGCGCGGCCGGGGGCGGACCTCGGTGGGCCTGCTGGAAGTGGTCGAGGACATCGTCCACATGCCGGAGGTGCTGAAGCGCCTGGCGGTGGTCCAGTTCTTCACCTGGTTTGGCCTGTTCGCCCTGTGGATCTACGCCACGCCGGCCGTGACCGCCCGCCACTACGACACCGTCGACACCGCCTCGGCCGCCTACAATGCGGGGGCCGACTGGGTGGGGGTGCTGTTCGCCGGCTACAATGGCGTCGCGGCCCTGGCGGCCCTGGCATTGCCGCTGCTGGCCCGCCGGGTGGGACGTCCCGCCAGCCACGCCATCTGCCTTGCCCTGGGCGCGGCGGGCTTCGCCGGTTTCGTGCTGATCGACGATCCGGTGCTGCTGTGGATCCCGATCGTCGGCATCGGCCTGGCCTGGGCGTCGATCATGTCGGCCCCCTACGCCATGCTCTCCAGCGCCGTGCCGCCCGGCAAGATGGGCGTCTATATGGGGATCCATAACCTGTTCCTGGTGATCCCCCAGATGGTGGCCGCGACCCTGCTGGGGCCGCTGGTCGCCCGCGTGCTGGGCGGCCAGGCGATCCTGGCCCTGGCCCTGGCCGGCGGGGCCTTCGCCATCGCGGCCGTGCTGGCCCTGACCGTGCGCGACCACGCCGAGCGCGGCTGATCGCGTTGGGCGCTCTGGCGCGGCGTTGCGCAGGATTGCGGTGAGTCCCTTCATCAAGCGGCACTATCGGCTTCACGCAAAATTTGCGCAACCATTTTGCGTAACGCGGGTCGCAAAGCCTTATCTGGCAACGATCTTGCGTGTCTTTGCGCGGCTTTTTGCGTAAATTTCCGTAACGCTGCTATTGCAACCGGCGCAAATTGGCGCAAAAACAACGCAACACGAGAGCGCGGCGGTCCACGGCGATCGCCAAGAATTGCGCAAAAATTGCGTAAATCTCTCGCGGGGGAAACGAAGGAGGGAACGGCGTCGCAGGGCGCCTGTCCGGCTGGCGAGCACGAAGCGCGGCCCGGATCATCGACATCACAAGACCAATACGCTCGGCCCGATCGGTGGGACCGGTGCGAGGCGAACACAAACGACCCGCGGTTCAGGCGCGGGCGCAAAGACGTTAGGGAGCAGAGGGATGAGGAAGTTCGATTTCGGCCCAGGCCGGAAGACTGTCCTGCGGGGGACTGTTTCGCTGGTGGCGCTGGCCGCCCTGGGCATGGCCGGCACGGCCTACGCACAGGCGACCGCCAAGAGCGATCCGGCCGACACCGTCGACGAGGTCGTCGTGGTGGGCGTGCGCAAGTCGCTGGAGACGGCGCAGAACATCAAGAAGAATTCCGACACGGTGGTCGACTCGATCACCGCGACCGACATCGGGGCCTTCCCCGACAAGTCCGTGGCCGAGGCGCTGCAGCGCGTGCCCGGCATCACCGTCTCGCGCCTGCAGTCCAGCGACGACAGCTCGCACTTCTCGGCCGAGCCGGCCAGCGTGCTGATCCGCGGCCTGACCCAGGTGCGCACCGAGTTCAACGGCCGTGACAGCTTCTCGGCCGACGCCAATCGCGGCCTGAACTTCAACGACATCTCGCCCGAGCTGATGGCCGGCGTCGACAGCTACAAGAACCAGACGGCCGAGATGATCGAGGGCGGCATCGCCGGCACGGTCAACCTGCGCACCCGCCTGCCGTTCGATGCGAAGGACCAGGTGATCTCGCTCACCGGCAAGGCCAACTACGGCGACAAGTCCGAGAAGGTCACCTACGAATATTCGGGCATCATCACCAAAAACTGGGACACCAGCATCGGCCGCGTCGGCCTGATGGCCAACTACGCCAACTCGCACGTCCTGACCCAGACCGAAGGCGTGGTCATGCAGCGCCTGGGCACCTTCTGCTCGGCCGGCTACCAAGACGCGTCGGGCAAGCCGATCGTCAAGTCGGACGGCACGATCGCCTGTACGGCCAACCCGTACGGCGGGTCGAGCTGGGTGTTCATCCCCGACCAGGTCAACTACTCGCAGGTCGTCTACGACCGTAAGCGCCACGGCACGGCGCTGGCCTTCCAGTACGAGAACAACGAAGGCAACGTTCGTTTCACCGCCCAGTACAACGACAGCTACTACAAGAACGCCTGGCTTGAGCGCA
Source organism: Caulobacter sp. GW821-FHT12D05 (assembly GCF_058807295.1). Classification (NCBI taxonomy): domain Bacteria; kingdom Pseudomonadati; phylum Pseudomonadota; class Alphaproteobacteria; order Caulobacterales; family Caulobacteraceae; genus Caulobacter; species Caulobacter sp. GW821-FHT12D05. Next base: position 309,074 of record NZ_JBXAQO010000003.1, read on the forward strand.
GCGTGAACGTGGTGGGCTTTGGCCTGTGGGCCTCGCCGGCCTTCTCGCCGCAGACCACGGCCTTCCTGGCCCCGGCGGCCGGCACCTCGCCCTTCACCTTCGGCGCCGACGGCATGCTGACCTCGGGCACCATCACCCAGCCGACCGGCGACTGGGGCGGCAGCACGGCCGACAACATCGCGCGCGGCTCGGCCGTCGCGGGCCTGCCGTTCGTCAACTACTGCGGGGCCGGCGCGACCTGCGCCACCCAGCGCCAGGGCCTCTACATCGAGAACCAGGCCCGCAACTTCAATCACTCGGAGGGGACCAAGGACTTCTCGATGCATCTCGACTGGGATGTCAGCGAGAACCTGAAGACCAGCTTCGACAGCCAGTACATCAAGGCCGACACCAACAACTACGACATCCTGGTCGCCAACCGCACGATGGCCGACGCCAAGTACGCGGTGAACAAGGACGGCACACCGCAGATCACCCTGCTGCCGGGCTCCAATGTCAACTACGCGCCGGGGGGCCTCGCCAACCCGCACAACTACTGGATCCCGTTCATCCAGGACCACTACGAGGACAACGACGCCAAGGAACTGGCCCTGCGCGCCGACGCCGAATACAGCTTCGGCGGGGGCGGTTGGCTGAACTCGCTGAAGGTGGGCGTGCGTTACGCCGATCGGAAGCAGAACGTCCGCTACTCGACCTACAACTGGTCGCCGGTGGCCGCGCCGTGGAACTGCAACGGCCCGGGCTTCAACATCGACAACACCACCCCGACCCCGTACCCGGCCGCCTGCGGTCGCACCGACACTTTCAAGGGTTACGGCGCGGGCATCTGGACCTCGACGGGTCTCGACGACTTCTACAACGGCAAGGTCTTCCCGAACGGCGACCTGGTGTTCCTGAGCAAGGACACGCTGGCCGACCACGACGGGCTGATCAAGGCGCTGTCGGGCAAGACCACCAACTCGCCCATGCAGTGGACCCCGCTGTGCGAGCGCACCACCAACACCGAGGGCTGCTTCATCCCGCCCGAGATGCTGAAGGTGCAGGAGAAGACCCAGGCCGCCTACGCCATGCTGCGCTTCGGCGGCGACGACAAGACCATCGGCGGCATGACCGTCCAGGGCAATGTCGGCATCCGCTTCGTGCGCACCGACGTCCAGAGCTCGGGCGGCGTCGCCTTCCCGGTCAACACCTGGTACACGACCGCGGCCGCGATCCCGTGTGGCACGCCGCTGTCGGGCAACAACGTCACCAACATCTCGTGCTGGCTGAAGCCCGAGCTGCTGGCGTTCTCGAACGGCGGCTCGTCGCTGAACGAGTACGGCCAGAAGCACGACAACTGGCTGCCCAGCTTCAACGTCCGCTTCGGCCTGACCGACAAGCAGTTCGTTCGCTTCGCCGCCTCGCGCGCCTTGTCGCGTCCGGACTTCGGCCTGCTGCGCAACTATGTCGGCGTCCAAAGCCCGGCCATCAACACCGGCCCGGACTCGCCGTACATCATCTGGAACGACCCGAACGCGCCGCACACCGCGGCGAACGTGAAGGGCTATAACTTCCAGTTCAACGCGGACTCCGGCTATGCGGCGCTCAAGCCGATCACCGCCGACCAGTTCGACGTCACCTACGAGAACTACTTCACGCCCTCGAGCTCGTTCACGGTGGCGGCGTTCTACAAGAAGCTGAACGGCAGCATTGCCTATGGCGAGTTCCTGCGCTCGTTCACCAACAACGGTTCGACCCAGAACGTGCTGGTGCGCGGTCCGCGTAACGGCAATGGCGGCGGCGAGCTGAAGGGCTTCGAGGTCTCGTACCAGAGCTTCTTCGACTTCCTGCCGGGCCTGTGGAGCGGCCTGGGCGTGCAGGCCAACTGGACGCACACCAAGCAGTCGGGGATCAGCAACTCCAACCTGGCCAACCAGCCGGGCTACGCGGCCGGCGGCACCGTCGCCTTCGGCGGCGGCCTGCAGGTCAACGGCCAGGTCATGGACAGCCACCGCCTCGCCGGCATCTCGGACAACGCCTACAACATCGTGGGCCTGTACGAGAAAGGCCCGATCGCGATGCGCCTGGCCTACAACTGGCGGTCCAAGTTCCTGACCAACAACCTCGACTGCTGCATCGGCATGCCGATCTACCAGAAGGCCGCCGGCTATCTGGACGGCTCGATCCGCTGGTCGGTCAACGACAAGGTCGAGGTGTCGATGGAAGCGTCGAACCTGCTTAACACCACCTCGGTGTTCCAGCAGCAGGTGTTCGGCGACAGCGGCCTGACGCCCAACGCCAAGCCGGTCGTCAAGGACACGGGTTGGATCCGCAACGACCGCCGTATCCAGTTCGGCGTCCGCGTGAAGTACTAGTCTAGAGGAACGGCGCCGCGATCACCGTCGCGGCGCCGGACCCATTCGAGGTCCGGCCATGCGGGCAGACACCTTCAAAGTCGTCATCGTCGGCGGAGGCACGGCGGGATGGATGTGCGCGGCCGGCATGTCGCGGCTTCTGGACCCGCGCGACTATGCCATCACCCTGGTCGAGTCCGACGAGATCGCCACGGTGGGCGTGGGTGAAGCCACCCTGCCGCACATCAAGACCTTCAACGACATGCTGGGCATCGACGAGGTCGAGTTCCTGCGTGAGACCCAAGGCACGTTCAAGCTCGGCATCGAGTTTCGCAACTGGGGCAAGCCGGGCGACCTCTATCACCACCCGTTCGGCACGTTCGGCGAGCCTTGGGCCGGGGTCGACTTCCAGCATCACTGGGCGCGCGCCAAGCTGGCCGGTCTCGAGCCGGCTCCGCTGCAGGCCTATTCGTACGCCGTGGTCGCGGCCCGCGCGAACGCCTTCGAGTTTCCGAACGAGGATCAAAAGTCGATCCGCTCGACCTATGCCTACGCCTATCACTTCGACGCCGGGCTCTATGCCGCCTACCTGCGGCGGTGGTCGACCGCGCGAGGCGTGAACCGCATCGAGGGGATGGTCACCGACATCGCCCAGGACGGCGAGCGCGGCGATGTCACCGCCATCACGCTGCGGTCCAGACAACGGATCGAGGGCGACCTCTTCATCGACTGCTCGGGGTTCCGCTCGCTGCTGTTGGGCGGGAAGATGGGCGCCGAGTGGGAAGACTGGACCAAGTGGCTGCCGTGCGATCGCGCCCTGGCGGTTCCGTGCGCGCGCGCCGGCGAGTTCAGTCCCTATACCCGCTCCACCGCCCAGGAGGGCGGCTGGATCTGGCGCATCCCGCTGCAGCACCGCACCGGCAACGGCTACGTCTTCTCAAGCGCCTTCATGGGCGAGGAGAAGGCCCGCGACACGCTGCTGGCCCAGTTGGACGCTCCGGCGCAGATGGAGCCGAAGCTGCTGCGCTTCGCCGCCGGCCGTCGCAAGTCGGGTTGGACCCGGAATGTCGTGGCCATGGGCCTGGCGAGTGGTTTCCTGGAACCGCTGGAGAGCACCAGCATCTTCCTGATCCAGGCCGCGGTGGTCGATCTGATCAACCTGATGCCGACCAAACGCACGGGCATGGACCCGCGCCTGGCGGCCGAGTTCAACCGGCTGTTCGAGATCCAGTACGACCGGATCCGCGACTTCCTGATCCTGCACTACCGGCTGAACCAGCGGGTTGGCCAGCCGCTGTGGGATCACGTGCGGACGATGGAGATCCCCGCCAGCCTGGAAGAGAAGCTGGCCCTGTGGGAGGGCCGCGCTGGCCTGCCGGACTACAAGTACGGCCTGTTCTCGCGCGACAGCTGGCTGTCGGTGCTGGAAGGGCAGGGGCTGACGCCGCGCGCCTATGATCGCCTAGCCGAGACCATGCCGCTGGACGTGCTGGGCGCCAAGCTCGCCGACTTGAAGACGCGGATCGACACGAACGTGGCGGCGATGAGCTCGCACGCCGACTTCATCGCCCGCTATGCGCCGGGAGCGGCCGAGGCGCCCCGAAAGGCGGTCGCCCAATGAGCGCCGCGCCAAAGTCCGTTGTCGCCGTGGGCCGCGACGCCTCGCTGTGGCTGTCCGCCGCCGTCCTGCGCGCGGCGTTGGAGCCCGCCGGCGTGGCGGTTACGGCGGTGGAGCTGCCCAGCCGCCTGACCGCCGCCAGCGTCCACGCGACCCTGCCGGCGCTGGAGGCTCTTCACAATCTCCTGGGCCTGGACGAGTCGGCCCTGCTGCGCAGCGTCGGCGGGACGTTCTCGCTGGGCGGCAATTTCACCGACCTGACCGGCCAGGCCGGGAGCTTCTTCCATGCCCATGGCGCCCACGGCGCGCCGATCGATGGGCGCGACTTCTTTCCGTTCTGGCTGAAGGCGCGCGGCCTGGGCCTGAACGCGCAGTTCGCCGACTTCTCGTTGATGGCCGTCGCCGCCAGGCATGGCCGCTTCGTGATGCCGGACGAAGAGACCGAGGTCTTCGGCCGCGCCGACTATGGCTACCACCTGCCGGCCCTGGCCTATGCCGGGGCGCTGAAGAGCCTGGCCGTCCGTCGCGGCGTTGAGGCCTATCAGGCGCTGGACGTCACGGTCGAACGCACCGAGGCCGGCGACGTCGCCGCCATCGGCATCGGCGAAGGCCGCCGCGTGACCGGCGACCTCTTCATCGACGTCGAGGGCCTGATCGACGGCCCGCGTGAGGCCTGGAGCTTCCCGGCTGACCGCATCCTGACCGCGCTCGCCCCAGCCTTTCCGTCGATCCCGGCCTATGCCGAGACCCGCGCCTGGGCGCGCGGCTGGACGACGCTGCATCCGGCCCAGAACGCCACGCACATTGTTCAAGTCTACGCATCCGATCTGTGTGCGGATGAAGAGGCCTTGCAAGCCGCCAGCGCCGCCTCCGGACTGCCGATCCACGACGCCTCGGTGCGCGCCTTCGCCCCCGGCCGCCGCCTGTCGGCCTGGGATCGCAACGTCGTCGCTATCGGCGAAGCAGCCTGCGTGTTCGATCCGCTGCACGGTGTCGACCTGCACGCAGTGCAGATGGGGCTCGTCCAACTGCTGGCCCTGTTCCCGGTCTCCGACGACTGGCGCTGGGAGCAGGGCGCCTACAACAAGGCCATGGCGGAGCAATTCGACCGCGTGCGCGACTTCCAGCAGCTGCACTATGCGGTGAACGGCTACGGGACCTCGGACTTCTGGACCCGCGCTCGCCAGGCGCCGGCAGCGCCGGAGCTGGCCCAGCGCATCGCCCTGTTCCGCGCCCGCGGCGAGATCGCGCCGTTCGAGCACGACAGCTTTTCCAACGACAGCTGGCGGGCGGTGTTCGTCGGCCATGGCGTCACGCCCGACAGCCACGCCCCGATGATCGACGCCACCGCGCCCGAACTGATGAAGCACGAGTTCCGGCGCATCCTCTCCTTCATCAAGGACCAGGTCGAACGCCAACCGACCCACGACCTCTATCTGGAGAGCTTCTGTGGCCGGGAGCCCGTCCATGGATAGCGGCCTCGCCATCGACTCAGGCCTGAGCCTGGAGGCCTTGCCACGCGTGGCCGCCGTCGCCGCGCCGAGCCCGGAAGGCTTCGAGCGGATCATCGCGGCCGAAGCGCCGGTGGTGATCAAGGGCCTGGTCGACGCCTGGCCCGCCCTGGCCGCCGGGCGTTCGCCGGGTTCGATGAACGCCTATCTCAAGGCCATGGACTCAGGCTTGCCGGGGCCAGTCATGGAAGCGCCCGCCAGCACCAATGGCTGGTACGCCTACGGCCCAGACCTGCGCGAGTTCAGCTTCTCCAAGCGCAACGCCGGCATCAGTCAGACCCTGGACCGCATCGAGGCCCTGCTGGGCCAGAAGGATGCGCCTTTCGTGGCCATCCAGATGCTGCCGCTGGCCACGCACATGCCCGAGTTCGTGCGCCAGAACCCGATGCCGCTGGTCTCGCCCAAGGTCATGCCGCGCCTGTGGATTGGCGGACCGCTGCGGACCCAGACCCACAACGACCGCGACCACAACCTGGCCTGCGTGCTCGCCGGCCGCCGCCGCTTCGTGCTCTATCCGCCCGAGCAGGTCAGCAATCTCTATGTCGGCCCGCTGGAGAACCCGCCGCCGCTGTCGCTGGTCGATCCGGAAGCGCCGGATCTCGCCAAGTTCCCGAAGTATCGCGACGCCTACGCCGCCGCCCGGGTGGCGTGGTTGGAGCCGGGCGACGCGCTGTTCATGCCCAAGCACTGGTGGCACCACGTCACCTCGCTCGAGCCCTACAACGCCATGGTCAACTACTGGTGGGGCGACACGGGCGTCGGGCTGGAGCGGCCGGTCGACGTCTTCCAGATCGCCGTGCTGGCCCTGAAGGATCTGCCCGAGGGCGAGAAGGCCTACTGGCGCGAGATGTTCGCCACCTATGTCTTCGGCGACCGGGGCGAGGCGACGGCGCATATCCCCGAGGCCCTGCGCGGCGCGCTCGGGACCCTGAGCCCCGCCCAGCGCAACGCCCTGAAGCAGCAGTTGAAGATGGCCGTGCTGAGGTCGCCGACATGACCGTCGCGACCGCCGTCAAACCCCTGATGCTGGGACCAAACATCAGCGTCCGCCTGCGCAAGATCGGGAAGGAGCAGCAACCGCTGCTGATCGTCGACGACGTGCTGGCCGACCCATGGGCCATGGTCGACGCCGCTCGCGCCGCCGACTTCTACCGCCCGCCGCACACCAACTATCCGGGCCTGAACGCCAACCTGCCCGAGGCCTACTACCGCACCGTGGTCACCGCCCTGCGTGGCCCGATCGAGGCGGCGTTCGGCCTGCCGGCCAGTGCGGTGCTGAAGTTCTTCGGCTTCTTCGCCCTGGCCACCACGCCGGCCTCGGCCGCCACGCCGGTGCAGACGATCCCGCACCTGGACGGGCCGGATCCCAGCCGCCTGGCCATGGTCCACTACTTTTGCCAAGGCGACTTCGGCGGCACCGGCTTCTTCCGCCACCAGGCCACCGGCTTCGAGTCGGTCGACGCTAGCCGCACGGACGCCTACGCAACGGCTCTCAAGGCCGAGTTGGCCCACGAGCGCCGCGCCTTCGCCGGCGTCGACACGCCGGGCTACGACCTGATCGAAGCGGTCGAGCCCGTCTTCAACCGACTGATCCTCTACCGAGGCCACGTCCTCCACGCCGGCCTTCTAGGCCAGGGCGGCGGCGCGGCCGATCCCGCCACGGGCCGGCTGACGGCCAACGGCTTCATCGAGGCGGTCGACACCGGATAGCGCCCGCCCAGTACCCCCTTGTCCGATCTTCGTCCGGCGCGGGCGTCCAGTGCGCGCCAACCTTGCGTTCGGCTGGATCCGTCCAGCCCAAGTTCTCCCCCTGCGCCTCCGGCTCCGATCCTGCGGAGCCGGGGCGCCCTTTTCGAAAGAGACCGTTCGATGAGCTTCCGAACCCTGGCCCTGCTGGCCGCCCTGGCCTCGCCGGCGCTCGCTCAGGCCGCGGAACGCGAGTGCGCGCAGTCGCCGGGCAAGGTGATCGAGGTGTGCGTCTTCACCCGGGACGGTCAGGCCTTCTACGAGGTGAGCAAGGGCGGCAAGGTGGTGCTGGCGCCAGGGGCGATGGGGCTGACCTTCGCTGGCGAGGCCCAGGCCCGCTATTCGAGCATCACGGCCGCCAAGCGCTCGGCCAGCGACACCAGCTGGGAGCAGCCCTGGGGCGAGCAGCGGGTCATCCGCGACAATCACAGCGAACTGACCGTCTCGCTGGCCGGCGACACGGCGCTGAACAAGAGCGTCGACGTCACCTTCCGCCTGTTCGACGACGGCCTGGGCTTCCGCTACGCCTACACCGCCATCCCGGCCGGCCAGGCCGTGGCGGTCACCGACGACCGCACCGAGTTCAAGCCCGTCGGCGCCTATGACGCCTGGTGGTACGAAGCCCTGGGCCAGGAGCGCGACGAGTACCTCTACAAGCAGACCGACGCGCGCCGCATCACCCTCGCCGAGACGCCTTTGACGATGCGCGAGAAGGGCGGCCTGCACCTGTCGTTCCACGAGGCGGCGCTGATCGACTTCCCCAGCATGCTGCTCGCGGGCAATGGCGCCGGGACCTACAAGGCCAAGCTGATGCCGTGGCAGGACGGGATCCTGGCCAAGAAGACCGGCGCCTTCACCACCCCCTGGCGCACCGTGCTGATCGGCGACACCGCCGGCGCCCTGGCCGACAGCCGCATCGAGCTGAACCTCAACGAGCCCAGCAAGCTCGCCGACACCTCGTGGATCAAGCCGGGCAAGTATGTCGGCATCTGGTGGGAGATGCACCTGCAGCGGTCGACCTGGGGCAGCGGCCCGATCCATGGCGCGACGACCGAGAACACCAAGCGCTACATCGACTTCGCCGCCAAATACGGCTTCGACGGCGTGCTGGTCGAGGGTTGGAACAAGGGCTGGGACGGCGACTGGATCGCCAACGGCGAGAAGTTCAGCTTCACGCAGGCCTATCCCGACTTCGACATCAAGGCGATCACCGACTATGGCCGCGCCAAGGGCGTCAAGCTGATCGGCCACAACGAGACGGCTGGCGCGGTGCCCAACTACGAGGCCCAGCTGGAAGACGCCATGAAGCTCTACGAGAGCGTCGGGGTCAGCCAGGTCAAGACCGGCTATGTCCGCCACAGCGGCACGATCGTCGACCAGGACGGCCAGCAGCAGTGGTTCGCCGGCCAGTACATGGTGCGCCACAACCTGCACGTCGCCGAGGTGGCCGCGCGCCACAAGATCTCGATCGACGCTCACGAACCGGTCAAGGACACCGGCCTGCGCCGCACCTGGCCCAACATGCTGAGCCGCGAAGGCGCGCGCGGGCAGGAGTTCAACGCCTGGGGCGATCCGACCAACCCGCCCGAGCACACAGTGATCATCCCGTTCACCCGCATGCTGGCCGGGCCGATGGACTTCACGCCGGGCGTCATGGACGTGGTGCACGGCAAGACCGAGCTGACCCGCCGCGGCCAGTCGACCATCGCCACCCAACTGGCGCTCTATGTCGTGCTCTACAGCCCGATCCACATGGCCGCCGATTTGCCGGAGAACTACGAGGCCCGTCCGGACGCCTTCCAGTTCATCCGCGACGTGCCGACCGATTGGGAGACGTCGAAGACCCTGCAGGGCCAGGTCGGCGACTATGTCGTGGTCGCCCGCCAGCAGCGCGGGGCCAAGGACTGGTTCCTGGGCGCCCTGACCGACGAGCAGCCGCGCAAGCTGAGCCAGAAGCTGGACTTCCTGACTGCCGGCAAGCGCTATGAGGCCCAGATCTATCGCGACGGGCCGTGGGCCGACTTCCGCACCAACCCCGGCGCCCTGACGGTCGAGAAGAAGATCGTCACCGCCAAGGACAGCCTGGACCTGGACATGGCCCCCGGCGGCGGCGCGGCGATCCGGTTCAAAATCCTGGACTGACGGGCTTGGAACTATAGTTTTTACGCAACACGACGTTCATCGACCTTCCAAAGCAATTGTCGGGCGGCTCGGGGCTCTATAAGCAGGCCCCTTACTGGTCGCCCGACGTGGCGTTTTGGAAGGTCGCGAATGCCGAGTCCCGTGATGGCGGCGCTCAAGGACGTGGGAGACGGGATCCGTCTCGCGCCCCTGTGGTGGCGGCTCGGCCTGGACCAGACGGCCTCGCGCTTCCAGCGGTCGATCCTGGGTCCGTTCTGGATGGCCTGCAACCTGCTGGTCGTCGCCTTCGCCCTGGCTTTCCTGGTCAGCGCCCTGATGGGCGCGGACATCATGAAAAACTATCCGCAGGTGGTGGCGGGTCTTCTGGCCTGGTCGCTGGTCGGCACGGCCATGGCCGAGTCCCAGGCGATCTTCCTCTACAATGCCGGCCTGATGCAGAACCAGCGCCTGCCGCTCAGCTTCTATGTCTTCCTGCACGTCCAGAAGGCCGCGACGAACTTCCTGTTCCAGGCCATCGCGTACTGGGCAGTGATGCTGCTGATCGGCCGGTTCGTCGTGCCGCACTGGACGCTGATCCCGGCGGTCGTGGTGATGCTGCTGATCGTGGGGCTGCAGGGCTTCGTCATCGCCGTCCCGTCGACCCGCTTCCGCGATGTGGCCTACATGATGAGCTATGTCGTCCAGCTGCTGTTCTACGTGACGCCCGTGTTCTGGATGGCCACCAATGTCAGCGCCAAGCATCGCTGGGTGGTCGAGCTGAACCCGTTCGCCCACCAGGTGGAACTGCTGCGCGCCCCGCTGACCGGCCACGCGCCGGCTCTCATCGACTGGTGCTGGACCCTGGGCACAACCGGCGTCCTGGCCGTCATCGCCCTCACGCTGCTGGCCTTGTTCCGCAAACGCGTGGTCTTCTGGCTGTAGGAGCAGGCGATGACGCACCGGATCACGCTGAACAACGTCGACCTCGACTACTTCGTCTACAGCCTGCGCTCGCAGTCGCTGCGTAGCGCGGTGTTCAACCTCGCGGTCGGCGGCAAGATGTACAAGGCCGCCGGCGATGTCGCCGCGGTCAAGGCGCTGCACGACATCAGCCTGGACATCGTCGAAGGCGATCGCATCGCCCTGGTCGGCCACAACGGCTCGGGCAAGACGACCCTGCTCAAGGTCATCGCCGGCATCTACCACCCCACGCGGGGCGAGCTGTCGATCGACGGCGACATCACCTCGATGATCGCCATCAACGCCGGTCTCGACATGGAGGCCACCGGCCTTCGCAACATCCACAAGCTGGGCATGATGCGCCGGCTGTCGCGCAAGACGATCGAAAGCCGGATCGAGTCCATCGCCGAGTTCTCGGGGCTGGGCGACTTCCTGCACCTGCCGGTGCGGACCTATTCGGCCGGCATGCAGGCGCGCCTGATGTTCGCTGTGGCCACCGAGTTCGAGGCCGACATCCTGGTGCTGGACGAGTGGCTCAGCGCCGGCGACGCCGCCTTCGTGCAAAAGGCCGCCGACCGCATGCATCGGATGGTCGAGGACGCCAAGATCGTGGTCCTGGCCACCCACGACCACGACCTGGTCCGCCGGGTCTGTAACCGCGTCTGCGAACTGCAGGGCGGCCGTATCGCCTTCCTGGGCACGACCGAGGAATGGCTGGCTTACAAGGAATCCCAGGCCGCATGACCGACACCGTCCGTCGTATCGCGCACGAAGACCTCAAGGGCGTGGCCGCCGACGTGTGGCTGGCGCGCCTGAAGCGTTCGGTCGCCGAGCGGGTTCAGGGCGGGGTGCTGTATCCCGACTTCCCGTCGGCCGAGATCCAGCGCCAGTTCGTCGGTTCGGCCTATGAGGACGCCCTGGACGAGGCCGGCCGCTTCTATCGTTTCGCCCAGGAGAGCATGGGCGATCGCGGCTACAAGCAGTCCAGCGGCAAGGGCTATCTGGACTTCGGCTGCGGCTGGGGCCGCATCGGCCGCTTCTTCCTGCGCGATTTCCAGGCCGACGATATCGTGGGCGTCGACATCGATCCGGACATGGTCGCCTTCTGCGCCGGCGCTAACCTGCCGGGAAGCTTCGACACCATCGTCAACGGCCAGCCGCTGCCGTTCGCCGACGGCCACTTCCGGCTGGTGACGGCCTATTCGGTGTTCACCCACCTGCCGCCGCACCTGTTCCGCGCCTGGCTGGCTGAGCTGATGCGCGTGCTGGCCCCGGGCGGCCTGCTGGTCTTCACGGTCGAGCCGCCGCGCTTCCTGGACTTCATGGACGCGGCCGATCCCAACTCGTCCAACGCCTGGCACGTGGCCCTGTCGGCCTACAAGGACCAGCTGCCGCGCATGCGGGCCGAGCTGGCCAAGGACGGCATCGCCTATCTGCCTTCGGGCGGCGGCGCCTATCGCGAGTCCGACGTCTATGGCGACACGACCGTGACCGCCAAGTACGTGGCCAGGGAAGCCGCCCCGCACGGCGGCGAAGTGGTGCGCTACATCGACGATCCGGCCCGCTTCTTCCAGGCGGCGGTGGTCATCCGCAAGCGCGATCCCAACCGCCCGCAAGGCTTCTTCGCGCGCCTGCTGGCCCGGCTTTCGAGCAAGGCATGAGCACGCTGCCGCCCGGTCTTAAGCCTGGCAGAGACGTCACGATCCGGGGCGGCGACGCTCAGGGCCGGACGATCCTGGCGGCGGCCGGCGGCGACCCGCAGATGCTGTGGACCCCGACCCGCGCCGAGCGGGCGGGGCTGAAGGCGGCCAAGGCTGTCCGCATCGACCTGAAGCTGGAAGCCGTCGAGGGCCAGCTGGTCGGTCCGGCCCTCTATGCCGACTGGGGCGATGGTTTTTCCGAGGATTCCTACACCCGCCTGAAGGCCGGTCCCGACGGCTGGTTCGCCTCGCTGCCGGCTCGCAGCTGGCAGCTGAACGCCGTACGGCTCGACCCATCCGAGGGCGAATGCGCCTTCACCGTCAGCGACTTCAAGGTCACTCGCATCGGCGACCTGGGCGCGGATCCGCGCGGCCTGCGCGGCGCGGTGATCCAGACGCTGAAGCCGGCCTTGGGGCCGCTGGGCAAGCCCGTCGGCGCGGTCTGGCGGCGGGGCAGGGCGATGCTGCAACGCTCGCGCGGAACCCGCGCGGTCGCCGGCGACGCCGGGCCGGTCCGCGCGACCTACCAGCATGCGATCGCGGTCTCGAAGAACCTGCGCAGCCCGCACTTCGCCGCCCCGATCGCCGCGCCGATCGTGCTGCCGGCCGATGCGCCGAAGGTCGTGGCGTTCTACCTGCCGCAGTTCCATCCGTTCCCGGAGAATGACCTGTGGTGGGGCAAGGGCTTCACCGAGTGGACCAACGTCTCCAAGGCCCAGCCGCAGTTCCTGGGCCACTACCAGCCGCGCCTGCCGGCGGACTTGGGGTTCTACGACCTGCGCCAGCGCGAGGTCATCGCCCAACAGATCGACCTGGCCAAGGGCGCGGGCGTCTCGGCCTTCTGCTTCCACTACTACTGGTTCGCCGGAAAGCGCCTGCTGGAGCGGCCGATCGAACTCGTTTTGGCCGACCCGACCTTGGACTTCCCGTTCGCCCTGTGTTGGGCCAACGAGAACTGGACCCGGCGCTGGGACGGCGACGAGAGCGACGTCCTGATGGGCCAGGACCACTCGCCGGAAGATGACCGCGCCGTGTTCGAGGACATGGCCCGCTATATCCGCGACCCGCGCTATCTGAAGGTCGGCGGCAAGCCGGTGCTGGTGCTGTATCGCCCCGAGATCCTGCCGGACGCCAAGGCCACGACCGACCGCTGGCGCGCGCAGGCGCGGGCCATGGGGCTGGGCGAGCTGCACCTGCTGTGCACCACGGCGTTTGGTTTCCGGGACTATGCCAGCCACGGTTTCGACGGGCTGATCGACTTCCCGCCGCATGCCATCGTCGAGGGTGAGATCACCCGCTCGGTGACGCCGCTGCATCCGAACTTCACCGGCAAGGTCTACGACTATCCCACCGTCGTGCAGCACAAGCTGGACGAGCTGGAGGCCGCGCCGGCCGCCTTCGTGCCGGGCGTCATGCCGGGCTGGGACAACCAGGCCCGCAAGCCGTGGGCCGGCCATGCCTTCCATAACGCCGATCCGGAAAGCTATCTGACCTGGCTGTCGGGGGCGCTGAAGCACGTCGAGGCGCGTCATCCGAAGGGTGAGGCGCTGGTCTTCGTCAACGCCTGGAACGAGTGGGGCGAGGGCGCTTACCTGGAGCCGGACCGCTGGTTCGGCCACGGCTATCTGCACGCCACCCGCACGGCCCTGGGGGCCTATGTCCCGCGCCTGACCGACGCCCATCCGCTGGTGGCGCAGGCGCAGGGCGCTTTCCAGAAGCGTGCCGACGCCGTGGTGCTGCTGCACCTGTTCTATCCCGAGCTGATCGACTGGTTCGCCCAGCGCCTGGCCGCGACGGCCGGCGGTCTGGATGTGATGATCACCGTGCCGGAGAGCTGGAACGAGGCCGACCTGGCTCGCGTCCGCGCCGCTTTCCCGACCGCGCATCTGGCCATCGCCGAGAACCGCGGCCGCGACATCCGGCCGTTCGTCCAGACCCTGCGCCGCGCCCGCGCCCTGGGCTATTCGGTGTTCTGCAAGCTGCACTCAAAACGCTCGCCGCACCGGGCCAAGGGCGATGAATGGCGGGCCGAGCTGTTCGACGGCCTGCTGGGCGGCGAGGCCGCGTCCCTGGCCCTGCGCGCCTTCGCCCAGGATTCGAAGCTGGGCCTGCTGGCCTCGTCCGAGGCCCGCATGCGGATCGGCGATCCGGACGTCATGGCCAACAATGGCGCGGCCGTGGAGCGCCTGTCGGCCCGCATGGGGCTGAAGCCTAGCCCTGAGACGCCGTTCGCGGCCGGCTCGATGTTCTGGGGACGGACCGAGGCCTTCGCGCCGCTGTCGGATCTGGCCGACGCCGAGATCGGCTTCGAGCCGGAGCTGGGCCGGGTCGACGGCACGACGGCTCATGCGATCGAGCGGCTGACCGCCGCGATCGTCGCCCGCGCCGGCTATCGCGCGAGCTTCGAGCTGTGAAACAGGTGATGAGCCTGGCCCGCCGCACGGCGCGCCGGCTGAAGACCCTGGTCCCCAAGGCTCCGCTTCCTAGGCCGCCCTCTGTACCTCTGATGATCGCTGAGAGCAGCGATCCCGTGGTGCGCGACGCCTGGTACGCGCCGGCCTTCGGGGCGGTGTTCGATGACCAGGGACGGGTGTCCGAGGCTACGGTCCGCTCGGCGCTCAGCTACACGCCGACCCTGGCGGCCTTGCCGAACGCGTGGCGCGAGGGCGAGACGACCCAGTTCGGCCTGCCCCACGAGGCGGTCCAGATCCCCCGCGCCACGGTGTTCGTGAGCTGGGGCGGCCTGCACAACTACGCCAGCTTCCTGCTGAGTGACCTGCCGAGCCTCGTCGCGGCCGAACAGACGGGCGCGCTGGCCACCCATCCGCCGATCGCGCCGCCGCTGCTGCCCTGGCAGGCGCAACTGCTGGACCTGACCCTGGGCGGTGCGGCGAAGCCCACGATCGTCGAGGCGCCGATTGTCCGCTTGGGCGAGGCGGTGTTCGCGGCGCCGAACTTGGCGTTGGCGCGCGAGCGGATCCTGACCCATGTGGCGGTGCCGCACGACCCGGGCGCCCCCAAGCGCATCTATGTCAGCCGCCGGGGCGCGCTGAAGGGCCAGTTGCTCAACGAGGCCGAACTGGAAGCGGCTCTGGAAGCACGCGGCTTCTTTGTCGTGCGCCCCGAGGTCTGGTCGATCCGGGCGCAGATTATCCTGTTCCATCGCGCCGACATCGTTGTAGGCGCAACCGGCGTGGCCATGGCCAATGTTCTGTTTTGTCGATCGGGGACGAAGGTTGTCGAGATCCAGCCCGACGCTCTCGCAGGAGATTGGGTGCGCGACCTGGCTCAACGGGGCGGCGTCGAGACGCTGACCTTCTCATCGCCCGCGTTGCCCAACGACACCGAAGTCCTGACCGAAGGCCTGTCGCCTCCGGCCTCTGAGTTCGCGTGGCGGCTGGACCTGGACGCCTTCCTGCCCTTGCTGGACGAGGCGCTCTAGTGGTCGCGTTTGTCGATATCACCGGCGCCGAGCGGCTCTCGATGGGCAAGGCCCTGAACGGCGCGCAGCGGGTCGCGCGGGTCAAGCTGATGGGCTCCAGCGGGCCGATCCCGCCGCGCCCAATGCTGTGGCCCTGCGCCGGAGACATGCTGAACGGCATGCACGACCTGCCCGATGCGGTCGCGCCGGAGATCGATCTCGTGGTCGTCCACCGGGCCGTGGCGGGCGGATCGGGCGCGCAGCTGAAGCTGGACGACGCCTATGTCCACGCCGACGAGGCCTATCCCCGCTACATCCGCTACCGGTACGAGCACGACATCGCCGCCGACGCCTGGCGCTTCGACGTCCCGGTCCGCAAGCGCCTGGACCGGGCGTTCGTGATCACCCACTACAACTACGTCTGGGGTCACTGGCTGACCGAGATGTATCCCAAGCTGTTCCTGATCCGGGCGCTGCTGGCGGCGGGCGTCGTGGCGCCGCTGCTGCTGCCGGTCACCGCCCCGGCCTATGTGGCCAAGATCGCCCAGGAGCTGGTCCCCGACCTGGAGATCGTCACCTACTACCCGCGTGACGAGGCGGTGGAGATCGGGACCGTCCTGCTGCCGCACATGCTGAGCCAGGACTACTATTTCCACGATGTCCTGCGCTGGAGCCTGGAGCGCGAGGCCCTGGCCTGGCCGCGCGGCGGGACGCCCGACAAGGTGTTCGTCAGCCGGGCCGGGGTGGGCGCCACCTTCCGCGAGCTGACCAACGAGGCCGAGATCGAGGGCGTCGCCGAAGAGCTGGGCCTGACCCTGGTGCGACCCGAGGCGCTGCCCTGGGCGGAGCAGGCTCGGATCTTCTCGCGCGCCAGCGTCGTGGCCGGCGAGTTCGGCTCGGGCCTGCACAACGCCCTGCTGTCGCCGGCGGGCTGCCAGGTGGTGTCGCTGAACTGGCTGGTCGACGTGCAGTCGCGGATCGCCAACTTCCGCCGGCAGGACGTCGGCTACATCCTGCCGGCGGACGGGCGCGCGCGCCTGCACGCGGAAGAGCAGCAGAGCCAGCCGTTCACGATCGATCCCGTCGAGTTCCGGACCAAGCTGGCCATCGCGGTCGAGCGCGCCGAGGCCAAGGCCGCCTTGATCGGCTGGGAGGATGGCCCCGTGGTCCTGCCGGAGCTGACCCTATGAAGGCGCTGGCCCTGACCGTCCTGCTGCTGGCGACGCCGGCCGCCTCGGCCGAGCGGGTCTCGCTGCTCAAGGCCTGCGAGACGCCCAAGGGGATCGAATTCCAGGGCGGCGGCTACGGCGGGATCTCGGGGATAGACCACGATCCGCGCACCGGCCTGTGGGCTTTCATCAGTGACGACAAGTCCGAGCATGGGCCGTCACACGCCTTCCTGGGCCGGCTCGACGTGCGACCCGGAAAACCCTGCGGCCCGGTGCTGGAAACGATGATCCCGCTGCGCCGCGAGGACGGCTCGCTCTTTCCCGACCGCAAGGCCGGGGCCGAGGCCGCCGACGGCGAGTCCATCCGCTTCGATCCGCTGAACCACGACCTGGTCTGGGCCACCGAGGGCGACTTCGACCACGGCTATCCGCCGTCGGTGCGGCGGATGAAGGCCGACGGGACGCCGGTCGCGCGACAGGTCGTGCCTGAAAACCTGACCTTCCACGACAGCGGCAAGACCGGCGCGCGCAAGAACGCCACCACCGAAGGCATGAGCTGGTCCGTCGACGGACGGTCCCTGTGGCTATCGATGGAATGGCCCCTGGCCCAGGATGACCCGATCCCCTCGGTGGCCGAGGGCGGCCTCACGCGGCTGACCAAGCTGGATCGCGCGGGCAAGGTGCTGGCCCAGTACGCCTATCGCATCGACCCGGTGCAGGTCGCCTCGCCCGTGGGCGTCGGCGACAACGGGATCAGCGAGATTCTGGCCCTGGACGCCCATCGCCTGCTGGTGCTGGAGCGCTCTGGCATCAAGGGCGCGGACGGTCGCTACAGCTATCACATCCGCCTGTATGTGGCCGACCTGGCTAAGGCCCAGGACGTCTCGAAGGTCCAGAGCCTGTCGGCGACGCCGGTGCGGGCTGCCGACAAGCGCCTGCTGCTGAACTTCGACAGTCTGGGCGTCCGGATCGACAATCTAGAAGCCATGGCGTGGGGCTCGCGCCTCAAGGACGGGGCCCGCACGCTGGTTCTGGCTTCGGACGACAATTACGACGCCAACCAGGTCAACCAGATCCTGGTCCTGAGGGTCGACCCTTAAGCGGCGGCCTCCTCAGCCGGGAAGTCGGTCGAGACCGCCACGGCCCGCCAGTCTTTCAGCACCGCCAGGTGCGCGGCCGCCACGGCTTCAGTGGCGGCGGCCGTGTCGCTGCCCAGCGGCAGGCGGACCGGCGGGTTGGGCGCATCGACGAAGTCGACCAGCACCTTGGCCAGGCGGCTGGGATCGCCGGGCTGGTTGTGGCTGACCTGGGCGGCCAGGGTCCGCACCGCGCCGGCCGTCTCGTTGTAGTCGGCGATGCTGGCCGGGCTGATGCTCAGCGAGGTGGAGTCCAGGAAGTCGGTGCGGAAATAGCCGGGCTCGACGGCCGTGGCGAAGATGCCCAGCGGGGCCAGCTCGGCGGCCAGGGCCTGGGTCAGGCCCTCGACGGCGAACTTGGTCGAGCAGTAGACGCCAAAGCCCGCGCCCGAGCGGATGCCGCCCACCGACGACAGGTTCAGGATCCGGCCCGAGCGTTGGCGACGCATGTGCGGCAGCACCGCGCGGGTCACGGCCAGCAGGCCAAAGACGTTGGTGCGGTACAGGGCCTCGACCTCGGCGCCGGTGGCTTCCTCGACCGCGCCCAGCAGACCGTAGCCGGCGTTGTTGACCAGCACGTCGATGCGACCGAAACGCTCGACGGCGGCCTTGGCGGCGGCGTGGGCCTGGGCCTCGTCGGTGACGTCCAGGGCCACGGCCAGGAGGTTGGGATGCTGGCCCAGGCGCTCGGTGATCGAGGCCGGGTTGCGGGCGGTGGCGACGACGGCGTCGCCGGCGGCCAGGGCTTGTTTGGCGATCAGCGCGCCGAAGCCGCGCGAGGCGCCGGTGATGAACCAGGTGCGCATGTCTCGTTCCTTCCGTTTGCCGCGTCCGGGGAGCGTCGCGGCGACGGAGGAATATCTAGACCTCGCGCTTAGATGAGATAATCATCCCATTTCTCGACAAGTCAGTGAGTTGGTCTCATCAATGCGTCCCGTCGCGCCCGCCGACCTGGCCAGCTTCCTGGCCATCGCCCGCCACAAGAGCTTCCGCCGCGCGGCCGACGAACTGGGCTGCACGCCGTCGGCGCTGAGCCACGCCCTGCGCAGCATCGAGGAGCGCCTGGACCTGCGCCTGGTCAACCGCACCACCCGCAGCGTCGCCCTGACCGAGGCCGGCGAGCAGCTGTTCGAGCGTGTGTCGCCGGCCTTCCGCGACATCGACGACGCCCTGGACGATCTCAACAACTTCCGCGGCCAGCCGATGGGCGCGCTGCGCTTCAACGCCGCGCGCGGGGCGGCCGAAATGGTCCTGCTGCCGATGGTGACCCGGTTCCTGGCCCAGCAGCCCGGGGTGACGGTTGAGATCATCGCCGACTCCGCCCTGGTCGACATGGTGGCCGAGGGCTGCGACGCCGGCATCCGTTTCGGCGAGACCATCGCCCAGGACATGGTCGCTGTGCCGATCGGCGGCCGACAGCGCACCGCCATCGTCGCCTCGCCAGCCTTCTTCGAGAAATATCCCAAGCCGACCACGCCCGAGCAGCTGAAGGAAATCCCCTGCATCCGCTACCGCTTCGCCAGCGGCCGGTTCTATGCCTGGGAGTTCGAGCGCGGCGGGATCGAGGTCAACATCGAGGTCGACGGGCCCCTGGCCCTCAATGACCAGCAGCTGACCATCCAGGCGGCCCTGGACGGCATCGGCGCGACCTTCGCCTTCGAGGAGCAGGTCACCGACCTGATCGCGGCGGGCAAGCTGGTGCGGGTGCTGGAGGACTGGTGCCCGTACTACAGCGGCTTCTATCTCTATTATCCCAGCCGTCGCCGCGCGCCCGCGCCGTTGCGAGCGTTCATCGACTTCATCCGCGAGGGCGGGTGAGGCAGGCTATTCGGGTTGGAACTTGTCCACGGCCCTGCGCAGGGCGCCGGCATTGATCGGCTTGGCCAGCACCTCGATGCTTTCGAAGCCCTTGCGTGGCAGGTCGCCATAGCCGGTGGCGAACACGAACGGCACGCCGCGCTCGCGCAGCTGTTCGGCGACCGGAAACACCATCTCGCCGCCGATATTGACGTCCAACACCGCGCCGTCGGGCGCCGGTTCGCCGCTGCCCAGCCATTCCAGGGCGTCATTGACGGCCCCAAAGGAGCCGGCGATCTCGCAGCCCAGATCGCCGAGCATGTCCTCGACCATCATGGCCACCAGGGCCTCGTCCTCGACGATCATCACCTTGCTGGACTTCATGCCGCGAGACTCATCCTTTGCGACAGCGGAGCGCGCAGGGTGTAGACCACGCCCGCCGGCGTGAAGTCGAGATTGGCCTTGCCGCCCAGGTCGCGCGACAGGCCGCGCTCGATCATCTGGAGGCCAAAGCCCTTGTGCTCGGGCTTGCCGGCCACGGCCGGGCCGTCAACTTCGCGCCAGGTCAGGGTCAGCATCGGCGGCGTCGCGGTTTCCTCGACGCTCCAGCGGATCACCACCCGGCCTTCGGGCGTCGACAGGGCGCCGTGCTTGGCCGCGTTCACCGCCAACTCGTGCAGGGTCATGTGCACCGACACCGAGGTCTCGGCGCTGAAGGTCAGGGCCGGGCCGATGATGTCGAACCGCTCGGCCAGGTCGGGGCTGAACGGTGCCAGGGCCTTGCTCAGAATCTCATGCAGGTCGGCGCGGCCCCAGGCGCGGCGGGTCAGCAGTTCGTGGGCCTGCGACAGGGCCAGAATGCGGTTCTCGAAGGTCTCGGCGAAGGCTTCCGGCGTCGGCGTCGAACGCAGCGTCTGGCGCGAGATCGACTGGACGATGGCCAGGGTGTTCTTCACCCGGTGGTCCAGCTCCTGCAGTAGGAAGGTGCCGTGGTGGCGGGCGTCGACCAGGCTGTCGTGCAGCCGGCCGCTTTCCAGGGCCGAGGCCGTGGCGCGGGCGATCACCTGCAGCTTCTTGACGATCTCGGGGGCGGGAACGTGCTCGTGCGACCAGTAGGCGCCGATGGCCGCCACCGGATCCTCCATGCGCACCGGCGTCATCACCAGGCTTTTGACGAAGGTCGGGCGATAGGCGTCGTGCGGGATGCGCTCGTCCAGATAGATGTCGGGGATGATCACCGTCTGGCGGTTCAGCATCGCCCAGCCCGAGATGCAGGCCGTCAGCGGGAAGCGCTTGCCCTTCCACAGCGGGCCGATCGCGTCCTCGTCGAAGTACCAGCACTTGTCGTTGTCGCGCAGGACGAAGGCGACACCGTCGGCGCCGGAAACGCGCCGGGCCGCCTTGCGGACGACCTCGGCCACTTCGCTGATGGTGCGGGTCGCCGACAGGGCCTCGATCGTTTCGATGAGCGTCAGCAGGTCCGTTTCGGACTTCGTGACATCGTCTCTAGGGGCCAAATCCAGCATTATTTGAAGATCGCACGTCGGTTGTGTTTGAAACCCTAACATGCAGACGGCGCCGGACAAGCGGAGCCGCCGGACGCTGGTGTGATCGTTTGCACATGCGCCAAGGTTGAGCTTGTGCGACGGTGTGGGTCGGATAGCCGACGAATATGGCGCGAGCCGTGCAAGAACGCTGATAGATCAACGTTCTGGCGAGGTTGCGCGCCAGCGCTCGCTGGCCGTGCTCACGCCGCGGAGGGCTCGATGGGGCCCTTTTCGCCCCGCAGGACGCGCGACAACCTGTCGCGGTCCAGGGCGCCTTCCCAGCGTGCGACGACCAGGGTGGCCACGCCGTTGCCGACTAGGTTGGTCAGGGCTCGGCACTCGCTCATGAACCGGTCGACGCCGACCAGCACCGCCAGGGCCGCGATCGGGATGTCGGGCACGACCGCCAGGGTGGCGGCCAGGGTGATGAAGCCCGCGCCCGTGACGCCCGACGCGCCCTTCGAGGTCAGCATGGCCACGCCCAGCAAGGCCAGCTCCTGCCCCAGGCTGATGTGGGTGTTGGTCGCCTGGGCCAGGAACAGGGTGGCCAGGGTCATGTAGATGTTGGTGCCGTCCAGGTTGAAGCTGTAGCCGGTGGGAATGACCAGGCCGACGACCGAGCGCCGCGCGCCGGCGTTCTCCAGCTTCTCCATGATCTGCGGCAGCACGCTCTCGGACGAGCTGGTGCCCAGCACGATCAGCAGCTCCTCGCGGATGTAGGCCAGGAACCGCAGGATCGAAAATCCACTGGCCCAGGCGATCGTCCCCAGCACCACCAGCACGAACAGCAGCGAGGTGATGTAGAAGGTCGCCACCAGCGCCCCCAGCTGCATCAGCGCGCCGATCCCGTACTTGCCGATCGTGAAGCCCATGGCCCCGAACGCGCCCAGCGGCGCCAGGCGGACCACGATGTGGATGACGCCGAAGAACAGCTTGGCCGCGTCCTCCAGCACATTGGCGACCTTGTCGCCGAAGTCGCCCAGCCGCGTGCAGGCAAAGCCCGTCAGGATGGCGATGACCAGCACCTGCAGCAGGTTGCCCTCGGCGAAGGCGCTGAAGAAGGTGTCGGGGATCAGGTGCAGCAGATAGGGGATCAGGCCCTCGCCGTGCTTGGCCTTCTCGACATAGCCGGCGGCGATGGACGGATCGAGCGTGGCCGGGTCGATGTTGAAGCCGTCGCCGGGCCGCAGGGTGCGTCCGACCACCAGGCCCAGGATCAGGGCCAGGGTCGACACCACCTCGAAATAGAGCAGGGCTTTGACGCCCACCCGGCCGAACGCCTTGATGTCGCCCATCCTGGCGATGCCGCCGGCCACGGTGCAGAAGATCACCGGTGCAATGACCAGCTTGATCAGCTTGATGAAGGCGTCGCCCAGCGGCTTCACCGCCACCCCGATCTTGGGCCACAGCGCGCCGACCAATATGCCCAGCGCGATGGCGATCAGGACCTGCACATAGATCGATTTGAGATGCCGCACCGCGTTCGCCCCCACCTGCCCCTAAAGCCGTTGTAGACGGGGTTCGCACGCCCGCCATCTTGCGCTATTGACCCTGGCCCGCGCGAAGCGAGGCCCAGTAGCTCAGCAGGATAGAGCAGCGCTTTCCTAAAGCGAAGGTCGGGGGTTCGAGTCCCTCCTGGGCCGCCAGGGCCTAGCGCCAACGAGCCGCACCACCATGACCTCGACCTCCCGCAAACCGCCCTCTTCGTTCAAGCCTATCGTCCTCACCGAGGAAGCCGGCGTCGCGTTTCTTCAGCGCCACCCCGCCACGCGCGAGGTGGTGACGGGCTCGGCGCGGGATGGGCTGACCGAGGCCTCGCTGCATTTCCGAGACGACGTCAGTTCGCCTTCGCAGGAGGCATGGGCCATGCCGAACAGTAACGTGCCGCGTGACCGGGACGCGGACCTGCGTTTCGAGAACACGGGCCACGCGCCGCCGCTCGGCTTCTGGATGACCCATCCCGACGTCCTGGCGTGGACGACGTCCTCGATCGAGGATGCATCGCCCAGCTGGTGGGTCGAGGTCTGGCTGAAGGGCCGCTGACTAGAACCCGAAGTCGCTCAGCCCCGGGTGGTCGTCCGGCCGCCGGCCCAGGGGCCAGCGGAACTTGCGGTCGGCTTCGGTGATCGGGTGTTCGTTGATGCTGGCGTGGCGGTTGCGCATCAGGCCGTCGGCGTCGAATTCCCAGTTCTCGTTGCCGTAGGCGCGGAACCAGTTGCCGCTGTCGTCGTGATATTCGTAGGCGTAGCGCACCGCGATGCGATTACCCTCGAAGGCCCACAGTTCCTTGATCAGCCGGTAGTCCAGCTCCTTGGCCCACTTGCGGGTCAGGAAGGCCTGGGCCTCGTCGCGGCCGTTCAGGAACTCGGCGCGGTTTCGCCAGCGGGTGTCGGTCGTATAGGCCAGGGCGACCTTGGCGGCGTCGCGGCTGTTCCAGCCGTCCTCGGCCAGGCGGACCTTTTCGATGGCGGTTTCGCGGGTGAACGGGGGCAGCGGCGGACGGGACATGGGGAGCTCCTGGGTCGCGGGTTAGATAGGGATCACAGCGCCAATTGCAGCGCTTGGCCGTCGGCCGCCGGGACGGCGCAGCAGATCAGCGCCTCGTCATCGCTGACCTGGGCCGTAGGGTGCTTCAGATACGAGACCGCGCCTTGAACGATCCTGGTTTTGCAGGAGCCGCAGGTCCCGGCGCGGCAGCTGAATTCCGGCTGCAACCCGCGCGCCTCGGCCAGATCCAGCAGCGTGCCTGAGCCGGGCTCCCAGCGCGTCTCCTTGGACGACTCCAGGAAGAACACCGGCTTGGCGGTGGTCGCGGGCGGCGGGCCGGCCGGGATCGGCGCGGCGCCGGCGTCGGGCGTGCGCTGCATCGAGGCCGGACTGAACGCCTCGGCATGGATGCGCTGGTCGGCGATGTTCATCCCGCGCAGCCCGTCATAGACCGCCTGCATGAAGGCCGGCGGGCCGCACAGATAGAAGTCGTAGTCGTCGAACGGCAGCTCGGCGCGCAGGGCGTCCATGTCCAGCCGACCCAGCAGGTCGTAGTCGTCGCCGTCCGCGCCCTCGGTGTCGCTGAGGATCCGCGTCAGATGCATCGCGCCGCCGGTCGCCTCGACCAGGGCCGAGAGCTCCGCGTCGAAGGCGCGCTCGGCCTTGGTCCGCGCGGCCTGGAAGATATAGGTCCGCCGGACGCCGCGCTTGCGGAAGCCCTCGAACAGCAGGTGGCGGACCATGGCGATCATCGGCGTGATACCGACGCCGGCCGCCAGCAGCACGGCGGGGCGTTTCTCGAGCGCGTCGATCGTGAAGTCGCCGGCCGGGGCGCGGGCTTCGATCAGGTCCCCCTCGCGGATGTGGTCGTGCAGGTATCGCGAGACCGCGCCGTCGCGCTTGACGCTGATCCGGTAGAACGGGTCCGAGGGCGCGACCGACAGGGTGTAGGTGCGGATCACGGGGCGCTCGGCGCCGGGCGGCTGCACGCGGATCGGCAGGTGCTGGCCGGCCAGGTGCGGCATGGCGACGGCGCCGTCGGCGGGCTCCAGCTCGAACGAGGCGATCGTTGCGCTCTCCTGAACGATCTTCCGCACCCGGAACGGTCGCCACTGATCGGCCAGCGCGGCGGCCTTCAGGCGCGCGGCGGTCTCGTCCCAGTCGCCGGTGATCAGGGCGTTGGGCGAGGCGCCGTCCTGGCGGGTGCTCCAGCGGACGGGCAGGGCGGCGCGGCGGCGCACAAGGCGGGTCGGACGCACGCGCCACAGGCGCTCGGCTCCCTGGAAGGCGGCGATCTCGGGCGAGTCCAGAACGACCTCGGCGTCGCCGGTCAGTTGCAGCAGGTCGCCGCTGGCGAAGTCGACGAAAACGAGGCCCGCCTTGCCGTTCAGTAGGATGTTGCCCAGCGTGTTGAAGAACAGGTTGCCGGCGAAGTCGGGGATGGTCAGGACGCCGTCCTCGCCGATCCGCACGAAGCCGGGCTTGCCGCCCCGGTGCGAGACATCGACCTCGCGGCCGTTCTCCTCGCTATAGGAGGCGACGAAGAAGGCGTCGGCGGCTTCGATTGTCCGCCGGGCCTCGGCGTCCAGAACGTCGAAGGTCTCGACCTCGCCGCCATAGGGCGCGGCCGGATCGCCGATCACGTCGAAGTCGCGCAGCTGAATATATTGCGGGCAGTTGCCATAGCTCTGGCCGACCGTGACGTCGAAACCGTAGGCTTGGCGGACCAGCGTCCCGTTCATGCGGTTGCGACGGCGGGTATGCAGCTCGATGCCCAGCAGGCCGACGGGATCACCGTCCTCCATGCCCGCATCGGCCGGGTCACTGGGCTGGCGCACGGCGGTGATCGCCAAGGTGTGGATGTCGGGCGAAGAGATAAAGCCCGGCTGGCCGGCGACGATGGTCGCCCACGGCGCGCCGGCCGGTTCGACGCTGCCCAGCACTAGGAACGGCAGCTGCGGGAAGAACTGGCGGTGTTGGTCCAGCAGGTAGTCGCGCAGCACGCGGCGGCCGATCTCGTCCATGCGCTTGTCGACGCCGACGGCGCGCTGCATCTCGATCTCGCCGCGATGCCAGGGAGAGGGCTTTTCGATCTCTGTCGTGGTCATGGCGCTCTCCCTGGCAGTCCGGCGGCGTTACGCGGCCAGGCCGATGGGCGTGCGGCGGAAGGGCACGAAGCCCGGCAGGGCTTCGATGCGGGCCAGCCACTGGCGGACGGCGGGATAGGGCTCGAGGTCGACATTCCCCTCGGGCGCGCTGGCCGTGTAGCTGTAGAGGGCGACGTCGGCGATGGTCGGGCGGCCGGCGACCAGCCAGTCTTGCTGGGCCAGCAGGTCTTCCAGGGTCGTGAGCAGGGCGTGGCCGCGACCGATGACCTCGTCGGTGTCAAACTTGGCGCCGAACACGGTGACCAGGCGCGCGGCGGCCGAGCCGTAGGCCAGCTGGCCGGCGGCGACCGATAGCCAGCGCTGCACCTGGGCGGCCTGGACGACGTCTTCCGGCAGCCAGTCGGTCTTGCCGTACTTCTTGGCCAGATAGACGAGGATGCTGTTGGAGTCCGGGATGACGACGTCGCCGTCTTCGAGCACCGGCACCTGGCCGAACGGGTTCAGCTTCAGGAACGCGGGCTGCTTATGGGCGCCGCCGGCGAGGTCGACCTCGACCAGCTCGGCCTCGACGCCGATCAGCGACAGGAACAGCTGGGCGCGGTGGGCGTGGCCCGAGAGCGGGAAGTAGTGCAGACGCATCGTCGTGTCCTTTGGGGCGGAGCGGCTGGACACGGCGTCCATCCGATGTCCCGAAAACTAGACGCTGCCCGGCCGCGCTGAAGCCGCGACGGGGTAAAGGCACTATTCCGCACAGTGAAATGGTGAGTGGATCGTCTCGCTTGCGTTTCGATCGGCGGAACAATCCATTCCGCCGGATCCGCGTTCTTCCGATCCCGCCCGGGGCTCATATCGGTCTCATCGGCCAACCCCCGCCGGAGAGAACCATGACCCCCGTAGACTTGAACCCCAGGCTGGCCGTGCAGGTCCGGCTGGCCCTGTTCCCGACCGAACCCGCCGTGGCGGGGGAGGCTTCGCTAGCCGGCCTGACCAGGGCCGAGATCGACGCCGCCCGCGAAGGGCGCAGCTTCGACATCCAGGCCCAGGCGGCGATCGTCCTGGCCCTGGCGCTGCGGGCCGGCGTCGTGACGGATGCGGCCCGAAGCCGAGCCGAGCGTGTCGGTCTGTGCGCCGGTCAGATCCGGGCGCTGCTGACCCTGGCGCGGGAGGATTGAGCGATGCCCCGCTTCAGGTTCCGCAGGACGGCCAAGACCTTCCTGCACGACGTCTTCGCCAGGCTCGCCGAAGGGCAAACGGTCGACGCGATCTCGTGGATGGGCCTGCTGTAGCCTAGTTCAACAGGCGGTCGGCCCGCAGCCGTTCGCCGGCGAAGTCGATGAAGGTCCGGACCTTGGCCGGCGCCTGCCGTCCTTCGGGGTGGACCAGGTGGATGGGCAGAGGGGCCTCTTCATAGGCCGACAGCACCGTCTGCAGCTCGCCCGACACCAGCGACGGGGCGACCTGGTACGACAGCACCCGCGTCAGGCCGAACCCGGCGATCGCCGCCTGCAAGGCCGCGTCATTGGTGTTGCAGAACAGGCGCGGATGGACGTGGACGATGGTCTTGTCGTCCTGGCCGAAGCGCCATTCCGACGACGCCCAGGCGCTGGTCGTGGCGATGACCGCGTGGTTGGCCAGGTCAGCTGGAGTCGCCGGCGCGCCGTTCTTCTCGAAATAGTCCGGTGACCCGCAGATCACCCGGCGGACTTGGCCGACGCGCAGGGCGCTGAAGCCGGAATTGGGCAGGTTGCCGATGCGCACCGCCAGGTCGACGCCCTCGTCGACGATATTGACCATGCGATCGACGAACAGGGTGCGGACGCTGACCTGCGGATGCTGCGCCAGATAGTCCATGATGATCGGCAGGATATAGCGGTGGCCGAAGATCACCGGGGCGGTGATGTTCAGCACGCCGCTGGGCTTGGCGAAACTGCCGGCGGCGCTGGCCTCGGCCTCGGCCAGGTCGGCCAGGATCCGCGTGCAGTCCTCGAAGAACCGCGCCCCAGCGTCGGTCAGGGTGACCGAGCGGGTGGTGCGGGTCAGCAGGCGCGCGCCGATGGTCTCTTCCAGAGCCGCCACCGCGCGGGTGACGGCGGGCGGGCTCATGTGCAGATGTCGCGCGGCCTCGGCGAAGCCCTTGGCTTCGGCCACCTTCACGAACACTCTCATCGCCTGCCAGCGATCCATGACGCCCGCCCCTACCTTAAGTCTCCCTTATAGTCAGCGGGCGACCTTGCGATCCAGGAAGTCGCGGATCAGCGGGGCGATCTCGTCCAGCTTGTCTTCCAGGGCGAAGTGGCCGGTGTCGAGCAGGTGCATCTCGGCGTCCGGCAGGTCGCGCTTGTAGGGCAGGGCGCCCTCGGCGGGGAAGATCTGGTCGTTCTTGCCCCACACCACCAGGGTCGGCGGCTTTCGCTCGCGGAAGAAGGCCTGGAATTGCGGGTAGAGCGGCACGTTGGTGCGGTAGTCGTAGAACAGGTCCAGCTGGATCTCTCGGTTGCCAGGGCGGTCCAGCAGAGCCTGGTCGTGGGTCCAGTTGTCGGGGCTGATGCGGCTGACGTCCTTCACGCCGTCCGTGTACTGAAATTTCGTGGTGTCCAGGGTCAGCACGCCCGCCAGCGCTTCGCGATGGGCGGCCGAGCCGTCGGCCCAGTAGGCCTTGATCGGGTTCCAGAACTCCCGCAGGCCCTCTTCATAGGCGTTGCCGTTCTGGACGATCAGGCCGCTGACCCGCTCGGGGTGGTTGATGGCCAGGCGGTAGCCGACCGGCGCGCCGTAATCCATCACATAGAGGGCGTAGCGCTCGGCCTTCAGCTGGGTCAGCAGCGTGTCGGTCATGTCGGCGAAGTGGCCGAAGCTGTATTCGAACTTCGTGTGGTCCGGCGCGTCGCTCTGGCCAAAGCCCGGATAGTCGGGGGCGATCACGTGGTAGCGGTCGGCCAGCAGCGGGATCAGGTTGCGGAACATGTGCGACGAGGTCGGGAAGCCGTGCAGCAGCACGACGACCGGCGCGTTGGCGGGGCCGGCCTCGCGGTAGAACATCTTCACGCCGTCGATGGTGGCGGAGCGGTAGTGGACCACCGGCGGGGCCTGGCGCTCGACGGCGGCCGGCGCCTTGGGCGCGGCGATCGCGGCGGTCATCGGGGCCAGGCTGGCGGTGGCCAGTAGCAACGGAACGAGCAGGCGCTTCATGTCGGATCTCCTCAGATGTGAGGCCGGACCGTCTGTCGTCGTCGCCTCATGGCGAGGAAGATATTGCTGCGTCGATTTTCTTTAATTGGCGTGATGTGGAAGGGATTGTTTCGGCTTTCGCAATTATCGGCCCAGTTCTAGATGGCCGTACTGCCGTTCCACTTTTGTGTGACAAAGTGTGAAAGTCCGTGACGGAAATCGCGCTTTTCAGCCTTCTACGACCATCCGTTCCGATTTGTGGACTTGCGTTCCGAATATAGTTTTGCCAGAAAATCTCACCGGGCGGACTTCGGACGCCGCCCCGCCGTCGGCGAACACGCCGAGGCATATTGGGGTGGGGACTTTGGCTTGATCTACGACAGAGTCTTCTACGCCACCCATCCGGACATGATGGCCGGCGCCAGCAACCAGGACCTGCGCGAGCGGTATCTGGTCGATGGCCTGTTCGTCGCCGGCGGCCTGACTCTGAACTATCTGCACCAGGAGCGTCTGGTGCTGGGCGGCGCAACGCCGCTGGACCAGCCGCTGGCTTTGCCCGTCCAGACCGAGCCGCCGTCCCACGCCGGCAAGCCGTTCCTGGCGGCGCGCGAGATGGGTGTCGTCAATGTCGGCCATGGCGCCGGGCGCATCGTCGTCGATGGCCAGGTGTTCGCCTTGGCCCCGCTGGATGCCCTGTACATCACGCGCGGCGCGGTCAAGGTGCGGTTCGAGAGCGACGACCCGGCCAATCCCGCCCGCTTCTACCTGGCCTCGACCCCGGCCCACGCCGCCTTCGAGACCAAGGCCCTGTCGACCGCCGCCGCCATCCCACTGGAGCGCGGCACGCAGGACACCGCCAATCACCGCATCATCTACCAGATGGTCATTCCGGGGGTCTGCGCCTCGGCTCAGCTGTTGATGGGCCTGACCATCCTGCGCTCGGGCAGCGTCTGGAACACCATGCCGCCGCATGTTCATGACCGGCGCTCGGAGGCCTATTTCTATTTCCGCCTGCCGCAGACCGAGCGGGTGCTGCATTTCATGGGCGAGGCCGATGAGCTGCGCACCCTGGTGGTCGCCAACGAGGAGGCGGTGATCTGCCCGCCCTGGTCGGTGCACATGGGGGTCGGCGCCCACGCCTACGCCTTCATCTGGGCGATGGGCGGCGAGAACCTCGACTACGAGGACATGACGCCCATCGACCTTTGCCAGCTGCGATAGGGGAGCGCGCGCCATGACCATCGCCTCGTCCGACAAGCCCGGCTCGCGTTATCGCTGGCTGATCTGTGCGCTGCTGTTCCTGGCGATCGGCATCAACTACATCGACCGGCAGATGATCGGCATCCTGAAGCCGACCCTGCAGAAGGACCTGGGCTGGACCGAGGTCTCGTACGCCAACATCGTCTTCTGGTTCCAGCTGGCCTACGCCATCGGCTTCGTCACCTTCGGGCGGGCGATCGACCTGCTGGGCGTGCGCATCGGCTATGCGGTGGCCTTCGTGGTCTGGACGATCGCCAGTATCGCCCACGGCTTTGCCCATACGGTGACCCAGTTCGCACTCGCCCGGTTCAGCCTGGGCCTGGGCGAGTCCGGGGCCTTCCCGGCCAGCTTGAAGGCGGTGTCGGAGTGGTTCCCGCAGAATGAGCGCGCCCAGGCGGTCGGCCTGTTCAACGCCGGCACGGCGCTGGGCCCCATCGTCACGCCGCTGCTGGTGCCGGCCGTGACCCTGGCGTTCGGCTGGCGCGCGGCGTTCATCGCCACCGGCCTGATCACCCTGCTGTGGCTGGTCGCCTGGCTGCTGGTCTACCGCTCGCCCGAGCAGCATTCGAAGATCTCGGCCAGCGAGCTGGCCTATATCCAGGACGGACGCTCGGAGGAGGTCGCCGTGCGCACGCCGTGGCGGCGTCTGCTGCAGCGGCGCGAGGCCTGGGCCTATGCGGTCGGCAAGTTCCTTACCGATCCGGTCTGGTGGCTCTATCTCTTCTGGCTGCCCGACTTCCTGCACAAACGGCACGGCCTTGATTTGAAGTCATTCGGCCCGCCGCTGATCGCCATCTATCTGGTCGCCGACGTCGGCTCGATCCTGGGCGGCTGGAGCTCGTCGCGGCAGATGAAGGCAGGGCGCTCGGCCAATGCGGCGCGCAAGTGGACTCTGCTGGCCTGCGCCCTGGCCGTGACCCCGATCGTGCTGGTGCAGTTCGTCGACAACCTGTGGGGCGCGGTGGCGATCATCGCTCTGGCGGCCGCGGCGCACCAGGCCTGGTCGGCCAACCTGATGACCCTGCCGTCGGACCTGTTCCCGCGCCAGTCGGTCGCCTCGGTGATCGGGCTGGGCGGCGCGGCTGGCGCGATCGGCGGCATGCTGATGACCACCTTCAACGGCCGGGTGCTCGAGGCGCTGGGCTCGTACCAGCCGATCTTCATGGTCGCCGGCGGGGCCTATCTGGTCGCGCTGCTGCTGATCCACCTGCTGACGCCGAGGCTCCGTCCGGTACGGGCCGAGGATCTGACACCACGAACCGGAGAGGAAACCGCCCGATGAAGGTCATCGCTGGACTCACCCTGGGCCTGGCCGCCCTGAGCGCCCTGCCCATGGCCGCCTCGGCCCAGGCTCCTGCCGCCCAGGTCGCGCCCCAAGCAGGCCAGGGCGTCGAGACGCCCTGGCGTCGCGCCGACGTCCTGCGCCTGGCCGAACGGGTCGCCGACTACCAGCTGGCCACCATGGCCGCCGGCTACATCCCGCCGGAAGCCGCGCGCGACACCGTCGATCCGGCCGGCTGGGTGCAGGGCGCGTTGTTCGTCGGCCTGCGTGACCTGGCCGACCGCTCGGACAACACCGCCTATCGCCAGGCGATCCTGGCGCGCGGCGCGGCCAACAAGTGGGCGCTGGGCAAGCGCTTCTATCACGCCGACGAGCACGTGATCGGCCAGTCCTATCTGTGGGCGGCCAAGCACGGCGCGGGCGACGCGGCGATCGGCCCGCTGCGCCAGCGCTTCGACGCCATCCTGGCCTATCCGCCCAAGGTTGGTTTGGAGCACGCCGAATATACCGACCCGCGCGGCGCCGACTGCGACCAGCGCTGGTGCTGGAGCGACGCCCTGTTCATGGCCCCGGCGACCTGGTTCGAGCTGTCGGCCGTGACCGGCGACCCCAAATACGCCGCCTATGCCCGCAAGGAGTTCGCGGCCACCACCGACTATCTCTACGACAAGGAAGAGCACCTCTATTACCGGGACTCGCGGTTCTTCACCCGTCGCGGTCCGGACGGCGAGAAGGTGTTCTGGAGCCGGGGCGACGGCTGGGTCGTGGCCGGCCTGGCGCGGGTGATCCCGATGCTGCCGCCGGGCGATCCCGACCGCGTGCGCCTGGAGACCGTCTTCAAGGAGATGGCCGCCAAGCTGAAGGCCATCCAGAAGCCCGACGGCTACTGGTCGCCGTCGCTGCTGGCCAATCCCGCCAAGTCGCTGCCGGAGTCCAGCGGCACGGCCTTCTTCACCTACGGCCTGGCCTGGGGCGTCAAGGCCGGCCTGCTGGACCGCGCGACCTACGAGCCGACCATCCGCAAGGGCTGGGGCGCCCTGACCCGCGCGGTGCACCCGGACGGCAAGTTCGGCTGGGTGCAGCCGATCGGCGATCGTCCCGAAAGCGTCAGCTACGAGGACACCCAGTTCTACGGCGTCGGGGCCTTCCTGCTGGCCGCGACGGCGATGGCGGATCTCGATCTCAAGGCGCCCGCCGCGTCCAAACAAGCTCGATAGGGGGCAGTCATGCACAAGCGCGATTTCATGAAGGCGGCCCTGGTCGGCGCCGCATCCTTAAGCGCCGGCGCGGCCAATGCCGCCAAGCCGGCGGCGGCGATCGACGACCGCGCCTACATGGCCGGCCTACTGGAAAAGATCGCCAGTCCGGTCCTGGCGGCCATGTCGAAAGGTGAGCTGAAGAAGACCTTCCCGCTGGAGCTCAGCCCCACCTGGGACGGCCGCGACCGTAACGTGGCCTATCTGGAATGCTTCGGCCGCCTGATCTCGGGCGTGTCGCCGTGGCTGGCCCTGCCCGACGACGACACCGCCGAGGGCAAGGTGCGCAAGCGCCTGAAGGACCAGGCGGTGCAGGCCTATGTTCACTCAGTGGATCCCAAGAGCCCCGACTATCTGGCCTGGGGCGGCACGGGCCAGGCCCTGGTCGACTCGTCCTACTACACCCAGGCCCTGCTGCGGGCGCCCAAGACCCTGTGGGATCCGCTGGACGCCACGACCAAGAAGCGCATCGTCGCCGAGATCAAGGGCCTGCGCCGGGCCAATCCTCCGATCACGAATTGGCTGCTGTTCGCCGCCATGAACGAAGCCTTCCTGATGCAGATCGGCGAGGAATACGACCCGATGCGCATGAGCTTGGCCGTGCGGGCGATCAACGACTGGTACGTCGGCGACGGCTGGATCAAGGACGGCGAGAAGTTCCACTTCGACTACTACAACTCGTTCGTCATGCACCCGATGATGGTCCAGGTGCTGGAGATCATGGAGGCCAACAAGGCCCCGTTCTGGAAGGACGACCTGACCAAGTGGCGCGAGCTGGCCGTTCGCCGGGCGCAGCGCTATTGCGAACATCTGGAGCGCCTGGTCTCGCCCGAAGGGACCTTCCCGCCGTTCGGCCGCTCGCTGACCTATCGCACCGCGGCCTTCCAGCCGCTGGCGTTCCTGGCCAAGCGCAAGCAGCTGCCCCAGAAGCTGACCGAAGGCCAGGTGCGGGCCGCCCTGACCGCCGTGCACAAGGCGGTGTTCAGCCAGGCCAGCAACTTCAAGGACGGTTTCCTGACGATCGGCTTCGTCGGCGCCAATCCGGCCCTGGGCGACTGGTATTCAAACAACGGCAGCATGTACATCACGACCGAGGGCTTCCTGGCCCTGGGCCTGCCGGCCAACGACAGCTTCTGGACGACCCCGGCCCAACCCTGGACCCAGAAGCTGGCATTCTCGGGACAGCCGTTCCTCAAGGACTACGCCGTCGACTACTAGGATATGAGTTCCGACACCGGTGTCAGGCTTGTATTGCCCTGCGAGGGGCGTATCACTATTCGGGACGGCCCTGGGCAATGTCGCCATCGGGCCAGCATGAACGGTTGATATGAAGGACATCGCCACGGCGGATGTGGAAGAGGTCGCGTCGGCGCGGGCCAATGCCGGCGCCCAGACCCTCTTCAAGGGGCTCGAGGTTCTGAGCCGGGTGGCCAAGGGCGACACCACGCTCGGTAAGATGGCCAAGTCGCTGGACCTCAATAAGACGACGGTGCACCGCCTGGCCTCGACCCTGGTCGAGGCCGGCTTCCTGTCGTTCTCGACGCGCGAGGGCTACGCCTTGGGCACCAAGCTCCTCGAGCTGGGCTACGCGGCCTCGCAGCAGATCACGCTGACCCGGGTCAGCCATGATCACCTGCGCCAGCTGTCGGTCGACACCGGCGACACGGTGAACCTGGGCGTGCTGGAGCGTGACCAGGTCCACTATATCGACAAGATCCCCGGCACCCGCCGCATCGAGGTGCGCTGCGTGATCGGCGAGCGCCAGCCGCTGCGCCATACGGGCCTGGGCAAGGCCCTGCTGCTGGACGAGAGTGAAGAGGTCCTGCGCGAGGTGTTCCTGCGCGAGGCGACGATCTTCCCGCGCTATCGCTACGACCTGCGCCAGTGGCTGGACGTCATGGCCCGCTATCGCAGCCTGGGCTACACGATGGATCTGGACGAGAACGAGGACCACATCCGCTGTGTGGCCGCGCCGATCCGCGACATGGGCGGCAAGATCATCGCGGCCGTTTCGGTGTCCTCGATCGCCCAGTACATGGACGACGCGCGGATCGAGGCCGTGGCTGACTACGTCAAGGAAACCACCCAAAAGATCAGCGCCGAGTTCGGCTACCGCTGATCCCCCTTCCTTTCGAATCCTTTGAGCACGCGCGCGGGCGACCGCGCGCGTGTTTTCGTATGTCAAATGCTCTGAGGTCTGATGTGGCCGGCGTGCAACGGCGCCTGTCGAAACATTTCAGCGGCGAAAAAATCAGACAAACGTCGTTCCGATATATGTGGACTCGCTTCGATATGTGTTACGCCTATCGACAGAAGCGAAAAGCTCGAATGCGAGGAAACATGTCTAGGGCACTGCGGCGCGGCTAGTCCGCGCCATCACGCATAACGCGTCTCCAGTTCGATTTTTGAAATGCTCCGCCAACGGCGGGCAACCCCCTCGGGCACGCCGGGCGGGGAGGGGAAAACTGCGCGGCGAATGACCGCGACGGGGAGGGACCAATGAAGAAGCAACTTCTGCTGACGACGATTCTGGCCGCTGGCCTGGGCGGCGTCGCCACCAACGCGTGGGCTCAAACGGCGGCGCCGGCGGCCGGCCAGGACACCGTGGAGGAGGTGATCGTCACCGGCTTCCGGTCCTCGCTGCAAAAGTCGCTGGGCCTGAAGAAGGACGCCATCGTCGTCCGCGACTCCATCGTCGCCGAGGACATCGGCAAGTTCCCCGAAGCCAACGTCGCCGAAGCCCTGCAGCGTATTCCGGGCGTGTATCTCAGCCGTGACGGCGCGTCGAACGAGGGCCAGCGCATCTCGATCCGCGGCCTGGGCTCGGACTACAACGTCACCACCATCAACGGCGCCCCGGTCCGCACGACCTCGTCGGGCAATGTCGGCGGCTCGTCGCGCGACTTCAACTACGACGTCTTCGCCTCGGAACTGTTCGGCCGCGTCGACTTCTACAAGACGCCGCTGGCCGAGCTGGAAGAAGGCGGCATCGGCGGTGTCGTCGACCTGCAGACGCCGCGTCCGTTCGACAAGGCCGGCCGCAACATTCGCTACCAGGTCGTGGGCTCGTACAACGACAAGTCCAAGCACCTGGACCCGGCCGGTTTCGCCCTGTTCTCCAACACCTGGGGCAATTTCGGCGCGCTGTTCGCCGTGGCCCATTCCAAGAGCGTGAACAACCGTTCCGGCTTCGAGGCCACCGGCGGCTACAACAGCCACGCCCTCGCCAGCCTGTCGCCCAACAAGGGCCAGTTCGCCTTCGCGTTCGACTTCGCCGACCCGCGCTACAACCGCGGCGCGCTGACCCAGGCCCAGATCGAGAACGGCTATCTGCCGCGCTTCTACCGCTACTACGGCGGTGAAAACACGCGCGAGCGCACCGGCGCGGTCGGCTCGCTGCAGTATCAGAACGAGAAGCTGAACATCAGCGTCGACGGCCTGTATTCCAAGCTGCAGGACTCGCTGGACGAATACACCTTCGGCCTGCCGATCCGGAACTCGCGCACCACCATCCCGACCGCCAAGCCGGGCGCGCCGGGTCACAACGGCTTCGTGCCGATCAATGTGACGCTGGATCCGAAGTCCAACCTGCTGGAAGGCACGTTCGGCAACACCTCGTACCTGGGCGAGAGCTACTATTACGACTCCCAGACCGAGTTCAAAATGGCGTCGTTCAACGCCGCCTATCAGGCCACGGACAAGCTGAAGGTTACCGCCCAGGGCAGCCTGAGCGAAAGCGACGCCTTCTTCACCGGCAACCGCCTGATCTCGAACCTGTACGGCGTCACCACGACCATCAAGTACACGGACGATCACGTCTATCCGGCCCTGTCGGCGCCCGGCGTCGACTTCACCGACCCGGCCAACTACGAGGACTTCGGCGTCGGCTTCGACTGGCGGCGTGAGGTCGACAAGGAAAAGACGGCCAAGCTGTTCGCCGACTACGACTACGGCGTGTTCGGCATCGAGGGTCACCTGAAGGGCGGCTTCACGTACGTCTCGACCAAGAAGACCACCACCAAGCGCAACGCCACCGCCGCCGGCACCGCCAAGATCGCGGCCCTGGGCGCGGCCACCCTGCGCGGCGCCATGCTGCGCGAGGTGCCGATCGACAACCTGGTGATCGGCTCGGGCTATCCGCAGCAGTGGGCGGTGTTCGGCCGCGACTACGTGATGAGCACCTTCGACCCGATCGGCACAGCCAAGGCCACACCGGTCGACTTCAACGCCTCGTTCGGAGCCGAGGAAACGGTCAAGACCGCCTTCGTGCAGAGCGACCTGAAGGGCCAGGTCCTGGACCGCGAGCTGCGCGTCAATGTCGGCGTCCGCTACTCGGAGACCGACACCCACATCGACAACTATCTGCGCCAGACCAACAACGGCGTGACGACCTATCAGCCGAACGAGGCCCAGGGCTCGTACAAGAACACCCTGCCGTCGGCCAGCTTCGCCTACGACCTGAACGACAAGCTGATCTGGCGGGGTTCGTGGGGCAAGACGATCACTCGCGCCTCGCTGTCGATCATCGCCGCCAACACCGTGATCCCCAACATCTACGAGACCCGCGCCACGGCCGGTAACCCCAACCTGCTGCCGCAGACCGCGACCAACTACGACACCGGCGTGGAGTGGTACTTCGGCCGCGGCGGCATCCTCAGCGCCGGCTTCTTCTGGAAGGAGCTGAAGGACACCACCGTCTCGACCAATATCAACGTGCCGTTCTCGTCGCTGGGCCTGCCCGACGCGGCCCTGGCGCCGATCTTCCAGAACCCGGCGACCGGCAAGATCGACCCGAACCTGCCGATCACCCTGTCGACCTTCTATAACCAGGGCACGATCAAGCTGGACGGCTACGAGCTGGCCTATCAGCAGTCGTTCGACTTCCTGCCCGGCTTCTGGAGCGGCTTCGGCGCCCTGGCCAGCTTCACCCACGTCAACACGTCGGGCTTCGACTACACGACGACGGGCGGCAAGATCCTGAACGTCAACACGGTGCCCAAGTACTCGTACAGCCTGACGGGCTATTACGAGAAGGGTCCGTTCGGGGTGCGCCTGTCGTACAACTACAAGGCCAAGAACATCATCGAGACGTCCAACAACGGCTCGGACCTGCAGCGCTGGCACTCGGGCGCCGGCTTCCTAGACGGCAACGTGACCTACAAGGTCAATGACAGCATCGAGGTCCGCCTCGACGCGCTGAACCTGGCTAACGCCCTGCAGTACGACTTCTTCGACGACGTCAGCGGCCGCTACGGCAACGGCCGCAAGACCCGCATGGACTACGCCAAGTACAACGGCCGGACCATCAAGTTCGGCGTGCGCGGCAAGTTCTAGGCGCTGCCGGCGGGAGGGGATCTCTCCCGCCCCTCATCCCTGATGTTTGTGAGCACTCCCCCGCACACAGGCATGACTGAAGCCGGTGAGGTCCGCCTCGCCGGCTTTCTTTTGTTCTAGCGCGGCGAGACCACCAGCACACCGTCGGCGCGCGGGCGCACGGTGACCGGCAGGGCGGTGGGCAGGTTGGCGACGAAGACGCGCGACTGGTCGGCGCGGAAGCTGGCGGTCACCCGCAGGTCGGCCGCGCCGGGGGCGGCGACCACCCGCACAGCCGAGAAACGGCCGATGTCGCTGGCCACGTCGGTCAGGCGGGCCGAGACATAGCTCAAGCGACCCTGACGCCAGCTGGCGATGGCGGCGGGATCGGCCAGCTTGGCCCGGTGGGCGCCGGCCGCATCCAGGGTGACGCTGTCACCGCGCGCCAGGACGGCGTCGAAGGCGGGGCCGCCCTCGTCACGATGCACGGCGACGCGGCCGTGCTCGACCGCCACGCCGATCTCGCCACTGGGCGCATGACGAACCTCGAAGCGGGTGCCCAGCACGGTGACTTCCGTCTCGCCGGCCTCGACCTGGAACTTGCGGCCCTGAGCGTGGCGGACGTCGAACAGCGCCTCGCCGCGCTCGAGCACGTAATGGCGACCGCCCAGCAGGCCGACCTTCCGCAGGCGGGTCTCGGGGGCCAGGGTCGCGACGCTGCCGTCGCTGAGCGTGGCGGTGCGCACCACGCGGCCGCTCTCCAGGATCTCGGGCGGGCGCGTCGCCAAGCCGATGCCGATCGCCAGGCAGGCGGCCAGCGGCAGGCCGGCGGCGGCGATCCAGCGCCAAGCCGGGGCGCGCGTCGGGCGCTGCTCGTGGGCCAGGACGTCGACGCTGCTCAGGGCCAGCATCAACTGCTCGGCCCGGTCATAGGCCTGCACATGGCGAGGATCGGCGGCCAGCCAGTCGCGCAGGTCGTCGGCGCGCTCGGGCGACAGGCGCTCGCCGAACACGGTCAGGGCCCAGTCGCGGGCCTTTCCCTCGATGTCGTCGTCAGGCGCGACGGTTGCGTTCACGAGACAATCCTCGAAAGTCTATCTGACCGCCCGCGATGGCGCGCTGGCAGGCGGCGACGGCTTCCCCGACCGTTTTCCGCACCAACGCCTCGGACACGCCGTTCTGGCGAGCGATCTCGGCAAAGCTTTGGCCGGCCACGCGGTTGGCCGCCAGGAAGCGGCGGTGACGCGGAGGCAGGCCTTCGACAACGCGGCTCAGCACGCCCAGCTCCTGCTTGGCGATGATGGTCCGCTCGGCGTCAGGTTCGGCGTCCGCCTCCAGCGCCGGCGCGGAGGCCGACACCAGGCGGGATGCCATCTTCTGACGTCGCAAGGCGTCGCGCGCGAGATTGATGGCCACGCGAAACACGAAGGCCCGAGGGCTCTCGTGGTCCTGGTCCGCCGGCCGCTCGCCCAGCTTGACGAAGGCCTGTTGCGCCAGGTCCTCGGGCTCGGGCGGGCCGGGGCCGAACCGCGCCCGCAGAAAGCGGCGCAGGTCCTCCCAGTCATCGCAGTAGCTCTCGCGGAAGGCCGACTGGCCGCTCCACGTTCGCACGTCGTTGTCGGCGCTCGGCCGGTGCGGTTTCGCCACGGCCCCTCCCTATAAGTCACGCGCCGTCTTATGCCGCCGACGATGCGGGTTCGCGGCCGCCGGTTCAATGCGCCAACAAAAAAATCGCCGTTCGGACATCTTTGTTGTGCGGATCGGTTTGGCTCATTCGTTGATCTTGGTTTGGGGCAATTCTAAGCAAGTATTTGCCCTATAAATCGCATGTGACCGGTAACTTTTCTCTTTCCGATTTAAATTCGGCATGTTTATGTCGAAACAAGTGACACCGGTGTCCAATCGGGAAAGCGGCGTTTTCGCCGATTAGGGAAGGGGAGGCGGGCCAATTGCGAGCCCTGAGCCATATAGATCGCCTTGCGCGGATCGCCTCGATTGAGCGGGGCGCCCATGCGCGTTGATGGCGGCTTCGTCCAACCCTTCATGGATTTCTCGCGCATGGATCGCGAGGTCAGCGACGTGCTGGTCCAGGCGCTGTTGAACCGCATGCGCCAGGCGCTGCTGGACGGCCACAGCCTGGACGTGCCGAGCATCGGCGAACTGACCATCCACCAGACCCGGCCTCGCGCCCTCGTCAATCCGACCAGCGGCCAGACCCGCGAACTGGGCGGCGAGCGCACCGTGCTGTTTCGCCCTGACCGCCAGCTGGTGCGGGAGCTGAACGCCACCCGGAAAGATCACGATGTCGACTGACCGCCACGCACCGCAGGGCGTGAACGCCAGCCGACGGACCACGGCCGACTAGGGGCCATCAACAGGCGAAGGGACGGACAGAGAAACATCCGCCGCCCGGAGTCGAAAAGTCAGATTGGGGAGGAAACCTAAATGACCATCCATCGAGACCACCACAAGAAGCGAGCCCTGCTGCTCGCCAGCATCTCCACCGCCGCCTTCGTCGCCGCCGCGCCGAGCTTCGCGGCCGCCCAGGATACGGCCGCCGCGCCGGCCACTACGTCCGACACCGTCACCGAGGTCGTCGTCACGGGCTACCGCGCCGCTCTGCAAAGCGCGCTGAACCTGAAGAAGAACTCGGACGTGATGATGGACGCCATCAACGCCGAGGACATCGCCGACTTCCCCGACTCCAACCTGGCCGAGTCGCTGCAGCGCCTGCCGGGCATCTCGATCGACCGCGACAACGGCGAAGGCCGCACCATCAGCGTGCGCGGCCTGTCGGGTGACTTCAGCCGTGTGCGGATCAACAACATGGAAGCGCTGTCGACCGGCGCGGCCAACGACGCCGGCTCCAGTCCGAACCGTTCGCGCGCCTTCGACTTCAACGCCTTCGCCTCGGAGCTGTTCAGCTCGGTGCGCGTGCGCAAGTCGTCTTCGGCCGAGGCCGACGAAGGCTCGCTGGGCGCGACCGTCGACCTGATCACCGGTCGGCCGTTTGACTACAAGAATAGCGCCGCGGCCTTCTCGGCCGAGGACTCCTACTACCAGAACGGCAAGAAGCACGCGCCGCGCATCACCGGCCTGTTCTCCGACCGCTTCTTCGACGGCAAGCTGGGCGTGCTGGTCTCGGCCGCCTGGGCCAAGCGCAATTCCGAGGACGACAACTACGCCCGCGGCACCGGCTCGTCGGACTATGTCTATCGCGGCTCGACCTGGACCGGTGACGAACTGCCCGGCCGCGCCGGCTTCGCCGCGCCGACCGGCACGGTGTTCAGCGCCCTGATCCCGACCACCCTGACGGGCTCGGCCCTGGACGCCTACAAGGCCAATCCGGCCAACTACTACAACCCGATGGCCAATCCGGACGCCTATGCGGCGATGACCGGTTCGGACCCGGTCGCCTACGCCAAACTCTATCCGGGCTGCGCGGCGGTGACCTCGGCCCCGGTGGCGGGCCTCACCCCCACCAGCCCGGGCTGCAACAACTCGCTGGTTCGTTTCCCGGCCCTGCCGTCGATCCAGCAGCGCAATGTCGAGACCGAGCGTCTGGGCCTGACGGGTTCGTTCCAGCTGCAGCTGGCCGAGCGCACGCGCCTGACGGTGGACGGCCTGTACTCGAAGTTCGAGAGCACCAGCACCAACTACCAGCTGGGTCCGGTCGGCCTGAACCGCAACAACACCAACGCCAGCTATCAGTACGGCGCCAACGTCCCGACGGCCACGGCGCGCGCCGGCACGCCGTTCACCGACGCCCAGCGTCGCGCGCTGTATCCCGGCACCTGCACCGCCGCCGCCGAGACCGAGCTCGCGCCCGGCACCGACTGCGGCCAGGCGCTGAACGGCAATAACCCGCTGCCGGGCTACACCTTCAGCTACAACCCCAACAACCTGGACGCCTACGAGTACTACACCAACCCAGCCTCGCCCGGTTACGCCGGTCCGGCCTCGTCCCTGCCGTTCCGCGGCCAGCTGATCGGCCGCCCGGCGGTCAAGGTGCTGGACGCCGACGTCGTGGGCCAGAACGCCGAGTATCTGAAGTTGGGCAATGTCGACTGGCGTTCGGCCGCCGACCGCGGCGCCTACACCACCGACTTCCGCCAGGTGTCGGCCACGGTCGACCACGAGTTCAGCGACAAGCTGAAGGCCACGGCTTCGCTGGGGACCTCGCGTTCGGAGAACGTCAACGTCGGCACCCTGGTCGAGTTCAACGCCATGGACGTCCAGGGCCCGTTCGTTTTCGACGAGCGCGGCGCGACGGGCATGCCCAAGTTCGACGCCGGCTTCAACGCCGCCGACCCGAAGAACTGGGGCATCATCAAGGGCTTCTCGGGCATGCGCCACTATCGGCGCACGACGATCAACGACTACACGGGCGGCAAGATCGACGTCACCTACGAGCTCGACGATCACTGGACGATCAAGGCCGGCATCACCAAGCGTGAGTTCAAGTTCTCGACCGACCAGTACGAGCGCAACAACGACCTGCTGAACCCGACCGAAAAGGAAGCCAAGGTCTCGGTGGCGTCGCTGAGCCAGGTGATCGAGTTCGGCAACGGCCTGGACGTGCCGGCCGGTTCGACGACCAGCTTCATCGTTCCGAACATGGAGGCGTTCAGCAACGTCTTCGGCTTCGACTGCAACTGCATCAACAAGTTCGGCGACTTCACGATCACGCGGAAGCGCAACCGCACCGCCACCTTCGGCGTGACCGAGAAGAACCTGTCGTACTACGCGCAGTTCAACTTCGACTACGAAGTCTGGGGCGGCCGTCGCCTGTTCGGTAACGTCGGCGTGCGCCAGGCGGAAACCGACGTTCTCGCTTACGGTGAGACGACCGCTGGTCGTCGCATCACCGGCGAGAACCACTACACCG
Organism: Caulobacter sp. GW821-FHT12D05; assembly: GCF_058807295.1. NCBI lineage: Bacteria > Pseudomonadati > Pseudomonadota > Alphaproteobacteria > Caulobacterales > Caulobacteraceae > Caulobacter > Caulobacter sp. GW821-FHT12D05. Next base: position 351,895 of record NZ_JBXAQO010000003.1, read on the forward strand.
ACACCCTGCCGTCCGGGAACATCACCTGGGAAGCCTACGACAACCTCTACATCCGCGCCGCGGCGGCCAAGGTCATGGCCCGTCCGCTGCTGGGCAACCTGTCGCCGGCCATCACCGGCATCAGCATCCCGGGCGACGGCTCCAGCATCGGCGGCACCATCACGGTCGGCAACACCAAGCTCTCGCCGTTCCGCGGCGAGGCCTATGACATCGCCGCCGAGTGGTACTTCAACAAGGGCGGCCTGATCAGCCTGGGCTACTTCCGCAAGGATATCTCCAGCTTCCCGCAGACCGTCTTCTATGAAGCGCCGCTGACCCAGTTCCTGGACGCCGACGCCATCGCGGCCCTGAAGCTGCAGTTCCCGGGCGAGACCGGCGCCGACGTCCTGCGTCGCGCCTATATCGACGCCAATAACCCGGTCCTGGCCCGCCAGGTCCGCGACGCGCCCGGCGGCTACCTGCAGGGCTGGGAGTTCAACTTCCAGCAGGACCTGACCTTCCTGCCCTGGTACTTCAAGAACCTGGGCGTCCAGTTCAACATGACCAAGCTGGACACCCAGCTGACCTACATCCTGGATCCGGGCACCGTGGTGGCCGGCGCCGGCACGGTCACCAAGGCCCCGACCTATGGCAAGGGCCCGTGGCTGGGCGCCTCGCCCAAGGGCCTGAACTTCACGCTCTACTACGAGACCGAGAAGTTCAACGCCCGCGTCTCGGTGGCCAAGCGCGACGCCTACAAGACGACCTACCCGCTGACCGCCGGCAACTGCGACCCCGGTCTGCAGTCGAACGGCGCGGCGTGCGACAGCCCGCTGATCAACGAGTTCGGCTCGTCGGCTGCGACCACCAATGTCGACATGTCGGTGCGCTGGTCGCCGCTCAAGAAGGTCAGCATCACCTTCGAGGCGCTGAACATCACCGACGAAAAGGCGACCCGCTACAGCTACACCGATCCGGTGATCCAGTCGTACGGCGCCAGCGGCCCGAACTATCGTCTGGGTGTCCGCTACAAGTTCTAGGCTGACTTCCTCTCATGACCCGGGCCGCCTCCAACGGTCCGGGTTCCAGAGCGACGCCGGCGATCCCCATCGCCGGCGTCGAGCTTTTTGGTGGAGTGTGGAATGTTCTCGCGACGCACCTTGCTGGGCTCCGTGGCGGCCTTGCCTTTCCTGGGAAGCGCTGCGGAGGCGGCGACAGGGCCGACTCCCGAACAGGTCAAGGCGACCATGGCTCGGGCCACCCGCTTCATGACCGACAAGGTCGCGGTGCATGGCGGCTATGTCTGGTCCTACCTGCCGGACCTCTCGCGCCGCTGGGGCGAGATGGAGGCCTATCCGTCCATGGTCTGGACCCAGGCGCCGGGCACGCCCGAGATGGGCCAGATCTTCCTCGACGCCTATCACGCCACCGGCGACGAGGCCTATTACAAGGCCGCCGAGCAGTCGGCCGCCGCCCTGATCGCGGGCCAGCATCCATCGGGCGGCTGGAACTACATCATCGATTTCGCCGGCGAGGCCTCGCTGAAGCGGTGGTACGAGACGATCGGGACCAACGGCTGGCGGCTGGAGGAATTCCAGCACTATTACGGCAACGCCACCTTCGACGACCATGTGACGGTCGAGTGCGGTCGCTTCCTGCTGCGCCTTTGCCTGGAGAAGAGTGATCCCAAGTACCGCGCCGCCGTCGACAAGGCCGTCGATTTCGTCCTGAAGAGCCAATATCCGAGCGGCGGCTGGCCCCAGCGTTGGCCGCGCATGGGCGAGTTCACCAAGCAGGGCCGCCCCGACTACACCGGCTTCATCACGATGAACGACGAGGTGGCCGAGGAGAACATCGACTTCCTGCTGCTCGTCTTGCAGCAGCTGAAGGACGAGCGGGTCCGCGAACCCCTCAAGCGCGGCATGGCGCTGATCATCGCCCTGCAGCAGCCGCAGCCGACGCCGGGCTGGGCCATGCAGTATTCGCTCGATCTGAAGCCGGCGACCGGCCGTACCTACGAGCCCGTCTCGATCACCCCGCACGGCACGGCCGCGGCGGTGGTGCAGCTCATCAACTACTACCAGCAGACCGGCGAACGGAAGTACCTGGTCCGCGTGCCCGAGGCGCTGGACTGGCTGACCAGCGTCGAGATCCCGGCCGACAAGCGCGGACCCGACGGGCGCAACTTCTACCGCAATTACGATCCTTCGACCGGCAAGCTTCTGGGCGGCCACCGCAGCGGTTCGAACAGCCAGAACGGCAAGTTCTGGGCCGACTTCAACACCGAAGACACGCGGGCGGAGAAGCACATCAACGTCGCGTCCCTGCGCGCCCGCTACGAGCGCGTCGCGGCGATGTCGCCGGAGGAGGCGACCAAGGCCTCGACCCTGATGGGGCGCGGGCCGTCGCTGCTGCCGCCCTATCTGATCAGCCATGTCGGCGGGTCGGACCTGAACGTCACGGTCGCCGACGGCAAGCGCGCGGCGGCCGTGGCCGAGCTGGTCGGCGGTCTGAACGCCGAGGGCTACTGGCCCGTGGAGTTGCGCACGACCAGCCATCCTTATCAGGGACCCGGTCCGGACAAGCCGCCCGCCGGCTTCGTCGATGTCGGCCAGGTCGGGGATGCCTGGGACACCTCGCCCTTCACCCTGCCCAGCGGCCCGATGGGTATTTCCACCGGCGCCTATATCAACAACATGGCGCGCCTGATCACCTATCTGCGGACCCAGACAGCATGACCTTCTCGATGACGCGCCGCGTGGCGCTGGCCGGCATCTCGGCGCTGCCGATGGCGGCGCGGGCCGCGACGCCGGCCCCGGCGACCTACGCCCTGGCCCCCGACATCGTGGTGGCCAAGGACGGCTCGGGCCAGTTCAGCACAATCGCGGCGGCGCTGAAGTCGATTGCCCCCGACAACCGCGAGCGCAAGGTTATCCTGGTCCGCAACGGCTTCTACGACGAGGCCGTGCGGGTCGACGCGCCCTATGTGACCCTGCGTGGCGAGAGCCGGCTGGGCGTGCGGCTGCAGGCCAACCGGCCGGCCAACGACGCCAAGGACGAGATCGGCCAGGGGGTGGTCAATATCGCGGCCACCGCCCACGACTTCGTCCTGGAGCACATGACGGTGCACAACATCGTCACCCAGGCTGGCCCGCACGCCTTCGCGGTGCTGGGCCGCGCCGACCGCACGATCATCCAGGACGCCGACCTGCTCAGCCTGGGCGCCGACACCCTGGCGCTGTGGCGGACCGGCAAGTCCAAGGCCGAGGACGGCCTGTCGGAAGCGCCGGGCGCCACGCCGCTCAGCCCCGACGGCGGGCGCTACTACCACACCGATCTGCGGATCACCGGCGCGGTGGACTTCGTCTGTCCGCGCGGCTGGTGCTTCATGGCCGATTCCGAGATCGTCCAGATCTACCCCCGCGCCGAGGCCGCCGTCTGGCACGATGGCAGCGGCAATGCCGACAAGAAGTTCGTCATGAAGGGCTGCACGTTCGACGGTCCGCCGAACTTCTATCTGGGCCGCCATCACCGCGACGCCCAGTTCTATTTCCTCGACTGCGCCTTCTCAGAACGCATGCGCGACAAGCCGACCTATCAGGTGATCTATCCGCTGGACGGCGGGACCCCCAGCCCGGCCGACATCGAGCGCAACCGCGTTGCTGCCGCCGAGACCAAGTGGGGCGAGCGCCGCTACTTCAGCAACAGCCACCGCGCCGGCGGTGACTACGCCTGGATGGCCGACAACGTGAGCAAGGCCCAGGCGGCCAAGATCGACGCGGCCTGGACCTTCGCCGGGACCTGGAACCCCGAGCGCGCCGACGGCCCGCGCGTCATCGCCGTCGCTGCCGAGGGCGGCCAGGCGAAGCTGACCTTCGACCGCTTGGTCACGGTCAAGGGCGCGCCACGGCTGGTCTCGGCCAGCGGTCAGGCCGGCAAGTATGTCGAGGGCAGCGGGACCAACACCCTCACCTTCGAAACGGCCGGCGCCCCCGCGCGTCTCGACTTCGCGCAGGGTACGGTGATCGGTACGGAGGCCGTCGCGAAGACGGCCTTCGCGCGGACCAGCCTGCCTACTTCACGTCGATGATCACCCGCTTGTAGCGGGTCAGGCGCGGGGAGCCGTGGTCGGTGACGGCCAGGATGATGTGCATGGTCCCCGTGCCGGGCGGCACGACGCGGTTGGTCTTCACGGTCAGCCAGGCTTTGGGCTGGTCGGCGTTGTTGATGTCCAGTTTCACGCCCGAGGCCGAGCTGGTCATGCCGCGGGTGCCGGCCTCCTCGTAGCAGAACCACTCGTAGGACAGGGCGTCGCCGTCCGGATCGCTGGAGCCGACGGCGCTGAGGTCCACCCGGTCGCCGGGCTTGGCGATGATGTAGTCCGGGGTCTCCAGCTTGGGGACTGGCGGGTGGTTGGCTTCCTTGTAGGGCTTGGTCGTCCAGTCCATGCGGGCGGCGAAGTCGTTCTGGAACGCCTCGCGCCAGCGCCACACGGTGGCCTGGGCGGTGGTGTGCCACTCGCCGTCGCGGCCATAGACCTCGTCCATGGCGTTGGTCCAGATCGGCCGGGTCTCGGGCTCCAGGAACCAGCGCTCCTTGCGCGGGGTGTAGAGCTCGTAGCGGCCGCCCCAGCCGCCCCATTCGGGGTGGTCGGGATCGGACAGGCCGTTGTCGATCAGGTTCAGGAACGACGGGGTGTCGCCCTCCATCTGGAACTTCCAGCTGGGATAGGCCGCGCCCAGCGGGCCCTTGGCGCGGATGTTGGCGTTCAGCCATTCGTTGCTGACGAGATATTCGTTCGCTCCGCCGAAGCGGCCGTGGAAATTGTCGCCGCCGATGCCGATCCAGGTCGACATGTGGAACGAGACGCCGGGGCTGACGATGTAGTGCAGGTCCGGGAACTCGCGGCGGATCCAGGGGCCGCTGTCGTCCTGGTCCGAGATCGCATAGACGCGCAGCTTCGAGACGAACTTGGCCAGCGCCGCCTTGGAGCGGGTGTTGCGCACCTTCCACAGGGCCTGGCCCAGCACGGTGGGGCCGCCCCAGACGGTCACCCAGACCGGACGCGGATCATCGCGGTCGACAGCCTTGATCAGCAGATCAGAGCCGGGCGAGTCCTTGCCCGCGCCGATCGCGGTCTTGCCGTCCGGAACCAGGGCCTGGGAGATCGTCGCCTTCAGCGCGTCCGCCGTGGGAAAGCCCTTCTCGTGCTGCTCGAGATTGTCGCGGACCTGGCCGTAGGTGTCGACGATGTGGGTGATCAGCTGCGGATTGACCTCGCCCTTCACCGTGGTGGCGACCAGGCCTTCGATGTCGACCTGGTTGGCATAGGTCATCAGGCGGACCATCGACTCCTGGTCGTCGGGGTCGCCGCCGATGTCGGTCAGCACGAACAGGCGCGGCTTTTCGTGCGCGGCCTTGAGTGGCGACTGCGATGGGGCGGGAGCGGCCGGCGCCTGGGCCGCCATGACCGGCGAGGCCGTCAGGGCGGCGATGATGGCCAGGCTGACGCCCGTACGCAGCCCGGCGGCTAGCGAAGCAAATCCCGTCATGCGCGAATCCTTTCCCCGTTCGGACCTTCGTGGTCCCGGCGCTCCGGGATCTGGGTCCTCTTTCTGGCGCTCATGCGCCTTGGCTGGCGCAACAGGTACCGATGGCCAAGGTGGGGGTCAACGCGGATTTCGCGCGGTTCAATCGAAAAGAAAGGAAAACGAAAGTCGCTGTTCCCATCATCTGGGAATGGTGCTTTCGCCTTGAAATTCCTTGCCAGAACGCGCTGGGCGGCGGGATCGCGCAGCGCCGCCTGGCCCCGAAAACCCATTCCTCAGACATATCTTTCGCCATCAATACGTTTTCGATTGATTTCGATTGATGTCCTTTGATAACGCTTTTGTTCAGCGAACAGCGAATACGGCGCCATCCCAGACCTCCTCTCGGGGTTGGGGCCGTGTCTAAGGCGGCGTCGGCTTCCTTTCCGGCCGACGTCGCCGCTTTCCGCCCGGGGCGTGTTTCCGGGCGTCGGACTTCAAGACGACGAGGCGCTCGACAGAAGCGTCACGAGGAAACGCAAACGACCGCGCCGAGAGCGCGCGGCGAAGGGGAAACGGGAAATGATCGACAGGTTCCAAAAGCAATTGGCGGGTGGCGTTTCGGGCCTGGCCCTGGTGCTGGCCTTGGGCGGCGTCGCCCACGCCGAGGACGCCATCGCCACGGCGAGCAGCGCGGCCGCTCCGACCGCCATGGCCGCCGCAGCCCTGCAAGACGCAGCCGCGGCCCAGGCCGACGACACCGCCGTGACCGAGGTCGTGGTGACCGGCTTCCGCAACAGCCTGGCCAAGGCCCTGGAGCTGAAGCGCACCAGCACCGGCGTGGTCGACTCGATCCTGGCCGAGGACATCGCCAAGTTCCCCGACAACAACCTGGCCGAATCCATCCAGCGGATTCCCGGCGTCGCTATCAGCCGCGACCAGGGCGAAGGCCGGGCGCTGTCCGTCCGGGGCCTGGGTCCCGACTTCACCCGCGTGCGCATCAACGGCATGGAGGCCCAGGCCTCGACCGACGGCTACAGCGGCGCCAACCGTGGCCGTGGCTTCGACTTCAACGTCTTCGCCTCGGAGCTCTTCAACCGCATCGACGTGCGCAAGACGCCGTCGGCCGACGTGGAAGAAGGTTCGCTGGGCGCGACGGTCGACCTCGTGACCGGCCATCCGTTCGACTACAAGGGCTTCAAGCTGGCCGCCTCGGCCCAGGCCGGCTACAACGACCAGACCGGCAAGACCCGCCCGCGCATGGCGCTGCTGGTGTCCAACACCTTCGCCGACGACAAGCTGGGCGCGCTGTTCTCGGTGGCCTATTCCAAGACCGCCGTCGACTTCCAGCAGTCCAGCTCGGGCCTGTGGAACCAGGGCAATGGCGACGGCGGCTGGTGCAAGCCGACCACGGGTACGGGCGGCATCTGCGACGTGCCGGCGGCCGACTTCGCCAAGGCCAACTCGATCTACACCCTGGCCAGCTCGCCCACGACCTACTACCCGCGCTTCATGCGCTACGTGCAGGGCCTGGGTAAGACCGAGCGCCTGGGCCTGACCGGCTCGCTGCAATGGCAGCCGACCGACGACACCAAGGTCACGCTGGACGGCTTGTTCTCGCGCTACAAGGTCAGCCGCGATGACTGGCCCCTGGAGGCCATCGGCTTTTCCCGCGGCGCCTCGCAAGGCGGCAAGCCCGAGATGCTGGTCCGGGACATGATCCTGGATAGCAAGAACACCATGCTCTACGGCCTGTTCGACAATGTCGACATGCGCTCGGAGCATAACCGTGACGAGTTCTCGACCGACTTCGGCCAGTGGACCCTGACCGCCGAGCACAAGTTCAACGACAAGTTCAGTATCGACGGCGTCGCCGGTTATTCGTACTCGGACTTCGACAACTTCAACGACATCTCGACCCAGATCGACCGCTTCAACGTCGATGGCTACTCGATCGACATCCGGCCCAAGGGCCAGTACCTGCCGGCGATCAACTACGGCTTCGACGTCACCAACCCGTCGCTGTGGTATTTCGGCCCGACCGTGACCCAGCCCGGCGGCACCGGCCCGACCGGTCCCGAAATCCGCCTGCGCCCGAACTACACCGACAACAAGTACAAGACCGTCCAGGTCAACGGTAAGTACGCCCTCAACGACGGCCTGACGGTCCGCGCCGGCGCCAACTGGAAGCAGTACGACTTCAGCGCCCAGTCCTATCGCTACGCCCTGGGCGAGGCGAACTTCCCGGCCATCCCGGCCGGCTACACCATCCAAAGCCTGACCGAGCAGTTCTGCGGCCTGGCGAAGATGAACGTGCCGACGCCGACCCCGACCTGCTGGACGACGCCGAACATCGACGCCTTCCAGGCCGCCTACAACATCTACTCCAACACCGGCCGCACGGCCCTTTCGCAGACCGTCGCCAGCGTGCGCGGCGAGAACCGCTCGGTGAAAGAAGAGGACAAGACCGGCTACGTCATGGCCAATTTCGACCAGGAGGTCGGAAGCTGGCGGGTGCGCGGCGACGTCGGTGTCCGTTATGTCGAGACCAACCAGACCTCGAACTTCTACACCAACGTCCCGACCTCGGTGAACGCCGCCGGCTTCGTGATGACCACGGTCAAGCGGACCTACACCGACACCCTGCCGTCGCTGAACCTGGTGCTGGAGCCGACCGACAAGCTGCAGGTCCGCTTCTCGGCGGCCAAGGTCATGGCGCGTCCGGCCCTGGGCAACCTGGCGGCGGCGACCAGCGTCTCGGTGGCCGGCGGTTCGCGCTCGGTCTCGACCGGCAACGCCAACCTCGACCCCTACCGCGCCAAGTCGGCCGACTTCTCGATCGAGTGGTATCCGAAGTCGGGGACGATCGTGTCGGCGGGCTTCTTCTACAAGAAGATCAGCACCTACGTTCAGACCATCACCACCGTGGCGCCCTATTCGTCGACGGGCCTGCCGGTCTCGCTGCTGGACGGCACGGGCGTCAATGCCAATGACGACTTCAGCATCACCAACGTCATCAACACCCCCGGCGGTCCGCTGAAGGGCTTCGAGCTGAACTACCAGCAGCCGCTGGACTTCCTGCCCGACATGTTCCGCGGCTTCGGCGTGCTGGCCAACTACACCTATGTCGATAGCAGCATCGACTATTTCGCCACCACGGCGGCGGGCGCGGCCAAGATCAACGCGCCGCTGCTGAACCTGTCGAAGAACGCCGCCAACGCCACGCTCTACTACGAGCGCGGCAAGGTGCAGGCGCGCGTGTCGGTGAACTATCGCGACAAGTACCTGACCGCCGTCCCGGGCCGCTACAACCAAGATGTCCAGGGCAACCTGTCGACCACGTTCTTCGACGCCTCGGCCTCGTACAAGGTCACCGACCAGCTGTCGGTCAGCGTCGACGCGCTGAACCTGAGCAACGAGAAGGACATCTCGTACATCGACTCCACGACCCAGCGTTTCGAGAACTACCGGGTCGGCGGCCGTCAGTTCTACGTGGGCGCGCGCTACACCTTCTAGCCGCCCGCTAGCCTTCACCAACGGTGTGTGCCCTCCTGCGCAAACCGTACTTCGGCGCCGGTCCCCCCGACCGGCGCCGCCTTTGTTTCCCGGCGAGGTTTGAGAACATGGCCCCTCGTATGGCGCTTCGACTGGCGGTTCTGGCGATGTTGGCCCTGCCGGCCGCAGCCCTGGCCGAGGTGCAGGTCAGCCAGGTCGGCGAGGTGGTCGAGGTCCGCAACGGGGCCGATGTCATGCGGCTGTCAGTCTGCGCCGACGGCGTGGTGCGGGTGGTGGCCAGCCCCGACGGCCAGGCGGTGGGCTCGTCGCCGCAGCAGCCGTGGTTCTCCAAACCCTGCATGCCTCAGGCGGTGACCCTGACCGACGCGACGGCGACCGGCACGGGCGTCAACACCGCCGCCGGCGGCGGCACGGCCAAGGCCGTCGCCAAGGTGCTGAAGACCGGCGACCTGCGCGTCTCGATCTCGCTGTCCGACGGGACCCTGACCTTCCTGGCCCCCGACGACCGCATCCTGCTGCAGGAGATGGGCGAGCGGCCGCGCATCTACGAACCCCAGGCGCTGTCCGATGGCTCAAAGGCTTACAAGGTCACCGAGCGCTTCCACCCGGCCCTGCGCCAGGGGCTCTACGGCCTGGGCCAGCACCAGTCCGGCCAGTTCAACTACCAGGGCGCGGTGGTTCGCCTGGCCCAGGCCAATACCGACATCGCCCATCCGCTGATGATGTCGACCGAGGGCTTCGGCCTGCTGTGGAACACCGCCTCGGCCTCGACCCTGGACAACCGCTTCCCGACTGAACTGACACTGACCGCTGATGTCGGCCAGGCGATCGACTACGTCTTCGTCTACGGCCCCGAGTTCGACCAGGTCGTCGCCAAGTACCGCGACATGACGGGCGCGGCGCCGCTATTCCCGCGCTGGGCCTATGGCCTGTTCCAGTCGATGGACCGCTATGCCAGCGGCCAGGAGCTGCTGGATGTCACTAAGCGCTATCGCGACGGCGACGCCCCGGTCGACGTCATCGTCCAGGACTGGCGGTGGTGGAGCCGGATGGGCGATCCGGAGTTCCGGCCCGACGGCTATCCCGACGTGCCGGGCCTGCTGAACACCCTGCGTGAGCGCAAGGTCCACACCATGCTCAGCATGTGGCCGCTGCTGTCCAAGTCGTCCCAGCTCTACAAGCTCATGAACAAGCGCGGCTGGCTGATCCCCGGCACGGCGCTGTACGACCCGACCAACCCGGAAGCCGCCGACCTCTACTGGTCGCACCTGGGATCCAAGCTGCTCGACCAGGGCTGGGACGCGTTCTGGCTGGACGGCTCCGAGCCCGAGCTGCACCTGCCGACCATGGCCGAGACCGACCGCACCCTGAACGGCCGCAAACTGGCGATCGGACCGGGCGAGCTCTACGGCAACGCCTTCCCGCTGGCCCACGTGGCGGCGGTGTCGGACCGCTGGCGAAAGCAGCGCGACGACAAGCGGGTGTTCATCCTGTCGCGCTCGTCGTTCGCCGGCGTGCAGCGCTACGGCGCGGCCTCGTGGTCGGGCGACATCCTCAACGGTTTCCCGGTGTTCCAGCGCCAGATGCAGGGCGGGCTGAACTTCGCGCTGTCGGGCATGCCGTACTGGACCACCGACATCGGCGGCTACTACGGCGGCGTGCTGGACAACCCGCCGACGGGGCCGGCGACCACCGACCCGGCGTTCCAGGAGCTGTATGTCCGCTGGTACCAGTTCGGCGTCTTCAACCCGCTGTTCCGCACCCACGGCAAGCGCGAGAACAACCGCAACGACCTGTTCGCCTATGGCGATAAGACGCCGATCCTCCTGGACTACGACCGGCTGCGCTATCGGCTGATGCCCTACATCTACGGCCTGGCCTGGCGGGTGACCGACAAGGCCGACACCATCATGCGGCCGCTGGTCATGGACTGGCGGACCGACGAGCGGACCTGGAACATCGGCGACCAGTTCCTGTTCGGGCCTTCGCTGATGGTCGCGCCGGTGATGAACGCGGGGCAGCGCTCGCGGCAGGTGTTCCTGCCGGGGAGCGCGCCCTGGTACGACTTCTGGACCGGCAAGAAGTTGGCGGGCGGCCAGTGGCTGGACGCCGCCGCGCCGCTGGAGAAGATCCCGCTGTATGCGAAGGCTGGTGCGATACTGCCGCTGGGTGGGGCGGTGACCTATGCCGACCAGGATCCGCAGGGGCCGCTGGAGCTGCGGGTCTATGCCGGCGCGGACGGCCAGTTCGAGCTCTATGACGACGCTGGTGACAGCTACGCCTACGAGCGCGGCGAGCGGGCGGTGACACCGCTGGCGTGGAGCGATGGCGGCCGGAAGCTGACCATCGGCGCGCGGGTGGGGAGCTTCCCGGGGATGGTGCGGGAGCGGACGTTCAAGGTCGTGCTGATCGACGGCGGTCGCGAGCGGGTGAAGACCGTTCGGTACAGCGGCGCACCAATAGACATCGCCTTCTAACCCCAACACCGCTCATCCCCGCGAAAGCGGGGACCCAAGCTGACTTTCGGGATGGAGCGCTGCCGAGCGAGCACCGCTGACGCGGCTTGGGTCCCCGCTTTCGCGGGGATGAGCGGATAAGGGTGTGGCCTTCTAGAGCATCGCCCGCCGCAAGGCGTCCTGCCAGCGTGCGACGGTCTCGCCGCGCGCTTCGGCGCTCATCGCCGGCTCGAAGGTCCGCTCCGCTGGACGCGCCGGCGGGGCCTTCACACCCATCCCCTCGGCCGCCAGCCGCGCCGCGCCCAGGGCGCTGAGTTCGGCCGCGTCGGCGCGGATCACCGGGCGGTCGATCAGGTCGGCCAGCAGCTGCATCAGCACGTCGTTGCGCGAGGCGCCGCCGTCGACGTTCAGGGCTGGCAGGTCGCCGTGCAGGTCGGCCTGCATGGCCATGAACACGTCGTGGATCTGCAGAGCCACCGCCTCCAGCGCCGCGCGGGCCAGGTGGGCGGGCGTGGTGCCCAGGTTCATGCCGCTGACCAGACCTCGGGCCTCGTCGCGCCAGTGCGGGGCGCCCAGGCCGGCGAGGGCCGGGACCAGGACGACGCCGCCGCTGTCGGGGACGGTGAGGGCGAGGTCCGTGAGCGTGTGCTCGTCCCGCAGGTTCAGCAGCTTGGTCACGAACGCCACCGTGTGACCCGAGACCGAGATATTGCCTTCCAGCGCGTGCAGCGCGCCGCCTGTCCGGCTCCAGGCGATGGTGCTGGACAGGCCGTGAGCCGACCAGATCCGCTCCTTGGTCACCGTCATCAACGACGAGCCGGTGCCGCAGGTGGCCTTGATCCGGCCGGGGCCGTCCAGGCCGTGGCCGTAGAGGGCCGCGTGGGAGTCGCCCATGGCGGCGTGAATTGGAATGCCGGCGGGCAGGGCGGTCGCGCCCCGCGCGGTCTCGCCGAACAGGCTGTCGGACGGCCGGATTTCCGGAAGCACCTCCAGCGGGATGTCGAAGAGCCGCGCCATCTCCGGGTCCCATGCCAGGCTGGAGAGGTTCATCAGCTGGGTGCGCGAGGCGTTGCTGTGGTCGGTGGCGTGCTGCGCGCCGCCGGTCAGGTTCCACAGCAGCCAAGCGTCGACCGTGCCGGCCTTCAGCTGGCCTCGCGCGGCGCGGGCGCGACCGTCTTCCGCATGGTCCAGAAGCCACGAGAGCTTGCCGGCCGAGAACATCGGATTGAGCGTCAGGCCGGTGCGGGCGATGGCGTCGGGCTCGTAACCCTCGGCCTTTAGCGCCTCGCAACGCGACGCAGAGCGGCCGCATTGCCAGATCACGCAGGGGCCGACCGGGCGGCCGGTGGCGGCGTCCCACAGCACGACGGACTCGCGCTGGTTGGAGAGGCCGATCGCGGCGACGGGGCAGCCCAAGCCGACGATCTCTTTGATCACGCCGGCGACGCTGGCCCAGATGTCGTCGGCAGAGGACTCCGCCCAGCCAGGTTGCGGATAGCGGACCGCCGTCGGTCGCGAGGCCTGGGCCAGGATCTCGCCCTCGGGGCCGACCAACACCGCCTTGGTGTTGGTCGTGCCCTGGTCGATCGCAAGGATGTTCATTTGGCCAGCAGGTCGCGGGCGGCGCCGGCGATGCCGTCGGCGGTCAGGCCGTAGCGCTCCATCAGGAACTCGGCCGAGCCGGTGGGCAGGAAGCCGGGGAAGCCCAGGATCCGCATCGGGGTGGGGGTGTTGGTGGCCAGCACCTCGGCCACCGCGCCGCCCAGGCCCCCGCGCACCGAGTGCTCCTCGACCGTGATCACCGCGCCGGTCTTGGCGGCGTCCAGGATGGCGGTCTCGTCGAGCGGGGTCAGGGTGGCCATGTTGATCACCTTGGCCTCGACGCCCTCGGTCGCCAAGAGCCGGGCGGCGGCCAGGGCGCGATGGACCATGGTGCCGTTGGCGATGATGGCGACGTCGCCGCCCTCGCGCAGGGTCTCGGCCTTGCCGATCTGGAAGGTCTCGGCGGTGTGGACCAGGGCCGGCACCGGCATGCGGCTGATGCGGACGAACACCGGCCCGTCGAAGGCGGCGGCGGCCTTGATCGCCTCGCTGGTCTCCCACGGATCGGACGGCACGATGACGGTCAGGTGCGGCGCCATCGGCCGCAGCCAGGCCAGGTCCTCGATCGAGTGGTGGGTGGGGCCCAGCTCCCCGTAGGCGATGCCGCTGGAGATACCGCACAGCTTCACATTGGCTTGCGAGTAGGCGATGTCGGCCTTGATCTGCTCCAGCGCCCGGCCGGTCAGGAAGCAGGCCGCGCCGCTGACGAACGGGATCTTGCCGCCGTTGGCCAGGCCGGCGCCGACGCCGATCATGTTCTGCTCGGCGATGCCGACGTTGATCAGCCGCTCGGGAAACTTCTTGCGGAAGCCGCCCAGCTTGCTGGAGCCGACGCTGTCATTGACCACGGCGACGATCCGCGCGTCCGTTTCCGCCAGGGCTTCCAGCGTGGCGACATAGGCCTCGCGGCAGTCGAACAGGCCTTCGGTCTTTTCGGGATCGTTCACTTAAGCGAGCTCCGCCAAGGCTTGAGCATACTGTTCGGGGGTCGGGCAGCCATGGTGCCAGCCGGCCTGGTTTTCCATGTACGACACGCCCTTGCCCTTCACGGTCGAGGCGATGATGCACAGCGGCTTTTCGCCGGTGGTTTCCAGGGCGGTGATCAGGGCGGCCGGGTCGTGGCCGTCGATCTCGAGCACGTCCCAACCGAAGGCGCGCCACTTGTCGGCCAGGGGTTCCAGGCTGACGGTCTCTTCGGTCGGCGCGCCCTGCTGCAGGCGGTTGCGGTCGACGATCAGGGTCAGGTTCGACAGCTTGCGGTGGCCGGCGGTCATGGCCGCTTCCCAGCAGCTGCCTTCCTGCAGTTCGCCGTCGCCGGTCAGCACGAAGACGCGGAAGTCGGCCTTGTCGATCTGGCCGGCAATGGCCGCGCCGACGGCGACCGGTAGGCCGTGGCCCAGCGGACCGGTATTGGTCTCGACGCCCGGCAGATAGGTGCGGCTGGGGTGGCCGTTCAGGCGCGACAGCGGCTGGAGGTAGGTCGCGAGCTCCGCCTCCGGGAAGAAACCCGCGCCGGCCAGCACGGAATAGAAGGCGCCGGTGCAGTGGCCCTTGCTCATGATGAAGCGGTCGCGGCCCAGGTCATTGGGCTGGGTCGCGTCGTAGCGCATGACGTCGAAATAGAGGGCCGCCAGGATGTCGGCCGCCGACAGGTCGCCACCGGGATGGCCCTGCTTGGCCTCGAAGATCATCTTCAGCGCGCTGCGACGGATCCAGTTGGCGCGCCGCGCCACATGGGCGGCGCGGCTTTGCAGGTCGTCCGCGCCCTGGCGGTGAACTTGGTTCATCTTCGACGGTCTCACTGGTCGTCGCGGCATGGGTCGAGGGTGCGTGCGACCGCGGAAGAGGCGCGTTTTTCGACCGCGCTCGATTCCGCCTGGTTCCAGGCCTCCCTCGATCCGCAAACTAGGCGGGGCGGTTTGCGAGTGCAACGACGAAATGCGTCGTTTGTTTTCGATTTTCTTCGTTTCGAGTGCTGCGGGAAAGCCCGATAAGTACGCCGGGACGACCGGTTCCGCGGGCTAAGTCTATATGTATAAGGCGAAAATCACGCCCGCCAAAGGTCGGTAGCCCCTTTGCGGTAAGGGCTGATTGACAGTCCCAATCCGCCATGACACGTTTCGTCCGAATTCGAAATCATTCGAAAGTAGCGCCGAAAATGGCGCACGATCCGGGGAGAGGCTGACGTTGCGGCAGGCGGGCGAGCAGGATCACGGCGATAGCATGCGACGGGCGGGCCTGATGCTCGTCCTGGTCGCCCTGCTGCCCGTGGTCAGCGCCTGCAAGGTCATCCCCATCGCCGCCGATCGCGCCGCCCGCGAGCGCCAGGCCGGCAGCTTCGACGCTGCGCGTTATGTCGACGCCGTCTGGGACGCCCAGGCCGCGCCCTACTGGGACAAGCAGGCCAAGCCGCTTGGTGCGCTGTCCAAGAGCATCGACCTGAACCTGGACGCCGCCGGCGCCGCTGATGGCCGCAAGGCCGGCGACGGCTCGCCCTGGACCTTCGTCACCCAGGGCGAGGGCCAGGTCACGGCCGTGAAGACCAATGCCCGCGCCGGCGCGGTGACCGTCACGGTCGACGGCAAGCCGGTCGAGGTGCTGGTCGGACCGGTCGTGTCGGGCTCGGCGCTGCGCGACAGCCTGCCGTTCGTGACCTTCAACGACTTCTCCAACCAGATCGCCTTCGCCGAGGTCGGCGGGGCCCTGACCAAACGAGCCCTGCGCCAGGCGCGGCCGGCCGCCGAGAGCCTCAAGCCCGGCGACCGCGTGCGGTTCCAAGGCGTGTTCCAGCTGGGCAAGGCCGACGATCCGGTGGTCGTCACGCCCGTGCGCCTCGAGCGGGTCGGAGTCTGACGCCGTGCTGCGGGCGGAGAAGATTGGCAAGACCTATGGCGGCGTCACGGCGCTGGACGGCGTCGACTTCGATGTTCACGCCGGGGCGGTCAATGTGCTGATCGGTGAGAACGGCGCGGGCAAGTCGACCCTGATGAAGATCCTGGCCGGGGTGGAGCAGCCCACCTCGGGCCGCCTGCTGCTGGACGGCCAGCCGGTGCGTTTCGCCTCGGTGCGCGAGGCCGCCAAGGCCGGCGTCGGCATCGTCTTCCAGGAACTGAACCTCTGCCCGAACCTGACCGTCATCCAGAACATCTTCCTGGGCCGTGAGCTGACCAAGGTCGGCGCGACCGACCATGCCGCCGAGAACACCCGCGCCCGCGCGGTGCTGGCGCGCCTGGCCCACGGCATCGATCCCGACGCGCCCGTCGGCGACCTGCGGGTCGGCGAGCAGCAGATCGTCGAGATCGCCAAGGCCCTGGTCGAGGACGCCCGGGTGCTGATCCTGGACGAGCCGACCTCGGCCCTCAGCGCCGCCGAGGTCGAGGTGCTGTTCGGCGTGATCGGCGAGCTGAAGCGCGCCGGCGTGGCGGTGATCTACATCTCCCACCGGCTGGAAGAGCTGATGCGCATCGGCGACTACGTCACCGTGCTGCGCGACGGCCGGCTGATCGCTTCCGAGCCGGCGTCCAAGGTTTCCGTGACCTGGATCATCGAGAAGATGCTGGGCGACAAGGCCCGTCAGCGGCCGCGCGGCGGGACGCGCAAGGCTGGCGAGGTCGTGCTGTCGGCCCGCGACATCGCCCTGCCGCGTCGCGGCGGCGGTTTCCTGGTCGACCATGTCAGCGCCGACTTCCGGGCCGGTGAAGTGACAGCCGTCTACGGCCTGCTGGGCTCGGGCCGCACCGAGCTGTTGGAGAGCCTGTGCGGCGCGCGCAACGCCGGCGGCACCGTGATCCTGAACGGCGAGGACGTCTCGTCGCTGAGCCTGGCCGAGCGCTGTCGCAAGCGCATGCGTTTCGTCCCCGAGGACCGCCAGCGCGACGGCCTGTTCCACAATCTGTCCGTGGGCGGAAACCTCGGCCTTTCCAGTCTGCTGGGCTTCCTGCGCGGCGGCCGGATCAGTGAAGGCCAGGAGCGCTCGACCATCGCCGACATGATGGCCCGTCTGGGCGTCAAGGCGGCGGGCGCGGAAGCCGCGATCGGCTCGCTGTCGGGCGGCAACCAGCAGAAAGTGGTGATCGGGCGTGGCCTGATGACCGGGCCGCTGGTTATGCTGCTGGACGAGCCCAGCCGGGGCGTCGACATCGGCGCGCGCGGCGAGGTGTTCGACACCATGCGCGCCCTCGCCGACCAGGGCCTGGCTGTGGTCTTCGCCACCTCCGACCTGTTGGAAGCCCAGGCCGTCGCCGACCGCGTGCTGGTGCTGGCCGCTGGCCGTCTGACCGCCGACCTGACGATCGAACAGGCCACGGAGAGCGCGCTGGTGGCCGCCTCCAACGCCGTCATGGAGACCGCCGCGTAATGGCGACCGAAGTTACTTCCTCGACGGGCCCGAGCGTCGTCGCGTTGCTGCTGAAGCTGCGCGCCCTGATCGCCCTGGCGGTGGTCATCGCCTTCTTCTCGGTGATGGCCCCCAACTTCCTGTCGGCGTCCAACTTCCTGATCATGTTCAAGCACGTGGCGATCACGGCGATCCTGGCGATCGGCATGACCTATGTGATCCTGACCGGCGGCATCGACCTGTCGGTGGGCTCGATCGCGGGCCTGGCCGGCATGGTCGCGGGCGCCCTGATCCTGAACGGCGTGACGTTGCAGCCGCTGGGCGTGGTCGTCTATCCCAGCGTGCCGGTGGTCGTCGTCCTCGTGCTGGTGCTGGGCGGGATCGCGGGCCTGTTCAACGGTGTGCTGGTGGCGCGTTTCCGCATCGCGCCGTTCATTGCCACCCTGGGCGTCCTCTACGTGGCGCGCGGCGCGGCCATGCTGCTGTCGAACGGCGCGACCTTCCCCAACCTGGTCGGCCGTCCGGACCTGGGCAACGAGGGCTTCCCGCTGCTGGGCTCGGCCTCGGTCCTGGGTCTGCCGGTGACGGTGATCCTGCTGGCGCTGATCGCCCTGGTCGCCGCCTTCGTCGCCAAGGACACGCCGTTCGGCCGCTGGGTCTACGCCATCGGCGGCAACGAGCGCGCGGCCATGCTGTCGGGCGTGCGGGTCGAGCGGGTCAAGGTCGCCGTCTATGTCATCTCCGGCGTCTGCGCGGCGCTGGTGGGCCTGATCGTCTCCTCCGAGCTGGTGGCCGCCCATCCGGCCAGCGGTGAGACCTTCGAACTCTCCGCCATCGCGGCCGTCGTGCTGGGCGGCGCGTCGCTGTCGGGCGGGCGTGGAACGGTCGGCGGCGCATTGATCGGCGCCTGCGTGATCGGCGTGCTGGGCGATGGCCTGGTGATGATGGGCGTCAGTGAGTTTTGGCAGATGGTCATCAAAGGACTTGTGATCATCGCCGCTGTCGTGCTCGACCAACTGCAAGGACGCCTCACGGCGGCAGGCAAGGCCTGACCGTGACCAAGGGCGCCGTCACGCAGAGGAGCAAGAGAGCCATGGCCAAGTCCGGTCCGAAAGGCGCTCAGAACGACACCGCGGCCAAGAGCTCGGCCCGCCAGCGCGCCATGGCCACGGCCGGCTCGGGGCTGCTGGCCGAGCCGCGCCGCATGAAGATCCTGGAGTGGCTGCAGGAAGAAGGCAGCGCCCGCGTGCGCGAGCTGTCCGAAGCCTTCGGCGTCTCCGAACCCACCATCCGCCAGGACCTGGAGAAGCTGGAGGTCGAAGGCCACATCGTGCGCGAGCACGGCGGCGCCTTCCTGCGTTCGGTGCCCCAGCAGGTGCGCGACATGGCCCTGCAGCACCGGGTCAACATGGAAGCCAAGCGCCGGATCGGCCGCCTGGCCGCATCCTTGGTCACCGACGGCCAGACCCTGATCCTCGATAGCGGCTCGACCACCACCGAGGTGGCCCTGAACCTCTTGGAACGGCAGAACCTCAACGTCGTCACCAACGCCCTGAACATCGCCCTGACCCTGGGGGCGCTGCCCTCGTGCACGGTCCACATGCCGGGCGGTCAGTTCAAGGCCCCGACCCTGTCGTTGAGCGGCGAGCGCTCGGCCGCCTATTTCGAGGGCCTGTACGCCGAGACCTGTTTCCTGGCGACGGCGGCGATCTCGCTGGAGGCCGGCCTGACCTATCCGTCCCTGGCCGACCTGCCGATCAAGAAGGCGATGATCGCGGCGGCCTCGCATGTCTGCCTGGTGGCGGACTCCACCAAGATCGGCCGCACCTCGTTCTCGTCGCTGGGCGGCGGGGTCGAGGTCATCCAGACCCTGATCACCGACGACGGCATCCGCGACGAGGACCGCAAGGCCCTCGAGGCCCGCGGCATCCGCGTGTTGACCGCCTAAGGAGCGCCATGAAACGCAGCCACCTGATCATCGCGATCGCCGCCGTCGTCGCGGTCGTCCTCGGGATCTCGTGGCTGGCGCCCAAGGGCCGCTCGAACCTGATCGTCATCATCACGCCGTCGATGGACAATCCGTTCTTCGGCCAGGAGGCGGCAGGCGCTGAGGCGCGGGCCAAGGCCCTGGGCTACGAGACCCTGAAGTTCTCGCACGACGACGACGCCTACAAGCAGAGCCAGCTGATCGACACCGCGATCGCCCGCAACGCCGCCGCGATCATCCTGGACAACGCCGGGGCCGACGCCAGCGCCGCCGCGATCGGCAAGGCCAAGGCGGCCGGCGTGCCGGTGTTCCTGATCGACCGCGAGATCAATGTGCGCGGCCTGGCCACCGCCCAGATCGTCTCCAACAACTTCCAGGGCGCAGCCCTGGGCGCCGAGGCCTTCGTCCAGGCGATGGGGGAGAAGGGCGGTTACGTCGAGCTGGTCGGCAAGGAGAGCGACACCAACGCCGCCATCCGCTCGCGCGGCTTCCACGAGGTGATCGACCAGTATCCGGACCTGAAGATGATCGGCCGCCAGTCGGCCAATTGGAGCCAGTCGGAAGCCTTCGCCAAGACCCAGTCGATCCTGCAGGCCCATCCCGAGGTGAAGGGGATCGTCGCCGGCAACGACACCATGGCCATGGGCGCGGTGGCGGCCCTGGAAAGCGCCGGGCGCGGCGACGTCGTGGTGGTCGGCTTCGACGGCTCCAACGACGCCCGCGACGCAATCCTGGCCGGCAAACTGAAAGCCACCGTACTGCAGCCGGCCTTCCGCCAGGCCCAGTACGCCGTCGAGCTGGCCGACCGCTACCTGAAGACCGGCAAGACCGGTCAGCCGGAGAAGCAGCTGATGGACTGCTTCCTGGTCACGTCGGCCAACGCCCGCGACCTCGACAATTTCAATCTCAACCGTCGTTAGTTTCTGGAGTACGCGCTCATGAGCAAGCTGAAGTTCGGAGCCGGCATCTGGCACTTCGCCACCTATGTCGACCGCTACGCCACCGACGGTTACGGCCCGCCCGTCAGCCTGATCGAGGCCATCGACAAGGCCGGCCAGGTCGGCGACCTGTCGGTGGTCGACCTGAACTATCCGTTCGTCGATCCGAACCTCAGCCTGGACGAGGTCGAGGTCGCGCTGAAGCGCAACAACCTCGGGGTCATCGGCATCACGCCCGAGATCTATACTCGTCAGTTCTCGAAGGGCGCCTTCACCAATCCCGATCCGGGCGTGCGCCGCCTGGCCAACGAGATGTGCAATGACGCCGCCAACGTGGTCCGCCGCTTCGGCGCCGACTACGTCAAGCTGTGGCCGGGCCAGGATGGTTGGGACTACCCCTTCCAGGTCGACCACAAGAAGCTGTGGCAGATGTCGATGGACGGCGTCGGCGAGCTGGCCAGCCAGAACCCCGACCTGAAGTTCGTCATCGAATACAAGCCGCGCGAGCCGCGCAACCACATGAGCTTCGACTCGGTGGCCCGCACCCTGCTGGGCATCGAGAAGATCGGCCTGCCCAACATCGGCATCCTGCTGGACTTCGGCCACTCGCTGTACGGCGGCGAGTCGCCGGCCGATGCGGCCCAGCTGGCCATCGACCACGGCCGCCTGTTCGGCATGGACGTCAACGACAACCTGCGCAGCTGGGACGACGACATGGTCGCCGGCTCGGTCCACCCGATCGAGCTGTTCGAGTTCTTCTACGTGCTGCGCAAGAACAACTGGGAAGGCGTCTGGCAGTTGGACCAGTTCCCGTTCCGCGAGGACAGCGTCACGGCCGCCAAGCTGGCGATCGACTTCCTGAAGGTCATCGACCGGGCGCTGGACAAGCTGGACTTCGACGCCATGCAGGCCGCCCAGGATCGCCAGGACGCCCTGGAGGCCCAGCGCCTGGCCCGCGCGGCGCTGTTCTCGTCGTACTGACATGGCGCGGCGGTCGCTCCAGCGCCTCAAGCCCCGGGGCGTCGAACGGCGTCCCGCGCAGGCAGGGGCGATCCGCCGCCCGGCTTTCCACCGGGCGCGAGGCTGGGTTCAGATCCACTGGCTGGACTTCGAACCGGCGTTGCTACAGTTTCCGGGCATGGCGCTCCGGAATGCAGACGGAGGGCTGGTCGAGACGCCGATCGCCAAGCGCAAGCTCTCCGACCATGTCCTCGACCGCCTCAAGGCGATGATCACCTCGGGCGAGTACGCGCCGGGCGAGGCGCTGCCGTCCGAGCGCGAGCTGATGGTCCGTTACGGCGTGGGTCGCCCGGCGATCCGCGAGGCCATGCAGGCTTTGGCCAACCAGGGCCTGATCACCATCAAGCACGGCGAGCGCGCCCGCGTGCGACCGCTGACGGCCAAGGCGGCGGTCGGCCAGCTGGACCTGGTGGCCCAGCTGATGCTGTCGGCCTCGCCGAACATGGTCGAGAACCTCAAGGAAGCCCGCCGCTTCTTCGAACGCGGCATGGTCCGCGAGGCGGCGGTAAAGGCCGAGGCCGCCGATCTGGAGCAGCTGGAGCGCCTGGTCGCCCAGCAGCGCCAGGCCTTGGACGACGCCGAGGCCTTCGTCGCCCTGGACCGCGCCTTCCATGGCAAGCTGGCGGCCATCTCACGCAACGCCATCTTCGACGCGGTGGCCGAGGCGATGCTGGGCTGGCTGCCGGCCAATGCCGACGAGCCGGCCGAGCACCGCGCCAGGCTGGTCGCCGAATACGCCCAGATCGTCGAGCGTTTGACGGCCCGCGACCCGGACGGCGCCGAGGCCGCACTGCTGCGCTCGCTGGACCTCTAGTCCGCCGCTGGCGCGACCACGAAGGCGCCAGTTCCCGGAAGTTTCCGGTCCTTGATCCAGTCGGCGGTGATGTCGAACAGGCCCGCCGCATAGGCGCTCTTGCTTCGCTCGATCAGCCCGTGGTCAGCCTTCGGAAAGACGACGACGGCGAGGTCGGGCCGCTTGACCTGCACCTCCTTGAGAATGGCCTGGGTGCGCGCGTTCGGCGCCTGGCGGTCACTGCCGCCCAGCAGCCATAGCTGGCGTGGCCGGATCGTCTCGATCAGCGGGCGCGGCT
Source organism: Caulobacter sp. GW821-FHT12D05 (assembly GCF_058807295.1). NCBI lineage: Bacteria > Pseudomonadati > Pseudomonadota > Alphaproteobacteria > Caulobacterales > Caulobacteraceae > Caulobacter > Caulobacter sp. GW821-FHT12D05. Next base: position 374,348 of record NZ_JBXAQO010000003.1, read on the forward strand.
CGTAGCCGAAGCTGAGGCTGTGGGACGCCGCCACGCCGCCCGCCCTGGCGTCGGCGCTGGACACCGTCAGTAGGATGCCCGTGTGCGAGCGCGGCTGGATGACCTTCAGCCAGGGCTCGCCGGCATGCTGCGCCCGGAAGGCGTCCAGCTCGGCGAAGCCGTCGGTGAAGTTGGAGCGGACGACGCGCGCGGTGAGATCGGTCAGCGTCCTGGCCTTGGCGAGGTCTTCGTCCTGGAAGCCCGCTTGGCGCACCTGGGCTTCGACCAGCAGGCGGTCCTGGGCGATCGGGCCCTCGGCCAAGGTGAAGGCGGGGATGACGAAGTCCAGCGGGGTCAAGGTCGCGGTCAGGGGCGCGACCCAGCCGCCCTGGCTGCCGCCGATGACGCCGACTTGGCGCACGTCTGGGGCCATTCGCCGCGCCGCCTTGACCGCCGCGGCCGTGTCGCGCGCCCGCACATCGAAATTGGCTGACAGCGCGCCGGCGGATCCGCCTGTCCCGCGCTTGTCGTAGACGAACACCGCCACGCCGCGCCGGGCCAGCTCGTACGGCCAGATGGCGTCGTCGGTCGATGGGTCGTTGTTGGAGCCCTCGATCCAGACGGCCAGGGCCTTGGCGCGGCCGCCCTGCGGCATGACCAGCTTGCCATGCATCGCGACGCCTTCGCTGGTGAAGGTCGTCTGCGTCTCGGCCAGCGGCAGGCGGGCGCCTTGCTCCGTGACAGCGCCCCACGTCAGCGTCAGGCGGCCGGTCTCGCAGGGTTCGAAGGCGATCGTCAGCGGCCCGCCGGCATAGACGCCGTCCGGGCGTTCCTGCAGCCGGCCGAAGGCGCCGGTCGAGAGCGTGTATTTCAGGTTCCGGGGATGACCGTCGGCGCCGGTGATGGTCACAACCTGGCCGGCGGGCAGGGCATAGGCGCCCAGCCGGCAGCGCAGGGCCTCATCCAGGCGGGTCTGCGGAACGGCGTCGAGCTGAGGCGAAGCGGCCACGAGGGCTGCGGCGAGGAAGGCGAGCATGGTCGGTCTCGGCGTTGTCGGGTGGCCCAAGTCACCCGTCCGGCGCCGCTCCGCCAGCGCCGCTTCGCGAACGGCGCCGCGCTTGCGCGAGCGGCGCCCTAGCGCTTCTCCTCCGCTACGCCGCCGACCCGAACCGGCGAATTGTACTCGCGCGCGGACTTGATCACGTAGGCCTTGAAGGCGTCGGCGGTCTTCAAGGTCGGGCCTTCGCTCCAGGCGGCGGCGATCATGTATTCGAAGCGGTTGTCCTTGGTCGGGGCCACCTTGAAGACGTGGTTGCCCTGGCGGTCTGGGCTGGAGACGTAGGTCGGCTTGTAGGCGTCGCGAACGACCAGGGCCGAGCCGGCATAGTCGATGCGGAAGCCGTTCTGCACCGCCTCCTTGTCGTCGGGATTGCGCACCAGCTCGCTGCCTCCGGTGATCGCCACGCCGCCCTGCTGGTAGAGGATCTCCTCGGGCGCGTGCTTGCGGATCCCGGCCGCCCAGGCCGCACCCGTCTTGGCCTTCGGCGCAAAGGTCTTGAAGGTCACGCGGGCCGTCGAATAGTTCTGGCCGGCATAGGCGGTGTAGAGCTGCTCGACTTCGTAACGGCCCTTGCCGCTGTCCCAGTTCATGGTCTTGACGCGGATCATGCTGCGCAGGGGACCGTTGGTGACGACCTCGAAGGCGTAGCGCGTGTCGGTCAGGCCGTTGCCGTTGAAGCGGTTGGCCTGGTCGGACTTGGGCGTGAAGCGCGGGCGCGAGATCGCGTCGGGCTTGGCCGGGTCGTCGAACACCCCGATGCCGCCGCCGCCGAAGCTGTCGTCCACCGACATGATGTCCGAGCCCAGCTTGGGATCGATCCGCGACACCGCGTAGCCGTCCAGGTTCTCGCCATACAGGCGCGGCGACATCAGCAGCGGCGCGCGCTTGCCGTAGACGTCAGCGTCGGTCGGGAACCACAGTTTCCAGCCGACGGCCTCGGACTCCCAGAAGGGCACGGTGTGGCGCATGTAGCTGCCGATGCCGGCGTGGGTGCGGTGCGGGTTCCAGCCGCGCTGCTGGAAGCCGCGATAGATGTAGATCGTCTTGGTCTCGTGGGCCTTGAGGTTCACCTGGAAGAACAGCTCGTCCCACAGGCCGTCGGCGTTCAGGTCGTCCAGCTGGTAGTCGACGGCGCGGCCGTTGGCCTCGACCAGATGACCATGCGGGCCTTCCATGGCCTGGCGCTCGTGGTCGGGGGCGGGGCGCGGCTTTCCGTCGGGATCGACCAGGGTCACGGTCAGGGCCTGGGCGCCGCGCAGCATCGGCAGCTGCTCGGGCGTCAGGGTCACGGGGCTGTTCACGCGGTCTTCGTCCAGGTCGTTGGTGACCTGGATGGCGATGCGTTCGGTCGGGGCGAAGGCGCCTTGGGTGTACCAGGGGCGGTCGGCCGCGTGCGCCGCGCCGGCCAGGGAAAAGGCGAGCGCCGAGGCGGCGAACAGACGGCGATCGATAAGCATGGTTAGCCTCCCTGGCTTTGCGCCATCAAAGGCGACGCCGTAGGGGAAGGCAAGCTGATATACTCATCATACCAGCTTTGAATTTCGGCCTCGGACGCTATTGTGCGGGCGGCCGCTTCGGAGCGCCAGCCTTTGAAGGAGAAGCGGCGTGAACAAACGCCCGGTCGCGCTGGGTCTGATCCTGGCTCTGAGCGTCAGCCATATCGCCTTGGCGGCGGATGCGTTGCGCGACGGCTTCGCGACCCCGCCGGCCGAGGCGCGACCGCAGGTCTTCTGGCAGTGGATCAATGGCAACGTCACGCAAGAGGGCATCCACCTCGATCTGGAATGGATGAAGCGCGCCGGCATCGGCGGCTCGATCCTGTTCGACATCGGTTTCGGCTCGCCGCCGATCCCGCAGTATGTGGAAAAGCGTGTCGGCTACGGCTCGCCCGAGTGGAAGGCGGCGGTGCGCTACGCGGCGGCGGAGTCCAAGCGCCTGGGGCTACAGTTCGGCATGCAGGCCGGCGGCGGTTGGAGCGAGACCGGTGGGCCTTGGGTCAAACCCGAAGAGGCGATGAAGAAGCTGGTCTGGAGCGAGACCGTCGTCTCCGGCAAGGGGCCGGTCGTCCTGGCCCCGCCGCCCGGCGTCAGCGGCCCGTTCCAGGACCTGCCGATCTCCGCCCGCTTCGCCGAGCCGAGGCTCTATCGCGATGTGGCCGTAGTCGCTTGGCGCGAGGACACCGCGCCGGCGGTTGCCGAAGCCACTTCCAGCGCCGGAACGGTCGTCGCTGCGAAGCTGGCGGACGGCGCCTATGCCGCCCCGGCGGTCGAGAAGGTGGCGGGCGACGGTTGGGTGCTGCTGCGCTACGCCAAGCCCATCGAGGCGCACGCGGTGACCGTGGCGGTGGACGGCGTCCTGCCCAATGGCGTGGTCGAGGCCAGCGATGATGGGCAATCATTCCGTATACTGACGACATTGCCCGGCGAGGCTCGCCAAGGGCTGCCGGTGCGCACCTTCGCCTTCGCCAAAACGACGGCCAGCGTCTTCCGCCTGCGCCTGGCGGCGGACGCCAAGCCGACGGCCGTCACCGAGTTCGCCATCCACGCCGACGCCCGCGTCGACCGCTTCCAGGAGAAGGCCGGCTGGGGCGTGCTCACCGACAACTGGGCCTCGGCGACCCCGGCCACGGATGCGGCCATCGCGCCGGCTGGCGTGCTGGACCTGACCAGCCGTCTGAAATCCGACGGGACCCTGGACTGGACCCCGCCCTCCGCCGGCCGCTGGCGCGTGGTCCGCTACGGCTGGTCCCTGACCGGCCGCCGCGATACCCCCGCCGCCGCCGAGAGTCTGGGCCTGGAGGTCGACAAGCTGAACGCCGACCACGTCCGCGCGCACATGAAGGGCCTGCTGGAGCCGCTGAAGGCGCAGATGGGCGACCTCTATGGGAAAGACGGCCTGGGCTTCGTCATCACCGACAGCTGGGAGGTCGGGCAGCAGAACTGGACCGAGGCCATGGCCGCCGAGTTCGCTGCCCGGCGCGGCTATGCCCTGACGCCGTGGCTGCCGGTGCTGGCGGGCCGCGTAGTGCAGAGCGCCGAGGCCTCCGACCGCTTCCTGGCCGACTATCGCCGCACGATCGCCGACCTGCTGACCGAGCGCCACTTCGCCGAGATCACCAAGATCCTGCACGAAGAGGGCATGCGCTACGACGCCGAGGCGCCGGGCGTGGACCTGCCCACCATCGCCGACGGCCTGCAGGCCAAGGGCCGGGTCGACATCCCGATGGGCGAGTTCTGGGTCTATCCGGAGGGTAAGCCGCCTCCGCCTGCGCACCTGGCGGACGTGCGCGAGGCGGCTTCGGCCGCTCACGTCTACGGCAAGCCCCTGGTCGGCGCCGAGGCCCTGACCACCATGGGCGAGGACCCCTGGCGCACCGGCCCCTGGCAGCACAAGCGCATCGTCGACCGCTACATGGCCGAGGGCATCAACCACTTCGTCCTGCATACCTCGGCCCACCAGCCGTTCACCGACCGCAAGCCGGGCGTGACCCTGCGCCAGTACGGCCAGCACCTGTCGCGCAACGAGACCTGGGCCGAGGGCGAGATGCGCGCCTGGACCGATTATCTGGCCCGCAGCGGCTGGCTGCTGCGCCAGGGTCGACCGGGGGCGGACATCGCCTACTTCCAGGGTGAGGACGCGGCGACGGCGCTACCCTATGTCGAAGGCGGCAAGCCGAACCTGCCCGCCGGCTGGGACTTCGACTATCTGGACGCCGAGAGCCTCGTCCAGAGCCTGGAGGTCAAGAACGGTCGTCTGGTCCTGCCGTCGGGCGCCAGCTACGCGGCTCTGGTCATTCCGGCGCGGGTCGAGCGGATCAGCCTGCCGGCCTTGCGCAAGATCGAGGCCCTCGTCGCAGCCGGCGGCCTCGTCGTTGGTGAACGCCCGAAGGCCTCGCCGACCCTCACCGGCGGCGCTGCGGCCGACGCCGAATGGAAGGCTCTGGTCGACAAGCTGTGGAGCGGCCCGGTCCGCACGGGTCCGGTCGAGGCCGCCCTGGGCGCACCGGCGATCACCGGCCAAGGCCAGGACCTCGTCTGGACCCGGCGCGTGCTGGACGATGGCGAACTCTATTTCCTGGCCAACACCAGCGGTCGCCCGCTGCAGGTCGTGCCGTCCTTCCGCATCGCCGGCAAGGCCCCCGAGCTTTGGCGCGCCGATACCGGACAGGGCGAGCCCACCGCCTTCGCCCAGCGCGATGGTCGCACGGAAGTCCCGCTGGAGTTGGCCCCGTACGATGCGGTGTTCGTGGTCTTCCGGACGCCGACCACCGACCTGGCGCGCCTGGAGCTGGTGGGCCCCGCGCGGGTCTCGAAGCCCATCGACGGTCCTTGGATCGTGAAGTTCGAACCCGGCTGGGGGGCGCCGGCCAGCGTCACGCTGCCGAAGCTGGCTTCATGGGCCGACAGCGCCGATCCGGGCGTGCGCTACTATTCCGGCGCGGCGACCTACGAAAAGACGCTCGAGGTTCCGAAGGCCTGGCTGAAGGGCCGGGTCCAGCTCGACCTGGGCGAGGTGCGCGAGTTCGCCACCATCACCCTGAACGGCAAGACCCTGCCTACCCAGTGGAAGCCGCCCTACGCCCTCGACGTCACCGACTTCCTCAAGCCTGGCCGCAACACCCTGAGCATCCGGGTGGTGAACTTCTGGGCCAACCGGATGATCGGCGACCTGCAGCCGGGGATGAAACGCTACACCTTCGCCGCCATCCAGCCGTTCAAGCCCGACGACGCCTTGTCGCCGTCGGGCCTGCTGGGGCCGGTAACGCTGAAGGTCAGGCCGTGAACACCCGCCGTCCGCGCTCGACCGACATCCGGTGCGAGCCGGACAGGGCGGTCGAGCGGGCCTTGATGGTCTGCAGGAACAGCCACTCGCCCGAGACGCGCTGGGGCGTGACCTCGATCATCATGTAGCCGCGCTGGCTGGTGTCGGCCCATTTCAGCTCGGGATTGGCGGCCATGAAGCCCTTGGCCACGAGCTTGGGATCGGCGCCCATGTCGCCTTCCATGCCGTTGGAGGTGACGGCCTGGCCGGCGAATTCGACGCCGGCCGGCTTGCCGCCCTCGACCAGGCCATAGGCCCAGGCGTTGTGGCTGTCGCCCGACAGCATGACCAGGTCGGCGTCGGCGGCCTGGGCCGATTTCAGCAGGCGCGAGCGGGCGGCGGGGTAGCCGTCCCAGCGGTCCATCCACATCGGCAGGCCCTGCTGGGCGGCGCGGATGTTGTTGCGATAGCCGGCGACCTTCTTCTCATTGACCTCGGGGCGCAGCCAGTCGACGGCGTCCTTGGGCATGACCGTCCGTCCCAGGATGGTGCCCATGCCGACCAGCTGCCAGGCGCCCTTGGTCGCCTTCATCTGGTGGGCCAGCCAGCTTTCCTGGGTCGAGCCCATCATGGTCGCCGACGGATCCTTCCAGACGCCGTCGCGGAACGCCTTCAGGGCCGCATCGGGATCGGCGGCCTTGAAGGTCGCGCCCAGGTCGGCCGGCTTGGTGCGGGCCAGCAGGCGAGACTCGGTGCGGTACAGCGTGGCCAGGGTCCCGATGGCGTAGGCCTTCCACGGCTCGTCCGAGACCGGCATCCACTCGCGATAGACCTGCATGGCCGCCGCGCGACGGATGTTCCAGTCGCCTTCCTTGTCGGGCTGGTGGTTCTGGGCGCCGGCCTCGTAGCTGTCGTTCGAGGATTCGTGGTCGTCCCACAGCGCCACCATCGGGGCCAGCTGGTGCAGGCGTTGCAGGTCCGGATCGGCGCGATAGCTGGCATAGCGTAGACGGTAGTCGGCGATGGCCAGGATCTCGGTGGCCGGCAGCAGCTGCTCCTTGCGGCCTTCCGCCCAGTCGGCCTCGCGGGTCGAGGCCACGCCGTATTCGTAGATGTAGTCGCCGGTGTGCAGCCACAGGTCCACGTCTTTACGCGCGGCAGCGTGAGCGTAAGCGTTGAACAGGCCCTGAGGCAGGTTTGAGCACGAGAAGACCGCCAGGTTGAAGCGGTCGACCTTGCCTTCGGGCAGGGTCTTGGTGCGGCCGACCGGCGAGCGCTCGCCGTTCGGGGCGATGAAGCGGTACCAGTAGACGGTGCCGGGCTTGAGCCCATCGACGGTGATCTTGGCCGTCCAGTCGCGATAGGCGCCGGTGCGCACGGCGCCGCCGCCGACCACCTTGGCGAAGTCCGGATCCAGGGCCACCTCGGCCTCCAGCCGGGTGACGCCGTCGCTCATCGGCACGTAGCGCGTCCACAGCAGCATCGAGTCCGGGCCGGGCTCACCGCTGGCGACATTGTGGGTGAAGCCGGTGGCGGCAGCCATCTGCCGGGCCAGGGCCTGGCCGGCGGGCAGCATCAGGCCAGACAGGCCGAGGCCCCCCATGACCAGGCGACGACGATCGATCCTCAGAACCATGCGAGGTCTCCGTAAAAAGAAAACTCCCGCGGCCGGTGGGCCGCGGGAGGTGAAGTTGCTCAGGGGAAAACTAGAAGGTGCCTTTGAGGCCGATGTTCCACATCGAACCGTAGATGCTGTACTGCTGCACCCGGGTGCGGACGTTCGAATAGACGACGTCCGGTTCGTTGAAGATGTTGCGCCCGGCCAGCATGACCTCGAACTGCTTGTTGATCTTGTAGCTGGCGCTGACGTTCCACAGCTCGCGGGCGGCGCGATACAGGATGCCGTTGTTGGCGGTGGTCGGGGTGTTGCCCAGCGCGCTGGTGCGAGCCGACGATTGGTAGTTGCCGGTCAGCTGCAGGTCGAACTTGCCGTAGCGATACCGCAGACCCCAGTTGGCCGAGGTCTTGGGCAGGTTCACGCGCTCGCCGTCGGGATCGACCTTGGTGATCGAACCGCGCAGGCCAAGGCCGCGCAGCGCGCCCGGCAGGAAGGTCAGCTGCTGGTCGTATTCCAGCGTGACGCCCTTGTTGCGGCTGGTGCCCGGCAGGTTTTGGGCGCTGCGGAAGGTGTAGCCGGCATAGTCGGCCGGGTTGTAGCCGACGTCCTCGGGGTTCACGGTCAGGCCGGTGACCTGCATGTCCTGCACGTCCAGCTGATAGGCCGAGAGGCCGATCACGCCCGACGGCTCCAGATAGTACTGCAGGCTGGCGAAGTACTTGGTCGAGTGCTCGGGCTTGAGCAGCGGGTTGGGCACCGTGACGATCAGGTTGTTGTCGTCGACGGCCACCACGCCGCCCAGATTGCCGTAGTCGGGACGCAGGATCGACTGGCTGAAGGCCAGCTGGCCGACCAGCTTCTTGTTGAAGTCGTACTTGACGCCGCCGCTCCAGAACCAGTCGTCATACTCGCCCTCGCGGGTCGTGTAGGTCCCGTTGCGGTACTGGTACATCAGGCCCGCGACGGTGCTGGTCGACAGGCCGGCGGCCGTGACTTCCTTGGCCGGACGGATGTCGGCGACGCGCGCTTCGGTCTTGGTCTTTTCGTAGCGCAGGCCCAGGTCGAACGAGGCCTTGCCGATGCGCGGCTGCACCTCGGCATAGGCGGCGCTGACCTCCTCGCCGATCTTGCGGTTGTTATCCAGCTGGCGCTTCAGGTTGCCCACCGTGTCGGGCACGAAGTACTCGGGGTGCTGGGCGTAGATGTCGTACGTGCCGTAATTGCTGTCGGCGCGCCAGTTCTGGTCGTTGATGTTGCCGGCGTCGAAGCCGTGGATCTTGAAGTCGTAGTTCTTGGTCCAGGGGATGACGGCTTCCGGGGCCTTCTGGGTCAGATCGTTGGTCGGACCGACGTACTGGAACTGCTTGAACGAGCCCTCGACCGTCTTCCAGGCGTTGGTGCGGAAGGCCGCGCCGCCCAGCAGCTTCATCTGCACATTGCCGAAGGCCAGCTTCTTCTTCAGGTCCAGATTGACGCCGTACATCTGGTTGTTGGCGTTCGACTGCGACGTGCGGATGTTGTTGCCGATGTCGTCGTCGCGGTTGAAGCTGGTCGGGTCGCTCCACGAGCGGCCGGCGGTCTGCTTCAGGGTCCAGGCGTTGCTGTCTTCCGACGCGCGGTCCAGCGTGAAGCCGATGCGGGTCAGGTAGCTGTCGGTGCGGACGAAGAAGCCGCGGTCATTGTCCTCGAAATTGAATTCCGAGCTGGAATAGTTGGCCCGCAGCAGGGCCTCGAACGTGTCGCCACGGTACTCGAGCTTGGGCGCGAACACCCAGGCCGGGGTGCCGGCGTAGCGGTGCGAGTACTGGGTGTGCAGGCGGGTGTTGGTCCCGTTCGGATTGACCACGATGTGGGTGCCGGTCGAGTCCGCCGTGGCCTGCGTCGCCGTCGTCGTGCCGAAGATCAGGTAGGTGTACTGGTTGAAGTACTCGACGTCGTAGAACGAGTAGGTCGAGCGCAGGCTCAGGGCCAGCTGGTCGGTGATCTTGTAGTCCAGGCTGAGATTGGCCGCCTTGCGGTGGGTCAGCTTCGGACCAGGACGGTACATGACCTGGTACGGAATGATCCGGCCGTTGGCGAGGTACGACCAGTCGGTCTGGATGCGGTCCTGCTGGACGAAGTTGGCGTTGTAGCTGGCGTTGAATGCCACGCCCAGACGACCGTCCAGGAACACATCCGCATAGCCGACCTGGGCCGACGGATAGATCGTCGAGTGCTTCTTGTCGTCCGGCAGGTACTGACGCGACAACGTGCTGTCGGACGTGCCGACGCCACCGATCTGGAAGCGCAGCAGGCGGCTGGTGCGCTGGAACGCGTACTTGCTGCGCAGGTTGATGGCGCCGCCGGGGCTGTCGGCGTCCATATTGGCCTGCAGGGTGTTGTTCAGCTCGATCGAGTCGATGCCGGTGATCGACATCTGCTCGAAGGAGTTCTGGCGGCCGGCGTTGTTGTTCGAGGTGGCCGTGGCCATCCGCGCGCCGTCGGTGGTGAAGGTCGAGTATTTCGGGTCCAGGCCGCCGATGCGGACGGCCGTGGCGTCGACCTCGGTGTAGTCCAGCGAGATGCCGGGCATGTTCTTCATGAACTCGCCCACGTCGCCCATGGTCAGGGCGCCGAAGTTGTCGGCGGCCACGACGTTCTTGGCGTTGGTCGAGGCGCGGCGCTCCATGATGGCGGCGGCCTGGCCTTCGCGGGCGGCGGTGATGGTGACGGCCTCGACCTCGCCGGCGGCGGCGGTGTGGCTGCCGGGGTTCAGCGAGACCTCGATGACCGAGGGCTGGCCGGGCGTGACGGTCAGGACCGTGCGCGACTCCTGCAGGCCGGCGTACTTGACCAGGACGCTGACGTCGCCGGACGGAACGCCGGTCAGGCGGAAGTCGCCGTCGTCTTCCGAGTAGGCGACGATGGGCGTGCCTTCGACGCGGATCTCGGCGTTGCGGACATATTCGCCGGTGGCGGTGTTGAGGACGCGGCCTCGAACGATCCCGCTACCGACGCCGGCCTGGGGGCGCGGCGCGACCGCGCCAGCGTTGGCGCGCAGGGTGATGATCTGGCCGTCGTCGCTGTCGATGGTCAGCGGCGTGCCGGCGATCAGGCGGCGCAGGGCGGTGCGCACGTCCATGGCGCCCTTCACGGCGGGGGTGTTGATGCCTTCCAGCTGGCGAGCCGGGGCCACGATCTGCACCTGGCCCTGGCGGGCCAGTTCGGGGATGGCGCGGACGGCCGGCTGGGCCGGGATGTCGAACACGCGCTGCTGGGCGCTGGCCGACGCGGCGATCGCCATGGCGACGACGGACGCCCCATAGGCGAGGAGGCAATAGCGAGACTTCATGGCTTTCAGAGACCCCGATAGTCGCGTTGGTCGCGACGTTGCCGGTTGAGAGCCGTTGGCCAGGGGTCTTCCGCTATATGTTGCAAAAACTTCTTATTGCGCGGCCGTCTGGGCGGCGTTCGCGCGGGTCAGGACCACCGTGTCCGGGCCCTGTTCCAGCCGGGCGTCGAACACCCGGGCGATGGCGCGGCTGAAGCCCACCGGGTCGTTGGCGGCGAACAGGCCGGTGACCGGTTCGCGAGCCAGTTCGGCGTCGCGGATCTGGATGTGGGTGTCGCTGTAGCGGGCGAATTCGGCGGCGGCCTCGCCCAGGGTCTGGCCTTCGAAGGCCAGCTTGCCCTCGCGCCAGGCCAGCTCGCGGGTGACGATCTGGGGCGGGATCGGCAACGGGCGCTCGGCCGAGATGTGGGCCGGGTCTGACAGCGCCAGACGGGTGTTGGACGTCACGGCGATGATCTTGGGCGACCCGATCAACGGCGCGGCAGAGACCTCGACCTGGCCCAGATTGACCAGCACGTCGACCGGGGCTTCGTCCAGCTTGCGCACGCGGAAGCCGGCCTGGGTGGTGCGCAGCCGGCGGCCGTTGACCTCGACCACGAAGGGCCGCTTCTCGTCGCGCGCCACCGAAAAATAGGCCTCGCCCTTCAGCAGGGTGACGACCCGCTGGTCCTTGTCGTAGCGGACCCGGATGCGGGTGTCGGTGTTCAGGAGGACGGTCGAGCCGTCCTTCAGCGGGGCCAGTCGGATCTCGCCGCGGTCGGTGCTGATCACCGTGCCGGCGGCGGCCGAGGTCACGCCCAGGGCGGCCAGCGAGGCGGCCGCCGCGGCGGCGCCCGTCCAGGCCAGCGCTTGCCGGCGCGAGACACGCGGGCGGCGCGGCGCGGCGAAGGTCGCGGGGTCGAAGTCGTCGCCCAGGGCCTGGGCCGACTCGCTCATCATCGCCAGGGCGCGGGCGCGCAGCAGGGCGCCCTTGGCGCGCGGATCGCTCTCCAGCCAGGCCTGGTGCGCCGCCGCCTGCTCCGGAGACAGCGGCCCACGATCCAGCCGCGCCGTCCATTCGGACGCCGCCTGGTCAATGTCGCGACTGGTGTCTCGTTCGGCCATTTATCGGGGTGTTCTCTGCTTCCGCGGTCTTAGAGGTTTGGGGTGGGGTGTTTCCGCTACGACCGAACCAATCAATCAGAAACAGAATGCCTCGGGAGATGTGAGTCTCCACCGTATTTTCCGAAATCCGCATGCGGGCGGCGATCTCGCGCTGGGGCAGGCCCCTGACCCTTCGCAGCACGAAGGCCTCGCGGGTCTTCAGCGGCATGGCCGAGATCGCCTTGGCCAACTGCCGCAGCTCGTCGCGGTCGATGGTTCGCCGCTCGGGAGAGGCCGCATCGTCGGGATGCTCCAGGCGCTCCAGGTCGTCGACCGCGTGGATGGCCACGATCCGGGCTCGGCGCACGTGCCGGGTGATCACCGAGCGGGCCACCTGGAACAGGTAGGCGCGCGGGTGGCGGATCTCGTCGACGCTCTCCAGCTCGGCCAGGATCGTATAGGCCTCCTGGATGATGTCGTCGGGATCCACGCCCGTCGGCGCGGCGCGCGACAGCCATCCCTTCAAGGCCGGCTCGTGCGGAAGGATGTTCCGCAAGAACCACCGTGTTCTTTCCCTGTCGGCGCCGCTCATCCCGGACTCGCTGGCTGGACACTGCTGAGGCCGCCTGGCTAGCGGCCGTTTGTGACAGCCCGGTTGGGCCGCACGCGGAGGATTTAGCGGCGGTTATCGTGCAACCTTGGCAAGGTCTTCGGCGGTGGCCGGGACGTAGGGCGCGGTCGCGTCGCCGGTCCAGCGCATCAGGGTCAGGTCGGCGGTCTGCTTGCCATCGACCTTGGTGTTGACCGCCAGATAGGCCAAGCCGTTCCCGACCGGCTGGAGGCCGACATCCGCCTTCTGGTTCCAGCCTCGGACGCCGGTGGCGGGGTCCTTCAGGCCGTCGTCGGCCAGCGCCAGCAGTTGGCCCTTTTCCCCGGGCACGCCCACGAGGTCAGCGGTCACCGGCTTGGTCCGGGCCTCGACCGCGAACAGGCCGTAGTTCGGGAAGCTGGTCTTCTTGCCCAGATAGACGCCCATCAGCCAACGCTCCTGGGCCTCGTCATAGGCCAGGTTCTGGACGCCGTAGCTGGTGTTGCCGGTGCGCACGAACACCTTGGCGGTCGGCGCGGCGGGACCGTTGTGGTGCGGCGCGGCTTCGGTCAGCGGGCTGGCGTATTTCGCCCAGTCGGCTACGTCGTACTGCAGCAGCACCTGGTGGTCATTGTCGGCGCGCTCGGTGTTGCCGTAGATGCCGTAGGCCACGGTCAGGTAGCGCGGCCCGTCAGCCTTGCCGAATGCCGGACCGAACGAGACGCCGTCGATGCCTGAGCACCCGTAGCGGTGGTCGGCGGTCTTGCCGACGTCGCCGTCGAACTTCCCGTCGGCGTCCATGTCGGCGGCGTAGTCCTTGGCCACTTCGGGCAGGTAGACGGTGCGGAAGAGCTCGGTCTGGCTGGCCTCGACGCCCACCTTGTCCAGGCGGGCTACGTCGATCACGGCGATGTAGAAGGCCTTGTCCTTCTTGTACTCCAGCGAGCCATAGACCTTGCCGTCGGCCGGGTTGAAGTCGAGGTCGCCCAGGTGCCCGGTCCAGCCGACCAGGGTGCCGACCAGATTGCCCTTCAGGTCGTATTTCGCCAGCAGATTGGTGAACGAGTAATAGACGTAGCCGCCCTTCACATCGACGGCGATCCCCTGCACGTGGCCGGACGCCCAGGTCCCGCCGTTCTGCTTGAGCGGCAGGTCCGCCAGGGTGGCTGAGAGCGCCGGCGGCGCTATCGCCAGAACGGCGCAGACCATGAGGAGCGGAAGACGCGTTTTCATGGGGAGCGCCGACTATCCCCAATAGGTGACAGTTTGACGAAAGGCGCTCCCGAAGCCGGGAGCGCCTCGCGTCGTCAGGTCAGAAGATCGCGCAGGCTTTTCAGCCAGGACACGTTCGCCGAATTGGACGGCGGCAAGCGGCTCAACCAGTACGAATTGTGCGAGATCCCCTTGGCGGTCAGCTTCCCAGGCTCGAAACCCTCGTCCTGGACGCCCTCGCCGAACAGCGGCCCGTCGGCATCGGCGACCAGGGCGCCGCCGACCAGGTCGTCGGAGAAGTAGAGATTGGTCCAGCGGGTCGTCAGGAACAGGTCGGCCGGATCCAGGCCCGTGCGGTTGGCCAGGTCGACGGGCGGGCAGGCGGGGGCGGCGTAGGTGATGTCGCGCTGGGCCACGAAGCGCGAGGCGCTGTGCGGCGAGTCCGGCGACCCTTCCAGCAGCAGTCGCGCATGAGCAAGCGGCGAGCCCAGGGTGACGAAGTCTGAGACGCTCCATTGCGGGAAGGTCTTCCAGCTGCCGAATGCGGCGGCCTGGGCCAAGCGCCATTGGTCGCGGTTGAAAGATGGGGCCAAGGCCGCCTTCACCAGGTTCGCCCGTTGCGCTGGGGGCAGGATGAGGCCGTCGCAGACCAGGCCCCAATACTGCCGCAGGATATCGTAGGCCACGACGGTGCCCAGGCTGTGGGCGACGACGATGATCTTGTCGTAGCGTCCGGTTCGATGCAGCGCCGTCAGCATGTCGACGCCCGCCTGCCGGATCTCGTGGCGCGCCATGATGTTCTCGGGACGATCGTTCAGATAGCGCGCGGAGTCGCCCATCACCTCGACCAGGAAGGGGCGGATGTAGATGCGCCACAGCGTCCAGACGATGGCGCCGAGGAAGGTCAGTACGATCGTCGCCAGCATGTGCCCGCTGTCACCGGCGCGGGCCAGAACGACGGGACTGACAAAGACCATCGGCGCCGAGCACAGATCGTTGAGTTCGGCTCCGCCGGTGTTCTCCAGGTCGCTCCACTCCAGTTCCTGTTTGCTTTTGACGACGACCCGGTCCGACCGTGAGGCTGGGCCGCTTTCCGGCGTGGATCCATCGGTGCCGCAAAGGGCGTTGGAGAGGCCGGCGACCGCGTTCAGGACAAAGCTTGGATTGACCTTGGTCTTGGCGCGGATAGTCTCAAGATTATCGTCGTCGTTCTTTTCGGGCTTGGTGATCCGAGCGCCCCAGACGTTGAGGTCGATGGCTGTTTCCAGGCGGGTGACGTCCTCGGAGATCTGGTCCTCGGCGTTGGTGATCGACGGCGCCACCGCGCAGACGAGGACGGCCGACAGGCAGAAGCTGAGACACCAACCGTAGCGTCGTCTCGCGATGGCGACGATCGCGGAAACCGCCAGGACCAGCGCGATCGCGAATACCGCCAGGCGCAGGTCGAACCGGAAGGCGAACAGGTCGCTGAGGCCATGATCATAGACCTGCACGATCTGCACCGGGAACATCGCCCCCATGGTCAGCCACAGATACGCCAGCAGCACGAACAGCGCCGCCCACACGCCCGCCCGCACCAGGGGAATCGCCACACGGACCCGCTTGGGAATTTCGCGCGCGGGCCGGCGCAGCAGGTTGAAGAACCAGTTCTGAAAATGGACCAGTTGGTTCCCCGCCATGCGGGGCGCCCAATAGAACTCGAACAGATCCAGGTCCGGGTTCTTGCCGCGCTGGCGAACCTCAATCCGGCGGATGTCTTCCAGGCCGGTCGTGTCCTCGGGACGCCACTTCACCTCGGGACTGGAGCCCTTGGTCGCGAAGTCGGCCATCAACACATGTTCCGCGAATTCGGCGCCCATCCGCATGGGTCGCTGGTCGCCCTGTCCGTGGATCAGGACGACGCCATAACGGGCCTTGGCCATCGTATTTCCCCCTAAACCCCACATCAGTAGGCGCGCCTTGCAAATGCGCGTCAAGATTGCGATTTGGGATTTATACGCGTCGACTAACGACTGTCCGGGAATGGCGCGGCCGGCCAGGGGCGTTGCGCGGGGCGCAGGCGCTCCCAAGCGCGCGACAGGCGTAAGGTCCCCAGATCGTCGAACCGGCGGCCCACGATCTGCAGGCCGATGGGCAGCCCTTCGGCCGTGTAGCCGGCGTTGATCGAGGCCGCTGGTTGCTCGGTCATGTTGAAGGCGACGGTGAAGCCGATGTGCTCGAACGGCCGGTTTGGATCGTTGGTGGGCGAGGGCAGGTGGGCGTCGAAGGCCGGGGCCGGGGCGGTCGGCGACAGCACGAAATCGAACGGCTGGAAGGCCTTGGCGCCGAACTCGCGGATGCGCTGGATCTGGTTGAAACCCCGATAGACCGCGACGCCATCCGCGCCCTCGGCGGCCCGCGCCCACTCCAGGATGTAGGGCAGGGCGCGCTCGGCCTGGCCCGGCGGCAAGGCGTTGAGATCGTTCAGGGATCGGGTGCGCCAGAAGAGGTCCAGGCCGTCCAGCATCTCGCGGGTCAGGAACGGCGCGAACGGTTCGACGATGGCCCCGGCGGCTTCGAAGGCGCGGGCGGCGGCGGTGACCGCTTCGGCCACTTCGGGCTCGACGGGCAGGCCGACGCCGGCGTCCAGCAGCAGGCCGATGCGCAGGCCTTTGAGGTCGATGTCGAGGTCGTCCCAGGCCAGATGCTCGGGCGGCAGGCTCATATAGTCCCGCCAGTCGGGGGCGGAGAGGACGGTCATGGCCAGCGCGGCGTCCTCGACCGTGCGGGTCATCGGTCCGGCGCAGCGGCCGATATAGGGTGGGTCGATCGGGATGCGGCCGTTGCTGGGCTTCAGGCCGTAGATCCCGCACCAGCCGGCCGGCAGGCGGATCGAGCCGCCGATGTCGGTGCCCAGGTGGATCGGGCCATAACCCGCGGCCGCCGCCGAGCCCGCGCCGGCGCTGGAACCGCCAGGGGTCTTGGCCAGGTCCCAGGGATTGCGCGACAGCTGGTGGAAGCTCGATAGGCCCGACGACAGCATGCCGAAATCGGGATTGGTGGTCTTGGCCAGGATCACCGCCCCGGCTTCGCGCAGCCGTGCGGCCGGCGGGGCATCGACGGGTTCGGGAACCACGGCCGAAGCCGCCGAGCCGATCGGCTTGGGTGTGCCGCGCGTGGCGATCAGTTCCTTGATGGTGACCGGCACGCCGTCCAGCGGCCCCAGGGCCTCGCCGCGTCGCCAGCGCGCCGCCGAAGCGCGGCCCGCCTCCATCGCGGCCTGCGCGTCCAGCGCCCAGGTGGCGGCGAGGTCGGGCTCCCAGGCCTCGATCCGCGCCAGCACGGCCTGGGTGACCTCGACGGGCGACACCTCGCCGTCGCGGTAGAGCCGGGAGAGTTCGGTCGCGGTCAGGTCGGGCAGCTGGCTCATGCATCGAGACTAGGCCCGGCGCGGCCGGCTTCGCTAGAGTGCGGGGCAACCTTGCGAAGGATATCGCCTTGCTTCGACCCGGCCCGCTCAATCTGCTCACCGACGTGCCTGGCGTGACGGTCGGCCACGCCACGGACGCGGCCGTGAAGACCGGCGTCACCGTGGCGCGTTTCCCCGGCGGCTGGACGGCGGCGGTCGATGTGCGTGGCGGCGGGCCTGGCGTGCGCGAGACGGCCGCCCTGTCGCCGGAGAACAGCTTCGCCAAGCTGCACGCCCTGACCCTCAGCGGCGGCTCGGTGTTCGGCCTGGCCGCCGCCGACGCGGTGACCACGGCCTTGTCGCAAGCCGGCGAAGGCTTCCAGCTGCGGCTGCAAACCCATCCGACCCCGATCGTCGGCGGTGCGGTGCTCTACGACCTGGCCAATGACGGCGACAAGGCGTGGGGCGACGAACCGCCTTATCGCCGCCTGGGCCGGGAAGCCTTCGACGCCTTGGACACGACCTTCGCCCTGGGCGCGGTCGGGGCTGGGCGCGGCGCCAAGGCTGGCGTCGTGCAAGGCGGCCTGGGCTCGGCCTCGCTGGATCTGGGCGATGGTCTGGTCGTCGGCGCCTTGGTCGCCGTGAACTCAGTGGGTTCGGTCTACATGCCCGACGGTCAGACCTTCTGGGCCTGGCCGTTCGAGATCGAAGGCGAGTTCGGTGGTCGCACGCCCTCGGGACCCGGCGGCGCGGTCGAGCCGCTGCCCGACGGTTCGCGCCTGGCGGGGCTGGGCCGGCTGAACCCCGGAACCAACACCACCCTGGCGGTGGTCGCCGTCAATGCCGACCTGACCGCCGGCGAGTGCCAGCGGCTGGCGATCATGGCCCAAGACGGCCTCTCCCGCGCCATCCGTCCGGCGCATACGCCGTTCGACGGCGACGTGGTGTTCGCCGCCGCCTCGGGCGCGGTCGCTCTGGGTCAGGAGGGCCGGCAGATCATCCTGGCGCGGCTGGGCGCGGCGGCCGGCGACTGCCTGGCGCGGGCCATCGCGCGCGGTGTCTACGCCGCGAACGGTTAGGCGATCCGAGCCCGCGCCTTGGCGGCTTCGTTGGGCAGGCCGAGGCGCTCGTAGACCTCCGCCAGAGCCCGGTTCAGCGGCACGCCGTCGGGATCGAAACCCCGCCGCAGCTCTAGCGCCTGCTGGGCCTCCGACAGGCAGCCGGCGCGGATCAGGGCGTCTAGGATCAGTTGCTCGAAGAGATCGCGCTGAGCGTGGCTGCCGCCGATCTCGGCCAGGCGCGGCAGAGCGGCGCGCAGGCCGCGTAGTGCTGCCTCGAAGTTACCGCGCGTGTGAGCGACCAGCCCCTCGGCGGCGGGCAGGGCGACCTCGGCCCAGGTCTGGCGGACGTGCTCCGGCGCTTCGACCGCAGCCCGGCGCACAGCGGCCAACAAGCTGTCGGCTTCAGGTCGCCCCGCACGTGCCAGGCCATAGAGGTACTGCAAGGTCAGGAACGGCTGCACCACGTCGTCGGCGCGGACGGCCAGATGCTCGGCCAGCTCGCTCCAGCGATCGCCGACATCGACCCCGGCCAGTTCCAGCCGCGCCAAGAGCGACACCGCCCCAACCTGATCCTGGGAGTAGCCCTTCTCCTGCGCCCAGCAGTGGTCGTCATAGGCGGCCAGCGCCGCCTCGAACCGGCCCTGGCTCAGATAGAACAGCGCCAGGTGCCACCACAGGTGCGTGTCCATGAACGAGTTCAGGCCCGTCCATGTGTCGCGCGCGCCCTCCAGGAAGGCCACGCCCTCGGCGATGCGGCCTTGGGTCAGCATCACATGGGCCAGGGCGTGCTGGGCCCAGGGCTCCTTGCGCTTGAGGGCCAGCGCCTTGCGGGCGGCGGCTTCGGCCTCGTCCAGCAGGTGGCACTGGTCATAGGCGAAGGCGATCATGCCGTGGATGTAGGCGATATCGTCCGTATACGGCAGAATGGCGCTGACGGCGCGCAACATGGCCGGGAAGTCGCCGCGGTTGAAGTCGTGATAGTGCGCAAGCTTCAGCACCAGCAGGTCGCGCGGCCAGGCCGCCAGGATCGTGTCGGCGATCGCCAGAGCGGCGGGGATGTCGTCGGCTGACCAGGCGGTGACGAAGTCGACGAAGGCCTGTTCGCGCGGATGGGCGCTCGCCGCCGCCACCTGGGCACGGGCCAGGTAGGGCGCGGCGCGCTCGGCCGCCTCGGGCGCTTCCAGCAGCAGCCACAGCGTGGCGGCATAGGCGTTCAGCAGCACGTTGCCGGGATGCGCCTCGGCCGCTCCGATCACGCTCGCGGCGCGAGTCTCGTAGGCGAGAAAGCCGTCGATGAAGTCGTCGATCGCCGCCAGGGCCTCGGCCGAGGTCGGACCGACCGGATTGCCGAGATAGTCGACGGCGCCCGACACCTAGAGCTCGCCGCCGATCCGCTCGACCTCGTCGGCCAGGGCCGCCAGGTCGAGGATCTTCAGGGTGCGGCCGCTCTGGCGGACGATGTTCAGGCTGGCCAGGCGGTTCAGCTCGCGGGTCACCGGCTCGCGCTGGCTGCCGACCAGCACGGCCAGCTCGGCATGGGTCGGGCAGGGCTGGATCACCACCTCGTTGGCGTCGCCGGCCACGGCCGAGCCCATGCGCAGCAGCTCGATGTCGACCCGGCAGGCCACCGAGACGGCGGTCAGCTCGAACAGCCGGTCGGTCAGGGCGCGGGTCAGGCTGGCCATGTCCTCCAGCAGCGCCCGCATGAAGCGCGGCGAGTCGTCGAACAGGCGCAGCACCAGCCGCTGGGGCAGGCGCACCAGCCGCACGTCCTCCAGGGCCACGATATTGACCGAGCGCGGCAGGCCGTCGATGGCGGCGATCTCGCCGAAATAGCCGCCCGGCGGAATGCGGCGATAGCCGACCTCGCGCCCCGAGCGGGCATACAGGTTGGCCAGCAGCGCGCCCTCCAGCAGCAGATAGATGCCGCCGTCCTCGTCGCGGCGCTGCAGGATCATCTCGCCCTTGCCGTAGCGCAGGTGCTCGACCTGCGGCCCCAGCGCCTCGATCTCCTCGCGGCGCATGTGGCGGAACAGCTTGTTGGCGCGATAGTCCTCTGGCGGGAACATGGTTGGCGCAAACGTTTGTGCACGCGGGGAGGGTGGAGGAATCACGGTCATCGGGTACGGTCCTGCACAGTCGTGCTGGGGGGCGGCGTATGGAAAATCGACAGCGTTACAAGGCCTTTATCAGCTATAGTCACCATGACCGCCAAGCTGCGGAATGGCTTCATCGCGCTTTGGAGAGCTATCGCGCGCCGCCCAGGTTGTCGGCCAAGAATGGCGCTAGCATCGCGGGTGGCCTGAAGCCGATTTTTCGCGACCGTGACGAGCTGAGCGCGGCGGCCGATCTGGGCGAGACCATCCGCGACGCCCTGGACCGCTCCGACGCCCTGATCGTGCTGTGCTCGCCGACGGCGGCGACTTCGCGCTGGGTCGACCAGGAGCTGGCCTATTTCATCAAGGATCGCGGCCCCGGCGCGGTGCTGTGCGTGATCACCCCCTCGACGCCGGACGACGCTGCGCTGGACGCGGTGATGCCGCCGGCCCTGCGCGCGGCCCTGCCGAAGGACGTCGAGCCGCTGGCCGTCGACCTGCGCCGCGACGCCGACGGTAAACGCCTGGCCCGGCTGAAGATCGCCGCCCGCCTGCTGAACGTCAGCCTGGATCAGCTGGTCCAGCGCGACGCCCGCCGCCGTCTGCGGGTGATGGCCGCCTTCACGGGCCTCGCCGCCGTGGTCACCGTCGGCATGGGGGCCATGACCGTCGCCACCCTCAAGTCCCGCCAGATCGCCCGCGAGCAGCGCGACGAGACCGAGGCCCTGGTCGCCTACATGCTGGGCGACCTGCGCCAGCAGCTGGAGCCCGTCGGGCGGCTGGACCTGCTGGACGGCGTCAGCGCCAAGGTGCTGGCCTACTATGCCAAGGACCGCACCGACCGCCTGGACGACAAGGCTCTGGCCCAGCGCGCCAAGGCCCAGACCCTGCTGGGCACGATCCGCGAGCAACGCGCCGACTATGCCGGGGCCGAGGACGCCTTCCGGCAGGCAGCGGCCACGACCCACATCCTGGTCGAGCGCGACCCGACCAACGGCGACCGCATCTTCGACGAGGCCCAGAACGTCTACTGGCTGGGCTATATGGGCTGGCGCAGCGGTGATCTGGCCAGCGCCGAGCGCGGCTTCCGGGGTTATGCCGAGTTGGCCGACAAGCTGGTCAAGCTGGACCCCAAGCGCCCCGAGTGGCGGATGGAGGTCGCCTATGCCGCGACCAATCTGGGCACTCTGTTCTTCGAGCAGGAGCGGATGGACGAGGCGCTGGTCGCCTTCCGTCGGTCGCTGGCCGAAAAGCGGGCCGCCCTGGCGCGCGCGCCGCAGGACAAGGCGCGGATCGCCGACGTCGCCAATACCCAGGCCTGGATCGCCGACACCCTGGGCCGGCTGGGCCGCGTGCGCGAGAGCTATGACGAGCGCGCGGCGGCGACCGCTCTGGTGAATGAGGCCGCAGCCAAGGATCCCAGCGACAAGCGGCTGGCGGCCAAGGCGGTGGGCACGCAGATGGCGCTGGCCCGGCTGGAACTGGACCTGGGGCGGCCCGCTAAGGCCCGCGCCCTGTCCGACACGGCCTTGCGCAAGGTGCGTGAACTGGCGGCCCTGGACCCGACCAATGCGCGCTGGGGCGAGTTCCAGGTGGTCACCCTGCTGGACCGCGTGGACATCGCCTGCTGGTCGGACGATCTGGTCGAGGCGCGCGCCAGCCATGCGGCGGCCAGCGCCAATCTGGCCAAGCTGCACGGCGGGGACGCCAAGAGCTGGCGACCGGACCTGGAGGGGCGTCTGGCCCTGCAGGCGGTGATGCTGGCGCGCCGGGCGGGCGACACGGCGCTCGAGCGCCGTCTGGCGCAGGATCTGCTGACGGTCCTGGACACCGTGCCGGGGTCACGCGAGCTGCAGGCCGAGCGCATGATCCTGGCGGCGGCGGCGAAATTGTCGGCCGGACAGGCGTCCCAGACCATCACGATCCTGTCGCCGAAACTGCCGTCGCTGGCCTCTTCAGGACGCGATGTGCTGGCTCGCGCATACCTTGCAGCGGGGCAACGCAACCAAGCCGAGAAGATCGTGCGTGAGTTGAAAAAACACGGCTACGCTCATCCTGGCTTCCTTGCCTTTTGGGCAGATTCCCCCGTAGGTGGAATCTCCGGTCGGGAGGCTATTAAATGACGGAACCAGTACCCGCTAAACTTGTCGAGCTCGTTATCGGCTTGGACAAGAACTTCAACTTCATGAACTTCTTGCATCCGGAGCGGCCCACGCGGCTGAGCCTGGATCTGACCGAGCGTTGCGAGCTTGTCTTCACGCTCAGCGATCAACTGATCAACGCCGGCTGGAAATTCCAGCGTCGTCCGATCGAGTTCGATCGCGACTACGGCGTCAACTTCTCCAGCTTCGTCTGGGTGCCGTATTCGATCGACGGCGGCGATATGCTGCCGCGCGCGCGCTTCAAGGTCATCTACGAAGACGCCCGCATGGGTGAGTACACCTACAGCCTGTTCATGCTGGACAGCCATGACCAGAAGATCGATCTCGATCCCGATATCGACAACGGCTTCGGTCGTCTGCCCTGATCGCGCAAGCGGTGTTCGACCAGGACCAGGTCGCCGCGCTGATCCGGCGCGGCGAGATCCTGGCCGCCTACGACATCGCTCGCGCCGCCCTCGAGGCGGGTGAGGCTTCGCGTGACGTCGCCTATGCCGCCGTGCTGTGCCTGGCGCGGTCGGGGGCCATCGACTTCGCGCGCTCCGAATATGTCCGCCTGGGCCTCGACCGGGCGGACGACTCGGACGCCGTGGCCTTGGGGGCGCGGCTTCTGAAGGACGTGGCCCTGGCCGCGCGCGGTCCGCGCCGCGCCGCCTTCGCCCGCGCCTCGATCCGGCGTTACGAGGCCCTGTTCCAGAGGTTCGGCGGCCTGTACGGCGCCATCAACGCAGCGACCATGACCCTGGTGGCCGGCGATCCCGACGGCGCCCGCGCCCGCGCCGCCGCGGCGCTGGAGATCGCGCCGCCGCCCGGCCTGACTGGCGAGGCCGCCTATTACGAGGCCGCCAGCCGGGCCGAGGCCCGTTTCCTGACCGGCGACGTCTTCGCCGCGCGCGAGACCCTGGCCGCCGCCGTGACCTTCGCGCCCCAGGCCTATGCCGCCCACGCCTCGACCCTGCGCCAGCTGGACATGCTGTGCCGCGAGACGCAGGTCGATCCCGCCTGGCTGGCCCCCTTCCGCCCGCCGGTCTGCGCCCACTTCACCGGCCACATCCTGGGACCCGACAAGGACGCGGCGCTGTCGGACTGCGCCCTGCGCCGCCAGGTCGACCAGCTGCTCAAGGACCAGCGGGTCGGCTTCGGCTATGGCAGCCTGGCGGCGGGCGCCGACATCGTCTTCGCCGAGGCCCTGCTGGCGGCGGGGGCCGAGCTGCACGTGGTGCTGCCGGTCAGCCGCGCCTCGTTCATCGAGGTCTCGGTGGCTCCGTTCGGCGCAGACTGGATCGTCCGCTTCGACGCCTGCATGGCTCGGGCGACCTCGATCCGCTACGCCTCGCGCGACCCCTATCTGGGCGACGAGCAGGTGTTCGCCTATTCCAGCCAGTTCGCCATGGGCTGCGCGGTGCTGCGCGCCCAGACCCTGTCGACCGAGGCCATCCAGCTGGCGGTCTGGGACGGTCACGAGACCGGCGGCCCGGCCGGGGTGTCCTACGACCTGACCTATTGGGCGCGCAGCGGCCGCCGCAGGGCGGTGGTGTCGATCGAGCGCCCGGCGCCGGCTCGCCGGCCGCCGATCAATTCGGACGAGCCGCCCAAGCGGGCCATGAAGGCGATGCTGTTCGCCGACGTCCAGGGCTTCGGCACGCTGCGCGACGACCAGATCCCGCCCTTCATCGAGACGGTGATGGGCCGCATGGCCAAGGCCGTCGAGTGGCTGGCCGCCCCGCCCACCCATGTCGAGACCTGGGGCGACGGCCTGTTCCTGGTCTTCGACCGTCCTATCGACGCGGCCCTGGCGGCGCTGGCCCTGCTGGAGGGGCACAAGGCGCTGGACCTGAAGGCGCTGGGCCTGCCACGCAGCCTGGGCCTGCGGGTGGCCGGACACTACGGGCCGGTGCACCTGCGCCGCCATCCCCTGACCCACGCCCCGGCGGTGATCGGCACGCACGTGGTCGTCGCCGCCCGCATCGAGCCCGATGTCGCCCCCGGCTCGGCCGGGATCAGCGAGGCCCTGGCCGGGGCGCTGGCCACCTTCCACGGCGACGCGGTGGCGTGCGGTTATGTCGGCCGCACCCAGACCCGCAAGGGCTTCCCGGCCACCCCGATCTTCAGCCTCTCGCGCGCTCCGTAAACGGTCGAAACATCCTCAGGGCGTGGCGGCAATCGATTGCTCGCCCAGGACGTTTTGACGACCGGCGGTATGCGATCTGCGGCCGGTGTGCAGATCGGCACATCAGAAACCGGAATTTCTCCCCATGGTCCAGCTGTCGACCGCGACGGGGTCCTCCCCGCCGTCGGCCGCGTGAACCGACTAGAGGGTCCGGCCACCCGCCGGCCGGGCCCTTCTTTTCGGAAGAGCCTTTCCCACGGTCGCGGCGACCCCGCGGCCCCCGCCACGCCAAAGGAGTCGACCATGCTTCTCGAAAAGTCCTTCGACGCACCCAACGCCGTCCTCAACGCCGCGCCGCCGGCCGATGACGCCGCCGCCCGCCTGCTGCGCCACGTGCTGAAGGTCTGGGCCCGCGAGCAGGGCGTGACCGAAGCCGAGGCGCCCGCCTTCATCGACGGCGTGATCCAGTACGCCACCGCGAGCATCCTGGACGGCCGCTACGGACGCACCGGTGCGTAGTCTTCGGCTCTTCGCCGATCGCGGGGGCGATTTCGCCCGCGTCCGGAGCGTGGTCGCCGGCGCCGAGGTCCTGCCTCGGCCGGCGCCGGCTCCGGTCGAGTCGCTGTCGGCGCTGGAGACCGAGGCCTGGCGCCTGCTGTGCCTGATGGCGGCCGAGGGCCGTCGTCGCGCCGCCCCCGCCCAGGACATCGCGCGGGTCACCTGGTTCTCCGACCCGTCGCTGCTGAACGCCTGGACCGACTTCGCCGTCGCCGCCGACGCCTGGGACGGCGAGGGGCGCGGCAAGACCCGCACCCTGGCCGAGGACATCGTCAGCTACGCCAAGGATGCGGCTGAACTCTATCGCCGCCTGGCCGCCCTGATGGCGCCGATGAAGGCGAGAGCCCCGTCGCTGGAGGAGGCCAAGGCCTGCCAGGCGATCCTGGACACCTTGGCCCGCGCCGCCGAGGAGCGCGCCCGTCGGGCCGGCGCACTGGGCGAGTCCGTCGCGCCGCTGGCCAAGGCCGCCACCCGCCTGGGCGCGGTGTTCGCCGGCCGCGAGCGCAATCCGCCCGTTCGCATCATCCTGCCCCATGTGCCGGGCCTGTGCCTGGCCTATGACGACCATTTCGAAGCCTGCGTCAGCGACATGGCGATCTTCGACAAGCGTCAGTTCTGGACGCTGGAGCCCAGCGGCGAGGCCTATGCGCTGGTCAGCGCCGCCGACCCCAGCCTAGTCCTGATCGTCGACCAGGACGAAGAGCTGATCCCGCTGACCCGCACGCCGCCGCCGTTCACCTTCGCCGACCGGGGGCCGCGCCCGCGCGTGGCGCGCCGCGAGGCCACGCCGATCGAGGCCGCGCGGTTCCTTGTCTCGCTCTCGCCCGACCTCTATCTGCAGAACGTCAGCTACCAGACCCTGGCCCTGGAATGCCCGGGCGATGGCGGTTGGCGGCACGGCGCGCCGGTTGTCACCCGCCTGAAGCGCGGAGGCTCGACCCAGCGCTGGGCGTTCGAGCCGCCGCTGCGCTCGCGCCAGGAGCTGATCTTCCACGACGTCGTCGCCCCGGCCGCGATCCACGGGCTTGAGGTCGGCGGTCTGATCCGCCTGGCCGACGACTGGGCCGCCATCGCTGACGACCTGCGGGCCGGCGCCGCCCAGGTCCAGGCCTGCGCCGAGCGCGATCAGGCGTTCGTGGCCAGCGGTTCGGTGGTCGATGTGCTGGAGAGTTGGCGTCGCGTGGCCGGCGAGGCGCGCAACGCCTCGACCGACCTGTCGGGAGAGGACTAAGGGCCGATGCTGGACGCCATCCTCACGGGCCTGCTGGCCGGATCGCCCCTGATCGTGACTCTTAAGCTGGCCGCCCTGGTCGCCGGCTTCGGGCTGGGCGTGCGCCTGCTGGCCGGCGGCGGCCGCACGGCCGACGATCGCGACCGCTCGCTGCTGGACGCGGTCCGCCGTCGCCGCCCCAACTAGGGGCCGAACTAGGCTACTTCTTCTTTTCGGCCGCCAGCTCTTCCGGCGTCAGCTTGCGCACCTGCGTCACCGGATAGCGCCGCCGGCCGGTCGCGTCCGGCACGATGATCTCGGCGTCATAGCCCGAGCACACCCAAGAGCGGCCGCGCGAATAGATGCCGATGCGCAGCGACCAGTCGATGTCGGGCGACGGCGAGAACAGCGTCAGGCGGTAGACGTTCTTGGGACTGATGCTGACGTCGACGGTGCTGTCGTCGATGACGGTGAAGCCGTTGACGTCGTCGGGCCGGAAGCACGCGCTCTTGGTCCGTTCCGGCTTGGCGCCAGCGGCGAGGACGGGACCGGCGGACACGAGCGCCGCCAGCACGATGGATCCGATCAGGACACGCATGATCAAACACTCCTAGAGGCGCCCGCCGTAAGCATCCTCGCGCGCAAGCGTGGCCGGCTCAAGGCTCGTGTGTTTCAGGCGTCCAACGTTTCGCCGACCAGGGTCGTTGCGCGCATAGATGGCCGTTGCTCGAAGGCGTCCAGCCAGGCGCTCAGGCGCGGATAGGCGGCCAGGTCGTGGATCTCGCGGAAGGCGATCCAGCTGAGGGCCGTGGCGATGGCGATCTCGGCCAGGCCGGGCGTGTTGGCAGGGTGGAAGTGGGCCTCCAGATAGGCGCAAGCGCCGGCGACCTTGGCCAGGTGGCCCTCGCCGAGGGGCGGGTAGCGCAGGTGTTCCGGCCGGCGGGTAGTCTCCCAGCGCACCAGGATGCCGGCCTCGGAGATGCCGTTGGCCACGGCCTGCCAGCGCAGGGCGGCGATGCGGTCGGCCGGGATGAGCGGCGGGCCGCCGTGGAGGCCGTCCAGATATTCGCAGATCACGCCGGAGTCGAAGATCGCCTCGCCGTCGTCGGTGATCAGCACCGGGACCTTGCCTAACGGGTTCAGCGCGAAGACCTCGTCGTTGCGCAGGGTGGGGCTGGTCTCGTGGTGGATGACCTCGATGCGATCGGCCAGCCCGGCCTCGTGGGCGAAGACCAGGGCCTTGCGGGCGAAGGGCGAGTGGGTCTGGTAGAGCAGCTTCATGCCAGCGGTCCTTCGGTCAGGATGATCAGGGGGCGGCTGTCGACGGGCAGGGCGTCGGCCAGCAGGGCCGCGAAACCGGCCGCGCCAGAGGGCGTGGTGGGCAGGCCCGCGAAGGCCAGGTGGCCGGCGGCGGTCTGAGCGGCCGCGTCGCTGACGGTGGCGTAGTTGACCTCGCAGCGCGCCAGCACCGCGTGGGCCAGCACCGACGGCGCCTTGCAGTCCAGGCGGCCCATCACCGAGTCCGGCCCCTCGACCCGCACCGGCCGGCCCGCGCGGGCGCTGGCGGCGAGGCATGGCGCGGCGTCAGGCTCGACGATGACGAGGCGCGGCTGGACCCGCCAGTTGCGGCGGATCATGTGGGCCAGGGCGGCGGCCAGGCCGCCGACGCCGGCTTGCAGATAGACCTCCGTCGGCCAGCGGCCCGAGACCTCGAACACCGCCCGCAGTTCCTCGGCGATGATCGTGTAGCCCTCCATGACCAGGGCCGGCGGGCGGTCGTCTAGCGTGTCGGCGGTGTCGGACAACAGGATCGCCCCAGTCTTCGTGGCGTCGGCCTGGGCTTCCAGCAGGAGTTCGTCATAGCGGGCGTCGCTGATCACCACCTCGGCTCCGGCGAGCTGGAGGCGGGCGACGAACGGCGTCGGCGTCGAGCGCGACAGATGGATCCGCGCCTTGGCGCCCAGCAGCCGCGCCCCGGTCGCGACCGCATAGCCGTGGTTGCCGGCGCTGGCGCAGACGAAGGTCGGGATGTCGCCGCGCTCGGCCAGCAAGGTCGCCACCGCATGGATGCCGCCGATCGCCTTGAAGGCCCCCAGGCCCATGCGGTCGCGCTCGTCCTTGATCAGGATGGTCGGGCCTGCCGGCTGGGCCAGGGTGCGCAACGGTGTGGCGGCGAAGCCGGGCAGGGCGCTCAAGGTGCGCAGCGGGGCGGCGGGATCAGGGCTGAACGTCATGCCGTCAGGTTAGCGAAAAGCGCTGCGCTGTTTGTCTCGCTGGCGGGCGATCATTCGGCTAAGTTTCCCGAAAATGTGCCGCAGGATGAGAGAAATCGATCATGGCCGCTGAGCCGCTCGACCAGGCCGACCGCATCCTGCTGGACCAGCTGCAGACCGACGCCACGCAAGGCATCGACGCCTTGGCCCACGCCTGTGGCCTGTCGGTCGCCTCGGTGCAGCGACGGCTCAAGCGCCTGCGGGCAAGTGGGGCCATCGCTCGGGAAGCCGCCCAACTGGAGCCGGCGGCGTTGGGCTTGCCGATGACCTTCGTGATCATGGTCGAGCTGGAGCGCGAGCGCCGCGAGCAGCTGGCCGATTTCCGCGCCCGGGTCCGCGACGAGCCCCAGGTGCAGCAGGCCTACTACGTGACCGGCGAGAGCGACTTTGCTTTGGTCTGCGTGGCTAGGGACATGGCCGACTTCGAGGCCCTGACCCACCGGCTGTTCTTCGAGAACGGCAATGTCCGCCGCTTCCGCACCTCGGTGGTGATGGAGCGGACCAAGGTCGGGCTCAGCGTCCCGGTTTAGCGAGCTTCAGGATCGCCATGCCGACCAGGGCCGAGGCCAGGGAGCCGGCCAGGACGCCGATCTTGGTCTCGTCGATCAGGTGCGGGTCCTTGAAGGCCAGGGCGCCGATGAACAGGCTCATGGTGAAGCCGATGCCGCACAACACCGCCACGCCGTAGAGCTGACCGACGCTGGCCCCACGCGGCAGCCGCGCCCAACCCAGCTTGATCAGGCCGAAGGCGACGCCGAACACCCCGACCTGCTTGCCGACGAACAGGCCCAGCGCCACGCCTAGCGGTACGGGATCGAGCAGGGCCGCGAGGCCGACACCGGCGAACGACAGCCCGGCATTGGCGAAGCCGAAGATGGGCGTGACCACGAAGGCCACCGGCTTGTGCAGGGCGTGCTCCAGCCGGTGCAGCGGCGAGTGGTCGCCTTCGCGCAACGGGATGGTCAGGGCCAGCGCGACGCCGGCCAGGGTGGCGTGGATGCCCGACTTCAGCACCAGGACCCACAGCACCGCGCCCAGCAGCAGGTAGGGCCACAGCTTCAACACCTTGAGCCGGTTCAGGGCGACCAGGACCAGCAGCACGACGCCCGCGCCGGCCAGGTACAGCAGGTGCAGCTGGGCAGTGTAGAACAGGGCGATGATCACGATGGCCGCCAGGTCGTCCATAATGGCGATGGCGGTCAGGAACACCTTCAAGCTGGTCGGCACACGCGGCCCCAGCAGGGCCAGCACCCCCAGCGCAAAGGCGATGTCGGTGGCCGACGGGATGGCCCAGCCGGCGATGCTGGCCGGGTGTCCGGCGTTGAAGGCCAGATAGATCACCGCCGGCAGCGCCACCCCGCCCAGGGCCGCCGCGCCGGGCAGGATCACGTCGGCGGGGCGCGACAGCTGGCCGTCCAGCACCTCGCGCTTGATCTCCAGCCCGACCAGCAGGAAGAACGCGGCCATCAGGCCGTCATTGATCCAGTGCTGGGCGCTTAGCGGACCCAGATAGATGTGCAGCGCGCCGAAGTAAGCTTCGGCCAGCGGCGAGTTGGCGACGACCAGGGCCAGGGCCGCGGCGGCCATCAGCACATAGCCGCCGGCCGCCTCGTCCTGGAGGAACTCGGCAAGCGCCCGGCGGGCGCGCAGGCTGATGGTCTTAAGCGCCATGTCAGAGCGTCCTCAGGAACCGGTTGGCGAAGAACAGGCCGACCAGGCCCAGGCCGCAGGCGATATAGGCGCCGTTCGCCAGGAACTGGCCCCATTCGATGTCCAGCTTGGCGAACGACTTCACCAGCAAGAGCGAGATGCTGCCGATATAGCCGAACGAGTCGGCGACATAGATCAGGAACCCCGCAGTGCCGACCTTGCCGGTGGCGGCGATCATCCGGTCGAACAGCATGGCGTTGAACGGCGTGTAGCCCATGTACAGCCCCGCGCCGGCCAGGATCATCCACCACACCGGCGGCAGCACGTGCAGCTGATAGGCCAGGGTCGAGGCGCCCAGCAGCACGAAACCCAGGGCCACGAAGCCGATGTTGAAGCCGACGGCCCGGCGGTTGTCCTTGACCCCCATCAGGGCGGCCAGGCCGACCAGCACGATGGCGGCCACCGGCAGCTCCGACAGGGTGAAGATCGCGGCGGCGTTCTTGAAGCCCAGCTCGGCCCAGATCTCGGCCGAGAAGTTGTCGCGGAAGTCGCGCAGGGCGGTCAGGATCACATAGACGGCGATCAGCAGGATCAGGGCCGGGGCGTGGGCGGCGAAGAGAGCGATGCGGTCCTGGCGGCTCATCGGCGCGCGCTTGACCCGCTCGGCCTCGTCGGCGGCGTTGGGCGGCGGCAGCTGGGCCAGGGCGACGACCGCGATCAGCATCAGCGGCGCGAAGACAAGGCCCGAGACGGCCGGCATCCACTTCTCATCGACATCGGCCAGCAGCAGCATCTTGCCGACCGACTTGGCCACGCCCGACGACAGGATGAAGCTGGCGCACAGCATGGCCCCCAGCACCTCGGTCAGTCGGCGACCCTCCAGGAAACCGAACACCAGGCCCCAGATCATGCCCAGGCACAGCCCGTTCAGGTACATGGCCATCGGCCCGATCACCGTCGGCAGGGTCCCGAACAGCAGCAGCGACATCTGCGCCCCGAAGATCAGGGTCAGGATGCCCATGGCCCGTTTGCTGCCTGGCATCTCGGAGATCACCTTGACCCCGATGAACTTGGCCGTGGCGTAGCCGGCGACCTGGGCGATGACGAGGGCGATCTTGAAGTCGAAGGCGAACGGCCAGCCTTCCGGGTGGCTGAAGGCGGCGGCCGTGAACGGCTTGCGATAGCCGAACATGGCGAAATAGACGGCGAACGAGGACAGGCCGCCATAGAGGGCGAACAGCCAGGGCGGGGCCGTGGTCAGAAAGCGGGTCACCGCGCCTGGCTTGGCGTGTTCGTTCATGCGCGGTCCCCTTACGAACGATCAGCTAGCCCGCTTCGTTCGCCGGGGGCAACGAGAGACGCCCCCTTAGGCGGCCCGGGCGCCGCCGATGACCACGTTCCAGAGCCTTTCGCGGTCGATCGGCTTGGCCAGGTGGGCGTCGGCGCCGGCGGCCAGGGCGGCTAGCTGGTGCTCGGGACCGATATTGGCGGTCAGCATGACGATCGGCGTGCGGCCCTCGCCCCGCGCGGCCTCGATGGCGCGCAAGCGCCGGGTGGCGGCCAGGCCGTCGACGCGGGGCATCTGCATGTCCATCAACACCAGGTCGAAGCGGTCGCCCTCGAAGGCCTCGATGCCCTCCTGGCCATCGCACGCCATGACCAGTTCGACGCCCAGCGGGGCTAGCAGCAGCTCGACGACGGCGCGGTTGACCTCGTGGTCCTCGACCAGTAGCACCCGGGCGGGGCGCTCGGGCAGTTCATTGGCCGCAACGGGCGCGGCCGCCGTCGCCACCCGCAGCGGCACGGTGAAGCGGAACAGGCTGCCGACGCCGCGCTTGGACCGCGCCTCCAGCGTCCCGCCCAAGAGCTCGACGATCGCCTTGCAGATGGGGAGGCCCAAGCCACCGCCGCCATAACGCCGCGACAGCGAGCCGTCGGCCTGGGTGAAGGGCTGCAGCAGCTTGGGCAGCAAGGCCTCGTCGAAGCCGACCCCGGTGTCGCGCACCTCGACGGTCAGGCTGCGGGTCGTGGGCGAGGCGGTGGGCAGGGTGGCGATCGAGACCACGACCTCGCCCTCCTCGGTGAACTTCACGGCGTTGGCGGCCAGGTTGCCGACCACCTGGGCCAGGCGGGCCGGATCGCCCTCGAAATGGCCGTCGGTCTGGGCGTTGAGGTCCAGGCGCAGGGTCAGGCCCTTCTCGGCGGCGCGAGCGCGCAAAGGGGCGATGGCGTCCTCAATGGTCTCGACCAGGTCGAAGGCGGCCAGTTCCAGCTTCAGGTCGCCGGCGTCCAGGCTGGCGACGTCCAGAATATCGGACATCAGCCGCTCGACGTCGCGGCCCGAGGCGCGGATCAGGTCGACCATGCGCCGCTGCTCTTGGCTGAGCGCGGTCTGGGACAGGGCGCTGCTGGCCCCGATGACCCCGTTCAACGGGGTGCGGATCTCGTGGCTGATATTGGCCAGGAACACCGACTTGGCGCGGTCGGCGGCGGCGGCGTCCTGTTCCAGCTGGGCGCGCTCCAGCTGGCTCTCGCGGAAGGCCACGACGGTCTCGGCGATGCGGCCGAACTCGTTGCGCTGGTCCAGGTGCGGGACCTCGACATCCAGGTCGCCGGCGATCAGCCGCGACATGGCCGCGATCAGCCCGTCGATCCGCCGGGTGATGCCCCGGTGGATGGCAAAGGCCAAGGCTAGGGCGCCAGCCACCGAGACCGCCACGATCAGCAGGCTGACCCCGAAGCGGATGACCAGCAGGTCCAGCTCCTGCTTGACCGAAGCGTGCAACTGGCGGGCGCTGACGTCCCAGGCCGCCGTGGCCGCCTTGCGCAGGCGTGCAAGGTCCGGCCGCGCCCCCGCCGCCACGGCCTCGCGCTGCGACAGGGCGTCCGCGCGGGCCAGGTTCAGCTCGGCCCGGCGCTTCTCCAGCAAGGCGCCGATCGCGACGTCGGGATGGTTGCCGCCGGCCTTGACCAGAGACTGGTCCAGGATCTCGGCCTGGGCGTTCAGCCGCTCATAGGCCGAGAACACCCGCTGGCGACGGCCGGTCATCTCGTCGGGCAGGGCGCCGACCTGGTCCAGGCGCGCGATCGCGGTCCAAAGGTTCGGCAGGCCGACGGCGGCCGTGTCGCCCAAGTAGAAGCGGGCGAGATCCCGGTCCAAAGTCAGGTTCGAGGCGTCGGCGATCGCGCCGATCAGCACCGCTCCGGCCTCGGCGCGGTTGCCGGGCTGGGCGGCGGCGAAGGCGTGCAGCGGGTCGACGACGCCCAGCTTGCGAGCGGGTTCTTCCAGAGCCTGGATCTGACGGTGGGCGGGATCGACCACGCCCGGCCAGGCCTGGCGCAGCAGTTTCGCGCCGCGCACCTCGCGCTCGGTGAAGGCGATGTCGCGCAGGGCGTAGACGGTCAGGGTCGACAGCAGGATAGCCAGCGGGACCAGGAACAGGACCGTCAGCAGGCTCAGGCGCTGGGCAAGGGTCGTGGCGCCGTCGAAGCGCTTCAGTGGGCCGAGCTGCACGGGGTCTTGCACTCCGGGCCGCCCTCGACCCCGCCCCCCGGCAGGCGTCCGTGCGACCGCACGCGCATATGAGGGCGGAACGCGGCGGGGAGCAAGCTTGGCCGGGGCTTCAGTCCGCGGGGACGAGGTCGCGCGGGCCGCCGACCGCCCGCACG
This sequence comes from Caulobacter sp. GW821-FHT12D05, assembly GCF_058807295.1. NCBI lineage: Bacteria > Pseudomonadati > Pseudomonadota > Alphaproteobacteria > Caulobacterales > Caulobacteraceae > Caulobacter > Caulobacter sp. GW821-FHT12D05. The sequence goes on from NZ_JBXAQO010000003.1 coordinate 408,155, forward strand.
ATCTGGTCCGCCATCACGGCGTGGGCCTGGGCGGTCGGATGGATGGTGCCGCTGACGGCCTCGTCGCGGCCCTTCTCGCGCTTGAACACGACATACTGGGTCAGGGCCGCGTCGTTGGCGGTGCGGAACCAGCGGCCCGAACGGGGCGCGTAGGCGTTCCAGTCGGTCGGGGCGGGGTACTTCGGGTTCCAGCCGGCGGCGGTCCAGCGCGGCCAGCCGAATTCCTGTTTGTAGGTCTGGCCAAGGCCGTCGCGAGCGCACAGGCCGTGCCGCGCGGTGACCGGCGCCTGGTCGACCACGTTCCAGCCGCTCCGGGCCATGACCTCGCCGACGCTGCGGTTCAGGTTGGCCCAGGCGCGCTTTTCGAGCACGCAGGCGGAATAGTAGGCGACGTTGTCGGGGGCGCCGTAGAGGCAGTCCTTGCCGTCCGGCGCGTTCGCGATGCCGAAGCTCGTTCTATCGGGCTTCAGGAAGGCGGGCGCGCGGGTGAACTGGGCCAGCCACGGTTCGCGCTGCTTTTGCAGGCCTTCGTCCTTTTCGGGGATGACACCGACCCCGGGCGGCTTGGTCCAAAGCTCGCCGCAGAGCCGCCCCTCCTCGTCGCGCAGGATGCTGGGGTACAGGGTGTGGATCTTGACCTTGGCCTTGGCGCCCAGGCCCGAGAGGTCGAAGGCGCGCGCGCCCAGATCCAGCATGGCGGGCAGGTCGATCAGCGCCATTTCCTCGGCGGTAGGGGCATAGTTCCAGGTCAAGGGGTTCCACTGGCTGGCGATGGTCTGACAACGCCATTGCCCGGGGACCCTAAGGGGGCAGACCAGGCCCATATCCGGGTTGCGGCTGTCTTCCAACTGGCTGTTGGCCAGGAAGAAGACGCTTCCCGGGACACGCCCGGCCGCCGGCATCACGGCCCAGGCGGCGACGCCGGCGAAACCGATGTCGTTGCCGCCCAGGGTGTTCAGCACCACGTCGGGCTGCCGCCGCCAAGACGAGCAGGTGTTGACGACCACCTCCTGCCGGCTTTGTCCGGGCTTCTTGCGGGTCTTGCTGGAAAGCTGGTTCCAGTAGGTCAGGCCTTGGGGAATGGATAGCTTCCGCTCCGGCCCCTTGGTTTTACACAGCAGGTCCACCGCCTGGTTGATCTGGGACTCTCTGTAGGCGATCGAGTCCCACTCGCCGCCGGCATGGCGCTTGCCGCCCGGCGCCGAGGTGCGCGGCGCGACGAAGCCGTCCAGCATGGTCGCGCCCGAGCAGGCGAACGAGACGAAGGTCACCGATCGCCGCCGGTCCCGCGCTGCCAGGCTGAGGGCCGCCAGCGCATGCTGAGACAGCAGGGAGCGATGGCAGGTGTTGTCCCACCAGTCGGCCGAGGCGTCCTTGTCCAGCTTGAGCGACGACCACCAGTCGATCCCGCCTCGCTTGGCGGCCGCACCTTTGGCGGTGAGGTGGGACCAGTCGGTCGGGCGATCAGGATTGCCCTCGCCGGCGGCGAACGAGTCGCCCAGGGCCAGGATCAGGGTGTCCTCGACCCTGACGCAGGTTGCGACGGGCGCGCCGCCGGCGATCTCGGCGGTGACGTCGACGTCCGTGGCGGGTTCGACCTCGAGCGCCGTCGCCTCGGCGCAGGCGCGCGGGGCGGTGGTGTTCGCGCCGATCCGCCAGACGCAGTCGCCCGCCTGGCCCGGCATCCGGATCCAGATCCGGCGGTGATCGGGCGTCAGGAACGCCTTCTTGTCGTCGTCGTAACGCTCGGTCGACCGGTTGTAGAAGGTCGCCTTATAGAGGCCGCCACCGGGCAGGTCGGTTTCCACCAGATGGCGGATCGCCGTCTCATAGGCCTTTTCCATCGAGACCGTGGTCGATCCCGCATTGGCGGCGGCCAAGTCGTCCAGCAGGGCGTCGCCGGCCTGGCGACCGGCCTCGGTCTTGTTGAACAGGGCAAACCCGCCGGCGACCTGCCAGTCGATCCGCGAGTTGTCCGCGCAGGCCGCGAAGGCGGGGCCGGCGATGAGGCCGAGGCTGAGCGCCGCCACAACCGCTATCGTCTTCCGCATCTGGCCCCCCGACCGTCTTACGCTATGAGCGAAGTCGGCTCATCCAAGGACTCAAGGTTGACGGCGTCAAGCTGGGAAACCATCGTTCACCCAATCTAAGGGGCTGAGGGCGGCAAGGTGGGTCCTATTCGCAGCGTTTTCGCCGGCGTGAGCCTGGGTCTTGCGCTGCTGGCGGGGCCTGCCGCCGCCGAGCCCGGCCCCGTGACGGAAGGCTGTCCCAAGGACAAGAACTTGGCCACGAGCGCGCCCGCCGGGCCGCTGAAGGTCACGTTTCTCGGCGTCTCGACACTGCTGTTCGACGACGGTGAAAGCCAGCTGCTGATCGACGGCTACTTCACGCGGCCCGACCTGGGCGACACGCTGTTCGGGCGTATCGGGCCTGATCGCAAGGCGCTGGAGGCGCAACTCGACAAGGTCGGCGTCAAGCGCCTGCGCGCCGTGCTCGTGGCGCACGCCCATCACGACCACGCCATGGATGCGCCGATGATCGCGCAGTTGCGCGAGGGGACGGTCGTGGTCGGCGGAACCTCGACCGTGAACCTGGGTCTCGCCGCCGATGTGCCCAAGACCCAGCTGTGCACGGTCCATGATCGCCAGACGCTTTATTTCGGTCCCTACGAGGTCCAGGTCTTCAAGGCGCCGCACGGTGATACGGGCCGCCTGCTGGGCTGGCTCCTGACCGGCGACACGCCGTCGACCCAGACCCTGCCGGCCCACTTCCGGAAGCTGAAGGACAGGGAGAACTTCTCCTACCGGATCCGCCATGGCGACCGCGCGATCCTGGTCCATCCCAGCGCGGGCTTTTCCCGCAACGCCTATGCCGAGGTCAGCGCGCAGGTCGTGTTCCTGGGCGTCGGTCGGCTGGGCAAGCTGTCGCAGGAGAAGGTCACGACGTACTGGCGGCAGGTCGGCGGCGCGGTCGGGGCGTCGACCGTCGTTCCGGTCCACTGGGACAACTTCACGCGGCCGATCGACAAGCCGTTGAAGCCGCTGCCCTGGCCGCTGGACCGCTTCGAACGCGGACAACAGAGGCTGGGCCGCGCGATCGCCGAGAGCGACCGGCCAGCGGCGATCCTGCGCCTGGACGCCCATGACGCGCTGGTCGTCGCGCCGGGCGGGGCGGTGTCGGTCGTCCGCCCGTCCGACCCAAACAAAAACGCCCCCCGCTGAGCGGAGGGCGTCTTCGTATTTCCGAAAGCCTGGAAAGGCTTAGGCGGCCTTGACCAGCGACTTGGTCAGGATGCCGATGGCGGCTTCGCGGTCGATGCGCTCGATGGCGGCGACTTCGCGGGCCATGCGGTCCAGGGCCGATTCATACAGCTGGCGTTCCGAATAGGACTGTTCCGGCTGGTTCTCGGCGCGGTGCAGGTCGCGAACGACCTCGGCGATCGAGATCAGGTCGCCCGAGTTGATCTTGGCTTCGTACTCTTGAGCGCGACGCGACCACATGGTGCGCTTCACGCGGGCGCGGCCCTTCAGGGTGGTCAGGGCTTGCGAGACGGTGCCGCCTTCGGCCAGCGGACGCAGGCCGGCCGTCTTGGCCTTCTTGGTCGGGACGCGCAGCGTCATTTTTTCATGGTCGAAAGTGATGACGTAGACTTCGAGCGACATACCGGCCACTTCCTGGGTCTCGACCGCCTGAATGGTGCCCACGCCATGCGCGGGGTAAACGACGTGATCGCCGACCGAGAATTCCAGACCAGTCTTGCTCATGTTCGTCCTCATGTATGCGGGTCCTCGGGACCCGAACGCCGTAACCCACCCCAAATCAAAAACGACAGGTTCTTGCTCCGCGGAAGAAGGTGCGCGGGGCCAAGCCTGTCAGGATTTGGAATAGATCTCTAAGACACCCTTCGCCTTCGATCGGGCGAGCCGGTTCAAAGTGGTTTGTTGAAACGGCTTCTTCGACAAGACGGACGGTCGCGAATAGCCGCAGCCGTCACGTCGAGGGCGACAATAGCATAAAATTCAGCCCTATGAAAGGGTTGCGTCCCGGCATGCGGGACGAACCGTCAAGCTTTCACGGCCTGACGTCTTTTGACGCTTGAGAAATCGCGGGGGCGCTTAGGAGCCCTTGCCCGGCTTTTCGCTGAAGTACTTCTCGAACTTGCCGGTCTCGCGTTCGAACGCCTCGCGGTCGGCGGGCGGCTCGCCCTTCACCGTGATGTTCGGCCAGACCTTGGCGTAGTCGGCGTTGATCTTCAGCCACTTGCCGTCGGCCTCGTCCTCGGTGTCGGGCTTGATGGCGTCGATCGGGCACTCCGGCTCGCAGACGCCGCAGTCGATGCATTCGTCGGGATTGATGACGAGGAAGTTCTCGCCTTCGTAGAAGCAATCGACCGGGCACACCTCCACGCAGTCCATGAACTTGCAGCGGACGCAGGCGTCGGTGACGATGTAGGTCATCGAAAACTCGGATGAGGTCGGACGGAGTTAGGCGCGGGCGTTTTCGAAGTCCCAGGCCCTCTTGTCAATGCGGCTTGGCCGCACGCGGTCCCAGGAATTCTCTAGGCGTGGCCAGGGCGCGACCACTTTCTGCACGTCCTTATGCGTTCTGCAGGAATGCCGCGCGACATCTGGTCGTCTTGGGTTCGTCTGGGCGCAAACCATTTCTTATTGAACGAACGTGATTATGCGGGTCAGGAAACGCCCAATAAAAACAAAGTCGGAAAGCCGACAAATATGAAGATTGACGCCTTGGCTGTCCAACCCACGCTGGAAGCCGATACCGCCACACGCGCCCTGGCCAGGGCGCGTGCGCGCGCGTTCGGTGAGTTCGTCCGCGAGATTCCCTTCGCCGCGGCCTTGCTGGACCGCGATCTGACGCTGGTGGCGGTCAGCCGTGAGTGGGCGCAGCAGGGCATCGCGGCGGGCGTGGCCATCGGCGCCGACGCCGGGGCGGGCGGCCTGGTGGCTCCCGAGGACGCCGGCGTGCTCTTGGCCTGCGCCGAGGAAGGCGTGCCGTTTTCGCGTTATCTGCCGACGCTTGACGCTCAGGGCGTCCAGCACGTCTGGCGCACGGAGTTCTCCGCCTGCGTGGACGCCGGTGAGAACTACGCTGTCATGATCACCGCCCGCGACGTCACCGGCTATGCCGAGAGCGTGTTGCGCGCCGAACGCGATCAGCAGCGCCTGAAGATGGCGCTGGAGCTGGATGACCTGCTGGTCCGCGAATACGACCTGCGCACGCGCGAGATCTATTTCTCGGGCACCGCGCCCGAGCTGCAGAAGTGGTGCCTGTTCGACAAGGACCCGCTGGAGATCGTCCATCCCGACGACCGCCAGCGCTGCGCCGACGCCGTGGCCACCCGCAAGATCGGCGAGGCCCGGGTCTTCGAGTTCAAGCTGAACCGCGACGACGGGCTCGAGACCTGGGTCCGCTCGGTCGGCAAGGTGTTCGTCGGGGCCGACGGCAAGCCCGAAAAGCTGGTCAACCTGTTCAAGGACATCACCGACCGCCGCCGCCAGACCGAGGCGATCGAGACCCTGGCCTTCAAGGACCCGCTGACGGGATTGCCCAACCGCGCCCTGTTCCAGCACCGCTTCCAGGAGGCGGTGACGGCGTCCGAGACGCTGGGCGAGATGTTCGGCCTGATCATGATCGACGTCGATCATTTCAAGGACATCAACGACAGCCTGGGCCATGACGCGGGCGACGCTCTGCTCCGGCGCCTGGCGGGCATGCTGGAACACGCCTTCCGCAGCAACGACACGGTGGCCCGCCTGGGCGGGGACGAGTTCGCGGTGATCCTGCGCGGCCTGCATGGCGAGGCCGACATGCTGCGGCCGATCGGCAAGCTGCAGGACCTGCTGCGCCAGCCCATCGAGCATGGCGGTCGCAGCTTCACCGCCAGCGCCAGCATCGGGGCGGCCCTGCACGGCGACCCCGACGCCGACCCGGCCCACATGATCAAGAACGCCGACATCGCGCTGTACCGCGCCAAGGAGGCCGGCCGAAACCGCAGCATCGTGTTCGAGCCGTCGATGCGGTCCGAGGTCGAGCAGCGGCTGGAGCTGCTGCGCGACGTGCGCATGGCCCTGGCCGACAACGAGTTCACTCTGTTCTATCAGCCGGTGGTCGACATCCGCGAGAACAAGGTCGCCGGCTTCGAGGCCCTGATGCGCTGGGTGCACCCCGAGCAGGGCGTGCTGACCCCGGCCCGCTTCATGCCCGCCTTCGAGGACCAGGACCTCTCCCTGAAGCTGGGCGACGTGGCCTTCGAGGCGGCGCTGCGCCAGATGCGCGAATGGCTGGATGAGGGCGTCGACTTCGGCCGCGTGGCGGTCAATATCAGCTCGGCCCAGTTCCGCTCGGGCCGTCTGGCCGAGGAGATCCAGGAGCGCCTGGCCCGCTGGAACGTGCCGTGCGAGCGGCTGACCATCGAGGTCACCGAGAACGTCTATATGGGCTGGGGCTCAGACCTGGTCAGCGACACCGTGCGCCGCCTGCATGAGGCCGGAGTGATGATCGCCCTGGACGACTTCGGCACCGGCTATGCCTCGCTGGCCAACCTGCGCCAGTTCCCGATCGACCGGCTCAAGATCGACAAGTCCTTCGTCCAGAACACCGAGGACGAGGCGATCGTGAAGGCCGTCATCACCCTGGGCACCTCGATGGGCATGAAGGTGGTGGCCGAGGGCGTCGAGGACGCCGAGCAACTGAAGGCGCTGGAGCACTATGGCTGCGACCAGGTGCAGGGCTACCATTTCGGCCGTCCGATGCCGGCCGACGCGGTGGCGGGGTTCCTGAAAGGCTTCGGCGGTTAGCCCTTAGTGGCCTGCGACGCCGCCGATCGTGTAGCGTCGGCCCATGACACTGACGGTGCGCAAAGTGCTGCGGCGATCCCGCGGCTTCGTAGGGCGATCCATCTGGGTGGTGGTCGCCATCGTGCTGGTGCAGCTGACGGCCAGCGTGGCCTTCTACAGCGCCATCGATCGCCAGACCCTGCGCGAGGACCACGCCCGCCGCATCGCCGAGCTGCTGGTGGTCGGCGAGCGGGTCGCCCGCCTGACCCAGGCCGATTTCGACCAGGTGATGAGCTCACACTACCTCCAGGCCGAGGTGGTCGCCCTGCCGCCTGAGGGACCGCCGACCACCCGCGATCAGACCGACGAGGCCAAGGCCATCGCCGACTATGTCCAGCGCTGGGAGCCGGCCCTGGCCGGCCACCCCCTGCGCCTGTGGTCCGAGAGTCGGCCAGATGGGGGGCGTGACTTGGTCGGCGTCATGGGGTTGAAGGACGGCCGGTGGTTGACCTTCCGCTCGCGCAACTTCCCCCGGCCCTGGCCGATCGCCCTGCGCGCGGTGGCCACGACGCTGGTCTTCTCCCTAGCCTGCGTGGCCCTGGGCGCCTACGCCCTGCGCCAGCTGGGCGAGCCGCTGCGCCGCCTGACCCAGGCCTCGCGCCACGTCGGTGAAAGCCCGCCGTCGCCGATCGTGGTCGAAGGCCCCAACGACATCGTCGAGCTGGGTCGGGCCTTCAACGACATGCAGCGCCGCATCGCCAGCCTGATCGAGGACCAGGCCAAGGCCATGGAGGCGCTCAGCCATGACCTGCGCACGCCCCTGGCCCGCCTGACCCTGGCCGCCGACTATATCGAGCCCGACGACATCAAGACCCTGGTCGCCGACAACACCCACGAACTGGACGCCATGTTGCGCTCCCTGGCCGACTGGCTGCGCGCCCAGCACTCGGCCAGCACGGCCGAGGTCGTCGACCTGCCGTCGCTGATCCAGGGGATCACGGCGCGCTGGCCGGACGCGGTCCGCTACGAGGGCGACAAGGCGCTGCTGGTCACCACCCATCGCGGCCCGCTGGAACAGGCCCTGATCCGCCTGATCGACAACGCCGTCCGCTTCGGCGGCCAGGCCAAGGTGCGGCTGTCCGACGGTCCGGACGGCCCGCTGATCGAGGTGCTGGATCACGGTCCCGGCCTGACCGACGAGGCCATGGCGCGGATCTACGAGCCGTTCTTCCGGGGCGACGCGGCGCGGGCGCGGGATACGGGCGGCTTCGGCCTAGGGATCCCGACGGCCGAACGCCTGATCAAACGCTTCGGCGGCAAGCTGGTGATCGGCAACCGCGAGGGCGGGGGAGTGAGCGCGCGGGTGTGGCCGCCTCTCGCAAACCCTCTCTCTTAGAGAGAGGGAGGGGCCCACGCAGAGCGTGGGAGGGTGAGTGGTTACACCCTCAACCGGCGTGCCGGCACATCGCTCGCAGCAGCGCCAAGATCACCCACGGGCTTCGCCTACCCACTCACCCTCCCACCGCTTCGCGGCGGGCCCCTCCCTCTCTCCATGAGAGAGGGTTTCGGAAGGGCTGTTCCGGCGGTTCTAACCCTCGACGGCCTCGTACAGTCCGCGCGCTTCCGTCGCCGGCCCGCGCCGTTCGCCGCAGTCCAGCACCCGCACGGCAATCAGTCGCCCGCCGAGCCCGAACACCACCACATCGCCGGGCTTCAGCGTTCGGGAGGGCTTATCCACCCGGCTCTCCGTCCCCCCTCGGGTCAGGCGAATGCGGCCTTCGTCGACGAATTTGGCGGCCAGGGAGCGGGTCTTGAAGAAGCGGGCGCGCCAGAGCCAGACGTCGGCGCGGACGCTGTCGCCATGGGTGTCGGTCATGACGCGGCTTTCTGGGCGGCCGGCTTGCGGCGGCGCGGTTTCTTCCGCCTCGGCGGCGGCTCGGTCAGCTTGGCGAGCGCGGCGAACGGCGAGTCCGGCCGCGCTTTGATCGGCTTCTGTTCCAGCTTGGCCGCGCCGCGGCGTTTCCAGACGATCGGCTGGTCGGGCTTGGCGCGGATGGCTGGGGTGTAGTCCAGGGCCCGCAGCACGTTGGAGGCCTGCTTGGTGGTCCAGCCCAGCTTTTCCAGGGCCTTGTCGGTCAGGATGACGCCGCCGTGGTGCTGCTCGGCGCGCAGTAGGGCGTCCAGTTCTTCCAGCGCCTCCACGGGCACGCTGAACCCGGCCACGGCGCGCAGGCCGCTGGCCGACAGCTCACGGGCCGAGGGTTCGGGTGAGGGCAGGGCCTCCAGCGTGGTCAGCGCCCCGCGCCAGCCGGTCGGGTTCAAAGCACGCGCGCAGGCGATGGCCTCGGCCTTGATCGCGGCCGGGCAGTAGAGGCTGAACGCCCCGATCCGCACGCCCAGGCTCTTGAGCGTCCGGCGTTCGCCTTGGCTCAGGGCTTTCAGCTCCGGATCGACCGGCCGCTTGTCCAACACCCCGCCGGCCTCCAGCAGGCGGTGGGCCACGCCGCGTGGCAGGCCGCGCAGCTCGCCGCCACCCAAGGCGCGCTCCAGCTTGCGCAGCGGGGCCAGATGCTTGTCGACCTCCGAGGCCAGGAACGCGTCCAGCCGCCGCTCGGCTCGTTCGCGCACGGCGGCCGCGCCCAGTTCGCCCAACAGGCGGGCGCGGGGCGAGAGCAGGGGCAAGTCGCGGCGCACGGCCCCGGCCGCCTCGCCGCGCCACAGGATCGCGCCGTCGGGCGTCAGGGCGAAGGCGTCGTCGGGCTCGCTGGCCATCACGCCCAGGCGGCGGGCGATCTCGGGGCCGACCGCGCGCTGGGCGGCATTGCGCAGGGCCTTTTCCTCCAGGGGCGAGGCGGCCTTGACCGGGGTGAAGGCCACGCCCGACAGGTGGCCGACCACGTGGCCCTCGACCGTCACCTCGCCGTCCTGGCCGACGCCCGCGTACAGCGTCTCGCGCTCGCCCAGCTGCTTCATCAGCACGCTGGTGCGGCGGTCGATGAACCGGGCCATCAGCTTTTCGTGCAGGGTGTCGCTGATCCGGTCTTCCAGCTGGCGGGTCAGGCCCTGCCAGTGGGCGGGGTTGGCCACCCAGTCGGGGCGGTTAGCGATGTAGCTGAGCGTGCGCACGCCCGACAGCCGCGCGGCCAGGCTGTCGATCTCGCCGTCGACCCGGTCCAGCGCCTTGAACTGGCCGTTGACCCAATCCTCGGGCAAGCGCTTGCGGCCGGTGGTCAGGTCGTCGAACAGGGTGCGCGCCATGCGCTGGTGGTCGTCGTCGGTGGTCTTGCGGAAGTCCGGCGTCTGGCACACGTCCCACAGGCGCAGCAGGGCCGAGCGGTCAGTCTTGCAGCGCTTGATGACGTCCTCGTCCTTGGCCAGGGCGCGCAGGGTGCGTTCGTCCAGCGCCTCCTGCGACAGCGACAGGCTCTTGCGTCCCGGCGGCTCGTTCAGCGAGCGCAGCAGGCCGGGCAACGAGCCGAAGTCCAGGCGCGCGTTGCGCCACTCGGCCTGGGTGATCGGCTCGAAGGTGTGGCTTTCGACGGCCTCGACCAGATCCTCGTCGATCTCCTCGCAGTCGCCGGTGACACCAAAGGTGCCGTCGCGGGTGTAGCGGCCCGCCCGGCCGGCGATCTGGCCGACCTCCTGCGGATAGAGCCAGCGGGTGCGCTTGCCGTCGAACTTGCGAAGCCCCGCGAAGGCCACGTGGTCGACGTCCATGTTCAGGCCCATGCCGATGGCGTCGGTGGCCACCAGGAAGTCGACTTCGCCGGACTGGTAGAGCGCGACCTGGGCGTTGCGAGTGCGGGGGCTCAGGGAGCCCATCACCACGGCCGCGCCGCCACGCTGACGCCGGATCAACTCGGCGATGCCGTAGACCGCGTCTGTGGAGAAGGCGACGATCGCCGTCCGTCGCGGCAGGCGGGTCAGCTTCTTGGAGCCGGCATAGGACAGGTTGGAGAACCGCTCACGCCCGACGATCTCGGCGTCCGGCAGCAGGCGGCGGACCAGCGGACCCATGGTCCCGGCGCCCAGGAACATGGTCTCGAACTTGCCGCGCGCATGCAGCAGGCGGTGGGTGAAGATGTGGCCGCGCTCGGGATCGGCGCACAGCTGGATCTCGTCGACCGCCAGGAAGTCGACCTCGCGGGCCAACGGCATGGCCTCGACCGTGCAGACGAAATAGGCCGCGCGCGGCGGGGTGATCTTCTCCTCGCCGGTGATCAAGGCCACGCTGGCCTTGCCGCGCAGCTTGACGATCCGGTCGTAGATCTCGCGCGCCAACAGGCGCAGCGGCAGGCCGATCATGCCCGAGGCGTGGCCCAGCATGCGTTCGACGGCCAGATGGGTTTTGCCGGTATTGGTGGGCCCCAGGACCGCGGTCAGCTTCGAAGGGGCCAGGCCGGTCGAACGGTCACTCATACTGGGAAGGTGGGGCGGGAATCGTGGGGAGGCAAGGCGGTGCGTCCTTCGAGGCTCGCCTTCGGCTCACACCTCAGGATGAGGAATTCAGCAAAGACGACCTCATCCTGAGGTGCGCGCTCCTGAGCGCGCCTCGAAGGACGCACGGCGTTAGCGGCTGAACACCACCTTCCCGTCCACCACCGTCAGCACTGGCTGCGCCGTCAGGATCGCCTTCGGTTCCACCGTCATCAGGTCCCGATCAAAAGCCGTCACGTCCGCCTTCTTCCCTGCCTCCAAGGTCCCCAGCTCCTTCTCGCGGAACACCGCATAGGCCGGCGCCAGGGTCAGCATCTTCAGGGCCTGGGCGCGGGACACCGCCTCTTCCAGATGCCAGTCCTCGTTGGCGAAGCCGGTCAGGCTGTGGCGATAGACGGCGGCGTAGAACTCGATGCGCGGGTCGCCGACCTCGACCGGGGCGTCCGACCCGGCGGCGACCACGACCCCGGCCTTCAGGAAGTCGTTCCAGCGATAGCCCTCGTGCAGGCGCGCCTTGCCCAGGCGCGCGGGCGCGAAATAAAAGTCGCCGATGGCGTGGCTGGGCTGCATCGAGGCGATGACCCCCAGCTTGGCGAAGCGCGGCACGTCGGTGTCGGCGACGATCTGCGCGTGCTCGATGCGCCAGCGGGCGGCGGTGTCGCCCGAGAGGCTCTGCTCGAACCAGTCCAAGGTCATGCGGTTGCCGCGATCGCCGATGGCGTGCATGGCCACCTGGGCGCTGACGGCCTTGGCCCGCTTCATCAGGGCCAGGCCCTTGTCCTGCGGGGTCAGCTGCAGGCCCAGGCTCTCGGCGTCGCTATAGGGTTCGAGCAGCGCCGCGCCACGCGAGCCCAGGGCACCGTCCATATAGAGCTTGATGCCGCGCACACGGATGAGCCCCGTGGCGTCGCTCGTGGGACCCTTGGCCAGCACCTCGGCCGCGCCGCTGGGGTCCATGTAGTTGTCGACACGGATCTTGAAGGCGCCCTTGGCGGCCTCGTCGCGGATCAAAGCGAGGTCGTCGCCCATGACGCTCATATTGTCCAAGCCGGTCCAGCCGCGCGCGGCATAGAGCGCGCCGGCCTTGCGGACGGCCTCGCGCTTCAGGGCCTCGCTGGGCGGCGGGATGACGCCCTCGACCAGGCTCTGGGCGTGGTCGATCAGCATGCCGTCGGGAGACCCGTCGGCGCCTTTCAGGATCTGGCCGCCGGCCGGGGCGGCGGTGGTCGCCGTGACGCCCGCCTTGGCCAGGGCGGCGCTGGAGGCGACGCTGGCGTGGCCGTCCGAGCGTTCCAGCACGACGATGCGACCCGGCGCGGCGGCGTCCAGGTCGGCCTTGGTCGGGAAGCGCTTCTCGGGCCAGTGGGTCTCGATCCAGCCCCGGCCGAAGATCGCGCCCTCGGGATGGGCGGCGGCATAGGCCTTCACCGTGGCGACCAGTTCGGCGATCGACTGGATCTGGTCGAGATTGAGAGTCAGCTCGCGCAGGCCGATGCCGACCAGGTGGGCGTGGGCGTCGACGAAGCCGGGATAGGCGGCGGCGCCCTTCAGGTCGATGTCGCGGACGTCCTTGGCGGCCTTGGCCTTCGCGGCGACCAAGGGGCCGACGAACAGGATCTTGTCGTCGCGGATCAGCACCGCCTCGGCGGTCGGCGCGGCGTCGACCCCGGTGTGGATCGGACCACCGTGGATCAGGATATCGGCCGCGTTCGCCGAGGTGATCGAGGTGGCGGCCAGCAGGGCGGCTAAGGGGGCGGCGAGAAGAATCGGGCGCAAGGCCAGCCTCCGAAAACAGCAAGTTCCGGAAATCGTACGGGCCGCACCTCCCAACTCGCAACAGGCCTGCTATTTTTCTCGCATGACCGACCAGGGTTTCACCCTTTTCGACACGGTGATCGGGCGCTGTGGCCTCGCCTGGGGCGATCGCGGCCTGATCGGCGTGCAGTTGCCGGAAAGCTCGCCGGGCGCGGCCTGGGCGCGGCTGCGGCGTCGGTTTCCCGACGCGATCGAGGCCGAGCCTTCGCCGGAGATCGACGCGGTCATCGAGCGGATCCGCGATCTCTTGGCCGGCGGCCGCGACGACCTGTCGGACATCCCGCTGGATCTGGACGGCCAGTCGGCCTTCAACCTGCGGGTCTACGAGATCGCCCGGGCCATCACGCCGGGCGACACCTCGACCTATGGCGAGGTGGCCAAGGCTATGGGCGAGCCGGGCGCGGCGCGAGCCGTCGGCAAGGCCCTGGGCGAGAACCCCTGGCCGATCGTGGTGCCCTGCCACCGCGTGCTGGGCTCGTCGGGCAATATGGGCGGCTTCTCGGCGCCGGGCGGGGCGGAGACCAAGGCCAAGCTGCTGACCATCGAGAAGGCCAAGACCAGCGCGGTCCCGACGCTGTTTGACCTGGAGTTCTCGGTCGCGCCGCCGCGCGGGGTCTGAGGGACCGCAACCTCGCCCTTCGACAAGCTCAGGGTGAGGTTTCTACTGATACCGCGTCAAAAGTAGTCCTCATCCTGAGCTTGTCGAAGGACGAGGACGGGCCGATGGCGGTTGGTTTTCAAAGCTTCTGAAGATCGTCCGACCACGCCTCTTAACGCGCGGTAACGCTTCCTCGAACAGGGGCGAAACGAATCAGGACCGAATCGGCGACGTTCCCCGATTCAGTGTTTGTTCCCTACAAGCTATTGTAGCTTAAAGCGGATTAACCACAAATCGGTTTCAGGACGCCGGCTGCTTGGCGGGCGTTTCCTCGGCCTTCTTCTCTTCCGCCTTCTTCTCTTCAGGAGGGCACTCGGCCGCCAGGCGCTTGGCGGTCAGGCTGCCGGCCAGGGGCATGCCGTTGATGGTCTTGATGTGGATGTCCATCTTGAAGGCCTCGGGCGAATAGACGCCATTGGCGGTGACCGGCGACACGCGGTCCTTCTTGTCGGTCCAGGTGCCCTTCAGCGCGATCTTGCCGTCGCGGACCACATTGGTGGTGTACTCGCAGCGATAGCGCTTGGTGCAGATACCGCGCGAGAACTGCTCGGCGTCGGCGGGCTTGAGGCACTTGGTCTCGCTGCTGACCGGGATCATGCCGATCCGGTAGTCGTACTCCCACTGGCCGGGGAGAATCGTTGAGCGGGCAGGCGCGCGCGTCGTCTGGGCCAGGCTGAAGCCGGCGAGGGCCAGGCCGGCCGACAGGGTGACAGCGGCGGCGACGAGGGCGGTGGAACGCATACGACGGGTCTCCTTCATGCGGTCCCTATATAGAGCGTGATATGAACCGTGCTTGAAGGCGGTGGTGAGGCGTCGGGTTCCTTCGCGGTTGCGAGGCCAGGAGCCTTGACTCAGGGGTGACCCTTCGCCTATATCGCCCGCTCTCGCGCGGTCGGCCTGGTCCAACCGTGTGTCCGAATTCATATCTTATCGGAGCCAGGCTCTTCACCGAGCCAGACGGTTTCGCCCAAGCCAAGGTAACCACCATGTCGCGCCGTTGCGAACTTACCGGTATCGGTCCGATGGTCGGCCACAATGTGAGCCACTCGAACATCAAGACCAAGCGCCGCTTCCTGCCGGCCCTGTCGCCGGCGACGCTGGCCTCGGAGTCGCTGGGCCAGACGTTCCGTCTGCGCATCAGCAACGCCGCCCTGCGCACCCTGGACTTCAAGGGCGGCCTGGACGTGTTCCTGCTGGGCGCCAAGGACGAGCAGCTGTCGCCGCGCGCCCTGAAGATCAAGTCGCAGGTCAAGGCCAAGGCCAAGGCCGCCGCGCAAGCCGCCTAAGGCTTACGGTCCTTCAAGGCTGAAACGACAAAGCCCGCCGGGGTCTCCCGGCGGGCTTTTCGTCGTGTGTGCGTGGCTAGCGCATAGAAGCTAGTGGCGGGCCGAGCGCAGGATGCGGCCCAGTTCGCCGATCGAATAGGGCTTCTGCAGGACTGGGAAACCGTGGTGGGTGTCGTCGGCCAGCACCTGGCTGTAGCCGCTGGTCAGCACCACCGGCAGGCTGGGCCAGCGGCTGCGGATCCGGCGGCCCAGCTCCAGCCCGCTGATGCCCGGCATGACCACGTCGGTGAAGACATAGTCGAAGCCGCCGCCGCGCTCTTCCAGGACGGCGATGGCGCGCTGGCCGTTGGCCACGAGGCAGGTCTCGAAACCCAGATCGTCCAGCAGCTGCCGTGCGAACTCGCCGACCTCGGCATTGTCCTCGACGATCAGGATGGCCCCGTGCGGATCGGCCGACGGCTCTACGGCGTCCTGAGCGTCGACATGGGCCGGCGCGTCGACGCGCGGCAGGTACAGGGTGAAGGTCGAGCCTGACCCGGCCTGGCTTTCGACGTCCACGTCGCCGCCGGACTGCTTGGCGAAGCCGAACACCTGCGACAGGCCCAGCCCGGTGCCCTTGCCCACGCCCTTGGTGGTGAAGAAGGGTTCGAAGATCTGTTCCAGCACCTGGGGCGACATGCCCGCGCCGGTGTCGGTGATGGAGATGGCGATGAAGGGGCCTTCGTGGCCGCCGTGCCCGCGCAGGGGCGGCAACGACGCCGCCTCATAGGCCCGGATGACCAGGTCGCCTTCGCCGTCCATGGCGTCGCGGGCGTTCACGGCCATGTTGACCAGGGCGGTCTCGAACTGGCTGGCGTCGGCTTCCACGAAGCAGGGGGTCGGACAGGGCTCGACGGCCAGCCGGATGCGTCCGCCGACGACGGTCCCCAGCATGTCGGCGACGCTGGCGATCCGGTCGCCGACATTGAAGGTGGTGGGTTTCAGGGTCTGGCGACGGGCGAAGGCCAGCAGCTGGGCGGTCAGCTTGGCGGCGCGGTCGGCCGTGTCGGAAATCGCGTCCAGATACCGCTCGCGCTTCTCGGCGGGCAGGCTGGGCCGGCGCAGCAGCTCGGCCGAGGAGCGGATCACGGTCAGCAGGTTGTTGAAGTCATGCGCCACGCCGCCGGTCAGCTGGCCGATGGCCTCCAGCTTCTGCATCTGGCGAACCTGGCCCTCGGCGGCGAGCAGGGCGTTGGTGCGTTGCTGGACCTGGGTCTCGAGCGTCTCGTTCAGGCTCCGCAGTCGGGCCTCGGCCTCGCGCAGGGCCTCCTCACCGATCGTGCGCTCTAGCAGGTCGGCGGCTTGGCGGGCCAGGATGTCGAGCAGGCGCAGGTCACGCTGCGAGGGCTGGTGGACCTTGCTCCAGTGGGTCGAGATCATGCCCAGCAGGCGACCGTCACGGGCGCGCAAGGGCGTGGTCTGGGCCGAGCGGATCCCCGTGCGCCGGAAGGCCATCAGGTCCTCGGTGCCGGCGATCTCGTCCCAGGCCTCATAGTCGGGAATGACGGTGCGGGCGTTGGTCTTCAGCGCCATCGTGCAGCTGCTGTGGGCCGAGGGGCTGACCCACTGCCAGAACGCCACGGCCTCGGGCGGCAGACGGCGATGGCAGAGCAGCTGCAGCTCGCCGCCATGGCCCGACGGGTCGCCCTGCGGGCACAGCAACTGCATGGTGCCGAACTGCGAGCGGGTGATCGACACCGCGGCGTCTACGATCTTGTTGTACAGCTCCACCCGGTCCTGCTCGCCGATCAGCGCGACGCTGATGCTGTGCAGCAGCTCGATATCGGCGAGGCCGTCGTCGGCAGGCGCCGAGCGGTCTGGATCCATCGCGTATTCATGGACGGAATCGAGCATGACCGCTCCTGTGAGGCGGGCGACTAAACCATGCTCCAGCTGGCTCGACCGCTCGCTAGACGACATTGTGCCGATAATATCCCAGCTTCAAGCTTCACTGTTTCTCGTGCGGGCGTTAACGCACGAAACGGTCAGAGGTTTCCTGGCAAAGCAAAACCCGCCGCGACCTCTGCCGCGGCGGGTTTTGAACGCTTGGTACTCGTGTTGTCGCTTAGCGCGCGACGACGGCGCCCGACGACGGGTTGGCCGAGTTGTAGGCGGTCAGCGCCGGATTGTTGATCTTCGACACGGCGTCGTTGACCGAGGCGCGGATGCAGGCCGGGTACAGGTAGCCAGCCAGGGCTTCGCCGCGGATGTCTTGCCAGCAGACGGTCGAGGCGGCCTTGACGATTTCGGCGCGGACTTCAGCGGCCGACTTGCCGGTGACCTTGACGCGGATTTCAGCGGCCGAGGCCGGAGCGGCGGCGGCGAGGACGATGGCCGAAGCGGCCAGAACGATGGAGCGGATCATCTCGAAAGTTCCGAAAGGGGGTTGTGATCAACCACCTCCAGACGCGTTCCCCTGACGGCCCGTACCCGGTCTATCGCCTGCTCAGCCCGTCGCGTTGTTTATAGCAACGTTCTCTTGAGTTATCAACGATTATATTGCATTGCACCCTTAGCTTGAGCGCAACGGTGTTTCGCGTGCGAACAATCGATTTCAGGCCGAGAAACAGGCACGAAAAAGCCCGCGAAGCCTAAGCTTCGCGGGCCTCATTTAGTTCAGCAAGCGCTCCGCTGATTAGCGAGCGGCGACTCGCATGAAGTAGACGCTGCGGCCTTGAGCCTTGTCGTAGGCGACCAGCTCGGGGCTCTTGGTGCGCGAGACGGCGTCGCGGGTGATTTCGCGGACGCAGTAGGGGGCCAGGTCGGCGGCGTCGCGGGTGCCGGCCAGGTCTTCTTGGCACAGCTGCTTGGCGGCGTTGATGATGTCGGCGTGGACGGCCGGGGTGGCGCGACCGGCGACCTTGATGGTGATTTCACCAGCGCTGGCCGAGGTGGCGGCAGCGGTGGACATCAGGGCGGCGATGGCGATAGCGAGCAGACGGATCATTTTGATAGTCCCGGAAAGGAGGTTGGATTCAACCGCCTCCAGGTGCGTTCCTCTGACGGCCCAGGTTCTCGCCCTCTCGTCGTCCGTCACTGACACCGGTATCTGGTACCGGTACCTATTGCAAGTGCGAAATCGGATTTTCCGGAAAAAAGTTCAATAGTATCATATAGTTGGCAATGAAACCGTCTCGTGTGAAACGAAACCGGTTTAGCGTTTGCGAACAGGACGCCTGACGGGCTTGGGCGGAAGCGGGGCCGGCATGGGCGGCGCGACCCAGTCGAAGGCCAGGAGCAGGGTGCGCTGGCTGTTGCTGACCGCGCCGTCGTCCGAGATCACATAGATCCGCGTGGAGCCGGCCGGCGCGCCCGCCGGCGGGGCGGTCAGGGACACGCCTTCGAAGTTGTCGCGCGGCATGGCGCCTTCGATGTGCAGGGCCGCCGAGGTGCGCTGCTGGGCCAGGGGCTTGGTCGGGTCCGAGATGAACCGCACCACCGAGCGCCAGCCGCGTACGGGGTCATAGCCGCGATGCAGGGTGGCGATGGCCGTGCCCGCGAAGGGCGCGAAGCCGGTCAGGCCCCAGGTGAAGTCCGGACCCGATTGCGGCGGCAGCGCCTTGCAGTCGGACGACAGGCGACACAGCCACACCTCGCCCTCCTCGCCGCCGACGATATAGGCGTCGGGGCCGGCGGCCGGATAGGCGGTGATCGCCTCCATGCCCTCGTTGTCGGGGAAGATGGTGGCGGGCTTGGGCGCGGGGGCCGGCAGGCTCCACCGGCCGTCGGGGCCGACGGCGTAGCGCCAGATGCGGTGATCGCGCTCGAAGCTGACCAGGCGGTCGCCATTGGGCAGCACGGTCAGGCCTTCGGCGTCCTGATGCTCCTTGCCTTGCAGGGGCTGGCCGTCGGGGCCCTTCAGGGGCCACAGCTTGCCGTCGGTGACGCCGACCAGGCGGCCGGTCGCATCCAGCTGCAGCTTGGCCTCGAACACGTCGCCGTCGTCGCTGATCGCGGTCAGGCGGCCGTCGGGGCTCACCGACAGGTCCGACAGGCCGTGCAGGCGCGTGGTGTCGGCGCTGGTCAGGTGCAGGCCGCCGGCATAGGTGAAGCCGCCGCCGGCGTCGATCTTGGCCGGGTTGGCCGCGTCCATCGGCACGGGCGTGGCGACGACGCCAATCTCGGGACCAGCCTTGACCGGCGCGGCCGGCGTGGCGACCACCGGCGGGTCGCGGCGCGGCGTGCACTGGGTGGCCATGCCGCCCAGCCCGCCGACCAGACCCAGGATCAGCGCGAACCGCGGACCGATCACGCCGGAACCTTGCCGGGCGCCTTGGCGGCTTGCGGCGTCACGACCGGCGGCGGCGCCAGCAGGCCGCGCGTGCGGGCGATCTGGCGCGGCTCTTCCTCGAACAGGGCGGCCAGCTGTTCGACCAGCACCCCGCCCAGCTGTTCGACGTCGACGATGGTGACGGCGCGGCGGTAATAGCGCGTGACGTCGTGGCCGATGCCGATGGCGATCAGCTCCACGGGGCTCTTGCCCTCGATCTCACCGATGACCTGGCGCAAGTGACGCTCCAGATAGTGGCCCGAATTGACGCTGAGGGTGGAGTCGTCCACCGGCGCGCCATCGGAAATCACCATCAGAATGCGGCGGGCTTCGGGCCGGTTGATGACGCGCTGGTGCGCCCACATCAGGGCCTCGCCGTCGATGTTCTCCTTCAGGAGCCCCTCGCGCATCATCAGGCCCAGGTTCTTGCGGGCTCTTCTCCAAGGGGCGTCCGCGGCCTTGTAGATGATGTGGCGCAGGTCGTTCAGGCGGCCCGGCGCGGCGGGCTTGCCCGACTTGATCCACTCATCGCGGCTGGTCCCGCCCTTCCAGGCGCGGGTGGTGAAGCCCAGCACCTCGGTCTTGACGCCGCAGCGCTCCAGGGTACGCGCCAGAATGTCGGCGCAGATCGCCGCCACCATGATCGGGCGGCCGCGCATCGAGCCGGAATTGTCGATCAGCAGGGTCACGACCGTGTCGCGGAACTCCTGGTCCTCTTCCTGCTTGAAGGAGAGGGGGGCGGTCGGATCGATGATCACCCGCGTCAGGCGGGCGACGTCCAGCATCCCTTCCTCGAGATCGAAGGTCCAGGCGCGGTTCTGCTGGGCCAGCAGGCGGCGCTGCAGCTTGTTGGCCAGGCGCGAGACGACGCTGGAGAGGGCCGACAGCTGCTGGTCCAGATAGGCCCGCAGCCGGGTCAGTTCCTCGGCGTCGCACAGGTCCTCGGCGTCGACGATCTCGTCGTGGGCCGTGGTGAAGATCTTGTACAGCGGCTCGCCGCCCTGGGCGTTGCTGGTGTCGGGCCGCGCGGCCTTGGCGCCGTCGCCCATGTCGGGGGTCTCGTCGGACTCCTCGGGCTCGCCTTCCTGGTCCGACTGGACCATCTCCTCGTCGCCGGCTTCGGTCTCGCGGTCGGAGGCTTCGCTTTCCTGCGGGGAGCTGCCTTCAGGCTGCTCGCCTTCGCCCTCGCCCTGATCCTCGTCGGAATTCTCGGTCGCGCCCTCGTCCTCGCCGTCGTCCTCGTCGGCGCTTTCGGTGGCCTCGGACATGTCTTCGCCTAGGTCGAGGTCGCGCAGGATCTCGCGCGTCACCCGGGCGAAGGCGGCCTGGTCGTCGATGGCGGCGGCCAGACGGTCCAGGTCCTTGCCGGCCCGCAGCTCGATGTCATTGCGCAGGATGTCGACCAGGGCCTTGGCGCCGTCAGGCGGGGCGTCGCCGGTCAGGCGCTCGCGGACCATCAGGCCCAGGATCTCGGCCATCGGCGCGGACTGGCGGTCCATGGCCACGGCGCGGGTCAGGCCCTGCTTCTCCAGTCGCGCCTCGAGGGCGGCGGTCAGGTTCTGGCGGACGCCGCCCAGGGCGTTGGCGCCAATCGCTTCCAGGCGGGCCTGCTCGATCGACTCGAACGCCGCCTGGCCGTCGGGCGAGGCCGGACGCGCGCGGGCGTGGGCCATCGGGTCGTGGTGGGCCAGGCGCAGGGCCATCTGGTCGGCCAGGCCCCGGATGCGCGCGGCCTCCTTGCTGGACAGATCACGCGGCGGATGCGGCAGCACCGCGCGCTTGCCCAAGAGCTGGGGACCATCGCCCGAGAACACGACCTCCAGGTCGGGCGTCTCGGCGAGCGAGCGCGCGGCGTGCGCCAGGGCGCGCTTGAAGGGTTCGGTCGGGCTTTCGGGCTTGGAGGCCATGGCTTCGAGTTAGCGGCGCCGGGCGGCGAAAACAAGGAACGGCGTGAACGGAGGAGGCGTTGTTTTCCCAACGGCGCCGCTCGCGCGCCCTTCGAAGGAACTCAGTATGCTCAAGTGGGCCATCATTCTCGCCGTCGTCGCCCTGATCGCCGGGGCCCTGGGCTTCACGGGTATCGCGGGCGCCGCGGCCGGCGTGGCCAAGATCCTGTTCTTCTTGTTCCTGCTCGGCTTCGTGATCGTGATGCTGCTGGGCGTGACCGTGTTCAAGGCGGCGGCCGGCCCGAAAGGCTAGCCGCGCGCCTTGCGCGGGCCGGAGCGGACGTCGACCCCGCCGCCGGCATTCGATGGCGCTAGGGCTCGTGGGTGAGTCCTAGCGTCCCGCGTACGCCTTGGCCTGACGATCAGCCAGGGCCACCAGGTCGCCCATCTCAAGATTGACGTCGATCAGGTGCAGGCCCCAGTCCTTCAGGACGGCGCCGCCCGGCAGCACGATGTCGCCGGTGATCTCGTCGGTGCGCGGATCGGCCGGGTCGGCGTTCACCTTCACCGCCAGATAGCTGAAGTCGCCCTCGCTGACGCACTTGGCCGACAGCAGGCCGGGCAGCGACACGAACGGCGTCGTCACGTTCACGTCCTTGGCGAACGGCTTGGGCGGCAGGCTCGACAGGAACGGCTTGGTCCCCAGATAGGCGTGCAGGGTCGCTTCATCGGTCGAGGCCTTGCCAGCCAAGAGGGCGGCGGGGTTCACGCAGCCGGCGCGGCGGCCCTGCTCGTCGGTCTTGCCAAATCGGCTGTTGGCCGGCGGCGGACTGTTGGCGCGGAACGATACGTAGGTCACCAGGCACCCGGCCTGGTCGGCCTTGGCGCACAGCGGGATCGAGCCGAACTTGTTGTCGGCCACCGGGGTGTTCATGCCCAGCACATAGGCCGAGATCATCTGCTTCTGGGCCGGCTTGCCGTCGATCTCGTTCTTCAACAGGTCCAGCAGCATGCGCGAGCCCTGGCTGTGGCCGATCAGGACGACGCCGCGCCCCTTATTCTCGTTGGCCAGATACCAGCGCCAGGCGTCGCGCACGTCGCCATAGGCGAGCACGCCGTTGCCCGGCGAGGGCTGGCCCATCATCACCGTGCGCAGGGCCGCCAGGGTCACCTGGCGGTACATCGGCGCGAACACCCGGCACTTGGAGCCGAAGCGGGCCAGCTGCTGCTCGACCACCCGGCGCTCGGCCTCGTCGATGACCATGTCGCTGTTGCCGCCCGGATCGGTCGAGACGGTCGGATAGACGTAGAAGCAGTCATAGCCGGGGTTCGTGGCGGCCTTGAACGTCTCGGTCGAGGTCTTGCCATCGGCCTGGACGATGGTCGTGGTCTGGTCGACCGCGCAGGCGTCGGCCCGGCCGGGCCAGCACAGCCAGCTGTCCTTATTGCCGTAGTCGTTGGGGGCGACGTTCGCCGGGGCTTGGGCGCAGGCCGCGCCGGTCAGGGCCAGGCCCAGGGTCAGGGCCATCGCGGCCAGGGTTCTCGCCATCGTCTTCTCCCCTCAAACATTCGTTTGGCGCGGAGCATGACCACACAGAACGCCATTAGCCAAGAGGGGGGCGCCAAGAGGCTTTGGCGCGGGGATTGCGGGATGAGGCGGGAGTCGTCCCGCTCCGGGACGGTCGAGCTTTGCGTACGAGGACGGCGATGTCTCTCCGGACCCTTCTTCTGGTTGGCGCCACGGCCGCCTTTGCTGGCGCGGCGGCGATTTCGCCCGCCCTGGCCGACGGCTTCCCCGGCGCGCCGGTGCGTGGCGAGCATGTGCCGAAACGGGTCGCGCCCAAGGTTCGCACCAAGATCGTCTATGTCGACCGCCCGGTCGTCGTGGAGAAGCCGTTCTATGTCGATCGTCCCACCACCCAGGTGGTCGAGAAGGTCATCGACCGGCCCGTGATCGTGGAGAAGCGGATCGAGGTCCCGGTCGTGAAGATCGTGGAAAAGCCCGTCGTCGTGGAAAAACGCGTCGAGGTGCCCGTCGAGCGCATCGTCGAGAAGACCGTCTATGTCGACCGCCCCGTCGACCGCGTCATCGAAAGGCCGGTGGTGGTCGAAAAGCGGGTCGAGGTTCCGGTCGTGAAGGTCGTGGAAAAGCCGGTCTACGTCGAAAAGCGTATCGAGGTCCCGATCGAGCGGGTCGTCGAGAAACCGGTCTATATCGAGCGTCCGGTCTATGTGGACCGCTATGTCGATCGCCCGGCGCCTCGCTATCAGGAACGCGCGGTCGAGAGCTACGAAGAGACCCGCGAGACCGAGCGTTATGAAGAGAGCTCGTCTTCCTCCAGCTACTCCGGCTCGCGCTATGGCGCTGGCGGCGGCTGGAATGCCGGTTCGGCCCCGGCCCAGGCCTGGGGCGGCTATGTCGAGCCTCCGCCGCTGCCGATGGGTTATGTCGGCGCCCAGTCGGGCGGACGGGGCGGCGGCTACGGCGGTTATGGCCTGGTGGGCGGCGGCGGCTGGGCCGGCGGCTACGCCTCGGGCCGCGCTTCGTCCTCGGCCAGCGCCTCGGCTTCGGCCTCGTCGTCGGTCTCGGTGCGTGTCGGCGGTCGGGGCGGTGGCGGCGGCTGCAACTGCGGCGGCGGCAAGCGCCACTAGATCAGAGCGAAAGCCACCGGCGGGGGTTCTTGTCGCCCAGCGCGCGGGCCTCGCCGGGCTTCAGCCCCAGGTCGCGCATGCGGAAGGCGACGATCTCGCGCAAGGCCTCGACGGGCTCCTTGCCGCCCACGGGGCTGGAGGCCACGGAACCGGCGTTCATCGCCAGGTCCACGGCCGTCCATTCGGCCTGGGCCCGGTCGGCCTTGCCGACGGCGAAGTAGTGGCGGACGGGCGCGCGCTCGCCTGGGACCTCGACCATGACGCCGATGACCCAGCCTTGAACGATGAGATCGGCGTCGGGGCGCTGGCGGAACATGGGTGCGCATGTAGCGCTCGCTCAGCGTCGCCGAAAGGGGCTTCAGCCAATCAGCTGAAACGCCGCCTGGCTCAGTAGGCCCAGCACCAACCAGGCCGAAAGCGCGACCACGACCAGGGTCGGGCGCGACATGCGACGCCGACGATGGGTGGGAATTTCACGCACGAACGCCATCAACTGCCTCCATGCTCTAGAGCTATGGGGCCGTTAACGCCTGTGGCGAAGTTTGGATGCGGACGATTTTCGCCTCTCACGGGAGTGTGAGAACGCTGTTACGCGAAGTGCGCTTCTGCACAGCCCGGACCAGCCGCCGGGCGCAACGTCCTCCGCACAAACAATCGTGGGGAGGTTGCGATGCCGCAGATACCGGACAACGCCGTGGTGCGTTTTCACGCCTATTCCGACCAGAACTACGTGATCGGACATGTGGACGAATACCAGAACGGCTATGGCGCGGCGGTCCTGCGGCCGTTGAGCCGATACAACGACAACTCCACGCTCTGGCGGACCAAGTACGTGCCGAATGGCTTCTCGCTGCAGTGGGTCGCGGGCGAGGGACCCAATCCGCTGCGACTGGGTTTCGGCGATGAAGCGGACGCTTTGCGGCTGAGCGCGCAATTCTACGCGGCCTTCACCACCGACTATCTCGACGACACCTGGTTCGCGCTGAACAACTGGGACCACAGTCAGGTCGCCGACATCGACCGCGAGACCATCGGCGATGGCGTGCGGATCATCAGCTATCCGTGGCACGACGGCGACAATCAGAAATGGCGCGCCGAGGTCGTCGGCTAGCGGCCAAGAAAAAGGGCGGGACCTTTCGATCCCGCCCTCATCCATTTCAGCGAAGCGCTGAACTTCTAAATTAGAAGTCCATGTCGCCCATGCCGCCCGGCATGCCGCCGCCGGCGGGGGCGCCGCCGCCCTTCTTGGGGGCTTCGACGATCGCGGCTTCCGTGGTGATCAGCAGGCCGGCCACCGAGGCGGCGTTCTGCAGAGCGGTGCGGACAACCTTGGCCGGGTCGATGACGCCGTCGACGACCAGGTCGACGTACTGCTCGGTCTGGGCGTTGAAGCCGAACGAGCTCGAGGCGTTTTCCAGGATCTTGCCGACCACGATCGAACCTTCGACGCCGGCGTTCTCGGCGATCTGGCGGATCGGCGATTGCAGGGCGCGACGGACGATGGCGATGCCGGCGGTCTGGTCGTCGTTGTCGCCGGTCACGCCGGCCAGGGCCTTGGAAGCCCACAGCAGGGCGGTGCCGCCACCCGGGACGATGCCTTCATCCACGGCCGCGCGGGTCGCGTTCAGGGCGTCGTCAACGCGGTCCTTCTTTTCCTTCACTTCGACTTCGGTCTGGCCACCGACGCGGATAACGGCAACACCGCCGGCCAGCTTGGCCAGGCGCTCTTGCAGCTTTTCCTTGTCGTAGTCCGACGTGGTGTCTTCGATCTGCTTCTTGATCTGACCCACGCGTGCATCAATGTCAGCCTTTTCACCGACGCCGTCCACGATCGTGGTGTCGTCCTTGGTGATCGAGACCTTCTTGGCCTTGCCCAGCATGTCGAGCGAGACGCTTTCGAGCTTGATGCCCAGGTCTTCAGACACGACTTGAGCGCCGGTCAGGATGGCGATGTCTTCCAGCATGGCCTTGCGGCGGTCGCCGAAGCCCGGAGCCTTGACGGCGGCGACGCGCAGGCCGCCACGCAGCTTGTTGACGACCAGCGTGGCCAGGGCCTCGCCTTCGACGTCTTCGGCGATGATCAGCAGCGGGCGGCCCGACTGGACGACGGCTTCCAGCACCGGCAGCAGCGGCTGCAGCGACGACAGCTTCTTTTCGAACAGGAGGATCAGCGGGTCTTCCAGCTGAACTTCCATCTTGTCGGCGTTGGTGATGAAGTACGGCGACAGGTAGCCGCGGTCGAACTGCATGCCTTCGACGACGTCGAGTTCGGTTTCGGCGGTCTTGGCTTCTTCGACGGTGATGACGCCTTCGTTGCCGACCTTGGCCATGGCTTCAGCGATTTTATCGCCGACTTCCTTGTCGCCGTTGGCCGAGATGGTGCCGACCTGAGCGATTTCAGCGTTGGTCGTGACCTTCTTCGACGAGGTCTTGATGTCCTCGACGGCGATCAGGACGGCCTTGTCGATGCCGCGCTTCAGGTCCATCGGGTTCATGCCGGCGGCGACCGACTTGAGGCCTTCCTGGACGATGGCTTGGGCCAGGACCGTGGCGGTCGTGGTGCCGTCGCCGGCCTTGTCGTTGGTCTTCGAGGCGACTTCGCGGATCATCTGCGCGCCGAGGTTCTCGAACTTATCCGACAGCTCGATTTCCTTGGCGACCGAGACGCCGTCCTTGGTGGTGCGCGGGGCGCCGAACGACTTTTCGATGACGACGTTGCGGCCCTTGGGGCCCAGGGTCACCTTCACCGCGTTGGCGAGGATGTTGACGCCGCGCAGCATCTTGTCGCGCGCGTCCGAGCCGAAATAAACGTCTTTAGCGGCCATGGTGGGCGCCTTTCTGAATCTGGAATTCTGGGAAGAAAGAAGCGTCTGGGAAGACGGGAGGGATTAGCCCTCGACCACGCCCAGGACGTCGCTTTCCTTCATGATCAGGAGGTCCTGACCGTCGACCTTCACTTCCGTGCCCGACCACTTGCCGAACAGGATACGGTCACCGGCCTTGACGTCCAGGGCGACGACTTCGCCCTTGTCGTTGCGCGCGCCGGGGCCGACGGCGACGACTTCGCCTTCCTGCGGCTTTTCCTTGGCGGTGTCGGGGATGATGATCCCGCCCTTGGTCTTGGTTTCTTCTTCGACGCGCTTCACGAGGACGCGGTCGCCCAGGGGACGAAACTTCATGGTGTTCTCCGTCGGAACGGTTTCAAATAAAGGCTGAGTTGGACCGGGGAGCGTTGCTGTTAGCAGTCGCTCCCATCGAGTGCCAACGTCGGGCGTGAGTTAGGCAGGGGGCTCGGGGGAGTCAAGGACGACGCCCGCGAACTTTTCGCGAAGAATGAATGAGAGGGAGGTTCCGATGATCGATCATATGGGCGTTACGGTCCGTGATCTCCAGGCGGCCAAGACGTTTTATGACGCCGCCTTCGCCCCGCTGGGCATCACCATCGTCATGAGCGTCAGCGCCGAGCAGACCGGCGGCTCGGCCTTCTACGGCTATGGTCCGACGGAGGACCGGCGCGACATCCAGGCCGGCAAGCCCAGCTTCTGGGTCGGCCAGGGCGAGACCGCCACGGGGCCAATGCACGTGGCCTTCCTGGCGGCCAACCGCGCCCAGGTCGACGCCTTCCACGCCGCGGCCCTGGCGGCGGGCGGGACCGACAATGGCGCGCCGGGCGTGCGGCCTCATTATCATCCCAATTACTATGGCGCGTTCGTGCTTGACCCGGACGGCCGAAACGTCGAGGCCGTCTGTCACGCGCCAGTCTGACGTCATCTCCTGACGTGTTCTGAGGATCTTGTATGTCCAGCTATGTCCTGTCGCTGTTCCTGGCGGTCGTGGCCTGCGTCATCGGCGGGACGCTGGGCGGCATGATCCTGGCGCGGCCGCAGGTGATGCTGGGCATGGCCGGCATCGCCGACGAGGACACGCCCAAGCCGCCGCTGTTCGCCGAAGGCCGGGCGCTGGGCGGGGTGCTGATCGCCTCGCACGGGGTGGCGGCGCTGTATCTGGGCTACCAGCCCCGGATCGGCGCGGCCATGGCCCTGGCGCTGGCCGTGGCCTGGCTGGGCGCGGCGGCGGGCCGGGCGGTGTCGGCGGCGCTGGACGGCGCGGCGGGGCGCTACAACAACGGCGCGATGGTGTTCAACGCCCTGATCGGCATCACCCTGAGCCTGCCGTTCTTCCAGATCGGCCGCGTTGTGCTGCGGGGCGTCACGAGTTTCGCCTGACCCCTTCGTGCTCCAGCAGCCAACGCTTGCGTTCGATGCCGCCGCCATAGCCGGTGAGCGCGCCGTCCATGCCGATCACCCGGTGGCAGGGCGCGACGATGCTGAGCGGGTTTGAGCCATTGGCATGGCCGGCGGCGCGGACCGCGGCTGGGCGGCCGGCGCGACGGGCCAGCTCGGAATAGGTGATCGTCTCGCCGGCCGGGATTTCGCACAGCGCCGTCCACACGGCATGCTGGAAAGCCGTCCCGTTGGTGGCCCAAGCGATGGTGTTCAGGACCTCGAACCGGCCGGTGAAGTAGGCGGCCATGGCCTCGCGGATCGCAGCGGGCGCGGCGCCGGGCTCGGGCCGCAACGGGCCGTAGTGAGTCTTCAGCAGCCGGTCGAGGCGGTGCTCGTGGTCGTGGAAGTCGACGGCGCGCAGCAGGCCGGCCTCGTCGGTGACGATCAGCAGCTCGCCGATCGGCGACGGCGCGCGGTCCAGGAGCAGGCGGGCGGGACGACTCATGGGGCGATCATCGCCGGAGGAGGCGCGGGTGTCCGCCCGGATTTTGCTGCGACGAAGTCTCCCTCCCCCTTGATGGGGGAGGGGCAGGGGTGGGGGTGACTACGGCGGTTGATGCAGCGCAACGCCGCTAGCTCAGCAGATCACCCCCATCCCCAACCCTTCCCCCATCAAGGGGGAAGGGAGCCGATCACCGAATCCCCGGCACCTGCATGGCCGCTTCCTTCTCGGCCTTCTGCTTGAAGACCAGGTCCCCGTACTTGCCGTACTCCATCCGCGCGATCGTGCGCTGGTGCACTTCGTCCGGGCCGTCGGCCAGGCGCAGGGTGCGGATGCCGGCATAGGCCTTGGCGAGCCCAAAGTCGGTGGTCACGCCGCCGCCGCCGTGGGCCTGGATGGCGTCGTCGATGATCTTCAAGGCCAGGCGCGGGGCCGCGACCTTGATCATGGCGATCTCCAGACGGGCCGACTTGTTGCCGGCCTTGTCCATCATGTCGGCGGCCTTCAGGCACAGCAGGCGGCACATCTCGATGTCGATGCGGGCGTCGGCGACGCGCTCTTCCCACACCGAGTGGTCCGAGACGTACTTGCCGAAGGCTTTGCGGCTCATCAGGCGCTTGCACATCTTCTCCAGCGCGACTTCCGCCGTGCCGATGGTGCGCATGCAGTGGTGGATGCGGCCAGGGCCCAGGCGGCCCTGGGCGATCTCGAAGCCGCGGCCTTCGCCCAGCAGCAGGGCGTCCTCGATCGGCACGCGCACGTCCTTGAGGATGACCTCGGCGTGGCCGTGCGGGGCGTCGTCATAGCCGAACACCGGCAGCATACGGACGATCTCGATGCCCGGGGCGTCCAGCGGCACCAGGACCTGGCTTTGCTGCTGGTGGCGGCTGGCGTTGTCGGGATCGGTCTTGCCCATGACGATGGCGACCTTGCAGCGCGGATCGCCCACGCCCGAGGACCACCACTTGCGGCCGTTGATCACGTAGTGGTCGCCGTCGCGCTCGATGCGGGTCTCGATATTGGTGGCGTCCGAGCTGGCCACCGCCGGTTCGGTCATTAGGAAGGCCGAGCGGATCTCGCCGTTCATCAGCGGGCGCAGCCACTTTTCCTTCTGCGCCAGCGTGCCGTAGCGCATCAGCACTTCCATGTTGCCGGTGTCGGGCGCCGAGCAGTTGAAGACTTCCGAGGCGAAGCCGACCTTGCCCAGCTGTTCGGCGATCAGGCTGTATTCCAGGTTGGTCAGCTGCACGCCTTCGAACTGGAAGGTGTCGTCGACGTGCGTCTGGCCGCTGTGCGGCGGCATGAAGAAGTTCCACAGGCCGGCCGCCTTGGCCTTGGCCTTCAGCTCTTCCACGACCTGGACGACCTTCCAGCGCTCGGCGCCGAGGACGTTCATCTCGGCCTCGTAGACCGGGATCGCCGGAACGATGTGCTCGTCCATGAACGCGGTGACGCGATCCAGGAAAGCCCGCTGCGTGGGGGAGATATCGAAGTCCATGGCCGTTCCCTCAACCCGCTGTCTTGTGTCAAACGCTTGTTTGAAGTGGTTGTAGACTGGCTTGACGCGGGCGGCAAGCCTGTCCGACAACGGCAGCCATGCTGACCTTGACCGCCGACACCCTCCAGGGCCGCTACGTCCGGCTCGAACCCATCACCGTCGATCATCGCGACGAGCTGAAGGCCGCCATCGACTGTGACCCCGACAGCTGGGAGATCATGTCGGTCAACGGCTGCGGCGAAGGCTTCGAGGACTTCTGGGGCTCGCTGCAGGGCGAGACCGACCGCGGCGAGCGCATCGGCTACGTCATCCGCCGCCTGTCGGACGGCAAGGTGGTCGGCACCTCCAGCTACATGAACATCCGCCGCCTGCATGGCGGGCTGGAGATCGGCTCGACCTTCCTGAACCCGGAGGCGCGTTCGGGCCCGATCAATCCCGAGAGCAAGCGCCTGATGCTGGGCCACGCCTTCGACAAGGGCGGCGCGATCCGCATCGAGCTGGTCACCGACGTGCGCAACGCCCGCAGCCAGGCGGCGATCCAGAAGCTGGGCGCGACCAAGGAAGGCGTGCTGCGCAATCACAAGGTCACCTGGACCGGCCATGTGCGCGACACCGCCGTGTTCTCGATCACCGACTACGACTGGCCGGCGGTCCGCGAGCGGCTGGAATTCCGGCTGAGCGAGACGTTCGTCTAAACCCTGGCGGGTGCGACGGAACGACGCGCCCTCAGGTCTAGATAAAACGTCGTTATCCCGACGGTTGTAACCAATCGCAAATGAAGGCGCGCTACCGTCAGGCCTCATGACGGCCATCGCCTGCCTTCGAATTTTGTTCACCGCCGATGGCGACAGCCAGCCGGGCGACATCCCCAAGCACAAGGCGCAGGGGGTAGCGGACGCGTTCCTGAAGGCCCGCTGGCGCAAGCCGCGCAAGTGCGGGGCCGTGGCCCCCCTGGCCTTCGTCATCGCCGACCACAATGTCGAGCACCTGGATCCGTCCGAGGTCCAGGGCCTGGCCGCCGAGCTGGAGAAGGTTCTGTTCCCCGGCCGTCCGATCGGCCAGATCGCCCTGATGACCTTCGAGGGCGACGAGCAGGCGGTGCTGAAGTTCGCCGCCCTGACCCAGACCGAACTGCGCGGCCTGATGAACGGCGAGGGTTACGAAGGTGACCCCGGCCGCGTCCACGTGATCACCGCCGACTCCATCGACGGCCCGCTGCCCAGCACCCGCGCCGAGGCCAAGGCCTACGCCGCCGAAAAGGCCGATGCGAAGAAGGCGTCGGGCGGCCTGACGACCGCCACCACGATCGAAAAAGAACCCGCGCCGGCCGCCAAGAGCGCCGCGCCGATCTCGACCATCCCGACGGCAGAAGCTCCGAAGGCCGCGCCGATCGCGCCGGAGCCTCCGCCGGTCGTCGAACCCGCCAAGGCGTCGCCCGCGCCGGCTCCCGCCGCCAAGAAGGCCGAGGCCAAGGTCGCGCCGCCGCCGCCGCCCGCCGAGACCGGCTGGTGGGGCGTCTACGACCTGGCGCAAGGCGCCTTCGTCGGCTCGACCATCGGCATGCGTTCCGACCTGCTGGGCCCCGCGCCCGAGGACGACGCCAAACTGCTGAAGCGTGATCTGGTCTGCCTGACCGACGCCCAGGCCGCCCTGAAGAAGGGCCCCTATGGCGAGATCCACGTGCCGTTCGGCTTCTGGAACCTGACCACGCCGTCGTCGCAGGAGGCCTATAAGGGCCGCCTGTCGCGCTATCCGCTGGACCAGCAACCGCGCCTGGTCGCCACGATCTACGCCACGCCGCGCGAGGCCTCGATCGGCATGATCCAGCAGATGCGGGCGTTCCTGAAGAGCAGCTTCGCGCGCCTGGACGTGCGGATCAGCGACCCGACCTTCCCGATCCAGGGCCTGCCGCCCGAGCTGGTCGACACCATCACCCTGGTGCTGGACGGCGAGACCGAGCACGATCGCCTGAAGCAGATCCTCAAGTTCGTCGAGCGCAAGTCCGGTTACGCCGCAAAGGGCGTCGTCCAGGCCCTGGCCGGCGTCAGCTCGTCGATGGAGCTGGAAGCAGCCAAGGCCGGCGGCATCGCCCTGGTCCAAGGCCTGGCGGTCACCGAACTGCTGGACAACCCCATCGGCGGCCCCGACGGCGCGCCGCTGGCGCTGGCCCAGAACGCCGCCTAGGCTTTCGGCATCTCGAAGGTGAACACCACGCTGTCGGCCGAGCGTTCGCTGGGGCCGTGGAACACCGCCTCGATATTGTTGCCGTCCGGATCGTACAGGAACGCGGCGTAGTAGCCCGGATGATAGGGCCGCTCGCCCGGCCCGCCGTTGTCACGCCCGCCGGCCTCGACGCCCGCTTTGTGGAACCGCTCGACCGTCTCGCGATCCTTGGCCTGGAACGCCAGATGAATGTGGGTGGCCGGCTCGCCCGCGTCGATCCAGATCTCGTCGCAGTCCAGGTGGGTGTCGTCTTCGTTGTAGGGCACGCCCAGCACGTCCAGCACCGCGCGATAGAAGCGCTTGGTCGTGTCCAGGTCCTTGGCGCGCAGCTGGATGTGGTCGATCAGTCGGCCGCGATGAACTTCCATGGGTAGGCCTCCGGGTTTGGAGGCGAACGCCTGGGCGGGGCTTAGGTTCTAGCGCCGCCCGAACAGCTTCTCGATATCGGCCAGCTTCAGCTCCACATAGGTCGGGCGGCCGTGGTTGCACTGGCCCGAGTGGGGCGTGGCTTCCATCTCGCGGAGCAGGGCGTTCATTTCGGCGCCGTTCAGGCGGCGCCCGGCGCGGACGCTGCCGTGGCAGGCCATGGTCGAGCAGACCTCTTCCAGGCGCTCCTTCAGGGCCAGGGCCTGACCGTTCTCGGCCAGGTCGTCGGCGATGTCGCGGATCAGGGCGGCGGCGTCGGTCTTGCCAAGCAGGGCCGGCGTCTCGCGCACCAGCACCGCGCCGGGGCCGAAGCTCTCGATGACCAGGCCCAGGCTGGCGAGTTCCTCGGAGCGAGCGATGACACGCTCGGCCTCGGCGGGATCCAGGTCCACCACCTCGGGCAGCAGCAGGGTCTGGCGGGCCACGCCGCCGGCGGCCATCTCGCCCTTCATGCGCTCATAGACCAGGCGCTCGTGGGCGGCGTGCTGGTCGACGATGACCATACCGTCGCGGGTCTGGGCGACGATGTAGGTCTCGTGCACCTGCGCCCGCGCCGCGCCCAGCGGGAAGTCGACGGGGTCGAACGGCGCGGCCTGCGCGTAGTCGGGGGCGGGGCGGTCCTCGAAGGCGACCGAGGTGTAGGCCTCGCGCACGACCTCGGCCAGTTCACCGCCAAAGCTGGGTTCGACGCGGGCCGAGACTTCGTTCAGCCCCGGCAGGTCCATCGGCCGCTGGGTCGGCGGCATCCAGCCGCCTTCCCGCCAGGCCGAGAAGCCGGCGGGCGAGGGGCCCGGCTGGTACTGGGGCTGATAGCCCGGGAACGGGCTCTGCTGGGCGCGGATGCTGTCCAGGGCCTGGTTGGCGACGGTGGTCGAGGCGCGGTGGCCGGCGCCGGCCAAGGCGTGGCGCAGGGCCCCGACGATCAGGCCGCGCACCAGGGCCGGGTCACGGAAACGCACCTCGGCCTTGGCGGGGTGGACGTTGACGTCGACCTCGGTCGGATCGAGCGTCACGTAAAGCGCCGCCGTCGGGTGGCGGTCGCGGGCCAGGAAATCGGCATAGGCCGCGCGCAGGGCGCCGGTCAGCAGGCGGTCGCGCACCGGCCGGCCGTTGACGAACAGGTACTGGTGAGCCGCGTTGCCGCGATTGTAGGTCGGCAGGCCCGCGAAGCCCGACAGCCGCACGCCGTCGCGCACCTGGTCGATCTCGATGGCGTTCTCCTGGAAGTCGCGGCCCAGCACGTTGGCCAGGCGGGCCAGGCGCCCCTGCGGACCCGGATGCTCGGCCGGCAGGCGCAAAATACGGCGGCCGTCGATGTCCAGCGAGAAGCCGATGCTCTCATTGGCCATGGCCAGGCGCTTGATCTCTTCCGTGATCGCCAGGGCCTCGGCGCGCTCGGACTTCATGAACTTCAGGCGCGCGGGGGTGGCGTAGAACAGGTCGCGCACCTCGATCCGCGCCCCGTGCGGGCCGGGGAAGGCGGCCGGCGCGACGTCGCCGACGCTGCCGCCCTCGACCAGGATCGAGAAGGCGTCGTTACCGCCCTTGGCGCGCGAAGAGATCTGCAGACGCGCCACCGAGCCGATCGACGGCAGGGCCTCGCCCCGGAAACCCATGGTGTGGATGCGCAGTAGGTCCCACAGGCCGTCCTCGTCGGGGGCCAGCTTGGAGGTCGCGTGGCGCTCGATGGCGACGGGCAGTTCCTCGGCCGAGAGGCCGCAGCCGTCGTCGGCCACCAGGATCCGGGTCAGGCCGCCGCCGTGGGCCTCGACCTCGATCCGCGTGGCGCCGGCGTCGATGGCGTTGTCGACCAGCTCCTTGATGGCGCTGGCCGGGCGCTCGACCACCTCGCCGGCGGCGATGCGGTTGACGGTCTCGGGCGGCAGGCGGCGGATAGGCATGACACGGACTTTCACGAGGCAGGCCCGGGCCGAAGCTCGAGCATTGCAACTCCTTAAGTTGACCGGACGGTCAGCGACGGAGATCGATGAGTTTAGCTCGATTCCGCGAGCGTTCGAGGATCTGAAGATAGTGACCCTGACCCGTTTCGCCGCCGCCGGCCTGGCGATTTCCCTGCTTTGCGGCGGTTCCGCCCTGGCTCAAGCCCAGGGCCAGGCAGGGGGCAAGAACGAGGTCTCGATCCACCAGACCAAGCCCGTCGACCTGACGCCGGTCGACAGCCAGGCCAACCTGGTCGAGGAACTGATCGTCAATGCCCGCCTGCCGGGGCCGGCCTGGTGGAAGGTCTCCGACGGCGACACCACGGTCTATGTCATGGGCATGCCGGCCTTCGCGCCGAAGACGCTGGATTTCGACGACTCGGTCCTGCGCCGTCGGCTGGACGGGGCCAATGTGCTGATCCTGGGCCAGGAGCCGGAGGTCCGCATCCTGAGCCTGCTGGGCCTGATCCCCGGCAAGGGCAAGCAGTTCAAGATGGACAAGCCGATGCGCGACAGCCTGCCGTCCGACCTGCGCGCGCGCCTGGAGACGCGGCTGAAGGCCCAGGGCAAGCCCTTGACCGAATACGACGATCTCAAGCCGGCGCTGGCGGGCTTCGTCGTCGCCAACGACCGGGGCAGTGGCGTCACCATCAGCCTGGGCAGCCTGAGTGACCGCATACGCGACCTGGCCAAGGGCAAGACGGTCGTCGTCCAGCCGCGCGTGAAGAAGCTGGACGACTACGACCTGATCGGGATGGTCAAGTCGCTGGCTGAGGCCCCTCAGCCGCTGCAGGAGCTGTGCCTGGACGCGGGCCTGAAGGAGGCCGAGAACGGCCTGGCCAGCGTCCGCGAGACCGCCGAGCAGTGGGCCGAGGGCCAGGTGCGCGAGGTCGTCTCGGCCGAGCGCGGCTATCAGCGGTGCTTGGCCTCCACGCCTTGGATCGCCCGCCAGTTCAAGGACGGCCAGGACGACGCGGTCGGCGCCATCACCTCGGCCCTGAAGAAGCCAGGCAAGGCCGTGGCGGTGATCGAGCTGCGCTCGCTGCTGACCGAGGGCGGGGTGCTGGACCGCCTGCGCGCCAAGGGCTTCACCGTCACAGCGCCCGAATAAGGCCAAGCTTCCGCCGCATCGGCCCGCGAAGGTTGCGCCTCACACGGGGAATTTGAGATGCGTTCGATACTGGCCGGCCTGGCCTTGGCCTTTGCTACCGGCGCATCCGCCCAGGTCATCGACGATCCGCAGGCCAATGTCGTCGAGGCCCTGGTGGTCAGCGCCAAGCTGCCCGGTCCGGCCTGGTGGCGGGTGTCGGACGCCGACACGACCATCTACGTGCTGGGCATGCCGGCTTCCGTGCCCAAGGGCATGGCCTGGGACAAGTCGGTGGTCGAGCGCCGCCTGGACGGGGCCTTCGCCCTGCTGACCCCGCCGGAGTGGCGCGCGGGCCTGACCGACCTGCCGGCCCTCTTGAAGCTGCGCAAGAAACTGAAGGACGACGGCGACTGGGCGGCGCACGATCCGGCGCTGGCGGCCCGGACCCAGCGGGCGTGGGCGGCGGCCGATCCCAAGAAGCCCGACGGCTGGAAGGACTGGAAGCCGCTGTTCATCGCCATGCAGCTGGGCGGCAAGGCCGACCGCGCCGCCGGCCTGCTGATGTCCGAACCCGACCGCACCATCGACGCCCTGGCCAAGAAGCGCCGGGTCAAGGCACGCTCGGCCAAGGTCGGCAAGGCCATGCCGATGCTGAAGTCCCTGGCCCGCGAGCACACCGACGAGGCGGGCCGGGTCTGCCTCACCGAGACCCTCGAAACCGTCGAGGCCGGTCCCGCCGCCCGTCGCGCCGCCGCCGAGGCCTGGGCGCGGGGCGACGTGAAGGCCGCCCTGGCCGCGCCCCGCAGCGCCGAGCGCTGCCAGCTCTTGCTGCCCGGCGTTCCCGAGCTGATGCGCCAGTCGGTCGATGACGAAGCCGACGCCTTGGCCGAGCTGCTCAAGACCCCCGGCCACGCGGTGGCGCTCTATCCGATCCGGGGCCTGGTGGCCGAGAAGGGCGTGCTGGACAAGCTGCGGGCGCGCGGGATCACGGTGCGGACGCCCG
Source organism: Caulobacter sp. GW821-FHT12D05 (assembly GCF_058807295.1). Classification (NCBI taxonomy): domain Bacteria; kingdom Pseudomonadati; phylum Pseudomonadota; class Alphaproteobacteria; order Caulobacterales; family Caulobacteraceae; genus Caulobacter; species Caulobacter sp. GW821-FHT12D05. Next base: position 444,903 of record NZ_JBXAQO010000003.1, read on the forward strand.
GCGACGGGTAGAAATCCATCTGGACGGTAACTTGCAAGTGAATCTCATATGCAATACTCGAAGCGCTCCAAAAATGGGTGGAGCGATCGATGTCCGGGACAACTTCTTCAAGGCTGACGTGGGCGCGATCGGCGTCGGTTCTGGCGCTGATGCTGGCGCTGCCTGCCGTGGCGGCAGCACAGGAAACGGCCGCCGAGGATAAGGTCGCGGTCGACGAGCTCTTGGTCTACGGGCGCGGCGCGACCAAGAACACCCTGGCCACGGGCCTGAGCCTGACGCCGAAGGAGACGCCGCAGTCCCTCAGCATCATCACCCGCGAGCAGATCCAGGATCAGGCCGCCGCCAAGGTCACCGACGTGCTGGCCTACACCACCGGGATCTCGGTGAAGGCCGTCGACCGGGGCCGCAACGGCCTGTCGGCGCGGGGTTTCGAGATCACCAACTTCCAGCTGGACGGCGTGCCGTTCGAGACCGGCAATATCGGCCTGGAAGAGACCAGCACCGCGATCTACGAGCGGGTCGAGGTGGTGCGCGGCGCCACCGGCCTGATGCAGGGGGCGGGCGAGCCGTCGGCCTCGATCAACCTGGTGCGCAAGCACGCCGACGCCCGCGAGCTGTCGGGTCAGCTGACCCTGGAGGGCGGCTCCTGGAACCGCTTCGCCGGCACGGTGGACGTCTCGGCCCCGCTGGCCCGCGACGGCGCGGTGCGCGGCCGGTTCGTCGCCGAGATCTATGACGAGGAGGCGTTCGTCGACCTGGAGGCCAATAAGGGCTTCACCCTGTACGGCGTGGTCGACGCCGACCTGGGCGACAGGACTCGCCTCAGCTTCGGCGCCAGCCACCAGCGCGACGAGCGCAGCGGCACGCTGTGGGGCCAGCTGCCCTACTGGTACAGCAACGGGACGCGCACCAACTGGCCACGCTCGCAGACCAGCGCCGCCAAGTGGAACCAGTGGGACACCACCGAACAGGCGGCCTTCGTCACCCTGGAGCACCGCCTGAACGAACGCTGGTCGATCCGCGGCGACGCCGCCTATCACCGCCAGAAGGAAGATTCCAAGCTGCTGTGGATGTGGGGCGACCTGGATGAGCAGACCGGCGTCGGCATGAGCGCTTGGCCCTACTGGTACAAGACCGCGCCCAAGCAGTGGAACCTGAACCTGACCGTCAAGGGGACCTACGACCTGTTCGGCCGTGAGCACGAGCTGGTGCTGGGCGCGATGTACAACCGCCTGTCCACCGGCTGGACCAACCAGGACCCGGTCTCGGTCGTGCCCGACTCCGGCGACTTCCGCCGCTGGGACGGCAGCTATCCCGAGCCGACCTGGGGGCCGCGCTACGACATGTCGGGCCTGGGGACCACCAAGCAGGGCGCGGTCTATGGCGCGACTCGCCTGCAGCTGCTGGACCGGCTGAAGCTGGTCGCCGGCGTGCGCCTCAGCTACTGGCGGCGCGACGAGGAGGTCGCGACCTACACGCCCGCAGCCTTCACGCTGAAGCAGAAGAATGTCGTCACGCCCTATGCCGGGCTGATCTACGACATCACGCCGAACGTGTCGGCCTATGCCAGCTACACCAGCATCTTCGACCCGCAGACCTACAAGGACCGCAACGGCAAGTACTTGGACCCGCTGGAGGGCGACAACTACGAGGCCGGGCTGAAAGCCGACTTCCTGAACGGGCGGCTGCGGGCGTCCACGGCGGTGTTCCGGGTCGAGCAGAACAACTTCCCGGTCGTCGACGCCGGCTTCTTCGTGCCCGGCACGATCGATCCGGCCTATCGCGGCGCCCAGGGCACGGTCTCAAAGGGCTATGAGGCCGAGCTGCAAGGCCAGGTGCTGGAGGGCTGGGACGTCAGCATGGGCTGGAGCCAGTTCACCGCCAAGGACGCCGACGGCGTGGACGTTCAGGCCCACCACCCGCGCCGGGTCTTCCGCCTGTCCACCAAGTACGCGCTGCCCGGCGACCGGATCAGCGTCGGCGGCTCGCTGCGCTGGGAAAGCCGGCCGCCGCAGACGGGGGTGAACCCGGGTACCGGCAAGACCGAACCCGTCGGCCAGCCGGCCTATGTGCTGGTCAACCTGATGGGGCAGTACAAGGTCACGGAGCGGACCTCGATCCAGCTCAACGTCGATAACGTGTTCGACAAGACCTACTACAGCAACAATGTCTGGTTCGCCGGCTTCGTGTACGGCGAGCCGCGCCGGGCCCGCGTGACGCTGCGCCACGCATTCTAGTCAAAGAAAAGGCCCGGAACCGTGAGGTCCCGGGCCTTTCGAATCTTTAGAGCAGTCAGGCCTTAGAGGCCCGGCAGCTTGATGCCGCCCTTCTTGTCGCGGCTGATGACCACGCCACCCGTGCCGACCAGCTTCTTCAGACGGGCTTCCTCGGCGGCGGCGTCGACCTCGACCGGGGCGTTGGCGCCCGACTCGGCGGCGGTGGCCACGTTGGTGGTCTTCTGGCCCTTTTTCCAGAACATCACCTTGCTGGCGAAGCTCTCGTCCTTGTGGGCCAGGTCGCCGTTCTCGTCATCGACGACGAAGCGGATCAGCGGATCGGCCTTTTCAGACCCGGCGCGCGAGACCAGCAGCTTTTCGCCTTCCGAGCGGCCCGAGGCGTTGCTCTGGCCGATCAGGGCGGCGCGCGCGGCGCTTTCCGGCTGCAGCTCTTGCGGACGCGGCTCGCCGGGCGCCGGCGGGCGCAGGGCGTAGTCCGGCGGCACGGCCAGCGGGGCCTTGCTGACGACGCGGAATTCGTCGGGAACCACCTTGCTCATGCCCAGGGCCTTCTGGGTCGAGGTGCAGCCAGCCATGCCGATCGCGGCCACGGCGGTCAGGGCGCTAATGGTCGCGACCCGATTGAAACTCATCAAACCATGCTCCAGCAGGCCGACCCCCGGCCAAAATTTTGGACGCTCTCGATACGACATCCTCGCGCGGGCGCCAATCTCCCACGCGAATGCGGCGTCATTCAGTCGCCAAGCTACTCCGTTTCAGCGAGTTTCTTCTCGCCGTACAGGAAGCTGTCCAGCAGCAGCAGGGCCACGCCGATCGAGATCCCCGAGTCGGCGACGTTGAACACCCACGGGAAATACAGGCGCGAGACGTCGATGAAGTCGACGACATAGCCGTACATCACCCGGTCGATCAGGTTGTTGCCGATGGCCCCGCCGATGATCATGCCAATGCCGAGGGTCGGCAGCAGCTTGGTCGCCTTGCGCGCCCACCAGGCCAGGCCGATCACCACGATGATCGAGAAGCCGATCAGCAGCCAGCGGCCCCAGTCGTTGCCGCGCAGCAGGCCAAAGCTCATGCCGTAGTTATGGACCATGGTCAGGTGCAGCGGGCCCAGCAGCGGCAGGGACGAGCCCTGCTCGCGGCCCAGCAGGCCCAGGACCCACAGCTTGCTGATCTGGTCCAGGACCACGGTGGCGGCGGCGATGGCGTAGGCGGTCCAGCCCAGGCGAGTGATAGACTTCATCTGCTTAGCTAAACCGTCCTACGCCCCAATGCCTAGCCTTGCGCCGCGTCCCAATAGGCCACGGCCTCGGCGTCGCGAAGGCTAAGCTCCGGATAGCGGGCATCGGTTCCCACCTCCGGCAGGATGCGCCACGAGCGGGCGCACTTGTTCCCCTCGGCCAGTTTCGGATCCACCGACACGCCCTTGACCTCGTCGGTCGAGAACGCGCCGCCTTCACCGGCGACCAGGGTCGCGGCCGACGTGCGGAACACCTCGGCGGCGTCCAGGCCCTCGAAGGCGGCCAGCAGCTCGGCGTCGGCCACGTGGACGACCGGAGCCGCTTCCAGGGCCGAGCCGATACGCTTTTCGCGGCGTTCGACTTCCAGGGCGCCGGTCACGACCGACATCACGGTCTCGACCTTGGCCCAGCGGGCGGCTTCGGCGTCGTTCTTCCACTCGGCCGGCGTCACCGGGATCACCCGCAGGCTGTTGGAGCCGGCGTCGGGGAAGCGCGTCTGCCACGCCTCTTCCATGGTGAAGCTGGTCAGCGGCGACAGCCAGATGGTCAGGCGCTCGAACACATAGTCCAGCACCGTGCGATAGGCTCGGCGACGGATGGCGTCGGGGCGGTCGCAGTACAGGCTGTCCTTGCGGATGTCGAAGAACAGGGTGGAGAGATCCCCCTGGCAGAACTCGATCAGCGGCCGGACCACGTCGCTGAAACGGTAGCTCTCGTAGGCGGCGCGGACGTCGCGATCCAGTTCCCACAGGCGGTGCAGGATGTACTTCTCCAGCGGCGGGAAGTCGGCGTAGTTCGTGACCCGCTCGGCCTCGTCGAAGCCGGCCAGGGCGCCCAGCAGGTAGCGCGTGGTGTTGCGCAGCTTGCGATAGGCGTCCGTCGTCGTGGCCAGGATCGTCTTGCCGATCCGCTGGTCTTCCGAATAGTCGACCATCGCCGCCCACAGACGCAGGATCTCGGCGCCGCTTTCCTTGGTGATGGTCTGCGGCTCGACGGTGTTGCCCTTGGACTTGGACATCTTCTCGCCGTTCTCGTCCTGGGTGAACCCGTGGGTGAGAACCGCCTTGTAGGGCGCGCGGCCGCGCGAGCCGCAGCCTTCGAGCAGCGACGATTGGAACCAGCCGCGATGCTGGTCGGAGCCTTCGAGATACAGGTCGGCCGGCCAGGCGCTGTCGTCGCGGCCTTCGATCGTGAAGGCGTGGGTGCAGCCCGAGTCGAACCAGACATCCAGGATGTCGGTGATCTTCTCGTACTGGGCCGGGTCGTGCACGCCCAGGAAGTCGGCGTCGGGACGCGTGAACCAGGCGTCGGCGCCACCTTCGCGGATGGCGTCCAGGATGCGGGCGTTGACCGCCGGATCGTTCAGCGGGTGGCCGGTGTGCTTGTCCACGAACATGGCCAGGGGCGTGCCCCAGTTGCGCTGGCGGCTGACCAGCCAGTCGGGACGCGTCTCGACCATCGAGCCGATGCGGTTGCGGCCCGCGTCGGGGTGGAAGGCGGTGTCGGCGATGGCCTGCACGGCCGTCTCGCGCAGGGTCTTGCCGCCCAGGCTGTCCACCGCGTGGTCCATGCGGATGAACCACTGCGGGGTGTTGCGGAAGATCACCGGAGCCTTCGAGCGCCAGCTGTGCGGATAGCTGTGCTCGACGCGGCCGCGCGCCAAGAGGTTTCCGGCCTCGATCAGCTTGTCCATCACCGCGCCGTTGGCCGGACCGAATTTGCCGGTCTTCTTGCCTTCGGTCTCGATGACCTTCAGGCCGCCGAACATCGGCACGTGCGCGTAGTAGGCGCCGTCCGGATCGACGGTGTCGGGGATCTCGCGATGACCGTGGGCCAGCCAGACATTGTAGTCGTCGGCGCCGTGGCCCGGGGCGGTGTGGACGAAGCCGGTGCCGGCGTCGTCGGTCACGTGGTCGCCGGCCAGCATCGGCACGGCATAGCCGAAGTGGGTGTCGAGGTCGGCCAGCGGGTGGGCCAGGACCATGCCTTCGCAGTCGACGGCTTCGACCTTCTTGAAGGCCGCGACCTTGGCGGCCTTGAAGACCTCCTCGGCCAGCTTCTCGGCCACGATCAGGCGATCGCCGACGGTCGACCAGGGGGCGAACTCGAGGTTCTCCTCCAGGGCCGTGACCTCATAGACGGCGTACGGGATGTCGGGGTTGTACGAGACCGCGCGGTTGGCGGGGATGGTCCACGGCGTGGTGGTCCAGATCACCAGCTTGGCGCCGACGGCGGCGTCCGAGCCCTCGACGACCGGGAACTTCACCCAGATCGTGGGCGAGACGTGGTCGTGATATTCGATCTCGGCGTCGGCCAGGGCCGTGCGCTCGACCGGGCTCCACATCACCGGCTTGGAGCCGCGATAGAGCTGGCCGGTCTCAAGGAACTTGTGGAACTCGGCGACGATCGTGGCTTCGCTGGTGAAGTCCATGGTGGCGTAGCGGTTCCACCAGTCGCCCAGGATGCCCAGGCGCTGGAACTCGACCTTCTGGGCCTCGATCCAGCCGCCGGCATAGGCGCGGCATTCGCGGCGGAATTCCTCGGCCGGGACCTCGTCCTTGCGGCGGCCCTTGGCGCGGAACTGCTCCTCGATCTTCCACTCGATCGGCAGGCCGTGGCAGTCCCAGCCCGGCACGTAGTCGACGTCGAAGCCCAAAGCAAAGCGCGAGCGGACCACGAAGTCCTTCAGTGTCTTGTTCAGGGCGTGACCGATGTGGATCGCGCCATTGGCGTAGGGTGGGCCGTCGTGCAGCACGAACAGCGGCGCGCCGTCGGCCTGGCGCTTGGCGCGCACGGCGCCGTAAAGGCCCTTGGGCGACAGGGCGGCCCAGCCCTCCAGGATCTCGGGCTCCTTCTTGGGCAGGCCCCCGCGCATCGGGAACGGGGTGTCGGGAAGGAAGACGGTTTCGCGATAGTCGCGGGCGGTCGTGGCGTCGTCGGCCATGGAATAGCTATCCAAGTTGGAAGTTCGGGAGGGGCGCGGACTGAAAACCCGGCGCGCGCGCAAGCCTGACCGGCGGCGTCACGCCGGGCGGATAATTCGCGCTGTATTCCGAACGGAACTCATGGGGAGCGGGGATAGCAGAGGGATGGCGCTGAGCCAATAGATGCTCCCCCGTGATACGGGGGAGCTGTCGCGGAGCGACTGAGGGGGCGAGCTGGGCATATGCCGCGTTAGCCCCCTCCGGCCCTCTGGGCCACCTCCCCCGCATCGCGGGGGAGGATCTCGGCTAAGCCCCCGGCTTCCGCAGCTTCGGCGTCACCGCCACTGTCATCAGCCGCGCATTGCGGATGACCAGGAAGTCCGTCGGCCGCCCGATGCTGTGGTGGTCCAGGGCCCGCAGCAGATCATCAAGCCCAGTCAGGACCTGGCCGCCAGCCGCGGCCAGCAGGTCGCCCTCCTTGATCCCCGCCTTGGCGGCGGGGCCGCCGGCGTCGACATGGGCGACATAGACCGCATAGGGCTGGTGCAGGCCGGTGGCCTTGGCCAGGGCCGGCGGGATCGGGGCCTGCTGGGCGATCAGGCCGATCGAGCCGCGCCGCACGTGGCCGTGCTCGAGCAGCTCGGCGATCACGAAGCGGGCGGTGTTGGCCGCCACCGCGAAGCACAGGCCCTGGTAGCCGGCGATGATCGCCGTGGCGATGCCGATCACCTCGCCGGTGGAATTGACCAGCGGCCCGCCGCTGTTGCCGGGATTGAGCGCCGCGTCGGTCTGGATCAGGTCCTCGATCAGCCGGCCGCGCTCGCCGCGCAAGCTGCGGCCCATCGCCGAGACCACGCCGGTGGTCACCGTGGCCTCGAAGCCCAGCGGCGCGCCGACGGCGATGACCAGCTGGCCGCGCCGCAGCTTCTTGGAGTCGCCCAGCTTGGCGACCGGCAGGTTGACGGCCTGGTCGATCTTGATGACGGCCAGATCGGTGTCGGGATCATCGCCCACGCAGCGGGCGGTGAAGCTGCGGCCCTCTGCATTGATCACGATGTAGCGGCTGGCGCCTTGGATCACGTGGCTGTTGGTCAGGATCAAGCCGTCGGACCCGATGACGAAGCCCGAGCCGACGCCGGACATCCGGGGGTCTTCCAGCATCGGATGGATGCGCACGACGCTGGGCCCGATCCGCTCGACGGCGCGGACCACGGCGTTGGAATAAGCGTCCAGCAGATCACCGTCGGGCAGGGCGCAATAGCCGCCCTCGACCTCGACCGCCTTGCCCGTGTCGAACACGAACTGGGCGCCCTCGGGATAGGCGAGGATCTCGTGGCGACGCCTGGTCACCCCGTGTTTCGCCCGCGCGAACTGCTGGTACTTGCGCCCCTTGAGCATCGGTCCCCACCCTGCCGTTAAACAAGGTTAACGGGGCGGCGGCGCTTGGGAAACCCCTTCTCCCCTTGCGGGAGAAGGAACTAGAACCCCGGCGCCACGATCGCCCGCGCCGCCTGCTCGTCCTTGTGGATCTGCTCGATCATCAGCTCCAGGCTGTCGAACTTGAGTTCGGGGCGCAGGAAGGCGATCAGGTCGGTCTCGATGATCTGGCCGTACAGGTCCTCGTCGAAGTCGAACAGCCAGGTCTCCAGCCGGGTCTCGACGATGCCCGTCGTGGGGTTGTTGCCCAGGTTGGCCACGCCGGGGACCTCGCGGCCGTCGGGCAGGCGGGTGCGGGTGGCGTAGACGCCCAGGCGCGGCACGACATAGTCCTCGACCTCGACATTGGCGGTCGGGAAGCCCAGCTGGCGGCCCAGCTGCTGGCCCCGGCGCACCACGCCCTCGATGGCGAAGGGGCGTCCGAGAATGCGGGCTGCCTGGTCGGGCTGGCCGTCGCGCAGGGCGTCGCGGACGCCGGTGGACGAGAACTTGTCGCCATCACGGCTGGCGACCGGCTCGGCCACCGAGACGGTGAAGCCATACTCGTCGCCATAGGCCTTCATCAGTTCGGCGCTGCCGCTGCGGCCTCGGCCGAACGAGATGTCGAAGCCGACGGCGACGTGTTTCACGCCCAGGCCCTCGACCAGGACCTTCTCGACGAACTCGCGGTCGCCGAAGCTGGCCATCTCGAAGTCGAACGGCAGCAGGTACAGCAGGTCGACGCCCAGGCCACCCAGGGCGCGGGCCTGCTGGCCGTGGGTCATCAGCTTGAAGGCCGGCTCGGTCGGGCGGAACAGGCGGCGCGGGTGCGGATCGAAGGTGACCACGCCCAGCGGCGTGTGCTGCGCCAGGGCGGCTTTGGCGGCTTGGGCGATCACCTGCTGGTGGCCGCGATGCACGCCGTCGAAATTGCCCAGGGCCACGGCGGCGCCGCGCTCTTCGGCGGCCAGGTTCTTCCAGGCGTTGATCGTCTTCAGGGGCATCAGGCGGCCTTGCGCGGAACCATGACGGTGGCTTCGCCGTCGACGACGGCCTTGCCATTGACCTTGCAGACGGTCGACAGCGTCACTTGAGCCTTACTTTCGTTGATCTCGGTGACGGTGACGATCGCGGTGACCTCGTCGCCGATCTTCACGGGGCGGCGGAAGCGCAGGCCTTGGGTCAGATAGATCGCGCCGGGACCGGGCAGCTGCGTGCCCAGCACCGCCGAGATATAGCCGGCCGACAGCATGCCGTGGGCGATGCGCTGGCCAAAGCTGGTGGTCGCCGCATAGTCGGCGTCCAGGTGCACCGGATTGGTGTCGCCGGTCACTTCCGCGAAAGCGACGATGTCGGCCTCGCCGACGGTGCGGACCAGCTGGGCCGACTGGCCGACGCTGAGCTCTTCTAGGAATTTCCCCTGCATAGCCGACCTCCTACCAGACCAGATCGCCGATGGCGTGGGTCGCGCCCACGGCCTCGGCGTCCAGCAGGGCGTGGACGGCGTCGGGGACCAGCTGGCCGTCCGGACCGACGGCTTTTTCGCCATGGATGCCCTTGGCGACGAACAGGCAGGCCAGCTGCTGGTCGTGGGCGCCCTTCACGTCGGTGATGACGCCGTCGCCGATGCAGAGGATCCGGTCGCGATCGACGGGACGACCCAGCAACTCGGCGGCCTTGGCCAGCGACAGGTCGTAGATGGCGCCGAACGGCTTGCCGGCCATGACCACCTTGCCGCCCAGGCTTTCATAGAGGTCGGCCAGGGCGCCGGCGCAGAAGATCAGCCGGTCGCCGCGCTGCACGACGCGATCGGGATTGGCGCAGATGAACAGCAGACCCCGGTCGGCGGCGACCTTCAGGCGGTCGCGGTAGTCCTCGGGGACTTCCTTCTCGTCCTCATAGAGGCCGGTGCACGAGATGAAGTCGGCGTCCTCGCAGCCGCCGTCCGTCAGGGCCATGCCCTCGTACAGCACCTCATCGCGCGCGGGGCCGATCTTCCAGACCTTGCCGGGCGCGCGGGCCCGCAACAGCGCCTGGGTGGCGTCGCCGGAGGTCACGAAACCGCTCCAGGCCGAGCGCGGCACGCCCAGGCTGTCCAGCTGCGCCACCACGTCGGCCGACGGGCGCGGCGAGTTGGAGATCAACACCACCGGCCCCTTGGTCTCGCCCCACTTCGTCAGCGCGTCGCAGGCTTCGGGGAAGCTGGCGACCCCATTGTGGATCACGCCCCAGACGTCGCACAGCACGACGTCGTAGCGGTCGGAAAGGGCGGAAAGGCCGGCGGGGAAGTCCATCATGGCTTGGGCGGTAACGATCCAGGGGCGAGGCGTCAATGTCGCCAGGGTCTCAGCTATCCCCTGACGTCGCGTATTCAAGGGTCGTGAGGTCAAGCTTTCGGAGACCCGCGTTCCGTGACTATCCTCCGCGCATCAAGGGGAGGGGCCGATGACGATTTTGATCCTGGGTCTGGTGGTGTTCTTAGGGATTCACTCGGTGCGGATCCTGGCCGGACCGTTCCGCGACGCGCAGGTCGCCGCCAATCCCAAGCGCTGGAAGGGGCTCTACACCCTGGTCTCGTTCGTGGGCTTAGGGCTGATCATCTGGGGCTGGATCCTGGCCCGGCCGGCCGCGCCGCAGCTCTACGACCCGCCGACCTGGGGCCGCCACGCGACCCTGGCGCTGGTCTGGGTCGCGTTCATCCTGATGCCGACCGCCAATGCGCCGACGGGCCGGATCAAGGCCACGGTGCGCCACCCGATGCTGCTGGGGGTGATCTTCTGGTCGGCCGGGCATTTGCTGGCCAACGGGGACCAGGCGTCGGTGACGCTGTTCGGGGCGTTTCTGGTGTGGGCGATCCTGGACCTAATCTCGGCGCTGCGGCGCGGGGAGCCGGCGCCGGTGGTAGTGAAGCCGAGGGCGGATGTGATCGCGGTGTTCGCGGGAACGATGCTGTGGGCGGTGTTCGTGCTGGTCCTGCACCGGGTGTTGTTCGGGGTGTCGCCGCTGGGGTGAGGCCGTAGAGCGCCCCCTCCGCCCCTTCGGGGCACCTCCCCCGTTTTACGGGGGAGGAGGAAGCTGCTCTTCTCCTGCCCCGCTTGCGGGGGAGGTGGCGCGGCGCCGATAGGCGACGTGACGGAGGGGGCGTTCTACGTCGCGTCGTGGAAGATCACGCCCAGAGTGCGTCGGCGGCCTGAGCGGATTTCACTCACCCCATGCCGCAACACCCGCCGGTGCACGCCCCGCGTCCCCTCCGCCGGCCGCTCGCGCACCGCGAAGATCACCCCCTCACCCTGCCTGAGGGGCACCACCTGCGGCGCCGACTGCTGTCTCGGCCGCTGCTCGACAATCACGAATTCGCCGCCGTCGAAGTCCCGCCCCGGCTCGTCCAGCAGGAACGCCGCCTGCAGCGGAAAGACGTGTTCGCCGTACAGATCCTGGTGCAGGCAATTGTAGTCGCCCGGCCCGTAGGTCAGCAGCAACGGCGTCGGCCGCGCCTGGCCCGCATCGCGGCACCTCGCCAGCATGTCGTCCAGCGCCTCCGGAAACCGCCGCTCGTCACCCAGCCGCTCGGCCCAGGCGTTGGCGATCCCTGACAAAGGCCCGTACAGCCCCTGCCGGAGCCGCTGCACGACCTCCGGCAGGGGATAGCTGAAGTACTTGTACTCGCCGCGTCCGAAGCCGTGGCGAGCCATCACCACCCGGCTGCGGAAGCCCGCGTCCTGCGGATAGAGATCGGCGATCGCCGCGCAGGTCTCGGGCTTCAGCATCGGGCCGGTCAAGGCCCAGCCGCGCGCATCCAGCTCGGCGGAAATGCGGCTCCAGTCCAGGGTCACGCCGCCTCCCGCGCCAGCAGGGCCCGCTTGCGCTCGACGCCCCAGCGGTAGCCGGACAGGCCGCCGTCGGCGCGGACCACGCGGTGGCAGGGGGTGATCACCGCCAGCGGATTGGCTCCGCAGGCCTGGGCCACGGCGCGGAAGGCGGTGGGGCGGCCGATCGCGCGGGCGATGTCGGCATAGGACGCCGTCTGGCCGGCGGGGATCTCGCGCAGGGCGGCCCAGACGGCCTTCTGCAGCTCGGTGCCCTGGTCGTCGATCGGCAGGCTGAGGGTGTGGTCGGGATGGTCGACCAAGTCCGCCACCGCCTTAAGGTCGGCCGCCAAGCCCTCCGCGTCCGGCACGATCCGCGCGTGCTTGAAGCGCTTCTCCAGATCCGCCTGCAACGCCGCCGCGTCGTCACCCAGCGTCACCAGCCGCAGGCCGGCCTCGGAGCGGGCCACCAGCGCCAGCCCCAGACTGGTCTGGCCGACCGCCCAGCGCAGGGTCTCGCGGTTCAGGTCGGGCTTGCAGCGCAGGCAGGCGCGCAGGCCGGCGGCGCGGGCGTCCTCGCGGGTGGGATAGAAGCTGACGTTCTTGCGCAACGGACGGCCGCCGCAGCTGGCGACGCAATAGACGCCAGTGGTGCGCACGCCGATATAGAAGGCGCCTTCAGCCGCGCGATCCTTGGCGCGCATGGCGTCCCAGCGGGCGTCGTCGTTCTGGTAGGTCGTCATAGGTTGGTCTCCTTTCGTGCAGAGACCATGCGCCAGCTCGCGCCCAGGATCATTCCGATGCTTGCGGCCGCAGACCCAAAGCTGTCAGCAGTGATGGCGGCTTGCGGCCCCCTGGCGCGGCGCCCTAACCAGAGATGGCGCTTCGGGGGGAAGACATGCGTTCAGCTGTGTGTGGTTTGGCCTTGGCCTTGATGGCCTCGCCCGCTTTGGCCGGACCCGGCGCCCGAGTGACCCTGACGCCCAACGCCCAAGGGGTGACCGCCGAGGTGGTCCTGCCCGAGGCCGCTACCCGCTTCGCCTTCGAGGAAAATGCCGACGACGTCCGGCAGGACACCTGGCGTCCCACCGCCGACATGGTGCTGAAGGACGGCGTGCTGAGCCGTCGCGACGGCAAGGCTTTCTCCAGCTTCACGATCCAGCTGACCCCTGACACCGCGCCGCGCGACCGGCGCTACCCGGCCCTGACGCGGGTGGGCGAGGGCTGGCAGATCTATGGCCCTTATTCGCTGGCCAGACGACGCCCGCGCCCGCTGCGACCGTGATCGCCAAGAAGGGCTGGCAGGCGCTGCCCAAGGCCAAGGCTGGCAAGGTCTCGCTGGCGGGCTATGTCTATGTTGGCCCATCCAGCCTGGTCAGCGACGGCGCGGCGACCTTCGTCGCGGCCCCGAACGTCAGCTCGGAGCTGCGCGCCCAGATCGCCAAGGCCGGCCAGGGCACGGCGGCCTACTACCAGCGCCGCCTGGGCGTCGGACTGCCGGCCAGGCCCGTGCTGATCACTACGCGCGTGCCGGAATTCGCCGGCGGCGGCTGGCAGGGCGACACGGTCGACGGCCCGATGATGTCGCTGCGCTTCTTCGGTCCCGCCACGCCGGGCTCGGAAGAGGCGGCGGCGGTGTCGGGCTTCGTCGCGCACGAGACCTTCCACTTCCGGAACAGCCGGTTCCTGGCCTCGGGCGACGCCGAGAGCGCGCCGTGGCTGCACGAGGGCGCGGCCGAATATGCGTCGCTGCTGGCCACGCGCGAACTGGGGACCCGTGGCGAGGCGGCGGTGGGCCAGGCCCTGGCCGAACGCCTGACGGCCTGCGCCGCAGCGCTGGGCGACAAGGACCTGGCCGAGCACGGGCCGCGCCGCAACAAGGCCGTCTATGACTGCGGCGTCGTGATCCAGTGGACGGCGGACCTCAAGCTGCGCGCCGCCTCGGGCGGCAAGCGCGACGTGCTGGATGCCTGGCGCGAGGTCTTCGGCCACGCCGGGACGGGCAACCATCACTATGGGGTCAAGGACTTCATGGCGTCGGCGGGATTGAGCGAGGCGGACGAAGATCCGCTGCGCCTGCTAATGCAGCCGGGACAAGGCGATCGCTGGAGCCGCGTTACGGTGGCCTTGAACGGTCTGGGCGCGACGGTGACGCCAGCGCGTTCGGCTGTCGCCGAGCGTGGCGCGCTGATGTTCGCTTTGCTGGGGCCGCTGTGTAAGGGCGAGTATGGCTTCTTCGGCGGCCAGGGCGACCACATCACGCTGGACACCGGCGACCGCTGCGGACCGGCCAACGGCAATCCGAAGGTCGACCAGGTGGCCGGCCACGACATCATCAAGGACGCCTCGGCCGCGTTCGATGCGGTGACCGCGTTGTGCGCCTCGGACACGGGCAAGGTGCCGCTGGGCTATCAGGGCCAGGTCGTCGCGACCCTGCCGTGCCGCAAGCTGCCGTCGGCTCCGAAGGCCTGGACAGTCACGAAATGGCGGTAAAGCTTACCAGCCCACCGCGCGGCGGCGCAGGGCGCCGCGCATGAAGTCCTGCGGCGGCTCGGCCTCGGCCAGGACGGCGTCGCGGATGGCGCGGGGTTCGCCGAACAGGTGGCCTTGGCCGTAGCCGATGTCGAGATCCAGGATGTCGACGATCTGCTTCTCGGCCTCGACCTTCTCGACGATGACCTCGATGCCGTAGCGGCGGGTCAGGGCGGCGAAGTCGCTGGCGTTCAGGTCGGGCAGCGAGGCGATGACCAGCTTGCCGTCCTGCTCTTCCAGCTGGTCCAGCATCATCTGGGCGCCGACCTTCAGGTACTTCACGTCGGCGCGGGCCAGGTCCTGGAAGTCCAGGTCCAGGTCGTTGACCTTGTCCAGGCTGAAGCTGAAGCCCAGGCTGGCCAGGCGAGCCATGTGGCGGGCCTCGACCGGACCACGGCGCTCGAACGCCGCCTGGCCCAGCTCGAAGATCACCGCGCCGGCCAGGTCCTTGTTGCCCTGCATGAATTCCAGGAACTGCGGGAAGAAGCTCTCGTCGCCCAGGCTGGCCAGCGAGATGTTGCAGAAGATGCCGATCTTGCGGTCCTGCTTGGCCAGGCGGCGCACGATCTGCACGCAGCGGAACAGCAGCAGGTTGTCGATGGCCGTCATCAGGCCCTCGGGCTCGGCCACGGCCAGATATTCGGCCGGCATCATCACGCGGCCGGTCTCGTCGCGCAGGCGCGAGAAGCTTTCGTAGAAGACGGTCCGGCGCTGGGGCAGGCTGACGATCGGCTGCAGGTACAGATCGACGCGGTTCTCGGCCAGGGCGTCCTGCACGACCTGCAGCATGTGGCTGGCCTGCGGCGCGCGCTCGCGGCCAATGCTGCCCTGGCTGCGGGCCGAGGCGGCGGCGACCTGGTGGCTGAGCTGCTGCTCCATCCGGTCGCTCATCTGGGAGATCATGTCTTCCAGCTGGTGGACCTCGGTCGACAGTTCCTCGGTGCGGCGCTGGGCGTCGGCGGCGACGGTCTCGACCAGGTCCGACACGCGGGCGTCGACCTTCTCGATCTGGTCCAGGAGGATGGCGTGGGCTTCACGCACGGTGTCGATGTCGCCGCGCAGGGCGGCGGCCAGGAAGGTTTGGCCCAGCAGGCCGTGGAAGGCGAAGCACAGGCCCAGCGTGCCGATGAAGGCCGAGACGCCGACAGCCGGCGTCGCGCCCATCCTCCAGAGGAAGAGGGAGACGATCAGAGCCAGACAAAGATAGGCCCCCGTCAGGAGCCCCAGCATCAGCCTACGCATAATCCGCCCACACGAATCGAAACACGTAATCAGACCGAGCGGCGTTCGAAGAGTCGAATCTATTAACGACCCTGCGCCATTCGGTCCCAACAGCCCTTAAGTGCTGAGCATACCTCAAAACGCCAGGATCGCTGAATCGACATTGGTCTCTTCGACTGATAATCGTTCGCAATCTAATCGGAGCCATTATGTCCGAAGCGTATGCGTTGTCCTCTGAATTCAACCCGGCCGAGAGCGATCCCGGCGGTCTGCGTCCCCTGGCCTCGGCCCGGCGCGGTGACCGTGGCGTGATCGCCCGCGTGACCGGCGTCTCGGGCGCGGCCGAGGCCGTCGCCGCCGAGGAGCTGGAGCGCCGCCTGCTGGAGATGGGTTTCGTGGAAGGCGCGACGATCGAGGTGCTGCACGAGGGCCTGTTCGGCCGCGACCCGATCGCCGTGCGCGTGGACGACACCCGGGTGGCTTTGCGCCGCCGCGAGGCCGGCGCGGTCTCTGTGAAATTCGACGGACGTTAAGACCTTGGCGCTCGATACCGCTGTCGACGTTTCCGACACCCCCGCTCAGAACACCACCACTCGGATCGCCCTGGTCGGCAATCCCAACTCCGGCAAGACCGCGCTGTTCAACGCCCTGACCGGCAGCCGCCAGAAGGTGGCCAACTACGCCGGCGTCACGGTCGAGCGGAAGGAAGGCTCGCTGACCACGGCGTCTGGCCGCGCGCTGCGCGTGCTGGACCTGCCCGGCACCTATTCCTTGCGCGCCCGCAGCCCCGACGAGGTCGTCACTCGCGACGCCGTGCTGGGCAAGCTGGAAGGCGAGACCGCGCCCGCCTGCCTGGTCTGCGTGGCCGACGCCACCAACCTGCGCATGGTGCTGCGCCTGGTTCTCGAGCTGAAGCAGGTGGGCCGCCCGTTCGTGCTGGCCCTCAACATGTTCGACATCGCCCAGCGCCAGGGTCTGCGTATCGACCTGGAGCAACTGTCCAAGGAGATCGGCGCGCCGATCGTCACCACGGTGGCCACCCGCAAGCGCGGCCTGCCCGAGCTGCTGGAAAAGGTCGAGGCCATCGTCGATGCCCGCGCCGTCGAGGCCGAGAACGTCTGGCACGAGCCGACCGCCGGCGAGATCCGCTCGGCCCACGCCGAGGCCCAGCGCATCTTCAAGGCCTGCGTGAAGCCGCCCGAGCGGCCCGATACGGTCACCGGCAAGGTCGACGACGTGCTGCTGCACCCGATCGCGGGCCTGGCCATCCTGTTCACCTTGCTGTTCGTGATGTTCCAGGCGGTGTTCACCTGGGCCACGGTCCCGGCCGACGCCATCGACGGCGCCTTCGCCAGCCTGGCCGGCTGGGTGGGCGAGACCCTGCCGCACGGCCTGCTGGCCAGCTTCATCGCCGACGGCCTGATCGCCGGCGTCGGCAGCGTGCTGGTGTTCCTGCCGCAGATCCTGATCCTGTTCTTCTTCATCCTGCTCTTGGAAGACAGCGGCTACATGGCCCGCGCGGCCTTCCTGATGGACAAGATCATGGGCGGCGCCGGCCTGCACGGGCGGGCGTTCATCCCGCTGCTCAGCAGCTTCGCCTGCGCCATCCCCGGGATCATGTCGACGCGGGTGATCGACAACAAGCACGACCGCCTGACCACCATCCTGGTCGCCCCGCTGATGACCTGCTCGGCGCGGATCCCGGTCTACACCCTGATCATCAGCGCCTTTATCCCGAACCACACCGTCTGGGGCTTCCTGTCCCTGCAGGGCCTGGTGATGTTCGGCCTCTATGCCGGCGGCATCGTCAGCGCCCTGGTGGTGTCGTTCGTCATCCGCAGCGTCTTCTGGCGCGGCGCGGTCGAGCCCTTCATGATGGAACTGCCGACCTATCGCTGGCCCGAGCCGCGCAATGTCCTGCTGAACCTGTGGACCCGCGCGCAGATCTTCCTGAACCGCGCCGGCCGCATCATCCTGCCGCTGATGGTGCTGGTCTGGGTGCTGTCGACCTTCCCCTATCCGCCGGAAGGCGCGACGGGCCCGGCCATCGACTACAGCTTCGCCGGCCGGATCGGTCACCTGATCGCGCCGGTCATGGCTCCGATCGGCTTCAACTGGCAGATGACCATCGCCCTGATCCCGGGCTTCGCGGCCCGCGAGGTCGCGGTGGCGGCGCTGGGCACGGTCTACGCGGTCGGCGGCGACGACGACGCGGGCACCAAGCTGGGCGTCCTGCTGGCCGGCAAGTGGTCGCTGGCCACGGCTCTGTCGTTCCTGTCCTGGTACATCTTCGCGCCCCAGTGCGCGGCGACCCTGGGCGTGGTCAAGCGCGAGACCAACGGCTGGACCTGGCCGACCGTGATGTTCCTGTACATGACCGGTTTGGCCTATCTGGCCTCGTTCGCGACCTATCACATCGCCGTGGCGATGGGGGCGGGCTAAGGGCCTTCGAACTCCAAAGAAAAAGCCCGCTCCGGGAGACCGGGGCGGGCTTTGTCGTATCGGATGCGGAAGACGCCGTTACCGCGTCGGGACCGGGACCTCGCCGCGATAGTCGTAGAAGCCGCGACCGGTCTTCTTGCCCAGCCAGCCGGCCTCGACATATTTCACCAATAGCGGGCAGGGGCGGTACTTGCTGTCGGCCAGGCCTTCGTAGAGCACGTTCATGATGCTCAGCACGGTGTCCAGGCCGATGAAGTCGCCCAGCTCCAGCGGGCCCATCGGATGGTTGGCGCCCAGCTTCATCGCCGTGTCGATGGCGTCGACGGTGCCGACCCCTTCGTACAGGGTGTAGATCGCCTCGTTGATCATCGGCACCAGCACGCGGTTGACGATGAAGGCGGGGAAGTCTTCGGCGTTGGACGTGATCTTGCCCAGCGACTGGGCGAAGGACACGGCGCGCTCATAGGTCGGGACGTCCGTGGCGATGCCGCGGATGATCTCCACCAGCTTCATCAACGGCACCGGGTTCATGAAGTGCAGGCCGATGAAGCGCTCGGGGCGGTCCGTGGCCGAGGCCAGGCGCGTGATCGAGATCGACGAGGTGTTCGACGCCAGGATCGTGGTGGGCGTCAGGTACGGCTGCAGGCTGCGGAAGATCGACTTCTTGATCTCCTCGTTCTCGGTCGCCGCCTCGATGGCCAGGTCGGTGGCGCCGATCGCCTCTAGACCTTCGGCCGGCTTGATGCGGGCCAGGGCCGTCTTCATCGCGTCATCGTCGATGATGCCGCGACCGACCTGGCGGGCCAGGTTCTTCTCGATCAAGGCCAGGCCGGCGTCGATCCGCTCGCGCGAGACGTCATGAAGCCACACGTCGTAGCCGCCCAGGGCGACGACATGCGCGATGCCCGACCCCATCTGGCCGGCGCCGATAATGCCGACCGATTTGATTTCACTCATAAAAGCCAAGCCTTCGCTTGAATTCGCGTCGACTGACGCGACCGGATCCTCGGATATGCCGACTTTTCTAGCACGAGAAACACTGCTCTCGTCCAGAATTTGCTGCGATGCAGCGAGAGCGCGGCCG
Organism: Caulobacter sp. GW821-FHT12D05; assembly: GCF_058807295.1. Classification (NCBI taxonomy): domain Bacteria; kingdom Pseudomonadati; phylum Pseudomonadota; class Alphaproteobacteria; order Caulobacterales; family Caulobacteraceae; genus Caulobacter; species Caulobacter sp. GW821-FHT12D05. Next base: position 463,806 of record NZ_JBXAQO010000003.1, read on the forward strand.
CAAAGCCTTGCCGGGCCTAGGCTTCGGGGGCAGGCGGGTAGGGGTGAGCGGTCCCATTCGGATCCTCGACCGATCCGCCATCGACATAGGCGGGACCGACCGGCACCTTGCCGTGGCCGCCGGGGATATCCAGCACATAGGTCGGCTGGGCCAGGCCCGAGACCGTGCCGCGCAGGGCCTTCATGATCGCCTGGCCCTCGGCGATCGTGGTGCGCAGGTGGGCGGTGCCGGGCGCATAGTCGTGGTGGTGCAGGTAGTATGGCCGGATCCGGGTCTCGACGAAGGCCCGCATCAGCTCGCCCATCACCGCCGGGTCGTCGTTGACGCCCTTCAGCAGCACGGTCTGGGAGAGCATCGGGATGCCGGCGTCGATGATCCGAGCGCAGGCGGCGCGGGCGGCCGGGGTCAGTTCGCGGACGTGGTTGGCGTGCAGGGCGACATAAACGGTCTTGGTCGTGCGCTTCAGCGCCGCCACCAGCTCGTCGGTCACGGCGCCCGGATCCACCGCCGGCACGCGGGTGTGGAAGCGGACGATCTTGACGTGCGGAATGGCGTCCAGCCGGTCCATCAGCTCGGCCAGGCGCCGGGGCGACAGCACGAACGGATCGCCGCCGGTGACGATGACCTCCCAGATCTGGGGGCGGCTGGCGATATAGGCGAAGGCGGCGTCCAGCTGGGCCGGGGTCAGGTTCGACAGCCCCTCGGGCCCGACCATCTCGCGGCGGAAGCAGAACCGGCAATAGACCGCGCAGGTATGGGTCGGCTTCAGCAGCACCCGGTCGGGGTAGCGATGCACGATTCCATCCACAGGGCTGTGGATATCGTCGCCGATCGGGTCGCCGTCCTCGCCGGGGCTGGCGATCAGCTCTTCCGAAGAGGGGATGAACTGGCGGGCGATCGGGTCATCGTCGTTCGTGGGATCGATCAGCTCGGCCATCGCCGGGGTGATCGCCACCGCGTAGCGCGCCGCCACCGCCTCCAGCGCCGGCAGGCGCTCGGGCGGGACCAGTCCAGCCTCGGTCAGGGACCGGGCGTCGCGCAGGGTCTTTGCGGTGGGAGCCATGAGGCGCGGGGATATGCGGGATTTCAGCCCCAGAGGCAAATCAGAGGGGCAAATCAGCCCGGATCGCGCGCCAGCGGAATGATCACCGTGAAGGTGCTGCCCTTGTTCAGCCCGGCGCTGGCCACGTCGATGGTCCCGCCGTGCAGGGCGACCAGTTGCTTGCAGAGCGCCAGGCCGATGCCCAGGCCGCCTTGCGACTTGGACAGGTGGTCCTCGACCTGGGCGAAGATCTCGAAGATGCCTGCCTGCAGCTCGGCCGGGATGCCGACGCCGGTGTCGGACACCCGGATCTCGGCCACGCCGTCGCGGCGATGGGCCGACAGGGTCACCGTGCCGCCGGGCGAGGTGTATTTAGCGGCGTTGTTGAGCAGGTTGCCGATCACCTGGGCCAGGCGGGTGTGGTCGGCGTCCAGCCAGATCGGGCCGGTGGCGATGTCGGTGATCAGCGTGTGGCCGGCCTGGTCCATGTGGTGCTGGCTGGCCTCGATGGCCGAGGTCAGAATCTCGCCCAGCTCGACCCGCGCCTTCTTCAGCGTGATCTTGCCCTCATTGACCCGCGAGACGTCCAGCAGGTCGTCGACCAGGTGCGAGAGGTGCGACAGCATCCGGTCCATGCGGGCGCGGATGTCGGTCGAGCGCTCGACCGGGATGTCCTTGCCCAGGAGGTGCAGGCCGCCGGCCAGGGCGGCGATCGGGTTGCGCAGTTCGTGGGCCAGCACGGCCAGGAAGCTGTCCTTGTGGCGGTCGGCGCGGCGTAGGGCCTGGGCGGCGGCCTCCAGCTCGTCACGCTGGCGCTCCAACTGCTGGCGCTGGCGATAGAGGTCGAAGAAGACGTTGGCCTTGCTGCGCAGGACGTCCGGCTCGATCGGCTTGTTGATGAAGTCGACGGCGCCGGCCTCATAGCCGCGGAAGCGCCGCTGGGCGTCGGCGGCGGTGCCGGCGGTCAGGAAGATGATCGGCACATGGCGCGTGCGCATGGCCCCGCGCATGAACTCGGCCAGCTCGAAGCCGTCCATGCCGGGCATCTGCACGTCCAGCAAAGCCAGGGCGACGTCGTGGCGCAGCAGTAGCTCCAGCGCTTCCTCGCCCGAGCGGGCCTTCAGCAGGACGAGGTCCTCGCGGCGCAGCAGCGCCTCCAGCGAGACCAGGTTCTCGGCCAGGTCGTCGACCAGCAGGAAATGGACAGGCCGCAAAGCGCTCATCGCTTATTCCCCAAACTCCGCAAATAGACGCCGATCTCTTCCAGCGTCATCACCCGCGCCTCTGGCCAGGCGGCCAGGGCCGCTTCCGGCATGGCCTCGGCCGCCGCGCTGGCGGGATCCTCGACCACGACCACGCCGCCGGCCTGGCCTATGGCTTTCAGGCCCTCGGCGCCATCCTGGTTGGCGCCGGTCAGGATGATCCCGACCAGCCCCTCGCCGAACGCGTCGGCGGCGCTCTCGAACAGAACGTCGATCGAGGGCCGCGAGTGCAGGACGGGCTCGTCGGTCGACAGGGCCAGCAGCTGCGGCGTCTCGACCAGCAGGTGATAGTCCGGCGGCGCGAAATAGATCACGCCCGGCTGAAGCGGCTCCTTGTCCTCGGCCTCGCGCACGGTCATGGCGCAGCGGGTCTGGAAGAGTTCGGTCAGGGCGTTGCGGCGGTCGGGCGGCACGTGCACGACCACCATCACCGGCAGCGGATAGTCGGCCGGCAGCGGCGGCAGGATCGCCGACAGCGCCTGCACGGCGCCGGCCGAGGTCCCGATCACGACGGCTTGGATGGGGGAAGCGGTCATGGTTCGCGCTTCTGGTAGATCTTCTCGTCGCGCTCGAACTCGGCGAAGGCGCCGGTATGGGCCGAGAAGCGCAGGCTCTCCTTGGCCCCGAGGCCCAGGAACCCCTTGCGGGCCAGCGAGTCGCGGAACAGGCCGATGGCCCGGTCCTGCAGGTCGCGATCGAAATAGATCAGCACGTTGCGGCACGAGATCAGGTGCATCTCGCCGAACACCGCGTCGGTGACCAGGCTGTGGTCGGAGAACACCACCCGCTCGCGCAGGGTCTTGTCGAACACCGCCCCGCCATAGCCGGTGGTGTAGTAGTTCGACAGCGAGGACTTGCCGCCCGAGCGGCGGTGGTTCTCGGTGAACAGCTTCAGGCGATCGATCGGATAGATGCCGCGCGCGGCGGCCTGCAGGGCGTCCGGGTTGATGTCGGTGGCGTAGAACAGGGTCCGGTCTTCCAGCCCCTCCTCGCGGAACAGGATGGCCAGGGAGTACAGCTCCTCGCCCTCGCTGCAGCCGGCCACCCAGACCTTCAGCGACGGATAGGTCTTCAGGTGCGGCAGCACCGTCTCGCGCAGGGCCTTGAAGTAGCTGGGGTCGCGGAACATCTCGCTGACCTGCACGGTCAGATAGCCCAGGAGCTGCTCCAGCATCTCCGGATCGTGCAGCAGGGCGTCCTGCATGGCCGAGTAGCTGGCATAGCCCAGCTGCTCGCGGGCCTGCTTCAGGCGGCGCTTGACCGACGCCTTGGCATAGCGCCGGAAGTCGTAGTGGTAGCGCTGGTACAGCGCCTCCAGCAGCAGCCTGATCTCGATGTCCTCGACGTCGTCACGCATGGCGGTCAGCGGGGCATCCAGACACGAACGAGGGACAAGAGCTGGTCAACGTCCAGCGGCTTGGCCATGTAGTCGTTGGCCCCGGCCTCGATGCAGCGGGCCTGGTCGTCGGGCATGGCCTTGGCCGTCAGGGTGATGATCGGCAGCTTCTTGAAGCGCGCGTCCTTGCGAATCTCGGCGGTGGCGGTCAGGCCGTCCATCACCGGCATCATCACGTCCATCAGCACGAGGTCGATGGCGCTGCCCTCGTCCTTGGCCGATTTCTCCAGCGCCTCGATGGCTTCCTTGCCGTTGCGGGCGATCTCGATCAGCGCGCCGCGCGGCTCCAGGATGTTGGTGATGGAGTAGACGTTGCGGACGTCGTCCTCGACCACGAGGATCCGGCGGCCCTCCAGGGCGGCGTCGCGGTTGTGGGCCTTCTTGATCATCGACTGCTGCTCGGGCGGCAGGTCGGTGACCACCTGGTGCAGGAACAGCGAGACTTCATCCAGCAAACGTTCTGGTGAACGCGCGCCCTTGACGATGATCGAGTCCGAATAGCGGCGCAGGCGCTGCTCGTCGGCCTGGGACAGGTCGTGGCCGGTATAGACGATGACCGGCGGGAAGGCGTAGCCGCCCTCGTGGCTCAAGGTTTCCAGCAGACTGAAACCGGAGGCGTCGGGCAGGTTCAAATCCAGGACCATGCAATCGAAGGTCTCGGTCTTCAGCCGTTCCAGGCACTCGGCCGCGGTGGCCACGCCGACGGTCTCGACATCGCCGGAGGACAGGAGCTTGCCGACCGCCTCGCGCTGGACCTTGTCGTCCTCGACGATCAGCACGCGGCGCGACGAGGCCGACAGGCGCGAGGTCAGGGCGTCCAGCGCGTTGGTCAGCGCCTCGCGCTTCACGGGCTTGACCAGGTAGCCGATGGCGCCCAGCGACAGGGCCGTCTGGGTGTGGTCGGCGGCCGAGACGACGTGGACCGGGATGTGGCGGGTGTCGACGTCGCGCTTCAGGCGTTCCAGCACCGCCAGGCCCGACTGGTCGGGCAGGCCGACGTCCAGCACGATGGCGCTGGGGCGGTGCTTGCGGGCCAGGACCAGGGCCTCCTCGGCCGAGGCCGCGACCAGGCACTGGAAGCCCGCCTCGCGCGCGACGTCGCGCAGGATGCCGGCGAAGCTGGAGTCATCCTCGACCACCAGCAGGATGCGCTGGCCGCCGGACAGGATCTCGCGGTCGTCGTCGACGCGCGGGCCGGTCGGGACGTAGCGGCGCTCCTCGGTCGCCTTCTTGGTCGGCGCGGCGGCGGCGGGCAGGGGGGCGGGTTCGGCGCGCTGCGGCACCAGGGCGGGGTCGTAGTCCAGCGGCATCGACAGGGTGAAGCGGCTGCCCTTGCCGTGCACGCTGGTCAGGCTGAGCGTCGCGCCCAACAGGCGGGCCAGCTCGCGGCTGATCGACAGGCCCAGGCCCGTGCCCCCGTACTTGCGGCTGATCGTGCCGTCGGCCTGGCGGAAGGCTTCGAAGATGGCCGCCTGCTGCTCCTCGGCGATGCCGATGCCGGTGTCGGTTACCGATAGGGCCAGGCGATCGTCGCCTTCGCGAGCGATCTCCAGCGTCACGCCGCCCTTCTCGGTGAACTTGAAGGCGTTCGACAGCAGGTTCTTCAGCACCTGTTCCAGGCGCAGGCGGTCGCTGACCATCGAGGCCGGGACGTCCTCGGCGACGTTGATCGCGAAATCCAGCTTCCGCTCGGCGGCGAGGGGAGCAAACAGCTGGCGCAGGTCAGTGCCCAGGCGTTTCAGCGACATGGTCTCGGGCCGGATCTCCAGGTGGCCGGCCTCGATCTTGGACAGATCGAGAATGTCATTGATCAGCGTTAGCAGGTCGTTGCCCGACGACTGGATCGTGCGGGCATGCTGGACCTGCTCCTCGGACAGGTTGCCGACCGGGTTGTCGCCCAGCAGCTTGGACAGGATCAGCAGCGAGTTCAGCGGCGTACGCAGCTCGTGGCTCATATTGGCCAGGAAGTCGGACTTGTAGCGACTGGCCTGCTCCAGCTCGCGGGCCTTCAGCTCGACGGCGGCGCCCGAGCGTTCCAGGTCGTCGCGCTGGCTCTCCAGCAACTGGGCCTGTTCTTCCAGCTGGCTGTTGGTCTGTTCCAGCTCGGCCTGCTGCTGCTCCAGACGGACCTGGGATTCCTTCAGGGCGCGGCCCTGCTCCTCCAGCTCCTCGTTGGAGACGCGCAGTTCCTCGCTCTGGACCTGCAGCTCTTCGGCTTGCGCCTGGGTCTTTTCCAAGAGCTCGCGCAGCTCGGCGCGGTAGCGGGCCGAGCGCAGGGCGATGCCGACGGCCTCGGAGGCCTCGTTCAAGAACTCGCGGACACGGTCGTCGACGGCGTTGAGGAAGCCCAGCTCCACCACGCCATGGACGCCGTCTTCGGCGACGGCGGGGAACAGGATCAAGTGGCGCGGCTTGTCGCGGCCCAGGGCCGAGCCGATGGTCAGGTAGCCCTCGGGCACGTCGGCCAGGACCGTGGTCTCGCGGCTGGCGGCGACCTGGCCCAGCAGGCCCTCGCGCAGGCCGAAGCGCTCGACGATCTGGGCGTCGCTCGGCACGCCGTAGCTGGCCACGCGGCTGTAGCGCTCGCCATCGGCGGCGAACACCGCCCCGGCCTGGGCGCCGGCGAACCGAGCCAGGAAGGTCAGGATGTTCTCGCCCAGCTCCTGGCTCTCCTGGTCGCCCAGCATCGCCGAGGCCAGGCCCACCTGGCCCGAGGCCAGCCACTGGCGGCGCTCGTTGGCGACGGCGGCGCGGCGGATCAGGACGCCGACCACCAGGGTCAGGACGATGCCCAGCACGCCCGACATCAGGCCGCTGACCAGGGCCGACTGATAGGCCGCGTCCATCTCGGCCAGGCGTTCGCGGCGAAGGCGCGCCTCTTCCTGCTGCATCGTCGTCAGGCCGCCGCGGATGGCGTCCATCTCGGCCTTGCCGCGATCGGAATTGACGATCGCCAGGGCGGCCGCCGGGCCTTGGGCGCGGCGGACGTCGATGGTGCTCTTCAGCTCGGCCAGCTTGGCGGTCACATGGCGTTGCAGGCTGGTGATGCGGTCCTGCTGGCCGGCGTTGTCGCTGGTCAGGGTCGCCAGCTTCTCGATCTGGCGCTCGACATTGGCCACCGCCGCCTCATAGGGCTCGAGATAGCGGTCGTTGCCGGTCAGCAGATAGCCGCGCTGGCCGGTCTCGGCGTCCTGGACGCTGGAGCGCAGCTCGCCGATCGCCACGATGACCTCGTGCGAGTGGAAGATCTGCCGGGCGTCGTCGCGCAGGACGTTGGTGTTGCGGTGGGCCACCATGCCGCTGCCGACGAAGAAGGCGATCGCCAGGGCCAGGCCCAGGAAGGTCTTCGGGTCCAGGAACGACGATTTCTTCTGCGTCGAGGCCGCGAGCGCGGCGTTCATCCGGTTAGGCATGGGTATGGTCCCGGCGGTGATTGGCGCGCGCGGCGGCATAGGGGCCAGGATTCGCCAGACCCGACGGTCGGACAGCCGACGTCGCCGGCCCGATCGCGCTACACGCCAAAGACATGAGAAATACGCCCCACTCAGGCGTATCCCACTGATACGCCGCCCCAGCGGGCGTAAACGTCGCCGTAGGCGATCCGTTCCCTGTTAAAATCACGCGCCCGCGACCGGAGTCCAGACCACGTCCTCGATCCGCCGCGCGCCGGCAGCCAGCAGCACCAGTCGGTCGAAGCCCAACGCGGATCCGGACGCCTCTGGCATGTGCTCCAGGGCGGCCAGGAAATCCTCGTCGATGGGGTATCGCTCGCCGTAGATGCGGGCCTTCTCGTCCATCTCGATCATGAAGCGGCGGCGCTGCTCGGCCGGGTCGGTCAGCTCGCCGAAGGCGTTGGCCAGCTCGACCCCGCAGGCGTAGAGCTCGAAGCGTTCGGCCACGCGCGGGTCGGCGTCCTTGGGGCGGGCCAAGGCCGCCTCGCTGATCGGGTACTCGCACAGCACCGTGGCGCGGCCCTCGCCCAGACGCGGCTCGACCTTCTCGACGATGATGCGGCTGAAGATGTCGGCCCAGCCGTCATCCTCGGCGACCCGGATGCCGGCGTCACGGGCGGCGGCGGCCAGGGCGTCGCGGTCGGTCGAGCCGTCGGCGGCGACGCTGGCCAGGAGGTTGACGCTGGCGTGGCGCTGGAAGGCCTCAGCCACCGACAGCCGCTCGGGCTGCGCGAAGGGGTCACAGCTCATGCCTCGGAAGTCGAAGCTTTTGGTCCCCGCCGTTTCAGCCGCGAGCGCTAGCAGAGTGGCGCAGTCGTCCATCAGGGTCTGGTAGGGCGCGTCGGCGCGGTACCACTCCAGCATCGTGAACTCGGGATGGTGCAGCGGCCCGCGCTCGCGGTTGCGCCACACCTTGCCCAGGCTGAAGATCTTCTCCTCACCGGCGGCCAGCAGCTTCTTGCAGGCGAACTCCGGCGACGTGTGCAGATAGAGCGGCGAGGCCTCGCCCGAGATCGTCAGGGCTTGCGTGGCGAAGGCGTGCAGGTGCGCTTCGTTGCCGGGCGAGACCTGCAAGGCGGCGGCCTCGACCTCCTCGAAACCCTCGGCCTCGAACCAGGCGCGGAAGGCCTTGGTGATGCGGTTGCGGGCCAGCAGGAACGGCCGGCGGTCGGCGTGGACGTCGCTGCGCCACCAGGTCTGGGAAGTATCGGACAAAGGCTAACAACCGAAGAGACTGGAGATTTCGCCCCGATCGCTATACGAGGGCGGGCACAGATCAATAGCATGATCGCGCCCGCGGCCTCGCGCGCGCTTTCTTCCAAGGACGATAACTACGTGAAGGTCGCAGCCAGCTCGCTCCGCAAAGGCGCCGTCGTCGACATGGACGGCAAGCTCTACGTCGTCCTGACGGTCGACAACATCCACCCCGGCAAGGGCACCCCGGTGACCCAGCTGAACATGCGCCGCATCTCGGACGGCGTGAAGGTTTCGGAGCGTTACCGCACCACCGAGCAGGTCGAGCGCGCCTTCGTCGACCAGCGCAACCACACCTTCCTGTACCAGGACGGCGACGGCTTCCACTTCATGAACCCGGAAACCTACGACCAGCTCGTGGCCACCGAAGACGTGATCGGCGACGCCGCGCCCTATCTGCAAGAGAACATGACGGTGCAGCTGTCGACGCACAACGACGTGCCGATCGCCATCGAACTGCCGCGCACCGTGGTCCTGGAAATCGTCGACACCGAACCGTCGGTGAAGGGCCAGACCGCCAGCTCGTCGTACAAGCCGGCCGTCCTCAGCAACGGCGTCAAGACCACCGTCCCGCCGTACATCACCGTCGGCACCCGGGTGATCATCCTGACGGAAGACAACAGCTACCAGGAACGCGCCAAGGACTAAGGTCTCAAGTGTTCTGAAAGACGAAGGCCCGGCGGGAAACTGCCGGGCCTTTTTCTTGGCTGGACACGCGCCTCAATCCTGACGACCTGGGGCCCGCTCTGGGCCTATCTCGGGTTGACATCGGTGGACGCTCTAATATGAGTGCGATGGGTTGTTTTCTTAGGGGGTGAGCGCGTGGCGCGTTATATTGACCAAGTTATCACGGGTGATGAGAAGATCCTGTTCGATGCCAAGGTTCATTGGGGCATCTATATTTGGCCGGCATTTTGGACCATCGTTAGCTTCGGTGTTCTGCTTCCGGTTACTTTCGTTTGGTTCATCTTTGCGCTGATGTATCAATTGAATTCGGATTTCGCCGTCACCAACAAGCGCCTGATCGCCAAGTTCGGCTTTATCAACCGCACCACGATCGAGCAGCGCCTGAACAAGGTCGACACCATCATCGTCAACCAGGGCATCCTGGGCCGGATGCTGAACTACGGCCGCATCGTCGTGCGCGGCACGGGCGTCTCGGCCTCGCCGTTCGGCCCGGTCGCCCAGCCGCTGGATTTCAAGCGCGCGATCGAGGAAGCCATCGAGGCCGCCGAAGCCAAGTAGCTTCGCGCCGATCGAAACAACGAAGGCCCGGCGGGAAACCGCCGGGCCTTTTTTGTTTTCCGGGATGCCAGGTCCTAGAAGTCCGCAGACACCGTCACGAAGCCCATGCGCGGAGCCTGCGGGAAGGCCGTGTAGCCGCCCGTGTTGCTGGTGACGCCGGCCGTCGAGACGCCCTTCTTGTCGAAGAGGTTGGTGACGTTGGCGCTCAGGCGCAGGCCCTTCACGAAGCCCTTGTCGCTCATGTCGAAGGTGTAGCCGGCCTGCAGGTCGACCAGCATCATCGACTTGACCGACAGGTCGTTGAGGTAGGTCACGAAACGCTTGCCGACATAGTCGCCGCTGATCTGGGCGTCGAAGGCGCCGTAGTTGAAGCGGGCGATGGTCTTGTTCATCCACTTGGGCATCAGCGGCACGTACTTGCCGCCGGTGGCCACGGTGACCGGGGTCGAGACGCCGCCGACCAGGGTGGTGCCCGACTGGTAGTCCTGGTCGTACTTGGACTCGTTGTAGGACAGCGCGTTGTAGAGCTGGAAGTGCTCGCCGAACTTCAGCGTGCCGGCGATGTCGACGCCCTTGGTGGTCACGTCGCCGACATTGGCCAGGATGGCCGGCGCCGGGTTGATGAAGTTGTAGGGCGCGATGTTCAGCAGGCGGTTGCTGAACTTCACATTGTAGGCGTTGATCTGGCCATCGACGCCGGTGATCGGGCCCCAGGCCACGTCGTGACGCGTGCGCAGGCCGATCTCATAGGTCCACGAGGTCTCGGGCTTCACCGTCGTCTTGAACAGCTCGAACGCCGCTTGCGTGCCCAGGCTCCAGGCCGAGAAGCCGTAGAAGCCGCTGCCGGCGCCGTACGGGATGAACTGGCGCATGTTCTGCTGGACGTTGACGAACACCTGCTCGTTCTCGGTGGCGTCCCACAGCAGGCCCGCTTGCGGCAGGAACCACTTGTTGGAGGTGATCGAGCCGGTCGGATAACGCACCGGCACGGCCACGGTCGGCAGGTTGACCTGGTTGACCGGGAACTTGCCGGTGGCGTCCTGCAGGCTGGACTTGAAGCCGGCCTGCAGCAGCAGGTTCGGCATGACGCGCCACTGGTCCTGCAGGTGCAGCTGGATGTCGTTGGTGAAGAACTCGGCCGCGTACTGGGTCAGGGCCTTCTTGCCGCGCGGCACGTCGTACGGCGACAGGTCGTTGTTCTCCTTGGTCATCGGATACCAGGCGCGCTGCTGGGCCGGTTCATTGTGCTCGAACCAGACGCCGCCCTTGATCTGATGGTCGCCCAGGGTCCACTCGGCCGTCGAGATCAGGCCCGTGCGGTTGATGCGGTACTCGGTGGTGCGCACCGCGTTGCCCGTGCCGCCCATCAGCGCGACGATGTTGGCCAGGGTGCCCGGGCTGGTCGCCGAGCCGCCGACCACCAGGTTCGGATAGTAGGTGGCGAACAGGGCCGGCAGGCCGGCGGTGTTGACCGGGCCGGCGACGATGCCGCGGCCGAAGTTGTAGTGGTGATAGATCTGGTTGGTCCAGGTGAAGCCCTCGACCGGCTTCCACTCGTACTTGAGGTACGAGAGGATGTCTTCGCGCTGGGCGGCGCTGAAGCAGTTCGAGAAGTTGTTGCCCTGGGCCGGGTTCGGGGTGCCCGGACCGCCGGTCAGCGTGCTCGTGCAGGCCGCCAGGTTCGGATACAGGAACGGACGGCTATAGGGCGTGAAGCCGGCCGCCGCGGCGGTCTGCTGGTTGCCCATGGCGGTGGCGTCTTCGTTCGGCTCCACCTTCATCTGCCAGTCGGCGTAGAAGGTCAGCACGCCCTTGTCGGCTTCCTTGACCAGCTTCAGGTTCACCTGATGGCCGCGCTGGTGACCGTCGAAGTCCCAGGCCTTGGCGTCCTGGCGCAGGTACGAGACATAGCCCTTGAAGCCATTGCTCATGTCGCCGCTGTCGAGGCGCACGAAGGTGCGGCTGGTCTCGTTGCTGCCGACGGTCTGGCGGATGTTCAGACCACGCTCGGCCGACGGATCACGGCTGAAAGTCTCGATGGCGCCGCCCAGGTTGCTGGTCGAGGCCACGCCCAGCGAGCCGGCGCCCGAGGACAGGGTCACGCGCGAGACGTTTTCCGAAGTGACGGCGCGCGACACCGACAGGCCGTTGTAGTTGCCGTACTGCTGGTCGCCCAGCGGCACGCCGTCCATGGTGAAGCCCAGCTGCTGGGTCGAGAAGCCGTGGACGAACAGCGACAGGTTCTGCTCGTTGTTGCCCCATGGATCGGCGGTCCGATAGACGACGCCCGGCAGGAACTGGATGGCCTTCAGCGGGCTGGCGCCGGGCAGGACCGACTGGATCTGCGACGACTGCATGGTCACCGCCGAGCGGGTCTCGCGCTGGCTGGTGATGATGACCTGCTCGACGCTGGTCGAATCGGTTTCAGCGGCGGCCGGCGTCGCGGCGGCGGTCTCGGCGGCGTGAGCGCTGGCGCCCATCAGCGCCAGCAGCGCGGCGCTGCACCACAGCGCGGCTTGCCGGCTGGTCTTCTTGTCGAATTGCATCTTGTGCCCATCCCTCTTCGCAAATGCGAATTCCCGAAGGCGGGGATAGGGACGCCCCAAGACGGAGCCGCGACAGAAACACGACGCTCGCGTTACGGTGGCGCCGAAGACACAGGTGCTAGAGCCCGATGGCCTCCAGCTGAGCCCTCGACATGGCGTCCAGCTGCGACGAGGTCAGCTTGTTGACCTGGGCGCGCGACAGGCCGCTGAGCTGGCCGGGCGAGAAGGCGGCGATCTGCTGGCTGGTGAAGCCCGGGATCTGGGTGGGCATCAGCTGGCCGATCTGGGTGGCGCTCAGGCTCTGGACCGCCACGGTCGGAATCTGGCCGATCTGGGTGGTGGTCAGGGCCCCCAGCTGGGCGCCCGACAGCCGCGCCAGGCCGTCGGCCCCGAAGGCCGTCAGCTGCTCGCCCGAGAAGCCCCGCACCTGGGTCGCCGACAGGCTGCCAAAATAGTCCGCGCTCATGCCGTTCAGCGCCGTCATCGACAGGGCGCTGATCTGGCCGGCGCTGATGGCGCCCAGCTGGGTCTTGTTGAACTCGCCCATGTCGGTCGCCGACAGGCCGCGCACCTGGATCGGCGTCAGGGACTGGATCTGGGCGGCCGACAGGGCGGCGACCTGGGTCACGGTGAAGGCCGAGATGTCGGCGGCCGAGAAGCCTTCCAGCTGCGCCGCGCCCAGGGCCCCGACCTGGCTGACGGTGAAGTCGCCGATGTCCTCGGCGGTGAAACCCTCGATCTGGGTCGCCGTCAGGCCGCGGATCTGGCTGGTGGTCAGGCGGGCGAACTCCGTGGCGTTCAGGGCCGACAGGATCTCGCCGCGCACCGCGCCGATCTGGGCCGAGGACAGCACCGCCACCTGGCTGGACGACAGCAGGCCGAAGCTGGAGGCGTCCAGGCCGGCTACCTGAGTGGTCGACAGGCCGCCGACCTGGGTGGTGGTCATGCTGGACAGGCGCGAGGTTCCCAGGGCCGCGAAGGCCGAGGACGACAGGGCGCCGATCTGGCTGGGGCTCAGGGCCGCGAACTCGGTGGTGTTCAGGCTGCCGATCAGGGTGGTCGACAGGCCCGCCATCTGGGTGGCGCTGAGCTGGCCCAGGCGGCCCCGGATCAGGCTGTCGGACAGGCCCGACAGCTGGGTCGGCGACAGGCCCGCGAACTGGGTCGCCGACAGGCTGGCGATGGCGGTGGTCGACAGGCTGCCCAGGTTCGTGCCCGACAGGGCGCCCAGCTGCGAGGCGGTCAGATAGCCGACCTGGGTGGCCGACAGCTCGCCGAAGTCCGTGCTGGACAGGCTGCCGACCTGGGTCGTGCTCAGGCTTTGGACCTGGGTGGACGACAGACGCGCGACCTGGGTCGTGGTCAGGGCCGACAGGGCGGTGGCCGATAGCGACGACAGGAAGGTGGCGTTCAGGCCGCCGACCTGGGTCGTGGCCAGGGCCATCAGCTGGGTCGCGGTCAGCGTCCCGGCCTGGGTCGCCGACAGGCCGGCCAATTGGCCCGAGGTCAGGCCGGCCACCTGGGTGGCGCTCATCGCCGGCAGGACGTCGGCGGCCAGGGCGCTCAGCTGGGCCGAACTCAGCGCCGCCAGCTGGGCGGCCGACAGGCCTTCCATCTGGGTGGGGCGCAGGGCGGTGATCTGGGCGGCGACCAGCGCCTTGACCTGGGTGGTGCTCAGCGCGCTCAGCTGGGTGGCGCTCAGGGCCGCGACGTCGGTGGCGGGCAGGGCGGCCAGCTGGGTCGGTCCGATCGCGCCGATCTGGGTGGCGCTGAACTCGGCCATGTCGTTGGGCGTCAGCCCGGCCAGCTGGCTGGAGGTCAGGCCCCGGATCTGCTGGGTGCTGAGCGCGCCGATGTGGTCGGCGTCCAGGGCCTGGAAGGTGGTGGGCGACAGGCCCGACAGCTGCGTGGACGACAGCAGGGCCAGGCGCTCGGGCTCCAGCCCGGTCACGGCGGTGATCGACAGGCCGGCGATCTGGGTCGAGCGCAGGGCCTGCCACTGCGCGGTGCTGAGATGGTCCAGGTCGTCGCCGTCCAGGCCGCCGATCTGGACGGCCGACAGGCCCTGGACCTGGGTGGGGGCCAGGCTGGCCCACTGGGTGGCGTCGAGATCGGCGATCAGGGTCGGCGACAGCGCGCCCACCTGGGCGGTGGTCAGGGCCGAGACCTGGGTGGTCGAGAGCAGGCCGAAGGTGGTGGTCGAGAAGCTCTTGATCTGGGTCGCCGTCAGGGCGCGGAGCTGGGCGATGCTCAGCTGGTCCAGGCTTTCGTCGGCCAGCTGGTTCAGGGTGGTGGTCGACAGGGCCGCGATCTGGCTGGGGTACAGCGCGCCGACCTGGGTGGCGCTCAGCGCCTCGACCATGGTCGAGGGCAGGTTGGCCATGTGCTCGTTCGTCAGGCTGCGCATCTGCACCGACGTCAGGGCGGCGATCTGCGTCTCGGAGAGCGAGGACAGGGCGCCCACCGGCATGCGGCCGATCTGCGTCCCGCTCAGCTTGCCGACCGCGGTGGTCGACAGGTGCGGGATCATCACCGCGATCTGCGTTCCGTCCAGGGCGCCCAGCTGCGCGACGCCCAGCTGGGCGACGTCGGTGTCCGACAGGCCCTTCAGCTGCGTCGTCGTCAGGGCTTTGATCTGCTGGGTCGTCAGCTTGAGCGACTGGCTCTCGCTCAGGGCCGACAGCGCCTCGGGCGTGAAGCCGTTGATCTGGGCCGGGGCGATGCCGCTCAGCTCGGTCAGGCTGAGGCGCGCCACGTCGGTGGCCGAGAGGGTCTTCAGCTGGGCGGCCGTCACGCCCGTCCACTGGGTGCGGGTCAGTTCCGCCACCCCGCGCAGCGCCGCCAGCTGCGGCCCGGTCAAGGCGCCGATCTGGCCGGCGTTGAAGGCCGTGGTCTGCTCCGGCGTCATGGCCGCGATGTCGGTGGTCGACAGCGCCTTCAGCTGCAGCGCCGTCAGGTTCTTGAGCTGGGTGGGGCTGAAGGCCGCGAACTGCTCGTCCGACAGGGCCGCCAGACGCTCGGGCGCCAGCGTGGCCAGCTGGGCGGCCGTGAAGGCCTTCAGCTGGGCGCGGGTGAACTCGTTGAGGTCGTCGCCGTCCAGCATCCTCAGCTGCTCGGGACGCAGGGTGGCGATCTGGGCGGCGCTGAGCGCGCTGACCTGGGTGGCGTCCAGCGCCGCGAAACCGGTGGGCGGCAGGCCGCCGATGGCGCCGGGCGTCAGGGCGGCCAGTTGTTCGGGGCTGAGGCCGGCGACCGCCGTGATCGACAGGGCGGCGGTCTGGTTGTTGGCCAGGCCCGACAGCTGGGTCGGCGTCAGCGCATCCAGAAAAACCGAGCCGGCCTTGCCCAGCTCGGTGGCCGACAGCGCGCGGATCTGGGTCGGCTGCAGGCTGGCCGAGCGGCTGCCGGCCAGGGCCTTCAGCTGGTCGCTGTTCAGCGCCGACAGCTGCAGGTTGGTGACCTTCGACCACTGCTCCGGCGTGGTCAGGGCGATGTCCTCGGCGCTGAGGGTGCGCAGGATCGGAACGCTCAGGCTGGCGAACTGCGTCGCGGACAGGGCGCGCAGCTGATCAGGCGTCAGGGTCTGGACCTGGGTCTGGCTCAAGGCGGCGACCTGGGAGGGCGTCAGGCCGCTGATCTGTTCGGACGTGAACTCGGCCAGGTCGCTCAGCGGCAGGGCGCGCAGCTGCGACGGCGACAGGGCGCGGACCTGGGCCAGGCTCAGACTCTGCACCTGGGTCTGGTTCAGGGCCGAGAAGCTGGTCGCGCTCAGGGCCGACACCTGGGTCGTGGCCATGGCGTCCAGCGTCTGGGTGCTGAGCGCCGCCATCTGGGTCGTCGACAGCGACTGCACCTGGGCCTGGTTCAGCAGCCCCAGCTGGGAGGGGCTGAAGCTGATCGCGTTCGACAGGCGCGGCAGCTGGGTGGCCGTGAGACCGGGCAGCTGGTTCTGATTGAACTTGGCGAACTGCTCGGCGGTCAGGCCGCCGATCGCGGTGGCCGAGATGGCCGACACCTGGGCGCGGGTCAGCTTGGCGAATTCCGAAGGCGGGGCGTTGGCCAGCTCGGCGGCCGTCAGCGTCGCGATCTTGGCGGCCGTCAGGGTGGAGAGGGCCGGCGTATCGGAATTGATGGCAACCATGCGCGCACCGAACTCGAAAGCCGCCGCGCGATCCTCTTCGAGGGCGCATGGCGAATGGGCCGCCAACTTCCGGGCGGCGATTCTGCAGTCTCCACTCTAGGTGGAAAGATGTTTAGTTCAAACTGTATTTCCTATCTTGGCATACATGGTCAAGCCTGACACCAGGGCGTCGAACACCAATCTCACCCGCCGGACGTCCTTCAGATCCTCGTGGGTGACGACGAAGGTCTCCAGGTCGAAGCTGAACACCTCGGGCAGGACGCGCTCCAGCATCGGGTCGCGGGCGGCCAGCCCGACCTGGCAGACGCCCAGGCCCAGACCCGCCCGGATCGCCGCCAGCTGGGCCACGTCGTTGTCGGTGCGGAAGGCGAATTCGTCGACGCGCAAATCCAGGCCCATGGCCTTGACCGCCCGCACGCCGATGGTCTCGCTCTCGTAGCCGATCAGCGGCATCCGGCGGGCTTCCTCCAGATTGGCCGGCCGGCCCCAGGCGTCCAGCATCCGTTTGTGGGCGTGCATGCCCAGCGTGATGTTCCCCACCCGCTTGGCGACCAGCGCCTCCTGGGTGGGGCGAACCATACGCACGGCGATGTCGGCCTCGCGGCGCAGCAGGTCCTCGCTGCGGTTGGTCAGGGCCAGCTCCAGGACGATGCCCGGATGAACCTCTCGCAGCTGGGCCAGGATCGCCGGCAGCACCTCCATGCCCACCACCTCGCTGGCGGTGATCCGCACCACGCCCGACGCCGCCCCCGCCTCGGCCGAGGCGGCGCGGGCCAGGGACGCCGCCGCGATGGCCATGGCCCGCGCGTGCTGGGCCAAGTCGCGGCCTAGGGGCGTGGGCGACAGGCCCGAGGGCGAGCGGGTGAACAGGGCCACGCCCAGCTGGGCCTCCAGGTCCTCGATCCGTCGGCGCACGGTGGGCTGGGCCGCGCCCAGCTCGCGGGCGGCGGCCGACAGGCTGCCGGTGTCGATGACGGCCAGGAAGGCGCGCTGGCGTTCCCAGTCGATGGTGGTCGGAGTGCTCATACATTTTTGATAGGCCGATAGAGTGTTCTGGGCAATTTCTATCGAGGTGGTCGCGCTGCATCTTCGGGTCATCAACTTGAGGAGCCCGCCATGACCGTCCCCGAACCCCGCATCGCTCTTGTCCTCGGCGCCAATGGCGGCGTGGGCGGCGAGACCGCCGCCGCCCTGGTCCGCCACGGCTGGACCGTCCGCGCCCTGGTCCGTGACACCAGCAAGGCCCGCCTGCCGGGCGTGACCTACCTGCAAGGCGACGTGATGGACCGCGCCGCCGTGGTCGCGGCGGCGGAGGGCGCATCGATCATCGTCCACGCGGTGAACCCGCCCGGCTACCAGGGCTGGAAGAAGCTGGTGCTGCCGATGATCGACAACACCGTGGCCGCCGCCCGCGTCAGCGGGGCGCGGATCCTGCTGCCGGGCACGATCTACAACTACGACCCCGCCGCCCACGCGGTGATCGACGAGGCCACGCCCCAGCGCGCCTACACTCGCAAGGGCAAGATCCGCATCGAGATGGAGGCCCGGCTCGAGGCTGCTTCCGCAAGCGGCGTCCGATCGCTGATCCTGCGGGCCGGCGATTATTTCGGCCCGCGCTCGACCGCCAACAGCTGGTTCGCCTCGGGCCTGGTCAAGCCAGGCCAGCCGGTGAAGACCATCCTCTATCCGGGCGACAAGGGCGTCGGCCACGCCTGGGCCTATCTGCCCGACGTCGGCGAGACCTTCGCGAGACTGGCCGACCGTGAGGGCCAGCTGCCGGCCTTCGCCCGCTTCCACTTCGCGGGCCACTGGGACGCCGACGGTACCGCCATGATCCGCGCCATCGCCCGCGCGGCCGGCCAAAAGCGCCCCAACGCGCTGCGCCTGCCCTGGGGCCTGTTGCCGATCGCCGGCCTGTTCAGCGAGACCCTCCGGGAACTGGCCGAGATGCAGCCCTTCTGGCGCCATCCGGTCCGCCTGGAGAACCGCAAGCTGGAAGCCTTCCTCGGCGAGGAGCCCCGCACGCCGCTGGACCTGGCGGTGACGTCGACGATGCGCGGACTGAACGTGCCGGTGGCCGAGAGCGCGCCGACGCTGCGGTTGGCGCGGGCGGCTTAAGGAGTCTCGGCGATCGAGCGGATGACCCGGGCAGGATTGCCGCCGACCAGCGTATTGGGCGGCACGTCCTTGGTGACCACCGAGCCGGCCGCGACGACGGAGTTCTCGCCCACGGTCACGCCGCCGATGATCGTCACGCCCGCCGCGATCCAGACATTGCGCGCGATCACGATGGGCGCGGCGGTCACGCCGTCGCGCCGCCGGGAGGGCTCGATCGGATGGCCCGAGGTGATCAGGCTGACATTGGGGCCGATCATCACGTCGTCGCCGATCTCGACCCCGCCCAGGTCGTAGATGGTGCAGTTCTGGTTGATGAAGACGTTGCGGCCGACGCGGATGTCGGGCCCGCCGGTCGTGAAGAACGGCGGCAGCAGCAGGAAGGTCTCGTCGACCGCCTTGCCGATCAGCTCGCTAAACAGCCGCCGGATCTCATCGGCGTCGTTGAAGGTCAGGCGGTTGAGGGCCGGGACGAGGGTCGCCGCGCGCTTGACGTTGGCGGTCATCGCCGCCGACTCCGCCGTCCGCCGGGGGATGAACCGCTCGCGACCGTTGCCTGCCATCTTCGAATCCTCACGCGACAAAACGCGAGCCTAGGCGAGGCGCTTCTGGATGTCCTCGTACGCCGCCGCGATCAGCGCGGTCAGCGCCGCCTCGTCCGTGGGCTGGCCCCAGACCACCTTCACGTGCCGCATCAGCTTGCCCGAGCCCTGCAGCAGGCCGGCCGGGTCGGGGAGCTCGGCGCCGTGGAAGAAGCCGATATTCACGTGGGCCTTGAAGGCGTCGACATAGGCGAAGGCAGCGTCGGCGACGCAGGCGGTGGGATGGCCGTCGTGCAGCAGCTCGCGGACGTCGGGGCCACAGGCGCGGATCGCCTCGAACCAGGGGCGGGCCAGTTGGCGCAGCGGATCGGGCGCGGTGAGCCAGGCCTCGACGTCGGGATCATGGCGGACGGCGCTGGGCAGCAGGAACAGTCGGCTCATCGCCCCCGCTCGCCTTCCGTCTTGGCCAGGAACCAGTCGCGCAGTTTCAGGATCCTGGGCAGTTTGGGATTGTTCTGCCGCCAGACGAAGTTGTGGCCGGTCTCGACGTCGATCTCGCCGGGCAGGGGACGGACCAGGCGGCCCTCGTCGATGTCGCGCTTGGCGTAGCCGCCTCGGGCCAAGGCAAAGCCCAGGCTCTGGGCCGCGGCGTCCAGCATCATGGCTGAACCGTCGAAGCCTAGCGCCGGCCGCAGTTCCGGCGGCTCGATGCCCATCGCGCGGAACCACATGGACCACGGCAGGTCGGTGTGGCGCAGCAGCGGGGCCGACAGCAGGTCCTCGGGCTTTTCGATCGGGTGGCGGGCCAGCAGCGCCGGGCTGCAGACCGGGAAGATGCGTTCGTCCATCAGCCGCACCGACTCCAGGCCGGGCCAGGGCCCGATCCCGTAGCGCAGCGCGACGTCCACGCCGTCGGTGGCCAGGTCCGAGACCCGGTCCTCCACCCGGATGGTCAGGTCCAGCTCGCCCGTCTCGATCGACAGGCGCGCCAGTTGCGGCGACAGCCAGCTGGTGGCGAAGGCCGGGCCGGCGGAGAGGACGATCGGGCCGCTGGCCGCGCGTCGCGCCGAGTCGACCCCTTCGCGCAGGCTGGTGATCGCCTCGCCGATCCGGGCCGCCAGGGTCGCGCCGACGGAGGTGGGCTCCATCTGGTTGCCGCGCCGGGTGAACAGCTGGACTCCCAGCTCCTCCTCCAGCTTGCGGACCTGCTGGCTGACCGCGCCATGGGTCACGAACAGCTCGTCGGCCGCCCGGCTATAGGACCGGTGGCGGGCGGCGGCCTCCAAGGCGACCAGGGACGAGAAGGGCGGCAGGCGCATGGCGGGGGAGCCAGGTTGTTAGCCAGGCTCACAAGTTCCCGCAAATAGCATCGTTCGTAAAGCCCCGGTCGGTTTGGCATTGTCCTGATCACGGGAGACGCGCTGCCCCGCCCCACCAACCGGCGCTCTGGACAAGGAAGACGACGATGAAGACCCTGCTGCTCGCGGGCGCGATGGTGCTCGCCCTGGCCACTGGCGCCGTCCGCACCCCCTCGACCCTGGACGACCCCCATGCGCAATGGGCCAAGATCATCCACACGGCGCGCTGAGCGCGCGCCACATGACCAGCCCAACAAGAAAGGCCCGGAGTTTCCTCCGGGCCTTTCTCTTATTCAGAAGCCTGTAGCGACCGGGCTTATTTGCCGGCGGCGGTCAGGGCGTCCATCAGTTCCGGGACGGCCGTCTTGTAGTCGGCGACCAGGCCGAAGTCGGCCACCTGGAAGATCGGCGCGTCGGCGTCCTTGTTGATCGCGACGATCACTTTGGAGTCCTTCATGCCGGCCAGGTGCTGGATGGCGCCCGAGATGCCGATGGCGACGTACAGCGACGGCGCCACGACCTTGCCCGTTTGGCCGACCTGGTAGTCGTTCGGGGCGTAGCCGGCGTCGACGGCCGCGCGCGAGGCGCCGACGGCGGCGCCCAGCTTGTCGGCCAGCGGCTCGATCACGCGCTGGAACTCTTCGGCCGAACCCATGGCGCGACCGCCGGAGACGACGATCTTGGCCGCGGCCAGTTCCGGACGGTCCGACTTGACCATCTCTTCGCTGACGAAGCGGGTCTTGCCGGCGTCGGCGCCGCCCACGGTTTCCACCGAGGCGCTGCCGCCTTCACCCGCCGCCGCGAAGGCGGTCGGACGGACGGTGATCACCTTCTTGGCGTCCGACGTCTGGATGGTCTCCAGCGCGTTGCCGGCATAGATCGGGCGCGTGAAGGTGTCGGCCGAGACGACCTCGATGATTTCCGAGATCGGGGCGACGTCCAGCTTGGCGGCGACGCGCGGGGCGAAATTCTTGCCGCCGGCGGTGGCCGGGACCAGGATCGCATCGTAATTGCCAGCCAGGGCCAGAACCGCGTCGGCTTGAGCCTCGGCGATGCCGTGACCCAGGGCGTCGGACTCGGCCAGCAGCACCTTGCGGACGCCGGCGATCTTGGCCGCGGCGTCGGCCACGGCCTTGGCGCCCTTGCCCAGGACCAGCACGTCCACGTCGCCCGAGATCTTCAGGGCGGCGGTGACGGTCTTGTGGGTGCCGTCGCGCAGGTGCGCGTTGTCGTTATCAGCGACGACGAGAACAGCCATTACAGCACCCCCGCGGTGTTGAGCTTGGAAACCAGGTCAGCGGCGGTTTCGACCTTGATGCCGGCCGAGCGCTTCGCCGGTTCGGTGACCTTCAGGACCTTGAGGCGCGGAGCCACATCGACGCCGTAGTCGGCGACCGCCTTCTGGGCGATCTCCTTCTTCTTGGCCTTCATGATGTTGGGCAGAGACGCATAGCGCGGCTCGTTCAGGCGCAGGTCCGCCGTGATGATGGCCGGCAGGTCGACGTCCAGGGTCTGGAGGCCGCCGTCGACTTCACGGGTGACCTTGGCGGTCGAGCCCGAGACTTCGAGGGCCGAGGCGTAGGTGGCTTGCGGCCAGCCCAGCAGGGCCGACAGCATCTGGCCGACGGCGTTGTTGTCGCCGTCGATCGCCTGCTTGCCCATGACCACCAGGTTGGGGTTTTCCTCGGCCACGACGGCCGCCAGCAGCTTGGCCACGGCCAGCGGCTCGAGATCGGCGTCGGACGTGATCAGGATGCCGCGGTCGCCGCCCATGGCCAGGGCCGTGCGGATCGTTTCCTGAGCTTGCGCCGGACCGATGCTGACGATGACGACCTCGGTCGCCACGCCCTTTTCCTTGAGACGCACGGCTTCTTCGACCGCGATCTCGCAGAAGGGGTTCATCGACATCTTGACGTTCGCAAGGTCGACACCGGTCTGGTCCGCCTTCACGCGGGCCTTGACGTTGTAATCGATAACCCGTTTGACCGGGACTAGGACCTTCATCGGTTTCCACCGCCTCCAGGCTGCTTTTTATCCTGCTTGGCATCCGACTTACCGCTTGTGCGCCGCAATGCAAGTTTCCCTTTGCGTAAGCGTAATGTGGAAACTTGGGTTCCGTTCAAACGGTTGTACGATTTTCGGCGTTTCACGGTGATCCCACGTCGGTCGAGCCAATTCCCTTAAGGACGGAAAGGCGCTAAGGGGCGGCCATGAACAAGACCTTCACCCGCCTGAAGTACATCTTTCTGGCCCTGTTCCTGCTCGGCAGCGCCGGGGTGCTGGCCTATCACAGCCTGTGGGTGTGGCCGAAAGAGAAGTGCGAAGCCCGCGGCGGCGCCTGGGCCGGCAAGTGGCTGAAGTGCGCGACGGTCTACCCGATCGAGACGATGACGCGCCGGCCGGCGGGGACCCCGCCGATCAATGGGGAGAAGGCGGCTGCTCCGGCTGCGGCGGCGGCTACTCCTGCTGCTCCCGCTAAGAAATAAGGGTCGTCATCCCGCGCTTTATGCGCGGGACCCATCGTTCCGCCGCAGGTGCGGAGCGGAATGGTCCTCTCACGTGCAAGCTGACCCATGGGTCCCGCGCATGAAGCGCGGGATGACGGGTTTGGTTTGAGGTGACGAGTGGAATTAGCGACCTACCGCGTCGCGCCCGGCTTCCACAGCACGTCCGCGCTCCCCTTGTCGTTGCTCCACCGCGCGGCGACGAACAGCAGGTCCGACAGCCGGTTCAGGTACTTGATCGCCGGGGCGCCCACGATCTCGCCTTCCATCCCCGACAACGCCACGCAGGTCCGCTCCGCCCGGCGGCAGACCGTGCGCGCCACGTGCAGCGCCGCCGCCGCCGGCGACCCGGCAGGGAGCACGAACGACGTCAGCGGCTGCATCTCGCCGTTCAGCAGGTCGATCTCCTGCTCCAGCCGGTCGACCTGGCTGTCGAGGATGCGCAGCGGCTCCCACTCGGGCTTGCCGTGCTGCTCGGGCGTGGCGAGATCCGCGCCCAGGTCGAAGAGGTCGTTCTGGATGCGCTCCAGGATCGCGTCGAGCACCGCATCCGCGCCGGTGTGCTGCCGCGCCATGCCGATCGCGGCGTTGGTCTCGTCGACCCCGCCATAGGCTTCGACCCGCAGCGAGGCCTTGCTGACCGGCGCGCCGGTGGCCAGGCGCGTCGAGCCGCCGTCGCCGGTCCGGGTGTAGATGCGGTTCAGCGTGACCATGCTCGCCTCTTAAGCGCCGCCCTTGCGCCACCAGAAGGCCGCGGCGACCAGCACGATGATGGCGATGAACTGCAGCAGCACGCGCAGCCGCATCATCTTGTTGGAATAGGAGCGCCCGAAGTCGCCGCCCCGGAACAGGGCGTACAGGCCCACGCCGAGGGCGATCAGGACCGCCAGCAAAGCGGCGGGAACGAGGAAGTCGAAGAGGTGGCTCATGGGCGCGGAAGATAGGCCGCGCCGCACCGCTTAGCCATACATCCCGGAGCCGTAAGGAAGCTGGGGCGTTACGCGCCTTCAGGTTAGCGACTCAGTTCGGTGACCATCGTCCGTTGAGTCAATTCGGCGAACCTGTTCGGTGAGCCCATTTGTCGCAGTGACGCTTTGAGAGCGCTCCCATATCTATGCCGTACGCCAAAGTTCGGTGATTTGAGTTCGTTTTCGCGGTTGCAATGCGCTTCCCCTGGCGTTATTGCGCCGCCTTCCTATTTTCAGTGCGCGTTCGTTGAACATGATCAACCTCCCCCACCGCGGATCGGTTCGACGCTTATTCACTCACCCCAGCGGGGGTAGGAGCTAACCGCAATGGCCCAGAGCGCTCTGCTCTCGACCAACGCCGGCGTCTCCGCGAACGATCGCGAAGAAGCCATGGCCGAAGTCCGCCAACTGATCACCGACCTGCGCGACGCCGCGCAAGACGGTCGCCAGCTGGCCCGCCGTTATGCCGACGTCCTGCAAAACGTCGTCGACGAGTACTGCATTGAATTCGAGAAGCGCGCCGAGGCCGCTCTCGCCCGTCTGGAGGCCGCCGCATGAGCTTTGTGTCCGTCAATATCGAGCCGGCCACCGACTCGCCCGTGAAGCTGACCCGCCGGGCCCTGGCCAAGCAGCGCACCCGTGAGCGCGTCCTGGCCGCCGCCCGCCGCCTGTTCAGCGAGCGCGGCTACGAAGGCGCCACCATCCGTGACATCGCCCAGGCCGCCGGCATGTCGACCGGCGCCGTGTTCGCCAGCTTCGCCGACAAGTCGGAGCTGTTCGAAGAAATCCTGACCGCCGACTACGAAGTCATCTACGCCCAGATGACCCAGGCCTCGCGCACCGCCAAGACGATCGACGAAGCCCTGATGGGTCTGTTCGGCGTCGCCTACGGCTTCCACGTCGAGCAACTGCCGCTGCTGCGCGCCAGCATCGCCGTGTCGTGGACCCGTTCGGAAGCCGCCGAGCGCCGCGCCCGCACGGATCTGAAGCACATCTTCCGCCTGATCGCCGACGCCCTGCAACGCGGCGTCGAAGAAGGTCAGTTGAAGAAAGATATCGACGCCAAGCTCTTGGCTGAGATCACCTGGGACGTGTATGTCGCCAACTATCGCCGCGCCGTCTACGACGGGTGGTCGGTTGAGGCTCTGCTGGCGCGGCTTTCGGAACAACTGAAAGTCATCTTCGCAGGGGCCCGCGCCTAACCAAGTCCGGAGGTCGCTCCGTTCGGGGGAACGGGGCGGCCTGCGATTGAACAATGACGCTAGCGTGTTCGAGGGGGACGTGCGTGGGCGTAAGAGATGATCAAAAGGCGGCGACCCGGGAACGGGTGCTTGAGGCCGCCCGAGACCTCTTCAACGAGGTTGGCTACGAGGAGACCACCATCCGCGCCATCGCGGAGCGGGCCGGTGTCTCCGTCGGTAGCGTGTTCACCACCTTCGCCTCCAAGGCGGAGGTGCTGAGCCATGTCATGACCCACCGGTTGAGCGAGCTCTATGCCGAGTTCGACCGGGTGGTGCCGTATCTGCGCGGCAGCACGGCCGACCGCCTGTGCTCGATCTTCGCCATCCACTACGAGTTCGAGACCCGGCGGGCCAAGCTATTCCTGGCCCACATCGCCGCCTCGTATAATCCCAGCAACGACCCGGGCGTCACGCCCTACGGCCGCAATCCGCGCCTGACCCAGATGCTGCTGGACGTCCTGGAAGAGGGCGTGCGCAAGGGCGAGGTGCGGGGCGACCTGGATCTGCGCCTGATCGTCGACACGCTGAAGGCCGCCTATGCCTGGAACTACCGCATGACGGCGGCCGCCGGCGGGACCCTGCCGGCGGCCGAGATGTCGGCGGTGATGGACAAGCAGATCGGCGTGATCGCCGAGGGGTGGAAGCCGCGGTAGGGGCGGCTAGAGCCGCTCCTCCCACCCGTACTTGCGGTCCAGCTTGGTGATCTGGCTGGTGAAGCCCATGACCGCCATCTTGGTCCAGTGCGGGTCGCGGTGTGGGTGGATGGTGACCACCATGCGGGCCTCTTCGCCCTTGGGGTAGAAGTCGACCTCGATGACGCTCTCATAGGTCTCCATGCCCGGCACGAAGTCGATGTCGTGGGTCAGGACGAGGCGCGTCGTCGGCTTGAACGTGGTGTAGCGGCCGTGGGTGTTGTGCGAGATCGGCTGGCCCATCTGCTTCATGGCCGCGATGGCGTCGGGCGCGTCGGCGATCATGTCATAGGTCAGCTTACCGCCCTCGCGCGGCTCCAGGGCGTGGACCTCGACGCGGAAGCCTTCCGGGCCCCACCACGACTCGAAGCCGTCCTTGGTGGCCCACAGGGCCCACAGGTCCTCGACGCTGGCGCGGTAGGTGCGTTCGACGACCACGATGGCCTGGGGTTCGGCGGTGTCGGTCATGCCTTGGGTTCCTTGGATTGTTGGCGTTTCTCGAGCGCGGCCCCGAAGCGGTCGAGGCGGGCCTCCCACAGCTGCCGGTAGCCGGCCAGCCAGGCCTCGAGCTCCTGGAAGGGTTCGGGCTTGAGGGCGTAGAGGCGGCGTTGGCCGTCGGGGCGCACCGTAACGAACCCCGCCTCGTGCAGGATCCGCAGGTGGCGCGAGACGCCGGACTGGTGGATGCCGGCGACCTCGACGATGTCGTTCACCTGGCGCTCGCCATGGCGCAGCGCGTCGATGATGAGGCGACGCTTGGGGTCGGCCAGGGTTTCGAAGGGATCGGTTTGCATCATGATGCATATGCATATAAGTGCATATACCGAGGCGTCAAGAGACCGCCGCGAGCGTGAGCTCACGGCGGTCCTTTTGATCAGCGGATAGCGAAGGCCCTTACAGCGTCGCCATGTCGATCACGAAGCGGTAGCGCACGTCGCTCTTGGCCATGCGCTTGTAGGCCTCGTTGATCTGATCGATGGCGATGACCTCGATGTCGGCGACGATGTTGTTCGCGCCGCAGAAGTCGAGCATCTCCTGGGTTTCCTTGATCGAGCCGATCATCGAGCCGGCCAGGGTGCGGCGGCCGGGGATCAGCGCGAAGGCGTTCAGCGGCACGGGCTCTTCCGGCGCGCCGACCAGGACCATGGTCCCGTCGACCTTCAGGAGGTTCAGGTAGCTGCCCCAGTCGATGTCGGCCGAGACGGTGCAGATCAGCAGGTCGAATTCACCGGCCAGGGTCTCGAAGGTCTTCGCGTCGCTGGTGGCGTAGTAGTGGTCCGCGCCCATCTTCAGGCCGTCGGCCTGCTTGGACAGGGTCTGGCTTAGCACGGTGACTTCCGCGCCCATGGCGTGGGCCAGCTTGACGCCCATGTGGCCAAGACCGCCCATGCCCAGGATCGCGACCTTCTTGCCGGGGCCGGCATTCCAGTGGCGCAGGGGCGAGTACAGGGTGATGCCGGCGCACAGCAGCGGGGCGGCGGCGTCCAGGGCTAGGTTGCCGGGGATCGACAGGACGTAGTCTTCCTTGACCACCATGTGGTCGGAATAGCCGCCATAGGTCGGGGTGTCCGAACCCGGCTCGAAGCCGCTGTAGGTCAGGACCAGACCCGGCTGGTACTGCTCGCGGTCCAGGTCGCGGGCTTCCTTGCAGGTGACGCAGCTGTCGACGAAGCAGCCGACGCCGACATGGTCGCCTTCCTTGAACTTGGTGACGTTGGAGCCGACGGCGGTGACGACGCCCGCGACCTCGTGGCCGGGGACGATCGGATAGACGCTCTGGCCCCAGCCGTTGTCGACCATGTGGATGTCGGAGTGGCAGACGCCGCAGTACTTGATCGAGATGACGACGTCGTCGGGATTGGGCGCGCGGCGTTCGAAGCTGAACGGCGCCAGGGGCGCGCCGGCGGCGGGGGCCGCATAGCCTTTAGCGGTGGCCATTCGGGATTTTCCTTGGAAAGCGTGGGAGGCCTCGATCGGGGAGGATCGGGCGACCGGAGATGTGCCACGCGCCGAGGCGCCGCCGTTATGCCGATCCTGCAAAGCTCATGCACGATCCTGCAAAACGCGGCCGGAGCGGTTTTCGGCGGCCTCGCGGGGGCGTAGAGCTGAAGCCGTCCGAAAGCCTTGGAAACCAAGCCCTTGAGCGCTCCCACCCTTGCCGATGTCTATGCCGAGATCGCCCAGATCGTCGCCCGTTACGCCAAGGAGGACGCGATCGAGTCGCCGATCGACGGCCTGTTCATCGTCAAGCGCAGCTCGCCCACCCAGCCCCTGCACGCCCATCAGAGGCCGTCCTTCTGGCTGGTCGCCCAGGGCCGCAAGTGCGTGAAGCTGGGCGAGGACGAGCTGCACTACGGCGTCGGCGACTGCCTGCTGGTGGCGCTGGACATGCCGATGACCTCGCGCATCACCCACGCCACCGAGGCAGAGCCGCACCTGTGCGTCGGGGTCGAGATCAATCCGGCCCGGCTGGCCGAGCTGATGGGCCGCCTGCCGCCCGAGACCGCCGCCCCGATCGACGGGATCCGTGGCGTGGCGGTCACCAAGGCCGCGCCGGCCCTGCTGGACGCCACCCTGCGGCTGCTGCGCCTGCTGGACCGTCCCCAGGACGTGGCGGGCCTGGCTCCGCTGATCGAGCAGGAGATCCTCTATCACCTGCTGAGCGGTCCGTGCGGCGCGCGGCTGCTGCACATCACCCTGGCCGAGGGCCACGGGCACCGCGTCACCCGCGCGGTCGCCTGGCTGCGCGACCACTTCGCCGCCACTCTGCGCATCGAGGCTTTGGCCGACCATGTGGGCATGAGCGAGAGCTCGCTGCACCACCACTTCAAGGCCGTCACCGGCATGACGCCGATGCAGTACCAGAAGCAGCTGCGGCTCTATGAGGCCCGCCGGCTGATGCTGGTCGAGGGCCTGGACGTCGGAGCGGCCGGCTTCAATGTCGGCTATCAGAGCCCCTCGCAGTTCAGCCGGGAATACCGCCGCCTCTACGGCCTGCCGCCGGCGCGGGACATCGAGGTGCTGCGGACGCCGGTGGCGGCGGAGTAGCCTTAAGCGTCCAGCACCGACCGCACCTTGGCGGCCAGCGACGGCGAGTCATACGGCTTGTCCAGCATCGGATATTCATCCGCCCAATCGATGGCCTCCTCGCCGATGAAGCCGGAGGTCAGCAGCACCTTCAGGTCCGGATTGCCAACCCGGGCCTTGCGGGCCAGGTCCAGGCCGCTGACGCCGCCGGGCATGACCACGTCCGAGAACAGCATCTCGAAGGCCGCGCCGCCCTTCAGTCGGCGCAGGGCGCTGGCGGCGTTGTTGGCGGTCGTGACACGGTAGCCCAGCGACTCCAGCGTATCGACCGCCAGGGCCAGCAGGGCCGGGTCGTCCTCGACCACCAGGATATGCTCCGAACCCGTCGCATCTTCGGAGGGCGTGACCGGGGCGGCTTCGACCGGCGCTGGGGCCGCGATGGCGGGCAGGGTGATCTGGAAGGCCGCGCCTTCGCCAGGGGCGGTGACCACCGTCACCTCGCCGCCCGACTGCTGGACGAAGCCATAGACCTGCGACAGGCCCAGGCCCGAGCCCTTGCCGACGTCCTTGGTGGTGAAGAACGGCTCGAAGATCCGCGAGGCGACGTCGGTGGCCATGCCGGGGCCGGTGTCGCGGACCACCAGGCGGTGGCGGCCGGCCGGGTCGGCCTGGATGCTGATGGTGATGCCGCCGGCGCCGTCCATGGCGTCGCGGGCGTTGACGGCCAGGTTCAGCAGGGCGCTTTCCATCTGGGCCGGGTCGATATGGACGAAGGCCGGGGCCTCGCCCGGCTCCCACTGCACCGACACCGCTTCGCCGACCGCCTGCTTGATCAGGGGGGAGAAGTCGCGGACCAGGTCGTTCAGGTCGACGGCCGCCGGGTCCAGGCGTTGGCGACGCGAGAAGGCCAGCAGCTGGCGGGTCAGGGCCGCGCCGCGCTCGGTGGCCTGGCGCACGGCCCGCACCTGGCGGTCGAAGGCGAAACCCTCGCCGCAGCGGCGCTGGATCAAGTCGACATTGCCCAGGATTACGGTCAGCAGGTTGTTGAAGTCGTGGGCGACGCCGCCGGTCAGCTGACCGACCGTCTCCATCTTGCGGGCGTGGCCCAGGGCCTCTTCCAGGGCGCGGCGCTCGGTATTGTCCAGCAGGGTGCCGAACACCACGGCCGCCCCGGTGTCGGGATCCTCGCTGAGAATGCCCTGATCGATCAAGGACTTGTAGGTGCCGTCGGCGCACAGCCAGCGGTACTCGCAGGTGTAGGAGCCGGCCCGACGGGCCTCTTCCTGGGCGCGCGCGACGATGTGCTGGTCGTCGGGATGGACCTGGCCGTAACCGAAGTCGGGGTCCTCGGTGAAGTCGGCGGCGTCGTAGCCGGTCAGGCCCTTGATGCTGTCGCTGACCGAAATGGCCGCATACGGAGGATCGGCCATCCGCGAATAGAACACGATCGGCAGGGCGCGCTGGATGGCCTGCTGGCGGCGCAGGCTGGCCTGCAGCGAACGCTCGGCCTCCAGCTTCTCGGCCTGGACGCGGGCGTTCTCTTCCAGCAGGCGCTGGCGGATCTCCAGCTCGTTGGCCAGCTCGACGCGTTTCAGATGCAGGTCGACCAGCACCTGCACCTTGGAGCGCAGGATGAACGGGTCCACCGGCTTGAACACCACGTCCACGGCCCCGGCCGAATAGGCCTTGAAGATGTGGCCTTCGTCGCGGAACACCGCCGTCAGGAACACGATCGGCACGTCGCGGGTGCGGCGCCGCTCGCGGATCAGGGCGGCGGTCTCGTAGCCGTCCATGCCGGGCATGTGCAGGTCCAGCAGGATCACCGCGAAGTCGTCGTGCAGCAGCTTGCGCAGCGCCTCGGGCCCCGAGCGGGCGATGACCAGCTCCTGACCCAGGGCCTCCAGCGCCTGGCTGGCGGCGAAGGCGTTGCGCTCGTCGTCGTCGACGATCAGCACCTTGGCCCGCGGTCGGTCGACCGGGACAGGCTCTGGCGGGAACTGGACCGCGGGGGTGGAGGTCATCATGTTCACTGGAGCGCGCCGGCCGGGGCGAGGCTGGCCAGGGTCACGATGTTGTCGCCGGCCATCTTACGGGCGTCGGCGCGCTGCACCGAGACCCGCAGGACCGAGATCAGCTGGTCCAGGTCGACGGGCTTGGACACATAGTCCGAGGCCCCGGCCTGGATGCACTTCTGGCGGTCACCCTTCATGGCCTTGGCGGTGACGGCCACCACCGGCAGGTCCATGAACCGCGAGCGCGAGCGGATCTCGCGCATGGTCTCGTAGCCGTCCATGTCGGGCATCATGATGTCCACGAGGACCATGTCGACCGAGGGCAGGCTATCCAGCAGTTCCAGCCCCGCGCGGCCGCTTTCGGCGTAGCGCAGCTCGATGCCGTACTCCTCCAGGGCGCTGGCCAGGGAGAAGATGTTGCGGATGTCGTCGTCGATGACCACGGCGGTGCGGCCGGTCAGGACTGCGTCAGCGTGCTTGGTCCGGGTCAGCATGGCGCGGGCCGTGTCGGGCAGGCGCTCGACCGGGGCGTGCTGGATCAGGGCCACGTGGTCGATCAGCTGCTCGGCCGTGCGGGCGATACGGGCGGCGCCGGTAAAGACCGACAGGCGCAGGCGGCGCTCGTCCTCGGCGTCCAGGTCGCTGGCGGCATAGAGCACCGTCGAGCCCGAGACCGCGCCGCGTTGCTTGAGCAGGTCCAGGGTCGCGCCGACGGAGCCGCCGCCCACCGCCACGACCAGACAGCCCTGTTCGCCGGTGAAGGCTTCGGGCGGCAGGGCGTCGAGAGCGGTCTCGGTGCGGACCGTGCCGAACACGGTCTTGAGCAGCTCGGCCGTGGTCTTGTCGCCGCCGACCAGGATCGGGGTGCGTTCGGGCTGGTCGGCCAGGCGGCGCACGCGGTCCAGGGTGGAAACCACCGCCTCCTGCTCGACCGGCTTGCTGGTGAAGCCCAGGGCGCCCATCGACAGCGACAGGCCGCCACGATCGTCGGCCGAGATCACCTGCACCGGGATGTGCCGGGTTTCGGGCGTGCGCTTGAGCAGATCGAGCAGCGCCAGGCCGTCCATGTCGGGCAGGCCGACATCCAGCAGGATGGCCTCGGGGGCGAAGCGGCGGGCCAGGGACGGCACCGAGGAGCCCTCGCTGGTCACCACGCCCTTGAAGCCGTTGTCGCGGGCCAGGGCCAGCAGGATCGAGGCGAAGCGCGGATCATCCTCGACGATCAGCACGGTCGGGTCCTCGGGCGTGACCGTGTCGCGGTCGTCGATCACGCTCTCGACCGGCTCGTACGACGGGGCGTCGGCGGTCGAGAAGGTGAAGGTCGAGGACGGGGCGGACGGCGCGCGCGGCGACAGCAGCGGCGAGGGCTGGGCCGTCGGGCTGAAGTTCAGCGGCAGGTACAGGGTGAAGGTCGAGCCCTCGCCCGGGGTTGAGACGACCTTCAGCTCACCGCCCAGCAGGCGGGTGATCTCGCGGCTGATCGACAGGCCCAGGCCCGTGCCGCCGTACTTGCGGCTGGTGGTGCCGTCGGCCTGCTGGAAGGCCTCGAAGATGATCCGCTGCTTGTCCTCGGGGATGCCGATGCCGGTGTCGGCGACCTCGAAGGCCAGCACCTGGCCGGCCTTGTTCAGGTGGTCGTTGCTCAGCGCCCAGCCGGACTCGGCGCGGCGCACGGCCAGCTTGACCGAGCCGGCCTGGGTGAACTTGAAGGCGTTGGACAGCAGGTTCTTGATGACCTGCTGCAGGCGCTTGTCGTCGGTGTACATGGCCGGCGGCAGGGCCGGGTCGATGTCGATGCCGAAGTCCAGCTTTTTGTCCTGGGCCAGCTGGGCGAAGGTGCGCTGGGTCTGGTCGCGCAGGGACGCGAACGGCATCTGGCCGATGTCCAGGGTGACGGTGCCGCTTTCGATCTTGGACAGGTCGAGGATGTCGTTGATCAGGCCCAAGAGGTCGGCGCCGGCCGAGTGGATGTTCTTAGAGAACTCCACCTGCTTGTCGCTGAGGTTGCCCTGCGCGTTCTCGCTGAGCATCTTCGACAGGATAAGCAGGCTGTTCAGCGGCGTGCGCAGTTCGTGGCTCATATTGGCCAGGAATTCGGACTTGTACTTGGAGGTCAGGGCCAGCTGTTCGGCCTTCTCCTCCAGCGCCGCCTTGGCCTGTTCGACCTCGGCGTTCTTGGCTTCCACCTGCTTGTTCTGGGCCGACAGCAGGACGGCCTTGTCCTCCAGTTCGGCGTTGGTGGTCTGCAGCTCGTCCTGTTTGGAGCGCAGCAGTTCCTCGGATTGGCGGAGGCTGGTGGCCTGCAGTTCGAGGCGGTCGTTGGTCTTTTTCAGCTCTTCCTGTTGAGCCTGCAGTTCCGAGGTCAGCAGCTGGGATTGTTCCAGCAGGCCTTCGGTCCGCATGTTGGCGGCGATGGTCGACAGCACGATGCCGATGGATTCCATCAGCTGGTCCAGGAACGCCTGCTGGGTCTCGTTGAACTCGCCGAAGCTGGCCAGCTCGATCACCGCCTTCAGCTCGCCTTCGAACAGGGCGGGCAGGACGATGATGCTGCGCGGGGCGCTTTCGCCGAGTCCTGAGCTGACCTTGACGTAGTCCTTGGGGACGTTGGTCAGCAGGATGCGTTCCTTCTCGGCCGCGCACTGACCGATCAGGCCTTCGCGCAGGTGCAGCTGGCCCGCCGGGGGCTTGCGGCGATTGCCGGCATAGCTGGCGGCCAGGTTCAGCACCGCCTCGCCGGCCTCGTTGGTGTCGGAGACGTAGAACACCCCGTGCTGGGCGTTGATCAGCGGGGCCAGCTCGGAGAGGACCAGGTTCGACACGGTCGACAGGTCGCGCTCGCCCTGCAGCATGCGGCTGAACCGGGCCAGGTTGGTCTTCAGCCAGTCCTGCTCGGTGTTCTTCAGAGTCTGATCCTTCAGGTTACGGATCATCTCGTTGATGTTGTCCTTGAGCGCGGCCACTTCGCCCGAGGCTTCCACGGTGATCGACCGCGTCAGGTCGCCCTTGGTCACGGCCGTCGACACCTCGGCGATGGCGCGGACCTGGGTGGTCAGGTTGGCGGCCAGCTCGTTGACGTTGTCGGTCAGGTCGCGCCACAGGCCCGCGGCCCCGGGCACGCGGGCCTGGCCGCCCAGCTTGCCTTCCGAACCCACTTCACGGGCCACGTTGGTCACCTGGTCGGCGAAGGTGGCCAGGGTCTCGATCATG
The DNA here is from genome assembly GCF_058807295.1 of Caulobacter sp. GW821-FHT12D05. NCBI lineage: Bacteria > Pseudomonadati > Pseudomonadota > Alphaproteobacteria > Caulobacterales > Caulobacteraceae > Caulobacter > Caulobacter sp. GW821-FHT12D05. The sequence goes on from NZ_JBXAQO010000003.1 coordinate 497,813, forward strand.
CCGTTGATGGTGTCGGCCAGCGAGGCGATCTCGCCCTTGGCGTCCAGGGTCAGCTTGCGCTTGAGGTTGCCTTGCGCGACCGAGGTCACGACGTCGGCGATGTTCCGGACCTGGCCGGTCAGGTTGGCGGCCATCATGTTGACGTTGTCAGTCAGGTCCTTCCAGGTGCCGGCCACGCCGGGCACCTGGGCCTGGCCGCCCAGCTTGCCTTCCGTACCCACTTCGCGGGCCAGACGGGTCACTTCGCTGGCGAAGCCGTTCAGCTGATCGACCATGACGTTGATGGTCGACTTCAGTTCAAGGATCTCGCCCTTCACGTCGACGGTGATCTTCTTGGAAAGGTCGCCCTTGGCGACGGCGGTCGTCACGTCGGCGATGTTGCGGACCTGGCCGGTCAGGTTGGCGGCCATGAAGTTGACGTTGTCGGTCAGGTCCTTCCAGGCGCCGGTCACGCCCTTCACCTGAGCCTGGCCGCCCAGCTTGCCTTCGGTGCCGACTTCCCGCGCCACGCGGGTCACTTCCGACGAGAAGCTGTTCAGCTGGTCCACCATGACGTTGATGGTGTTCTTCAGCTCCAGGATCTCGCCCTTCACGTCGACGGTGATCTTCTTGGACAAGTCGCCCATGGCGACGGCGGTGGTCACCTCGGCGATGTTGCGGACCTGGCCGGTCAGGTTGCCGGCCATCAGGTTGACGTTGTCGGTCAGTTCCTTCCAGGCGCCGCCGACGCCCTTCACCTGGGCCTGGCCGCCCAGCTTGCCTTCGGTGCCGACTTCGCGGGCCACACGAGTCACTTCCGAGGCGAAGGCGTTCAGCTGGTCGACCATGATGTTGATGGTCGACTTCAGCTCCAGGATCTCGCCTTTCACGTCGACGGTGATCTTCTTGGAGAGGTCGCCATTGGCCACGGCGGTCGTGACGTCGGCGATGTTGCGGACCTGGCCGGTCAGGTTGGCGGCCATGAAGTTGACGTTGTCGGTCAGGTCCTTCCAGGCGCCGGTGACGCCCTTGACCTGGGCCTGGCCGCCCAGCTTGCCTTCCGTGCCGACTTCGCGGGCCACGCGGGTCACTTCCGAGCTGAACGAGTTGAGCTGGTCCACCATGGTGTTGATGGTGTTCTTCAGCTCCAGGATCTCGCCCTTCACGTCGACGGTGATCTTCTTGGACAGGTCGCCCATGGCGACGGCGGTGGTCACCTCGGCGATGTTACGGACCTGGCCGGTCAGGTTGCCGGCCATCAGGTTGACGTTGTCGGTCAGCTCCTTCCAGGTGCCGCCCACGCCGGTGACGTTGGCCTGGCCGCCCAGCTTGCCTTCGGTGCCGACTTCGCGGGCCACGCGCGTCACTTCCGAGGCGAAGGCGTTCAGCTGATCGACCATGACGTTGATGGTCGACTTGAGTTCGAGGATCTCGCCCTTCACGTCGACGGTGATCTTCTTGGAGAGGTCGCCATTGGCGACGGCGGTCGTCACCTCGGCGATGTTGCGCACCTGGCCGGTCAGGTTGGCGGCCATGAAGTTGACGTTGTCGGTCAGGTCCTTCCAGGTGCCGGCGACGCCTTCCACGCGCGCCTGGCCGCCCAGCTTGCCTTCCGTGCCGACTTCGCGCGCCACGCGGGTCACTTCCGAGGCGAAGCCGTTCAGCTGGTCCACCATGGTGTTGATGGTGTCCTTCAGCTCCAGGATTTCGCCGCGCACGTCGACGGTGATCTTCTTGGAGAGGTCGCCGCGGGCCACGGCGGTGGTCACCTCGGCGATGTTGCGGACCTGGCCTGTCAGGTTGCCGGCCATCAGGTTGACGTTGTCGGTCAGCTCCTTCCAGGCGCCGGTGACGCCCTTCACCTGGGCCTGGCCGCCCAGCTTGCCTTCCGTGCCCACTTCCCGGGCCACGCGGGTCACTTCCGAGGCGAAGCTGTTGAGCTGGTCCACCATGGTGTTGATGGTGTTCTTCAGCTCCAGCACCTCGCCCTTCACGTCGACGGTGATCTTACGGCTCAAGTCGCCGTTGGCGACGGCGGTGGTCACTTCGGCGATGTTGCGGACCTGGCCGGTCAGGTTGCCGGCCATCAGGTTGACGTTGTCGGTGAGGTCCTTCCAGGCGCCGGTGACGCCCTTGACCTGGGCCTGGCCGCCCAGCTTGCCCTCGGTGCCGACTTCCCGCGCCACGCGGGTGACTTCCGAGGCGAAGCTGCCCAGCTGGCCCACCATGGTGTTGACGACCTTGCCGGTGCGCAGGAACTCGCCGCGCAGGGGTCGGTCCTCGTTCTCCAGGTCCATGGTCTGGGAAAGGTCGCCATTGGCCACGGCGCCAATGACGCGGGCCATTTCGGCGGTCGGGTGCACCATGTCGGTGATCAGGCTGTTGACGGCCTCGACGCTCTCGGCCCAGGCGCCCACGGCGCCCGGCAGCTGGGCGCGCTGGTTGATCTTGCCCTGGCGGCCGACCACGTCGCGCAGCCGTTCGAACTCTTTGGAGATCCGGTCGTTTAGATCGACAGCATCGTTGAAGGCCTCGGCCAGCTCGCCGTCCAGCCCCGACAGGTCGGTCGGCAGGCGGACCGAGAAGTCGCCGCGGCGGAACGCGCGCAGCGCCGCCAGCAGCTGATGGCCGTCGAGCTCGCGGCCACTGGCGGACCGCTCCATAACGCCTTGCATATGCATGCACCCCCACGTGCGTTGACTGGCGTTTGGGGGTGAGGGGCGGCGGCCAAACCTTGACCGTATCGCCTAGAGCAAACCCACCCCCAAACTCATTCGACAACGCGGCTGTTGGGGGCGAGTTCCGAAGCTTTGCAATTGAGCCGCTAATTGATCTTCGACAGCCGCAGGTCCTGATAGTCGTAGCTGAAGTCGGCCAGCGGCGAGACCGCCTTGACCAGGGCCGAAACCACCTTGCCGTCCTTCAGGTCGAAGGTCAGGAAGGCGTCCTCCTGGGTGCGGTCGTCGAACGTGGTCTTGAACATCTCGCCGTCGAACGGATCCAGCTTGCCGCGCAGGGCCGGGGTCTTGTCGAACGCGACGTGCAGGCCCTGTTTCTTGCCCTTTCCGACGACGGTGATCGTCACCGTGCCGTACCAGGGATCACGATAGACGCCGGCATAGGCGGCCAGCGGCAGGCTGGGCTTGGCCCCGCCGGGCGTGGCGGTGGTGGTGGCGCGGGCGGCGTCCTTGATCGTGTCGGCGTCCGCCTGGGCCTGGACCCGCTTGGACGACGCGATCCAGTCGAAGTCGTTGCGGCCCTGCAGCCGGTCGGGACCGCCGTAGCGCAGGGTGCGCAGGACCGGCGTCTCCTCGGCGTTGGTCATGATCATGATGCCCGACTTCCGGCCCGGCAGCAGGCCGGTATACGAGATGAAGCCGGCCAGGCCGCCGGTGTGCCACAGCAGCCGCTCGCCCCGGTGGTCCTGGACGAACCAGCCCAGGCCATAGGCCTGCATCGACGGGCGCACCGGGTTCTCGTCGCTGGGACCGTCGGCCCAGGCGGTGAGGGTGTGCGGCTTCCACATCTCGCGGGCCGAGGGCTCGCCCCACAGGCGCTTGCCGCTGGGGGTCATGCCCAGCCCCAGCTGGACCATCATCCACTGGGCGATGTCCTTGGGCGTGGAATTGACCCCGCCGGCGGGGGCGGCCGAGGCGAAACTGTTGTCGAACGGCAGCACCGTCTGCGGACCCAGGCCCCGGACGGGCGGACCCAGGCGCGCATGCGGCGCGGCGCGGCGGGACTTGTCGACCAGCGAGGGGCTGGAAACCGTGCTGGTCATGGCCAGGGGATCGAAGATCCGGGCCTTGATCACCGCTTCCCACGACTGGCCGGTGACCGCCTCGATCACCGCCCCGGCGGCGACATAGAGCACGTTGTCATAGGCGTAGCCGCCCCGGAACTGGCCGCTGATCGGCAGGTACTTCAGCCCCGCCACGATGTCGGCGCGGGTGTGGGTCGGGTCGGGCCAGATCATCAGGTCGCCCGCGCCGAGGGAGAGGCCGCTGCGGTGGACCAGCAGGTCGCGGACGGTCATCAGCTTGGTGATGACGGGATCGCTCATCTGGAAGGCCGGCAGGTGCTTGGTCACCGGATCGTCCCAGGCCAGCTTGCCCTCCTCGACCAGCATGGCGATCAGGGCCGCGGTCATGGCCTTGGTGTTGGAGGCGATGCCGAAGATGGTGTTCTCGTCGCAGCGGTCCGGCTGGCCCAGCGTCTTGACGCCATAACCCTTGGCCAGGGTGACCTTGCCCTTCTCGACCACGGTGATCCCCAGGCCCGGCTGGTCGGGGAAGGCGGCCATGACGTCCTGCGCCAGCTTGTCCACGGCGACGGCGACCGAGCCGGTCTCCTGAGCGAAGGCCCGACTGCCAAACGCCGCCAGACCCGTGGTCGCGAGGGCCGAGACAAGAGCGGTGCGGCGGGTCGTGGCGAGCATGGGCGGTCCTTACGGTGAAGGTCGCGAGGCTATTCCGATGCTCGGCCAGCGGACAAGGCGCAATTATCATCCCTCTCTCATGGAGAGAGGGAGGGGCCCATTGCGCAGCAATGGGAGGGTGAGTGGGTACGCCGGTGGACGGCGTGCCGGCACTCCGGCTGACGCCGTAACCACTCACCCCAACCCTCTCTCTAAGAGAGAGGGAGCTTAGTTGGCGCCATCCAATAATCTCCTGGCGATCACCTGCGCCTGGATCTCGCCCGCGCCCTCGAAGATGTTGAGGATCCGCGCATCGGCCAGCAGCCGGCTGGCCGCATACTCCATCGCGAACCCGTTCCCCCCGTGGATCTGCAAGGCGTTGTCCGCCGCCGCCCAGGCCACGCGCGCCGCGACCAGCTTGGCCATGCCGGCCTCGAGATCACACCGCTTGCCCTCGTCCTTCTGGCGGGCGGCGTAGTAGGTCAGCTGGCGCACGCCCATGATCTCGGCGGCCATCATGGCCAGCTTGTTGGAGACCCGGGGGAAGTCGAAGATCGCCTGGCCGAACTGCTGGCGGTCCAGCGCGTAGGCCAGGCCCGTCTCCAGCGCCGCCTGGGCGACGCCGACCGCGCGGGCGGCGGTCTGGATGCGGGCGCTCTCGAAAGTGGCCATCAGCTGCTTGAAACCCTGGCCGGGGACCCCGCCCAGCAGGTTCTCGGCCGGGACCTCGAACCCGTCGAAGCCCAGCTCGAACTCCTTCATGCCGCGATAGCCGATCACCCCGATCTCGCCGCCGCTCATGCCCTGGGCGGGGAAGTCGTCGCCTTCCAAGCCGCGCGGCTTCGGGGCCAGCAGCATGGACAGGCCGCGATAGTCGGTGGTGGCCGGGTCGGTGCGGACCAGCAGGGTCATGACGTCGGCGCGGGCGGCGTGGGTGATCCAGGTCTTGGCGCCGGTCACCACATATTGGTCGCCCTTCAGCTCGGCTCGCGTCCGCAAGCTACCCAGGTCGCTGCCGGTATTGGGTTCGGTGAAGACGGCGGTCGGCAGGATCTCGGCGCTGGCGATCTTCGGCAGCCAGTACTCCTTCTGGGCGTCGGTGCCGCCGGTCAGGATCAGCTCGCCGGCGATTTCCGAGCGGGTGGCCAGCGAGCCGACGCCGATCCAGGCGCGCGACAGCTCCTCGGACACCACGCACATGGCGGTCTTGCCCATGCCGCTGCCGCCGAACTCTTCCGGGATGGTCAGGCCGAACACGCCCAGGGCGCCCAGCTCCTCGACCAGCTCGATCGGGATCAGCTGGTCCTTCAGGTGCCACTCGTGAGCGAAGGGGGTGACCTTTTCCTCCGCGAAAGCGTGGAACTGGTCGCGGATCATCTCGAAGGTCTCGTCGAGACCGGTCTGTTCCAGCGTCGGCTTGCCGCGCGCCTGCGACAGATGCTGGGCGACGCGGGTCTTCACGGCCTGCGTCCCGCCCTCGACCATCAGCTTCATCAGGCCGTTGGAATAGAGCCGGTTCAGCACCGCGCGGTCTTCCACGAGGTGGGCCGGCCGGACGATCTCGCCCTGGTTCATCGGCACGCCGCCGACCAACTGGGCGCAGTATTCGGAGAACAGCAGCTGGGCCAGCAGGGCCTCGATCTCGCCGAACCGGCCCTCGTCCTGCAGCCGCTCGGCCCAGCCGGCGACCTGGTTCAGCAGCTCGGCATAGGCGGCGTACCAGCCGTAGCCGTGGACCCGGTGCTGGTGGATGTCGGCCAGCTTGCGGTCGATCTTTTCGCCATCCGGCGCGATGTGGGCCAGGATCTGCGGCTTGGCCTCGGCCACGAACAGCCCGGCCGCGTCGGCGGCTTCACGCAGCAGACCGGTCAGGCCGGGGAGAATGAGGGTCTCGCTTGCCGTATGCGTCATGCTTGCTCCCCGGCTCCAAACGGTTGTTTTCTTTCACCCTGGCGCTTTTCGCACCTGCGAGCAATGCCGCAGCGCACAAGGTCGAGGAAGAAACAATGCTGACGGTTCATCACCTCAACGAGTCGCGCTCGCAGCGGATCCTGTGGCTGCTGGAGGAACTGGGCGTCCCGTACGAGATCGTCCAGCACACCCGCGATCCCAAGACCCGCCTGGCCCCGCCGTCGCTGCTGGCCGTGCATCCGCTGGGCAAGTCGCCTGTGGTGGTGGATGGCGACCTGACCGTCATCGAGTCCGGCGCGATCATCGACTACGTGATCCGACGCCACGGCGAGGGGCGCCTGGCCCCGGATCCGGCCAGCGCCGACTACGACCGCTATCAGCAGTGGCTGCACTATGCCGAGGGTTCGGCCATGCTGCCGCTGATGCTCAACATGTATGTCGGCCGCCTGGGCGAGGCCGGCGCGCCGCTGCACCCGCGCATCCAGAGCGAGATCGCCAACCACCTGGCGTTCGTCAACGACAGCCTGGCCGGGCGTGAGTTCTTCGTCGGCGAGGCCCTGACCGGCGCCGACATCCAGATGAGCTTCGTGCCCGAGGTGGCTAAGGCCATGGGCAAGCTGGCCGACTATCCGCACATGGCCGCCTGGATCGGCCGCATGCACGCGCGGCCGGCCTGGGCCAAGGCGCTGGAGAAGAGCGGGCCTTACGCCCTCGGCGCCTAGACGATCTCGATGCTGAGCGGCGCGCCGCCGGCGGCGATCTCCAGCAGGCGGTCGACGTTCGGGTGCGCGCCGGGACGCTCGCGGGCGTCGGCCGTGTGCTCGCCGAACACGGCCAGGCCGTGCTCGGCCGCCTTGGCATCGAGGGCGCCGAAGGCCTGCTTCAGATACTGATAGACGGCTACCGAGCCTTGCTTGCCCGGTTGGTTCTCGATGCTGGCGACCACGCCGCCCGCTGCGTCGACCAGGTCGATGCGCTGCACGCCGTCGATGGCGGGCAGCTGCTGAAGGTTGTCCTTGAAGGTCGCGCCAGGTTGGATCATCGCCAGCTTTCTTAAGGTCGTTGCGGGCGGGGCTCGTAGCACCTCCAGCCAACTTTTTTCAACATGAACGAAATCTGCTGAACGGGTTCCCGCAACCGTTCAGCTTCGCCCTGTCATGGTCTGTCTCACGGGGTTGCTGACCCCGCAGACTTTGAAAAGGGACAAAGACCATGACCATCTCGATGAAGATCAAGACCACCGCCCTGACCCTGGGCGCCGCCGCCGCCGCTCTGTCGCTGGCCGCCGCGCCCCAAGCCAATGCCGGCGTCGTCGGCTGCAAGGCCTCGGGTTCCAAGCAGGAAGTCGGCGCGGTCCTGGGCGGCCTGCTGGGCGGCCTGGCCGGCAACAAGATCGCCGGCAAGGGCGATCGCGGCACGGGCACGGCCATCGGCGCCGTGGTCGGCGCGGGCGCCGGCTCGGCCATCGGCTGCGGCATGCAGAAGACCGAGGCGGCTAAGGACGTCGGCGGCATCTACAAGTCGGGCGGCTATCGCTACGCCCAGACCGTCGAGGCCGCGCCCCTGGTCAAGATGGACAAGAAGTACGTCACCCGCTCGACCGTGAACCTGCGGGCCGAAGCCTCCACGCGCGGCGAGCGCCTGGGTTCGGTCAGCTCGGGCTCGACCTTCCAGGCCCTGGGCCGCACCGGTGACGGCAAGTGGATCCTGGTCGGCCAGAACGGCGTCGGCGTCGGCTACGTCTCGAGCGCCTACGTCTACCGCGCCTAACCAGGCCTGAGCTTTCGGAGCGCGTCCGCTCCGTCCCTCTGGCCGCGCTTCGAAGAGAGCCCGCCCGGTCCACCCCCTAGGACCGGGCGGGCTTTTTCGTTGTTACGAGAGAGCACTCACCCCGCCCAGCCAGGTCTGCCAGACCACCACCAGCGCCCAGTGCAGGAGCACCGCCGGCCAGATCGAGCCGGTCACTCGCCTGGTGATCGCGCAGCCCAGGCCCAGCACCGCGCAGCACAGCAGGAAGTCGGGCCGCAGGAAGATCCCAGCGGCGGACTTCAGGAAGGTCACGGCCTCGAACACGTGCCAGACGGTGTAGAGGGCGGTCGAGACGGCGATCTCCAGCTTGGGGCGCACGCTCTCGCTGGGGCCGGGGGTGAGCAGGCCTCGGAACGGGATCTCCTCGCCCAGGGCGGGGATGAAGAACACGATTAGCATCCGCAGCGGTAGGCCGGGCTCGGTCGGCTGGAGCTTGTAGAGCCCGGTGGCGAAACCGATGAGCACCATGGTCGCCAGGGTGGCGGCGGAGGCGGCGGCGCAGAACAGCCAGCCGCGTGCGGTGGGCAGGGTGCGCAGGCTGTCTACCAGTCTTGTTTGGTATGTCTTGAAGCTCAGCGCCATTCCCTTCCCCTTCTCCCCTTGCGGGAGAAGGTGTCAGCGTAGCTGACGGATGAGGGGTTGATAGGCCTATCCGACAGCGGAGCGCGACCCCTCACCCGACCCGCTTCGCGGGCCACCCTCTCCCGCAGGGGGAGAGGGGAATTTCTACGTCCGCCACCGCAGCGTCTGATCCTTCACCGGATTAACAAACGCCCGCCCTTCACGCCGGCTGGCCATCCATTCCCGCTTGCACTGGTGGTACCAGCGCGCCTGCTGATCGGCGTCGCCCACCCACATCAGCGGCGGGTTCTGCTGCAGCCCCGGCGTCTGAGCCGCCACGATCGCGCCGTCCTGGCGCAGGAAGGCGCGGGCGGCCACGCGGATGATCGGATAAAAGGCCGTGAAGGCCCAGTGATCCGACCACATGATCTGGTTCATCCGGGTCTTGGTGGCGTTGATCGGCGTCATCGCCGACAGGGCCAGCACCTGTTTGTCGCCGACCGTCACATGCTCCCAGCGCAGGCCCGGCAGGCGGAAGGTGATCTCGGTCAGGGGCTCGCCGCCCAGGATGGCGTAGGCCTTGGAGTTCTTGGACGGCTCGTGCCGCACCATGGTGAAGCCGGCCTCCGAGGCGCAGAAGGTCTTCTTCTTCTCGTGCTGGCTGGTCTTGGTCCGCCACCACCATTGCTGATGGACGTAAGGGCCGTGGGCCGGGTCGATCAGGCCCAGCACGGCGTGGTCGATATGGATGTCGTAGTCCAGGTGATCGACCAGCTTGGGCTTGCCGCCCACCACGCCGGGGATGGTCGGCGGGGGCTCGGGCGGTTCGCCGTCGAAGCGCGGGTTGGAGGACATCCAGATCCAGACCATGCCCTGCTGTTCGACGGTCGGATACTTGCGCACCCGCACCTTGGAGATGTCGAAGTCGCTGTCGCCGGTCAGGGACGGGATCGACTTGCAGGCCCCGTCGGGCCCGAAGCGCCAGCCGTGATAGGGGCACTCGATGCTGTCGGTGCCGTCGGCCTCGCGGTGCACGCGGCCGGCCGACAGGGCGGCGGCGCGGTGGGGGCAGATGTCGCGGATGGCGTAGACTTGGCCCGCGCGGGTGCGGCCCAGCAGGATCGGCTCGCCCAGATATTCGCGCTTCTCGGCCTTGCCGGGTTTGATGTCGGGCGACAGGCAGGCGACGTACCAGGCGTCCCAGACAAAGCCCTCGCCGAACTTGTCAGCGATAGGCTTGGCCTTGATCAGCGGGGCGTCGTCGGCGGGCATGGGCGTGCTTTTAGCGGTTGGGATAACGCTGTGACTTGAGGCGCAGTGTCGCAGCGGATTGCGACACCCGTACTCAGGTCCGGAAAAGCGACAGCCAAAGTTGTGGGCGGTTTACCCCCGCCAAGTCCCCCGACCGTGTTCCCCCGAACACGCCCCGCCCGAAGCAGACCTCACCGCGACGCGGCGGTCTCCACCAGGCGCTGATAGAAGCGCACCATTCGCGCGACATTGTCCAGGCTGATGTGCTCGTCGGTGCCGTGGATGATCTTGGTCTCCTCGACCTTCAGCACCAGCGGCTGGAAGCGGTAGACGTCGCTGGCCACCCCGCCCATGTAGCGGCTGTCGGTGCCGGCGGTGACCAGGCCCGGCACGACCGGGGCCTTGCTCTCGTCGCCCGCCAGGCCGGCGATGGTCTTCCAGGCGTCCGAGCTGGTCGACGAGACGGTCGAGGGCTCGTCCGGCGTCTTGCTCCAGGCCAGCTGGACCGGCAGCTTGCCGACCGCGTCCTTGGCCCGCGCCATCACCGTGGCCGAGCTGTCGCCCGGCGCGATGCGATAGTTGATCCAGGCCGTGGCGTCCTGCGGCAGGACGTTTTCCTTGGGCGAGCCTTTCAGCATGGTCGGCGCGATGGTGGTGTGCAGCATGGCCGCGCCCGCCGGGGTCTTGGCCGTGACCTTCACCAAGAGCGGCGAGAACAGCCAGGTGTTGGCGGCGAAGATCTTCACCTCGGGCTTGGCGTGCGGGGCGATGGCGCCCAGCATGTCGGCGCCGGGGCCCTGGAACTTCATCGGGAAGGGGTGGTCATTGATCGCCGCCACGGCCTTGGACAGGGCGACCACGCCGCCGCCGTCCGCCGGCGGCGCCGAGCTGTGGCCGCCGACCGCCGGAGCGGTGACCGTCATCGTGGCGTAGCCCTTCTCGGCCGTGCCGATGATGGCGGCGGGCTTGCCGGTGACCGGGTGGTCGGCGACCACGGCCATGCCCTCGTCCAGCACGAACTGGGCCTTGATGTTGCGCGACTTCAGCAGGGCCGCGGCGGCGCGGGCGCCGACGCCGCGCACCTCCTCGTCATGGCCGCTGACGATGATCACCGTGCGCACGGGCTTGAAGCCGCTGGCCGCGACGCCTTCCAGCGCTTCGAACAGGGTGATCAGCGAACCCTTGTCGTCGATCGCGCCCCGGCCCCAGACCGCGCCGTCGGCGATCACGCCGTCGAACGGCGGATGGCTCCACTGGCCCTCGCTGCCCGGCGTCACCGGCACCACGTCCTGGTGGGCCATCAGCACGATCGGCGGCAGGGCGGGGTTGCTGCCCGTCCAGGTGTAGACCAGCGTGTGGTCGGCCACGACCTCGCGGGTCATGACCTTGTGCGCCTGCGGATAGGTCGTTTGCAGCCAGGCGTGCAGCTTGTCCCACTCGGCCGGCTGGTCCTCGGCGCGGTCCTGGTGGCTGATGGTCTGGAAGCGGACGGCCTGCGCCAGGTGGTCGGCGGCCTTGGCGACATCGACGGGGCGAGCCGAGGCCAGTTTCACCGCCGCGGGATCGACCACGGCCGGCGCCTTGAAGGTGGCGGTGCGCACGGCGACCACGGCCGTCACGGCCAGAACCAGACCCACGGCCGTCAGCGCGACCTTACCCCCGACACCCATAATCATCTCCCCGAACACTTGTTGGGGAGACTGTGCGTTGGATTTCGATACGCGACAATCTCGTTATCGAACGGCTGCGAAGTTATCCACAGGGCGCCGCTCAATCCCCGTACTTTTCGGAAGCGCCCTGAGCCAATTCAAAGGCTTACGGGAAAGCGCAGGTTTCTTGTCCCCGGTCTGTCAGGCGGCCGCAAGCTGGGGGCATGACACAGACTTCTGCTGAACGCTGGTGTGAAGACACCCAAGCCAAGCTGATGGCGATGCTGGACGCCGTCTGGGCCTCGATCGAGGCCACGGACGACCCCGTCCTGATCCGCAAGGCCCGCGAAAAGGCCAGGGTCTGCGGCGTCATGGCCGCCACCGCCCGCAAGATCGCGGCGATGGTCCCGGAGCGGAAGCCGACGGCGGCTCTGCGCCCGGCTTTCACCGAGACGCCGCCGCCGCCGCCGCATACGCCCCGCGCCCTGGACCGCCTGAAGGGCGGCCGGCGCGGGCGATTGTGATTTAGACCGTGAACACGAACTCGACGCCGCCCGGGCCGCCGTGCTGGGCGATCAGGGCCAGGTCCTTGGTCGTCAGGGCGTCGGTGTGCAGCACGCGCATCCAGGCGCCGTTGCACAGCGCGTCGGCGGCCTTCACCAGCTCGTCCAGGCTGTAGTCGTTGGCGCTGACCTGAAAGCCGCCGCCATAGGTCGCGATGGCCACCAGATCGGCCAAGGTTCTCGTCGTCATGATCAATCCCCCTATCGCCCCACAGTGGGCGTGACAGGGGAGGTGCCAGCCGAAGTTGAGTTTTTGGTAAAGCGCAGTTTGCCATGCGCGTCGAACGTGGCGCTCGACTCCCGCGAAACTTCACTCTAGGCTTCCCGCCGATGACCCTCGCCGCCAGCCAACAGCTGTTTTGGTACTTTAGCTATCCGACGCCTCTGGCGCCGGGAGGGGATCGTTTGGCCTGAGATCAACCAGGACCACAAACATCTTCACCAGCCGCCAGGGGTTCCCCGGGCGGCTTTTTTGATGGCCGCCGGACCTCTCCAAAAGATTTCCCGGAGTACGCCATGCCTTCCTCGACCGCCGCCAATGTCGTCACGATCCCGGTCCCGACCGACGATCTGCGCATCCAGAAACTGCAGACCCTCAGCCCGCCCGCCCAGGTGATCGGCGAGGCCCCGGCCACCTCGCAGGTCGCCGAGGTCGTGGGCGCCGGCCGCCGGGCCGTGCACGAGATCCTGAACGGGCGCGACGACCGCCTGGTGGTGGTGATCGGCCCCTGCTCGATCCACGATCCCAAGGCGGCCCTGGACTACGCCCAGCGCCTGGCCGCCGAGCGCGAGCGTCACGCCGGCGAGCTGGAAATCGTCATGCGGGTCTATTTCGAGAAGCCGCGCACGACCGTGGGCTGGAAGGGCCTGATCAACGACCCGGACCTGGACGGCGGCTTCCGGATCAATGACGGCCTGCGCCTGGCGCGGCGCGTGCTGCTGGACGTCTGCGCCCAAGGCCTGCCGGCGGCCTGCGAGTTCCTGGACGTGACGACGCCGCAGTACATCGCCGACCTGGTGGCCTGGGGCGCGATCGGGGCCCGCACGACCGAGAGCCAGATCCACCGCGAGATGGCCTCGGGCCTGTCGTGCCCGGTCGGCTTCAAGAACGGCACCAATGGCGACGTGAAGGTGGCGGTCGACGCGGTGATGGCCGCCAGCCAGCCGCACCACTTCCTGGCCGTGACCAAGGAAGGCCGCGCGGCCATCGCCACCACCACCGGCAACAAGGACTGCCACGTGGTGCTGCGCGGCGGCAAGACGCCCAACTACGACGCCGCCAGCGTCGCCGCTGCGGCCGAAGCCGTGGCCAAGGCGGGCATGCCGGCCCGGATCATGGTCGATGTCAGCCACGCCAACAGCGGCAAGAACCACGAGAACCAGCCGGCGGTGGCGGCCGACATCTGCGCCCAGGTGGCGACCGGGACCTCGCCGGTCATGGGCGTGATGATCGAGAGCAACCTGGTCGCCGGCCGCCAGGACATCGTCCCCGGCCAGTCCCTGACCTACGGCCAGTCGGTCACCGACGCCTGCATCGACTGGGAGACCTCGGTGAAGGTGCTGGAGGATCTGGCGGCGGCGGTGAAGGCGGGTCGGGCGGCGCGCTAGCCGAGCTCCCGCGCGCGGCCTAGTCTCTTCCCCAAACCGGGGAGGGGACCATGGACGCCAAGGACAAACCCATCTGGGCGGTGCTGGCCGTCTGCCTCCTAGCCGCCATGCTGGAGGGGTTCGACATCCAGTCGATGGGCGTGGCCGCGCCGCGCATGGTCCCGGCCCTGGGCCTGACGCCGGGCCAGGCCGGCTGGGCGTTTAGCGCCAGCCTGATCGGGCTGATGCTGGGCGCCTCGGCCGGCGGCCGGTGCTGGTGTTCTCGGCGGCGGCCTTTGGTCTGTTCTCGCTGGCGACGCCTTTGGCCAAGGACTTCGAAGCTCTGCTGGTCGTGCGCATCCTGACGGGCGTGGGCCTGGGCGGAGCCATGCCGATGCTGATCGCCTTGGCCTCCGAGCAGGCGGGACCCGCACGCAAGACCGTGACGGTGGGCCTGGTCACCGCCGGCCTGCCGCTGGGCGGGGCGGTGGCGGGCCTCTTGGCGCGCTCGCCCCTGGCCGAGGACTGGCGGATGATCTTCGTGGTCGGCGGGATCGCGCCGCTGTTGGCCGCGCCACTGCTGCATCTCGTCCTGCCGCTGGGCCGGCCGCAAGCGATCGAACGGCAGGGCCGAGCGGCCCTGACCGCCCTGTTCTCGCCGCGCCGCCTGCCGATCACGGTCAGCCTGTGGCTGGGCGTGGCCCTCACCGCGCTGATCCTGCACCTGCTGCTGAACTGGCTGCCGACCCTGCTGGTCGCGCGCGGCCTGCCCAAGAGCGCCGCTTTCGGGGCGGCGGCGCTGTTCAATCTGGGCGGCGCCGCCGGTGGGGTGCTGCTGGGCCTGCTCGTGGACCGCATCGGGCCGCGCTGGCCGCTGGTCGGGACCTTCGCCGGCCTCGCCTTGGCGCTGCTGGGCCTGGCCAGCGCGGGCAATGGCGGCGAGATCGCCGTGCTGGCCTTCGTCGCCGGCTTCCTGCTGATGGGCGGCCAGTTCACGCTCTACAGCCTGGCGCCCCAGCTCTATGCCGACGCGGTGCGCGGCAGCGGCGTCGGCGCGGCCATCGCCGCCAGCCGGCTGGGCTCGATCCTCGGCCCGCTGGCCGCCGCCCAGCTTATCGGCGCGGGCGCGGCAGGCGGGGCGGTGGTCGGAGCGCTGGTCCCTGTAGCCCTGGCCACGGGGCTGTCGGCCGGCCTGCTGACAGTCTTCGGATCGCGGGCGGCTAGAGCGGAGACACCCGAAGCTTAAGCCCGCGAGCGCCCCATGCCCAACTCCGTCGGTGACGCCGTCCACGCCTATGCCGCCGCCTGGCGAGCGGGCGACCTGCCGGCCATGGTCGGCGGCTATCACGACGACTTCACCCTGCACTATGCCGGCCGCAACAGCCTGGCCGGCGTCCATGTGGGCAAGGCCAAGGCGCTGGCGGTATTGGCCGAGGTCTCGCGTCGCACCAACCGCCAGCTGGTCGAAATCGTCGACGTCCTGGTCGGCGAGACCCGCGCCGCCATCCTGGCCCGCGAGCGTTTCCGCCGCGACGGCCGCGAGGCGGCGGTCGAGCGCCTGCTGGTCTACACCGCCAAGGACGGCCGGCTGGACGCCTGCTGGGTGCACGAGACCGACCAGGCGCTGGCCGACAGCTTCCTGGACTAGCTCCCGCCGCCCAGCTCCTGCACTTCCTCGAAGGTCCGCAGGCCCGGACGCTGGGCGCAGACCAGCACGGCCATGTTCCCCGGCAGGTGCTGGTTGGCCAGCATCTTCTCGTGGGCGGCCGGGATCTGGTCCCAGGGGAAGACCTCCGACAGGCACGGATCGACGCGGCGGTCGATGACCAGCTGGTTGGCGGCGCTGGCCTGCATCAGGTTGGCGAAGTGGCTGCCCTGCACGCGCTTCTGGCGCATCCACAGAAACCGCGCGTCCATGGTCAGGTTGAAGCCCGAGGTGCCGGCGCAGATGGCGACCATGCCGCCGCGCTTCACGACGAACACGCTGACCGGGAAGGTCGACTCGCCCGGGTGCTCGAAGACGAGGTCCACGTCGCGGTTGCCGGTGATCTGCCAGATGGCTTTGCCGAACTTGCGGCTCTCCTTCATGTAGTCGGTGAACTCGGGCCCGTTGACCTTGGGCAGCTGGCCCCAGCAGTCGAATTCCTTGCGGTTCAGCACCGCCTTGGCGCCCATCGACAGCACGAACTCGCGCTTGTCGTCGTCGCTGACCACGCCGATGGCATTGGCCCCAGCGACGGCGGCCAGCTGCACGGCGAAGACCCCCAGACCGCCGGAAGCGCCCCAGACCAGCACGTTCTGGCCGGGCTTCAGCTCATGCGGCTTGTGGCCGAACAGCATGCGGTAGGCGGTGGCGAGGGTGAGCGTGTAGCAGGCGGCCTCTTCCCAGGTCAGGTGCCGGGGGCGCGGCATCAGCTGGCGCGACTGCACCCGGCAGAACTGGGCGAAACTGCCGTCCGGCGTCTCGTAGCCCCAGATGCGCTGGCTGGACGAGAACATCGGGTCGCCGCCGTTGCACTCCTCATCGTCGCCGTCGTCCTGATTGCAGTGGATGACGACCTCGTCGCCCAGCTTCCATCGCTTCACCTTGGCGCCCACGGCCCAGACAATGCCCGAGGCGTCGGACCCGGCGATGTGGAAAGGCTGCTTGTGACCGTCCAGCGGGCTGATCGGTTCGCCCAGCGCCGCCCAGATGCCGTTGTAATTGACCCCGGCGGCCATCACGAGGACCAGCACCTCGTCCTCGCCGATGTCCCAGGTGGGGACCACCTCGACCTGCATGGCGTCGGAGGGCTTGCCGTGGCGGTCCTTGCGGATGCTCCAGGCGTACATGGACTTGGGCACGTGGAAGGCCGGCGGGATCTCGCCGATCTCGTACAGGTCCTTCAGGACAGGCTCGGCCATGTCACTCTCCCCGTGTTCTCGCATCGCAACAACGCTTGAGGACTAAACTCGGCTATGCGCGCCCGTTTGATTTCGGATCTTGGAAGCGAGGCTGAGACAACTGTTTGAAAGTGGCAAGGAGAAACTTGTGCGTCGCAGCATGGCGCTGCGGAAGGTTGCTCGCGCTGGTGGGGCGGGCGAGGGTGCGGCCATGATCCACCTGTCGGCTCCCGAACCGTCGATCGCCCTGATCGAACTGGACACCGCCCCCGCCAACGTCCTGGCCATGGCCGAACGCGCCAGGCTGCTGGAGGCCTTCGCCGCCGTGGAAGCCGACAAGGCGGTGCGCGTCGCGATCCTCACCGGCCGCAACGGCGCCTTCTGCACCGGTGACGACCTGGCCGAGTCCCTGTCGCGCGACGTCGAAACCCAGAGCGCCGCGATCCTCCACTTCCTGGCCATGTGCGATCGCGTGTCCGCCTGTCGCGTCCCGGTCATCGCGGCCGTGGACGGCTGGTGCATCGGCGGCGGCTTGGAACTGGCGCTGGCCTGCGACATCCGCCTGGCCAGTGACCGGGCGAGCTTCGCCTGCTCGGCGGTCCGCATGGGGCTGACGGCCTCGGCGGGACGACTGACGGCGCTGATCGGCCAAAGCCGCGCCAAACCGCATCTGCTGACCGGCGCGCCCTTCGACGCCGCGCGAGCGCTGGCGGATGGGGTAGCGGCCGAGGTTCATCCGGCCGAGGACTTACTGGATGCGGCCCTGGCCATGGCGAAGCTCATCGCCTCCCGCGCGCCGCTCGCCATCGAGGCGACCAAGCGCGTGGCGTCAGGCGTCTCGACGACGGAGGCGGAAACGCCGGGGCTCGCCGCGACGGCCGATCACGCCGAGGCGCGAGCGGCGTTCATCGCCAAGCGGCCAGCGGTGTTCAGGGGGCGCTAGCGGCGCGCCTGGCGAGCGGCGTAGCGCGCGTCGCGTTTGGCCTTGGCGTCGAGCGCGGACAGCGCCTTGCGCTCCTTGCGTTCGCCGCGCTTGGCGGTGAGTTCGGCGGCCTGCGCATCGGCGACGGCCTGGGCATCGGCGGCCAGGGTCGCCGCGGCGGCGTCCTGCTTGGCGGTCTTGGCGAGGGCGCGGTCGGCGCGAACCTGGGCCAACATCACCTTGCGCTCGCTCGTCCTGTCGATGCGCTCCAGCGCGGGACGAGCCTCTTGAGGCTTGAAGCGGGAGAGCAGCGCCTGACGGGCGGCTGCGGCGGTCTTGAGGCGATCTGCGAAGCCGGCGTTGGGCGTGTTCTGCACGAAGTCTTTCTGGATGGAGGAGAAGGCGTTGGCCCCCGAACCTGGCGGATCGAGGGCCTTGAGGCTTAGACCGCTTGAAGCTGGCCGGCCGAGGTCTTGCCGCTGCGCTGGTCCTGCTCGAGCTCGTAGCCGATCTTCTGGCCTTCCTGCAGCGAGCCGAGGCTCGACCGCTCGACGGCCGAAGCGTGGACGAAAACGTCCTGGCCGCCATTGTCAGGTTGAATGAAGCCGAAGCCCTTGGTCGAATTGAACCACTTCACGGTACCGGTTGCCATGGGAAACACCTTTCAGGTGTGAATGTTCTCACGCCTCGGTCGAGGTGTGACGTCAAATTCGAAGAGGAGCGGAGACAGACCCGGAAGCTCAATCCTGAGATTGAAACCTGGAGAGCGACCGTAGCCAAGGCGATATTCGATTTTCGGACACTGGCACGGGCGCGTCTGCATAGCGAGCTATTATTTTATTTTTCCGGTTGTCCGGCGAAGTTTACTTGAGCGCTTCTACGTCTGAACTGAAGCTTCCGCACCCGCGAACCCTCACATTGCATCGCAGCAAAACCAGGCTCATCATCGGCGCCAACCAAGAGCCATAAGCGCCGCCTCGGGAGCTCCGCCATGTCCTCGACGCCGTACCAGCATGCGCCGGATCCGCCGTGGATCTTCCGCACCTATGCCGGCCATTCGACGGCGGAGAAGTCCAACGCGCTGTACCGGGCCAACCTCTCCAAGGGCCAGACCGGGCTGTCGGTGGCCTTCGACCTGCCGACCCAGACCGGCTACGACCCCGACCACATCCTGGCGCGCGGCGAGGTCGGCAAGGTGGGCGTGCCGATCAGCCATCTGGGCGACATGCGCCAGCTCTTCAGCGAGATCCCGCTGGAGAAGATGAACACCTCCATGACCATCAACGCCCCGGCCGCCTGGCTGCTGGCGATGTATGTGGCGCTGGCCGACGAGCAGGGGGCGGACCGGGCCTTGCTGCAAGGCACCACGCAGAATGATCTGATCAAGGAGTATCTGTCGCGCGGGACGTACATCTTCCCGCCGCAGCCGTCCTTGCGGCTGATCGGCGACATGATCGCCTGGTGCTATCGCGAGGTTCCCAAGTGGAACCCGATGAACGTCTGCAGCTACCACCTGCAGGAGGCCGGCGCGACGCCGGAGCAGGAGCTGGCCTTCGCCCTGGCCACGGCGATCTCGGTGCTCGATACGGTCAAGGCCGGCGGCCAGGTGCCGGACGAGGACTTCGAGATCGTCGCCTCGCGGATCAGCTTCTTCGTCAATGCCGGCGTGCGGTTCGTGACCGAGCTGTGCAAGATGCGCAGCTTCACCAAGCTGTGGGACCAGATCCTGCTGGAGCGCTACGGCGTGCAGGACAAGAAGGCGCGGCGGTTCCGCTACGGGGTGCAGGTCAACAGCCTGGGCCTGACCGAGCCGCAGCCCGAGAACAATGTCTACCGCATCCTGATCGAGGCCCTGGCCGTCACGCTCAGCAAGGACGCCCGCTGCCGGGCCCTGCAGCTGCCGGCCTGGAACGAGGCCCTGGGCCTGCCGCGGCCGTGGGACCAGCAGTGGTCGCTGCGGATGCAGCAGGTGCTGGCCTACGAGACCGACCTGCTGGAATACGAGGACCTGTTCGACGGCTCCCACGTAGTCGAGGCCAAGGTCGCCGAGCTGTCGAAGGGCGCGCTGGAACAGCTGGCGACGATCGACGCCATGGGCGGGGCGTCCAGCGCCATCGACTACATGAAAGCCGAGCTGGTGGCCTCCAACGCCCAGCGGGTCCGCGCGGTCGAGACCGGCGACCTGACCGTGGTGGGCGTCAACCGCTGGACCGACACCGAGGTCTCGCCGCTGTCGGCGGGGGAGGGGGCGATCGAGACGGTGGATCCGCGCCTCGAGGCCGATGTCGTCACGCGGCTGAAGGCCTGGCGCGAGGCTCGCGACGACGGCGCGGTGCAGGCCGCCCTCGCCGACCTGCAAGCCGCCGCCCGCGACGGCCGCAACGTGATGGCGCCCTCGATCGCGGCGGCCAAGGCCGGGGTCACCACCGGCGAATGGGCCGGCGCGCTGCGGGAGGTATTTGGCGAATATCGCGGCCCGACCGGCGTGGCGATCGTCGTCTCCACGGGCGAGGCCGAGGACGTCGAGGCGGTGAAGGCCGAGGTCGAACGGGTCTCGGAACTGCTGGGCCGCACGCTCACCTATCTCGTCGGCAAGCCCGGCCTGGACGGCCACTCCAACGGCGCCGAACAGATCGCCACCCGCGCCCGCGCCGTCGGCATGGAGGTCGTCTACGACGGCATCCGCTCGACCCCGGAAGAGATCGTCCGCCGCGCCAAGGAAAGCCGCGCCCACGTGGTGGGCCTGTCGATCCTGTCGGGCTCACACCTGGACCTGATGCAGGAAGTCATCCGCGTGATGCGCGCCGAGGGCCTGGGCCACATCCCCGTCGTTGCCGGCGGCATTATCCCCGAAGCCGACGCCCTGGTGCTCAAACAGATGGGCGTGGCGCGGATCTACACGCCCAAGGACTTCCGGATCACCGAGATCATGGGCGACGTGGTGCGGCTGGTGGAGGCGACGGCGCTTGAGGGGGCGTGAGCTGATGGATACCGATCACCACGCCATTCATTCGGTCCTGCGTGAGCGGATCGTCGAGCACGTCTTCCTCGGCGGGCTGTTGCAGGGGCTGTGGCGCGCCCGACGTTTCGATGTCGAGGTGCTGCGGGCGGAGTTCGACGCGGGCGGCTATGATCTGGTCATCCGCTGCGGTCCGACCGTGCGGTATATTCAGCTGAAGGTTGCTCGGCGGGGCGGCGCAACGGCCTCGGTGAAGGTCAGCCTGGCGCTCGTGGGACGCCCCGGCGGGTGCGTCATCTGGATCGTCGTCGATGACGATCTGAACCTCGACCATTTTCGCTGGTTTGGAACGGTCCCGGAAATGGCGCTGCCCAGCCTGGAGGCCCTCAAGGTGGCGAGGCACGTCAAGGGCAACGCCAAGGGCGAGAAGCTTGAGCGCGTGAACCATCGTGTGCTTCCCAAAGGAAGGTTCGAACGGATCGACGGCTTCGAGGCTTTGGTCGACCGTCTCTTCCCGATCCGGGATGAAGCTTAGAGCGTTCCTCTCCGCGTGTTAGGATAGCGCCATGACCCTGGACGAGGCCCTGACCAGACTGCGCGCGGCCAAGCCGCTGCTCGACCGCTACGGCGTCGCGCGGGTGGGCGTGTTCGGCTCGACGGCGCGGGGCGAGGCGGGGCCGGATAGCGATGTGGATGTGCTGGTGGAGTTCGCGCCTGATCAACATCCCGGCCTGGCCTTCTTCCGCTTGCAGGATGACTTGGCCGAGGTTCTGGCAAGTGAGATCGATCTGGTGACGCCTGGTGGTCTGCACAGGCTGGTGCGAGACCGTGTCCTGCGTGAAGTCGCCTATGTCTAAGGCGGAGCGGGACGCCGAACTGCGGTTGGACGATATCCTGGAAGCGATCGAACGGATCCGATCCTACATCGCGGACGCCGACTTCGCCCGATTTCAAGCTGAGCCGATGCTGTTCGATGCGGTGTCGATGAACGTCCTCGTCATCGGTGAGTCGATTGGCCGGCTACCCGATCGGCTCAAAGAGCGGTTGGGCGGGTTACCTTGGAAGAGCATCGTCGCTGTCCGAAACCTGGTGGCGCATGGCTATCCGGAGCTAGACCCGAAGATCGTCTGGGACATTGCGACGACCAAGCTCGATGAGTTGGAGGCGGTGATCGCGCCGATGTTCGCCGAGACGCAGAAGCCCTAGCTCCGCCCCAACCGCCACGCCGCCACAAACCCCACCACCGCCAGCGGCAGGAACGCCCCGAACAGCACCAGCCCCTGCGTCGGGGCCAGGGCCAGGTCGATCCCGTGGCTGAAGCCCAGGATGTTGGCCATCGCGCCGGCGCCGGCCGCGCCGACGGCGCCGCCGATCAGCTGGGCGGTGGGCACCGCGCCCGAGGCCATGGCCTGTTCGTCGGCTGGGGCGCCGGCGATGGCGCGGCGGGCGATGAAGGCGTGCGCCAGGCCAAAGCCCGAGCCCATGACCAGGAAGGCGGCCGCGATCTCCCACAGATTGCCGCGCGCGACGGTCCAGGCGCTGAGCGCCGCGCCCAGCAGGATCACGCCGGCCCCGAGGCGCACCAGGCGGCCGTCCTTCTCGGCGGGGGTGTGGCCGAAGACCATGGCGCACAGGGTCCAGCCGGCGGCGATGGCGCCGGTGACGTAACCGGCCGTCAGGGGCGAGGCGTGGTGGCGGGCCTGGATGAAGGCGGGGCCATAGACGGTGAAGCCGATCACCGCCGCCTCGCAGGCGAAGATGATCAGCAGGCCAAGGCCCGTGGCGGTCTTGAGGTCGGCAGCCGACTTGGGCAGCAGGCGGTCGTGGGTGCGGGTGTTGGCGGCCAGCATGGCGGCCATGCCGATGACGCCGCCGACCGCCAGGATCGCCGCCCATTGAGCCGAGGCGACGACACCGGCTCCGCCGATCAGGCTGACGCCGATGACCAGCAGGATCAGCTGCAGGGTCGGGATCCGGCCTCGGCCCGCGTCTTTGTTGCCGGCGGGCAGCATGACCATGACCGCGCCGACGAAGATGATCGCCTGGACCACGAACATCCAGAACGCCCCGCGCCAGAAGCCGGCGGCGGCGAACAGGCCGCCCAGCAGCGGACCCAGCAGGGTCGCCGCGCCCCAGATCCCGGCCACCGCGCCATAGACGCGCGGCCACAGGCGCTCGGGGAACAGGGCGGTGATGGCCACATAGCACAGGGCGACCACGGCCCCCGCGCCCAGGCCCTGGATCAGCCGGCCCAGGATGAAGGTGACGAACTCGGGCGCCAGGGCGCTCATCGCGCAGCCGATGGCGTAGACGAGGCCGGTCAGGGCGGTGGCCGTGCGCAGCCCCAGGGCCATCGACAGCTTGCCCGAGCAGGCCCCGGCGACGATCGAGCCGGTCAGATAGGCCGCCACCGACCAGCCGAAATACTGGTAGCCGCCGATCTCGCGGGCGACGCTGGGCATGATGGTGGCGGTGACCAGGGTGTCGGCGGCGTTCAGCCAGATGCCGAGACACAGCAGGGCGAAGCGCGGCGCCAGGTCCTTGTCGATCTTCAGTCCGGCGGCCATGGGGTCCCCTCCCGTTCGTCCCCCATCTAGGGTGATGCGGGGCCTAAGTGAACCCAGGCGAGGGCGTGACGTTGGTCCGGGGTGAAGCTCGTCTCGCCCCAGACCCTTGCGCTTGCCCAGCTGTGGTCGGTCCTGATCGACCTGGCCCTGGCCGGCATGCTGGCCTTCCTACTGGTCGACCGCCTGGCGCCGCCGCAGGACCTGCCGTGGAAGCCGTTCGCGCTGAACCAGCCGATCGGCCTGGCGACGGCGGGCAAGCTGGCGGTCATCACCGCCGATCCGGCCAAGTGTCGCGCGGCGCTGAAGGCGGGCGGGATCAGCTTCGTCGATCAGCCCGTGCGGGAAGAGGGTTTCTGCTCCACACGCGACACGCTGAGGACGCCGAGCCTTCTGGTCCCGAAGGCGCCGGTCATGACCTGTCCGCTGGCCTTGCGCTACGCCCTGTGGGAGCGGCAGGTGGCGGCCCCGAAGGCGCGTGAGATCCTGGGATCGCCCGTGGTCCGGATCGACCAACTGGGGACCTATGCGTGCCGCACGATCTATGGCCGGACCGGCGCGCGGCCTAGCGAGCATGCCCGCGCCAACGCCCTGGACGTGGCCGGTTTCCGCATCGCCGACGGCCGGCGGATCACGGTGCTGAAGGATTTCGCCAAGGACACGCCCGAGGGGCGCTTCGTCCGGGCCGCGCGCGACGGGGCCTGCCGGGTGTTCGGGGCGACCCTCAGCCCGGACTACAACGCCGAGCACGCCGACCATCTGCACCTGAACCCGGCGGGTTACAGTCTTTGCCGCTGATGACAGTGGGGGAGGTTGAACCCGTCGCCATGGTCGTGCTTGGGTGCGGCGTTAACCATTTGCTCCCGTAAGGCGCTCCCCCGCTTCATGCGTTATCGCGTACCCCACAACCCGCGCATCGAGCACGAGGTTCGCCACCGCGCGCGCTATGCCCGCTATGCGGGCCTGGTGATCCTGTGGCTGATCGTGCTGCTGATGGCCTTCGTGGCCGAGCGCAAGATCCCCGACCAGCATCTGCCGTGGAAGCCGCTCAGTGTGGTCGATCCGGTCGGCCTGGCCACGCGGGTCAAGGCGGCGCGGGCGGGCGCGGATCCCAAGCTATGTCGCGGGATCATGAGCCGGGCCGGCGTGACCTATGCCGAGGTTCCCGACCGCACCGAGGGTGAGTTCTGCCAGCTGCGCGACGCCGTCCAGCTGCAGGCCGGCCTGGCCAAGTTCGAGCCGGCCGAGGCGCCCCTGGCCTGCAAGGAGGCCTTGGCCCTGACCATCTGGGAGCGCCAGGTGGTGCAGCCGGCGGCCGACGAACTGCTGGGCCAGGGCGTCTCGTCCCTGGTGCACTACGGAAGTTATGCCTGCCGGCGGATGTACGGCCTGCAGGAGGGCCCGGTCAGCGAGCACGCCACCGCCGACGCCATCGACGTGGCCGGGTTCCGGCTGGCCGACGGCTCGGTGATCAGCGTGGCGACGGACTGGACCGATCCGGGCCCGCGCGGCCAGTTCCTGCGGCGCACGCGGGACGGCGCCTGCAAGGTGTTCCTGACCACGCTGAGCCCGGACTACAACGCCGAGCACCGCGACCACTTCCACCTGGATATGAGCGGGTGGACGAAGTGCGCGTGACGCCGCGCTAGAGCGTCTTAGCCAGCGCTTCCAGCTGACCGGCGACGGTGCCCCAGCCTTCGTGGAAGCCCATCTGTTCGTGCATGGCCTTGTCCTCGGCCGACCAGTGGCGGGCCACGGCGCGGTAGCGGGTCTTGCCGTCGCCCAGGTCCTCGAAGGTGACGATGGCGACCATGAACGGCTTGGCCGAGGGCTGCCAGGTTTCGGTGAAGGCGTCGGTGAAGACGATCTTCTTGTTCGGCACGACTTCCAGATAGACGCCCGGCTGCGGCATGACCTCGCCGTTGGGGCCGTGCATTTCCAGATAGGTGTTGCCGCCCGTGCGCACGTCGGTGCGGACGTTCTTGACGGTCCAGGGCTTGGGGCAGAACCACTGCTCCATCAGCTCCGGCGTGGTCCAGCACTTGTAGAGCTTGTCGGCCGGCGCATCGAGGACGCGGTCCAGAACCAGTTCGCGGTCAGCGGGGAATTCAGCGGCGGTATCGAGGGCCATCGGTTGTCTCCGTGTTTGAAGTGAACTTTCGCCTCAAGGACGGGTCGCTTCCACCGTCCCCGACATCTGAGCCGAAACTTTTTTCGCGGGGGCTCGTTGGCGTCTCACACCAACACCAGGAGCGACCGTCATGCCCGAACGCGAAGACGCCTACGAACCCACCAGCGTCGAGGTCGAACGCAACATCCAGCAAGGCGGCGGCGTCGGCGCCCGTGACCTGGCGCGCCAGGCCGAGCCGTCGGTGATTGTCCCCGAGGACGCGGATGAGGACGACGGCGTCGAGGAGTCGATCGGGCGGGCGCATCCGCACGAGTAGGTGGGGCCGCCCTCGTCCTTCGACAGGCTCAGGATGAGGGCTACTTTTTGCGCCGTTTCAGTAGAGACCTCATCCTGAGCTTGTCGAAGGACGAGGTCTCGGCTCCCAACCCTTGACCCCAACCCCTCCCCGCCGCACTCTCCTTTCAAACAAGTGTTTAGGGAGCGCGCCGTGAACCTCTTCGACCTGACCGGCAAGGTGGCGATCATCACCGGGTCCTCGCGCGGGATCGGCAAGGCGATCGCTGAACGGATGGCCGAGCACGGGGCCAAGGTGGTGATCTCGTCGCGCAAGCTAGAACCTTGCCAGGAGGTCGCCGCCGCGCTCAACGCCAAGCACGGCGCGGGCACGGCCATCGCGGTCCCGGCCAATATCGCCTCCAAGGACGACCTGCAGAACCTGGTCGACGAGACCCTGAAGGCGTTCGGCCAGGTCGACATCTGCGTCTGCAACGCCGCCAGCAATCCCTATTACGGCCCGCTGGCCGGGATCAGCGACGACCAGTTCCGCAAGATCCTGGACAACAACATCATCAGCAATCACTGGCTGATCGGCATGGTCGCGCCGGCGATGCGTGAGCGCAAGGACGGCGCGATCATTATCGTCTCGTCGATCGGCGGCCTGCGCGGCAACGCCATCATCGGGGCCTACAACATCTCAAAGGCCGCCGACTTCCAACTGGCCCGCAACCTGGCCCACGAGTTCGGCCCCGACAATGTGCGGGTCAACTGCATCGCGCCGGGCCTGATCAAGACCGACTTCGCCAAGGCGCTGTGGGACAATCCCGAGACCCTGGAGCGCTCGACCAAGGGCGTGCCGCTGCGCCGAATCGGCGAGCCGGACGAGTTGGCCGGGGCGGCGATCTACCTGGCCTCAAAGGCCGGCAGCTTCATGACTGGACAAGCTCTGGTAGTGGACGGGGGCGCAACGATCTAATCCTTGCAACCTCGGCGGTAAGCTTAACCCTTCCCACATCTATACCCGCGAAATCTGCGGGCCAATGCGACGCTTGCTCACGTCCCTTGCGCTGTTTGTCAGTCTCGCGGCCTCCGCCGCCGGGGCGCAGACCAGTATTCCTCAAACAAGCGCCCCCTTGGGCCAGCGCCTGGACCAGCTGAGCCGCGAGATCGGCGCGCACGAGGTCCGCCATCCGCCGCGCGGCAACGAAGACATCGAGCGGGCCGGCCGGCGGTCGATCCAGGAGCACGGCAACGCCCGGCTCTATGGCCTGTGGCGGGTGCTGTACGCCTATAAGAGCAACCAGATCCCCGGCCGCTTCGACGCCTGGGCCAAGGAGGCCCGCGAGGTCGCCGCCCGCGATCACGACACGACCCTGGCGACGCTGGTTGACCTGGAGACCATCGCCTATCGCCACGAGACGCGGGGCTTCCGCGCCTTCACCGAGGCCGACTGGAACCGGTTCATGCTGCGGTCGGGCTCGGACATCCGGCTGATGGCGGGGATCGAGCGGGTGCGCCATCTGGGGCAGGTGGGGCGCTGGGCGCAGGCCGCCCGCCTGGCCGCCGACCTGACCACGGATCTCGAGAAACGCGGCCGCATCGCCCAGCCGCTGCTGGCCGAGCTGCATCAGGTGCACAGCTACACGCTGTCGGACATCGGCGACAAGGAAGGGGCCCTGGACCACATGGCCCAGGCCGCGCGGCTGGACGAGCGCGACGTCTTCTACCTGCGCCGGATCGAGCGGATCTACGACATCGCCTACACCGCCGCCGACCTGGGCGAGCTGGACGCGGCCGAGCGCTTCTCGGACCTGCATCACAAGATGACCACGGCCGATGGCGACAAGGACCTGCTGACCTGGGACCGTTTCCTGTGCGCCCGGATCGCCGCCTATCGCAACGCGCCGCAAAGGGTGCTGGACTGCGTGGCGCCCGCCGCTCCCAACCTGGCCGCGCCGGACCGCCGGCTGCAGGTGCTGATGCTGGGCCAGCGCGCCCTGGCGCAAGGCCAGCTGGGCCAGGCCGCCGCGGCCCGCGCGGATCTGGCCCGCCTGAAGGCCATCCCGACCACCTTGGCGGCCCGCGACCCGCACCTGGAAAACCTGATCAGCGCCTATATCGACCAGGCCGAGGGTAGAGGCGCCGACGCCTTCCGCAAGCTGGACGCCTGGCGGCGCATCGACGGCGTCGAGGCCGAACGCGCCCACTCGCGCAGCGTCGCCGAGATGTCGTCGGCCCTGGACAGCGAGCTGCGCGCCAAGCGTGACGACAACCGCCGCCTGACCGAGGAGGTGCGCCTGTCGCGCAGCCTGGCGCGGGCCTCGGTGGTGATCGCCCTGTTGCTGGGCGTGCTGGTCGCCGGCGGCGTGGCCTGGGCCGTGCACCAGCGCCGGGCCTCGCGCCGCTTCAAGGACGCGCAGGAGCACGCCGAGGCCGCCAATAAGGCCAAGTCCGCGTTCCTGGCGGTGATGAGCCACGAGTTGCGCACGCCCTTGAACGGCATGCTGGGCGTGGGCCAGGCCCTGCGCGCCGGCAAGCTGACCTCCGAACAGAAAGATCAGGTCGACCTGATCATGGACAGCGGCGACACCCTGCTCGTTTTGCTCAACGACATCCTCGACCTTTCCAAGATCGAGGCCGGCAAGCTGGAGATCGCCCCGACGGTCGGCGACCTGGTCCAGACCTGCTCGCGCCTGGTCAATGGCTACCAGCCCACGGCCCGCGAGAAGGGCGTCTGCCTGACCTTCAAGCTGGAGAGCGAGGCCCCGGGGCCGCTGATGTTCGACGGCGTGCGGGTGCGTCAGTGCCTGACGAACCTGGTGTCCAACGCCCTGAAGTTCACGACCCACGGCAAGGTCGAGGTGGCCCTGGCCTGCTATCCGGAAGACGACGGGCCCAATGGAATGGGAAGGGTGCGGGTGCGCCTGCGCGTGGCCGACACCGGCATCGGCATGAACACGGCCACGGTCGGCAAGCTGTTCCGGCCCTTCGTCCAGGCCGACGCCTCGACCACCCGCAATTTCGGCGGCACGGGCCTGGGGCTGAACATCACCCGCCGTCTGGTCGAGCTGATGCGCGGCGAGATCCGCGTCGAGAGCGAAGAAGGGCTGGGCTCGGTCTTCACGATCGAGATGCTGGTCGACGCCGCCGAGGCCGCCGACGTCCCGGTCTGGGAGGCCGATGCGGGCGACGAGGAGGCCGGCGGCTTCGCTGCGCTGCAGGGCCGGCGGGTGCTGGTGGTCGACGACCACCCGGTCAACCGCCGCGTCATCCGCCTGTTCCTCGAGCCGTTCGACTGCGAACTGATCGAAGCCGAGAACGGCCAGCAGGCCCTGGACGCCCTGGAAGGCCAGCCGGTCGACATCGTGCTGATGGACGTCAACATGCCGGTGCTGGACGGCCTGGAAGCCACGCGGCGGCTGCGCAAGGATCCGCGGTTCGTACGGTTGCCGGTGATCGCCCTGACGGCCGACGTGATGAGCGCGCAGATCAAGACGTGCCTGGAGGCGGGCTGCGATGCGCACGTGGCCAAGCCGATCGACCTGCGGAATCTGCTGTCGGCGATGGACCGGTGCCTGGCGCGGGGTGTCGCGCGGGAGCTGATGGCGGGGCTGAGCGCGCTTTAGGGGCAGCAGAGCGCCCCCTCCGTCTCGTCGCCTATCGGCGCCGATCCACCTCCCCCGCAAGCGGGGCAGGAAAGAGCAGCTTCCTCCTCACCCGTGAAACGGGGGAGGTGGCGCGCTGCGGATACGCAGCGTGACGGAGGGGGCGCTAAGCGAACGCCAACTTCGCCGCCGCCAGCCGCTCCAACGCCGTGTCCAGCGTCTCATCCTTCTTGGCGAAGCACAGCCGGACCACGTTGGTCACCGCATCCTCCGCGAAGAACGCCGACACCGGGATCGCCGCCACCCCAAACTCCACGACGCACCGCTCGCAGAACGTCACGTCATCCAGCGCCACGCCGGACGCCGTCAGGTCGACGTTCAGGAAGTAGGTCCCCTGGCTCTCCAGCACCACATACCCCGCCGCCCTTAGTCCCGCCGTCAGGCGGTCCCGCGACCGCTGCAGATCAGCCGGCATCTCGTCGAACCAGGCGCGGTGGTGCTCCAGCCCCCACGCCACACCCGCCTGCAGGTTCGGCGGCGTCGTGAAGGTCAGGAACTGGTGCGCGGCCGCCAGGGCCTTGGTCAGGGCGGGGGCGGCCATCAGGAAGCCGACCTTCCAGCCGGTCATGCCGAACAGCTTGCCGGCCGAGCCGATCTTCACCGTCCGCTCGCGCATGCCGGGGAAGGTGATCAGCGGACTGTGCTTACGGCCGTCGAAGACCACGGCTTCCCAGACCTCGTCACACACCGCGATGGTGTCGTGCTTCACGCAGAACTCGGCGAGCAGCGCCAAGTCCTCGTCGGGCGTGACGACGCCGGCCGGGTTCAGGGGGCTGTTGAGGACGACCATGCGGGTCTTGTCGCTGAACACCGCCTCCAGCATCTCGCGCGTGAAGCGCCAGTCCGGCGGGGCCAGGCGGACGAGTTTCGGCACGCCTCCGGCCCGGCGCACCAGCGGCAGGTAGGCGTCGTACAGCGGCTGGAACAGCACCACCTCGTCGCCCGGCGAGATCAGGGCCGTGAACGCCGCGGCTAGGGCCTCGGTCGCGCCGGAGGTGACGACGATCTCGGTGTCGGGGTCGAGCTGGAGGTTCTGGGTCCGCCCGTAGTGTCCTGCCACGGCGGCGCGCAGTTCGGGCAAGCCGCGCATCGGCGGGTACTGGTTGGAGCCCTCGATCAGCGCCCTGGCGGCGGCTTCGCGCACGGGCAGGGGGCCTTGGTCGTCGGGAAAACCCTGGCCCAGATTGATCGCGCCATGCTGGCGGGCCAGGCCGCTCATGCGCTCGAAGATGGTGGTCGGCAGGTTGTCGAAGACGGGGTGAACCATGGGGCATGGCTAACACGGCCGGCGGCTTTGCGCCCCCTCCGTCACGCCGTCTATCGACGGCGCGCCACCTCCCCCGCAAGCGGGGCAGGAGGGTGAAGCTGCCTCCTCCCTCGTGAAACGGGGGAGGTGGATCGCTGCGGATACGCAGCGAGACGGAGGGGGCGCTCTACCCCGTGACCGCCTCTTCGGCCCCGTCGTCCCCTCTCTCCCGCCGCATCTGCCGCGCCAGGTTCGAGAGCAGGAAGCTCGGAATATCCCCCACCGGCATCGGCCGGCCGTACAGGAAGCCCTGGAACGTGTCGCACTGCATGTCCGACAGCAGCTTGGCCTGGGCCTGGGTCTCGACGCCTTCGGCGGTGACTTCCAGGTTCAGGGTCTGACCCAAGAGGGCGATGGTGCGCAGGATGTCGGCGATGGCCGTGTTGTCCTGCATCTCGGCCACGAACGAGCGGTCGATCTTGATCTTGTCGAACGGGAACCGCCACAGATAGGCCAGGCTGGAATAGCCGGTGCCGAAGTCGTCCATGGCGATCTTGACGCCCAGGGCCTTCAGGGCGGCCAGCTGTTCCAGAGTCTTGGCGCTGTCGTGCAGCAAGAGGCCCTCGGTGATCTCCAGCTCCAGCCGTTGGGGGGCCAGGCCCGAGTCCTTCAGGGCCGCGCGGACCTGGGCCACCAGATCGCCCGAGGCGAACTGGTTGGGCGACAGGTTCACCGCCACGGTCAGGTGCGAGGGCCAGGTCGCGGCCGTGCGGCAGGCCTCGTGCAGCACCCACTCGCCGATGGCGCCGATCAGGCCCCATTGCTCGGCGCACTCGATGAAGTCGGCCGGCGGCACCAGGCCCCGGCGCGGATGCTGCCAGCGCAGCAGGGCCTCGAAGCCGGTGGTCTCGTGCTCGACGCTGCCGATCAGCGGCTGGAAGAACAGCTTCAGCTCGTGGTTGGCCAGGGCGTCGCGCAGGTCCAGTTCCAGGGCGCGGCGCTCCTGGGCCCAGACGTCCATGGCGGTCTCGAAGAACCGGTAAGCGCCTCGGCCGTCGCCCTTGGCGCGGTAGAGGGCCAGGTCCGCGTTCTTCAGCAGGCCGTCCGGGTCATCGGCGTCGAACGGGGCGACGGCGATGCCGACGCTGGCCCCGATCAGCACGTGATGGCCGCGCACGTCGTAAGGATCCGACAGGGTGGCGACGATGGCGCGGGCCAGCTCGCCCAGGGCCTCGTGGCCGGGCGAGGGGGCGATGACGACGGCGAACTCGTCGCCGCCCAGGCGCGAGACCAGGCCCATCTCGCCGACGCAGTCTCGCAGGCGGGCCGAGGCCTGGATCAGCAAATCGTCGCCGATCGGATGGCCCAGGCTGTCATTGACGCCCTTGAAGTGGTCGAGGTCCAGGCAGAGGACGGCGCAGCCGGTCTCGCCGCGCTTGCCATGCTCGGTCCAGGCCTTGCTCAGGGCCTGCAGGAACGACAGGCGGTTGGGCAGGGTGGTCAGCACGTCGTAGTGGGCCAGGCGCGAGATGCGGGCCTGGTCCTCGCGGGCCTGGGTGATGTCGGCGCCCACGCCGCGGAAGCCGGTGAAGACGCCGCTCAGGTCGTGGACCGGTTTCGCGGAAAGCGACCACCAGTGGGTCTGGCCGCCGACGCCGATCGAGACGGTCACGTCGCGGAAGGCCTTCTGGTCGAAGAACAGCGGGGCCAGGGCGGCGATCGGGCCCATCGGACCCTCGGCCGCGCCGCACAGCTCCGACATCGGACGACCCAGCAGCTGGCTCTTGTCGACCCCGGCCGCGGCGGCCATGCGGTCGGAGACGTAGGTCATGGCGCCGCTGGCGTCGACTTCCCACAGCCAGTCGCTGGCGCCCTCCTCGAAGTCGGACAGCAGCAGGCTGACGACCTGGCGCTGCTGCTCCAGCTCCTCGGCGGCGACCAGGCGGTCGGCGAAGATCTTGGCGTGCGACAGGCACGAGACGCTGACCACCATGTGGCAGAAGATCAGCAGGCCCCCCAGGGCGAACAGGATCGGGTCGTTGCTGGTGGCCAGCACCCACAGCGCGCCGACGACCATCGGGGTCGAATAGGCGATGGCGGCCGCCGGCAGGGTCAGCATGGCGAAGCCGCCGCAGCCGATCATGCCGGCCAGCACCGAGGCGACCAGCATCGGCATGGCGCCGGCGAAGCCTTGTTGCTGCGGCATGGTCAGGATCGGCAGCACGCCCCACAGGCAGCCCAGCACGCCGGCCTGCCAGGTGATGCGGCGCACGCCCCGGGCCGAGACGGTCTGCTTGCTGCTCTTGCGGCGCTGCGAGACGACCCAGCCGCGCAGGCCCAAGAGGCCGTAGCTGATCACCAGCGCGGCCCAGACGGTCAGGACGGCGGTGTGTCGGCTATTGAGGCCGGCCAGGCCGACCAGCAGGGCGATGACGATGTTGGCGCCCATCATCACGGGGGTCATGCGCAGGATGCTCTGCACCTGCTCCATGCGGACGCGGCCGGCCATGGCCTCGGGCACGTGCGGAAGCAGGCGGTCGTGCAGCGCGGACGCGCCGCGATTGATCAGCGTGCTGGCGGCGATGCGCACGACGCGTGCCCTCTGGTTCAGACGGAGCGGAAGTCCCCCGCGGAAACCATGGTTCGGCCGGGTAAACCTGCGGTTAAGTTCGCGTTTTCGCGGAGTAAATTGAGGTGGGAAATGAGTAGGGCGAGGGTATTCGCCCCCTCTTTACCGATCATCCCCGCGAAAGCGGGGATCCAAGCCGAGTCCAGCGAAGGTTTCGAGGTCGCGCAACCTTCCGCAGCGTCAGCTTGGATCCCCGCTTTCGCGGGGATGGTCGGGGGAGGGGCAGCGCCCAAAGAAAAAGGCCGCCGTTCTTGCGAACGGCGGCCCCAATCTTAGCGGTCGTAAACGACTACTCTTCCTTGACGCGACGCTTGCGGAACGACGGGTTCAGGATCTGCTTGCGCAGACGGATGTTCTTCGGGGTCACCTCGACCAGCTCGTCTTCCTCGATATAGGCGATGGCCTGTTCGAGGGTCATCTTGCGCGGCGGGGTCAGGCGGATCGACTCGTCCTTGCCCGAGGCGCGGACGTTGGTCAGCTGCTTGGCCTTCATCGGGTTGACGTCGAGATCGTCCGAACGGGCGTTCTCGCCGATGATCATGCCCAGATAGGTCTTCTCGCCGGCGCCGACGAACATCACGCCGCGCTCTTCCAGGTTCCACAGCGCGTAGGCCGCGGTTTCACCGTCCGAGTTCGAGATCAGCACGCCCTTGCGCTGTTGGTCGATGGCGCCCTTGTACGCTTCGTAGTGGCTGAACACGCGGTTCAGCACGCCCGAGCCGCGCGTGTCGGTCAGGAACTCGCCCTGATAGCCGATCAGCGAGCGCGACGGGGCGGTCAGCTGGATGCGGGTCTTGCCGGCGCCTGACGGACCCATGTCCTTCAGCTCGGCCTTACGCAGCGACAGCTTCTCGATGACGATGCCCGAGAATTCGTCGTCGACGTCGATCATGACGTCTTCCATCGGCTCCAGGCGCTTGCCGGTTTCCGGATCGGTCTGGAACACGACGCGGGGACGCGAGATCGAGACCTCGAAGCCTTCGCGGCGCATGTTTTCGATCAGGACGCCCAGCTGCAGTTCGCCGCGGCCCGAGACTTCGTAGGCGTCGCCTTCGCTGGTCTCGGTCACCTTGATGGCGACGTTGCTCTCGGCTTCCTTCAGTAGACGGTCGCGGATGACGCGCGACTGGACCTTGTCGCCTTCGCGGCCGGCCAGCGGGCTGTCATTGACCGAGACGGTCATCGAGATGGTCGGCGGATCGATCGGCTGGGCCGGCAGGGCCTCGGTGACGTCCAGGGCGCACAGGGTGTCGGCCACGGTGGCCTTCGACATGCCGGCGATGGCGACGATGTCACCGGCTTCGGCGCCTTCGTCGATCGGCTGGCGCTTCAGGCCGCGGAAGGCCAGCACCTTGGTGATGCGGCCGCGCTCGATTTCCTTGCCGTTGCGGTCCAGGGCCTTGATGGCCATGCCGGGAACGGCCTTGCCGCTCTCGATGCGGCCGGTCAGCAGGCGGCCCAGGAACGGGTCGCTTTCGATCAGCACGTTCAGGATCTGGAAGGGCTGGTCGACCTTGGCGATCTGCTTGGGTTCCGGCACGTGGCGGACGATCAGGTCGAACAGCGGGGCGAGGTTGTCGCTGGGCACGTTCATGTCCAGCGTCGCCCAGCCCGAACGGCCCGAAGCGTAGATGTGCGGGAAGTCCAGCTGCTCGTCCGTGGCGCCGATGGCGGCGAACAGGTCGAAGGCGGCGTTGTGGACGCGGTCGGGATCGGCGTGGGCGCGGTCGACCTTGTTGATGCAGAGGATCGGGCGCAGGCCCATCTTCAGCGCCTTGGTCAGCACGAACTTGGTCTGCGGCATGACGCCTTCTTCGGCGTCGATCAGCAGGACGCAGCCGTCCACCATGCCCAGGATGCGTTCGACTTCACCGCCGAAGTCGGCGTGGCCGGGGGTGTCGATGATGTTGATGCGGGTCTCGCCCGCCTCACCGTTCCACAGCACGCTGGTGCACTTGGCCAGAATGGTGATGCCGCGCTCACGCTCCTGGTCGTTGGAGTCCATGGCGCGCTCGGTCGTGGCTTCGTTGGCGCGGAAGACGCCCGATTGGGCCAGCAGCTGGTCGACGAGGGTGGTCTTGCCATGATCGACGTGCGCGATGATGGCGATATTTCGCATGGACATGGGGACGGACGGACTTTCGGGAGGAATAGGGATGACGCTCTACGCGTCAGGCGCGCGGCTTTTACGCGACTGCGGCCGATTTATCTAGCCCTGACGCTGTGAAACACTTGTCGCAGGTAACCGGTGTCATGGCCAAAGCCTTGCCGCGCTTGGCTTTGCGCGATGTTTGCTCGAGAGACCGTTTCAAACGCAACAAATTGTGCACTGCAACATGCACAATTTTTAGGCTATTTCAAATAGCGACGTTACGTAATCCTTGTGGCGCAAAGGGTTGCATCAATCCCCTGTCAAAAAATCGACATTGAAGCCCAATTTTCTGCTTGCCTAATTTTGCGCCGCACCCTATAAACAATCCTGTGAGGCGGCGCTGCCGCTTCTGCCCTTCCTGGGCGTTTCCTCCCTAATGAACTGGCCCGGTGGTTTCACCGGGCTTTTTTTTGGCCGCAGCCGACCCGGAGGTCGCAAGCGGCCCTGGAGCTCACCTCAAACGCGCGGGCGTTTGACAGGAAAGCGCCGATCCCTCCCACTGCTGACGATTGCAGAGCGAACCGGGGGGTAAGCTTTGAAACGACGACGCATAACGTTCGGGGCGGCTCTTCTGATCCTGCTTGGTGTCACGGGTATGACGCCCGCCCAGCAACGCCTGCCGCCGCTGCAGATCCTGAAATCGCCATCGCCGGAAGTCCTGGCCGGCCTGTTCCCCGCCACCGCCCGCCGGGCCGGCGTCGAGGGCGCGGCCACGCTGGAATGCGTGATCCGTCGCGACGGCGGGTTCGGCGAGTGCGTGGTGCGGGGCGAGAATCCCGAAGGCCTGGGCTTTGGCGGCGCGGCCCTGATGGCCATGACCTACTACCAGGTCGACGTCACGGGCCCGAACGCGGTGCAGGTCTCGCGGCGCATGCCGGGAATCACGATTCGCTTCGCCTTGCCGCCAAAGGCCCAGGCCGAGCGCTGATCCGCCAGCGCCTGGACGCGCGGGAGCGCCTGTCGCAGGGTGAGGCCCGTTGGCGTGGAGACGGCGGCCCCATGGACTTCATGAAGATCCTCAGATCGCTCGAAGAGCTAGTCTTCGAGGTGATGAGCTGGCTGGTCTTCTATCCGCTGGTGTTCTTCCGGACCCTGTTCGTCCCGCGCCGCATGCTGGACCACGCCCATGCCGAGCTGCGCAAGCGCGAGGAGGACCAGTTCGACGACGCCCTGAGCCCGCCGCTGTTCCTGATGCTGAGCCTGCTGATCTCGCACCTGGTCCGCCTGGGGATCGGGCCCCTGGCGCCGACCCACCTGCCGGAGGCGCCGCTCAAGGCGCTGCACTCGCACGAGAACATCGTGCTGTTCCAGTCGATGCTGTACGGCGTCTTCCCGCTGCTGTTCGCCCTGGAGCGGACCCTGACGGCCAAGGAACCGCTGACGCGCAAGACGCTGCGCGGCCACGTCTATCCCGAATGCTTCCCGGCCGCCGTCTACGCCCTGGTCGTGGGCGTCGCGGCGATGGCGGGCTCCGGCTGGCCGGACCTGCGCACGGGCGCGGTGCTGGCGTTCGTCATCATCTCGGGCTGGTACGTGACGGTCGAGGCCCTCTGGCGGCGGCGTAACGGCTACGGACGGGTCCACGCCGTCGCCGCGGCGCTCGGCTGTTTCGTGGTCGCCTGGACCATCGTCACCGGCGTGGCCCTGTTGCTGAGCGTGGTCGGCGGCAAGCCCGCCTAGAACTTGCGGTCGCCGTCCAGCGGCGTGCAGGTCCCGCTGAACTTGGTCAGGCCGTCCAGGTTGATGTGGCCGGCGCGGCGGTCGATCGACAGCCTGGGCTTGTTCATGCCGTTCAGCCGGAACTCGCCCCGGATCATGTCGCGGGAGACCACGAGATTGGCGATGTCGTACCAGCCGTCGTCGCTGCCCGAGCGGATCGGCGGCAGCATCGACTTGGCCGGCCGGATGCGGCCTTGAGCGCCGTCGATCTCGATGGTGACCGAGGTGTCGTACTCCTTGTTGGTCCAGTCATAGCCGGACCGGGGCTTGTAGCGCCGCTTGTCGGGATCCCATTCGTAGCCCGAACGGGTCTCGGCGGTCAGCTTCTGGCCCTCGCCGTAGCAGATCAGGGCGATGTGTTCGCGATAGCCGCCGCCGTCGCGTCCGTAGCCGAAGGCGGGCGGCTGGAAGCGGTCATCGCCGCCGCCTCCACCGCTCCCATTCCGCCGGCAATCGGGGGCGGGCGTGGTGACGATCGAGTCGTAGCGGCCATTGACCGTGGCGACCGACAGGCAGACGCCGCGCTGCCCGTTCCACCAGGTGGTCCATTTGCGATCGTCGCCGGTCTGGACGCCGACATTGACGTAACCGCGCGCCAGCAGCTGGGTCTCGCCGCCGGCGGCGCGGGCCCCGACCAGGTCGCGGACGTCGGACGGGGTGTTCTGAGCCAGGGCAGGGGTCGCGAGAAGGGCGGCGGCGATGACCGCCAGGCCAAGGGTCGAGGTCTTCATCTGCACGTCTCCCGTTGGTGTGTAAGGCTACTTCAGCTCCGTGACATCCAGCCCCGCCAGCGCCCGCGTCAGGGCCTCGGCGTCGGCCGTCAGCTTGATCAAGCCCTCGGTCGGCTCGCGCGTGATCTCGTTCATATAGAGCGCGCGGTTGATCTCGATCTGCAGGGCGTGGGTGCGCTTGGCCGGGCGGCCGTAGTGTTCGGTGGTGTAGCCGCCGGCATAGGGGGCGTTGCGCACGACGCGGTAGCCCAGGGCTTCCAGCTCGCGCTCGACCAGGCCGGTCAGCTTGGGCGAGCAGGCCGCGCCGAAGCGGTCGCCCAGCACGATGTCGCATGGCCCGCCGCCCTTGGCCCGCTGGCCGCGCGCGGCGGCGGCCGGCATCGAGTGCCAGTCGATCAGGATCGCCACGCCATGCGCCGCCCGCGCCGCCGCCAGCTGGCGGTCCAGGGCGTCGTGATAAGGGCGGTGGGCCAGCTCGACCCGGTCCTTGGCCTCGGCGAAGGTCAGCTTGCGGGCATAGATCGGCCGGCCCTCGCCGGCGATGCGCGGAATGGTGCCCAGGCCCGCCGCCACCCGAGCGGTGCGGCCGCGGGCGTATTCGGGCAGCTCGCCCTCGAACATCGCCGGGTCCAGCTCCCACGGCTCGCGATTGAGGTCGACATAGGCGCGGGCGAAGCGGGCGCGGATCAGGCTGGCGCCCAGGGCGGGGGTGCCGGCCACGATGCGGTCGACGAAGGCGTCCTCGGAGGCGCGCAGGGTCTCGACCGGCAGGCGGGCGGCCGAGGTCATGTCTTCGGGATAGACGTCGCCCGAGTGGGGCGAGGCGAACACCAGGGCCGTCGGCGGCGGGGCGCCGGCCGGGGCGGCGCGCGTGATCTCGAACGCCGGCCCGCTGAGGGTCTCCAGCGGCGTTGTTACCGATTGATCGGTGGAGAGGGGCCGCCAAGCGCTCATGCCGGCATCATCGAAGGCGGGCGGGCCGGGGTCAAACGCGAATAGTTCGCAAGGCTCGGAATGAGGCGATCCGTCCACAAGGCAGATGTCGCCCGCGACGATTAGGTTCATCCCCGATTTACGATGCGCGCGGTAAGGTGGCCTCTCGACCGACGCACATCTTCCGGACACGTGACCTGATGGCCCGCATCCTCCTCGCCGAAGACGACGATTCCCTCCGTGGCTTCCTGGCCCGGGCGCTGGAGCGCGCCGGCTTCGAAGTCCAGGCCTGCGCCGACGGCGAAGAGGCCGTCCAGCACCTGGAAGCCCCTTGGGATCTGCTGCTGACCGACATCGTTATGCCGGGCATGGACGGTATCGAGGTGGCCCGCCAGGCCGCCGCCCGCGATCCGTCCCTGCGCATCATGTTCATCACCGGTTTCGCCGCCGTCGCCCTGTCGGCGCAGGACCGCGCGCCGGCCGGCGCCAAGGTGCTGTCCAAGCCCGTCCACCTGCGCGACCTGGTCGCCGAGGTGGAAAAAATGATGGCCGCTTAAAAATCTGGTTTTGGCGGCTTGCGCACCGGCAAAGCCGCCGCTATACCCCCACACCTTCCCGGCCGGGACGCTTCTCGAAGCGCTTCCGGTTCGCTTCGGCGGACGCGTAGCTCAGCGGGAGAGCACTACGTTGACATCGTAGGGGTCACAGGTTCAATCCCTGTCGCGTCCACCATTCCCTTCCTGAAAATCTGAAGACTTGACGATCCTGGTCAGGCGCCGTGCGCCGCCAGGAACACGTCGATCGCGGCTTTCGCATGGGCCCGCAGATCGGCGGCCGATGGAATGGCGCCGTCGCCCAGCAGCATGGCGTCGTGGGTCGGTTCGCCCATGATCAGCCAGTTGAGGAAGGTCGCGGCCTTGCGCGGATCCTCGACCTTGACCTCTCCCTTCGCCCGATAATGCTCCAACGTGCGGGTCAGCCGGCCGATCGAGCGGGCGGGTCCGCGCGCGTGCAGGGTGCGACCCAGTTCCGGGAAGCGCGCCACCTCGCCGATGACCAGCCGGCGCAGGCGCATCAGCTCGGGCGTCATCACGTTGGTCAGCAGGCGTTCGGCATATTCGATCAGGTAGGCCTGGATCGCTCGCTCGTCGAAATCCGTGGTCAGCTGGGCCTGGAACGTGTCGCCCGCCCCGCCGGTCATGCTGTCGACCAGCTCCAGGAACAGCCCCTCCTTGGTGTGGAAGTGGGCATAGACCGTCTGCTTGGAGACGCCGGCCGCGGCGGCGATCTCGTCCATGCTGGTGGGCAGGTAGCCGCTCTTCAGGAACAGACCGCGCGCGGCGTCCAGGATGCAGTTTCGCGTGCGCTGCATCCGCGTTTCCTGGGCTTGGCTCATGCGACCTGATTCCTTCCGGCGAGGAGTCTACACGGTCGCGGCTTGACGCATCAAACTAGACCGTCCAGTCTAGTTTCTCAGGAGGAGCGCCTGATGAACAAAGACACTCGAACGGCCGCGCGATGCCGGTGCGGCCAGGTCGCCCTGGAGCTGACCGGTCGCCCGATCCTGACGGCGACCTGTCATTGCGACAGCTGCCGGCGGGCCGCGGCGGTGCTGGAGGCGCTGCCGGGCGCCGGGCCGGTCCGTAGCGCGGAGGGCGGGACCGACTACGTCCTGTGCCGCAAGGACCGCGCGCGGCCGACGGCGGGCGCCGAGCGGCTGCGGGAATTCCGCCTGGGACCGCAGTCGCCGACGCGCCGCGTGGTGGCGACCTGCTGCGCCTCGCCCATGTTCCTGGAGTTCGAGAACGGCCACTGGCTGAGCGTCTATCGCGACCGCCTCGCGCCGGGGGAGCGCCCGCCGATCCAGATGCGGACCATGACCCAGGACCTGGGCGCGGCGGCGGCCGACCTCGACCCGTCCATCCCGTCCGTCGGCATGGCCGCGCCCGCCTTCATGGGGCGGCTGCTGGGCGCCTGGATCGCCATGGGCTTCAAGGTCCCCAAGACCGACTACGTACAGGGGACGCTGGATGCCGGTTGATCGCATCGAGATCGAGAACTTCACGTCGCCCGGCCGGACCTATCGTGTGGAGCGGGCCAAGTACGAGGCGATGCGCGACGCGCTGCTGAAGGTGCTGCCCGCCGTCGGGGCCGGCATGACCGTGGCCGACGCCAAGACCGCCTTGCTGCCGCTGCTGCCCGACGACCTGTTTCCCGGCGGGGAGAAGGCCGGCTGGTGGCTGAAGGCCGCGCAGCTGGACCTGGAGGCCAAGGGCGTGATCCGACGCGGCCCGGGCAGCCCGGTGCGGCTTTCGCGGGTCTGAAGGCGGGGCTGGCGGCGCCAAACGCCCTCTCCAGCGTTGACCTTCAGCAGACGGCTGGAGGCTCACACATGCTGGACGACTTCATCGATGACCTGATTTCGCGGCTGATGACGGGCGCGGGCCTGATCATGGCGGCGGCGATCGCGGCGGTGACCGGGGCGATGGCGGTGTTCGCGTTCCTGGCCCCGCATCTGGGCCGGGCCTGGGCCTATGTGGCGGTCACCGCCCTGGCGGGCGTGACGGTCGCGGTGTGGGCCTTGGCGCACAAGCAGCACCGGGCGCGGCATCGCCGGCCCTCGATCGAGCAGCGGATCGTCGACCTGATCCAGGCCCATCCCAGCGGCGCCTTCGTCGCCGGGCTGGCGGCCGGCGTGGCGGTCAAGGGCAAGCCGTGGGAGGCCCTGGCGATCCTCAAGGCCAGGCCGCCGAAGGCGAAGGCCTAGACTACATCGCGTCCAGGAACGTGCCCGGCCCGTAGATGGCGACCAGGTCGACATTGTGCTGGGCCGTGCTGTCCATGAGGTCGAGATAGAAGTTCTCGACCGCGCGGGCATAGGCGCCGACATGGGCCTTCTGGCCCTCGGCGATCAGGTAGCCGACCATGCCGGCCTTCATGGCGAGGTCGTGGTCGAAGCCGCCCATGCGTTCGGCGGCCAGGGCGCTGAAATAGCTCTGCGTGGCCACGACGCTGTCGATGGCGGCGGCGACATTGACGCCGGCGGCCTGGGCATAGGCCTTGCCGATCACGGTGTCGTAGGCCTTGTCGACCGCCTGCCGGAAGGTGAGGCCCTGATAGGCGCTGGCGAAGGCCGCCTTGCCCTCGCCGACCAGACCCAGATTGGCGGCGAAGTTGATGTAGCGGTTCTCGGTGTTCATCCCCGCATAGATGCCGCCCGCGTCGTTCAGGTCGCTGGCGTTGTCGGGCGAGTTGACCAGGTACTTCAGGCCGGCCTGGCCCGGGCTCTTGCCGCTGAAGAACTGGTAGGCCGTCAGGGCCACCGAGGTGTTGGCCAGGACGAAGGGCTCGATCAGCCGGACATAGTCTCGCCCGGGCGGCGGCCACGTGCCGCTCGGCACGGTGGACAGCGCCGCGGCGTCGCCCGGTCGGACGGCATCCAGCAGCGTCAGGTTCTTGTAGGCATAGGTCGGGTTGCCGTACGCGACGCTGAAGCCCTTCTGGTCATTGTCGACGAGGGTGAGGGTGATGCTGGCCGGGTTCAGCGGGTTGGAGGCGTAGCCCGAGGCGGACGCCGAGATTGCCACCTGCCCGCGCGTGTCCAGATACCCTTCGTCCTCGATGGCGATGACGGCCTGACCCTTGGTCTGACCGGGCTGCAGGGTCACGAAGACCGATCTGCCCGCCGAATTGTTGTCGCTGAGCCGTGTGGGGCTGACGTAGACTTGGACG
Organism: Caulobacter sp. GW821-FHT12D05; assembly: GCF_058807295.1. Taxonomy (NCBI): domain Bacteria; kingdom Pseudomonadati; phylum Pseudomonadota; class Alphaproteobacteria; order Caulobacterales; family Caulobacteraceae; genus Caulobacter; species Caulobacter sp. GW821-FHT12D05. Next base: position 540,082 of record NZ_JBXAQO010000003.1, read on the forward strand.
GTTTCCGTGGACGGCGCCGAGAGGGTTACGTCCACCGTCACCGTGCCGCCCTCCATGACGCTGGTCGCCGCGGTCGATATCGAGACCGAGGCCGGGTAGGGGACGACGCCGGTCTTCATGCCGCCCAGCTGGGCGGTGGTGAACTGGCTGGCGTCGCGACCCAGGATGTAGCCGAAGGTCCGCCACTCGCCGTTGGCGCCCTTGATCTGCAGCATCGCGTCGGCGCCCAGCTGCATGAAGCGCGCATAGCCGGAAGCGAAGGGGTCGGGGCCGGCTGGAAGGCTCAGATATTCGAAGTGGGGCAGGACATCGAGCACGTCGTCGGCCGAGAAGTCGGCGATCCTGAAGGGGAGGCGGCCGGAATCGTCGGTCAGCTTGAAGATGTCCGCGCCCGCATCGCCATAGACGGTTCCGCCGTAGAACAGCCGGAAGGTGTCGTTGCCCGCGCCACCGTGAAGGATCGTGGGGCCGTTCGAGATGTCCTTGACCAGGAACAGGTCGTCGCCGTCCCCAGCATCGACCCGCAGCTTCCCGACGCCGAAGGAGGCGCTGATCGCGAACCGGTCGTTGCCCGCGCCGGCGAAGACCTCGTCGTCCTGGTTGGCCGAGAGGAAGAAGTCGTCGTTGCCGGGCGTTCCGTTGATGACGGCCAAGGCGGGCTCCTGTCGCTCTGCGTGCGGGCTATAACCCTCAGGTAGAGCGACAAGGTTGCCATTTCTTGACCGTGGCGGACCTCAGACCAGATTATATTCCGGCTTGGCGTAGGTCCCGAGCAGGTCGACGCCGTAGACATTGTGGCTGGCCTGGTCGGCGAACAGGGCGTCGGCGGACTTGGCGTAGACGCCCAGGTCAGCCTTGGCGGCCTCGGCCATCAGCCAGCCGACCATGGCCGCCTTGGTGCCCTGGCCGTTCAGGCCGTCCTGGCCGTAATAGGCGAAGTACTGGGCGCGGGTCATGGTCTGGCCGCTGAAATTGAAGGTCGCGTCCAAGAGCTCGTGAACCTTGGCGGCGGTCGGGGTCGCGCCGAAGATCCGGGCATAGGCGGCGCTGGTGGTGTCCTCGAGCGAGGCCCCGCCGAAGGTGGCGGCGAAGCTGGCCGCGCCCTCGCCGACCTTGCCCAGATTGACCGCGAAATTGATGTAGCGGTTCTCGAGATTGAACGACTGGTAGTAGGCGCTGTTGAGGTTGGCGGTGTTGGCGCCATCGGGATTGACCAGATAGTCCATGCCCGCCGCGGTCGGCGTCTTGCCGGTGAAGAACTGGTAGCTGAGCACCGCCACCTCGGCGGTCGAAATCGCCGCCTTGGTCACCTGGGCGATGGCGTCCGTGTAGCTGGCCCCGCCGGCCATGGCCGCGGCGATGGTCTTGATCGTGGCGTCGCCCGTGACCGAGAAGGGAGCGATGCGCAGCACGTTGGTGATCACCGTGGCCACGCGGCTGTCGACGATCGAGACCGTGCGGTCCGAGAAGGCCAGGCTCTCGATGTTGATGACGCTGTCCGTGCCTTCGCCCAGGCCGCCATTGTCCTTGATCTGCCAGCCGCCGTCGGCCTTGGCGCTGATGGCGTAGCTGCCGAACTTGCCGCCGTAGACGGCCGTGTCGACGCCCAGGCCGCCGTCGATGATGTCGTTGCCCTGGCCGCCGGTGATGCGGTTGGCGACGGCGTTGCCGTTGATGGTGTCGGCCGCCGAGCCGCCGATGGCGTTCTCGATCGTCGCGCCCATGGCGATGGTGACGTTGCCGGTCAGGCCGCCGACACTGGAGAAATAGCCCGAGCGCAGGTCGATGGTCTGGGCGACTTTGTAGCCGGAGAAGTCGAAGGTGTCGGTCCCGCCGGCGTCCCAGGCGGCGAAGATCAGCTTGGGCGTGGCGACGGCGCTGAACCAGTCGCGGCCGGCGGTCGAGTTGAAGCCATAGACCGTGTCGCCGGTGCGGGTGCTCATATTGGCGCCATAGGCCAGCTGGGCGGCGGCGATGTCGTCCAGCAGCGGCGAGGAGGCGTAGGCCCCGGAGAACGAACCGCCCGTGTTGCTCTCGCTGAAATAGGACATCACCGTGTACTGGCGGCTGTCCTCGTAATAGCCGGCGTCGGCGGCGTAGGTCAGGGCCTTGCTGCTGTCGGCGTCGTAGTCGGCCGGATGGCCCAGGCCGATGGCGTGGCCGATCTCGTGCACCAGCACCATGCCGCCATAGTTCGAGCCGGTCGGGATGGAATTGTAGCTCAGGCTGGAATTGATCCAGACGTCGCCGTCCTCGCTGAAGGTCGCGGGGTTACCCGGAATATAGGCGAACGCCGCCGCGCCGGTCTGGCCGCTGTTGTAGTTGCCGAACAGGATCGTGGCGTTGTTGCTGTAGGCCGCGTCGCCGCTGCCCGTGCCGACGCGGGTGAAGATGACGTTGGCCACGTCGGACCAGGCGGTCAGGGCCTTTTCGGTCTGGGTGATCTGGGCGCCCGAGAACTGGGTGAAGGTCGCCGTGTCGGTGGGCATCTTGGTGGGCGCGGTCGCGCGGAAGGCGTAACTGACCGTCGCGGCCTTCTGCAGGGCCGGACCCCAGCCCGGCTCGCCACGGATCAGCTGCGAGGCGGCCTGGTCGACCGTCAGGCTGGTCTTGCCGGCCACGATGCCGACCCGGGTGTCGGCGTTGACGAAGGCGTTCGGCTGCCCGCCGCCGGTGATCGCCTCCGCCGTTCCCGAAAATTCGTCCGCCGCCAGAGGGAAGGGTTCAACACTCACGACCGTACTCCACGCGCCACTTCAGACGAGTATGATGAATCCTGATTTCTCCTGCAATCTCGGCTATTTGCGACAAACGCGCACAGCTTCCAGCCAAGCTTTCCGGCCAAGCTAAGCGCTGCCGGAGCATGGCGCCCTCCGCCACAATTTTCACATTCTGGGCGCCGGTGTGGCTCATTCGACACACCCATTTCCGGACATGACGCGTTTGTCGTCTCGAGCGCCGGGCAAGTCGGGCCCGCGACATTTCGATTGAAGAGGGTACAACATGAAAATGCGGTTGCTGGTCAGCGTCGCGGCGGTTGCGCTGAGCGCCGCCTCGGGCGCCTTGGCCCAGAGCGCCACGAGTGGTTTTTATGTCGCGGGCGACGTCGGCTATCATGAGCCGGACTCGGTCAAGGCGAACTCCACCAACAATTATCAGTGGGACTTCTCGGCCGATAAGGATTGGGCCGCGTTCGGCCGCTTCGGCTACAAGTTCACCCCGAACTTCCGCGTCGAGGCCGAATACGGCTATCGCCCGGGCGACTTCCAGAGCGTGCGTGGCGTCGGCTCCAGCGCCGGCCAGCCGATCGGTCTCTGCACCGCCGGCGTGCAGCGCACCGCCGCCGCCCCGGCCTGCGGTGAGCCGAAGGGTTCGCTGAAGGCCACGACCCTGATGGCCAACGCCATCTACGACTTCGCCCCCAACTCCAGCATCAGCCCGTTCGTCGGCGTCGGCGCCGGTACGGCCTGGGTGCACAACAAGGTCTATGGCCAGCTGTCGGGCGTCCCGGCCGGCGCCGCCATCTACCAGAACACCAGCTTCGACGACGTCGACCAGGCGTTCGCCCTGCAGGGCCTGGTGGGCGTGGCCTGGAACTTCGCCGAGAACTGGTCGCTGGACCTGACCGGCCGCTACCTGCGCACGTCCAAGCTGGACTGGGGTTCGGTGACGCAGAACGCCGGCCCGGCCGGTGGTTCGATCACGGACGTCGGCACCTTCTCGGGCCGCTACAAGGACACCTCGGTGACCCTGGGCCTGCGCTACACCTTCGGGTCGGCCCCGCCGCCCCCGCCGCCCCCGCCTCCGCCCCCGCCGCCCCCGCCGCCGGAGCCGGCTCCTCCGCCGCCCCCGCCGCCGCCTCCGGCCGCTCCGGCCTACGAGTCGCGTGAGTTCGTGGTCTACTTCCCGTTCGATCAGTACGTGCTGACGACGGAAGCCCAGGCGGTGGTCCAGCAGGCCGCCGAATACGCCAAGGGCGGCGGCGCTTCGAAGATCGTGGTGACGGGTCATACCGACACCTCGGGCTCGAACAAGTACAACGCCAAGCTCTCGGAACGCCGCGCCAAGGCCGTCGCCGATGGCCTGGTCAGCATGGGCGTCAACGCCACGGCCCTGGCGGTCGACTGGAAGGGCGAAAGCGCTCCGGCCGTTGCTACGGGTGACGGCGTGAAGGAACCGCTGAACCGCCGTTCGACGGTTTCGATCAACTTCTAATAAATAAGAAGACTGATTGGTGGGGTGACAGGGGGTCGGCCTTCGGGCCGGCCCCCTAGCCTTGTCTGGAGCCTGGCTCCGATACGAAAAGACGCTCCCGATGGGGCGTCGGGCCACCTTACCCGAAGGGGGAGGCCAAAAACGAAAAGACGCCCCCGATGGGGCGTCGGGGGCGTCCGATCCGGCGGACCAAGAGGGCGGAGGGCCGCCGTCACGCGAGCCGGCCTGAAGGGGTGGCCGGCCTCGTTTGGAAATGAAGTGGGACGCGGGAAATGGGGACCGCTTCCGCGCTCCGATAACCGTGTTCGACTATACGCCGCTGCTCGTCTCAGGCGAGTCGAAACGGCCAGATTCAACCGGGTGCGACAAAACGCGCGGCAGGGGCGAGGGCAGGTCCAGCAGGCGCGCGACCAGATGCTCGGCCAGCAGCGGCGCCAGGCAGAAGCCGCGCGAGCCCAGGCCCGTCAGCACCAGCCATCCATCCTGAGTGATCCCGGCCAGCGGCATGCGGTCCGGCGTGGTGGCGCGGATCGCCGCCCGGCCTTCGAAGGTCTTGCCCGCCAGGGACGCCGCCAGGTCCGGCAGGCCCTTGGCCAGGGTGTCGAGATTGCGGGCGTGGTCGTCGGCCCGGACGTCGGTGGCGGTTTCGCCGCGATCGTGGGTGGCCCCGAACAGCACGCCGTCGCGGGTCGGGACCGCATAGCCGCCGAACGCCGTCGGTGCGGGGGCAGGAGCGTCCGTCCAGCTGGCCTGGCCGCGCACGGGCTTGAGGGGCAAGGGCGCGAGATCGGCGGTGGCGACGCCGCCGGCCAGGGCCACGCGGTCGGCGCGCAGGATCAGGTCGCCGGCCTCGTCCAGGAGCTTCCAGCCTTCGCCATCACGCTCCAGGCGGGCGACACGGCGATGCATGACCTCGCTGGACCAGGCGGCGGTGACGGCGGCGGGCTGGATGACCAGGCTGCTGGTCATGGAGAGACCCGTCTCCGTCGTCTGCATCGCGCCGGGCTCGAACAGGTCCTGCTCGGCGACCTTGGCGAAGCGGGCCGGGTCGCGCTCGCCGGTGGCCAGTTGCGTCACGCCGTGGGCGATCACCGCCCCAGGCTCGGCTTCGTAGAGCGTGACGGCGCGCGCCAGGGCTTGGGCATAGAGCGCCGCGCGGGGACCGCCGCCGGCGTCCAGGGCGGGCGTGACCAGGGCGGCGGGATTGCCGGAAGCCGCGACGCCGTCGGGATCGTCCAGCACGGTGACGGAGAGGCCCTCGGCGCGGCCCGCGCGGGCCAGGGACGCGCCGGCAATGCCGCCACCGATGATGGCGAGCGTTCCGGGGCGAGGCGGGGTTTGGCGCTCACCCGGCAGCCAGGCCTCCAGCCGTTCGCGCTTGCGGCCAAAGCCCGGACGCTTGGCGATCTCGAAGCCGGCGGCTTGCAGGCCGCGCCGCACGGCTCCAGCCACGGTGAAGGTCGCGGCCTTCGCGCCGGGCGCGGAACGCTTGGCGACGGCGGCCAGGACCTCTTCGCGCCACATGGCCGGGTTCAGGGCGGGGGAGAAGCCGTCCAGGAACCAGGCGTCGGCCGCGCCGTCCCAGGCCTCCAGCGCCTCGACCACGTCCATGACCGCCAGGTCCAGCACGGCGTCGAAGCCGGGCAGGTCCACACGGTGGAAGCCCTTGGCGCGGCCCGGCCAGTGGTCCAGCAGCACCTGCGCGGCCTCGCCCAACTCCGGCCAGTGGGCCAGGATCCGGGCGGCCTCGTCGCGCGCCAGCGGGTGGGCCTCGATCGAGAAGATGTGGAGCTTGGCGCCTTCGGGTTTCTCGCGCCGCCACAGGTCCAGCAGGGCGGCGATGTTCAGGCCCGACCCGAAGCCCAACTCGCCGACGGTGAAGTCTCTGGAGAACCGCTCCGGCAGCCCGCAGCCAGCCAAGAACACCGCCCGCGTCTCGGCCAGGCCGTCGACGCTGGAGAAATAGACGTCGCCGTACAGGCTGGACTGCGGCAGGCCGTCCTCGCGCCAGAGCAGGGGACTGGAAGGGGCGGTGGGATCCATGCGGGTCTAGAGCGCGGGCTCGCGCCTACCGTCAACGAAAAAGGGCCGCCCGGTGGGGCGGCCCTTCGTTCTTGCGCGGAGCAAAGCGGCTTAGTGCGCCGCCTTCTTCTCTTCCGGCTTCGGCGCTTCGGCGGCCGGGGCCGAGGTGGCGCCCGTCGCGGCCGCGTCGCTGGCGGTCTGAGCGGCGGCGTCCGCCGGATCGGCCGGCGCGGCAGCGGCGTCGGCGGCGGCCTTGTTGGCGTCGGCGGCGGCCTGGTCCTGGGCCGAGGCGGCGTCGGTCACGGTCGAGGCGTCGGCGGCGGCGGCCTTGGCGGCGGCGTCTTCACCGCCGGCTTCCTCGTGCTTGCCGCCGCAGGCGGCCAGCGACAGGGCCGAGACGGCGATGCCGGCGATCAGCAGTTTGCGAATGGTGCTCATGAGGCTTCCCCTTGCGTCGTTTGTTGACGGCAAGGAATACCGGTTCGAAAGCGCGTGCAAGTTACGACGCGCTAACCTGCGCCTACTCGTTGGGGATCTGCGAGAGCGCCTCTTCCAGCTCGGCGAAGCTGGGCTGGGCGGGCGAGGGCACGTTGCCGCGGCCGATCTCGACCGAGATCTGGGCGGCGTTGCCGTGCAGGTGGGCGACCAGGACGGCCTGGATGATCTTGTAGAAGGCGCCGTCCTCGTTGACGACGGCCTGCAGGCGCGTGGCCATCGGGCCGACGATGCCATAGGCGATGAACACGCCCAGGAAGGTGCCGACCAGAGCGCCGCCGATCATGCCGCCCAGGACGGCCGGCGGTTCGGTGATCGAGCCCATGGTCTTGATGACGCCCAGCACGGCGGCGACGATGCCCAGGGCGGGCAGGGCGTCGGCCATGGCCTGCAGGGCGTGGGCGGGCTCCAGCGCCTCGTGGTGGTGCTTCTCGAGCTGCTTCTCCATCGCGTCCTCGACCTGGTGGGGATCCTCCAGGTTCATGGTCATCATCCGCAGGGTGTCACAGATGAAGTCGACGGCGAAGTGGTCGTGGGTGACCTTGGGATAGCGCGCGAAGATCGTGCTCTCGTGCGGCTTTTCGATGTGGCTTTCCAGGGCGATGACGCCCTTGGACTTCATCGTCTTGGTCAGCAGGAACAGCAGGGACAGCAGGTCGCGATAGTCGGCCGGCTTCCACTTGGGGCCCTTGAAGATCTTGCCGAAGCCGCCGGCCGTGCCCTTGATGACGACCATCGAGTTGGAGATCAGGAACGCGGCTACGGCCGCGCCCAGAATGGCCATCAGCTCGTGCGGGGCGGCTTCGATGATGACGTCCATCTTGCCGCCACCCATCAGGTAGCTGCCGAACACCATGCCGAAGAGCATTAGGATGCCGATGATCTGGAACATGGTGGTGGAAGCCCGACCCCGAGAATGACGGCGCATCATCCGGATTAATGATTAATCCAACGTTCTCACCCGTTCGGCCAGCCGGTCTGTGACCTGCGACACATTGCGTGTGAAGCTTGCCGGCTCTAACGTTTGTTTGATGAGTGGGGAAACAAAGCCAGCGCCGGACCACCGGCGCGCATTCGCCATCCTCTTCGGCGTGTCGGTCGCGACCGCCCTGGGGAACACCGGCATGCTGTCGGTGCTGCCGGCGATCGGCCGCCAGATCGGCATCCCTGACGCCCTGGTGGCGGGCATCTTCTCGCTGTCGGCCGTGCTGTGGGCGGTGACCTCGCCGATCTGGGCGCGGCAGTCGGACCTGCGAGGCCGCAAGCCGCTGATCCTGCTGGGCCTGGCGGGCTTCTCCATCTCGATGCTGCTGTGCGCCCTGGTCGTCTCGGCCGGCCTGCATCACCTGGCCCCGCCGATGGTGATCTTCGTGCTGTTTTTGCTGTGCCGGGCGCTGTTCGGCGGCTTCGGCTCGGCGGCCAATCCGGCGACCCAGGCCTATATGGCCGAGCGCACCACGCGCGAGGAGCGCACCCAGACCATGGCCACCCTGGCCGGGGCGTTCGGCCTGGGCACCGTGGTCGGGCCGCTGCTGGCCCCGCTGTTCGTGCTGCCGGGCGTGGGTTTGGCCGGGCCGATGTTCGCCTTCGCCATCGTCGCCGCGGTGATGATGGTCGTCGTCCATCGCGGCCTGCCCGAGACCTTCAAGCCCGGACGCGGCGACAGCCCGCCCCGCCACCGCCGTTTCGGCCTGCCCTGGCGCGGCGAGGGCGCGGCGCTGTGGAAGGACCCGCGTCTGAAGCCCTTCCTGATCTTCGGGTTCCTGGTCGCCTCGTGCCAGACCGCCCAGACCCAGACCCTGGGCTTTCTGATCATCGACAAGCTGGGGCTCGAGCCGGTCAAGGCCCAGGGCTTCATCACCCTGGCCATGGCCGCCGGCGCGGTGGCGGGCCTGCTGGCCCAGTGGGGCCTGATCCGCATGTTCCAGATGGGCCCGCGCGAGCTGATGCGCTGGGGCGTCGGCTGCGCGGCCCTGGGCAATATCGTGGTCGCCTTCGCGCCGGACTACGCCGCCGTCGCCATCGGCTACGCCATCGCCAGCCTGGGTTACGGCTTCGCGCGGCCGGGCTTCACGGCGGGGGCCTCGCTGTCGGTCGACGCCAAGGACCAGGCCGGCGCGGCCGGAGCCATCGCAGCGATCAACGGCCTCAACGTCGTGGTCGCCCCGCTGTTCGTGCTGCTCTACGAGAAGATCGGCTGGGGCCCGTTCGTGCTGAACGCGGTGATCCTGGCGGCGCTGCTCGGCTACGCCCTGCGGCAGGCGATGCTGCGCGCGGCCGGCGACCGCGACGCCCGCGACGAGGCGACGATCGCCGGGCTGGAGCGGACGGACGAGGGGGGTGTTTGACCGTCCCACAACCCACCCATTCCTGCCTTCCTAGGCCTTGTGCCTAGGACCCATCGTTCCGCCAGGTTCTGAGGTTTCGAGAGCGTCCGGCAGCGTGGCAACGCGCCCGGATGCGCCATGCGAGCGTCGGCATGGGTCCTAGGCACAAGGCCTAGGAAGGCAGAGTTTTTGGTTAGGTGAGTGGCGAACCTCAGCTCACCATCCGCTCCAGCGCCCGACGGTCCTTCAGCACCACGTGCCGCACCGTCGGCAGCGCGATCAGCCCCTCGTCCTGCAACGCCGTCAGCGTCCGCGACACCGTCTCGATCGTCAGGCCCAGATAATCCGCCATGTCCTGGCGGCCCATCGGCACGTCCAGCTCGGCGGTCGCGTGGGTGCGTTCGGCGATGTCGAGCAGCAGGCCGACGACCCGCTCCTGGGCCGAGCGGCGGCCCAGCATCAGCACGTGGTCCTGGCAGCGCTGCAGGTTCTCGGCGGTCAGGCGAAACAGCGCCCGCGCCGCGTCGCCGCGCCGGGCGGCCAGCTCGCTGAGCGCTCCGCGTCGGATCATGCGGATGCTGGCGTCGGTCATGGCCTCGGCCGTGACCCGGTGGGCCTCGCCCATCTCCAGGCCGAAATAGTCGCCGGCGAAGTGGAACTCGTCGATCTGCCGGCGGCCGTCGCGCAGGATGCGGTAGGTGCGCACCGCGCCCGACACCACCTGATAGACGTGCGAGGCTTCCTCGCCCTCGCCGAAGACCTCTTCGTCGCGGCGGAAATGCGGGCAGGCGCCGGGGATGGCCAGGACGGGATCCAGGGCAATTGGGGCAGCGTCGATGCGGAGCGGAGACAGCATGGAAAGACCCTTCTGTTGCTAAGGTCTTTGCGCCCTTTCCGCGCCGCGTGACAGTCGGGGGCCGCGCCTAAGGAAACCCCCTTACGCGGGGTTGCGGGCGCCCTCCGGTTTTGAGGCGGATCAAGGTTTCGCCGCCCTGGCGCACGCAAGATGACAGAATGCCCAACCGTCCCCTGATCCTGCTGCTGGTCGACGACGAGCCCCTGCGCGAGGCGCTGCGCTTCTCGCTGGAGACGGAGGGCTACAGAGTGGCCACGCGGCCCGATGGCCGGCCCTTGGCGGCGGTGGTCATCGACGATGGGAGCGGGGATTTGCCGGCGGTGGAAGGGCTGCCGACCATCGTGCTGACGGGGGACGCCGAACGGCTCATCCGTCGGGGCGTCAGCGGGGTGAGCCTCGTGGAAAAGCCGCTGCTGGACGATGCGTTGGAGCGGAGGCTGTCGGCGCTGCTGGCGCGGCCCTAGGGCAAATACAACCGGGAGAAACTTGCCCGGCCCGCGTCGGACGGCGGCAGCGGCGAAGTTTTTCGCGTTCTAATTCAAGCGCTTGTATCTTGGTTGAGTTGGCGCGTTTCCTGCACGCTCCCGGCGAGCCGTCGAGGATGCCGACCATGACCATCACGAACCTGGAGCGGGGCATGGCGATCCGCGCCGAGCTCGCAAGCCGGATCTCCAAGGCCACGCCGACCGACATCAGCCCCGCTGGCCCGGCGCGCCTGATCGAACTGACGCCGGCGCAGAAGGCCGATATCGCGGAGACGGAAAGGCGCACCTCGGCGGGGGATGCCCAGTCGAAGATCTTGAGGGAGCAGGCGCAGGCCGCCGCGGTGGCGCGCCAGAACTGGCGTCCGTTCCCGTTCGGCGACTTCACCAACTACACGGTCGACCAGGCGAAAACCCAGCTCGCCGCGCTCGAGAAGGTCGCGTCGAGCCCGATGGTGAAGAAGGGGCTCTTCGAGGCGAAGATGGGCGACCAGAAGACGACCTCGCCCCAGGTCATGATCGACTGGCTGCGTCAGAAGATCGGCGGCGAGGCCAGCGATCCCGCCAGCGTGAAGCCCGGCGCGCTTGTGAACTTTTCGGCCTAGCCGCCGCGCGCCGACAGCGTCATCCGCACCAGCGCGGCCAGGTTATCCGCCTGCATCTTGGTCATCAGCTTGGCGCGATAGATCTCGACCGTCCGGGGGCTGATGCCCAGTTCCCGCGCGATGACCTTGTTGGCATGCCCCGCCACCACGCCGTCCAGCACCTGGCGCTCGCGTTCGGACAGGGTCTCCAGCCGGTGCAGCACGGCGGCCTGGTCGTCGCTGACGGGCGAGGCTTCTGCGGCCTTCATGGCGCGTTCCAGGGCGTCCAGCATGCGGGCGTCCGAGAACGGTTTTTCGATGAAGTCCACCACGCCCGAGCGCATCGCCTCGACCGCCATCGGGATGTCGCCGTGGCCGGTAATCATGATGATCGGCATGCGGATCTTTTGGGCCGCCAGCCGGGCGACCAGCTCCTGGCCGCTCATCTCGGGCATGCGTACGTCGGTGATGATCACCCCCGGCCGAGCGGCTGGCAGCGCCTCCAGGAAGGCCGGTGCGCTGGCATAGGAGACGACCTCGAAGTCGGCCGACTCCAGCAGGAAGGCCAGGGACTCGCGGGCGCTTTCGTCGTCGTCGACCACGTGCACGACGGGGGCGTCACTCATCGACGGTCTCCTTCTGATGATGCTCGGCGGGCGGCAGGGTGAAGCTAAACAGCGCCCCGCCGCCGGGATTGGCCTGCGCCCAGATGCGGCCGCCATGGGCCTCGATGATCGAGCGCGAGATCGACAAACCGACGCCCATGCCCTGCGGCTTGGTGGTCATGAAGGGCTGGAACAGGCGCTCCAGCACCGCGTCGGCAATGCCCGGACCGGTGTCGGCGACGCTGACCCGCGACCAGCCTTCCTCGGTGACGTCGGTGGTGATCAGCAGGGCGCGGCGGCGGGCGGTCTGGTCCTGCATGGCGTCGATGCCGTTGCGGATCAGGTTCAGCAGCACCTGCTGCACCTGGACCCGGTCGGCGAACACGGCATCGGCGGCCGGATCCAAGGACAGGCGCACGTCGACCTGGCGATCCTTCTCGCCGATCAGGGCAAGCGCGGACGCCTCCTCGATCAGCTTGGACAGGCTCTCGGCCTCGCGCTCGCTGGCCCCCCGGCGCACGAAGTCGCGCATGCGGTGGATCACCTCGCCGGCCCGAAGGGCCTGGTTGGCGGCCTTGTCGATGGCGTCGCGCACCTTGGCCTGGTCGGCCTCGCGGCCCCGGTCGATCAGGCGGCGCGAGCCGGTCAAGAGGTTGGCGATGGCCGACAGCGGCTGGTTCAGCTCGTGCGCCAGGGTCGAGGCCATCTCGCCCATGGCTGTCAGGCGCGAGACGTGGATCAGCTCGTTCTGCAGCTCTTGCAGGCGGGTCTCGGTCTCCTGCGTCTCGGTCAGGTCACGGATAAAGCCGGTATAGGAGGGCACCTGTCCTTGAGTCTCGCCGACCGCCAGCTCCATCGGAAAGGTCGAGCCGTCCTTGCGTATGCCGACCACGACGCGGCCCGCGCCGATGATCCGCTTCTCGCCGGTGCGGTGGTAGCGCTGGATGTAGCCGTCGTGGGCGGCGGCGTTGGGCTGGGGCATCAGCAGGCTGACGTTCTTGCCCAGCACCTGCGACGCCCTCCAGCCGAACATGCGCTCGGCGGCGGGGCTGAACGAGGTCATGATCCCGGCGCGGTCGATGACCACCACCCCGTCGGGCACGGTGTCGAGGATCGATTGCAGGTGGTCGTTGATCGCCGCCGCCCGCCGCCGCGCGGCGTGGAACCAGCCGCCGCCGACGGCCATGCCGAAACCGACCGACAGGAAGATCGCCGCGCAGATGCCGCTGACCAGGTTGAACGGGATGGACCGCGTCACCCACCACACCGTGCCCCAGGCGAAGGTGGTGGCGAAGACGCCCGGGCCCAGGCCTCCCAGGGCGGCGGCGATCAGCACGGCCGGCACGAACAGCAGGAACGACGACGGCGCGGTGAAGGCCTCGGGCAGGTACAGGCGCGCCACCGCTGTCGCCATCACCGCCGCGAAGGCGGCCAGATAGGCGGTCGGGTGCGGATCGCTGAACAGGGTCGAGGACAGGCCCCGGGCCGGCTTCATGAGTGCTCCAGTCGTGCGGTCCTTATAGCCGCGCCGGTTTGAGCCAGGTCAAGGACGGGCCAATGCGTAGGTCCGACGGTGCTCCCGCCAACACACGGGAGATTTCGATGTCGGGCGGGCAAATGGCGTATCTGGGTCTGGTGATCGCGGCGTTCAGCGTGTTCGCCGTGGTGCTGTTCGTGACCTATATCCGGGTCAACATGAAGTAGCGTTCCGCCCTGTCGTGACTTCCCGGAGTTCAGGCTCTATGCCGGCTTAGGGAAGCTTCGCGGCGGGGTGTCTGGTGAGTGCGTTCGAGTTCTTCTTCAGCTTCTATGGCCTGGTCCTGGGCTTTTCCGCCGCCGAGCTGGTGGGCGGGTTCGCGGGGCTGGTGCAGCGGCGGCGCAAGATCCGCTTCGGCCACCTGACCCTGTTCCTGGCCGCCTTCGTCGCCATCGACATCGCGACCTTCTGGGCCCAGGCCTGGACGATCCTGCGCTTTGCGCCGTTCAACTTCGCCCTGCTGATCCTGGGGCTGGTGGTGGCCAGCGTGTTCTACGTCGCCGCCAGCCTGGTGTTCCCCAAGGACGCCGCCGACGGCGCGGCGCTGGACGACCACTTCTGGGAAAACCGCACCATCGTGCTGCTGTGCGTGCTGGCGGCCAATCTCTCGATGGCGGCGGTGCTGACCATCCTGACCCTGGGCACCGGCGAGTTCGGCGCCATCAGCCGGCCGATGCTGTGGATCGGCCTGGCGATCTTCACCGTCTTCACCCTGATCGCGGCCCTGGCCAAGAAGAAGGGCGTGGTCGTGGCGGCGCTGCTGATCCTGCTGTTCTATCAAGGCCAGACCATCGGCCGCTCGATCAGCGCTCTGGTCGATGGCGGCGGTTGGACCGTGCTGCAGAGCAAGGCGCCGAAGGAAGACTAGCCCATCCTCACCGTGCGGTCGCAGAGGGCGGCCGGGGCGGGGCGGTGGCTGACCACGACCAGGCCTTGGCCGGTTTGCTGGAGCCGGGCGTTCAGCCGCTCCACGACGAGGGCCTCGGTCGCCGCGTCCAGGCCCTCGGTGGGCTCGTCCAGCAGCAGCCACGGGGCGTCGCGCAGATAGGCGCGGGCCAAAGCCAGCCGTCGCCGCTCGCCGCCGGAGAGACGCTCGCCGTCGTCGCCGAGATAAGCCGCCAGGCCCTGCGGCGCGGCGCGGATCCGGTCGCCGAGGGCGGCAGCTTCCAGGACCTCCCACAGCTGGTCGTCGGTCGCCTTGGGCGATGCGAGGCGGAGGTTCTCGCGCACCGTGCCGGCGATCAGGCCGGCGTCTTGCGGGAGCCAGGCGAAGGCGGCGCGGGGGTTTGAGGCCTCACCTCGGAGCCCCGGCAGGGTCTCGATCGCGGTGGTCTTGCCGCAGCCGGATGGGCCGATGATGGCCAGGCGTTCGCCGGGGTTCAGGGTCTCGCCGAGGAGGGTGAGCGTGGGGGCGGTTTCCAGCTGCGACGTGGGCTGCGGTTGATGGCGCAGAATGCCGTCCAGCCGCTCGCGCGCCTCTCGCGCCGCGCCGTCCTGGTCGAAGGCGTGGGCCAGGCCTGCCAGGGCGTCCACCCCCATGGCGGCGGCCAGACCCGCCAGCGCCGCGAGGGCTGGACCCGCGGGCGCGGCGGTCGCGATGGCGGCGGCGACCGCGCCGCCGAGGATCACGGCCTGGCTGGCGACGATCATCCCCTGGGCGCGGGCGGCGGCCAGGCGGGCGCCGTCCAGCTCGGCGGCCTTGGCGTTCAGGGTGTCGCCGGCCCAGGCCTCCAGGCCGTAGGCGCGTAGCTCGGCCGAGGCGGCGACCAGGGTGGCGGTGGTGTCTTTCAGCGCCCCGACCTTGGCCTGGATGGCAGCGCGGGCCGGGGTGGAGAAGCGCTTGGCCAGAGCGCGGGCGGCCAGGATCGCCGCGAGGGCCGCGACCAGGATCACGACGGCCGGCGCCGGTCCCGCGAGCGCGGCCATGGCGATCGCCGAGGCCAGGCCGGCGACGGCGCTCCACGGCGCGGAGAGGTGGACGAAGCGGGTCTCGATCGCGTCGACATCCTGCACCAGCCGGGCCGAGGCCTCGCCGCGTGACAGGCCCAGGGCCTCCGAGGGCGGCGCGGCGGCGAGGCTGGCGAACACCGCCGGGCGGATGGCGGCCAGGGCGCGCAGGGCGGCGGCGTGTCCGGACAGACGCTCGCCATACCGCGCGGCGGTGCGGCCGATGGCCAGCAGGCGGATCATGGCGCTGGGGATCAGCACGTTGAACGTATGGGCGACCGCCAGCCCCGCCGCGCCGGCGATGGCGCTGGCCACGATGAACCAGCCGGACAGGCCCATCAGCACGGTTGACGCCGCGCCCAGCACCACGGCGCTGGCGATCGCCAGCCGCAGGGCGCCGGCCCGCTCGCGCTTCTGGGCGCGAATGAGTCGGTCTAGGGGGCTCACAGCCGCACCACCTGGTCGGCGAGGGCCGCCACGGCTTCAGAGTGCGTCGCGATCAAGGTCGTGCGCCCTCGCGCGGCCTCGCGGATGGCGTCCAGCAGCGCCACCTCCGACGCCGCGTCCAGGTTCGCCGTCGGCTCGTCCAGCAGCAGGATCGGGGCGGGCTTGAGCAGGGCGCGGGCCAGGGAGAGGCGCCGGCGCTCGCCGCCCGAGAGGCCGCTGCCGCGTTCGTCCAGCACGAAGTCCAAGCCGCCGGGACGGTCGAGGATCAGGCCCACGGCCTTGGCGGCGGCTTCGATCTCGGCGCGGGTCGCGTCGCGTCTGGCCAAGGCGATGTTGTCGGCGATCGAGGCGGGCAGGATCAGCGGTGACTGGCCGGCCCAGGCGATCTCGCCCTCGGCCTCAATGCGGCCGGCGGTCAGCGGCGCAAGGTCCAGCAGCAGGTTCAGCAGCGAGCTCTTGCCCGCGCCGCTGGGGCCGACCAGGGCGGTGATGGTCCCGGCCTCGGCCACGAGGTTGAAGTTCTCCAGCGCCGGCGTGTCGGCGTCGGGGTAGCGGACGGTGACGTCCTCGAAGCGGATGGTGGGGGCCTTGGTCAGTGGCGCCGCAACCCGCCGAGGTTCGGGCGCTTCAAGCGTCGACAGGCTGGCGCTCGCCGCCTCCGCCGCCTGCCGGTCGTGATAGGCGGCGGCCAGACGGCGCATCGGCGCGTAGACCTCCGGCGCCAGGGCCAGGACGAAGAAGGCGCGCTTCAGATCCAGGGTCTCGGGGACCGGGAAGGGCAGCAGGCGCAGCAGGTTGAAGCCGCAATAGACCGCTACCAGCGCCACCGACAGGGCGGCGAAGAACTCCAGCGCGGCCGACGAGATGAAGGCCACGCGCAGCACCCGGATCGTTCGCTCGGCCAGCTCCGACGCCGAGCGTTTCAAGGCCGCCGTGGTCGTTCCCTCCGCCTGGAAAGCCAGCACGACGGGCAGGGCGCGGACGCGGTCGAGGAACAGACCCGACAGGCGCTCCAGGGCCAGGAACTGCGCCCGGCTCTCGGCGGCGGCGGCCGTGCCGGCCAGGACCATGGCGGCGATGAACGGGACCAGCGTGGCCAGCAGGATGCCGGCGCAGATCGGGCTGGCGATGGCGGCGACGGCGATCATCACCAGCGGCAGGACGGCGGCCGACAGCCGGGCCGGCAGGAAGCGCGCGAACAGCCCGTCCAGGGCCTCGACGCCTTCCACGAGCGCGGTGGTCGCCTCGCCGGCCGGACGACGCGGGCCGCCGAAGATCGACCGGGCCAGATCGGCACGCACGCCCGCCTTGGCCTCGGCCGCCGCCAACGCCCCGGCGACACCGGTGAGGTTGGCCAGCACGCCCCGAATCGCCATGGCCGTGACCGTCAGGGCCAGCCACGGGATCAGCGGAGCCTGCCGCGCGACGGCGTCGATGCCGAACGCCAGGCCCGCCGCGAAGGCGATCGCGGCCAGGCCGTCCAGCAGCGTGAGCCCCCGCGCAAGCCGGCCCGCCTGGCTCGGGACACGGCTTATCCCCTCCAACCAGCGCTTGCCCACGGCTATATGATCAATCTGTACTATGCGGGCGCCCATGGGTTGAGTGTAGGGTCGGTTCATCCGGAAGCCTTGATCCCGATCAAGGACCGGGCGGTCGCGAGGGTCTAGGGCTTAGCTCTCGATCGGCGTGATCTTCGGCCGTTCGTCTCGGAGCTGTCCATGGACCCCGCCGTCATCGACCTGTCGCGCCTCCAGTTCGCGCTGACCGCCCTGTACCACTTCCTGTTCGTTCCGCTCACCATCGGGCTCAGCTTCATGCTGGTCATCATGGAGAGCGTCTATGTGATGACCAAGCGCCCGATCTGGCGAACGGTGACGCGTTTCTGGGGCGTGCTGTTCGGGATCAACTTCGCCCTGGGCGTGGCCACCGGCATCACCATGGAATTCCAGTTCGGCATGAACTGGTCCTACTACTCGCACTATGTCGGCGACATCTTCGGCGCCCCGCTGGCGATCGAGGGGCTGATGGCCTTCTTCCTGGAGGCCACCTTCGTCGGGCTGATGTTCTTCGGCTGGGACAAGCTGAAACCCGTCAGCCACCTGTTCGTGACCTTCATGGTCGCCCTGGGCACCAACCTGTCGGCGCTGTGGATTCTGGTCGCCAACGGCTGGATGCAGAACCCGATCGGGGCTGCCTTCAACCCCGAGACCATGCGCATGGAGGTCTCCAGCTTCCGTGACGTGCTGTTCAACCCGGTGGCCCAGGCCAAGTTCGTGCACACGGTCAGCGCCGGCTACGTCATTGCCTCGGTGTTCGTGCTGGGCGTCTCGGCCTGGTACCTGCTGAAGGGCAAGCACATCGGCGTGGCCAAGCGGTCGATGACCGTGGCCGCCGCCTTTGGTCTCGCTTCGTCGCTGTCCGTCGTCGTGCTGGGCGACGAGAGCGGCTACGCCCTGACCGACAACCAGAAAATGAAGCTCGCGGCCCTCGAGGCCATGTGGGAGACCGAGCCCGCCCCGGCCGGCCTGACCGCCTTCGGCATCCCGGACCTGAAGGCGCGCACGACCCACGCCGAGGTCAAGATCCCCTATGTCCTGGGCCTGATCGCCACCCGCAGCTTCGACAAGCCGGTGGAGGGCATCTTCTCGCTGGTCGCCAAGGCCGAGGACCGCATCGAAAGCGGCGTCGTCGCCTATGGCGCGGTCGAGGCGTTGAAGGTCAATCCGCAGGACGTCGCCGCCCGCGCGACCTTCGAACAGCACCGCCGCGACCTGGGCTACGCCCTGCTGCTCAAGCGTTATGTCGCCGATCCGCGCACGGCCACGCCGGACCTGATCAAGAAGACCGCCTGGGACGCGGTGCCCAACGTGCCGGTGATGTTCTGGGCCTTCCGGATCATGGCCGGGATCGGGGTCTTGATGATCGCGATGTTCGCCACCGCCTTCGTGTTGGTGACCATGCGCAAGCATGAGACCAAATGGTTCTTGTGGATCGCCGTGCTGGCCCTGCCGCTGCCGTGGATCTCGACGGAGTTGGGCTGGGTGCTGGCCGAGGTGGGGCGTCAGCCCTGGGCGGTGGACGGCGTGCTGCCGACCTTCCTGTCGGCCTCCAGCCTGACCGTGCCGCAGCTGCTGACCAGCATCGCGGTGTTCACCCTGCTGTACGGCGCGCTGGCCGTGGTCGAGGTCGGCCTGATCCTGCGCGCCATCAAGAAAGGCCCGTTCGCTCAGCACGACCCCGTCCCGGACGGCGAGCCTGCTGATCCCGAACCGGCCGTCGCTTAAGAGGAGCCCTGAACATGGAACTCCCTATCGACTACGCCACCCTTCGCGTCATCTGGTGGGCCCTGGTGGGCATCCTCCTGATCGGCTTTGCTTTGACCGACGGCTTCGACATGGGCGTGGGGGCCTTGCTGCCCTTCGTCGCCAAGGACGACGCCGAACGGCGCATGGTCATCAACACCGTCGGCCCGACCTGGGAAGGCAACCAGGTGTGGTTCATCCTGGGCGGCGGCGCGATCTTCGCGGCCTGGCCATTCGTCTACGCCATCAGCTTCTCGGGCTTCTACCTGGCCATGTTCGTGGTGCTGGCGGCGATGATCCTGCGGCCGGTCAGCTTCAAGTACCGCTCCAAGCGCGCCGACCCGCGCTGGCGGGCGTTCTGGGACTGGGGCCTGTTCATCGGCGGCTTCGTGCCGGTGCTGGTGTTCGGCGTGGCCATGGGCAACGTGCTGCAGGGTGCGCCCTTCCGCCTGGATAGCGACCTGCGGGCCTTCTACGAGGGCGCCTTCATCGGCCTGTTCTCGCCGTTCGCCCTGCTGTGCGGCCTGTTGTCGGTGTCGATGCTGGTCCTGCACGGCGCGGCCTGGCTGACGGTCAAGGCTGAGGAAGGCCCGGTCACCGAACGCGCCCGCCGCATCGGCGAGATCGCCGGCCTGGCCAGCATCGTGCTGTTCGCGGCCGGCGGCTTCTGGGTGGCGTTCGGCGGCATGGGCTTCCGGATCGAAGGCCTGGCCGACGCGGCCGGTCCCTCGAACCCGCTGCGCGGCGCCGCCGCGGTCAGGGCCCCGGGCGCGTGGCTGGACAACTATGGCCGCCACGGCTGGATGATCATCGCCCCGGTGCTGGGCTTCGTCGGCGCGGCCCTAGCCCTCTATGGCATGCGGTTCAACAAGGCCTGGGCGGCGTTCGGCGGCTCGTCGGCCTCGGCCCTGGGCATCGTCGCCACCGTGGGCCTGTCGATGTTCCCGTTCATTTTGCCGAGCAGCTACGATCCGCGCTCCAGCCTGACGGTGTGGAACGCCTCGTCGACCCACCTGACGCTGTTTGTGATGATGATCGTCACGGCGGTCTTCCTGCCGCTGATCCTGCTGTACACCGCGTGGGTCTACAAAGTCCTGTGGGGCAAGAGCACTACCGGCGCCCTCGCCACCAACCCCGACCTGTCCTGAGGAGGCCTGAGCATGTGGTACTTCACCTGGATCCTGGGCCTGGGCCTCGCCGTCGGCTTCGGCGTGCTGAACGGCATCTGGTACGAGTTCAACCTGTCGGACGAGGGCGACGAGGGGCTGGACGCGCCGTAGCACCCGCTTTGAGGGGGCGCGACATTGCACCGCGCCCCTTCGCGCTCAGCCTTAACGGTTGTTAAAGGCGCTTCGGGCTCTTCTGGCATCCAGCCACGGGAGCGCGCCGAACGCGCCGCTCCGGGCAAGTCATCGATCCGGGGACTACGACCATGACCGACAACACCGCGCCCGCGCTGGAACTGATCTCGTTCTGCATCGGCGAGCAGGAATTCTGCATCGACGTGAAGACGGTCCGCGAAATCCGCGGCTGGACCCCGGCCACCCCGATCCCGCACGCCCCGGCCTATATGCGCGGCGTCATCAACCTGCGCGGCGCGATCATGCCGGTCATCGACCTGCGCAACCGCCTGGGCCTGGGCGTCACCATCCCCGAGACCCGCCACGTGATCGTGGTCGTCGAGTGCCAGGACCGCCTGGCCGGCATCCTGGTCGACGCCGTGTCGGAAACCTTCACCGTGCCGCGCGACAGCCTGCAGCCGGCCCCGGACGTCGGCGTGGAAGAGCTGCGCTACATCCAGGCCATCATCTCGATGGAAAACCGCCTGATCACCTATCTGCGCATGGACGACGTCTTCCCGACCGTGATCCGCGAAGCGGCTTAAGCCTCTTCCGCCAGACCAAAGAAAAGGCCGCCGAGGGCAACCTCGGCGGCCTTTTCTGTGCGCGCTGCGCTGGATCAGCCCTTGCGGACGATCCGGGCCGCGGCGGCGTGGAAGCCGGCCTCGGCGGCGGCCAGGTCGGCCACGGCGCCGTGGCGGTCGCGGGCCACGCCCATATTGCTGGCGGCGTAGCTTTCGGAGACCTTGCGGGCCTCCTGGGCGCGCAGGGCGGCGTTGGAGGCGGCGGTCTCGTGCCAGGTCGCCAGGCTTTCGGCGGTGACCTCGGCGTCGGCGTCCGGATGCGGGGCCACTTCACCAAAGCCGATGGCCACGAAGCCGTGGATGACGCCGCCATAGTCTTCTTCCGACAGCAGGAAGGTCACCTGCCGCTCTTCGGTCTGGCCGGTATAGCTGTCGGTCTCCGGATCGAACTCCGACAGCACCAGGATGTCGCCGACCTTGAAGTCGCGGTCGTTGCGGCGGATCTCGAAGCGCTTCTGGCCCGAGCGCACGGCGGCGAAATATTTGGGCCAGGTCTTGAGTTCGTGGCGGGTCATGGCGGCTTCAATCTACGAAATGGGAAGGCGGGGGTTCTGGCGATCGAACCCTAGCGCACGGTTAATAGCTCAAACATATCCCCAACAACCCCGTCATCCCGCGCTTTATGCGCGGGACCCATCTGTCGGTCGCAGGTGCGGAGCGGAAGTTCGCTCTCACGTGGAAGCTGAACAATGGGTCCCGCGCATAAAGCGCGGGATGACGGCATGAGTGGGGCCGTTAGTTCACTCGTCGATACACAGCCGCACGATTTCCGCGCGCAGCTCCGGCATGCCCAGGCCCTTTTCGGACGAGGTGGCCAGCACGCGGGGGAAGGCGGCGGCGCGCTTGGAGATCGCCTTCAGCGTCTCGGCCACGACCTTGTCGACCTCGTGCGGCTTGATCTTGTCGGCCTTGGTCAGGACGATCTGGTAGCTGACGGCCGCCACGTCCAGGGCGTCCAGCGCCTCCAGGTCGACCTTCTTCAGGCCATGGCGGGCGTCGATCAGCACATAGACGCGCTTCAGGTTCGGACGACCGCGCAGATAGGCGCGGCCCAGGTCCTGGAACTTGTCGGCGATCGAGCGCGAGACGCGCGCGAAGCCGTAGCCGGGCAGGTCGACCAGGCGCACCTGTTCGGCCAGCAGGAAGAAGTTGATCTCCCGCGTGCGGCCCGGCTCGTTCGAGGCGCGGGCCAGGTACTTCTGCCCCACCAGCCCGTTGATCAGGCTGGACTTGCCGACGTTGGAGCGGCCCGCGAAGGCCACTTCCGGCAGGTCGGGCGCGGGCATGGTGTCCATGCGCACCGCGCCCATCATGAACGAGACGGGCTGGGCGAAGAAAACCCGCGCCGTCTCGATCTGCTCTTCCGTGAACCCGGACTTGTCCGAGAAGTCGGGCTGGATGGTGGGTTCGTCGGTCATCAAGTCGTTGCGTTCGCGGGCTTGCCCTGCAGGCGAGCGATGATCTTGTCGATCGGGTTCTCGACCTGGTAGCGGCGCATGATGATGTACTGCTGGATGATGGTCAGGATGTTCGACCAGCACCAGTAGATCACCAGGCCCACCGCGAACTGCGACAGGGTGAAGGTGAAGATGATCGGGAACAGCTGGAAGATCCGCTGTTGGATGGGGTCGCCGGCCGGCGGGTTCATCGCCGTCGTCAGCCACATCGTGAAGCCGTACAGCAACGGCCAGACGCCGATGTGCAGGGTGGTGCCCAGGAAGGCGCCGATCAGCGGGGCCGACGCCGGATCCCACGGGATCGCGCCGAACAGGTTGAAGATCGTCGTCGGATCGCGCGACGACAGGTCGTGGATCCAGCCGAAGAACGGCGCGTGGCGCATTTCGATCGTAACGGTCAGCACCTTGTACAGCGAGTAGAAGACCGGGATCTGCACCAGCATGGGCAGGCAGCCCATCATCGGATTGATCTTCTCCTTCGCATACAGCTGCATCATTTCCTGCTGCTGCTTGGTCGGGTCGTCCTTGTGCTTGGCCTTGAGCTTCTCGACCTCGGGCTGGATCTTCTTGATCTTGGCCATGCTCTCATAGCTCTTGTCCGCCATCGGATAGAGGACGAGCTTGAGCACGACGGTCAGCAGCATGATGGCCAGACCGAAGTTGCCGACCAGGCGATAGAAGATCTCTAGGATGTTGAAGATCGGACGGGTGAACATGGAGAACATGCCCCAGTCCACGGCCCAGTCGAAGCGCGGGATCTCGGCCTTGCGGTCGTCCCAGAACTTCCACCACTCGGGCGCCTGGCCATTGTACTCGTACTTGCGCAGCAGCGGCACGGTCTTGGCGCCGGCGAACAGGCGGGTCTTCTGAGTGAGGGTCGCGCCCGGGTTCAGGGCCTGGGTCGGGCCGACGATGTTGACGTCATAGACATCGGTGCCGCCGACCGCGGTCATGCGGTACTGGGCCTTGATGGCCTGGTCCTGGCTCGGGACCAGGGCCGCCAGCCAGTACTTGTCGGTGATGCCGGCCCAGCCGCCGACCGAGTCGAAGGTCGTGAGCGGCTTGTCCTTCTTCCACTTCCCGTACTTGTTCAGCTCAAGCTTCTGGTCCTTGCCCGAGCCCAGCACGCCGATGGCGCCTTCGTGGACGATCTGGGTCTTGCCCAGGTGGTCGGTGATGCCCTGGCGCTGGACGGTGGCGTAGGGGGCCAGCTGGAAGGCGGCGGTCCCGTTGTTCTTGACGCTGTCGGTGACGGTGAACATCGCGTCGGCGTCGACCGAGATCACGCGGGTGAAGATCAGGCCCGCGCCGTTGTCGAAGGTCAGGGTGACGGGCGTGGTCGGACGCAGCACCTGGCCCGGCGCGGCGGTCCAGACGGTGCGGCTGTCAGGCAGGCCGGGCAGGTTGGCGCCGGCCCAGCCGAAATCGGCGAACCAGGCGTGCTCGGCGCCCTCGGGGCGGAAGAGCTCGACCGGCGGCGAATTCTTGTCGGTGGTCTCGGCGTACTTGCGCAGGAACAGGTCGTCGATGCGGCCGCCCTTCAGGGCGATCGAGCCCGACAGGGCCGGGGTGTCGACGGGAACGCGCGGGCTGGCCGCCTTGGCCACATCACGCGACAGGCGCAGCGGCGCGGGGTTGCCATTGGCGTCCAGGGTCACGCCGGGCTGGCTCGCCACCTGGGCGGCGACCGCCTTCTTGGCGCGCGCCTCGGCCTCGGCCTTACGCTGCTGCGGACCCAGGACGAAGAACTGGTACCCGATCAGGATCGCGAACGCGCTGACGATGAACATCAGCGTGTTTTTGTTGTCGTTCTGCATGGAGCGCTTAACCGGAAACTTTGGGATCGGGTTGTTGGGAAGAGGCGTCTTGAGATGGGGCGCCGGGGCGACGTTGGGGAACCTTGGCTCCTCCGCGATCGTACTCGGCGGCGAGGCTTATCAGCGCGGTTTTGACGTCGTCAAGCAAACGCCCCCATTCGCGGGCGGTCGTCCCGCCTCGGGCGATGAACACATAGTCGTGCGAAGGGCGCGCATGAAGGGGTAGCACCAGCCTGGCGGCCTCTCTGAGGCGGCGTTTGGCGCGATTTCGGTCGACGGCCCCGCCGATCTTCTTGGTGGCGGTGAAGCCGACCCGGACCGTGGGGTCTTCGTCGTCGGGGCGCTTGCGCATCTGGATGAAGACCGCGCCGCGCGACAGGGCCGGGGCCTTGGCCGCCAGCAGGAAGTCGGGGCGCTTGCGCAGCCGCTCGAACTTCAGGGCTTCTTGGGCGTCAGCCATGAAAAAAGCCGCCTTTCCGGCGAGAACCTGAAACCAGGTCTGTGGAAAAGGCGGCTTTGATCATCGTCTTGCCTCCCGGGGGAGGAAGAGAAATTAGGCGGTCAGGCGCTTGCGGCCCTTGGCGCGGCGACGCGCGACGATCTTTTGACCGTTCTTGGTGGCCATACGCGCGCGGTAGCCGTGACGGCGAGCACGCACGAGCTTCGACGGCTGGAAGGTGCGCTTCACGACGTGGCTCCGAAATGCATAAACGTTGGACGCGAGGCCAAGGGCTCCGCGAGTGAGGGGCGGTGGATAAAAGAACGGGCGAGGGATGTCAACCTGAGTCGGTTCAGAGGGTTAGGAAGTTTCCCAAACCCGCTCCAACCCCAATCCGACTATCCCCGCGAAAGCGGGGATCCAAGCCGAGCTTGATCGGTCCTCCGCGCTTCCCGTCCGACACTGCTTGGATCCCCGCTTTCGCGGGGATGGTCGGGGGAGGGGGAGGTTCAGGGAACAATCACCGCCTTGCCCACCACCTTGCGTCCGGCCAGCAGCTCGAAGGCTTCCCGCCAGCGATCCAGCGGTAGCTCGGCGTGGACGTGGGGCCTTATGACGCCCTCGTCGGCCATTTTCCAGATCGCCTCGCCGTTCTCGCGGCCTTTGTCCGGGAATTGCCGGCCGTACTCGCCCGCTCGCACGCCCATGACCGAGAAGCCCTTGATCAGCAGCATGTTGACCGAGACCGTCGGGATCCGCCCCGAGGTGAAGCCGATCACCAGCAACCGCCCGTCAAAGGCGATGCAGCGGACGCTCTCGTCGAACACGTCGCCGCCCACGGGGTCGTAGATCACGTCGGCCCCGTGGCTGCCGGTGATCTCTTTCACGCGCTCGCGGAAGCCGCTGGTGACGTTGACGGTGGCGTCAGGGGCGTACAGCGCCTGGACCTGCGCCAGCTTCTCGTCAGAGGCGGACGCCGCGATCACCCGCGCGCCCAGCGCCTTGGCCAGATCCACCGCCGCCAGGCCCACCCCGCCGGCCGCGCCGTGGACCAGCACCCACTCGCCTGGCTCGAGCCGCGCGCGACGGACCAGGGCGACATAGGCGGTGAGATAGGCCGCGCCATAGGCGGCCGCTTCGGCGAAGGACAGCCGCGCGGGCTTGGGCTTCAGGGCGTCGGCCGACAGCACGGCATATTCCGCGAACCCACCCAGCCGCGCTCCGCCGACCACGGCGTTGCCGATATTCAGGCTGGTGACGCCTTCGCCCAGCGCCGCGACCTCGCCGGCGATGTCCAGGCCCGGCGTGAAGGGCAGGGGCGGTTTGAACTGGTACTCGCCGCGCGTCATCAGCAGGTCGGGGAAGTTGACGCTGGCGGCGCGGATGCGGACCAGGACTTCGCCGGGGCCAGGAGCGGGCGTCGGGACGTCACGGATGGCGCAGCCGGCGAAGTCCGGGGCCAGATCCTCGACAACGAGGGCGCGCATCGTTGTCATGCTCCCTACCCCCTTTGATGGGGGAAGGGTTGGGGATGGGGGTGACAGCGTTTCAGGATGTGGCTCGACCGCGCGCAATCGTCCGGCGGTGTCACCCCCATCCCCGCCCTTCCCCCATCAAAGGGGGAAGGGAGACGGTAAGCGCGCATCGGCCTAGACCTTCGCCTTCTCGAACGTCTCCCGCACCAGCCCCGCGATCTCGCGACACGCCCCGTCCGCCGCCGGGATCGCGCCCGTGAACGCCGTGAACCCGTGCGCCAGGCTGTCGTAGCAGCGGTACAGCACCGGCACGCCGGCGCCCTGCAGGCGCTTGGCGTAGGCCTCGCCCTGGTCGACCAGGGGATCGAAGCCGGCGGTGGCGATGATCGCGGGCGCCAAACCAGCCAAATCCAAGGTCTTGTCCGGCGACAGGCGCGGGTCGGCCGGGTCGGCGTCGGCGCTCATATAGTGGCCCATGAACCAGTCCATGGTCGCGCGGGTCAGCGGATAGGCGTCGGCATAGGTGGTCATGGACGCGGTCTCGCTGGCCACGTCCACGGCGGGGTAGATCAGGATCTGGGCGGCCGGCTGCGGCTCGCCCTTCCTCTGCATCTCCTGGGCGATGATGGCCGCGAAATTGCCGCCCATGCTGTCGCCGCCGATGGCCGGCGGGACCGCCGCCGCGCCGAAGCGCGTCGCGTTGTCCCGCGCCCAGCGATAGGCGGCCAGCACGTCCTCCAGCCCGGCCGGGAACTTGTGGTCCGGGGCCAGGCGGTAGTCGACCGAGATCACCGCCGTGCGCACGATGCGCGCCAGGATCGAACAGAAGGCGTGGCAGGTCTCCAGGTCCCCGATCACCCCGCCGCCCATGTGGGCATAGACGATCAGGGGCGCGGTCGAGTCCTGGTTCTCCGGCCGATAGGCGCGGGCCGGGATTGCCCCGTTCGGCCCTTCGATCGACAGGCTCTCGGTGCGCACGCCGGGCTCCAGCGGACCCTGCACGGCGGCCAGGCCCTTGGCGCTGCCGGCCACGGCCTCGGCGGGCGACACGCTGCTCATCGGCGGCATCTTCTTGGCCGCGTGGGCGAAGAACTGGAAGCGGGGGTCCAGGGTGCGGCCGCCCTTATAGACGACCCCGCCGCCCGACATGGCCCGCAGGACCGGGCTGGGCAGCGACAGGATCAGCTTCAGGATGGTCTTCTGGGCGGCGTCCGAGGCCATGATACTAACTCCCCACTCTTTGTTGTTTTCTTTGGTTCTTACAGTCTTGGCAGGGCCGGCAGCCCGCCCAGGATCAGCTTGACGGCGAAGTCCGCCGCGCCCTCCGTATCGACGGGGCGCCGCTCCAGCATCTTGTCGCCGATCTCGCGGGCCACCGCGATGCAGGCCGTGGTCAGGTAATCGAGGTCGACCGGCGGGGCGTGGGTGTGTTCCAGCACGCGGGCGAAGGCCTCACGCACCTCGTCGAACACGGCGGTGACCTCCGGCGTCGGACGGGCGTGCGGGATCTGCTCGCCCGGCGGCCGGTTGATCCGCCAGGCCTCCTGCTCGGTGGCCACGAAGTTGAAATAGGCCAGGATCGCCCCGCGCACGAAGCTCTCGAAGTCGGTGGCCTTCTCGGACTGTTCGCGCAGCAGCGGCCGGAAGCGGCGGGCGCCGTCATCGGCCAGGGCGTCGAACACCTCCTCCTTGGACTTGTAGTAGTTGTAGAAGGTGCCCGAGGCCAAACCCGTGCGGCGGATGATGTCGCGCACCGTGGCGGCGTCATAGCCCAGCTCGCCGAACACCTCGCGCGCGGCGTCCAGGATCGCCTGGCGATTGGCGGTCTTGGTGCGTTCCCGCTTTCCCGGCCGCTGGTCGACATGGGGTTTCGGGAAGTAGGCGATATTCGACATGGACCGCGACTCGAAGGCGGAGCGTTCGTGACGCCCCGTCACGATCACAGCCTTACTCTGCGGCAACACGCAAGACCTTCGCTGCCCGCGGTTGAATCGGCAGTTTGTTACCGGCCGCCTTCGCCCGCTTGATCCCGCGCTTCAGCTCCTTGCGCAGGTCGTAGGCGTACTCCCCGCAATTGATCTGGATCGTGTGCCGGGCCGAGGCGACATAGTGCGACTTCACCGCCTGGTGCATGGCGTCGCGCTCCTGGGCCATGGTCGCCGCGTCAGGCATCGCGTAGCGGCCGGTCAGGTAGGCGGCGATCAGTTTCGACTGCTCCTCGGCGATCGGCATCATGGCGCACAGCGGCTGGACCAGGGCGACCATGAACAGGTTGTCGAAGCGCGGATCGACCATGCGCTTCCACAGGGCGATGTCGTTGTCGGGCGCGTCGATGACCAGGCTGTCGAAGAACGGGAAGGTGATCTTGTAGCCGGTGCACCAGATGACCGCGTCGGCCTCGACGCTGGTCCCGTCCTTGAAGAACACTTGGCGGCCGTCGAACCGCTCGATGTCGGGTTTGATGGCCACGTCGCCCGAACCGATCCGGTTATAGAGCTCGTGGCTGATGGCCGGGTGTGACGCCCCGAAGTCGTGGTCGGGCTTGGGCAGGCCGTGGTCCTCGGGCCGGCCGTGCACGGCGGCGATCTTCTTCTCGATGGCCTTGGCGACCATCTTGCCGGGCAGCAGGCGCGCCATCAGCGGCGGGTCCTGGCTGGGGTGGTTGTTGAAGAAATCCAGCACGTCCGAGCCGAAATAGCGCGGCACCACCCAGTAGCCGCGCCGAACCGACAGATAGACCCCGTCGGTGTTCTCGCGCCGGCCCAGCTCGCAGGCCAGGTCCAGCGCCGAGTTGCCGAAGCCGACGATGACCACCTTCTTGCCGCGCAGGTCGTGGGGCGTGGCCGGGTCGATATAGTAGTGGCTGTGCATCTCCAGCCCGGTGAACTGGCCTGGCGGCTTGGGCTCGGGCCAGCGCGGGTCCCAGTGGTGGCCGTTGGCGACGCACAGGGCGTCGTAGAGCCGCTTCTCGCCGGTCTCCAGGGTGACTTCCCACAGGCCGTCGTCGCGACGCTTGGCCCAGGTCACCGCGCACTGGAAGGTGATCCGGTCGCGGAAGCCGAAGTGGTCGACGTAAGTGTCGAAGTACTTCGCGATGTGGCTGTGGTGCGGATAGTCCGGATAGTCGGCCGGCATCGGAAAGTCCGAATAGGCCATCTTGTCCCGGCTGGTGTTGATGTGCAGCGAGCGATAGGCGCTGCTCATGCCGTTGCGGTTCTGGAACACCCAGTTGCCGCCGACCCGGTCCGAGGCCTCGAAGCAGTCGAACGGGATGCCCGCTTCGGCCAGCTGCTTGCAGGTCGCGATCCCCGAGCTGCCCGCGCCGATGACGCAGACCCGTGGCAAGGCGAAGGCGGCGGAGCCGTCGGTCATCAAGCTTCCTCCCGTCGCCCGGTTGAGGAGGGCGACTTATCGTTGTTCAGGAAGCATGCGCCGCTGGCGGTGGGCGTCAATGTTTACGCGAGGGGAAGTCAGGTCTTGATCGGCTGCTCGATCTCGTAGACCGCCTCCAGCACCGCCTCGAACTTGGTCCGGAACAGCTCCTGGGCGTCCTGGAGGCCCTGGTTGTAGTAGTGCGGACCCAGGGTCTCGCTGACGAAGTCCAGCAGGAACTCGGCGTCGAAGCCCTTAACCTCCAGATCCAGCTCGGTCCGCAGATAGTCGGACAGAGCGCCGGCCAGCTGGGTGCGGGTGGCCTTGTCGAAGGTGATCTTGGGCATTGTTCCGTCCTGTCATCCCGGACAAGCGCGAAGCGCGCCGATCCGGGACCGCCGGAAGCTCCGAGCCTGTGGCGGTCCCGGCTCTTCGCTACGCTACGGCCGGGATGACAATCAACTTGCGAGCAGTGGCTCCATCTTGATTTCCGCCAGCGCCGCCACCGGCAGCTTGCCGCCCGCAGCTTTCGCCCGCGCCTCGCCCTTGGCGATCTCCTTCTTGAGATCCGCGCAGGAGACGTTGAAGTCCACCTGGATGGTGTGGCGGGCCGAGTCATAGAACTGCCCCGTGTGGCGCTCCTCGTCCTTGGCCGTGATCCGAACCATCTCCGCCTCGCTCGGCAGCGCGTACTTCCCGGCCAGGTACCCCGCCGCCAGCTTGGCCTGCTGCTCGGCGAAGTTCACCAGGGTCGGCAGCGGCTGGGCCAGGCCCATGAAGAACAGGTTGGCCACCCCCGGCTTCATCATCCGCTTGAACAGCGGCAGGCGGTGGTCGGCGTCGGGCAGCAGGGCCGGGTCGTCGAAGAACGGGAAGCTGATCTTGTACCCCGTCGCGAAGACGATCGCGTCGACCGCCTCGACCGTGTCGTCGGCGAAGCGCACGCGCTTGCCCTCCAGCGCCTTGATCGCCGGTTTGAACTTGATGTCGCCGCAGCCGGCGCGGGTCAGGAACTCGCCCGAGACCGACGGGTGGGCCTCCAGCGGCTCGTGGTCGGGCTTGGGCAGGCCGTAGTCTTCCATCTTGCCGATGGTCTTCTTGATCACCGAGCGGGCCAGCTTCAGCCCCAGCGCCTTGGGCATCCAGGCCGGCATGGCGCTCTTATCGGCCGGCTTGCCGTTCAGATATTTCGGGAACACCCAGACCCCGCGCCGGGCCGAGACCCACAGGTTTTTCGCGATCGGCCGCTGCGAAAGCTCGCTGGCGATGTCCATGGCCGAGTTGCCCATGCCGACCACCACGACGTTCTTGCCGCGCATGTCGACCGGATCGAACGGGTCGCTATAGGCGTGGGCGTGGAAGGCCGGGCCGTCGAACTCGCCGGGATATTCCGGAACGCGCGGGTCCCAGTGGTGGCCGTTGCAGACGAACAGCACGTCGTAGAGCCGCGTCTCGCCGGTCGACAGCGTCACCGACCACAGGCCCTCGTCGGTGCGGCGGGCGGTCTCGACGCGGGTGTTGAAGGTGATCGTCGGACGCAGGCCGAAGTGGTCGACATAGTCCTTGAAGTACTGGAACAGCTGCGCGTGGTGCGGGAAGTCGGGCCAGTCCTTCGGCACGGGGAAGTCCTCGAAGGCCAGCCGCCACTTGCTGGTGTCGATATGCAGGCTCTCGTAGCAGGCCGACATGCCGTTGGGGTTCTTGAAGTACCAGTTGCCCCCGACCTCGTCGGACATCTCGAAGCAGTCGTAGGGGACGCCGTAGTCCTTCAGGCGCTTGATCGTGGTGAAGCCGCTGCAGCCCGCGCCGATGACGCACGCCTTAGGGAGCCTGGTCGTCATCGCGCCCTCCTGACTTATCGTTGTTCAGGACTGTATCGGCGTTATGCGAACCGGCAAGCGGCCCTTGGGGAAGCGGAAAAGCGCCCGCCCCGCGAAGGGCGAGCGCTCCGGCCTGGCCTAGCAGCAGGGGCCGCCGTTGCAGCACGCCGCGCCCAGGGCGCAGCAGGCTTCGACGGCCTTGTGGACGGCTTCCGGCGCGGCGGCGTAGGCGGCCGTGGCGGAGGCGAGCAGCGTCAGGGCCGCGATCGAGAAGATGCGTTTCATGTTTGAGATTCCGATTTTCAGGTTGATGTGAGTGGTCCTGGAAATGCGGGTCTCAACGGGGCGGGGGCGACTCCGGCTGGATGTCGCGGCCGATCAGGCGCGGCAGGGCGCCGGGTTCCGGAGGGGCGGCGTCCAGGACGACCGGCTCGGCCAGGGTCTCGGCGGGCGCCGGAATGGCGGTGCAGGCCACCGCGCAGGCTTGCGGACACATCGACTTGTCGAGGTCGCGGCAGGGAGCGTCCGGGCAGCAGTCCATCGGCATGGCCATGGCCGGCGCGGGGAACGGCGCGGCCACTAGCATCACCGCTGCCAGCAGGGACAGCAGTCTGGCCAGGAAGCGCGGACGGATCGCCGGGGCGGTCATGGCGTCACGATAGCCGCGTGGACCCCGGCGGCAAGCTTGGGCGGCTACTTAGGGGGCTCGGCCTTAGCGGAAGCGCGGCGCGACATAGGTCGCCTTACACGAGGCGGCGCACTGGGCGTAGAGGCTGCCGCAGCTTCCGTCGTCGCCGTCGACGCCGCAGAAATAGAGCTGCTTGGCGCACGAGGCCCGGCACTGCCCGGCGTCGCCGCCGGGGCGCTGCGAGGCCAGCGGGATCATCGGCGGCAGGACGTAGTTCTGGGTGTCCGGCAGCACCTGCGAGGCCATGGCCACCGGCTTGGGCTTGGCCACGACCTTGGCGGCCGGCCCGGCGAGGGCCGGGGTGGCGATCAGGAGCAGCAGGGCGAGCAGCGGGCGGCGCATGGGAGGATCATGCGCACAACACGGTAAAGGGCCGATTAACCATGTTTCCCCTTCTCCCCCTGCGGGAGAAGGTGTCGGCGAAGCCGACGGATGAGGGGTTGAAAGGCCTGTCCGGATAGCGGAGCGCGACCCCTCACCCGGCCCTTCGGGCCACCCTCTCCCGCAAGGGGAGAGGGGCTAGGCCTTCAGCATCTCCCGCCCCGCCCACACCGAGTGCGTCCCGCTGCTGAGCTTGTGCGGCAGGGCCACGCGACACACGATCTGGAAGCTCTTCGCATCCACGATCGCGCACTCCGAGGTCCCCCGGTTCTCATCGATCAAGAAACTCACCAGATAGCCGTCGTCCTCGGACGTCGCCCCAACCTTCGGCGCGAACGGGGCCTCACTCGCATAGACGCCCTCGGGCAGCTGGATCTCCCAGCTCTCCCCCGTCTCCAGGTCGTGCTTCACGAAGCCGTTGAACAGGAACCAGCCCGGCTTGCTCGTGGTCGAGTACGCATACCGATACGGCTTGCCGGCGTATTTCTGGTTGAACATGCCGAACTCCAGCACCCGGTCGTCCAGATGCCGTTCGGTCGTCTCGCCGGTCGCCAGGTTGAAGCGCCAGCGGTGCAGTTTCGAACGGAAGCTGTGCTCGTCCAGATAGGCCATCAGGTGGTTGTGGCCGTCGGGCGCGGTCTCCAGCGGGCGCGGGATCGGGTTCTCCTGGAAGTAGCCGTCCAGCACCACCTCGTCGCCATCCTCATACGCATTGAGCCAATGCAAGACGTAGGTCGGCGCAGCCTCGAACCAGCGCGGCTCGCCGCCCTCGCGCGGCACCAAAGCAAAGCGCGATGGCAGGCCCTTGTGCAGGCGCACGGCGTGGATGCCCTTGGCCATCAGGTCCTGGTCCCAGAACACCGGCAGGTCGTTGAGGATCGCGTATTTGGACGAGAAGGTCATGTCGTGCGGCAGGCGCGGGCCGGGCAGGGGCACGCCCTGGTAGACGGTGCGCTTGCCGCCTGCGTCCACGACGCCGTAGTGCATGTAGGGCCAGGTCTTGGAGTAGTTGAAGAACATCAGCTGGCCCGTGGCCTCGTCGACCTTGGGGTGGGCCGAGACGCCTTCCAGCGGGGCCCAGGCCGCGACGCCCAGGTTCTCCAGCGTCAGGGGATCCAGCCGATAGGCCTCGCCGCACTGGTAGAAGGTGGCGATGGCCTCGCCATTGTGGACGACGATGTCGGTGCTGGCGGTGTCCTTCAGCGAGCCGTGGGCGCCGAAGCCGGGGAGCTTGGAGGTCCCC
Source organism: Caulobacter sp. GW821-FHT12D05 (assembly GCF_058807295.1). Classification (NCBI taxonomy): domain Bacteria; kingdom Pseudomonadati; phylum Pseudomonadota; class Alphaproteobacteria; order Caulobacterales; family Caulobacteraceae; genus Caulobacter; species Caulobacter sp. GW821-FHT12D05. The sequence continues at coordinate 573,517 of NZ_JBXAQO010000003.1, forward strand.
GGGCCATCCATCAGCCCGCCCCACAGGCCCTCGCCGGCTTCCTGCTCGGCCTCGAAACACCGTGTACGGATGAAGCGGTTGCGGTAGGTCGCTTCACCGCCCTTGAACTCGATCGCGTGCACCATGCCGTCGCCGTCGAACGGGTGGTAGCGACCGACGGGATCGTGCACCGGGTTCTCGGTGTTGCGCAGATAGACGCCGTCCAGGTCGGCCGGAATGGCGCCCTCCAGCACCTCCAGGTCCCAGGCGTTGACCTCCTCGTGCAGCGGCGTCCAGGCGCCGGTCATGTACGGGTGGTTGGTCGGCGACAGCGAGGTCCGCACCTTGGGCAGGCGATCAACTTTCATGGGCTTCCTCCGCTTTGGGAGGAACCCTGACCCAGTCAGTCCTGTTGTGCAAGTTTCCCTTGAGGCCTGCTCATCAGGATCGGCAGGCACAGCAGGCCCAGCCCCGCGGCGACCGCCCAGACCAGGCCGGGGAACACCCCGCGACTGGCGAAATAGACCTGGGCGATGACCACCGGGCCGATCACCGAGGCGAGGCTCGCCAGGCTGGCCATCACGCCCTGCAGTCGCCCTTGCTGGTCCTCGCCGACCTGGGCCGACAAGAGCGAGGCGATCGCCGCGTGGCCGATGCCGCCCAGGCAGAAGAACGGCAGCAGCGCGAACGCCATCCAGCCCTTGTTGGCCAAAGCGATGGCCCCATAGGCGAAGGCGTCGCAGACGATGGCGATGGCCAGGGTCTTGCGCTCGCCGAACCGTTCGGCGACCGGGCCGGCCACGAAGGCCTGGGCCAGGGCGGTGAAGACGCCGAAACCGGCCAGCGAGAAGCCGACGGTCCACGGATCCCAGGCGAACTTGTCCTCGCCGTACAGCACCCAGATGGTGCCGCCGACCTCGCCGACGATGGCCAGCAGGACGAAGGCGGCCATCAGCGGCAGCAGGGCCGGGAAGGCCGTGGTCCAGCGCAGCGAGGCGAACGGGTTGAAGGCCGCGCGGTCGATCACGCCGCCGCGCTTCTCATGCGACTCCGGCAGCACCAAGACGGCCAGCAGGAAGTTCAGGGCGTTCAGCGCCGCCGCCGCCAGGAACGGTGCGCGGGTCCAGACCTCCCCTAAGAACCCGCCCATCACCGGCCCCAGGATGAAGCCCACCCCGAACATGGCGCTGAACAGGCCAAAGCGGCGGGTGCGCTGCGCCTCGGGGGTGATATCGGCGATATAGGCCTGGGCCACGGCCATGTTGGCCCCGGTGACCCCGGCGATGGCGCGGCCGACGAACAGCCACCACAGCGACGGGGCAAGGGCCATGAACACATAGTCGATCGCCGCCCCGGCCAGCGAGACCAGCAGCACCGGCCGGCGGCCGACCTTGTCGCTGATCGCGCCCAGCACCGGGGCGCACAGGAACTGCATCAGGGCGTACAAGCCCAGGAATGCCCCGAACCGCCAGCCCAGGTCGCCGGTATGGCCGACCTCGCGCAGCAGGCGAGGGATGATCGGCATGACCAGGCCGATGCCGACCGCGTCCAGGGCGACGGTGGTCAGGATCAGGCCGAAGGCGGCTTTCGAGCGGTCAAACTTTATCATCGATAAATTCCTTTATCGGCGATAAAGTTCATATCGGCCGCGAGGTCAAGATGATTCAGATCGGGATATATGAAGGTCGACCGCCAACGCATCCTGGACACCGCCCTGGAGCTCCTGAACGAGGTCGGCATCGACGCCCTGTCGACACGCGCCATCGCCCAGCGCCTGGGCGTGCAGCAGCCGGCCCTGTACTGGCACTTCAAGAACAAGCAGGCCCTGCTGGACGCCATCAACGGCGAGATCCTGGCGCGGGCCTCGGACGCGCGCACGCCGCGGCCGGACGAGACCTGGCAGGACTTCCTGCGCCGCAACGCCAGGAGCTTCCGCGCCGCGCTGCTGTCCTATCGCGACGGCGCGCGGGTCCATGCCGGCACCGAGGCCGCGCCCGACGACTTGGACCATGTCGAGGTCCAGATCCGGTGTCTGACGGCGGCGGGGTTCTCGCCCGGCGAGGCGCTGCAGCTGTTCGTGGCGATCAGCCGCTACGTCGTCGGCTGCGTGCTGGAGGAGCAGGCCTCGCCCATCACCGGCTCGGCCGAGCAGGCGCGGCTGGATGAGGCGGCTCGGGCCTATCCGGCGCTGGCGGAGGCGATCGCGTTTTATCGCCGGAGCGACCACGCGGGGCTGTTCGAGCGCGGGCTGGAGCTGATCGTGAAGGGCGCGGAGGCGGAGTTGAGAGGCTAGTGCGTGATCCTCGTCCTTCGACAAGCTCAGGATGAGGATCAAGGTTGGCGCAGCAAGAGGATCTAGGTGAGGGCGGTTCAGTAAGAAACCTCATCCTGAGCTTGTCGAAGGACGAGGTTTCGGTCCCGCCGAGCTATTTACTGACCCGCCACACCACGTTCCCCACGTCATCCGCGACCAGCAGCGCCCCGGCGCCGTCCACCGTCACGCCGACCGGCCGGCCTTGCGCCTTGCCCTCAGCATCCAGGAACCCGGTCAGGAAGTCCTCCACCCCGCCAGCCGGCTTGCCCCCGGCGAACGGCACGAAGATCACCTTGTACCCCGCCTGGGGCTTGCGATTCCAAGACCCGTGCTGGCCGATGAACACCCCGTCCTTGTAGTGGGCCGGGAAGCTGGCGCCCGTATAGAAGGTCAGGCCCAGCGAGGCGGTGTGGGCGCCCAGGGCGTAGTCGGGGACCATGGCGCGCTCGACCATGTCTGGACGGCGGTCGGCGTCCTTGACCCGCTTGTCGACGTGACGGCCGAACCAGCTGTAGGGCCAGCCGTAGAAGCCGCCCTCATGCACCGAGGTCATGTAGTCGGGCACCAGGTCGTTGCCCAGTTCGTCGCGCTCGTTGACCGTGGTCCACAGCTGCCCGCCGACCGGGTTCCAGCCCATGCCGTTGGGATTGCGCAGGCCGCTGGCGAACAGGCGCTTGCTGCCGGTGGCCAGGTCGACTTCCAGGATGGCGGCGCGGTCGACCTCGTTGGCCATGCCGTTCTCGCCGACATTGCTGTTGGAGCCGACCGTGGCGAACAGCTTGGAGCCGTCCGGGCTGGCGATGATGTTCTTGGTCCAGTGGTGGTTGATCGGCCCGCCCGGCAGGTCGGCGACCTTGCGCGGCGCGGCGGTGATGCTGGTGGCGCCCGCCACATAGGGGAAGGCGACGATGGCGTCGGCATTGGCGACGTACAAAGTGTCGCCGACCAGGGCCATGCCGAACGGCGAATAGAGGCCGGTCAGGAAAGGCGTCTTCACCTCGGCCACGCCGTCGTGGTCGGCGTCGCGCAGCAGGGTGATGCGGTTGGCGCTGGGCACGCCGGCCCCGGCCTTCTTCATCAGCTTGGCCTCGAAGAAGCCCTTGATCCCCTTGTTCGGCTCCTTCTTGGGCGGCGCATTGCTTTCGGCGACCAGCACGTCGCCATTGGGCAGGACGAGCAGCCAGCGCGGATGGTCCAGGCCCGTGGCGAACGGCTGCACGCGGAAGCCGGCGGGGGCGCGAGGCGTGACGCCCGCCGGCCAGCCGACCACCTCGGACACCTTCACGGTCGGGATCAAGGTGCGGGTCGGCTCGGGCAGGGCGGGGTTAGGCCCGTAGCCGACCGTGCTGTTCTGCTGGCTGTTGCTTTGACCGCAGGCGGCGACCGCCGCGACGGCGCCGCCGACAATCAAGATTTCGCGAACTCGGCGATGCATCGGCGGTTCTCCCTTCACCCTGCGTTCAACGCGGATGGACTTTAGTGTGTTCTGGAGATTGATACGGTTCGACCATGGTTAAGTTCCAGTCCCGCGTTTTTGATCGTCGCAGCCTGCTTGGCAGCCTTGTGGCTGTGGCCTTGCCGGGCGGCGCCTTAGCGGCCTCGCGCAAGAAGGCCGCGCCCAAGCCGCCGCCCCCTCCGCCGCCGCCGCCCCTGGTGACGGTGCTGGGCGACTCGATCACGGCCGGGTTGGGCTTGAAGAGCGACATGGCCATGCCCGCGCGGCTGCAGGCGGCGCTGGATCGGATGAGCATCAAGTCGCGGGTGCAGGGCTTCGGCGTCCTGGGCGACACCAGCGCCAACGGCCTGGCCCGCGTCGACCGCGTGCCGCCCGAGACGACGGTGTGCGTGATCGCCCTGGGCGGCAACGACCTGTTGCTGGGCCTGGACCCCTCGATGACCAAGGCCAACCTGCGGGCCATCATCCAGCACCTGAAGAACCGTGGCGTCCGCGTCGTGCTGGCGGGCGTGACCGCGCCGGCCCTGCTGGGCGTGGCCTATGCCCGGCGCTTCACGGCGCTCTATCCGGAGCTGGCCAAGGAGCAGGGGGTGTTCTACGCGCCGGACTTCTTCACCGGCGTGATCGGGGTCTCGCGCTACATGCAGCGGGACGGGATCCATCCCAATGCCGAGGGCGCGCGGATCATCGCCGACCGGCTGGCGCCGGTGGTGGCTCAGGCGCTGAAGGCGTAGATGCTCCCCCGCGTTGCGGGGGAGCTGTCACGAAGTGACTGAGGGGGCTAATGCGGCCCAAGCCGAGCTGGCCCCCTCCGGCCCTCTGGGCCACCTCCCCCGCATCGCGGGGGAGGATCTTTATTCGACGATCGGCTTCTTCGCCGCCACGTGGTGCTGGCCGCCGAAGATGCGGTGCATCAGCTTGCCCGTCCGCACCGTCAGGCCGTCCATCAGGATGAACACCACCGGGATGTAGAGCAGCGACAGCAGGGTCGAGGTGATCAGGCCGCCGATGACCGCGATGGCCATGGGGGCGCGGAACTCGACCTCGGCGCCCAGGCCGATGGCGGTGGGCAGCATGCCCGCGCCCATGGCCACGGTGGTCATCAGGATCGGCCGCGCCCGCTTGTGGGCGGCGTCCATGATGGCCGTGCGCTTGTCCATGCCCTGTTCCTTCATGGCCATGATCGCGTACTCGACCAGCAGGATCGAGTTCTTGGCCGCGATGCCCATCAGCATCAGGATCCCGATCAGGGTCGAGATCGAGAAGCTGGACTTGGCCAGCACCAGCAGGCCGAAGGCGCCGCCGATGGCCAGCGGCAGGGCCACCATGATGGTGATCGGGTGGGCGAAGCTGCGGAACAGCAGCACCAGCACGACGTACATCAGGAGGATGCCGGTGATCAGCGCGCCCAGGAAGCCGGTGACCATCTCCTGGATGAACTCGGCGTCGCCGGCGGCCACTTCCTTGACGCCCGTGGGCAATTTCTTGACCGAGGGCAGGGCGTGGACGCGCTTGGCCGCCTCGCCGACGACGATGCCGTCCAGCTCGGCGGTGATGGTGGCCACGCGCGAGCGGTCGCGGCGGTCGATCTGCGAGGGACCGGCGCCGAAACGCACGTCGGCGACCGCGTTCAGTGGCACGGGACCGTTGGCCGACGGCACCTGCAGGGTCTGCAGCACGGCGATGTCGCCGCGAGCGTCGTCGTTCAGGCGCAGGCGGATCGGCACCTGGCGGTCGCCCAGATTGTACTTGGGCAGGTTCTGGTCGACGTCGCCGATGGTGGCCACGCGCACGGCCTGGCTGATCGCCCCGGCCGAGACGCCGGCGCGGGCGGCCTGGTCGGGCTTGGGCGTGACGACGATCTCGGGACGGGCGATCGAGGCGGTGTTGACCACGTGGGCCAGGCCGGGGACCGAGCGCATCTCGGCCTCGACCTTGCGGGCGGCCGCTTCCAGGGCCGGGCCGTTGTCGCTGACCAGGCTCAGGGTGTAGCCACTGCCGTCCGAAGGACCGCCGCCGTTGTTGCCGCCCACGCCGATCCGCGCGCCGGGGATGGCGGCGAACTGGTCGACCATCTGGCGGCTGAACACCTTCTGGCTGATCCGCTGGCTCTTGTCGGTCAGGTCGGCGGTCACCGAGCCCTTGTTGACCGCATTGTTGCTGCCGACCGAGCTGTAGACGCTGACAACCTCGGTGCGGGCGCGCAGTTCGCGGGTCACGCGCTGCACCACCGCGTCGGTCTCGTCCAGGGTGGCGCCCGGCGGCAGCTCGACCGAGAACTGAGCCCGGCCGCGGTCGGCCTGGGGCTGGAACTCGAACGGCAGGCGGGTGGCCAGGAAGATCGAGATGATGAACATCGGGATGCCCATCAAGAGGACCTTCCAGCGATTGTTCAGGCCCCAGCTCAGGCTCTTCAGATAGGGACCCATCCACGGCGGGTCCTTGTCCTCGTGCTTGACGTCGGCCTTGAGCATGTAGGCGCCCATCAGCGGCGTCAGCAGGCGGGCGACCACCAGCGAGAACAGCACCGAGACGCAGGCCGCCAGCGCAAAGGCCTTGAAGAACTGGCCGACGATGCCGGGCATGAAGCCGACCGGCGCGAACACCGCCACGATGGTGAAGGTGGTGGCCACGACGGCCAGGCCGATCTCGTCCGCCGCCTCCATGGCCGCCGCATAGGGGCTTTTGCCCCCGCGCATGTGGCGGACCATGTTCTCGATCTCGACGATGGCGTCGTCCACGAGGATGCCGACGGTCAGCGACAGGGCCAGCAGGGTGATGCCGTTCAGCGACTGGCCCATCGGCGCCAGCACCGCGAAGGTCGGGATCAGCGACATCGGGATGGCCACGGCCGACAGGAAGGTGGCGCGCCAGTCGCGCAGGAACAGCAGCACCACCAGCACGGCCAGGATGGCGCCGATGATCAGCGCCTCCATCGAAGCGATGTAGCTCTCCTCGATATATTTCACGTTCGAGGTGATCTCTTCGATCTGGACCTCGGGGTGTTCTTTGTCGAGCTTCTCGACGGCCTTGCGGACCTTCTCGGCGGTCTGCACTTCCGAGGCGCCGCGCGAGCGGATCATCGAGAAGGTCACGACCTCCTGGCCATCATAACGGGCGCGCGAGCGGGGCTCGGCCCAGTGGTCGGTGACATTGCCCAGGTCGGCCAGGCGCACGGTCTCGCCGCCCGCGACGGGGACGCGGGTCTCGCGCAGCTGCTCGACCGAGCCGGCCGCGCCCAGGGTGCGGATGGCGCGCTCGGCGCCCGAGATGGTCACCCGGCCGCCGGGCAGGTCGGCGTTGGACGAGACCAGGGCCTGGCTGACGGCGGCGGCGGTGACGCCGCGCGCGGCCAGGCGGTCGGGGGCGAGGGCGACCTCGATCTCGCGGCTGACGCCGCCCCGGCGGTTGACCTCGCCGATGCCGCGGATGGCCAGCAGGGTGCGGGACACGTCGTTATCGACGAACCAGCTGCGCTGCTCGGGCGTCAGGGTCGGGGCCTTGACCACATAGGTGATCAGGTCATCGCCCGAGATGTCGACGCGGGTGACGGTCGGCTCCTGCATGTCCTGGGGCAGGCTGCCCCGCAGGTTGGACATGGCGTTGCGCACGTCGTTGGTGACGCGCTCGTGGTCGACGCCCAGCTCGAACTCGATGACCGTGGTCGAGGCGCCGTCGACGACGGTGGAGTTGGTGTGGCGCACCTGGCCCAGGCCGGCGATCGAGTCCTCGATCAGGCGGGTGACTTGGGTCTCAAGCTCGCTGGGCGCGGCGCCGGGGCGTACGGCCGTGACGACGACGATCGGCAGGTCGACGTCGGGATTGTTGTTGATCCGCATGCTGTTGAAGCTGGCCACGCCGTAGACGCACAGCAGGACGAACAGCAGGATGACGGGGATCGGGTTCTTGATCGCCCAGGATGAGATGTTGCGCATCGGCCGGTCCTCAGCGCGCCGACTTGGCGGCGCTGATGCGCACCAGGTCGCCTTCGCCCAGGAAGCCGGCGCCGTCGACCACCACGCTGTCGCCGGCGGTCAGGCCGGTGGCGGCGACGCGGTCACCGGTGTTGGTCAGGACGACGATGCGGCGGAAGTGGACCTTCTTGGCGGCGTCGACCACGAACACGCCGGGACGGTTCTCGCGGTACAGCACAGCGGCCGAGGGCACGACCAGGGCGGGCTGGTCGCCGGCGTCGATCGTGGCGCGGGCGAACATCCCCGGACGGAAGCCGCCCATCGACGACAGGGCGACGCGGGCCGTGCCGATGCGGGTCTGGGCGTTGACCTCGGAGGTGACGATGCGGACGCGGCCGGTCGCCTCGCCCAGCTTCTCGGAATAGATCTTGGCCGGCATGCCGGCCTTCACGGCCGCCAGGTCGGTCTCGGGAATGTCGGCGTCCAGCTCCAGGCGGCCGTCGCGGACGATGCGGAAGAGTTCCGAACCGGCCGAAACGATCTGGCCCTTGGTGACGCTGCGGCGGCTGATCAGTCCGCCGACGGGGGCGCGGATCGAGGTCTGGGCCACGCGGGCGGCGGTCTCGCCTCGGCCGGCTTCGGCGGCGGCCAGGTTGGCGGCGCTGGTGCCTTGACGGGCGGTGGCGGTGTCGAGGCCGGCTTGGCTCAGATAGCCCTTGGCGTTCAGCTCGCGGGCGCGGTTCAAGGCGGCGCTGGCCTCGGCCAGGGTGGCCTTGGCGCTGGCGACGTTCGCATCTTGCTGGCGCAGCTGGGCGCTGATCAGCGCGCTGTTCAGCTGGACCAGCACCTGGCCGGCCTGGACGACCTGGCCTTCCTCGGCATTGACCGAGACGGCCGTCAGGCCGCCGGTCTCGGCGCCGACCGGCACCTCTTCCCAGGGCGAGATCGTGCCGGTGGCGTTGATCTGGCGGGCGATCGGCTGGCTGGTCACCGTGACGACGCTGACGGTGGCCGAGGCGGAGGGCGACGCCTTCTCCTTCTTGGCCTTCTTGTCGCCGCAGCCTGACAGAGCGATCGCGCTCACGCCCAGGACCAAGACCAGCGCGCTCAAAGTCGGGCGGCGCCCATTGATCCGGTAAAGCACGATTATCCCCAGCGACAGTTAGAGCCCGACGGCCTTCTAGCCGACAAACCCCGGGTCGCTGAGTTAATTTGCCGTAAGACGATAAAATCCAGATCCTCCCCCCGTGGGGGAGGCGGCCGAAGGCCGGAGGGGGAACAGCGGGTTATCCGGTTACTTCCCCCTCCGTCGGCTTCGCCGACACCTCCCCCGCTAGGGGGAGGATCCTGGCCTCTAAAGCCGCTCCACGATCGTCACGTTGGCCAATCCCCCGCCCTCGCACATCGTCTGCAGCCCGTACCGCGCGCCGCGGTCCTGCATCGCATGCACCAGGGTCGTCATCAGCTTCGCCCCCGACCCACCCAGCGGATGGCCCAAGGCGATGGCGCCGCCGTTGACGTTCAGCTTGTCCGGATCGCCGCCCGTCACCTTCAGCCACGCCGTCGGCACCGAGGCGAAGGCTTCGTTGACTTCGTAGAGATCGATGTCGCCGATCTTCAGGCCGGCCCGGTCCAGGGCCTTCAGGGTGGCGGGGATCGGGGCCTCCAGCATGATCACCGGGTCGTGGCCGATCACGGTCATGCTGTGGATCCGCGCCAAGGGCTTGACGCCCAAGGCCTTCAACCCCCGTTCATTGACGATCATCACGCCGGCCGCGCCGTCGCAGATCTGGCTGGAGGTGGCGGCGGTGATGCGGCCGTCCTCGGCCAGCAGCTTCACCGCGCCGATCGACTCCAGGGTGGCGTCCCAGCGGATGCCTTCGTCGGCGTCGTGGCGGGCCGCGGTGCCGTCCTCCAGCGTCACGTCGATCGGCACGATCTCGGCGGCGAACTTGCCGCCCTTGGTGGCGGCCATGGCCCGCTGGTGGCTCTTCAGCGCGTAGGCGTCGAGTTCGGCCCGCGACAGGTCGTACTTCTTAGCCAGCATCTCGGCGCCGGTGAACTGGCTGAACTGGATGCCGGGATAACGATCCTCGATGCGCGGGCTCTTGTAGGTGCCGAAACCGTTCTTGTAGGGCAGCTGCGACGACAGCCCCATCGGCACGCGGCTCATGCTCTCGACGCCGGCGGCGATGACGATGTCCATGGCGCCGGACATCACGGTGGCGGCGGCGAAGTGGATGGCTTGCTGCGACGAGCCGCATTGGCGGTCGACCGAGGTGCCGGGCACGCTCTCGGGCAGGCTGGAGGCGAGGATGGCGTTGCGGGCGATGTTCAGGCCCTGCTCGCCGACCTGGCCCACGCAGCCCATGATCACGTCCTCGATCAGGGCCGGATCGGCGCCGGTGCGCGCGACCAGAGCGTCCAGGATGGCGCCGCCCAGATCGGCCGGATGCCAGCCCGAGACCTTGCCGCCCTTGCGCCCGCCGGCCGTCCGCGCGGCCGCCACGATATAGGCTTCACCCATGAGTTCTCTCCCTGTCGTTGACGGGAGTGAAACAGGCGTTCGAAGGGCTGTCAGCCGTGACGCGGCGTCAGGTCGTGCGCCGCTCGCGCGGGGGTCGGCCCAGGGCGCCCAGCAACAGGGCGATCATGACCAGGTAGCTGAACACCGAGCTGGCGATGAAGTACGACCAGGCCCAGATCTTGGCGTCGGCGATGACGGCCACGTGCAGCACGACGTTCATGGCCTGGAACCCGCAGGCCCACAGCGGCCACCAGCGGTTGGACTTGAGCGCGACATAGAGCAGGGCGGCAAACAGGCCCGCATCGACGATCATCACGCCCTCCTGCACGCCGAAGCGCTGCAGGCCGTTCTGCACCAGGGGGGTGGCGAACCAGGCGATGATCATCGCCAGGGCCCCGGAGCGCTCGGGCCAGTCGCCGCGCCACAGCGCCATGGTCGCCGTGACGACCAGCGCGATCAGGCTCGCCCATTGATAGAGGAAGTGCAGGAACATCGCGGGCAGCTTGCCGGGCGCGAGGCTCGAAAGCAACGGCCCTCCGGCGACGCCGGAGGGCCGAGAACCGATCTTTCGATCGACGAACTTTAGGCGGCGTTGCGGTTGTCGGCCGCCAGGGTGAACACGCCCGTCGGCACGCCGGGCTTGTCTTCCGGACCTTGCTTGTAGCCGCCGTCGCCGAACGACACCGCCGCCAGGCCCATGTCGCGCTGGGCGGTGGTCAGGTGGCGGTGGGTGGTGACGATGCCTTCGCGGGCCGCGCCCAGCGCGCCCATGGTCTGGATCGTGGTCATCAGGGCTTCCTGGCCGATCATGGCCGAGAGGTTGGCCTGCTGGCGCTGCTCGGGGATCAGGCCCGCCAGGGCGGCGGTGCTGGCGATGGCGGCGTCGATCGCGCGCTCGGCGGCGAACAGGGCTTCGGCGACGGTTTCGGCGGCCAGGCGACGTTGCTTGAGCATAGCTTCTCTCCTCGCGCCGGAAGGGTCCGTCGGCGCGTCATGGATTGTTCGATTGTCGGGAGGCTTGAGCCCGAGGGCGGGCTTTAGTGCGCGAGGCCTTCGAGGGCGTGGAGCCCCGCCAGGATCGAGCCGAACGCAAAGGCGGTCACGATCATCACGGCGACGATGAAGGCCAGTCGGAGCGGGACGCTCAGCTCATTGGGCCGTCCTCCTCCAAGTCCTGAGACGAGGAGTCGGAGTCCGTCAGGAACGTCTCGTCCATCACCGCGCTGGCGATACACAGGATCTCGCGCATCACCAGCTCGTTCGGCTTGAACGAAGCCTGCTTGCGCGTAGCCGCCACCAGGTCCGGCACCATGGACGCCGCGGTCGGGGTGGCCGCCAGGTTCATGAGCTGGCGCTCGAGCTCGCTCCACGTGAGCGGGGGCAAGAGCTCGGCCGAATTCAGCCTCGGCCACGTGTCCTGGAAGCTCGAGACTTCCCGACGCAGGTGAGCGGCTCGGCCGATCGCGTCCTTCTGATGGGGGGTCAACTCGTTCACTGGGAACTCCTTCCTCAATGCGGTCAGCTGACCGTGAGGAAGGAGGTTCGCCTAGCCGGGCCGCGTCGGACCCTGACGCGATCGGAGGGGGGGTATCAGTCGTCGGAGGGGGGGCGCCCCGATCCCCATTTGGCCGGTCGAAAACCCGCCGGGCCGCGTCGTAGCGGTCCGCCGCGCCCAGGCGCTTGCGGGCCTTGTCCAGGTGCCAGTCGACAGTGTGCTTGGAGAGGCCTAGCTCGCGGGCGATCTCCTTGGAGCTCATGTGACGATCGACGAGTCGAAGGCACTCGCGCTCACGCTCGGTGAGGCGGTCGAGACCTATGGCCTCGTCAGACAGGGTAGGGTCGCCCTTATCCATCGCGCAGAACCTTATGCGAACGCGCGCCTTCGACAAGCCGTCGGAACATTAAACCTTGGCTATTATGGTTACGGCAGGTCGCCTGGTGCGAGCTCTGAGGACACCTTCCACAGATCAACGCCGCCTTCCGAGGCATGGCTGTCGATCTCGGTCAGCTCTTCAGCGGTAAACGACAGCGTGTTCAGCGCGGCCAGAGAGTCCTCCAGCTGGGCCACCGTGCGGGCGCCGATCAGGGCCGATGTGACGCGCGGATCACGCAGCACCCACGACAGGGCCAGCTGGGCCAGGGTCTGGCCGCGGCGCTTGGCGATGGCGTCCAGCGCGCGGATGCGGGCGATGTTGTCTTCGCTCAGCAGGTGACCGCCGAACGAGCCGCCCTTGGCCGCCCGGGAGTCGGCGGGCGCGCCGTTCAGGTACTTGCTGGTCAGCAGGCCCTGGGCCAGCGGCGAGAAGGCGATGCAGCCGACGCCCAGGGCCTCGAGGGTGTCCAGCAGCTCGTCCTCGATCCAGCGATTGACCATCGAATAGGACGGCTGGTGGATCAGCAGCGGCACGCCTTCGCTCTTGAGGATGGCGTGGGCTTGGCGGGTCAGCTCGGGCGAGTAGGACGAGATGCCGACGTACAGCGCCTTGCCCTGGCGGTGCAGGTGGGCGAGAGCGCCCATGGTCTCTTCCAGCGGCGTCGTGGGATCGACGCGGTGCGAATAGAAGATGTCGACATAGTCGACGCCCATGCGCTTGAGGCTCTGGTCGCAGCTGGCGATCAGGTACTTCCGCGAGCCGCCGATGCCGCCATAGGGGCCCGGCCACATGTCCCAGCCGGCCTTGGTCGAGATCACCAGCTCGTCGCGATGGGCCTTGAAATCGTCGTTCAGCACCTTGCCGAAGTTCTCTTCCGCCGAGCCGTAAGGTGGGCCGTAGTTGTTGGCCAGGTCGAAGTGGGTGACGCCCAGGTCGAACGCCCGGCGCAGGATGGCGCGGCCGGTCTCGAACACGTCGGCGCCGCCGAAGTTCTGCCACAGGCCCAGCGAGATGGCCGGCAGATCCAGGCCGCTGCGGCCCGTGCGGCGATAGGGCATCGACGAATAGCGGTCGGCGGCGGCGACGTACGGAGCTTGCACGAGAAAGGTCCTACTTCTTGGTGATCAGAGCGTCGTGAATGGGGGCGTTCCAGGCGTCGGCCTTGATGTCGTAGACCACGAAGTCGCTGTCAAACTGCCAGTAAGCCCAGGCGAAACCATGGGCCTCGGCCGCGCGGGCGACAGCTTGCGTATAGGCGATGCGCGAGTCGATTGGACCTTTGTCGTAGGCCCCGAATTCGCCCAGCAGAACGGGGCGGCGCTCGGCCTTGGCCCAGGCGACCACGGTGTCGAAATCCTTGTCGATGCGGGCGTGCTCGTCCGCCGTGCCCCAGCTGACGCCGACCGGCGGAACCGGGCTGGCCCACGACGCGCCCTGGTGAGTGAACGGGAACGGATCGTAGTAGTGGAAGGTCACGATCAGGTGACGATCGGCCTTGGGCAGCTGCAGGTCCGCCAGGCGGTGCAGGCTGTTCCAGTTGGTCGGGCCGACGATGACGTTGCGGGTCGGATTGGTCGGGCGGATGGCGGCCAGCAGGTCGGGGATCCAGGCGTTCCACACCGTGTCCATGGCGCGGTTGGGCTCGTTCAAAAGCTCGAACACCACCTGGTCCGGGGTCGCCTTGTACCGCTCGGCGATCTGTTTCCAGAAGCCGGTCAGCTTGGGCTTGCAGGCCGCCAGGTCGTCCTGGCAGGCGTTGAAGTCGTGCTCGTCCAGGATGACGGTCAGCTTGGCGGCCAGGGCCTCCTTCACGACCTTGTCCAGCGTCGCCAGCCACTGCGGATCCAGCCGGCCTTCGGCGTCCATGTGGGCGAAGGCGTGCAGGTTGACCCGCACCGTGTCGAAGCCGCCGGCCTTGATGGTCTTGAAGTGGCGATCCAGCTGGAAACGGGCCTTGGCGGGGTCCTTCCACAGCGGGTCGTAGCCGATGATGTTGACGCCGCGCTTCATGGCGGCGACCTGCGCTTCCGGCGAGATCTCGCGGGCGGCAACGGGCAAGGCCAGCAGGGCGACAAGCGCGCCCAGGCCCAGAACTTTGCGGATCGAGACCATGGCGTGCTCCCAGAGACGGCTCTAGCGGCCGCTACTTGACAACGTTGTCAATTCCAATCCGAAAAGCAAGCGCCGAGCGTCAGGCTTCGCGTCGCGCCGCTTCGCTTTCGGTGGACGGCGAGGCCGCGCGGATCAGCTCCAGCACGTCGACGATGATCTCGCGCATGGCCGCCGAGGCCTTGTCGGCGTCGCGGGCGATGATCGCCTCGGCCACGTCCTCGTGCGAGGGGATCGAGGCGGTGCGGCCCTTGATGCGGTTGGTGAACCGGATCGAGATGCGCAGCGCCGTGTTCACCAGCTCGTGCAGCTCGCGATAGAACGGGTTCTTGGTCGCGCTGAGGATGGCGATGTGGAAGGCGATGTCGGCGGTGAGGGGATCGTCCTCGCCCTGGGCGGCGGCCTTCATCCGGCGCAAGCCCCTGCGGATCTCCTCCAGTCCCGCCTCGTCGGCGTTGCGGGCGGCCAGGGCCGCGGCGGCGGGCTCGATGCCCAGGCGCATTTCCGTGAAGTCGGCCAGCAGGCGCAGGCTGAACTTGCGCTCCAGCAGCCAGCGCAGGACGTCCGGGTCCAGCATGTTCCACTCGGCTTCCGGCTCGACCACGGTGCCGTGGCGCGGGCGGGCGCTGAGCAGGCCCTTGGCGGTCAGCATCTTGACCGCCTCGCGGGTGACGGTGCGGCTGGCGCCGAACTGCTTGGAAAGCTCGCCCTCGGTCGGAAAGCCCACCTCGGCATATTCGCCGGTCACGATGGCCTGACCAAGTTGCTCGACCAGACCGTACGTCAAACTCAGGCCGGGCTGCGTGCGCATCGGCGGATCTTCTTTCCTGCGGCGGGGACGAAAAACGCGGTCGCCGCTGTCTAACTTGATTTGCTCCGCTCGCGAATGGAGCGGTTGCGCTGAATACAGCCGCGCCGGGAGCATTCGGCAAGAGCGTTCAGGTCGGAGGTCTGACCAAATGCAAAAAATGGGCGAGCCAATGGCCCGCCCATTGGCTTCACCACCAGGTGGCGTAGAGCGCGATGAGGATCAGGATGACGCCGATCCCGGCGATGTTGAAACCGGTCGAGGTCTTGTAGCTGACCCCTTCCAGGGTCACGACGCTGACCGGTGTCTTCTGCGGCGCGACCAGCGAGACCAGCACGGCCCCGGCCAGCGACAGCAGGAAGACGACGCCGACGCGGTTCATGAACGGCATGGTGTAGATGGCCTGTTCCTGCAGGTACCAGAACACCGCCGACAGCACGGCCGAGCCGATGGCGGCGGTCAGGGCCCCGGCGGTGGTCGCCTTCTTCCAGAACATACCCAGGATGAAGATCACCACGATCCCCGGCGTGAAGAAGCCGGTGAACTCCTGGATGAACTGGAAGGCCTGCTCGGCGCCGCCCAGCAGCGGCTTGGCGGTCAGCACACCGATGATCACCGCGATGACGGCGGTCAGGCGGCCGACAGTGACCAGCTGCTTCTCGCTCGTTCCCGGACGGGCCTTGGCGTAGACGTCCAGGGTGAAGATGGTGGCGATCGAATTGATCTTGGCCGCCAGCGACGCGACGATCGCCGCCACCAGGGCCGCGAACACCAGGCCCAGCAGGCCGGGCGGCAGCAGCTTCATCATCTCCGGATAGGCCTGGTCGGGCTTGATGCCTTGCGGGGCCAGAACCAGGGCGGCGATGCCCGGCAGCACCACGATCACCGGCATCAGCAGCTTCAGATAGGCCGCCATGGCGATGCCCTTCTGGGCTTCCTTGAGGTCCTTGGCGCCCAGGGCGCGCTGGATGATGTACTGGTTGAAGCCCCAGTAGCTGATGTTCATGATCCACAGGCCGCCGACCAGCACCGCGATGCCGGGCAGGTCCTTGTAGTGCGTGTTGTCCTTGCTGAGGATCATGTCGAACTTCTCGGGGAACTGGGTCGTCAGGTGGTGGAAGCCCGCGACCACGTCGCCGTTGCCGATCTTGCCCAGCGACAGCCAGGCGATGATCAGGCCGCCGGTGACCAGCAGCGCCACCTGGACGATGTCGGTGAGCGCGACCGCCTTCAGCCCGCCCCAGATCTGATAGGCCAGGGCGAAGGCGCCGATGGCGGCCAGGGCCCACATCTGGTCCAGGCCGGTGACGGTGTGGATGGCGATCGAGCCCAGCCACAGGATCGAGGTCAGGTTCACGAAGACGTACAGGCCCAGCCAGAACACGGCCATCAGGGTCCGCACGCTGGGGCCATACCGCTGCTCCAGGAACTGCGGCATGGTGTAGACGCCGTTCTTCAGGAACACCGGCAGGAAATACTTCCCGACGATCAGCAGGGTCAGGGCCGCCATCCACTCATAGGAGGCGATGGCCAGGCCGATGGCGTAGCCCGAGCCGCTCATGCCGATGATCTGCTCGGCCGAGATGTTGGCGGCGATCAGCGAGGCGCCGATGGCCCACCAGGGCAGGGCCTTGCCGGCCAGGAAGTAGTCGGTCGAGTCCTTCTGGTGGCCGCCCTTGTCGCGGCTGACCCACTGGGCCAGGCCGAAGATGGCGACGGCGTAGATCGCCAGCACCGCGATATCGATGGCTGCTAGGTTCATGGTCCTCCCCCTCCGTTCTTGTCGTCGTCGTTCTTGTTGTCGTTAGGCGTTCCAGGCCGCGACCAGGGCGGCGGCGCGTTCGCCGACCTCCTGGGCGGTGAAGCCCGGCTTGTAGAGCTCGCCGCCGACGCCGATGCCGGCCACGCCGGCGGCCTTCCAGACGTCGAGATTGGCCGCGCCGACACCGCCGACGGCGTAGACGGCGATGTCCTTGGGCAGCACGTCCTTGATCGCCTTGATGTGGCCCGGACCGAAGGTGCCGGCCGGGAACAGCTTCAGGGCTTTCGCGCCCGCTTTGACGGCCGCGAAGGCCTCGGACGGCGTGGCGAAGCCGGGCATGGCGGTCAGGTTCAGGGCGACCGCGCGGGCGATGACCTCGGGGTCGGTGTTGGGCGTGACGATCAGCTTGCCGCCCACGGATGCGACGTCGTCCACGGCTTGCGGCGACAGCACGGTGCCGGCCCCGCACAGGGCCTGTTCCCCGAAGGCGTCGCACAGCTTACCGATGCTCTCCAGCGGGTCGGGCGAGTTCAGCGGCACCTCGATGCCCTTGATCCCGGCGGCCACCAGGGCGGCGGCGATGTCGAGGATCTCGGTCGGCTTCACGCCGCGCAGGATGGCCACGATCGGGGGCGGAGCGGCGTTGGTCATAAGCTTACTGGTCCTGAATTCTGGAAATCGCCGACAGTCCGGCCAGGACGGCCGCATCGCCGCCGACGGTGTTGGCTTCGACGCCGGCCTTGGCCAGCGCATGGACGTAGAGGTCGCTCAAGGCCCCGGCGCCGATCACGGTGACGGCCTGCATCGGTCCGAACCAGTCGCGGGCGGCGGCCACGTCGGCCCCGATCAACAGGCCGGACAGGAAGCCCATGGCGTCGGCGGAGGACATGTCCTCCAGCAGTTGCCGCGCGCGGGTCTCGAACATCAGGTGCGGCAGGCGCTGGGCGCCGTGCTCGGCGATGCGGAACAGGCCTTGCGCGAAGCCCTCGGCCGAACCGTCGGCCTGAGAACCGCCGCCGGCCGCCAGGGTCGAGTGCTGCTTGAGCAGCGCGAAGGTCTCGCCGACCGGAGCGGTGACGAAACCCATGATCTGGCCGTCCTCGACCACGGTCCACTTGTTGTGGGTGCCGGGCAAAACGAGCAGGTGGCGGCCGGTGCGCAAGGTCCCATCCAGCGCCAGGGCGCCGAAGACCTGCGTCTCCTCGCCGCGCATCACGTCGGGACCGCCCAGCGGGTTGGCGCAGGACAGGCCCGGGACCAGGGTCACCGGCAGGCCGTCGGCCTCGAACCGCAGTGCCTTCTCCGCCACATCAGCGGGACCAGCCGGGCAGGCGGCGTAGGGCGCTTCCTTCCAGCCGATGCGCGAGCCGACCATGCCGCACATCAGGGCGCCGGCCGGATGGGCCTCGCGCCAGTCGCCGACCAGGTCGAGGAAGGTCTTCTCCGGCGTGTCGGTCAGGGCCGAGACGCCCGGGCCATCGCGGCGATGGATCACGCTCTTGCCCTGGCGCAGCCACAGCCGCAGGCGCGAGGTGCCCCAGTCGCCGACGATGACGATGTCCTGGTCCATCTAGTGGCTCTCGCGCGTGACGACCGAGCCCGAGGCCCCGACCAGGAAGTCCAGGTCCGCGCCCTGGTCGGCCTGCAGCACGTGGTCGACATAAAGCTTGGCGTAGCCGCGCGTGTATTTCGCCGGCGGCGGATCGGCGCGCCAGGCGGCCAGGCGGCTCTCCAGCTCGGCGTCGCTGATGGCCAGGCTGAGCGAACGCGCCGGCCCATCGAACACGATCTCGTCGCCATTGCGCACCACGGCCAGCGGGCCGCCGGCGTCGGACTCGGGCGAGACGTGCAGGATCACCGCGCCATAGGCGGTGCCGCTCATCCGGGCGTCGCTGATCCGCAGCATGTCCTTGACGCCCTTTTCCAGCAGCTTGCGAGGCAGCGGCATGTTGCCGACCTCGGGCATGCCCGGATAGCCCTTGGGACCACAGCCCTTCAAGACCAGGATCGAGCTGGCGTCGACGTCCAGGTCCGGATCGTCGATGCGGGCGCGGAAGTCCTCGATGGTCTCGAACACCACGGCCTTGCCGCGATGGCTGAGCAGCTCGGGCGAGGCCGCGCTGGGCTTCATCACCGCGCCGCCGGGGGCGAGGTTGCCGCGCAGCACCCAGATGCCGCTGTCGGGCTTCACCGGATCGGCCATCGTGCGGATGACCTCGGCGTTGAACACCTCGGCGGCTTCGTACTGGGCGCCGATGCGGTGGCCGGCCACGGTCGGGGCGTTCGGATCGAGCACCGGCTCCAGCTGCTTCATCACCGCCGGCAGGCCGCCGGCATAGTGCAGGTCCTCCATCAGGAACCTGCCCGAGGGCTGCAGGTCGACCAGCAGCGGCACGTCGCGCGACAAGTGGTCGAAGTCCTCGAGATCCAGCTTCACGCCCAGGCGACCGGCCAGGGCCAGCAGGTGGACCACGGCGTTGGTCGAGCCGCCGATCGCGGCGTGGACGCGCAAAGCGTTTTCGAACGCGGCGCGGGTGGCGACCTTGGACAGCGTCCGGTCTTCCTTGACCATCCGCACGATGGTCCGGCCGGTCTCGTGCGACAGGGCCCGGCGGCGGGCGTCCACGGCGGGGATACTAGCGTTGTAGGGCAGGGACAGGCCCATGGCCTCGATGATCGCGGCCATGGTCGAGGCCGTGCCCATGGTCATGCAGGTGCCCGGCGAGCGGCTCATGCCGCTCTCGGCCGACATGAAATCAGCCAGAGTCATCTCACCCGCCCGGACGGCTTCGGAGAACTTCCAGACGTCGGTGCCCGAGCCGATGTCCTTGCCGCGGAACTTGCCGTTCAGCATCGGCCCGGACGAGACGACGATGGTCGGCAAGTCCACGCTGGCCGCGCCCATCAGCTGGCCGGGCGTGGTCTTGTCGCAGCCGCCCAGCAGCACGACGCCGTCGATCGGATTGCCCCGGATCGACTCCTCGACCTCCATGGCCAAGAGGTTGCGGAACAGCATGGCGGTGGGCCGCATCTGGGTCTCGCCCAGCGACATGGCCGGGAACTCCAGCGGCAGGCCGCCGGCCTCCCAGACGCCGCGCTTCACGTGCTCGGCGATCTCGCGCAGGTGGGCATTGCAGGGAGTGATCTCGGACCAGGTGTTGCAGATGCCGATCACCGGCCGGCCGTCGAACACGTCGTCGGGCAGGCCCTGGCTCTTCATCCACGATCGGTGGATGAACCCGTCCCGATCCAGCTTGCCATAGGTGCCGCCGCTGCGCAGGCCCTTGCCCGCGGTGTCGTCGCTCATGTCCGTCCCTAACGCGGGCTACTGGCCCCGCCCCTCAGAATTATGCGGCCATTTATAGTATAATAATGATCTAGGCAATCGGCCGCCGGAACAGCCGAGCTTTGGAAGCGCTTCCGGATTTCCTGCGGTTGATCGCGGTGTCATTGCCTGCGGTGTGGCCGAAACAACGCTGTCATGTCGGAAATGATAGCGCTATCAATTTCGGCTTGAAGGTAGCAATTATACGATTATAGCTACCGAATATGGAGCAAGCGGCATGTCAGGCCGCACGTCACCGGTCGCTCAAGAACGAACCGGGACGGCTCCCCATAGGGGAAGGGAACAGCGCATGCAGCGCCTCAATTCGTCTCGTCGTAAAATCATGCTGGCTGGCGCTTCGGCCCTGGTTCTGTGCGCCGCCGCGCCCGCGGCCTTCGCCCAGCAGATCGAAAGCACGGCCGTCGACGAGGTCGTCGTCACCGGCCAGCGCGCCGCCATCCAGTCGGCGCAGAAACTGAAACAGAACGCCGAGCAACTGGTCGACTCGATCACCGCCACGGACATCGGCGCCCTGCCGGACCGCTCGGTCACCGAGGCCCTGCAACGGGTCGCCGGCGTCACCATCGGCCGCACCTCGGACGGCCGCGACGCCGACCGCCTGTCGGTCGAGGGCTCGGGCGTGCAGGTCCGCGGCCTGAGCTGGGTGCGCGGGGAACTGAACGGCCGCGACAGCTTCTCGGCCAAGAGCGGCCGCACCCTGAGCTTCGAGGATATCCCGCCCGAGCTGATGGCCGGCGTGGACGTCTACAAGAACCCCTCGGCCGACATCATCGAAGGCGGCGTCGGCGGCACGGTCAACCTGCGCACCCGCCTGCCATTCGACAGCGCCAAGCGCATCATCGCCTATTCGATCGACGGCTCGTACGGCGACCTGGCTAAGAAGTGGAAGCCCTCGGGCTCGGTCCTCTACAGCGATCGCTTCCAGACCGGCATCGGCGAGGTCGGCTTCCTGATCGACCTGTCGGACTCCAAGCTGAAGAGCCGCACCGACACCATCTCGGTCGACCCGTACTTCGTCCGCACCGACCTGGCGCCCGGCAAGACGGTCTATGTCCCCGGGGGCTTCGGCTACCGCAGCCTGGACTTCGACCGCGAGCGCAAGGGCATCGACGCCGCCGTGCAATGGCGCCCGAACGACCAGTGGGAAGCGACCCTGCAGTTCCTGCGCTCGTCGGCCCTGATGGCCTCGTCCGAGCACGCGGTGGGCTTCAATGTCGGCTCGACCAACGGCCCGGCCGCCGGCACGACCTTCACCTATGACAACGGCGGCCACTTCACCAAGGGCACGCTGGCCCAGACGCCGGGCGGCACCAGCCTGGGCTCGTCGACCATCGACACCCGCTATGCCGAGCGCAGCTCGGTGACCTCGGACTACTCGCTGAACCTGAAGTACAATCCCAACGACAAGTGGTCGTTCAGCGGCGACGTCCAGTACATCTACGCCAAGACCAAGACCGTCGACACGACCGCGTTCAACGCGCTCAGCTCGGACGCCTCGCCCGCCAGCCTGGACCTGACGAGCGACCTGCCGACCATCACGATGAACAACAACACGGCGTTCACCTCGAACCCGGCCAGCTACTACCTGCAGGCCGTGATGGACCACCACGACCGCAACGAGGGCAGCGAGCTGGCCACGCGGCTGGACGGCGGCTACGAGTTCGACGACGACGGCTGGCTGAAGTCGCTGAAGTTCGGCGTCCGCAGCACCTATCGCCAGACCACGACCCGTGAGACGGCCTATCGCTGGGACACGGTGGCGCCCAGCTGGTCCGCCCCGTCGATCGACCAGCTGGCCCCGTACAAGGGCCACTACAGCCTCTATCCGTTCGACGACTATTTCCGCGGCGCGGTGCACCTGCCGGCGACCTTCGTCATGCCGAACGCCGAGTTCGTCCACGACTACGCCAGCTTCGCCAAGACGATCGAGCAGATCGCCATCGCGGGCGGCGGCGGCTGGCGTCCGTTCGCGGGCGACTTCGAAAGCCAGGCCCAGAACGGCGGCAAGGGCAGCACCAACCACCAGAAGGAAAAGACCCTGGCGGGCTACGCCATGCTGCGCTTCGGCCACGACGTCGCGATCGGCGGCGAGGAACGCGAGCTGGACGGCAATATCGGCGTCCGCGTCGTCAAGACCGAGACCACCAGCCAGGGCATCCAGGTCTTCAACACCAACACCCAGACGACCGTCCCGGCGGCCGACCTGGCTTTCGCCAATGGGGCCCGGAGCGCCTTCGTCGGCGGTCGCGACTACGTCAACGTCCTGCCCAGCCTGAACGTGCGCCTGAAGGTGACGCCGGAGATGTTCCTGCGCTTCGCCGCCGCCAAGGCGGTGGTGCGTCCGGATTTCGCCCAGCTGCAGCCGAACTACGCGATCAGCGCCACCAACGGCTTCCTGACCGGCGGCGCCTGCTCCAGCACCATCCCCGGCGGCGCCCAGGCCAACTGCGTGTTCCAGTACACGGCCAACGCCGGCAATCCGAACCTGAAGCCGATCCGCTCCACCCAGTACGACCTGGCCTGGGAGTGGTACTTCGCCCCGACCGGCAGCCTGACGGCTACCGTGTTCTACAAGGACATCTACGGCTTCATCACCAACGGCGCCCAGCCCGTCACCTTCACCAACAACGGGGTGACCCGCACGGTCCAGGTGATCCAGCCGTACAATGCCGGCA
Source organism: Caulobacter sp. GW821-FHT12D05 (assembly GCF_058807295.1). Classification (NCBI taxonomy): domain Bacteria; kingdom Pseudomonadati; phylum Pseudomonadota; class Alphaproteobacteria; order Caulobacterales; family Caulobacteraceae; genus Caulobacter; species Caulobacter sp. GW821-FHT12D05. The sequence continues at coordinate 596,281 of NZ_JBXAQO010000003.1, forward strand.
AGGGCTCGATCAAAGGCTTCGAGGTCGCCTACCAGCAGTACTACGACTTCCTGCCGGGCCTGCTGAAGGGCTTCGGCGTGCAGGCCAACTTCACCTATGTCGACAGCAAGGGCGCGCGTAACGCCGCGTCCAACCCGTACGACAACAGCCAGCTGACCAACATCACCACGCACGGCGAGGAGATGCCGCTCGAGGGCCTGTCGAAGAAGAGCTACAACCTCGCGGCCCTGTACGACCTGGGCAGGGTGTCGGCCCGCCTGGCCTACAACTGGCGTGAGCGTTACCTGCTGACCACCACGGCGGCGAACATCAACATCCCCGCCTGGTACGACGACTACGGCCAGCTGGACGGCTCGGTGTTCTACACGGTCAACGACAAGATCAAGGTCGGCTTCCAGGCCGTGAACCTGACCAACACCAAGACCAAGATCCTGGTCAGCTATCCGGGGCGTCCGGAAGAAGGCCTGACGGGCCACAACTGGGTGGTGGCCGATCGCCGCTACTCGGTGGTGCTGCGCGGGACGTTCTAGCGCCGTAAAAACTGTCATCCCGGCCAAGCGCGCAGCGCGCCGAGCCGGGACCGCAGCAGGCTCAGAGCTTGCCGCGGTCCCGGCTCTCCGCTTCGCTACGGCCGGGATGACAGGTTTGGTTGAGGGATCGATATGTATCGCAAGTTCGTGGTGGTCGGCGGCGGCACGGCCGGCTGGATCGCCGCGGCGACCCTGATCCAGGCCATGAAGGGCCGGATCGGCGAGGTCGAGCTGATCGAGTCCGAGGAGATCGGCACGGTCGGCGTCGGCGAGGCCACCATCCCGCCGATCCAGTTCCTGAACGGCCTCCTGGGCATCGACGAGATCGACTTCATCAAGCAGACCCAGGCGACGTTCAAGCTGGGCATCCAGTTCCGCGACTGGGGCCGCCTGGGCGCGGAGTATTTCCACCCCTTCGGCCCTTACGGCCAGGCGATCGAGGGCGTGGGTTTCCATCACTACTGGCTGCGGCTGAAGGCCCAGGGCGAGGGCGGCAGCCTGGACAGCTACGCTCTGGCCACGGTCGCGGCCAAGGCCGGCAAGTTCGCCCTGCCGCCCAAGGACCTGCCGCCCGGCGTGCCGGGCCTGGGCTACGCCTACCACTTCGACGCCGGCCTCTACGCCAAGTACCTGCGCGGTTACGCCGAGGCGCGGGGCGTCAAGCGCACCGAGGGCAAGATCGCCAAGGTCGAGCAGGACCCCGAGAGCGGCTTCGTCACCGGCCTGACCCTGGCCGACGGCCGCCGGGTCGAGGGTGACTTCTTCGTCGACTGTTCGGGGTTTCGGGGCCTGCTGATCGAGCAGGCGCTGGAGGCGGGTTACGAGGACTGGTCGCACTGGCTGCCCTGCGATCGCGCCCTGGCCGTGCCGTGCGAGAACGCCTATCCGCTGACGCCCTACACCCGCTCGACCGCGCGCGAGGCCGGCTGGCAGTGGCGGATCCCGCTGCAGCACCGAACCGGCAACGGCTATGTCTATTGCAGCAGCCATATCAGCGATGATGCGGCCGCCGACACGCTGCTCGCCAACCTGGACGGCAAGGCCCTGGCCGACCCGCGCCCGCTACGCTTCACCGCCGGTCGCCGCAAGAAGAGCTGGAGCAAGAACGTGGTGGCCTTGGGGTTGGCCGGCGGCTTCATGGAGCCGCTGGAATCGACCAGCATCCACCTGATCCAGACCGGGGCCATGCGCCTTTTGTCGCTGCTTCCGATCGGCGGCTACGACCCGGCCGCCGAGGCCGAGTTCAACCGGCTGACCCAGATCGAATACGAGCAGATCCGCGACTTCATCGTCCTGCACTACAAGGCGACCCAGCGCGATGACGCCGAGCTTTGGCGCTACTGCCGCGACATGGCCGTCCCCGACAGCCTGGCCCACAAGATCGAGCTCTTCGAAAGCCGCGCCAAGATCGCCCGCTTCGACGAGCAGCTGTTCGCCGAGCCCAGCTGGCTGGCGGTGTTCCTGGGGCAGGGGATTTCGCCCCGCGACTACGACCGCCTGGCGGACGTGCCGGCCTATGACGAGGTGGCTGGCGCGCTGCTCCGGATCGGTCGGATGAATGCCGACATCGTGGCCCGCCTGCCCACGCATGACGCCTTCATCGCAGCGGCCTGCAAGGCCGACCCGGTGGCCCTTTGAATGGATGACAACGCTATCAAAACTTCTTGTTGGTCTGAATTATACGACTATAGTCTGACTAGCTTAGGCGGTGCGGCAGAGGGTTTCATGGCCCTGGCCTCGCCTCGCGCGACACCTCTCCCCGAGGTCGCGCGACGTCTTTCCCCGCGCATCGTCACCTGCGGCGGTGCGCGGATTTTTTTGAGCCACGCGGACTTGCTTGCGCCCTCCGGCGGGGCAATGGTCCGACAATAAGATTGATAGCGCTAACATCGATTTGGCGCTCGCGTACGGAGGAGGCGGATGGGACTTTCGCGCTTCATAGCGACCCTCGGAATGGTCTCGGCCTTGGCCCTGTCGACGGACGCCATCGCGGCCGATCGCGAGATCCCGCGTCTGGTCGAGAAGGACGGTCGCCATGCCCTGATGGTCGACGGCGCGCCGTTCCTGATCCTGGGCGCCCAGGTCAACAACTCGTCCGCCTGGCCCTCGCAGATGCCCAAGGTCTGGCCGGCCGTCGCCAAGATGGGCGCCAACACCGTCCAGGTGCCGATTGCCTGGGAGCAGATCGAGCCGGTCGAGGGCAAGTTCGACTTCTCGTACCTGGACCTGCTGCTCAAGCAGGCCCGCGAGCATGACGTGCGCCTGGTCCTCCTGTGGTTCGGCACCTGGAAGAACAGCTCGCCGTCCTACGCCCCCGAGTGGGTCAAGCTGGACGACAAGCGCTTCCCGCGCCTGAAGAAGGAGGACGGTCAGCGCTCGTACTCGATGTCGCCGCTGGCCCAGTCGACGCTCGATGCCGACCGCAAGGCCTTCGTGGCCCTGATGACCCACCTGAAGGCCAAGGACAGCGCCGAGCGCACCGTCATCATGGTTCAGGTCGAGAACGAGACCGGCACCTACGGCACGGTCCGCGACTTCGGCCCCGCCGCCCAGAAGGTGTTCGAGGGTCCCGCGCCGGCGGCGCTGGTGAAGGCCGTGGGCGCCAAGCCCGGCACGTGGTCGCAAGCCTTCGGCAAGGACGCCGACGAGTACTTCCACGCCTGGCATATCGGCCGCTTCGTCGACCAGGTGACCGCCGCCGGCAAGGCCGTCTATCCGCTGCCGATGTACGTCAACGCCGCCCTGCGCGACCCGATCAAGCCGGGCGAGCCCAAGAGCTATTCGGCCGGCGGCCCGACCGACAATGTCATCGGCGTCTGGAAGGCCGCGGCCCCCTCGGTCGATCTGATCGCGCCCGACATCTACATGAAGGAGTCGGTCAAATATTCGGCCGCCCTGGCCCACTACAAACGGCCCGGCAACGCGCTGTTCGTGGCCGAGACCGGCAACGATCCGGTCTATGCCCGCTACGTCTTCGATGCGCTGGGCCGCCAGGGCATCGGCTTCTCGCCGTTCGGCATGGACTATACCGGCTACGCCAACTTCCCGCTGGGCGCGGCCAAGCTGGACGACGCCACGGTCGAGGCCTTCGCGGCCAACTACCGCCTGCTGGGCGGCATGGCCCGCGAGTGGGCCAAGCTGTCCTTCGAGAACAAGGTGTTCGGCGGCTCCGAGCCCGACGACCGCGCGCCCCAGACCACGACCATGGGCGCCTGGACCGTCACCCTGCGCTACGGCAAGTGGCAGTTCGGGGCGTCCGACTGGGCCTGGCTCAAGGACCGCCCGCCCGGCCCGCAAGGTCCTGACGGCGGCGGCGTCGTCGCCCAGCTGTCGCCCGACGAGTTCCTGGTCACCGGCCGCAATGTCCGCTTCGAGTTCGGCCGCGCGCTGAAGGACAACAAGCCGATGCTGATGGCCCGCGTGGAAGAGGGTCACTTCGAGAACGGCCAATGGGTCTTCGACCGCCTGTGGAACGGCGACCAGACCGACTACGGCCTCAACTTCACCGGCGGCGCGCAGATCCTGCGGGTCAAGCTCGCCACCTACTGACGGGACCAGCCATGCGTATCCTAGCTCTCTCTACGTTCAGCCTCGCCTTGCTGGCCTCCACCTCGGCGCTGGCCCTCGACGGCGGCTTCGAGAAGACCGCCGACGGCGTCATCGTCACCCCCGCCTCGGGAGCGGCCAAGAAGGTCCGCCTGCAGGTGATGAGCGACCGCGCCATCCGCGTCACCGCCTCACCCACCGACACGATCGACGCGCCTCAGAGCCTGATGGTCATCGCCCAGCCGAAGACCAGCGGCTTCACGGTCACCGAGACCGCCGGCAAGGTCGTGCTGAAGGCCGGCAAGGCCACCGCCGAAGTGACGCTGAAGGACGGCCAGGTCTCGTTCAAGGACGCGGCCGGCAAGACGGTTCTGGCCGAGCAGGGGCGGGCGGCGTTCAAGCCGCACACCATCGACGGCAAGGGCTTCTACGCCATCAGCCAGCGTTTCAATCCGTCCACGAATGAAGGCTTCTACGGCCTAGGGCAGCACCAGAACGGCCAGATGAACTACAACGGCCAGGACGTCGAGCTGGCCCAGTATAATCGCGACATCGCCGTCCCGTTCGTGCTGTCGACCCGCAACTACGGCGTCCTGTGGGACAATAACGGTATCACCCGCTTCGGCGACCCGACGCCCTATGCCCTGGCCTCGCGCGACCTGAAGATCACCGACGCCAGCGGCAAGCCCGGCGGCTTCACCGCCAAGTACTACGTCAAGGGCGAGCTGAAGCTGACCCGGACCGAGAAGGACATCGACTACCAATATCTGGACGACCTGCCCAATTGGCCGGCCGAGCTGCAGACCGCCGACAAGAAGCCGGTGAAGGGCGCGACCGTGGTCTGGGAGGGCTTCGTCGAGCCTAAGGCCAGCGGCGTCCAGAAGTTCAAGCTGTACTCGTCCAGCTACGCCAAGATCTGGGTCGACGGGCAGCTGAAGATCGATCGCTGGCGGCAAAATTGGAACCCGTGGTTCCACAATTTCACCGTCCCGATGAAGGCCGGCATGCGCCACAAGGTCCGCGTCGAGTGGGATCCCAACGACGGCTATGTCGCCCTGCTGCACAACGACCCGATCCCGGCGGCGCAGCAGAAGTCGCTGACCCTGACGTCAGACGTCGCCCATACGATCGACTACTACTTCGTGGCCGGCGACAACCTGGACCAGGTCGTGTCCGGCTATCGTGAGCTGACCGGCAAGGCCCAGGCCCTGCCGCGCTGGTCGTACGGCTTCTGGCAGAGCCGCCAGCGCTACAACACCCAGGACGAGCTGGTCGGGGTGGTCAAGGAGTACCGCAAGCGCCAGGTCCCGCTGGACAACATCGTCCTCGACTGGCGCTACTGGAAGGACGACAGCTGGGGCAGCCACAAGTTCGACGAAACGCGCTTCCCCGACCCCAAGAAGATGCTGAAGGACGTCCACGACCTGGACGCCCACTTCATGATCTCGATCTGGCCCAAGTTCTATCCGACGACCAAGAACTACAAGGAGCTGGACGCCAAGGGCTTCATGTACCGCCGCAATGTCGAGCAGGGCGCGCTGGACTGGGTGGGGCCGGGGTATCTGAACTCGTTCTACGACCCCTATACGCAGGAAGCGCGCGACATCTACTGGCGCCAGGTCAAGGAGAACCTGGGCGGCGTGGGCATCGACGCCTGGTGGATGGACAGCGACGAGCCGGACATGCACTCCAACCTCGACATCCCCGAGCGCACCCTGCGCATGGGGCCGACCGCCAAGGGGCCGGGCGCGGAGTTCTTCAACTCGTACCCGCTGCTGCACACCCAGGCGGTGTTCGACGGCGAGCATCAGCGTGATCCGGACAAGCGCTCGTACATCTTCTCACGCTCGGGCTTTGGCGGCATCCAGCGCCAGGGCGTGGCCCTGTGGAGCGGCGACGTCGTGGCCCGCTGGGACGACTTCAAGGACCAGATCTCGGCCGGTGTGAACCTGTCGATGTCGGGCATCCCCAACTGGACCACCGACATCGGCGGCTTCTCGGTCGAGGAGCGTTATGAAAAGCGCGATCCCAAGCACTGGGCCGAGTGGCAGGAGCTGAACCTGCGCTGGTTCCAGTTCGGCGCCTTCTCGCCCCTGTTCCGCAGCCACGGCGAGGAGCCCTTCCGCGAGATCTGGAACCTCGCCGACGAGGGGACCGAGGTCTACAACTCGCTCGTCTGGTACGATCAGCTGCGCTACCGGCTGATGCCCTACACCCTGACCCTGGCGGGCGAGACCTATCACCGCGATGGCAGCATCATGCGCGGCCTGGTCATGGACTATCCCAACGACCTGAAGGCGCGGGACGTCAATGACGAGTACCTGTACGGCTCGGCGTTCCTGGTCGCCCCGGTCACCGAGTTCAAGGCGCGCTCGCGGTCGGTGTACCTGCCGGCCGGGACCACCTGGTATGACTTCGAGACCGGCAAGGCTCACGCCGGTGGCCAGTCGATCAAGGCCGACGCGCCGCTGGGCCGCATGCCGCTGTTCGTGAAGGCCGGCGCCATCGTGCCGACCACCGAGGTCCAGCAATATGTCGGCGAGAAGCCGGACCTGCCGATCACCCTGGTGATCTACACGGGTAAGGACGGCCAGTACGAGCTCTACGAGGACGACGGCCTGACCATGGCCTATCAGCGCGGGGCCTACAGCCGGATCCCGATCAGCTACGACAACGCCTCGGGCCGAGTCGTGATCGGGGCGCGGTCGGGCAAGTTCGACGGCATGGTCGACAAGCGGACGTTCAAGGTGCGGTTCATCGGGGCGGGCGCCAAGCCGACCGACTTCGCGGCGGCGGCCGATGCGACGGTGGAGTACGCCGGTGACGCGGTCGTGGTGACGCGGAAGTAGGCCGCTGAAACGGAAACCTCGCCCTTCGACAAGCTCAGGGTGAGGTTTCCTACTGAACCGCCGCGAAAAGTAGTCCTCATCCTGAGCTTGTCGAAGGATGAGGACGGCCGCACCGTCAGTCCGCCTGCCCTCTAAACCGCTCGATCAGAAACGCCGTCGCCGGGCCCGGCGGCGTATCGCTCCGATGCACCGCGTGCAGCGTGTAGTGCGCGCTCGCCATCTCGGCCATGTCCAGCCGCACCAAGCGCCCAACCTCCAGATCCTCGCGCACCATGGGCTCGGGCATGTTGCCCCAGCCCAGGCCCTCCTTCAGCAGGATGTGCTTGGCCCCCAGGTCCGCCAGCCGCCACGTGTGGGCGCTGGCGACGGCGAAGTCGCGGCCTTCGGTCAGATGCGAGCGGTCGGTGAGCACCAGCTGGGTGTGGTCGCGGCCCGCGCCCGGCGGGTTGGGACCCTTCGCCAGCGGATGGTCCGGCGCGGCCACGGGGATGAGCAAGGTGGCGCCGACCGCGATATAGTCCAGCTCGTCGCCGCCATGGACGACGTCCAGCGGCCCGGCCACGCCCAGGGTGGCGCGGCGGTCCAGCACCATCTGGGTCACGGCGCCCAGGCCCTCGACATGCAAGCGCAGGGTCACGGTCGGGAAGGCCTCGCGGAAGGCGCGCAGCGCATCGACCACCCGCGCCGTCGGCAGCATGACGTCCAGCACCAGGTGCACCTCGGCCTCGAGGCCCTGCAGCAGGCCCTTGGCCTGAGCCCGAAGGGCCGCCACATCGCCGGCGATCACCCGGGCGCGGGCCAGCATCGCCTTGCCGGCCTCGGTCAGCACCGGGCTCTTGGCGGCGTCGCGGTCAAACAGCGCCAGGCCCAGTTGGGCCTCGAGATTGGCGATGGCGTAGCTGATCACCGAATTGGCCCGGTTCAGCCGCCGGGCCGCAGCCGCGAAGCCGCCTTCCTCGACGATGGTCAGGAACACGGTCAGCTGGTCCAGGGTCGGTGTGCCGGGCTCGCTCATAGTGGTCTCATCGTTCGAAAATCTCGAACGTCATAGACGATTTTATTCGGATATCGCGCAAGCCCAAGCGGCGCCAAAACCCACGACAACGACGAGGACATGACGTCCCCGCCATTCGCATCAAGGCAAGGGATTAGCCGTCATGGCCAAGGTTCTGGTTCTCTACTATTCGTCCTACGGTCACCTGGAAACGATGGCCAAGGCCGTCGCCGAGGGCGCGCGCGAAGCCGGCGCGAGCGTCGACATCAAGCGCGTGCCGGAAACCGTGCCGCTGGAGATCGCCAAGGGCGCCCACTTCAAGCTCGATCAAGAAGCCCCGGTCGCGGCCGTGGAAGATCTGGCCAACTACGACGCCATCATCGTCGGCGCCCCGACCCGCTTTGGCCGGATGGCCTCGCAGGTCGCGGCCTTCTTCGACGCGGCTGGCGGCCTGTGGGCCCGCGGCGCCCTGCACGGCAAGGTGGCCGGCGCCTTCACCTCGACGGCGACCCAGCACGGCGGTCAGGAGACCACCCTGTTCTCGATCATCACCAACCTGCTGCACTTCGGCACGACGATCGTGGGCCTGGACTACGGCCACGCCGGCCAGATGACCCTGGATGAAGTCACCGGCGGCAGCCCGTACGGCGCCACCACCATCGCCGGCGGCGACGGCTCGCGTCAGCCCAGCGCCAACGAGCTGGACGGCGCCCGCTATCAGGGCCGCAAGATCGCCGAGACCGCGATCAAGCTGCACGGCTGATCGCACTGAGTTTGTAACCGGTCGTCTCTCCCCCACCGACGACCGGCAGTCGAGGCCGGCTGGCTCCTTTCCCCTCCCTCTCTCTTGAGAAGGAATGGGAGCCGGTCGGCCTTTTCCTTCGTTCCACCTCAAAACAAGGAGTCTCTCCCATGCGCCGTCGCAGCAGCCTTCTTGGCGATCTCTGGAAAGGGTTCGTCTTCGTGATCACCATCCGGGCGATCGCCAAGCACTATCGTTCGCCCCGCCTCTACCTGGCCGATCGTTGATCTCGAGGTGACTACACCTCAAGGTGTACCCAAGTTGAGTTGAAGTTGTGCCATTTTGATACAGGTATAGAAGTAGTCTTCATTTAATAATTAACAAAATAGTTCGAAATCTTAATTGTAGAATACTGAAATATCAACGAACGCTTAGTCCTATTGTGTGAGGATGCACGTGAGCAAAACGCTCACCGGCCGTCAAAATGACGCCGGAACACCTCGAATAGGAGCTACTTCGTTATGGCGCTGAACAGCATCAACACGAACAGCGGGGCCATGATCGCCCTGCAAAACCTGAACTCGACCAACAACGAACTGCAAGTCACCCAGCAGCGCATCAACACCGGCAAGAAGGTGGGCAGCGCCAAGGACAACGGCGCCATCTGGGCCATGTCCAAGAACCAGTCGGCCACGGCTTCGTCGCTGAACGCCGTCAAGGACTCGCTGCAGCGCGGTCAATCGACCATCGACGTGGCTCTGGCGGCCGGTGACACCATCACCGACCTGCTTGGCAAGATGAAGGAAAAGGCCCTGGCCGCTTCCGACACCTCGCTGAACACCTCGTCGTTCAACGCCCTGGTCTCGGACTTCAACTCGCTGAAGGACCAGATCACGAAGGCGGCCTCGAACGCCAAGTTCAACGGCATCAGCATCGCTGACGGCAGCACCGCCAACCTGACCTTCCTGGCCAACACCGATGGCTCGGGCTTCACGGTCAAGGCGCAGTCTCTGACCCTGGGCGGTCTGGGTCTGTCGGGTGTCGCGACCTTCGCCACGGCCAGCGCGGCCAAGTCGATGATCGCTACGATCGACAAGGCCATCGGCACCGCCACCAACAAGCTGGCGACCCTGGGTACGTCTTCGACGGGCCTGGACACCCACCTGACCTTCGTCGGCAAGCTGCAAGACAGCCTGGAAGCCGGCGTGGGCAACCTGGTGGACGCCGACCTGGCCAAGGAAAGCGCCAAGCTGCAGTCGCTGCAAACCAAGCAACAGCTGGGCATCCAGGCCCTGTCGATCGCGAACCAATCCAGTTCGTCGATCCTCAGCCTGTTCCGCTAAAGCTGACTTCGGCGATTTTGGTCGTCGAGAGGGGCGGGCCTTCGGGTCCGCCCTTTTTCTATGCCGCCAGTATTCGTGAAGTAGAATGAGTCTGATCGGACTCATGTTTGAGTCTGGTCAGACTCACCGTTAAAAGTATTTAACGCATTAGTTTGGTTGTTAAGAAAGTAACTACAACTCATAAAGGGTATTGAAAGGTCAGCGTCATAGTGTCGCGGTGGGTAAAATGCCCACCGGTCGTCAAAAAGACGCCGGAACACCTCGAATAGGAGTTGTTTCGTTATGGCGCTGAACAGCATCAACACGAACAGCGGGGCCATGATCGCCCTGCAGAACCTGAACTCGACCAACAGCGAACTGCAGGTCGTCCAGCAGCGCATCAACACCGGCAAGAAGGTCGGTAGCGCCAAGGACAACGGCGCCATCTGGGCCATGTCCAAGAACCAGTCGGCCACCGCCTCGTCGCTGAACGCCGTGAAGGACTCGCTGCAGCGCGGTCAGTCGACCATCGACGTGGCCCTGGCGGCCGGCGACACCATCACCGACCTGCTGGGCAAGATGAAGGAAAAGGCCCTGGCCGCTTCCGACACCTCGCTGAACACCTCGTCGTTCAACGCCCTGGTGTCGGACTTCGACTCGCTGCGTGTGCAGGTCGAGAAGGCCGCCACGAACGCCAAGTTCAACGGCATCAGCATCGCCGACGGCAAGACCAGCAACCTGATGTTCCTGGCCAACACCGATGGCTCGACCTTCACGGTCCAGGCGCAGTCGCTGACCCTGGCGGGTCTGGGCCTGGGCGTGACCGCGGTCCCGACCTTCACCAACGCCAGCGCGGCCAAGACGATGATCACCACCATCGACAAGGCTATCGGCACCGCCACCAACAAGCTGGCGTCGCTGGGCACGGCCTCGACCGGTCTGGACACCCACCTGACCTTCGTCGGCAAGCTGCAAGACAGCCTGGAAGCCGGCGTGGGCAACCTGGTGGACGCCGACCTGGCCAAGGAAAGCGCCAAGCTGCAATCGCTGCAGACCAAGCAGCAGCTGGGCATCCAGGCCCTGTCGATCGCGAACCAGTCGTCGTCGTCGATCCTGAGCCTGTTCCGCTAAGCCAAGAACACCGCGCGGCCGCGTAAAAGGTCGCTTGGAAAGACTGGGGCGAGCCGCGAGGCTCGCCCCTTTTTCGTGGCTGAGAGGTCGGTATCCACAGATCCGGAGAATCGTCTCAGTATAGCTTGAGTAAATAAAGTTCTATGCCGTGCGCGTCCGAGCAAATTCGGAGGTTGTCTTTTGGCAAGAGAAGCTGAAATCGAACGCGTCCGCAAAGATGAGGCGGTATGGCGCGCCGAAGTCCGTCGCCTCCTGACCCGGCATGAGGAGAGCTCGTTCACGGACTGGGAGCTGGATTTCCTCGATGGTTTGGATGGGCGAAAGCGCATCGACGAACTGAGCTATCGCCAGTGTGAAGTCATGCTGGGCATTCGCGACGACCTCGCGATCGTTTTTCACTACAAGGATGCGAGCGTCGGGTATTTGCTCAAAGCGGCCTACGAAGGGCGGCTCAACTACGACGATGACGACCGAGACTGGGTTGTGGCGTTGTACGCGGAAAATCCGGCCTCCATTCGCAAGAAGGCGGCGCGCAGACTTTGGGCGCTCGCCAAGCAAGCGGCCCAAGCCGAAGGTGAGGAAGACATTCTGGGCGACTAGTTAAACCAGGCCCGGCCCTTCTATCTTCAGCACCGGGGTGAAGGCTGGTCGCCGCTGGGGCAGCTCGACCGTCAGGCCGCTAGCCTCGCGGCGGAAGGGCAGGGGATCGTTTCCGCCCAGCAGGGTCACGCGCCGCACCTCGCCGGGCGCGGCTCCCAGGCTCTCGATCTTCAAGCTCCCCTCGGGCCAGGCCATCGGCAGGGCGTAGAGCGCGCCGGCTTTGGTGGTGAAGCGGATGTCGGCGGCCTCGAACGGCTTGGCGCCGCCTTCGTTCTGCATGCCCTCGACCAGCTTGGTCGGGCCCTCGCCGAACACGCGCCAAGGGCGGGTGGCGTAGATCGCCTCGCCATTGACCGCGATCCACGCGCCCATGTCGGCCAGGACCTTTTCTTCCTTGTCGTCGATCGAGCCGTCGCCGCGCTGGGGGATGGATAGCAAGAGGCATCCGTTCTTGCTGACCACGTCGATCAGCCGCTGGATAACGTCGCGGCCCGACTTGTAGCCGCCGCGTTCGTACAGCGGCCGGCTGTAGTGCCAATCGCCGATGCAGGTGTCGGTCTGCCAGGGCTCGGGCCGCAGTCGGTCGGAGAAGCCGCGCTCGACATCCTCGACGATGGCCCGGCGTTGCAGCGGCGACAGCTTCTTGCCCGTCACCACGACGTCGCCGCCGTGGCGATTGTAGTAGTGCGCCGTCGCGTCCAGCCCCGCCTGGCCCAGCGGCAGGCCGTAGTTGTCGAAATAGACCAGGTCGGGCCGGTAGCGGTCCACGAGGTCGTTCTGGCGATCCAGCCAGTTCTTCACGAAGCCCGGATTGTTCGGCGGCGGGGTCTCCAGCCATTCGCCGTCGTGCTTGTCGTGCCAGGCGTTGGCGGCCTTGATGGTGTCGATCCCGTCGGGGATGACCATGTTGCGGCCCGTGTAGAGCGCCTGCGGATCCAGCCCCTGCCACCACTGACCCTTGCCGTCGGCCTTGGTCAAGTTGAAGGCGTCGTAGCGCTGGCCTTTGCGCGGGCCCTCGGCGTCGTAGCCATAGGCCGTCTGCCACCAGTGCCAGGCGTGGGCGCCGTGGTTGGACACGCCAAACTTCAGGCCATGCGCCCGGGCGACCTTGGCCCAGGTCCCGACGATGTCGCGCCGGGGGCCGACCCGCGTGGTGTTCCAGGCGTGGTGGCGGCTGTCGAACATGTCGAGGTTGTCGTGGTGGTTGGCCATCGACATGAAGTATTTCGCGCCGGCGGCGACATACTTCTTCATCAGGTCCTGCGGATCCCAGCGGTCGGCTTTCCAGCGCGGGATGAACTGCATGAAGCCGAAGTCGGCCGGGTGACCGTAGGTCTTCAGGTGGTGCTCGTAGACCTTGTTGCCCTGCTGGTACATCTGCCGGCCGTACCAGTCGCCGAACTCGGGCACGCACTGCGGCCCCCAGTGCGACCAGATGCCGAGCTTGGCGTCGCGGAACCACTCGGGGACCTGGTAGCCGGCGGCTAGCGAGTCCCAGGAGGGCTGGAAGCGCTGAGCGGCGAGGGCGGGGCTGGCGGAGAGCGCGGCGGTCGCCGCCAGCATGTCGCGTCGGGTGAAGGTCATCGGCGCACCGGGCTCAGATGGATGACGCCGCCGCCGCTGGGGGCGAGCGCGAGGGTCAGGGCCGTCTTGCTCGTCACCGCCTGGCTGCGGGTCTTCAGCGCCGTGGGTTCGGCGCCGTCCTCGCGGATCTCGGCCTTGAAGCTGCCCGCGCCCAGGAAGCCCAGCGGGACTTTCACTGTCCGACCGGTCTCGTTGGTCATGGCCCCGACCCACCAGTCGTCGCCCTTGCGGCGGGCGATGACGATGGACTGGCCGATCTCGCCCGACAGCACGCGGGTCTCGTCCCAGCTGGTTGGCACGGCGCTGATGAAGTCGAGCCCGGCGGGCGAGGCGGCGTAGCTCAAGGGGCTGTCGCTGACCATGGTCAGCGGGCTGTCGAACACCACATACATGGCCAGCGCCTGGCCGCGCGTGGTCTGCACGGTGGGCAGCAGGAACTGGTCCTTGAAGTCTTGCGGCCGCACGTTCCGGAAGCCGCCGGGCGTGTAGTCCATCGGCCCCAGCAGCATCCGCGTGAAGGGCAGGGTGACGTTGTGAGTGGCAGTCACGCGGCTGCTCCACTTGTTGTACTCCGCCCCCAGTACGCCCTCCTGGGTGACATAGTGCGGATAGGTCCGGATCAGGCCCGTCGGGCGATAGGCGCCGTGCAGGTCGACCATCAGCTTGTGCTGACCGGCCTTCTCCAGCAGGCGGTGGTAGTAGTCGACGATTTGCTGGTCGTCGCGGTCCATGAAGTCGACCTTGATCCCCTTCACGCCCCACTTTTCGTAGGCCGCCAAGGCCTCGTCCATCTGGTCGTCCAGGGCCTTCCATTGGACCCAGACCATGATGCCTACGCCTCGCTCGCGGCCGTAGGCGACCAGCTCTGGCAAGTTGATCGCCGGGATCGAGCGGGTAACGTCCGTGCCGGGAAGAATTCGCGGCGCTTGGCCGGAGCCGGCGTACCAACCGTCGTCGATCAGCATGTACTCCAGCTTGTTGGCGGCCGCGAAGTCGATGAAGCCCTTTATCGTCGCGTCGTTCATGCCCTCGGCCCCGGCGACCTTGGAGCCGTTCCACCAATCCCAGGCGGCCTTGCCGGGCTTGATCCAGCTGGTGTCGGTCAGAGCGGTAGGCGGGTTCAGGCTGGTCATCAGGTTCGAGCTGACCAGGTCGCCCGGCGTGTCGCCCATCATCACCACGCGCCAGGACGAGACGGTGTCCGTCCCAATCCGCGTGGTCACCGCCTTGGCCGGATCGTCCAGGCGCGGCGACAGTTTGGCTTGCAGGCCCAGGCCACCGTCCTCGCGGCCGGTCAGGTACAGGCCGGCCCAGTTCTTGAGGTCTGCCTCGGCCAGGGCGAAGGCCGCGGTCTTGGTCTGGCAGACCACTGGCAGCTCGTAGAGCGCCGAGGCCCGGAAGCTCTTCGCCGGGATCGGATCGTACTCACCCTCGTGCGAGGTGCCAAAGCGCCCCAGGTTCAGCGCCCAGCAGCGCTCGTCACCGGACAGCGCGAACTTGGTCTCCTCGCCGCGCACCGCCACGCCGGCCAGATTCGGCTGGTCGGGTAGCACGTAGCGGAAGGCGACGCCGTCGTCATAGGCGCGGGCGATGATTTTCAGCCGCCGCTGCAGGCCGGTCGTTTCGAGAAATTCTACGGTCGTCTCGGCGTAGCGATCCCGCACCGTCCGGGTCTTGCCGACGACCAGGTCATAGGTTTCGTCGACCTTGCGGGTGCTCACGCCAGCGATCTTCAGGTTGCGCGACAGCAGCCCGCCCTTGTCCAGGATCAGCCCCAGGGGCGAGGGCGCGACCAGGGTCTGGCCCTTGAACTTCAACGAGAAATTGGCCTGACCACTTTCATCCGAAATACGGATTTCTGTCTGGCCGCCTGGCGAGGTCACGACCTGCTCGGCGGCCTGCGCGCAGCCTGCGGCGGCGCTGAACAGGGTGGCTGCTGTTAGCGCTGTCAAAAAATAGCCGGATGGCTTCATGAGGAGTTCCCAACCCGAGTTTCTTCTGCGTATTTGTCATACAAACTAAGCGGGCTATGGATCGCCGTCCAGGGGTATGACAACGTTGTCCCAGTCGAACTTGGCGACAACGAAAGAAGAGTTGGGGAGTATGAACACCAGGACCCTGTGCGTCGCCTTGTTGGCGTCGACCGTTCTGTCCGGCGTGGCCGCCGCGCAGACGGGCCCGCAGAACACCGCCAATCCCGCCAACTGGCCCGCGGCCAAGAGCCAGGGCCTGGTCGATCCGGCCACCGAGGCCTTCGTCGATAGTCTCCTGACCAAGCTGACCTTGGAAGAGAAGGTCGGCCAGCTGATCCAGGCCGACATCGGCCAGATCAAGCCCGAGGAGCTGAAGACCTATCCGCTGGGCTCGATCCTGGGCGGGGGCAGCTCGCCGCCGCTGGGCGCGCCCGACCGCTCGCCGCAGAAGCCGTGGGTCGACACCGCTAAGGCCTTCCGTGAGGGCGCGGCGCAGCGCGAGGGCGGGACGCACATCCCGCTGATGTTCGGCATCGACGCGGTGCACGGCAACAACAACGTCGTCGGCGCGACCCTCTTCCCGCACAACATCGCCCTGGGCGCGGCGCACGATCCCGAGCTGATCCGTCGCATCGGCAAGGCCACCGCGTTCGAGACCTCGGCCGCCGGCTTCGACTGGGCGTTCGGCCCGACCCTGGCCGTGCCGCGCGACGACCGCTGGGGCCGCGCCTATGAGGGCTATTCCGAGGATCCCCTCATCGTCCGCCAATATGCCGGCGAGATGATCCTGGGCCTGCAGGGCGCTGTCTCTCAGGGCGGCGTCATCCAGCAGGGCCACGTGGCCGCCAGCGCCAAGCACTTCCTGGGCGACGGCGGCACCGAGAACGGCGTCGATCAGGGCAACACCAAGGTGTCGGAGGCCGACCTCGTCCGCCTGCACGCCCAGGGCTATGTGCCGGCGATCAACGCCGGGACCCTGACGATCATGGCCTCGTTCAACAGCTGGAACGGCGTCAAGATGCACGGCAACAAGAGCCTGCTGACCGACGTGCTGAAGGGCAAGATGGGCTTCGACGGCTTCGTCGTCGGCGACTGGAACGGCCACGGCCAGGTGACGGGCTGCAAGCCCACCGACTGCCCGCAGTCGATCAATGCCGGCCTGGACATGTTCATGGCCCCCGACAGCTGGAAGGCCCTCTACGCCAACACCCTGGCCGAGGTGAAGTCGGGCGTGATCCCGATGGCCCGCCTGGACGACGCGGTGCGCCGCATCCTGCGGGTGAAGGCCAAGATGGGCTTGTTCCAGGCCGCCCGTCCCTATGAGGGCCGTGAGGGCGTGATCGGCAATGCCGAGCACCGCGCCGTCGCCCGCGAGGCGGTGCGCAAGTCGCTGGTGCTGCTGAAGAACAACGGCATCCTGCCGGTCAAGGCCAGCGCGAACGTGCTGGTCGCCGGCTCGGGCGCGGACGACATCGGCAAGCAGTCGGGCGGCTGGACCCTGTCGTGGCAGGGCACGGGCAACACCAATGCCGACTTCCCCAATGCGGAGTCGATCTATGCCGGCGTGAAGACCGCGGTCGAGGCCGGCGGCGGTTCGGCCGCGCTCTCGGTCGATGGTTCGTTCGACAAGAAGCCCGACGTCGCCATCGTTGTCTTTGGAGAAAATCCGTATGCGGAAGGTGTTGGCGACCTGAAGACCACGCTGGAGTACCAGCCGGGCGCCAAGACCGACCTGGCCTTGCTCAAGAGCCTGAAGGCCAAGGGCGTGCCGGTGGTGGCCGTGTTCCTGTCGGGCCGTCCGCTGTGGGTGAACCCCGAGATCAACGCCTCGGACGCCTTCGTGGCCGCCTGGCTGCCGGGCTCGGAAGGCGGCGGGATCGCCGACGTGCTGGTCGGCGACAAGGCCGGCAAGCCGCGCACCGACTTCCACGGCAAGCTGTCGTTTAGCTGGCCCAAGACCGCCGCCCAATTCAGCCTGAACAAGGGCGACAAGGGTTATGATCCGCTGTTCGCCTATGGCTATGGCCTGAGCTACGCGCGTCCGGGCAAGGTGGCCAAGCTGTCGGAAGTCTCGGGCGTCAAGCCGGTGGCCGACAACGCCGTGAACTACTTCGTGGGCGGCAAGACCCCGCCGCCGTTCGAGTTCAAGGCCTCGCCCTCGTCGTCGGTGCAGATCGCCCCGGTCGACGCCGGCAACGTCCAGGAAGCTGGCCGCCAGATCACCTATGCCGGCGACAAGCTGGGCCGGGCGACGATCGTCGGCGAGAAGCCGCTGGACCTGTCGTTCCAGACCAATGCCGACATGGCGCTGGCCTTCGAGTACCGCATCGACGTCCTGCCGACCAAGCCGGTGATCCTGGCCATCGGCGCGGGCAAGCTGGACGCCACCCCGCCGGCCGGAACCCCGACCGGCCAGTGGGCCAGCGTCAAGATCCCGCTGAAGTGCTTCCAGGCCGCCGGGACCGACGTGACCAAGGTGGTCGCGCCGTTCGACCTGGGCACGGCCGGGACCTTCCAGGTCTCGATCGCCAACGTGAAACTGACGGCCGACCCCGCCGGGGCGGTCTGTCCGCCGAAAGCGCAGTAAAAGATGGAGCAGGGATGCGGTTGAAAATTCTGGCCCTAGCGGCCGCGTCCCTGCTTGCCAGCCCGGCCCTTGCCGGCCCTCTGGCCTCCGTCTTCAGCGACCATGCGGTGTTGCAGCGCGACCAGCCCATCCGGGTGTGGGGCCGCGCGGCGCCGAACGCGACGGTTAGCGTCGATCTCTCCGGAGCCGGCGTCAGCTCTACGGCCGGCGGCGATGGCCGCTGGAGCGTCGTGTTGCCGGCGCGTCCGGGCGGCGGTCCGGCCCTGACCCTGACGGTCCAGGCGGGCGCTGAGCGCCAGGTCGTCTCCGACCTCGTCATGGGCGATGTCTGGCTGTGCTCAGGCCAGTCGAACATGGAATATCCGCTGCGCCGCACTCTGGCCGGCGACAGCGAGGTGGCCGCCGCGGCCGACCCCAATATCCGCCTGCTGCAGACCGGCAAGATCAGCCAGCCCGCGCCGCAGGAGACCCTGCCGGCCAGCGTCGTCTGGAAGGCCGCCACGCCCACGAGCGCGGCCGAGTTCAGCGCCGCCTGCTTCTTCCTGGGCAAGGATCTGCGCAAGTCGACCAACGTCCCGATCGGCCTGATCGACGCCACCTGGGGTGGGTCGGTGATCCAGGACTGGATCAGCCGCGAGGGGCTGGCTGCGCTGAAGACCTATGACGAGGGCCTGACGGTCCTCGACGACTACGCCCGCGACCCGGTGGTGGGCCAGGCCAAGTGGGCGGGGATGCTGGACCGCTGGGCGGGGGCCAAGCTGGGCGCGGCCAATGATGGCATGCGGCCGGACCTGGACGACCGGGCCTGGAAGACCGTGCCGATGGAGAACTTCTGGGAGAACTACCCCGGCCTCGAAGGCTTCGACGGCGTCGTCTGGCTGCGCACCGAGATCACCCTGACCAAGGCCCAGGCGTCCCAAGGCGCGACCCTGGCCTTGGGGCCAGTCGACGACATGGACACCACCTTCGTCAACGGCCGCGAAGTGGGCGCGACCCAGAGCTGGAACGGGCCTCGGAACTACAGGATCGCGCCGGGCGTGCTGAAGGCCGGCCGCAACGTGCTGGCCGTCCGCGCCATCGACACGGGCGGCGGCGGCGGGACCTGGGGTAAGGCGGTTGAGAAGGGCCTTCGCTTTGACGATGGCAGCGTCGTGCCGCTCAGCGGTACCTGGCGCTACAAGATCGCCGCGCCGCTGTCGCAGACCGCCCTGCCGCCCAACGCGCCGTGGCTCGGGGCCAGCGGTCTCTCGACTCTGCGCAACGGCATGATCGCGCCGCTGGTCCCGTACGGCCTCAAGGGCTTTGCCTGGTACCAGGGCGAGGCCAATGTCACCGAGGCGGCGGAGTACGCCCGCCTGATGCCGGCCATGATCGCCGACTGGCGCAGGGCGTTTGGGGCGCAGCCGTTCCTGCTGGTGCAGCTGGCCGCGTTCGGGGCGCAGAAGCCCGGCGTGGCGAACTCCGACTGGGCCGCCCTGCGCGACGTCCAGCGCCGGGTGGCGGCGGCCGATCCGCAGGTCGGCATGGCCAGCGCGGTCGACATCGGCTCGCCCTACGACATCCACCCGGCGGACAAGACGCGGGTGGGGCAGCGGTTGGGCCTGCTGGCGCGGAAGATCGCCTATGGCGAGGCCGTACTGGCGGCCGGCCCGGCGCCGCTCTCGGCCCGCCGCGATGGCGCGGACGTCGTGGTGACCCTGGACCAGCCGGCGGTCGTCTACGGCGCGGCGCGGCCGATCGGCTTTGAGCTGTGCGACACGACCTGCCGCTTCGTCGACGCGACCGTGGAGGGGGCGACCATCCGCCTCGCCGGCGGCGCCGGCGCGACCAAGGTCCGCTACGCCTGGGCCGACAGTCCGATCATCAACCTGTTCGGCGCGACGGGCCTGCCGGCGACGCCGTTCGAAATCACCATCCCATAACCACCGTCATCCCGCGCTTTATGCGCGGGACCCATTTGTCCGCCGCAGGTGAAGTACGGGCTTACGCTTTCACGTAGAAGCTGAACCATGGGTCCCGCGCATAAAGCGCGGGATGACGGGATGTGGGGTAGCGGTGAAGGTTAAAAGCTTCACAACAGTTTTCGTGGTTACCCCGCCGTTAACCAGCAACCTCTTGTTAGCACTGACATTTCGCTCTCAGTCAGGAGCGTTTCAGTGACCTTCGAAGAGCGTCAGGCATGGATCGGTTTGTGGGAGGCGGTGTTCGGCGAGCCGCCGCCCATCGAGGCCGCGCCCGACGTGACCGCAAGAATCCTCGTCGAGCACCTGCCGCCCCTGCCGCCCTTCGAGTTTAAGTCCCGAACTGAGTGAACGGCACGCGGTTGAAGAACTCCCGCTCGGCCCCGCGCGGGTCGTCTTCCAGCCTCGAGGTGTTGTCGAACACCATCGTCTGGCGACGAGGCAGGGTGTAGGGCTCCCACTTGGGCAGGGTCCCGCCATTGGGATCGCCCGTGGCGGCGAAGCGCACGAAGGCGTCGCTCATCGTGTTCGACATCGCCACCGACTCCGGACCCGTCCCGACGATCGAGCCCTTGGCGTCCAGCGTGCCGAACACCAGGCCGATGTCGATGGTGTGCGGCGCGCCGAAGATGCCGCCGTCCTTGGGCGATTTCCAATTGACCTGGTAGGCGAAGGCCGGCGCGCCGGCCTTGGCGCGTTCCTCGTCCTGAATGATTGCCGCCTTCCACGAACGGCCGGCCGTCGAGGCGGCGAAATAGACGTCCGACGGCGAATAGTTCGGATAGGTCTGGCGGTAGAAGGCGATCACCGTCTCGGGATCGATGTCGATGCGGCCGGCGAACTGACTGGGCAGCTTGGCCAGCACCTCGTCCCAGGTCTTGGGGAACACCTTGGCGTCGAAGCCGATGAAGCCCTTGGTCTCGTCGTGGGTGTTGCCGCACATCATCGGCACCGACAGGCCCACCGGCGAGGCGTCGGGGAAGAACGGGTGGCGGGTCAGGCTGCGCTCGTCCAGCACGGGGCCCATATAGACCGAGCCCTGGCCGGCGATCGGGTCGGTGGCGCGCAGGCCCTCGACCATCTTGTCGACCGGCAGGGCGCGCAGGGCGGCCAGGTCCTTGGCGCCCGTCTTGTCCATGAAAGCCTTGGCGCGCTTGGTGGCGTTGAACGGGCCGCCGGCGGTGACCTGCTGGCCGCTCATGGTGGCGGCGCGATGCAGCAGGCCCTTGGCGGCCGGCATGGCCATCAGGGTGGCGATCTTGGCGCCGCCGCCCGATTGCCCGAACAGCATCACCCGTTCCGGATCGCCGCCGAACTGGGCGATGTTGTCCCGCACCCATTGCAGGGCGAGCACCAGGTCCAGCTGGCCGTTGTTGCCGCTGTCGGCCACCGACGGATCGTTGAACAGGCGCGCCAGGTACAGGTAGCCGAAAGCGTTCAGGCGGTGGTTCACGGTGACCACCACCACGTCGCTGCGCTTGGCCAGCTTGGTCCCTTCGTACCAGGGGCTCGAGCCCGAGCCGGTGTTGTAGGCGCCGCCGTGGATGTAGAACATCACCGGGCGCTTGCCGCCGTCCGCGAGACTGTCCTTCTTCGCCTTCGCCGGGGTCCAGACGTTGAGGAACAGGCAGTCCTCGGACTGGACCTCGTCCTCGCCCTTACCCTGCGGGCACGAGGCGCCATAGGTCTGGGCGTCCTTCACG
The DNA here is from genome assembly GCF_058807295.1 of Caulobacter sp. GW821-FHT12D05. Lineage (NCBI taxonomy): Bacteria > Pseudomonadati > Pseudomonadota > Alphaproteobacteria > Caulobacterales > Caulobacteraceae > Caulobacter > Caulobacter sp. GW821-FHT12D05. The sequence continues at coordinate 617,803 of NZ_JBXAQO010000003.1, forward strand.
TCGGTCCACGGCTCGGGCTTGATCGGCGGCATGAAGCGGCGGGCGCCGCCGGTGTCCTGGCCGTAGCGCAGGCCCTTGAACACGCTGACTTCGCCGTCGACATAGCCGCGTACCTTGCCGGCGGTGGTCTTGATGACCGGCGAGCGCTTCTCGGCCGCGGCATAGCTCGCGCCCGGCAGGGCGGCGAAGGCGGCCAGGGCGGCGGCCCCGGTGATCAGGGTGCGGCGGTTCTGAACGGTGTCCACGAGGCTTCCTCCGGCGCGTCTAACGCACGATTTGCCGGTAGCGGTAGCATGGGTGACACCGGTGACAATCCACTATTTCAGACGTTTGGGCAGGGATGCCCGCGCAGGCAGCTGACCGAGGCCGGGTCACCCTGGGCGACGATCCGGGCGCGCACGGCCGCCCATTCCGGCGCGAGTTCGGTCCACGGAACGCGACGTAGGGCAGCGGCGGCCGCCTCAGTGCGAGCCTGCTGCTCGGGCGTCAGCTTGGCCCAGGCCGCGTCGCGACGGGCGGCGAAGCGGACCGGCTGCGTACGGGCCAGGTCGGCCAGCAGGGTGTAGTTATCCACAGGGTCGGGCAGGGCGCTGAGCAGATCCTCGCGGCAGCCGTTGCCGCTGGCCCGCAGGCACAGCACGGCCAGCCGCCGGCCAAGATCCGGATCGACCGGATACTGGTGCCGGCCGCCGCGGATATAGGTCGCCAGCATCGACAACCCGCCGACCTCGCCCCGCGCGGCGGCCTGCTCGATCAGGTCCAGGGTCTTGGCCCGATTGCGCTGGATGGCCGCGAAGCTGCCGTCGCCCTTGTCGTGCCAGGTCTCCATCATCAGCTCCAGCTGCGCGCCGGGATCGCCCAGGGCGGCGGCGCAGTGCATCAGCCGGGTCCACTGGACGGGATCGGCGAAGCCGGAGTCGGCCGACTGGTACTGCCGGGCGAGGGCGAAGATGGCGCTGACATTGCCGTGCTCGGCCAAGGGCTTCAGGGCGGCGAAGCGGTCCTGGTGATAGCGGCGCTGCAGAGACAGGAAGGTCTCGCCCGCCGCGCCCTGGTCGAGCGCCTTCATCCGGGCATCGTGGGCGGCGGCGACCGGGGCGACGGCGCGCGCCATCTCGGCCTGGTCGGCGGCCCGGTCGCGCGGAGCGGCCGGGGCGCAAGGGAGGGCCAGCGCGGCGGCCAGGGCGAGGGCGGGGAACATGCGCTCTAGGCCTTCGGGTCCTGGAACACGATCGGCAGGCGGATCACGCCGCCGGCGGTCGGTTTGCCGTCGCGATCCTCGGGGGCCATCTGGAAGTGGCGGGCCAGCTTGATGGTGGCCTCGCCGAAGCCGTACTGCGCCGGGTCTTCCTGGCGGACCAGGCAGTTCTCCAGCCGGCCTTCGGCGGTGATCGAGCAGTCGATCAGCACCCGGGCGGCGGTGACGCCGGCCTCATGCGCGGCTTCGGGATAGTAGCGGGCCATGTCCTCGCCGCCCGGACGCTGGGTCCAGACCGGCAGGCGGACGGTCGGTTCGGGCGCGTTGGCGGCCCACACCGCGCCGGCGGCGGCCAGGCCCAGCGTCCCGATCAGCAGGGCGCCCAGGGTCTTGCGGGCGGGCGTCGTGGAGGTGTTCTGCAACATCGTCAGTCTCTCCTTCAGGGGATGGACGCCGACGGCGGGCCAGTGGCAGCCGAACGGGGCGGACAAGGGGGTAAGGGCGCTGCCGAGCAGGGTCTCGGCGTAAAGGCGCGCGGCGTCGGGATGGCGCTCGACCACGGCGGCGTCGCAGGCGATCTCCTGGTCGATGCGCAGCGACTTGGCGGCGACGTGGACCAGCGGGTTGAACCAGGCCAGGCACCGCACGGCGACGACCAGGGCGTTCACGGCCGCGTCGCCGCGCGCCAGGTGGACGCGCTCGTGGGCCAGGACCAGATCGCGGGCGGGACCCTGGAAGCGGGCCTCGAAGTCGGCCGGCGCGACGATCCGGGGCCGCAGGGCGCCCAGCAGCATCGGTCCGGCGCCGGTGTGCTGGCCCAGCAGCAGCGTACGGTCGCCGGGAGAGGGCGCCAGGCGGCCCAGGCTCTTCACGAACCGTGCCTGGCGCAGGGCGAACAACGCCGCCGCCGCCAGCGCGCCGACGAGCCATAGCGCCGTCAGGATCTCCGAGACCTTGTGGACCTGACGCGAGACCGGCCGCACCGACCAGGCGGCGTCGGCGGCCAGGGTGACCACCGGGGCCATGGCCCCGGACGGTACAGGCGCGGGCAGCAGCGCCGCGACCACGCACAGCGGCGCGACCAGCCACAGGCGATAGGCGGCCAGCGGACCGAGCGTTCGCCGGACGGGTCGGCGCAGGGCCAGGACCAGCAGCACGCCGACCGTCAGGGCCAGCTCGCCACGAATGAGCAGGGTGAGCAGGGCGTCGTTCATTTGCCGATCTTCTCGATCAGCGCCTTGAGGTCGGCGACGTCCTGCTCGCTCAGCTTGTCGCTGTCGGAGAAGTGGGCCACCAGCGGCGCCAGCCGGCCGTCGAACAATCGGTCCAAGAGGCCCTGGCTCTCGCTGCCGACATAGGCCTCGCGGGTGACCAGCGGTGAATACAGATAGCGCCGACCCTCGGCGGTCGCGCCGATGGCCTTCTTCTTCAAGAGGCGGCTGATCAGCACCTTCACGGTGCCCTCGGTCCAGGCGTTGGGCTCGCCGACCTCGGCCATGATGGCCTCGGACGTCAGGGGACTGCGCCGCCACAGCGCCTCCATCACCACACTCTCGGCCGCGCTGATCTTCATGTCCGCCTCATCGATGACAGGTGTCAACGAGTCGATGTTGACACCTGTCATCGTGAGCGTCAAGCGGCGACGTCGGGCGGAAAATAGGAGCACCCCTGGCGTGACTTCGCCTTGTCGCACGACTAGAGGTGGTGGGTGAGTCTCGGGGGCTTCATGCAATTTGTTCGCGTCGTTCTGGCGGTGATCGCCGCCTGGAGCCTGGCCGCACCGGCCCATGCCTATGATCCCGCGCCGTGGGTCGAGGACATACGCCAGATCCGCGCGACGCTGGACGCCCGCTATGCCAACCTCGAATGGCAGACGGTCGAGCGGGGGCTGGATCTCGACGCCCGCTTCGGGAGCCTGGAAGGCGCGGTGGGCAAGGTGTCGTCGGATGCCGAGGCCAGGGTGCTGGTCGACCGGGCGTTGGCCTATCTGGCCGACGGGCATCTGACGATCAGCTGGACGCGTCCGGCGACGGCCATGAACGGGCAGGCCGCGCCGAAGCTGCCCTGCGCCGATCCGGATGGACCGCGCGCCAAGGCCCCAGTGGCCGCCGGCCTGGCGGACTGGACGCCGCTGGACGGCGCGGGCGCGCGGGAGTTTCCGGGCGGAACGGTAATGGTCGACGGCCGCAAGCTCGGCGTCGTGCAGATCGGCCTGTTCGCGGCCGACCAGGCCGTGTGTGAGGCGGCCGCGGCTCGCCTAAAGCTGCCGCTGGACAAGCCGTGCGAGGGTGATTGCGAAGGACGGCTGGACACGGCCGTCTACCAGGAACTGACCGACCGTTTCGCCGCCCGCCTCGAGGGCATGAAGGCGGCCGGCGCGCAGGTGCTGATGATCGACCTGGCCGGCAACGGCGGCGGCCGAGAATGGGCCGAGGTCGCCGCCCGCATGGTCACGCCGGTGCGCCTGAACAGCGCGCCGGCCCGCTTCGTCCGTTCGCCCGAGGCCGCCGCCGAGCTGGAGGCTCGGGCGCTGGATATCGAGATGAACGTCAAGGAAGAGCGTGGTCCGCTGAAGGCGCAGCTGCTGGCCCAGACGGCCGACCTGCGGGTCCGCGCGGCGCAGGCGCGGCGTCCTTGCGAGCCAGGCCAGCCCTGCGCGCGCCTGGTCGACGCCGGCTACGGGACCGGGACCTGGGCCGCCGCCGACCCTCTGGTCCTGGCCGGCAAGCCCTGGGGGCAGTCGGTGTTTAACCCGATGAAATGGGCCTGGCGCGAGGGCGTCTGGGCGGGGCCGCTGATCGTGCTGGTCGATAGCCGCACCGGCAGCGCCGCCGAGGAGTTCAGCGCGCAGATGCAGGACAACAAGGCGGCGATCATCCTGGGCTCGCCCAGCGCCGGATCGGGCTGCGGCCACGCCACGGCGGCCGGGCCCGTGACGCTGAAGAACAGCGGCGGACGCCTGTTCCTGCCCGACTGCCTGCGCCTGCGGGCCGACGGCTCCAACGAGTTGGGCGGGATCGATCCCGACGTGCTGGTCGGCTTCCGCACGACCGACAGCGCGCCCTTGAAGGCCCGGCGCCTGGCCGTGCGCCTGCCCGACGCCGTGGCCAGGGCCGTGGCCCAGGCGGCCGCGCGCTAGAGCGCCGCCACCGCCGCCGCGTGCTCGGCGATCACCGCCTTGGTCGAGGCGTCGTTGTCGAACACCCCGTACAGGCCCTGCTCCTCCTGGGGCGGATCGCCGACGAAGCTCTTGTCGCCGTGCACGAACCAGGCGTCGGGATGCTGGGCGCGGCCTTCGCCGTTCCAGGCCCAGAAGTTGGTGCCGGCCACGGGGCCGCCGGCCTTCATGTCGTCCAGGGCCAGGCCGTAGATGGTCTTGTAGAACCGGTCCTTGTCGGCCGTGGCCGAGCCGGGGACGAAGGCGCGTTCCTCGCGGATCAGGCCGAACTCCTCGATGACCAGCGGCTTGTTCAGCGACCTGGCCAGGGCGATGTGGCGGGTGACGTAGTCGCGGCACTTGGCCTCGCCGTCGGCATAGGTCGCCGGCTGGTTCTTGACGTCGATCCAGCCCCAGTTGTTGGGCCAAACGTGCAGGGTCAGGTAGTCGATGGTCTCGGGCTTGTGGGCCTCGACCACGCAGGTCTCGCTGTGCAGGCAGCCCATGCTGCCCTCGCTGCCGGTGCTGACCAGGTGCTTGGGATCCAGCGTCTTGATGATCGTCGAGACGTCGCGGATCCACTTGTAATAGGTCGGCAGGTTCTTGTTGCCGAACGCATCGGTGCCGCCCGGTCGCGGCTCGTTGGCCAGCTGCCAGGCCATGATGGTCGGGTCGTCGCGATAGGCCTTGCCGGTGACCGTGTTCTGGCGGCCGACCAGCCCCATCAGGTAACGGCGGAACAGCGCATTGGCCTTCTCGTCGCCGTAGAAGCGGCCCGAATAGTCGGGGAATTCCGGCCACGGGTGGGCCGGGTCGCCCTGCTGGAACCACGGGCCATTGCCGACCCAGTTCAGATAGGCGGGCATGCCGCCCGACCAGTCCCAGAAATTGTTGACGTAGATCACCGCCTTCATGTCGCGCTTGGCCATCTCGGCCAGCAGCACGTCCAGGCCCTTGAGCAGGTCCTGGTCATAGACGCCGGGCTTTTCCTGGAAGGTCGGGGCGACAGCCGCCTTGGCCGGCGAGCGCTCGCCCGCGCCCAGGACCCGCAGGTTGGTGACGCCCAGGGCCTTCAGCCGGTCCAGTTCGCGCTTGAGCCGCGCGTGGTCGCCGGTGGCCCCGGGCGATCCCAGCCAGGCCCCGTACCACAGGTTCGCGCCGGTGAAGCGGTAGCGCTTGCCGTCCAGCATCAGCCGGCCGTCCTTGACGGTCACGAAGCCTTTGGGCGGGGCGGCGGGTTTCTTGGCGGCTGCCGCCAGGGCCGGGGCGGCGATCAGGCCGGCGGCCGCGCCGGCCAAGAGAAAGCGTCTGCTCAGCATCCTGGTGTTCCCCCGTAACCTTGTTTTGCGGGAGCCTAGCCGAGCGCGCCCCGACGGGGAAGGCGATTAAATAAAGATGATGAAAGAAATGCCGATCTCAGCGAGAGTGGGTGTGGGCGACGGTCCAGTCGACGATCGTGGCCAGCGCGCTCGGGGCGATGGTCTCTTCGATATTGGCGTACTCGCCCGGCGCGCCGGTGCGGGCGGTCTGGAACAGGTGGTTCAGGTCCGGCAACACCAGGGTCGTGGCGTCGGCGTTGCCGGCCAGGGCCGCCTTGATCGCCGGGATGTTCACCGCCGCCGAGACCTGCATGTCCTTGGCGCCGTTGATCGCCAGCACCGGCGCGCGGACTTGGGCCAGGGCCTGGGCGGGATCCACCGTCAGGAAGGTGCGGTACCAGGCCGAGTTGATCAGGGCGGAATTGCCCTCGGCGGCCTGCGGATTGCCGCCGCCCGCGAACAGCTTGAGCAGCTGCGGCTTGGCCTTGGCCTCGTCGGGCTCGGCCCGGACGAGGGCGTTGGCGGCCTCGACCAGCTTGGCCTGCTGGGTGGCGGCCTTCTCGCCGGCGCCGGAGGAGACGTAGATGTCGTGATACTGCCGGGGCAGGACCTGGTCGCCGGGCACGCCCGTGCCGGCCATCAGCACGATGAAGGCGATGCGCGGGTCCTTGGCGGCGACCAGCGGCGCGATGACCCCGCCTTCGCTGTGACCGATCAAGCCGACGCGCGCCGGGTCGATGTCCTTGCGACCGCGCAGATAGGCGACCCCGGCGGCGACGTCGGTGGCGAAGTCCAGCGTTGTGGCCTTGGCGAAGTCGCCGGGCTGCGAGCCGCCGACGCCGCGGTCGTCGACGCGCAGCACGGCCACGCCGCGCCGGGTCAGGGCGTCGGCCAGCACCAGGAAGGGCTTGTGGTCGAAGATCGTCTCATCGCGGTCCTGCGGGCCCGAGCCGGTGATCAGCAGGGCCACTGGGAATGGCCCCTCGCCCGGCGGCAGGGTCAGCGTACCGGCCAGGGTCAGGCCCGAGGCGGGATTGGCGTAGGCGACGTCCTCGGCGCGATAGGGGAACGGCGGCTTGGGGGTCTGTGGCCGCTTGGGCGCGACGATGGCCTGCGGCGTGCGCTCCAGCCGCAGCGGCAGGCGTGCGCCGTTCTGCGCCCACTCGCCCACGATCGACTTGCGGTCGGCGGCGACCTTGCCTTCGTAGGTCGCGGCCGGCGTGGTCAGGGTGACGGTCAGCTGGTCGCCGGCCAGGGTCGCGGTCGCCTTCAGGCCGGTCGTCTTCTGGGCCGGGCTGTCGACGCTGGCGGTCCCGTCGGCCTGCAGGTGGAACACCAGCGGCAGCTTCACCCCGACATCCAGCGTCCCGTACCAGTCGCCAGCGATCGGCGCGATCTGGGCGACCGCGACGACCGGCGCGAGCAAGGCGGCGACGAACGCCGCGCGAGGCAGGAAACGCATGTGGCTGTGAACTCCCCGAACTTTGCCGGGGAGGATGATCATGGGTAGAGCGCGGCGTCTACCGTCGCTCCAGGCTGTGGCGGATTCGGGTGACGATCACGTGTGAGCCGCGAACCCTGTAGCGGATAATGTAGGCGTGGCGGCCGAAAGGAACATTGATTTCGCGGGTGGTCGGGCCGGTGGCGCGACCGCGTAGCGGCGTCTCGGCCAAGCTGTCGAACGCCTCCAGCAACAGAGGGCCCACGCGCGCGGCCGCGTTGAGATCATGTGCGCAAAGCCAGGCCTCGAGACGGTCGACGTCTCTCTGAGCGTTCTCCGAAACGGAGACGGTGAAGCTCAATCGCGACCGCCGAAGCGGCGCAAGCGTTCGCGGAACTCGGACAGAGGGATCGACGCCATTTCGCCGCGTTCGACGGCGTCGGCAATGGCCTCGTCGATGGTCGAGTCCAGATCGATTGCAGGACTGGCGGCCAGCTCGATCTCGCGATTGATCAGGAGCGTGGCGTAGTCTTCCGGAGACATGTCCAGCCGTTCCGCCAAAGCCTTCAGCTTTTCGGCCTGCTCAGCGCTGATGTGGATGTCGAAACCATCGGCCATGGGCGAAGGGTCTCGCCCATGGCCTTCGAGGTCAAGATCAGAGATTCAGCAGCGCTGGGTCGCCGCCCTGGGCCGTGATGTTGACGCTGACCGCGCGTTCCACCGCGAACCGCAGCAGGGCATGCGGCCCGCCGGCCTTGGGGCCGGTGCCCGACAGGCCTTCGCCGCCGAACGGCTGGACGCCGACGACGGCGCCGGTCATCGAGCGGTTGACATAGGCGTTGCCGGCCGGGACCAGGCGCTGGACGTCGGCCGCGAAGCTTTCGATCCGCGAGTGGATGCCCAGGGTCAGGCCGTAGCGGCGGGCCGCCAGGGCGCCGGCGACCGCGTCCAGGTGCTCGGGCTTGTAGCGGACCACGTGCAGGATCGGGCCGAACACCTCGCGCTCCAGGAAGTCGGCGGCCGGGATCTCGGCCAGGACCGGGGCGAAGAAGGTCCCGCCGGCCGGGGCGGCCAGGGCGTGCAGCACCTTGGCTTCCTTCTTCAGGCGCACGTGGTGCTTGTCCAGCGCGTCCTTGGCCTCGGCGTCGATGACCGGGCCGACGTCGGTGATGGCCAGGGCCGGGTCGCCGACCACGAGGGCGTCCATGGCGCCCTTCAGGCCGTCGATGATGTGCTCGGCGGTGTCTTCCGGCAGGAACAGCAGGCGCAGGGCCGAGCAGCGCTGGCCGGCCGAGCCGAAGGCCGACAGGATCACGTCGTCGATGACCTGTTCACGCTGGGCGGTGGTGTCGACGAACATGCCGTTGAGGCCGCCGGTCTCGGCGATGAACGGCACGATCGGGCCTTGGCGCTGGGCCAGGGTCTGGTTGATCCGCCAGGCGGTGTCGGTGCCGCCGGTGAAGGCGACGCCGTCCAGGCCTTCGTGGCTGGTCAGGGCCGCGCCGACGGTCTCGCCGCGACCCGGCAGCAGGGCCAGCAGGCGGCTGTCCAGGCCGGCGGCGTGGTAGAGCTTCACGGCCTCGAAGGCGATCAGCGGGGTCTGCTCGGCGGGTTTGGCCAGCACGGCGTTGCCGGCGGCCAGGGCGGCGGCGATCTGGCCGGTGAAGATGGCCAGCGGGAAGTTCCACGGGCTGATGCAGACGAAGACGCCGCGACCGGCCAGATGCAGGGTGTTGGTCTCGCCGACCGGGCCCTTCAGGACTTCACCCGCGCCGAACTGATCCTCGGCCAGCACCGCGTAGTAGCGGCAGAAGTCGACGGCCTCGCGGACCTCGGCGATGCCGTCGCTCAGGGTCTTGCCGGCTTCGCGGGCCAGGATGGCGATCAGGCGGTCGATGTTGTTTTCCAGCGCGTCGGCCATGGCGCGCAGGGTCTTGGCGCGAGCCGGGCCGCCGGCCTGGTCCCAGGCGGGCTGGGCCGCGCGGGCCAGGCGGAAGGCTTCGTCGATCTGTGGGATCTGGGCTTCGGAGACCGCGCCGACCGTCTTGTGCTCGTCGGTGGGGGCGACCACGGCCAGCGGCGGGCCGCCGGCGGTGAGCTTGCCGCCGATCAGCGGGCCGGCCGACAGGGTGACGCCGTCCAGCGCGGCGACGGCGGCTTCCAGGCGCGTGCGGTCAGCTTTCACGGAGAGGTCGAGACCGGCGGAGTTCTGGCGACGCGGGCCGTAGACGTCGATCGGCGTCGGGATCTTGGCGTGGCGCTCGGGGTGGGCTTCGACGGTGTCGATCGGGTCGGTGACGACCTTCTCGACCGGCACGCGCTCGTCCAGCAGGGCGTGCACGAACGACGTGTTGGCGCCGTTCTCCAGCAGGCGACGCACCAGATAGGGCAGCAGGTCCTCGTGGCCGCCGACCGGGGCGTAGGCCCGCAGGGTGATGCCGTCATAGAGGTCGTCGGCGGCCTTGTAGAGAGCCTCACCCATGCCGTGCAGGCGCTGGTGCTCGATCTTGACGCCGGCGTTCTTGGCCATGCGGACCACGGCCGCCAGGGTGTGGGCGTTGTGGGTGGCGAACTGGGCGTAGAGGTGCGGGGCGGCCTCGATCAGGGCCTTGGCGTTGACCAGGTACGACAGGTCGGTGGCCGGCTTGGTCGTGTAGACCGGATAGTCCGGACGGCCGGCGACCTGGGCGCGCTTGATCTCGCTGTCCCAATAGGCGCCCTTGACCAGGCGCACCATCAGGCGGCGGCCGGTCTCTTGGCTAAGGGCCTTCAGGCGAGCGATGACCTCGCCGCAGCGCTTCTGGTAGGCCTGGACGGCTAGGCCGAGGCCTGTCCACTCACCCAGCTCTGGCTCTCGGCACAGGCGGTCCAGCAGCTTCAGCGACAGGGCCAGGCGGTCGGCCTCTTCGGCGTCGATGGTGAAGTTGATGTTGTGGCGGGCGGCGATCAGGGCTAGGCGCAGGGTGCGGGGATAGAGCTCCTCCCACACGCGGTCCTCGTGGGTGGCCTCATAGCGCGGGCACAGGGCCGACAGCTTGACCGACACGCCGTGGCCGGCCTCCGGAGCGGCGGCCTTGGACAGCTTGCCGACCGTCTCGATGGCGTCGGCGTAGGACTTTTCGTAGCGCTCGGCGTCGGCGGCGGTGCGGGCGCCTTCGCCCAGCATGTCGAAGCTGCACATGTCGCCTTCGTTGGCGGCGCGCTTGATGGCGGCCTCGATCGTCCGCCCTAGGACGAACTGCTCGCCCATGATGCGGATCGCCTGGCCGACGGCGGCGCGGATCACCGGTTCGCCGATGCGGCCGGCCAGCTTCTTGATGAAGCCGGGCAGGTCCTTCTGGGCCTCGGTGTCGGGCTCGACGATCTTGCCGGTCAGCATTAGGCCCCAGGTCGAGGCGTTGACGAACAGGCTGTCGCTGCCGCCCAGGTGGCTGGCCCAGTCGGCCGAGCCGATCTTCTCGGCGATCAGCTTGTCGCGGGTGTCGTCGTCGGGGGTGCGCAGCAGGGCCTCGGCCAGGCACATCAGCGCCAGGCCCTCGCGGGTGCCCAGGCTGAACTCCTGCAGGAAGCTCTCGACCACGCCTTGCTTGCGGACACTGCGGCGGGCCCCGCGGACCAGGGCCTCGGCCTCGGCGCGGACGGCGGCGCGGTCCTCGGCGGACAGGGGCTTGGCGGCCAGCAGGTCGGCGATCACGGCGGCTTCGTCGCGATACTTGCCGGCGTCGAGGCTGTCCCAGTCGGTCATGGTCGGTCCTTCGTTAGAATATCATCGGTCTAACTTGGCTTCGACAGAAGGTGCTTCGTTTGTTGAGTGGCGGGTCCGTATGTTCTTCGGTCAAAGCGCGAAAAACGTTCGTCCGCTCCAGCGCGCGTCAGGGCGCGACGTGATGAGCGCACGTGGGGGACAATGCTCTGGAAGTGGGGAGGGAGGAAGGGGCGCGGCTATTGGGGGGAGCGCACACGCCCCTTCCTCTCTTGCGCGACGCCCTATTGGGGGGAGCGAGCGTCGCGTAGGTTCCAGACTGCCGGTGGCTGACCGGTCCGCTCGCGCCTTCAGGAGGAGGGGAGCGCAAGCGGCGCTGGAACGATCGGAGGTGTAACGCTAAGCTTGCCGAAGGTGCTACGTTTGTGAGCGCTACTTTTCGAAGCTTCTTCGGTGAAATCGCCCCATGTCCATTTCTGCTCTAGATGACACCGATCGCCGGCTGTTGAAGGTTCTGCAGGTCGACGGCCGCATCACCAACGCCGAGCTGGCCAAGCGCTGCAACCTCTCGCCGGCCGCCACCTTCGACCGCGTGCGCCGCCTGCGCGAGCGCGGCTACATCACCGGCTATGCGGCCTTGCTGGATCCGGCCAAGGTCGACCGGGCGCTGCTGATCTTCGTGGAAGTCGTGCTGGAGCGCACCACGGGCGAGGTGTTCGAGGACTTCGCCGCCGCCGTCCGCCGCGCGCCCGAGATCCTGGAGTGCCACATGGTGGCCGGCGGCTTCGACTATCTGATCAAGGCCCGCGTGCGCGACATGGAGGCCTACCGCAACTTCCTGGGCGACATCCTGGTGAAGATGCCGGGCGTGCGCGAGACGCGGACCTATGCGGTGCTCGAGGAAGTGAAGAGCACGGTGCAGCTGCCACTCTAGGCTGGAGACCGCGCCAACCGGTGGGGCAGTGGCGCGGTCTTCGCCGAGACGACGCGGCTGGTGCGTCGAAACTGACGGTCATCGCGGGCGGAGACTTGGGGGACGCCATCCCGCCGACGACAGCTCAGCTTTATCGCAATCGTTTGCGCAGTCACGCAACCTCAGGCGTCAACGACCCCGCTTCGGGTTACCCGGCCCGCTCGCGATCGCGGAAGGCGGCCACCTTGGCGCGATTGCCGCACGCGCTCATCGAGCACCAGCGGCGGTCGCCCTTCCGCGACGTGTCCAGGAACAGGATCGCGCACACCGGCCCCTGGCATTGGCGGATGCGCGACCCGTCGGGGCCGCCCAACAGGTCGATGGCCTCGCGGGCCACGCTGGTCAGGAGGTCGCGCGCCGAGCCCTTCAGGCGCGGGGCGCCCGAGGCGTCCAGCCACGGCGCGGCGGCGGGCTTGGCGGCGAAGGCATTGAGTGCTTCGCGCGGTGTCTCGGGCAGGGGGCGGTCTTCGGCGCGGGCCAGGGCCAAGGCGTAGAGCGTCTCGCGAAGCTCCCGCGCGGCCGAAAGATCTTCGGTCGAAGCGCTGCTCAAGCCGTCAGTCAATCCCGCCGCCACCAGCCAGCGGTCGAGGTCGCCCGGCGCGGCCAGGGCGTCGCGGTGGTTCCCGCTCACCCGCCCCGCCAGGGTGGCCGGCAGATCCAGGGGCAGGCGGCCGCCCCGGAAGCGGAAGCCGTCGCGGGTCTCTTCAAGTTTGGGTGTCACGAACATCTCTATGGAAACCGGATTGACAGGTTAGCGGCGTTCGCCGAGTTTGCGCCAGTAACCTATTTAACAAGTTACATGGGGTGCGAAGATGCTGACGACCATGACGGTGCTGGCCCTGCTGGCCGCCGACTTCCCCCTGGCCGGGACCTGGACCCTGACGGCCGCCGACCGCCTCACCCCGGCGGGCGTGCGCGAGCACGACTATGGCGCGGCGCCCAAGGGCCGGCTGATCGTCGACCAGGCGGGCCGCTACAGCCTGCAGATCTTCAAGTCCGAACGCACGGGCTTCGCCTCGGGCGACAAGAAGCGCGGGACGGCGGAGGAGTATGCGGACGCCGCCCTGGGCTCCTCGACCCACTACGGGACGATCGCGATCGACGAAGCCGCCCACCAACTGGTGTTCAAGATCGAACGCGCGTCGTTCAAGAACTGGGAGGGGACCACCCAGCGACGGGCCTACGACCTGAAAGGCGACGCCCTGAGCTGGCGCGTGCCCAAGGCCCCGGACGGCAACGTGCCGATCTCGGAATGGAAGCGCGAGCGGTAGGGCTGGTTTCGATCCACTATACAACCTGGGTGCGGCCAAACGCGCTGACTGCGTAACGACTGCCGATTCCGAGTCTAAAGGGACGCCAGAGCGATGTAGCTCTGCGGTGGCGCTAAGTGGCAATGTTGCCTGTAGGCTCGGCGATAAGAACGCAGTTCTCATTCAGCTCATAAGGGCCGCCGTATGTAAGATTGAAAAGCGTTTCGCGCTTCTTTCCAAAGACATCCACGTATTCCGCTCCGCCAATGACGCGAATACAGACGGTACCATTCTCAAGCTGAGAAGCGATCTCCTTAGTGATCGGGGAAGGGAGTCTCACCGTGAGGTGTTTTTCTTGCCCGGGTCCAATGCTGCCACCACTGTCAGGAAATTTATCCGGTCTAGCAGGGTACTTCTCGGCCGGGTTATGTGGTCCAAGGCCAACTCCTACCCAAGATCGCATCTCGCTAGCTGGAGTGTTGCCACAGTTCTTTATTGCAACGTGAGCCTGTGGCTGGCCGCCGATTTCCAATCCCCTAATCTCGGCAAGAGATACCGACAGGTAGGCTCGAAGTTGAGTTTCGGACTGCGTGCGCATGATCTCGGCTTGGCGATCGGCGGCGTAGGCAAGTTGCCTGCTAGCGTCAAGCTGAGCGGCAAATCTCCGCTCCTGTTCGGCAGAGTCGGCCCGTTGTTCTTTTAAGGCCTCTTTGGTCAGTTCAAGATTGTCGTTATCGGCCCTTGCGCTGTCGCGCGCTGCCATCCAGGCATTGCGGGCGTAGAGGACAGTCATGGCGAGACCAACGAGCCCAACGAAACTGAAGGCTGTCTGCCAAATCGCCACATGGACCGCATTCTCGGCAGCTACGGCAGATCGAGTATCGGCAGCAGCGCTTTCGCAGTTCTTTGGGGCGGACTGGCCGAGGCATTGTGCAGAGGCTTGGCGCGCCATTTCCTCGCGCGCTGAAATATGCCCCATGTCGGCCGCAGTCGTAAGCAGGAGCCACACAACCCCCATCAGTGCTATGCCAGCAACCAGACCGCCCATAGCGGCGCTATACTGACTGGAGCGGCTAGCGCCGCCATCGCCCATCATATTGCCTCTCCGAACGGGGGTCGGCGACGTTTGCACAGCGAGGGTTCAAGCGCAAAGCTCTAGCAGCCATCGCTGTCCAGGCCGTGACCGCCGTCACGCTTAGTGCCCCTTGATCCACGCCCGCGTGTTCGCCAAGTCCAACGTCACTACCCAGTCCTTGAGCAGCGGCACGCCGATATTGCCGTCGATGACCAGGTCCATGACCAGCCCCTGGGTCGCGACCTTCGGCCCGCCCGGGATCGACAGGGCCACCGGCTGGCGGTCCTTGCTCTCCGGGTTCAGGCCCAGCAGGGCGGCGTTGTGTTGGGCGACGACGACGGCGCCGTTGCTGCCGCTGTCGAGCTCCATCCAGACCGCGCCCTTGGGGGTCTCGACCGGTACGAACGGGGTCAGGGCCAGGCCGCCGGCGTCGCGGGCGAAGCGGACGGGGACCTCCTGGGCGCCCTTGATGCGGGCCTTGAAGCTGGCGGGGGTCTCGACGACCAGCTTCTGGCCGCCGAGGTCGAGCGTGACGACCTGGCCGGCGAAGGCGTCCAGCGCGACCGAGCCCTCCAGCGTCGGGGCGTCGGGCGGCAGGAGCTTGGAGAAGTCGAAGACGCCGGCGGTCGGCACGGCCAGCTTGGCGCCGGCGGCCTCGATCACGACCTTGTCGCAGCGGGTCAGGTCGACGCGGTCGCCGCGCATGCGGTGGCCGGTGATGCGGCCCCAGGGCTCGCAGCCGATCTTCTTGGCGGTGGCCGGGGTGATGGCGGTGATGCCGCCGGCGGTGTCGAGCAGGTAGCGACCGCCGTCCTTGGCCTGGAACGACCACAGCACGCCCAGATAGGGCTCGAGCGGGATGGTCACCTGCGCGGCGGCGGGCGTGGCGGCCAGCAAGGCGGTAGCGATAAGCGAAGACAGAAAACGCATGGGCCCCTCAGCGACACGATCAACCTTCGGTCGCGCACGGCAGGGGCGCTGTAAAGTTACAAAGCTTTGAAACAGGGTGGAACGGGCGGCTCCAGGGATGGGGGGAGGAGCACGCCCGTTCCGTTCGCGAGACCATCGGGGGTGGGGGATGATGGCCAGCGAACTTCCCCGGATGGGCCTCCGGGGAAGGCATTGAGACTTACGAGGCGGCCGGAGCGCCGCCGCCGAGGGTCTTGTAGAGGGTCACCAGGTTGGTCGCCCGGGCCAGGCGCGCGGTGATCAGGCCCTGCTGGGCCGAGTACAGCGTGCGCTGGCTGTCCAGCAGGGTCAGGGCGCTGTCGAGGCCCGCGTCGGCGCGTTGCTGCGACAGGCGCTGGCTGTCCGTGGCCGCCGTGACCAGGCGCTCCTGCGAGGTCAGGCGGTCGACGACCGTCTGGCGCACCGACAGGGCGTCGGAGACCTCGCGGAACGCGGTCTGCACCGTCTTCTCGTAGGTCGCCACGGCGATGTCGCGGTTGGCCTTGGAGACGTTCAGATTGGCCACGTTCGCGCCGCCGGCGAAGATCGGCAGGGTGATCGAGGGCGTGAAGCTCCAGGCCTTGGTGCCGCCCTTGAACAGGCCGTCCAGGTCGCCGCTGGCCGAGCCGTACGAGCCGGTCAGGGCGATGCGCGGGAAGAAGGCCGCGCGGGCCGCGCCGATATTGGCGTTGGCGCCTTGCAGCGTGTGCTCGGCGGCCAGCACGTCGGGGCGACGCGTCAGCACGTCCGACGGCACGCCGGCCGGCAGGTCGGCCAGGATCTGCGCCTTGGCCAGGTCCGCCGAGGGCAGCATGCTGTCGGGCACATTGCCGCCGGTCAGCAGGGTCAGGGCGTTCAGGTCCTGGGCGACCTGGGCGGTATAGACCGCCACGTCGCTGCGGGCCGTCTCGGCCTGGACCTGGGCGTTGCGCAGGGTCGCCAGCGAGCCGACGCCGCCGTCGACCTGCTGCTGGGTCAGGCGCAGCGTGTCTTCCCGCGTGCCCAGCGTGCTCTTGGCCAGCGCCAGGCGCTCCTGGTCGGCGGCCAAGGTCAGCCAGGCGTTGGCCGTCTCGGCGATCAGGCTGACACGCACCGAGCGGGCGGTGTCCTGCTGGGCCAGATAGGCTTGCAGCGCCTGGGCGTTCAGGCTGCGGACGCGGCCGAACAGGTCCAGCTCATAGGCCGTGAAGCCGATCGTGGCGGTGTAGGCCTCGATCTCCATCGCCGTGCCGATCTGCGAGGTGGCGGCCGGGGTGTGGCTGCGTTGCTCGCTGAGCGTGCCGTTGATGGCCGGGAACAGGTTGGCGCGCTGGATGCCGTACTGGCCGCGGGCCTTCTCGATGTTCAGCACCGCCACGCGCAGGTCGCGGTTCTGCTTGAGGGCCAGGTCGACCACGCCTTGCAGGCGCGGATCGACCAGAACCTGGCGCCAGTCGAGGTCGGCGGCCGACACCGAGCTCGCGGGCTCGGCGGCGGGCGTAGACCAGGTCTGGGCCACCGGCAGGGTCGGACGCTTGTAGTCCGGAGCCATGGTGCAGGCGCTGACCGCCGTGGAGGCCAGCAGGATCAGGGTGAGATTACGGAACATGATCAGTGCGCCTCCGGAGCCGGGTCGCTATGCGCGACGGCCTCGTCGTGGCCTTTGTGCTTGGGTTTGAAGACCCGTTCGACGATCACGAAGAACAGCGGGACGAAGAAGATCGCCAGGATGGTGGCCGACAGCATGCCGCCGATCACGCCGGTGCCGATGGCGTGCTGGCTGCCCGAGCCCGCGCCGTTGGAGATGGCCAGGGGCAGCACGCCGAACACGAAGGCCAGCGAGGTCATGATGATCGGGCGCAGACGGATGCGGACCGCTTCCACCGTCGCCTCGACCAGGCCCATGCCCTTCTCGTACAGGTCCTTGGCGAACTCGACGATCAGGATAGCGTTCTTGGACGCCAGGCCCATGGTCGTCAGCAGGCCGACCTGGAAGTAGATGTCGTTGGACAGGCCGCGCAGGGTGGTGGCCAGCAGGGCGCCGACGATGCCCAGCGGGATGACCATGATCACCGACAGCGGGATCGACCAGCTCTCGTACAGGGCCGCCAGCAGCAGGAATACGACCAGGATCGAGATGCCGTACAGGGCGGGGGCCTGGTTGCCCGACTCCAGCTCCTGGGCCGACAGGCCGGTCCACTCGTAACCGATGCCCGGAGGCAGCTGGGCGGCGATCTTCTCCATGGCCTTGATCGCGTCGCCCGAGCTCTTGCCCGGGGCCGGCGAGCCCTGGATGTTCAGCGACGACAGGCCGTTATAGCGCTCCAGACGCGGCGAGCCGTAGATCCAGTGCGTCGTCGCGAACGACGAGAACGGGGCCATCGTGCCGCTGCTGGTGCGGACGTACCAGTTGTTCAGGTCTTCCGGACGCATGCGGTAGGGCGCGTCGGCCTGGACATAGACCTTCTTCACACGGCCACGGTCGATGAAGTCGTTGACATAGGCGCCGCCCCACGCGGCGCTGAGCGCGGCGTTGATGTCGGCGGTGGTCAGGCCCATCGCTCCGGCCTTGGCCTGGTCGATCTCGATCTTCAGCTGCGGGGTGTCGTCCTGGCCGTTGGGGCGGACGCCGACCAGGGTCGGATCCTTGGCGGCCATGCCCAGCACCTGGTTGCGCGCGGCGACCAGGGCCTCGTGGCCGACGCCGCCGATGTCCTGCAGCTGGAAGTCGAAGCCCGACGAGGTGCCCAGTTCCGGCACGGCCGGCGGCACGATCGCGAAGACCATGGCGTCCCGGATCTGCATGAACTTGCCCATGGCGCGACCGGCGACGGCCGGCGCCTTGAGGTTGGCGGCCTTGCGGTGCTCGAAGTCCTTCAGGCGGATGAAGGCCAGGCCGGCGTTCTGGCCGGCGCCGGCGAAGCTGAAGCCGGCGACGGTGAAGACGGCCTGCACGGCGTCCTTCTCGTCGTTCAGGAAGTGGTTGCGCACCTCGGTCAGCACGGCTTGCGTACGCTCTTCCGGGGCGCCGGGCGGCAGCTGGACGATGGTGAACATCGTCCCCTGGTCTTCTTCCGGCAGGAAGGCGCTGGGCAGGCGGACGAACAGCAGGCCCATGACCAGGATGATCACGCCATAGGCGACCATCCAGCGACCGCTCTTGCCGAGCAGGCCGCGGACGACGCCTTGATAACGGCCGCTGACGTCGTCGAAGCTGCGGTTGAACCAGCCGAAGAAGCCGGTCTTGTGCTCCTTGTGGCCCTTCTCGACGGGCTTGAGCAGGGTGGCGCACAGGGCCGGGGTCAGGACCAGGGCGACCAGCACCGACAGGGCCATGGCCGAGACGATGGTGATCGAGAACTGACGGTAGATCACGCCTTGCGAGCCGCCGAAGAAGGCCATGGGCACGAACACCGCGGCCAGCACCAGGGCGATGCCGATCAGGGCGCCCGTGATCTCGTTCATCGACTTGCGGGTGGCTTCGACGGGGCTGAGCCCTTCTTCCTCCATCACGCGCTCGACGTTCTCGACCACGACGATGGCGTCGTCGACCAGCAGGCCGATGGCCAGCACCAGGCCGAACATGGTCAGCGTGTTGATCGAGTAGCCGAAGACCGCCAGCACCCCGAAGGTGCCCAAGAGGACGACCGGCACGGCGATGGTCGGGATCAGGGTCGCGCGCCAGTTCTGCAGGAACAGGAACATGACGATGAAGACCAGCACGATGGCTTCGATCAGCGTCTTGACCACTTCCTCGATCGACAGCTTCACGAACGGCGTCGAGTCGTAGGGGATCACGTAGCGGAAGCTGGCCGGGAAGTTCTTCTCCAGCTGGGTCATCCGCGACTTGATGGCGTCGGCGGTGTTCAGCGCGTTCGCGCCGGGGGCCAGGCGGATGGCGAGACCCGCGGCCGGCTTGCCGTTGTACTTGGCGCCGAAGCCGTAGCTTTCCGCGCCCAGCTCCACGCGGGCCACGTCACGCAGGTGGACGATGGCACCGCCGGGGCTGTTCTTGACGATGATCTCTTGGAACTGAGCCGGGGTGGTCAGGCGCGACTGCGCCGTGATCGTGGCGTTCAGGCCGATGCCCGGCAGGTTGGGCACGCCGCCCAGCTGACCGGCCGAGACCTGGGCGTTCTGGGCCCGGATGGCGGCGATGACGTCGGCGGGGGTCAGGTTGTAGCTGGCCAGCTGGTTGGGGTTCAGCCAGATGCGCATGGCGTACTGGGCGCCGAACAGCTGCACTTCACCCACGCCGTCGACGCGGCTCAGGGGGTCCTGCAGGTTGCTGGCGATGTAGTCGGCCAGGTCGGTGTTGGTGGTCTTCGGATCTTCCGAGTACATGCCGACGATCAGCAGGAAGTTCCGCGCCGACTTGGCGACGGTCAGGCCCTGCTGCTGGACCTCTTGCGGCAGCAGCGCGGTGGCCGTCTGCAGCTTGTTCTGGACCTGCACCTGGGCGATGTCGATGTTGGTGCCGGCCTTGAAGCTCAGCGTGGTGGTGGCCGCGCCCGAGCTGTCGCTGGTCGACGACATGTAGTCCAGGCCGTCCAGGCCCTTCATCTTCTGTTCGATGACCTGGGTGACGCTGTCCTCGACGGTCTTGGCCGAGGCGCCGGGATAGACGGCGCTGATCGAGACCTGGGGCAGGGCGATGTCGGGATACTGGGCGATCGGCAGGCCACGGATGGCCAGGGCGCCGGCCAGCATGATGACGATGGCGACGACCCACGCGAAGATGGGTCTGTCGATGAAGAAGCGGGAAAGCATGACGGGCCGCCCTTAGCGTTGCGCTTGCGCGGTGAGGACGACGGGCTTCACGGGCGCGCCGGGGCGCACCTTCTGCAGGCCCTCGACAATGACCTTCTCGCCGGGCTGCAGGCCCGAGGTCACCAGCCACTTGTCACCCACGGTCTGGGCGGCGACGACAGTACGCGGCGCGACGCCGCCCTTGGCGTCGACCACCATCACGGTGGCGTTGCCCTTGGGATCGCGGCTGACCGCGGCCTGCGGGATCAGCATGCCGTCATTGGCCGTGCCCTTGCTCAGCTGAGCGCGGACATACATGCCCGGCAGCAGCACGCCGTTCGGGTTCGGGAAGATGGCGCGCAGCACCACCGAACCGGTGGTCGGGTCGACGGTGACGTCCGAGAACTCCAGGCGGCCCGGGACCGGATAGGTCGAGCCGTCTTCCAGCTTCAGGCTGACCTGGGCCGAGGCCGAGCGGCCCAGCTTGCCGCTGGCGAACTGCTGCTGCAGCTTCAGCATCTCGGCCGACGACTGGGTCAGGTCGACATAGATGCTGGACAGGTCCTGCACGGTGGCCAGGGCCTGGGCCTGGCTGGCGGTGACCAGCGCGCCCGGCGTGACCGAGCTCTTGCCGATCTTGCCCGAGATCGGGGCGGCGACCTTGGTGTAGTTCAGGTTGATGCGGGCGTTGTCCAGGTTGGCGCGCTGGACCGACACGGCGGCGGCGGTCTGGGCGGCGGCGGCCTGGGCGTCGTCATTGTCCTGCTTGGACACCGCGCCGGTCTCGACCAGACCCTTGTAGCGGTCGGCCTTCAGCTTGGCGGCGGTGGCGGTGGCTTGCGCCTGGGCCAGGGCGGCGGCGGCGCTGTTGACGTTGGCTTGGAAGATCGCCGGATCGATCTGGTACAGCGACTGGCCGGCGCGCACGTACGAGCCTTCCTGGAACAGGCGCGACTTGATCACGCCGCCCACCTGCGGGCGCACTTCCGAGACCAGATAGGCCGAGGTGCGGCCCGACAGCTCGGTGGTCAGAGCCACGGGCTGGGTCTGGGCGACGACGACGCCGACCTCGGCGGGACCGCCCGCGCCCATGCCGCCGCCGGCGCCGCCTTTCTGGCCGCAGGCCGCGAGGGTGAGGGCGATGGCGGCGAGCCCCACGGCGGTGACCGTGGCGGAGCGTTGGAAGTGCATTATCTGACCCCGGATGCGATGGCTGCGTGAGCTATTGCTCTTGACGAAACCAGCATGATGAACAATCTGAGAATGAACGTTCATTCTCAAGCGGGCTGGACATAGGTGCGGTACTGGCGCAAGTCAACCTCTGCACCCCACGGCTCGGCTGACCTAACGGAAATGTAATGCCCACCAGGATTTTCAATGCCTGACGAGACACATTCCAATCGCCCGTCGCCGGAATCGCGCCGCCAGCAGATTCTGGACGCGGCGTGCGAACGTGTGAGGCAGTCGGGCTTCCACGGCGCCAGCATGGCCGACATCGCCAAGGCCGCGGGCCTCAGCGTCGGGCAGATCTACCGCTACTTCGAGAACAAGGAAGCGATCATCGCCGCCATCGTCGCCCAGGACCTGGCCGAGATGCGCGACAAGTTCGCCGAGATGGAAAGCCAGCCGGGCACCCTGCTGGACGCGATCGAGGACCATCTGCCGGAAGGCATCGACAAGTGCTTCGACCCGCGCCGCGCCGCCCTGGCCCTCGAGGTCGTGGCCGAGGCCGCCCGCAATCCCAAGGTCGCCGCCATCGTCCGCGAGGCCGACCACCAGGAACGCGCCCTCGCCAAGACCATGATGGAGCGCGACCGCAAGCCCGAATGGACCGAGGAAGAGTTCCAGGCTCGCTGCGAGGTCGTGGGCCTGATCTTCGACGGCCTGCTGATGCGCGGCGTGAACCACCCGGACCTGAACCGCGGGGCCCTGACGACGGTGCTGCGCGCGACCATTCGTGGGTTGCTGACCTAGCGCCGATCCGAGGATTGTGTCAAAAATTCGCCAATGAATTCATAGCTTAAGCATGAATTTTCGCGACGTCCGGTCGCATGGCGAAGGCGCGTTAACCCATCCATATCTGCCGGCCACACGCTCACAGCCGGAAAGTCCCCCATGACCGCATCGATCGCGAAGACGCCGGCCGCCCTGCGGTGCGCCCTGGGCCTGGCGGTCGTTTTCGCGCCGATGGTGGTGGCGGCCATGGAGCGTCCGGTCTCGCGCCATCCGACCCCGTCTCCGATCGTCAAGCTGCTGGCCGGCATCGCCCCGGCCAAGGCCGCGCCCCCGCCGGTCATGGAGCTGGTCTGGAAGGGCGCCGACATCGACGGCGACGGGGCCAGCGACTTCGCCAACCCGACCGGCGCGGCCCCGCGCGGCCACGACGACTTCGGCGACGGCTTCTTCGGCGCCCGCCGCGACGGCGGCAGCCGCGCCCACGAGGGCGTCGATTATGTCGCCCAGGCCGGCCAGACCGTCCGCGCCCCGATGTCGGGCTACGTCACCAAGATCGGCTACGCCTATGCCGGCGACACCGACCTGAAGTTCGTCGAGATCACCAACCCGGCCCTCGGCTACGCCGCACGGTCGTTCTACGTGAGCCCGGACGTCGAGGTCGGCCAAGCGGTCCGCCTGGGCGATGCGATCGGCAAGGTCGAGAGCCTGCAGAGCCACTACCCCGGCATCACCGACCACGTGCACCTGGAGATCCTGGCGCCGGGCGGGGATCGCGTGAACGCGGCGGGGCTGATTACGCCGAGGATGGTGGCGGTCAGCCAGGACACGGCCGCCGACTGACGCGAAAACGGCGAGCTTCCAGTTTCAATCCGTCGCTTCCGTCCGAAACGTCCGCTGCCAGCGGCTAAGTCAGAAATTGTTCGATGGCCTGAACCGTTTGATCGATGTCCCAAACATCGTTGATCGACACTTGTTTTGGTTCGCCCGGCGAGGTCTCGGTAGCCAGCGCAAAACCAATGCTAAGTGGTCCAAGCATTTCCTGTAGTTGCATGCGAAGCTGCTCTGGAGACAGAAGTTGTAAGCCGATTGCTCGCGTAACTGTGTGATAGTCTCCAGGCAAGATGGTGCTGTCTAAGGATATTGACGTTGTTCCCCCTCGTTTGATGGGGAATTTGGAGCTGTCAAAAATTATCCGGTCCGCGAGTGTCATGTCTCTGTCGAGAAGCGGATGGCCAATATTCCTTACTCGAAGCCCCCATTTGTAAGCGGCAACTTGACCAACATTCTCTACTTCAAGTTCAAGCTCACATTGGATAAATGGTCCTGGGCTATGTTTGTCGGCACTTTTTACGCGAAAACCGGTTAAGCGGAAATCGAGAGATGGATTGGTAAGTCGGCTTCGTAATAATTCAAGGTAGAAATGCGATGCTGGTTTCGAATGACCACCAACGCGATGGTAGTATATTTTACTCCTCTTATCTTGATGCGGTGCAAGTGCGCTGTCGCCGATATCGACAACAATAACATCTTTATTTTCCGGTATTTTTGATGGCGTATCGCGTTCAACAGTGTGAACTCGAAAATCACTCAATGGGTGCTCTAAAAGGTTTGGGATCTTCTGTTCGAGCCATTCACGTGTTGGTGTGCGCCCGCGCAATGGCTCAATGCCCGAAATTGCGCCGCCATCCTCTACGCCAAGGACAAGAGAGCCGCCGCCGGTATTCGCAAACGCGGATAGAGCTTTGGCGAACGCATTGAGGAATTTTTCGGGATCCTCGAACAGTTGACCGCTCTTGCGTTCAAATTCGTCGTGTTCCCCTACTGGTAGCCCAACTATGTCGGCTTCCGTCCAGCGATCGCGCTTCATCCACGGCCCTTCCGAACGCTGTCGCATCAGTTGGGCTTGAGTGGCCGTCGTGGCTCCGCGCTCAACATTTTGCCTTTTTGGAACTTCCGCTAAGCCAAATGGAAACATGGCCGAGTCCTCGCTTCGCGAGTGTGTTGCTCGTGAAGATTACCGTCAAGCTTGCGACGCGAGACACCAGTTGCGGAAATCAAAACCCCTCTCTCATTGAGAGAGGGAGGGGCCCGCCGCGTAGCGGTGGGAGGGTGAGTGGTTACGTCGGTTGACGGCGTGCCGGCACTCCGGCTGACGCCATAGCCCCTCACCCCGACCCTCTCCCTATGGGAGAGGGAGTACTTCTCTTACGGCAGCAGCTGCCGCCCCAGCTCGGGAACCGCGGCCGCCAGGGCTTTGGCCACCATCGCCGAGAACACGTCCGCCCCCTCGGCGCCGACGTGGGTGTAGTCGAACACCGGCTTGAAGCTGCCCATCGCGCTCGGCGGCGAGGGCGGAGCGGCCGGCGGACGCGGTGGGACGACGGCGCCAGGGATGGCGGGTTCGTAGAAGGCCGCGCCGGTGGTGGTGCCGGACTTGGCGGCGGCCGCGACGTCGGCGGGCGGCGGTGCTTCGCCGAGTTTCAACGCCTCGACCGGACCCATGGCCTGGACGGCGTCCTTGGACAGCTTGTGCAGGTCGACCAGCGGGGCGCCGGTCTCGGCGGCGACCTTGCGGATCGCGTCGGCCCAGGGGGCCAGGTCGTCATGGACCTGGCCGTCCTTGAACTGGCGGCGGATCAGCGGCGTGACCAGCACCGGGGTCGCGCCGGCCGCGCGGGCCTCGTCGACGAAGCGCTTGATGTTGACCGGGAACTCGGTGGCCAGGTCCGTCGAGCGCTCGGGCCGGCCTGGCTGGTCGTTGTGGCCCAGCTGGATCAGGACATAGGTCTTGGCGAAGCCGCCCGACGTCATCTCCTTCAGGGCCAGGGCCCACGAGCCCTCCTCGCGATAGGTCCGAGTGGACCGCCCGCCGCGGCCCAGGTTCACGCAGGCGACGTTCGAGCTGACGTGCTTGGCGCAGAAGCTGCCGCCCCAGCCACTGCTCACGGCCGTGGTGGAGTCGCCCACGAGGACGATCTTCGGGGCCTTGAACATCGGCTCTTGAGCCTGGGCCGTCAGCGGCAGCGCGATGAGCGCCGCCGCCAGGAGGGCGGCGCGCATTACGCCAGGGCCCGGTACTTGAAGTTCTTGAACCGCGCCGAGCCCTTGCCGGCCGCATAGAGGCCCGGCTTCAGCATCAGGAAGCCGCCGCGCACATTGTGGTGGTAGCCGCTGACTTCCATGCCGCGGTCGAAGCGCTTCCAGGTCTGGCCGCCGTCGCCGCTGGTGTGGAAGCTGACGATGTGGCGGGTGTTGATCAGCTTCATCAGCATCTTCGCGCCGTGCGGGTTCGCAGGGCGGCCGCGCTCGATGCCGTACTGGTGGGTGACGAAGTTCTTCGCATCGAAGCCCAGGCCCGCATACAGCTGGCGATCGTAGAACAGGATCAGGCCGGCGCGGGTGTCGGCGTCGACCTCGATCTCGCACTCGATCTCATAGGCCTGGTCGCCGTTGACGAAGATCAGCGGCGCGCCGCTGGACGGGGCCTCGCCGGCGCCCTTCAGGGTCATGACGCCGTTGGCGCGGGTCAGGCGCTGGTGCTCGCCCGGCTTGGGATCGAAGAAGTTCCACTGCACGCCGTACTTGTCGGCCTGGAAGTCGTCCGACAGCGCCATGCCGTGCGGGCCAGCCTTGCCGCCCTTGGGCTTCTTGATCGGTTGCGAGAGATCGCCGCCGCCCACGTCGAACCAGCCGTCGGCGGTCCAGGTCACCGGGGCCAGCAGGGTCTGGCGGCCCAGCGTGTAATAGCCGTTCTCGTAGCCGTGATAGACGGTCCACCAGTCGCCCGGCGTCGGGCCCTCGACCAGGGTGGCGTGGCCGCGCGACCACCACTTCTCGCTGTTGTCGACGGTGCGCACGATCGGGTTGCGCGGATGGTCTTCCCACGGGCCGGCCAGCGACTTCGAACGCGCGACGATGACCATGTGGCCGGTCGGCGGACCCGCCGTGCCGCCCACGGCGGTGACCAGGTAGAAGTACTCGCCGCGCTTCATGACCTTGGGGCCTTCGGGCGAGAAGCCTTCGACGTCCCAGGTGTCGGGATAGCGCCACGGGTTGTAGACGTGCTCGGGCGCGCCGACCGTCGACAGGCCGTCGGGGGCCAGCTTGATGCGGTCGCCGCCCGACAGGAACAGCCAGCGGTCGCCCTTCTCGTCGACGATGTGGCCGGGGTCGATATAGCGCGGCAGCTTCAGGTCGACCGGCTCGGACCACGGGCCTTCGATCTTGTCGGCCCAGATCACGTAGCTGGTGTTGTTGTTGGGCATCTTGGCCGGCAGGTAGATGTAGTAGCGGCCCTTGTGCTTGCAGATCTCGGGCGCCCAGATCGAGCCGACATTGGTCTTCAGCGTCGTGGTGACCGGGGTCCAGTTCACCAGGTCCTTGGAGTGCCAGATCAAGAGACCCGGATACGCGTCGAACGACGAGTGGGTCATGTAGTAGTCGTCGCCGTCCTTCAGGATCGACGGGTCGGGGTGGTCGCCGGCCAGGATCGGATTGAGGAACGTGCCGTCGCCCAGGTCGGCCTTGCGCTGGCCCTCGACGCCCTTGACCCAGGTCGGGCCGGTCGTGCTCTTGGCGGGCAGCAGGCCCATCTGGCCCATTCCTGCCATTGGGGCAGCTTCGGAGGTGGCGGGCAGGGCGGCCAGGCCGGCGCCGGTCAGCAGCGAGCCCAGCGCGCCGCGACGATTGATATCGACCATGGGGTATTCCTCCCGACGAGTACTTTGGTTGCGGTCACTTAGCGGCAAGCGCGCTCCACTGTCCACCGGTGTCATACTTTGTTGCGTTTGATTTCTATGACGTTTTTCCAAAACGCTACAAAGGGCCGTAACAACGATGCGCCCCCGAAAATCCGCACAAAAAAACGCCCGGGAGATGACCCCGGGCGCTTCTTGTCGTCGGCTGATGGCGGGGTTTAGCCCTCCATCGCCTCCAGTTCCTTGCCACGGGTCTCGTGGATCAGCTTCTGGACCAGGAAGAACGAGACCACGGCGCTGGCGGCGTAGAAGCCGTAGGTCGCGGCCAGGCTCAGCTTGGCCATGGCCGGGAAGCTGAACGAGATGGCGAAGTTGGCCATCCACTGGGCGAAGCCGGCGACGGCCAGGGCCGAGCCGCGCATCTGGTTGGGGAACATCTCGCCCAGCATGACCCACATGACCGGACCCCAGGAGAGGTTGAAGAAGATCACGTACAGGTTGGCGGCGATCAGGGCGATCGGGCCGACGCTGGCGTCCAGGTGCAGGGCGCCGTTGACCGTGGTGGCGGTCGAGAAGCACCAGGTCAGGACGCCCAGGGTCACGGCCATGCCGGCCGAACCGATCAGCAGCAGGGGCTTGCGGCCAATGCGGTCGATCAGGGCGATGGCGGCCAGGCAGGCGATGATCGACAGCGCGCCCGACAGGATATTGATCTTCAGGCTGTCGTCCTCGGTGAAGCCCACCGACTGCCACAGCACCGAGCCGTAGTAGAAGACGATGTTGATGCCGACGAACTGCTGGAAGATGGCCAGCACCAGGCCGGCCCACAGGATCGGACGGATCTTCTTGGTGGCCGGGTCCAGCAGGTCCGAGAACTTCGGCTTGTGGTCGGCGTTCAGCGAGGCGCGGATCTCGGCGACCTTGGCCGCGCCGGCGCCGGCGCCGAACAGGCGCGAGAGGACCTTTTCAGCCTCGGCTTCCTTGCCCTTGGCGACCAGGTAGCGTGGGCTTTCCGGGATGCCCAGCAGGCACACCAGGAACACGCCGGCCGGGATGACCTGCATCCAGAACATCCAGCGCCAGGCGGGCAGGCCCAGCCAGAACTCGGCGGTCGAGCTGCCGGCGGTGTGGGCCAGGATGTAGTTGGCCAGGAACGCGCCGGTCAGGCCGGTGATGATCATGATCTGCTGCACGGACGACAGGCGGCCGCGGATGTTCGCGGGCGTGACTTCCGAGATGTAGACGGGGCACAGCACGCTGGCCGCGCCGACGCCCAGGCCGCCGATCAGGCGGAAGATGACGAAGATGGTCGAGGTGTGAGCCGCGCCGGTGCCGAGAGCGCTGATGATGAACAGGATGGCCGAGATGATCATCACCGTGCGGCGGCCCCAGACGTCGGCCAGGCGGCCGGCGGCGAAGGCGCCAATCGCGCAGCCGATCAGGATGGCGGCCACGTTCAGGCCGGTGCCGAAGGCGGTGAGCTTGAAGGCGCTGTTCAGGCCTTCCTGCGTGCCGTTGATGACGCCGCTGTCATAGCCGAACATGAAGCCGCCGATCGTGGCGACGGCGACGATGCCGGCGACGAAGGCCATATTGACCTTGCCCCCATCGGCGCTCATGCCGGCGCTAGGGCCAGCGTTGGAAACTGAAGCCACAGGTGTCCTCCCCGTTGGGCCCGTCCGGCCCGTTTGATGCCCTATGGTCCTTGTCGGACCTCTAGTTGCCGGCGACATTAGTGTTACCGGTATCAGCGCGCAAGCGGCGGTTCTTCGACCCCCTTCAGCGCACGAGACTCACCCCTGCGGTCCTTCGATAGCAGTTTCCGTGACGTCATGAGTAGGACGCGCGGCGGCGAACATTGCGGAAAAGATATTTGTCTTCCGGGCGAAAGGGGCGCTACACATCGGAAGGCTAAATCTTACACATGTACTTTTTGTAATGTTACCGGTGTCGGCGTTGCAGCGTCGGCGCGTCGGGGCCTTGAGTCTCTGGGGGATACCGTGCGTCTGAAGCTTGCTCTTTTCGCCGCCGCGACGGCGTTGCTGCCGGTCGTTGGCCACGCGCAGACCGCCCCAGCGCCGTCCGCTCAGGCCGCGCCGAAGCCCGCCGCGAAAGAGGGCTCGACCTCGGTTGAAGCCGTGACGATCACGTCGGACTCCACGGCCACCCGCACCTCGATCGACAGCCGCAGCTACAGCGTCGCCAATGACCTGACGGCCAAGACCGGCTCGATCGCCGACGCCCTGCGCAACGTGCCCTCGGTCGAGGTCGACGTGCGCGGCAATGTCAGCCTGCGCGGCGACGCCAACGTCACGATCATGATCGACGGCAAGCCCAGCAACCAGTTCACCGGCGAGGGCAAGGGCGACGCCCTGATGTCGATGCCGGCCGACCAGATCGATCGGGTCGAGGTGATGACCAACCCGTCGGCCGCCTTCCGTCCGGACGGCTCGGCCGGGATCATCAACCTGGTCACCAAGAAGACCATGAAGCCGGGCACGAACGGCACCTTCCGCTTCAATGTCGACACCCTGGGCCGCCACAACGGCGGCGTCAGCGCCACGCGCCGCAACGGCAAGCTGACCCTGAGCGGCGACGCCAGCTATCGCCACGACACCCAGGACGCCCGCCAGCTGATCCAGCGCGAGACCCTGGACACCGCCAGCGGCCGCTTCCTGCCCAGCACCCAGGACGCCGACGTCCAGAACAAGGGCGGCATGGCCAACCTGCGCGGCGGCGTCGACTACGACCTCGACAAGCAGAACCGCATCAGCGGCGAGGTTCGCTATCGCCGCATGCAGTTCGACAGCGACATCCACGAGACCTACGCCGCCCAGAACGCCGCCGGCGCGGGCGCTCGCGCCTATGTCCGCGACCTGGACGGCGAGATGACTCGCGACAACGCCGCCGTCAGCGCCGACTGGCGCCGGCAGCTGAAGGGCGCCGACCACCTGCTGACCTCGCACCTGGAGTACGAGGTCACCGACTTCCAGCGCGACTTCGACGCCCGCACGGCCAACACGCCGGGCGCGACGGTCTACGAGCATGTCGGCCTGGGCGTCGACCAGGAGCGGGCCAACTGGAAGCTGGACTACGTCAAGCCGCTGCCCAAGGACGTCAAGCTTAAGACCGGCCTGGACTTCGAGCTGTCCAGCAACGACTTCACCAATTTCGGGGCCAGCGGCGCCAGCACGGGCGGCCTGGTGACCGATCCGGCGCGGACCAACCGCTACCTGTACGACCAGGACGTCTATGCCGGTTACGTCACCTACGAGCGCCCGTTCGGCGACTTTACCGTCCAGGGCGGCTTGCGGGCCGAGCAGGTGCAGATCGACCTGAACGACGTCACCCACGCGGTGCGAGCCGACAACAGCTACTTCAAGGTCTATCCGACCCTGCACACCGGCTATCGCCTGAACGAGAACCAGAACCTCAGCGCCAGCTTCAGCCGCCGCGTCCAGCGGCCGGGCGCCCAGGACCTGCATCCGTATCGGGTCTATATCGACCCGTTCAACTACCGGCAGGGCAACCCGAACCTCAAACCCCAGATCACCGACTCGTTCGAGCTGGGCTACCAGTACCGCAAGGGCCCGACGACCTATCTGGCCACGGCCTATTTCCGTGACGCCAAGGACGGGGTGACCGACGTGGTCAGCAACCTGGGCAATGGCGTCTTCCTGACCACCCGCGAGAACCTGGGCAAGAGCCGCAGCGGCGGCGTCGAGCTGGTCGCCAACGGCCGCCTGACCAAGACCCTGACCTACAACCTCTCGGGCAACGTGTTCTGGAACGAGATCGACGCGGCCAATCTGGGCTTTGCCGGCAACCGTTCGGGCACGACCCTGTCGGGCCGCGCCAACCTGAACTGGCAGGCCACGCCCAAGGACTTCTTCCAGGCCAACGTCTTCACCTCGGGCAAACGCATCACCCCGCAGGGCTATCGCGAGCCGTTCAAGATGCTGAACCTGGGCTATCGCCGGAAGGTCAACGACAAGCTGTCGTTCGTGGTCACGGCCCAGGACGCGGCGGACTGGTTCCAGGAGGTGGTGGTCACCGAGACCCCGACCCTGCGTGACCGCACCCGCCGCAGCGCCAATGTCCGCTCGGTGTTCTTCGGCTTCAGCTACGCCTTCGGCGGTGGCAAGGCGCGGCCCGAGCAGTTCGACTTCAGCGGCGGCGGGCCAGGCTAGGTCAGGGCCTTCTCGTAGCGCCAGACCTCGAGCGGGAACATGCCCGCCGAGGTCTCGGTGGGCACGACCTCGGTGCGGGCCAGGGTCCAGCCGCTCTTCTCGTAGAACCGCGCCGCGCGGGCGTTGCCGATGGCGCAGGCCAGCCACGGCGTGGTGATCCCCAGGTCTAGCAGCCGCGCCTCGGCGTCGGCCATCAGAGCGGCGGCTGCGCCCGTGCCGCGCGCCTCGCCGGCCAGGTAGAACTGGTTCAGCTCGTCGGCCTTGATGAAGTGGAAGCCCAGCGGCGCCCCGACCGGTCCCAGCACCCGCACGCCGGGCAAGGCGGCGGCCATGCGGTCGGTGAAGCTGTCCAGCGTGCGCAGGGCGACCAGGGCCTCGGGGACCAGCGTCAGGTGCGCGTCGCGCCAGCCCTGATGCCAGAGGCCGGCCAAGGCGGTCAGTTCGGAAGGTTCGGCGGGACGGAGGTCCATGGCGTCACTCGGTGCAGGCGTTCCTCCGCCTGCGTAGCGCGTTCGGCGGCGCGCCGCGACCCGAACAGCTCTCGCTCCGCGCGGTCCGCCCAGGGCGAGGTCAGGGCCAGCTGTTTTTCGTAGCGCCAGATCTTCAGCGGATACCAGCCGCCGGGGATCTCGGTCGGGATGGTCTGGGCGCGGGCCAGGGTCCAGCCGGTCTTCTGGCAGAAGCGGGCGGCGCGGGTGTTGCCGATCGGGCAGGCCAGCCAGGGCGTGTCGATCCCGGCGTCCAGCAGGCGCGCCTCGGCGTCGACGACCAGCATGGTGGCGATGCCCGCGCCCCGGTACTCCTCGTCGACATAGAGCTGGTTCAGCTCGTCGTCCTTGACCAGGTGGAAGCCCAGGGGCGCGCCGACCGGTCCCAGCGTCCGCACGCGGGGCAGGGCCACGGCCATGCGGTCGATGAAGCTGTCCAGCGTGCGCCTTGCGGCCAGGGCCTTGGGGACCAGCGGCAGATAGGCGTCGCGCCAGCCCTGCCACCACAGGCGGGCCAAGGGCGCGAGATCAGGGGCCTGGGCGGGGCGAACGCTCATCGACGGTCCTCCGAAGATGGCAGGACAGCCGGCGTCTTGCGCAGCGCGCCGCGCACGCTTTTGAAGACCAAGACGGTTAAGGCGGCGATCGCGGCGGGGATCAAGGCCAGGAGCCAGACCACCACGACCAGGCCGAGCTGCAGCGCCGTCACCAAGACCACCAGGGTCGGCGATTCCGGACGTTCAACAGGGGCTCGTGTCACCGACAACATGCTGTCCGCACTAGATAAAACAGCCCCCGATACCGCAACCATAGACCTATTTTGAGTTTCAACCCAGAAGAGAATTTTACAATTCACTGCAGGTTTTTTAGGAAATTCTTAAGCTTCTTTACATGGTCAGGCTCGTTTACTTTTGAGCCTCTTTAACCATACGCCACGCCGCGATCACCGCGGCGACCGTGATCTCGCCGTCGCGGTCGGTGGTGGCGGCCGACGAGACCGAGACCCGCATCACCCAGCGTCCCCGCCAGGTCGCCGCGCCGATGAAGGCGATGGCGTCGGCCTGGATCTGCTCGACCGTGGCCAGGGTGGCGGCGTCGTCGTCGCCAAAGCGGACCATGAACTGGTTCAGCACCACCTCGGCGACCAGGTCGACGCCGGGCTCGGCGGCCAGGGCGCTGGCCATGTCCGACGCGATGCGGCAGCCGCGCTCGACCAGCTCGGCAATGCCGGAGCGGCCGTACTGGCGCAGCATGGCCCAGGTCGAGAGGCCCCGCGCCCGCCGCGACAGCTCGGGCACATAGGCCGAGGGCTCGCGGTCCGCGCCTTGGGCCGGTGGCAGGTAGCTGGCCGAGATGGCCATGGCCCGGCGGTGGGCCTCGGCGTCGCGGACGATGGCGAAGCCGCAGTCATAGGGCGTCTGCAGCCACTTGTGGCCGTCGGTGGCCCAGCTGTCGGCCTGGTCGACGCCGGCCAGCTGGTCGGCGCGGCCGGGCGCGGCGCGTCCCCACAGGCCAAAGGCGCCGTCGACATGCAGCCAGGCCCCGGCCGCCTTGGCCATCGGCGCGATCTCGAGGAAGGGATCGCTGGCTCCGGTGTTGATCTGACCGGCCTGGGCGATGGCGATGACCGGGCCTTCTCCCTTGATCGCCTGCTCGAAGGCCGACGGCAGCATGCGGCCCAGGTCATCGGTCTCGACCGTGATCACCCGCCTAGCGCCCAGGCCCAGATACTTCAGCCCTGAGAAGACGGTGGCGTGGGCGTCGGCGCCGATCAACACCCGCACCGGCGGCGCGCCGATCAGGCCGTCGGCCTCGACGTCCCAGCCGACTTCTCTAAGCACCTCCGACCGCGCGGCGGCCAGGCAGACGAAGTTGGCGACCGTGGCGCCGGTGACGTAGCCGACCGAGGCCTGGCGCGGCAGGTCCAGGATCTCCAGCAGCCAACTGGCCGCCACCGTCTCGATCGCGGCGGCGGCCGGGGCCGAGGTGAGGTTGCCGACGTTCTGGCCCCAGGCCGAGGCCAGCCAGTCGGCGGCGACGCCCGTCGGGTGCGAATTGCCGATCACCCAGCCGAAGAACCGTGGCCCGGTCGCGGCGCGGACGCCCGGCGTGGCGCGGGTGATCAGGTCGTCGATGATCGCGCCCGGCGCGTCCGGGGTCTCGGGCAGGGGCGCATCGAAGACCGCCAGCATGTCGCGATAGGTCGCCACCGGCGTCGTCTCGGCGGCGGCGACGCCCCGTCGATAGGCGATCGCCTCCCGCGCGGCCGCCTCCATGGCCGCCAAGCCGTCTTCGAAGTCCTGCGATGTCATGGGTCCCTCCGTTCACCATGAGGGGATCCACAGGCCAAGCGGTCAAGCTGCCATGCTCTGGCCCAATTGAGGCTCGACGTTGCGTTGAGCGTTTGAGTGGCTGGATGTCCGACCAGAACCGAAATCTTTCCGTACGCCGCTATGGCGACCGTTGGGCCGTGGCGGTCGGCGACGAGGTCGTGCTGGTCTCGCGTTCGAAGCAGGACGCCGAGTCGGTGGTCGCCATCGCCAACGACGTGCTGGAACAGAGCGGCATCGACGCCGAGCGGCGATCGTTCGCGGAGGACTAGGGGAATTCCCTCTCCCCTTGCGGGAGAGGGTGGCCCACGAAGTGGGTCGGGTGAGGGGTTGAAGAACGAAAACGCCGCGACTAGCCCATCGGCCAGTCGCGGCGTTTCCTTTAGTGCGACCCCTCATCCGTCGCCCTTGGCGACACCTTCTCCCGCAGGGGGAGAAGGGAAGAGGTTAGTGGTTATGCCGGGGAAGTTTGGACGCCAGGTCCTGGTACTTCACCGCGAATTCCAAAACCCCGCCGGTCTCCAGCTGGCCCGTGTGGGCGCGGTAGATTTCCTGCCAGGGAGTCATGGTCTCAGGCACGGCCGGGATGCCTTCCTTGCGGCGCTCGGCGATGGTCGCCTCGTCCACCAGGGCGTCGCAGCGGCCGGTGTTGATGTCGATGCGGATGGTGTCGCCGGTGCGCAGCCACGACAGGCCGCCGCCGATGGCGCTTTCCGGCGAGGCGTTGAGGATCGAGGGGCTGTCGGCGGTGCCCGACTGACGGCCGTCGCCCAGCGTCGGCAGGGACATGATGCCCTTCTTCAGCAGGTGATCCGGCGGCTGCATGTTGACGACCTCGGCCGAGCCGGGCCAGCCGATCGGGCCGGCGCCGCGGATGACGAGAATGCAGCTCTCGTCGATGTTCAGCGCCGGGTCGTTGATCCGGTGGTGATAGTCGTCCGAGCCGTCGAACACGATGGCGCGGGCCTCGAACACGCCTTCCTGGCCCGGCTTGGACAGGTAGCGTTCGCGGAAGTCGGCGCCGATGACGCTGGCCTTCATGATCGCGAAGTCGAACAGGTTGCCCTTCAGCACCAGGAAGCCGGCCTTCTCGGCCAGCGGCTCGGCATAGGGGAAGATCACCTCGCGGTCGCCGGTTTCCCGGCCTTCCAGGTTCTCGGCCATGGTCCTGCCGGTCACCGTCAAGACGTCGCCATGCAGGCGGCCCTGCTGCAGCAGTTCCCACAGCACGGCGGGGGCCCCGCCGGCGCGGTGGAAGCGCTCGCCCAGATACTTGCCGGCCGGCTGCATGTTGACGATCAGCGGGATGTCGTAGGCCGCGCGCCAGTCGTCGGCGGTCACTTCCAGCCCGGCGTGACGCGCCATGGCCGCGATGTGCGGCTGGGCGTTGGTCGAGCCGCCGGCCGCCGCCACCAGGGCGATGGCGTTCTCGAAGGCCTTCTTCGTCAGGATGTCCTTGGGCTTGATGTCCTCATAGGCCAGGTCGACGATCCGCTGGCCCGTGCGATAGGCCATCTGGCCACGCTCGCGATAGGGGGCCGGGATGGCCGCGCAGCCGGTCAGCGACAGGCCCAGGGCCTCGGCGACCGCGTTCATGGTCGAGGCCGTGCCCATGGTGTTGCAGTGGCCCGCCGAGGGGGCCGAGGAGGCCGCGCGCTCGATGAACTCGGCTTCGGTGATCTCGCCGGCCGCCAGCTTGCGGCGCGAGCGCCAGATCACGGTGCCCGAGCCGACCAGCTCGTTCTCGTGCCAGCCGTCCAGCATCGGGCCGCCCGACAGCACGATGGCCGGGATGTTGACGGTGGTGGCGGCCATGATGCCGGCCGGGGTGGTCTTGTCGCAGCCGGTGGTCAGGACGACGGCGTCGATCGGATAGCCGTGCAGGGTCTCGACCAGACCCAGGTACGACAGGTTCCGGTCCAGCGCCGCCGTCGGACGACGGCAGTTCTCGAAGATCGGGTGGACCGGGAACTCCATGGGAATGCCGCCGGCGTCGCGGATCCCGTCCCGGACCCGGGTGACCAGGTCCAGGTGGATGCGGTTGCACGGCGAGATGTCGCTGCCGGTCTGGGCGATGCCGATGATCGGCTTGCCGCTGCGCAGCTCCTCCGGCGTGATCCCGTAGTTCATGAAGCGCTCCAGATAGAGCGCGGTCATGTCGATATGATCCGGGTTATCGAACCAATCGCGGGACCGGAACCGGCGGGGCGTGCGATCAGACAAGGCGAACCTCGTGTTGGGGCTGGCCCGCGACATCGACCCGAACCGCGAACAGGCCGCCGGCCAGCGGATACTGGGCCAGGGTTTCGTCGCTCAGGCCCTTGCGGGCGGTGGTGAAGAACAGGATGTTGAGGTCAGGACCGCCGAAGCAGACCTTGGTGACGTTCGGGGCGGGCAGCTCGATGCGGGCGACCAGTTCGCCTTCCGGCGAGACGCGGATCACGCCGAAGCCGCCCCACAGGGCGATCCACAGATGGCCTTGGGAATCGACCACCGTGCCGTCCGGATAGACGTCGTCGCCCAGCTTGACGTTCACGAACGCGCGCTTGTTCGACAGGGCGCCGTCCTCGGCCAGGTCATAGGCCCAGACGATCTTTTCCAGGGTATCGGTGTGGTAGAAGGTCTTGCCGTCCGGCGAGACGCACGGGCCGTTGGTGATGCAGATGTCCTTGTCCATCCGCGCCACGCCGGTCGCGTCCATGCGGTACAGCGAGCCGCTCTTGGTCGCTTCGCCGTCGTGCATGGTGCCGAACCACAGGCGGTGTTGGGCGTCGACGGTGGCGTCGTTGGGGCGGTTGTTCAGCGCGGGGTCTTCCACGGTGACCAGCGGCCTGAAGCCCAGGGCCTGGTGGAAGCGGTGCAGGCCGCTCTTGAGGCCGACGATGAAGCCGCCTTCCGGCGCCAGCGGAGCCAGGAACGTCACCTGCTCGGGCGCGTCGATGCTCAGCGTCTCGCCGTCGAGGGTGTAGCGGTGGATCTTGTGGCCCTTGATGTCCACGAACCACAGGGCGTCGCCGTGCCAGATGGGGCCTTCGCCCAGGGTGGCCTTCAGATCCCAAACGCAGGTAGCGGCGCTCATGCTCGCATCGTCTCCGTAAAACCGGTGTTGGCCGTTCGATAGGACGGGGAGGGCCTCCAGGGAAGTCCTCCTTTCGTCGAACGGCCTTGCCAGTTAGCGGCTTGGCCGATCAGCGCCAGCCCGCGTCGATCCAGTACTCGTGGCCGGTGCAGAGGCTGGCGTCGTCCGAGGCCAGGAACAGCACCAGCGAGGCGACGTTCTCCGGGACCAGGCGGCCCTTCAGGCACTGGGCCTTGACGATCTCGGCCTCGCCTTCCGGCGTGTACCACTTCTCCTGGCGCTTGGTCTTGAC
Source organism: Caulobacter sp. GW821-FHT12D05 (assembly GCF_058807295.1). NCBI lineage: Bacteria > Pseudomonadati > Pseudomonadota > Alphaproteobacteria > Caulobacterales > Caulobacteraceae > Caulobacter > Caulobacter sp. GW821-FHT12D05. Next base: position 654,627 of record NZ_JBXAQO010000003.1, read on the forward strand.
GTTGCCCGGCACCACGCAGGTGACGCGGATGTCGTCAGGACCCAGCTCACGGGCGAGAGCCCGGGTCATGCCCTCGATGCCGGCCTTGGCGGTTTCGTAGAGAACCAGGTCTTCGAGGCCGAGGTGCCAGCTGATCGAACCGAAGTTGATCACCGCGCCGCCGCCACGCTTGGCCATGCCCGGCGCGACGGCCTGGGTGCAGAACAGCATGTGGCGCAGGTTGACGTTGATCCGCTCGTCCCAATAGGCCGGCGTGACATCGCCCAGGCTGTGGCGGTCGTCATTGCCGGCGTTGTTGACCAGCACGTCGACGTCGCCGATCTCGGCGAACACCGCCTTGATCGAGTCCAGGTTCAGCAGGTCGCAGCGCTTGTAGACCGGCGGGATGGCCGAGCCCGAGAGCTCGGCCTCCAGCGCCTTGGAGTCTTCGTCGGCGATGTCCAGGAAGATCACTTCCGCGCCCTGGCGCGCGAAGCCGGCGGTGAGGCCGGCCCCGATCCCCGAGCCGCCGCCGGTGATGACGACGCGCTTGCCCTTCAGGCTGGGGTAGATAGCTGACGACATGCTGCTTACGACCACGAGTAGGAGGTTTTGGTCTGGGTGAAGAACTCGACCGCCGCGAAGCCCTGTTCACGGGCGCCGTAGCTGGAGCTCTTCGTGCCGCCGAACGGCACGTGGTAGTCGACGCCGGCCGTGGCAAGATTGACCATGGTCATGCCGGCCTTGGCGTGGCGCTGGAAGTGGCGCGCATATTTCAGCGAGGTCGTGGCGATGCCGGCCGACAGGCCGAACTCGACGCCGTTGGCGATCTCCAGGGCTTCCTCGTACGACCCGACGCGGATGGTCGAGGCGACGGGGCCGAAGACCTCCTCGTTGTTGATGCGCATGCCGGCTTGCGTGTCGGCGATCAGGGTCGGCTGCACGTACCAGCCCGGATTGTCCAGCTTCAGGCGATCACCGCCGGTGACCAGGCGGCCGCCTTCGCCCTTGGCGATGTCGATGTACTTGTAGCTCGTCTCCATCTGGTCTTCGGAGACGGCCGGGCCGATCTGGGTGTTGGGATCCAGAGCATCGCCAACGCGCAGGGCGGCGACCTTCTCGGCCAGCAGGGCCACGAACTTGTCGTGGATGCCGTCCTGGACGATCAGGCGCGAGCTGGCGGTGCAGCGCTGGCCGGTGGCGTAGAACGAGCCGTCCAGGGCGATGGCGACGGCGCGCTCCAGGTCGGCGTCGTCCAGGATGATCAGCGGGTTCTTGCCGCCCATCTCCAGCTGCACGCGGGCCTGGCGGGCCACGGCGGCGGCGGCGACCTGCGCGCCCACGCCCTGCGAGCCGGTGAACGAGACGCCGTCGACGTCCTTGTGCTTGATCAGGGCGTCGCCCATCGCGCCGCGGCCGAACAGCATGTTGAACACGCCGGCCGGAGCGCCGCATTCCTGCATGATATCCGCCAGCACGTTGGCGGTGGCCGGGGTCGGGCCGGCCGGCTTGATCACCACGGTGTTGCCGAAGGCCAGGGCCGGAGCCGCCTTCCAGGCCGGGATGGCGATCGGGAAGTTCCAGGGGGTCACGAGACCGAACACGCCGACGGCCTGGCGATAGGTCTGGACCTCGACGCCCGGACGGGTGCTTTCCAGGTTCTGGCCGTGGCGGCGCAGGGCTTCGCCGGCGAAGTACTTGAAGATGCGGCCGGCGCGGACGGTCTCGCCGACGCCCTCGGCGACGGTCTTGCCTTCTTCGCGGGCCAGCAGCTTACCGATGTCGGCGCTGCGGGCGATGATGGTGCTGCCGACCTTGTCCAGCAGGTCCGAGCGGACTTCCGGCGAGGCTTCCGACCACGAGGGGAAGGCCTTCTTGGCGGCGTCGACGGCGGCGTCGACCTCGGCCGAGCCGCCGTTCGGAACCTGGGCGACGATGTCGTTGGTGTTCGACGGGTTCAGGCTCTGGGTCGGGGCGTCCGAAGCGACGCGTTCGCCGCCGATGTAGTGGCGCAGGGTGTCGGTCATCGCGGTGTCTTTCGGATTAGAGGAGGCCGCGGCCGGCCAGGTTGCGGATCAGGGCCGAGATGCCGAACGTCCACGGCTGGGCCTTGTCGCAGGTGGTGACTTCGTTCTCGAGCACGCCCAGCTTGGCGGTCGAGACACGGACGCGGTCGCCGACCTTGTGCGTAAAGCCCTGACCGGCGGTGTCGCGATCCTGGATCGGGGCGAACATGGTGCCCAGGAACAGGGCGAAGCCGTCCGGATACTGGTGCTGCTTGCCGAACGCCTGACCGGCCAGCACGGCGGGGTCACGGCTGATCAGGCTCATGTTGCTGTGGCCATCCAGCACGAAGTTGTCGCGGCCGGTGATCTTCAGCGTGACCTCGGCCGAGCGGACGTCATCCAGCGAGAAGGCGTCGTCGAACAGGCGGAAGAACGGGCCGATGGCGCACGAGGCGTTGTTGTCCTTGGCCTTGCTGAGCAGCAGGGCCGAGCGGCCTTCGAAGTCGCGCAGGTTGACGTCGTTGCCCAGCGAAGCGCCGCGGATTTGGCCCGAACCGTCGCACAGCAGCACGACTTCCGGCTCCGGATTGTTCCAGTGGCTGTCATAGCGGACGCCGACATGGTCGCCCCAGCCCATCGACGACAGGGTCGGGCCCTTGGTGAAGATCTCGGCGTCGGGACCGATGGCGACCTCGAGGTACTGCGACCACAGGCCGTCCTTGATCAGGGTCTGCTTCAGGCGCTCGGCGCCGTCGGAGCCCGGGTTCACGCTCTTCAGGTCGCCGCCCATGCTGGCCGACAGCTGTTCGCGGATCTGCAGGGCGGCGGCGGCGTCGCCGCGCGCGCGCTCTTCGATCACTCGCTCCAGGGTCGAGACGGCGAAGGTCACGCCGGCGGCTTTGAGCACCTGCAGGTCGACGGGGGCCAGCAGCTTCACGGCCGCCGCGCCGTCGGCGTCTTCCCACACCGGGCGGATGTCGAGGGCTTCCAGCGGACCCTTGTCCTCGCCACGCGGGATCGCCGCGCCGGGGCCGAAGGCGTTCATCAGATCGGCGACGGTGGGGGCGATTTTCGAGACATCCTCGACGCGGCCGCCGCGCACCAGCACGGGCGTCGGGCCATCGCCGAAGTCGATACGACCCAGCAGAGTCGCGTCTTTCCAGTCTTCCGGAAGGAATTCACTCACGCCCACGGCGTCGTCTCCCCTTTGTTCGAGCGTCTCAAGGCTGCCGACAACTATCGGCGGCGCTCGTTCGTCAAATGCTTGGTAGCGCTAACATGTCGAGGCCGCAAGCACGTTGTCTGACCAATTTTGGGAAACCCAGCGGGGAGGGGCCGTCCTCCTCCTTCGACAGGCTCAGGATGAGGACGACTTGTCGCTGCGCTTCAGTCGAAACCTCATCCTGAGCTTGTCGAAGGAGGAGGTTTCGAGGCGCGAGCGTCTTATTCGCTCACCGGCCCGCTGGAATCCCGCACGATCAGCGTGTGCGGATGCATCAGCTGCCTCGGCTCCCCACCCCCGTCGCGATGGCGGCGGATTTCTTCCAGGACCAGGTCGACGGCGGCCCGGGCCATGGCGGCGATCGGCTGGTGGACGGTGGTCAGGGCCGGCCAGATGTTGTCGGCGATCGAGGTGTCGTCGAAGCCGACGATCGACACGTCACCCGGCACGTCCAGGCCCAGACGATGGGCCAGGCCCGCGGCGGCGGCGGCCATGTCGTCATTGGCGGCGAAGATGGCGGTCGGGCGCGGCTCATGGGCCATCAGCTTCTCGGCCGCTTCCAGGCCCGAGCGATAGGTGAAGTAGCCCTGCTCGACCCGGATGTCCTCCATCGGGATCCCGGCGGCCTTGAGGGCGGCCATGAAGCCGTCCAGGCGCTGCTGGCTGACGGTCTGGTTGGGGTGGCCCTTGATGAAGCCGAAGCGCTTGTGGCCCAGGTTCAGCAGGTGCTGGGTCAGCTCGTAGGCGGCCGCTTCGTTGTCGATGCGGATGGTGGCCATGTCGGTGCTGGTCGTGCCCGGCGCCACGGCCACGGCGGCCGCGCCGGCGGCCTTCACCTCGGCCAGGACCTGGGGCGACTCGCACAGCGGCGGCGGCAGGATCAGGCCGTCGACGCCGGTCTTCAGGAGGCGGGTTAGGGTGGCGCCGGCCAGCTCGGGCTCGGCGCACTTCTCGATGACGATCTGGGCGCCGGTGCGGCTGCTCTCGTCCAGGGCCCCGACCAGGAATTCCGACAGGTAGCCGGTCGAGGGGTTGTCGTAGAGCAGGCCGATGCGGAAGGGGGCGCTGCCGGCCAGGCTGCGGGCGGCGGGGTTGGGGGCGTAGTTGAGGTCGGCGATGGCCTTCTCGACCAGGGCGCGGGTCTCTTCCTTGACCGTGCTCTCGCGATTGATCACCCGCGACACGGTCATGGGCGACACGCCCGCCCGCGCGGCGACGTCACGGATCGTGGCGCTCTGGGTCGTGCGACGACGCTGGCGCTCGGCAGGCTGGCTCATTCTTTTTTCCGTCCCTTTGCGGGGCGGACACTAGACCGCTTCGGGCGCAGCTTGGAAGAGGAGTGGAAAATCCTGCTAAGACGCGGGCATGACCATGCTTGGCGCGATCATTCTGTGCGGTGGAGGTTCCCGACGGATGGGGCGCGACAAGGCCGTGCTCGACTGGGACGGCGTGCGGGCGGTGGATCGGGTGGCGGCCCTGGCGCGGGCCGTTGGCGCTGAGGCGCTGGTCACGGCTGGGGCGGATCTGAGCTTGCCGTGGGTTGCCGATGACGAGGCCGGGGCGGGCCCGGTCGGCGGGGTGCTGGCCGGGGCGCGGGCGCTGGGCTGCGAGCGGCTGCTGGTGCTGGCCGTGGATGCGCCGACCCTGAGGCCTGAGGACCTGGCGCCGCTGCTGGCGGTTGGCGGCTACTACGAGGGCTTGCCCGTGCCGATGGTGGTGGAGGCCAGCGCGATCCCCGTCGATGCGCAGGCGGGCTGGCCGTTGCGGCGGTTCGTGGAGCGGGCGGGGCTGGTGGCCTTGCCGGTCCCGGAGGGCGCGCTGGCGCGGCTGCGCGGCGCCAATACGCCGGAGGAGCGCGAGGCGCTGCGCTAGTAGACGTCGCGTCGGTAGCGGCCTTCGTCGGCCAGGCGCTCGACCATCTCGGCGCCCAGCACCTCGACCAGCACGGCGTGGACATCGCGCGACATGCCTTCCAGCGACCCGCAGACATAGATCGCCGCGCCGTTGGCGACCCAGCGGCGCAGGATGTCGGCGGCCGCGCGCAGGCGGTGCTGGACGTAGAGGCGGCTCTCCTGGTCGCGGGAGAAGGCCAGGTCCACGCGGTCCAGCAGGCCCGAGGCCTTCCAGCCCTCGATCTCGGCGCGGTGGAAGTAGTCGTGGGCGCTGGTGCGTTCGCCGAAGACCAGCCAGTTCCAGCGCACGCCGGCGGCGGCGCGGGCCTTCAGATGGGCGCGCAGGCCGGCCAAGCCGGTGCCCGAGCCGATCAGGATCAATGGGCGGTTGGCGTCCGGGGCGTGGAAGCTGCGGTTGGTCCGCACGCGAGCGTCGATCGTCTGGCCGACCTCCGCGAGGCGGCACAGCCAGCCCGAGCCCAGGCCCAACTGGCCGTCCGCGCGGTTCGTCAGGCGGACGATCAGCTCGACGGCGCCGTCGCTGGGCAGCGAGGCGATCGAATATTCGCGGTGCGGGAGCTCCGGGTCGTTCCGAGGACCGACTTCCAGGATGTCGCCGGCCTGCCAGGTCGCGTCGTCCGTCGGGACCAGGCGGATGTGCCAGGCCTCGCCGCCAGGGCTGCCGGGATTGAGCAGGGTGCGCTCGGCCAGGGTCCAGCGGCCGTAAGCGGGGCGGCTCCAGTCGGGCGCGTCGCTGACGCCGGTGAGCACGCTGAGCTGACTCTGCCAGTGGCGCAGGGCGGCCGGATCGCCGTCGTCGACCTCGACGCGGTCAAACAGCGGGGTCGCGCCCGAATGGGCCAGCCAGGCGTCCAGCGAGCGGCCGAAGGCGCAGTATTCGGTGTAGGTCGAGTCCCCCAGAGCCAGCACGCCGTAGCGCAGGGCCGACAGGTCGGCACCGTCCTTCATCACGTCGCGGATGAAGGCGCGGGCTGGGTCGGGGGCGTCGCCCTCGCCGGTGGTGCTGACCACGAACAGCGCGCGACCGGTGAGGTCCGCGGCGGTGACGGCGGAAAGCTCGCGCAGGGTGACCGGGGCGCCGGCTTCCGACAGGGCCTTGGCGGTGGCGTTGGCCAGCTCTTCGGCGAAACCGGTCTGGCTGGCGAAGGCGACCAGCACGGGCTCGCCAGCGCCTTGCGACAGGGCCTTGGCTTCTCGGCGGACGGCGGCGGTGCGCAGAGCCTCGCGCACCGCGATGCCGGCGCAGAACAGGGCGTAGATCCCGGCCACGGCGCCGGCCTCGATTAGGCGGCGAGTCTCAGGCGGAAGGACGGAGAAATCGAGCATCAGTCCAGCATCGCCCGCAGGGCCGGCGACAGGCGCTCTTCAAGACCGGCGGATCCTCGGCTGACGATCAGGGCCGCCAGGTCGCGCTCGGCGGCGAAGGCCAGGGCCGCGTCGGGGGCCATGACGGTCAGGGCCGTGGCCCAGGCGTCGGCGCTCATGCAGTCCTTGGCCAGCACTGTGACGCTGACGATCGCGTTGGTCGTGGGCGCGCCGGTGGCCGGGTCCAGGGTGTGGGCGTAGCGCTGGCCGCCATGGTCAAAGAACCGGCGGTAGTCGCCCGAGGTGGCGACGGCCAGGTCGTGCAGGGCGACGACGGTGTGCTCGGCGTCGTTGGCGCCAAAGCCGAGGGAAGTCGGGCGTTCCAGCTCGACCCACCAGGGCTGGCCGTCGGGCTTGGCGCCCGTGCCGCGCAATTCGCCGCCGACCTCGACGAGGTAGCTCTTCACCTGGGCGCGATCCAGCGCGGCGGCGGCCTGATCGACGCCGAAGCCCTTGGCGATACCGTTGAGGTCCAGGCGCAGACCGCCCGGCTGGAACAGGGCGTCACCATCGAGCGTCAGGCGTTTCCAGCCGCCGGCGTCGCGCAGCGGGGCGATGGCCTCGGCTTCGGGCGGGCTACCGGAGAATGGGCGGGGGCCGAAGCCCCAGAGGTCGGTCAGGGCGCCCAGGGTCGGGTCGAAGGCGCCGTTGGTCTGCTCGGCCACGTCGATCGCGCGGCGCAGGACCGTGGCGGTCGCGGCGGGCAGCGTCGTCCAGCTCCCGGCCGGGCTGCGGTTGTAGCGCGACAGGTCCGACAGCGGCTCCCACGGGCTCATCTCGGCCACCACGGCGTCGAGCGCGCGCTGAACCATGGCCTCGAGCGCCGGGAGGTCGGTGGTGGCCGGCAACACCGCCTTCACCGACCAGGTCGTGCCCATGGTCGCGCCGCCAAACGCGCGCACGCTGCCGCCGACGGGGCGGGCAGGCGGCGTGGTCAGGGCGGGGACGAGGACGCGGGGCATTGGCAACCAGATCGAACCCTTCCCCCTTGATGGGGGAAGGGCAGGGTTGGGGGTGATGCGGCGGTGGGGATGGCGCTGGGTCCTGACGCGGCGCCACCCCCATCCCCGACCCTTCCCCCATCCAAGGGGGAAGGGAGCTTTGCTTACGGCCGTTGGGCTTCGATCACGGCGGTGTAGCTGGCGCTCTGGCCGTTGCCGGCCAGCGGCTGGGCCGGAGCAGGGGCCGCGCCCGGCGCCGGCGGAGCGCCGCCACCCGGACCGCCTTGGCCGCCGCCCATGCCACCGCCCGGACCACCCGGACCACGACCGGTCTCACCCGAGCGGACCGTGGCGTTGACCCAGTACATGCCAGCTTCCGGAAGGGTGAACTTCACCGCGCCGTCGGGACCCGTCTTCAGCTTGATCTCGCCCGGATTGGCGCGCCAGCGGTGGCCGCCGGGGGCGAAGGTGACTTCCAGGTCGGCGGCCGGCTTGCCGTCCAGCACGAACTTGAAGGTCGCCGGCTCAGTGGCCACCACGTCGGTCGGGTGGGTGACGGGCACCAGTTCCAGGCCCTTGCCGGTCGGCTTCAGGGCGTCGGTGTTCGGCTTGTCGCGCGTGACGAAGGTCTCGTTGCGGCTGGCCATCTTGATGACCTTCAGGTCGGCGGCGCCGGCCGGGACCTGCTTGGCGAAGTCTTCCGCCGAGCCACGGAAGCGCTTCACCACGCCGCCCTCGGTGTAGCTGGCCATCACCGAATTGGTCGCGGTGAAGATCTTGTAGGTGCCCGGCTTGCTCAGCTGGACGTCGAACACCGAGCGCAGCTGGCCGGTGACGCTGTTCTGGATCTTGTCCGGCGTCCCGTCCGGAGCCAGCACCTGCACGCCGTCCAGGCGCATGGGGCGGTGGTCGGGGTGGAACAGCTCGTTGGACACGGCCGCGTCGATGGTCGCCCACGCGCCTTCGCCCGACAGGTTGGTGAACGACGGGACCATCCAGCCACGGTGGGCCGAGGCCGACATCGGCAGTGCGAGGGCCAGGCCGACAGCGGCGACGGCCAGAAGGCGCTTCTTGAAGGTCATGGCTTTTCTCACTTCACGGAAACGGTGACGGCGCCCAGTTCGGTCGCGCCCTTGGCGGTGGCCTTGCCCGGCTTGCCCCAGGTGAACGGCACGCGGACGGCCTCATGGCCGCCGACTTCGCGAGCGGCTTCGACGACCAGGTTGTAGGCGCCGGGCTTGAGGGCCTTCAGCGCGCCCTTCGAACCGGCGAAGACCACGGTCTGCGGACCGGGCGCGCGGGTGGCGCCCGAGACGCCATCGGCCGGGAAGCTCATTTCGCGGCCGGCCTTGCGCCACCACTGGCGCATGTCCTTCAGCCACTTGGTGCCGTGGTCTTCCTTGGAGTCGGCGTCGTACCAGACCGCCAGGGTGCCGGCGGCGGTGCTGTCGGCCGGGTTCTCGATCCAGATGGCGACATAGGGCTTGTGGTACTCGGCCACCGTCAGCTTCGGCACCTCGACGGTGACGTTCAGGTCGGCGGCCATGGCCGGGGCGCCAATCGCGGCGCCGGCGAAGGTGAGCAGGGAGATCGAACGCTTCACGGGAGTCTCTGCCTCTAAAGGTGGACGAACAGGATGATCAGAATGAGCGGGGCGGCCAAACCAAGGCCGACCAGCGGCCAGGTCAGCGGCCGGGCGCGGGCGTGGAACTGCAGCAGGATCAGGCCGGTGACGGTGAAGATCACGCAGGCGGCGGCGAACACGTCGATGAACCAGGCCCAGGCCTTGCCGGTGTTGCGGCCCTTGTGCAGGTCGTTGAGCAGGGACACCGCGCCACGCGTGGTCTTCTCGTGCTCGACGGCGCCGGTCTCGCGGTCGATCGACACCCAGGCGTCGCCGCCCGGACGGGCCAAGGCGACATAGACCTCGTCGGCCGACCACTCGCCCTCGCGGCCCGCGACGTCGGCGCCGACGGCCTTGTCGAGGAAGGGCTCCAGCTGCACGGGCAGGGGGCGCTTGCCCTCTTCCGGACCCTTGGCCAGCACGGCCAGCAGCTCGGGCGGCAGGGTCGCCTTGCGCGAGACGACGACGGGTTTGCCCTCGATCTGGCCGGCGTGGTTCAGGGTGATGCCGGTGATGGCGAACAGCATCATGCCGATCAGGGACACCGCCGCGCTGATCCAATGCCACTGGTGCAGCTGCTTCAGCCAGAAAGAGCGGCGATGCTGGTCGGCGGTGGATTTCACGGCGTACTGACGAACCTTGGCGTTGGAGGCTCGTCCTTACTTGAGAACGAATTGCAATTTCAAGCCACAACACGCGCCGTGGGGCGGAACGGGCTAAAACGCCTACTGCGCGGGGACGGGCGCCCCTCTCGCGAGCGCGCCCAGCAAGGCGCTAGTGGCCACGGGCTTGCGCAGGATCGGGCCGTCGTCGACGTCGGGCTCCTGGTAGCCGGTCAGGTAGACGAACGGGATGCGGCGGCGGCTCAAGGCCAAGGCCACCGGCGTGATCAGCCGGCCGCCCAGATTGACGTCCAGCAGGGCGCGGTCGATCGGCTGGTCGTCCAGCAGGAGCAAGGCCTCCTCGATCGTGCCGGCCGGGCCGACGACCTTGGCGCCGGCGGCGGTCAGGACGCGGGTCAGCTCCATGGCCACCACGGCCTCGTCCTCGACCACCAGCACCCGCTGGTCGCGCAGGGCGGGGCTCTCGTCGGCGGAGAGGCCGGGGCGGTAGACGGGCGCGGCTTCCGTCGCGCGGGGCTGGGCGCCTTTCAGGATGTCCAGGCGGACCTTCAGGCCCTGCGGACGCCAGGTCAGCTCGACCTTGCCGCCCACCTGCTTGACCGCGCTCTCGATCAGGGTCGAGCCGAAGCCGCGTCGGGCGGGGGCGACCACGGGCGCGCCGGCGTCCTCGCGCCAGATCAGGCGCAGCACATCGCCGACGTCCCAGATCCAGCTGACGTTCAGGCGGCCCAGCGGCCGGGAGAGCGCGCCGTACTTGCTGGCGTTGGTGGCCAGCTCATGGATGACCAGGGCCAGGGACTGGGCGGCTTGGGCGTCGATCAGGGCCGGCGGGCCGTCGATGACGATCTGGCCCTCGCCGTCGATGCCGTAAGGATCCAGCTCCAGCCGCAGAAGGTCGTGCAGGTCGACGCCGGTCCATCGGGCGGTCGACAGCAGGCTGTGGGCGCGGGCCAGCGAGCCGATGCGCCCCGACAGCGCCTGGACGTACTGGGCCTTGTCCTCGAACGGGGTCAGCTGGGCCAGGGACTGGACCACTGCCAGCACGTTCTTGGCGCGGTGGTCGACTTCGCGGATCAGCAGGCGCTCGGTCTCCTGGGCGCGCTTGAGGGCCAGGTCCGAGCGGGCCCGCTCGCTGGCCGTCCAGATCAGTTCGGCGACATCGGCGACAAAGGCGACCTCGTCCGGCGGGAACGCGCGCGGCTCCGGGTGGGAGAGATAGACATAGGCCGACAGCACCCCGGCCTTGACCAGGGAGATGGTCATGAAGGACCGCACGCCGAGGCCGGCATAGGCCTCCAGGGCGTCGGGGGCGTTGGTGCGGTGGTCCAGCGCGATGTCTCCGACCGTGACCGCGTGGCCCGCGCGCATGTCGGCGCTCATCGAGGGGCCGAAGTCGTCGAGGCGGATCTGCTGTCCCTTCAGCGGTGCGACGCTGCGATCGCCCCCGCCATCGTCGGCGACGATATCGGCCACCTCATTGACGACGTCCATCTCGGCATAGCCGGCGCGGCCCACGCCCAGCTGCTCGGTCAGCATGCGGGCGGCCTTCTGCGCGATGCAGAGCGGATCGGCCTCGTCGCGCAGCTTCTGGCCCAGGTCCAGCAGGGCCGTCCGCCGCCGCTCGCCGACCAGCATCCGCTCCAGCTCGGCGGCTTGCTGCTTGCGTTCGGAGATGTCGGTGACCAGCACATAGTAGCCGGGGATCTCGCCGTTGCGGGCGATGTCGGGCACGTACTGGGCCTCGATATAGCGGGCGCCGGCCTGGTAGCTGACCTCGCCCTCGAAGGTGACGCTCTCGCCGGCCAGAGCGCGGGTCACGTGGCCGCGCAGCCGGCCGTAGGCTTCCTGGCCCAGCACCTCCAGCAGGGTGCGGCCCTCGATCTCCGACCGTTCGATCCCGAACCAGCGCTCGTAGGCGCGGTTGACGAACCGGTAGCGCTGCTCGCGGTCGACATAGCCGATCAGGATCGGAACCGCGTCGGCCATCGCGCTGGAGAACACCGCGCGGCGCTCCAGGGGCGGGTAGGACGGCAAGGCGTTGTCGTCTCTGGACATGCGCGACGGACGCTCAATCCCTTGGGAAGCGGAACCTCACCGTGGCACGTCGTGATCACAGTCCGCATGCGACAAGCGGTCGCAGCGGCAACCTTGGCGGGTGTTTGGTTAACCGGTTTCTTCGCGGCGGTAGGTCACCACCAGCACATCGCGCACCGCCGGCTGGGCCGGATCCAGCGGCCGGATCGGGGTCACGCCGTGCAGCACGCGGTGGTCGTCCAGGAACACCGCGTCGCCGGGCGCCGTGAGCGTGAACGACCCCAGGCTGGTCCCGTCCGGGGCGAAGATGTCGGTGACGCCGCTGTCGACGTTCTGGCGGTCGACCAGCATGACGATCACCCAGTCGACGCCGTCGCGGTGCGCGCCCTCGGGCGTGGGCTGGCCCTCTTCGCCGGCGCGGGCCTCGATGCGGAACTGGTGCAGCTCGACGTGCCAGGCGGCCGGGGCCAGCGAGGTGATCGGGTGGAAGAGCTCCAGGCCGGCGCGGATCACGCCCTGCGTCACCGGATGCTCGGCGATCGTGTCGGTGACCGGCTCGAACCAGCGCTGCACGCCGCCGTTCAGCGGGTTGTAGTCGCGGCTCTGCCAGTGCGGCTGGTGGGGCTTGCGCTCGACGCCTTGGGGCGAGGCCGAGAACGCCGCGAACCGGCGCCGGCGATACCGCCCGCCGTCGGCCATGAAGCCGTCCAGCGGCAGGTCATTCCAGCTGTCGGCGAAACTGGTCCACGCGGCCGTGGCCGCCGGGCCCAGTAGCGTTTTCGTCTCGTCGGCCTCGAACCGGACGAAGCCTTCCTCGGACAGGGCGCTCAAGCGACCGCATCCGGCTTGAAGAACAGGCCCAGCTTCAGGCTGGCGGCGATGCGCTCGGCCTTCTGGCCGACGATGGCGGCGCGCGGGGCGTCGAACAGCTCGACGCAGGTCTGATGGAACAGGTTCAGCCAGGGCATGAACAGGCCTTCGGTCAGGCCCTCGACATGCTGGTGCACGACCATCGGCTGGCCCTTGTAGCGGCCGGTGGTGTTCAGCACTGACGACCAGAAGTCCTTCAGCGTCGCCAGGTGCGCGGGCCAGCCGTCCTCGCCGATCGCGTTCTCGAAGATCGGCCCCAGGCGGTGGTGCCGGCGGATGCGCGCGTAGAAGGTCTCGACCAGCCGGTCGATCTCGTCATCGGTGAATTGGGGCGGGGGAACAGCCATGGGCGGAACATGGGTCTTTCAGGCCGTGGACTGAACCCCGCGTGGATCAAACTTCACTTCGGATTCTTACTTAAGGGGCGCCCGGACGGATTCCGGCGGACCCAGATAGCTCGCCGGCACAGCGCCCCGCGACAGCACCAGGCGCTGGAACACCACGCCCGGATCCACCCGCCACAGTCGCACCTTGTGCGGGCCGGCCGAGGGGATGTTCAGCGTCGTGGTCTGGCTGCGAACGTTGTCGGCGACGGCCTTGTCCCAGGCCTTGTTCGACAGGTCCGGCTGGCTGTTGACCACCACTGGCGCGCCGTCGTCGATCGAGACGGCGTAGGCCAGGCCCTTGCCGCCCCGGAAGTCCAGGGTGGGCGAGACCAGCACGGTCAGGTCGACGGGCCCGGCCTTCTCGAAGTCGACCAGATAGTCCAGCGACGGCGCCCCCTTGCCCGGCGTCGAAGCTGGCGCGGTCGAGGGATAGCTGGTCACGCCCGACAGGGTGCGGCCCAGGTTCGGGATGACCTTCCAGACGCCGCCGGTCGCCGTCGCATAGTGCTCGGCCTCGATCACCGTAAGGCCGCTGGCCTCGACGAAGGCGCCCTTGGCCGGTTTGCGGTCGGGGTTGGAGACCTGGACGGCGACCGTCTTGGTCTCGCCGTCGACCGCGGTCACGGTGGCGGTGTGATCACCCTTCGGCGCTCTGGCCCAGTCGACCGAGACCTCCAGGCGCACGTCGCCGAGCGCGTTGGCGGGGCTCTTGCCGATCTTCAACCACGGAACGTCGGCCGAGACCTTGGGCCGGATCGGCGCGAACTTGGTGAAGACGTCGATCCAGCGGCCCTGCGGACCCCAGCGGGTCAGCGGCGGCAAGGTCTCGGCCCCGCCTTCCAGCGCCACGCCGAAGCCGCCGGTCGGATCGGCCCGCTCGGTCTTGGGGATGATGTTCGCATCCGGCTGCTGCCAGATCGTGTAGCCGATGTGGGTCTGGTCCATCATGTGGACCCACTTGCCGCCATTGATCGCGTCGTGCTGGCGGGTCAGCTCGGCGTCGCGGTCGAACAGGTTCTGCACCAGCGTCGCTTGGGCGTTGGCGGCGATCCGACCCTGGCTGGCATAGAGCCGGTTGCGGCCCGTGGCGATGTACAGCCGGTTGAAGTTGGCGCTGGCCTTGATCGGGAACCAGACCAGCTGGAAGAAGGCGCTGTCCTGGTCCTTCGGGACCACCGCGCGCAGGGCGTCGGCGCGTTTCTCCAGCGCGGCCCATTCCGCCTCGACCCGCTCGGCCTCGCGGAAGTTGACCAGGCTGAAGGTCGCCTCATTGATCAGCTCGGGCTTACGCCGGGCGTTGAGCTTGGTGTAGCCGTCCAGCAGCGCCGCGATCTCGCCCGCGCGCTCGGGCCCGAACTGCTGGGTCGCCCAGCCCTTGGTGTAGGCCGGCAGAGCCTCCACCGGCATTGCGGCTGGGTTCCAGGCATAATCCAGGAAGAACTCGGTCGGCAGCTCCATGGGTTTCAGGTCGCCGACATTGACGATCCACAGCTGGTCCGCGCCGTAGTCGGACGCCAGCTTCATCTGCTCCCAGGTGCGCTCGATCTGGTTGGTGTTCAGCCACTTGTAGTTCCGGGGACCGCCCACATAGTCGAAGTGGTAGTAGACCCCGTAGCCGCCGGGCCGCGTCTTACCGACCTCGGGAAGGCGGCGGATGTTGCCCCAGTTGTCGTCGGCGAACAGCAGGGTGACGTCGTCGGGCACCCGCATGCCGGCGTCGTAATAGTCCTGGACCTCCTTGTAGAGCGCCCAGACCTGAGGGGTCTTGGCTGGGTCCTTGCCGGTCACTTCGCCGATGATCTTGCGCTGGTCGGCGACGATGGTTTCCAGCAGCTGGGTGGCCGTGCCCTCGCTCATCGGCTCGTCGCCGTCGCCGCGCATGCCGACCGTGACCAGGCTCTCGTTGGCGCCCATCCGCGTGACGCCCTCGCGCCAGAACTCGCGCAGCTTTTCGGGGTTCTTGGCGTAGTCCCAGCGGCCCGATCCGTAGCGCTCCCACTCGACATGGGCGCGGCTCATCGGCTCGTGGTGCGAGGTGCCCAGCACGACGCCCATCTGGTCGGCCAGGGGCGCGCTCATCGGGTCGTCGTCATAGATCGACTTGCCCCACATGGCCGGCCACAGATAGTCGCCCTTCAGCCGCAGGATCAGCTCGAACACCCGCTCGTAGAAGGCGTGGTTGAAGCCGCCGAACGTCTTGTTGGCCCAGCCGTACAGGGCGGGGTTCTCGTCGTTCAGGAAGATGCCGCGATACTTGACCGCCGGCTTCTGGATGTTGGCGCCGGGGGCGACGAAGACGTCCGTGCGCTTAGGCACGGGCACATCGGCCCACCAGGTCCAGGGCGAGACGCCGGCGCGTTCGGACAGGTCATAGGCCCCGAAGATCGTGCCGCGCTTGTCGGAGCCGGCGATGACCAGGGCGCGGGCGACGCCGGGGCGGGGGTTCTCGACCACCTGCTGGACGAAGGCTTCCCACTGGCCGGTGACCTTGGAGACGTCCAGCTTGCCCGAGGCGACCAGCGCGTCGATGGCGGCGCTCTTGCCGATCGTGCCAATGATCACGACCGGCGCGTCCTTGGCCGGGGCGGCGGCCCCCGACAGCGCGGCGAGGTCGTCGCGTAGCCCCTGGATGGCGCGGATGGCGCCGGGGAAGTCGGTCTGGTCGTACTCGATCCGCGCGGTCTTGCCGGCGGCGATCAACGGGAAGGCGTCGGCCGAAGCGCTCAGCGAGATCGCGGCGGGCTCGGCGGCGAAGGCCGGGACCGCGAAGGCCAGGCTGGCGGCGAGGGCCAGGGCGGAGACGGCGTGACGCACTACTGAACCCCGATCTCGAACGGCCCCGCCGGCAGGCCCGACGCGTCGAACAGGTTGAAGGTCGGGCTGTCGGCCCAGGCGAAGCGGACCTTGGTTCCCGCGCCGGTCAGCACCACCGTATTTCCGTCGATCTTGCCGTCGGCCCAGTGACAGGCGCTATCGCACAGCTCGAAGCCGATGACCTTGTCGCTACCACGCGTCACCAGACGGCCGCCGACCTGGGCGAAGGTCACCACCACGGTGTCACCCGCGCGCTTGGCCGAGACGACCTCCGGCCCCGTGGTCACGGCCTCGCCGTAGACGCGGCGGGCGGCCAGGGCCAGGCGGCGGCCGACCTCCTGCTTCTCGCTCGGGTGGATGTCGTAGGGATTGCCGATGTCGTGGGTGACGGCCAGGCCGGCGTGCTTGTCGGCGACGACCGCGCGGCGCTGGGCGTCGCGTAGCGCCGCCGTGGCGAAAGCCCCCGGCTGCTCGGCGAAGGCGCCGTAGTCGGCCAGCTGCACCACCAGGAACGGAATGTCGGCGGCCTGGCCCTGACGGCGCTCGGCCATGAAGGCGTTCAGCAGCGGGGCGTAGGTCTGGTCGCGGCCCACGTTCGTCTCGCCCTGGTACCAGGCGACGCCGGCATAGGCGTAGGGACCCATCGGCGCGAGCATGCCGTTGTACAGGGTCGAGACGCCGGCCAGGGTGTCCCACGGCGCGCGCGGCTGGTTGGGGCCGGTCTTGGGCTCGATCTGGTAGGTCCAGGCGGTCAGCGGCAGGCGCGTGCCGTCGGCCAGGGTCAGGGCGCGCTTGGCGCCGTCGCCGTACATCCCGCCATTGGCGTAGGTATCGTAGGCCGAGACCACGATGGTGTTCTTGCCGGCCTTCAGCGTTCCGGCGGTCAGCGGATACGTCCGGTCCAGCCACGCGCCCGAGGTCGCGCCGATGCCGACGCCATTGACGTAGGTGGTGTCCATCTCGTCGACCTGGCCGACGGTGAGCACGGCGCCTTGCTTGGCCTGGGCGGCGGTCAGCTCGACCTCGGCCTTGAACCAGACCACGCCGTTGAAGTCGGCCAGCGCCGGCACGCCCCAGCGCTCCCAGACGCCCAGGCCGTCGGGCGCGACCGTCCAGGCGCCGGCGCCGGTCCACGGGGTGGCGGTGACGCCGGGGTTCTTGGCGGTCCACCAGCCCTTGATGGTCTCGCCCCACCGGCGGTTGGCGGCGACGGGGTCCTTGATCGAGAGGTTCAGGGTCTCGATGGCGTCGTCATAACCGCCGACCTTGCGCAGGGCGGTGGGGGTCATCCAGGCCTCGATGCCGGACCCGCCCCACGAGGCGTGGACCAGGCCCAGCGGGACCTTCCGCGTCTTCTGCAGTTCGCGGGCGAAGTAGAAACAGGCGGCCGAGAAGGCGCCGACCGTGTCCTTGTTGGTGGGCTTCCAGGCCGGCGGCTTCTTGTAGTCGGCGGCCGGTGCGCGGCCGTCGGCCTTCTCGATCGTCGCCATGCGGATGGTGTCGTTGGGCGCGCCGTTGTTGATCTGGTTCCAGGCGTCGCCCGAGGCGCTGACCTGCATCTCCATGTTCGACTGGCCCGAGCACAGCCAGACATCGCCGACCAGGACGTCGGAGGCCTTGGCGGCAGCCGAGGGGCTGGAGGCGGTGATCTGGTAGGGACCGCCGGCGGGCGTCGCCGGGAAGTCGACGCGCCAGGCGCCGGTGGCGTCGGCCTTGGCGGTCAGGGTCTGGCCGGCGAAGGCGGCGGTGACGGTCTCGCCAGGCTTGGCCGTGCCGAACACGGGCAGGGGGCGGTCGCGCTGGACGACGGCGTGGTCGGAGAACAGGCCGTTGAGGAGGGATTGGGCGGAGGCTGGCGAGGCGGCGAGGGCGGCCAGCAGGATCGGCGCGAAACGGCGCATGGGTGTTCTCCTCCCTGTTTTTATATCTCCTCCCCTCTTGGGGGAGGTGGTCCGGAGGACCGGAGGGGGCTAGCTCCGCCTAAGCCGAGCTGCCCCCTCAGTCGCTCCGCGACAGCTCCCCCAAAAGGGGAGCAGAGTTACTAGACGACGGTCAGCGTCGCCGTCTTCAGGTCCACCGAGTTCGGACCCACCAGGATCTTGAAGTCCCCCGGCTCGACCACGCGCTTCATGTCCAGGTTCCACATCCACAGGTCCGACGGCTTGATCTCGAAGGTCACCGTCGTCTTGGCCCCCGCCGCGAGCGTCACGCGCTTGAAGTGCTTCAGCTCCAGCACCGGACGGGTGACGCTGGCCTCCTCGTCGTGGACGTACAGCTGCACCACCTCGTCGCCGGCGACCTTGCCGGTGTTGGTGACGTCGACCTCGACCTTGACGCTTTCGGTCGTGCCGATCTTGGCCTTGGCCAGGCGCGGGGCCGAGATGTCGAAGCTGGTGTACGACAGGCCGAAGCCGAACGGATACAGCGGGCTGGTGTCACCCAGCAGATAGCCGCGGCGGGCCGTGGGCTTGCGGTTGTAGTAGATCGGCAGCTGGCCGACGTCGCGGGCGATGCTGACCGGCAGCTTGCCGCCCGGATTGGCGCGGCCGAACAGCACGTCGGCGGCGGCATTGCCGGTCTGCTCGCCCAGGTACCAACCCTCGATGATGGCGTCGGCGCGCTGGGCCAGCAGGTTGATCGACAGCGGACGACCGTTCAGCAGGAACACCACGGTCGGCTTGCCCAGGTCGAAGATCGCCTTGGCCAGGTCGTTCTGCTGGCCGATCAGGTCCAGGCTGTCACGGTCGCCCAGGTGAGCGTCGGCCCAGGCCTCGCGGCTGGTCTGCTCGTTGTCGCCCAGCACCATGACCACCACGTCGGCGTTCTTGGCGACCTCGACGGCTTCCGCGATCAGCTTGGCGTTGACGGCCGGGTCGACCAGCTTGACCTCGTCCTGCGCCCAGATCCGCGATTCCGTGATGCGCACGGCCTCGGCGTAGTCGAGCTGGAAGCCTTGCGCCTTGGCCTCGGCGGTCAGGCCCTCGTGGATCGAGACCACGTGGCGCGGGATGTCGGAATAGCCGCCGATCGGCGTGTCCTTGGCGTGGGTGCCCAGCAGGGCGACGCGCTTGACCTTCTTGCCGTCCAGCGGCAGCAGGCCCTTGTCGTTCTTCAGCAGGACCACGGCCTTGCGGGCGGCCTCGCGGGCCAGGGCGACGGCGTCGGGCGTGGCGGTCTTGGCGTCGGCGGTCTTCTCGTCGCAGTAGGGGTTCTCGAACAGGCCGCCTTCGAACTTCATGGTCAGGACGCGGGCCACGGCGGCGTCGACCTCGAACTGCGGGATGCGGCCGTCCTTCACCAGCTGCGGGATCAGGGCGTAGGCCTCGCCGTCGGGCAGCTCGACATCAACGCCGGCATGCATGGCCATAACGGCCGTCTGGCCCAGGTCGTTGGTCAGCTTGTGGCGGGCGATCAGCTCCTTGATCGCGAAGTAGTCGGACTGGATCGAGCCCTTGTAGCCCCACTCCTCGCGCAGGATCTTGGTCAGCAGCCAGCGGTTGGCGTGCGAGGGGACGCCGTCGATCTCGTTGTACGACGGCATGACCGCACGCACCGGCAGCTCGGTGACCGCGCGCTCGAACGGCGGGAAGAAGTTCTCGCGCAGGGTGCGCTCGGCGATCTGGGCCGGGCCGACATTGGTGCCGTTCTCGGGCTGGCCGTGGCCGGTCATGTGCTTGAGAGTGACGAAGACCTTGTCCTTGGCCAGCGGCAGGGTGGTCCCCTGGAAACCGCGGATGGCGGCCAGGCCGATCTCGGCGCAGACGTGCGGGTCTTCGCCATAGGTCTCCTCGATGCGGCCCCAGCGCGGGTCGCGGGCCACGTCGACCACGGGGGCCAGGGCCAGGTTCGAGCCCCGGGCGCGCATCTCGCGGGCGGCGACGGCGAAGATCTTCTCGGTCAGCTCGGTGTCGAAGGTCGAGGCCAGGGCGATGGCCTGCGGGAAGCTGGTGGCGTCACGGGCGACATAGCCGTGCAGGGCCTCGTCGTGCATCAGCAGCGGGATGCCCAGGCGGGTCTTTTCCACGGCCCACTTCTGGGCGGCGTTGGTGTAGCGGGCGGTTTCCTTGGCGTTGCGGTTGGTCGCGCCATCGTCGGCGCCGGCCGCCGCGTCGACCACCGTGGCGGGTTTCAGACCCTTGCGATCCGACGGACGCGAGATCTGGCCCAGACCATTGGGGAAGTTCTTGGCCGCCTGTTCGGCCGAGAACTCGCCGGCGTCGGTCTGGATCTTGGCCTTGGTCAGCCAGATGCCGATCAGCTGGGCGGCCTTCTCTTCCAGCGTCATGCGGCCCAGCAGGTCCTGGACGCGGGCGTCGATCGGCTGGCTGGCGTCCTTGTAGAGCGGCTTGTCGCCCTTCTTCGCGGCCTTCTCGGCGGCCTGGACGAGGCCTGGCATGGCGGCGGCGGACAGCGCCGCGAGACTCGCGCCGAACAGGCGGCGGGTGAGGGTGGTGGTCATCCTGGTGTTTCCCCGAGGCTGCGCAATGGCTGTAGCGGCTCTGAGCGGCCGCCCGTTGCCTGGCACTATGGGGGTAGTTGTCAGACCACTCAAGACCGAAATGGTACCGGTCTCATTCAATCGCCGGGGCGTCGGGTCCAGTTGGCCGCCAGGGCCTGGGCGCGGGCGATCTCGTCGTCGCTCATCTCCACGGCCAGGGCGTCTAGCGAGGCTAGCGCGGCGTCGCGATAGTCGATGGCCGAGTGGTTGTTGGCCTTCAGCGCCAGCGACAGCCACTTGTAGGCCGCGACCGTGTCCTTGGGCACGCCGCGCCCGGCCTGCAGCATCTGGCCCAGCCGCCATTGGGCCAGACCGACGCCGGCGTCGGCCGCCCGTTCGTAGAGGCCGGCGGCCTTGGCCAGGTCGACCGGGGCGCCGCGTCCCAGCGCATAGGCCTCGGCCAGGCCGGTTAGCCCGTCGCGCTCGCCCTGGGCGGCCGAGCGGCTGTACCAGGTGAAGGCCTCGGCGGGGTTGGGTGCGACGCCGCCCTCGCCCAGGACGTACATCTCGCCGACGGCGGCCTGGGCGAAGGCGTAGCCGCTCTCGGCCGCGCGACGGATCAGGGCGAAGCCGGCCGGCCTGTCCTTGGGAACGCCCAGGCCGTCGGCATACAGCAGGCCCAACGCGAACATCGCCTTGGCGTCGCCCTGGTCAGCCGCCATGCGCAGCCAACGCGCGGCCTTGCCATAGACCTTCATGTCGAAGGCCTGGTCGCCTGCCGCCAAGGCGGCGGGCCGGTCGCCGGCTTCGGCCGCCAGGCCCAGCCAGTACAGGGCCTTGGCGTTGTCCACGGGGACGCCGTCGCCGCGCTGATACAGACGCCCCAGGGCGTACATGGCGCGCGCCCAGCCCTTGTCGGCCGCGCTCTGATAGAGGGCCTGGGCCTTGTCGATATCGCGCGGCACGCCCCAGCCCTGATAGTACATCAGGCCCAGCCGGGTCTGGGCCTGCGGGTCGCCCGCCTCGGCCGCCGGTCGCAGCAGGGTCAGCATGGTCGCGTAGTCGCGGGTCTGGAAGGCGGCGTCGACCGGATCGGCGGCCTGAACCGGTGTCGATTGCGCCAGGGCCGAGCCCGTCAACGCAGCCGCCAGCATCGTCCCGGCCAGGGACGCGCGCAGCCATTTTGACACGACTTCAGGACGCAACTGTCTACTCCCGTTCAACGGGGGCCTGCTTCGCAAGAAGCCGGCCACTAGGCGCAGGCGGCCTCGTAAGCCTCGCGCAGCTGGCGGAAGACGGTCAGGCCTTCGGGCGGCAGGGGCGCGCCCAGGTGCAGGACGCGCAGTTCGTCCATCAGGCCGTTCCATAGCGCCGGACCGCCATCCTCGAGCAGTTCGGCGCGCACCGACAGTTCATGCGTCACCGGCATGTGCCGCCGGCCCCAGGCGCCCATCACCGCCAGCATCGGCACCAGCTGGATAGCCTTTTCGGTCAGGCTGTAGCGGACCTTCTGCTTGTGGCCGGGCTCGTCGGCCTTCGACAACAGGCCGCCCTCGACCAGGCTCTTCAGGCGACTGGCCAGGATGTTGGAGGCGATGCCCTCCTGCGAGCCGGCCAGCAGTTCGCGGAAGTGGCGTTTGTTGCCGAACATGATGTCGCGGATGACGATCAGGCTCCACCGATCGCCCAGCGCCTCCAGGGTCAGGTTGATCGGGCAGCCCGATCTTTGGTCGTCAACCAAAACCACGTCCTCGCAAAAACCGGTTGCAGAATACAATCGGATATGCAGGATGCAACCAGTTTCAAATTGCAATCGGTTTTGCCAGTCCATTCGAGGAGGCCGCCATGGGCAAGGTTCGCGTTCGCAACTTCAGCATCTCGCTGGACGGCTATGCCGCCGGCCCCGACCAGTCGCTGCAGGATCCGCTGGGCGTGGGCGGCGAGGACCTCCATCGGTGGGCCTTCGCAGCGCAGATGGATCCGGTCGACCAGCGCTTCGCCGACGCGATCACCGACGGCGTCGGGGCCTGGATCATGGGTCGCAACATGTTCGGTCACGAGCGGGGCGACTGGTCGAACTTCGACTGGCAGGGCTGGTGGGGCCCGAATCCGCCGTATCACGCGCCGGTCTTCGTCCTGACGCACCACGCGCGGCCGTCATTCGAGATGGAGGGCGGCAACAGCTTCCACTTCATCACCGACGGGATCGAGGCGGCGCTGGAGCAGGCCCGAGCAGCGGCGGGCGAGCAGGACGTCGGCATCGGCGGCGGGGCCTCGACCGTACGGCAGTATCTGGAAAAGCGCCTGATCGACGAACTGCACCTGGTGGTGACGCCGGTGCTGCTGGGCCGGGGCGAGCCGCTGCTGGCGGGGCTGGACCTGCTGGCGCTGGGCTACGAGGTCACCGACTACACGCCCTCGTCGCGGGCGGCGCACATGTCGCTGCGCAAGACGGGCTAATGCAGGGCGGTGGTCTGGGCGGGCGGCGCGATGTGCGCCTCGTCCATCCAGGCCGGCCAGGCGGTCGTCGGCCACTCGCCGGCGACGTACTGATTGCGGACGATGCCCAGCCACTGGCGCAGGGCCTCGGTTGGGAAGGGCAGGCTGGCCAGCGGGGTGTTGTCCTCGGTCTTGAAGACCAGGGTCGCGCCGTCCGCGCGGACAAGGATGTCGACCGTGACCACCAGCGCGGTCGTCTCGGAGGCGACGGGCCGCACTGCCGGCTCGGCCGCCAGCGACGCCTCGGCGGCCTGCTGGACGAACTCCTGCAGCGCCTCGCCGCCGGTCCCGCCCTGCTGCTCCAGCCATCCCGTCAGCTGCGGGATCAGCAGGTTCATCATCCTCTGGGACAGCCACAACACCACGGTCTGGTCGTCGGCCGTCGCGCCCGACAGCCGCAGGCGGTCCTCGACGACCACGTACTCGGTGGTGATGCGCAGCAGTTCCGGACAGTCCGGCATCGTCAGACTCAATCTTTGAACCCACGGCCGACAGATAACCGGCCAGACACCAAAGGACACGCCATGAAGACGCAGATTCTGTTCATCCAGGGCGCCGGCGAAGGCACGCACGCCGATTGGGACAGCAGGCTGGTCGACAGCCTGCGCCGCGAACTGGGCGACGCCTACGTGGTTCAGTATCCGACGATGCCCGACGAAGGCGAGCCCGACTTCGCCCGCTGGTGCGAGACCATCAGCCAGACGCTGGAGACGATGGGCGAGGGCGTCGTGCTGGTCGGCCACTCGTTCGGCGGCACGGCCATCGCCGGCGCCCTGGCCCGCACGCCGCCGGCCAACCGACCCGCTGCCGTGTTCCTGATCGCCGCGCCGTTCTTCGGCGAAGGCGGCTGGGAGGACGACGGCATCGCGATCGCCGACCTGGGCGCCAAGTTGCCGGAAGGCATGCCCGTCCGCCTCTACCAGGGCGACGCCGATGGCGACGTGCCGCCCGAGCATCTGGACCTCTACGCCAAGGCGATCCCCCAAGCCGCGGCCCGCCGGCTGCCCGGCCGCGATCATCAGCTGAACGACGACCTGACCGAGGTGGCGGCCGACATCCGAGCGCTACCCCAAGTTCGGTAGCGCTGCCTGGACTCAACGCCAGCTTGGCCATAAGCCTTGCGAACAACTTCCGGGGGGAACCATGAAAGTTAGATTTGCGGCCGCGCTGGGCGGCCTGGCGCTGCTCGTGTCCACGTCGGCCTTCGCCGCCGAGATCGTCATTCCGGAGGGCACGGAAGTGGCGATGCGTCTCGAGGATTCGCTCTCCAGCTCGGTCGCCAAGGAAGGCGACCGTTTCACCATCAGCCTGGACGATGACGTCAAGCTGCCGGACGGCACGATCCTGCGCGCCGGCTATCGTGGCGTGGGCGAGGTCGTCGAGGCCCGCGACAACGGCATGCTGGGCAAGAACGGCAAGCTGAACGTGCGCCTGCTCTACATGAAGATCGGCGACGACCGCGTCCGTCTGCGGGCCAACCGGGGCGCCAAGGGCGAGACCCGCGTGGGCGCCACCGTCGTGACGACGCTGCTGTTCTGGCCGGCCGCGCCCTTCATCAAGGGCAAGGATGTCGGCATGAAGAAGGGCACCGTCATGACGGCCTATGTCGACCAGGACGTGAAGCTGCCGTCCCCGCTGACGCCGCCGCCCGTCGCCGACTAAGCCAGACTCCAGACGCAAAAAAGGGCCCGCCTTGGGAGAGGGAGCGGGCCCTTTTCGGTACGCGTTCAGAGGGATTGAACAGTCGGGAAGATGACACACCGGTCGTCTTCCCGCGCTTCCCCAAATCGTCGCAGGCTGCGAACGCTTCGCAACCTGGCGGCGACCTTCTCGTCTTTTACTTGCGCGGCGTCAGGATGTCGTCCAGGCGCGACGGCACGCCGGGGATCTTCTCCAGGCGCGGGTAACGCAGGCCGCCGCGATAGTCGATCTTGACCATCCGGTAGCGCGAGCCGTCCTTGACCAGCAGTTCGACCAGCGGGTTCTCCGGCGTCTTGGCGGCGGTGACGGCGGCCTTCAGCTTGTCGCCGTCGAAGGCCTCGCCATTGACCGCGACCACCGTCAGGCCCTGGGTCAGGCCGGCCTTGAACGCCGGGCCGCCCCACTGCACGTCGGTCAGCACGCCGTCCGAGCCCACCGACAGGCCCAGCGAATAGGGCAGGCCGGTGCTCTTGGCCTTGGTCTCGGCCGTCTTCATGAACTCGGTGGGCGTGTCGGTATAGACCAGCTTGTAGCCGCCGCGGGCATAGCCATCCAGCGGGGCCTTTTCCTGGACGTCCTGGATGCGGGTCTTCAGGAACGTGGCCCAGTCATAGGCGTAGACGCCGTTCAGGGTGCTGACCACGTCCTCGAACGTGTAGGTGCGCGGCACGTACGAGCCGTTGTCGACGCCGAAGAAGGCCTTGGCGAAGTCGTCCAGCGACTTCTTGCCGCCGGTCTTCTCGCGGATCAGGGTGTCGGCGTCGAGCCAGACCAGCAGGCCCTCGGAATAGTAGTCCTCGCTGCGCTGCCACGACAGCCACGACAGTGGCTTGCGGTTGGCGATGATCGGGTCGTTGGTGGTGTCCTGCACCGGACGCCAGTCGCGGCCGCGACGGTTGTCGTAGGCGGCGGCGGTCGAGGCCAGGCTGTCCAGCGCTTGCTGCTTGGTCAGCAGGCCCGAGCGCGCGGCCAGGACGTTGCCCCAGTACTGGGTCTGGCCCTCATAGACCCACATCATGCTGTCGCGCATCGGCACGTTCAGGTTCGGGGTCCACAGGTCGGCGGCGCGGCGGAACTTGCCGTTCCACGAGTGGGTGTATTCGTGGCTGAGCAGGTCGCGGCCCACGAAGCTCTTGTCCCACTCGGTGAAGTACTTCGGCACCACGCGGTTTTCGGACGAGCGGTGGTGCTCCAGGCCGATGCCGCCGATCTTGTCCGACAGGAAGACCAGGAAGTCGTAGTGGTCGTAGTGGTGCGAGCCGTACAGCTTGTAGGCCTGCTGCACGAGGTCCTTGTGGACCTGGATCTGCTCGGGCTTGGCCTCCAGCAGCTCGGGGCTGTCGGCGACCAGGTTCAGGCGCACGGGCGCGGGGCCGGTGGGATCCAGGTCGATCGACTTGAAGTACTTGCCCGCGAAGATCGGCGAGTCGACCAGGGTCTCGACCGTGGTGGTCTTGAAGGTGGTCGTGGCGCCGTCGGTCTTGGCGGTTTCCAGCGCCGTGGCCAGCTTCCAGCCGTCGGGCAGCTTGACGCTGGCGTCGATCGGGATCTGGCGGGTGTAGTAGCCGGCCGGATACATCGTCACCTGCAGCCATTGCAGGTTCAGCATCTCGGGCGTGACTTCCGTGCGGCCGACCTTGGCCTCGACGGCGGTCAGGAACTGGTAGCTGATCGTCAGCTCGGTCGCGCCGGCTGGGACGTCGACGTGGAACGCGTTCACCGACACGACGTCACGGGTCCAGGGGATGCGCTTGCCGTTGGCCGTGACCACCAGGCCCGCCAGCTTGTCCAGGTCGTTGCGCGGCGAGTGACCGCCCGGGACCCACTGCGGATACAGGAACACGAAGTCGCCGGCCTTGCTGACCGGCATGGTCGTGGTGACGTTCCAGATCTTGCGGTCCAGGTCGGTGGCGTCGACGGCCACCTTCACCGTGCCGGCGAAGGGCACGTCGCGCGGCGCTTCGATCGGCGGGGTCGCCAAGGCCGACTCCGGCATCGGCTGGTTGGCTCCAGGGGTAGGGACCTGAGCCATGGCGGCGGTCGCGACCAGCGACAGGACGGAAACGGAGAAGAACAGCGCTTTCACGAAACACCCCAATGCGGCGCGCGGGCTCCCTCCCGCGGCAAAGAAGCCGGGATGTTTGTGCCGTTAACCTGTGCTTGTCGAGGGTAAGTTCGTCTCCGTATGCAGAACATGGGTACGCGGAGCGTCGTTCCGTTTCCGGATGGAAACAAAGCGACGCGCGCGCAATCGGGAGGCCCGGTTTACAAGGGTTTCAGATATGACATAAAGATATGCATATATCTTTATGTCATATGAGGCGGGTGATGGAAGCGGTTCTGTTCGTGCTGGCGGCGACAGCCCTGCTGGGCTCGCCGGGACCGGGGATCGCGGCGCTAATCGTGGCGGGGCGGACCTTGGGGCTGGCCGGCGGTTTGCGGCTCTATGCCGGCATGCAGGTGGGCTTGGCCCCGGCGGCGGGTTTGAGCGCGGCGGGCCTGGCCTCGCTGCTGGCCGCCGCGCCGATGCTGCGGCTGGCCCTGACCGTGGTGTCGATCGGCTATCTGGTCTGGCTGGCCTGGAGCGTGGCCACCGCGCCGCCGGAAGGCGAGGTCGGCGGCGGGACCTCGGCCAGCCTGACCTTCATGGGAGGGTTCGTGCTGGGCGCGGCCAACCCCAAGGCCTATCTGGCCTTCGTCTCGCTGTTCGGCTCGTTCGTGGTGGCGTCGCCGCGCTGGGACGCGCCGGTGAAGTGGGCGCTGTGCGTGGCGGTGATGGTCGTGGTCGACCTGGCCTGGCTGGCGCTGGGCGTGGTGCTGGGCCGGGTGAAGCTGTCGGCGAAGGGCCAGCGGGTGATGAACTGGGCCATGGGCGGCGCGATCCTGGCGGCGGCGGGGATGGCGGTGGTGGGGTAGGGCGGCGCTAGCACAGGAAATCTGCTCCCCCGCTGGGGGAGCTGTCGGCGAAGCCGACTGAGGGGGCTGCTCGGCATAGGCCGCGCTGCCCCCTCCGACCCTACGGGCCACCTCCCCCAGCGGGGGAGGAGAGTCTTTGATCGCCGCGCCTTACAGCGGATCCGACAGCGGCACCGTCGTCGCCGTCGTCCCGGTCCCGCGATCAATACGCAGATTGTTCTGGACGTTGTCGACGCCCGTCACGCTCTCCGCGAGCGCCTCGGCGCGCTTCTTGTCCTCACGCGAGCGGACCGAGCCGGTGAGGGTGACGTCGCCGTCCGAGACCGAGACCTCGACGTCGCTGGCGTTCAGCCAGCTGTCGTCGGTCAGGCGGTCGCTGACGTCCTCGCGGATGCGTTCGTCCGAGCGGCGATAGCCCTTGGGGCCGCGGCCGCGATGGGCGCCGTCTTCCTGGCGGCGGTGCAGGGCGTCCTGGTCGCCCATCCACGAGGAGACCTCGTCGCGGGCCCGGTCGAACCAGCTGCGATCTTCCTCCTGCCGCCGGCCGGGGCCGAACGAGCGGTAGGGGTCATGATTGCCGTAGGCCCCGCGATAGCTGCGCTCGCGGGCTTCCTGGTCGCGGTCGTGGTGGTCGAAATACCGCTCGTCGCCATAGTCGGCCGTACGGCTGGAATAGCCGCTGGAGCCGTAGTCGCCGGTCGCGCCGCCGAAGTCGTGGCCGCCCACGCGGCCGTAACCGCCGGGCGACTGGTAGCCGCCAGCGCCACCGCCGTAGTCCGCGCCCGAGCGTATGCGGCCATAGCCGATGTCGCCGCCTTGTTGGGCCGCGCGCAGGAACTCGCTGCCGCCACGACGCGGGCCGCGATAGCTCTCGCGCGGGGCGTCCTGCCCGTACGAGCGATCATAGCCGGAATTGGCGTAGCTGGAGCGTTCCGGGCCGGGGCGGCGCTGGGCGTCGTAGCCGTAGCCGCGATCACGGTCACGGTCCTGGCGGTTGCGGTCGAAATCGCCGTCGGCCTCGACGTCGAAGCGGCCTTCGCGGTCATTCCATCTCTGGGGCATGGGTGTACTCCGTGGCGTTCTGGGAAGCTGCGGGCGCGTCGAGGCGCCCCGGCTCTCAAAACGGACGGCCGGAGTCGGTGTTCCTAGCGCTCAGCTTGCCGCGACGGATTGTCGGGCCAATTATTGGGCCTACAAACAATATGCCTGACAGACATATCCGCTGGCCCTATTGACCGCCCCTCAATGCGTTTCGACGATCGTTTCCTCGAAGAACTGAAGTCCCGCCTTCGCCCGTCCGACGTCGTCGGCAAGTCGGTGAAGCTGCGGCGGCAGGGGCGCGAGTATGCGGGGCTGTCGCCGTTCACCAAGGAAAAGAGCCCGTCGTTCTTCGTCAACGACGAGAAGGGCTTCTATCACTGCTTCTCCAGCGGCAAGCACGGCGACATCATCAGCTTCCTGCAGGAGACCGAGCGGCTGACCTTCGCCGAGGCGGTCGAGCGGCTGGCGGCCGAGGCCGGCATGAGCCTGCCCGCCGTCGACCCGCAGATGGCCCGCGAGGAGCAGAAGCGCTCTTCCCTGGGCGACTGGATGGAGCTGGCCTCGGCATGGTTCGAGGCCGAGCTGCGTCGCCCCGTCGGCCAGGCCGCCCGCGCCTATCTGGAAAAGCGCGGCCTGCCGGAGAAAGAATGGAGCCGCTTCAGCATCGGCTTCGCCCCCAATAACCGCACGGGCCTGAAGGACTACCTTATCGCCAAGGGCGCCAAGCCGGGCGACCTGGTCGACGCCGGGGTGCTGATCGCGCCCGAGGACGGCGGCCAACCCTATGACCGCTTCCGCGATCGGATCATCTTCCCGATCACCGACAGCCGCGGGAAGGTGGTGTCGTTCGGCGGCCGGGCCATGGATCCCAACGCCCGCGCCAAATATCTGAACGGTCCCGAGACCGGGCTCTTCCACAAGAGCCGGGTGCTGTACGGCCTGTTCGAGGCCCGCAAGATCCTGCACGCCAACCAGTCGGCAGCGCCCAACGCGCGCACGCCGATGGTGGTGGTCGAGGGCTATATGGACGTCATCGCCTGCCAGCGCGCCAATGTGCCGGCCGTGGCGGCCATGGGCACGGCCCTGACCGAGGAGCAGATGGAGGCCCTGTGGCGCCTGCATCCCGAGCCGACCCTGTGCTTCGACGGCGACAAGGCCGGCCAGCGCGCCGCCCACCGTTCGATCGACCGCGCCTTGCCGTTGCTCAAGCCCGGCCGTTCGTTCCGCTTCTCGATGCCGGTCGGCGGCAAGGACCCCGACGACGTGCTGCGCGACCAGGGCCCCGACGCCCTGCGCGAGCAACTGGCCGACACCAAGCCCTTCGTGGTCGCCCTGTTCGAGCGTGAGCGGGATCTGGAGGAGCTGGACACGCCCGAGCGCAAGGCCGGCCTGCGCCAGCGCCTGCGCGCGGCGGCCGGGACCATCGCCGACAAGGACCTGGCCCAGGCCTACAAGGACGACCTGCGCGAACGCTATGACGAGCTCTTCCAGCGCCGGCGGCCGCCCCAGGACGGCGGTGGCGGCGGCGACTATGGCGGTGGCTACAATGGCGGGGGCGGCGGTGGTTTCCGCGATCGGCCGTTCACGCCCCGCAGCGGGGGCGGGACCTGGAAGAACGGCAAGCGCGAGCCGCCGGATCCGGGCCTGCGTCCGACCGCCCGCGTGCAGATCACCGGCCGCATCAAGCCCTTCCACGCCGCCATCGCCCTGGCCGCCATCGACCACCCGGGCTGGGCGCGGGCCTATGACGAGGCGATCGAGCGGGTGGGCTTTGGCGATCCGCGCCTGAAGCCCCTGTCGCACGAGCTGTTCATGGCCCTGTGCGACGACCACGGCGACGACGTCCCGCTGCGCGAGCGCCTGAGCCGCAAGGGCCTCTCCGAGCCGCTGGCCGAGATCGAGCGCCTGGCGGTCGCCGACGCGCCGTTCCTGGACGCCCGCTTCGACCCGGCCAAGGCCCGCGCCCTATGGGCCGCCTGCTATGAGGCGGTGATCGAGATCGCCGATTCCGAGCGGGCCCTGGACGGCATGCGCCGCGAGGAAGTCACCGCCGCCAGCCTCACCGCCACCCGCGACCTGCGCGACCGGATCGCCGTTCTGCAGCGCCAGATCAGCAATCTGGAGTTCTGGCGGGCGCAGTAATTAGAGTTGCAAATTTTGCGATAGTGACCCGTGCCATCTTGACACCGGCGTCACCCAAAGCCACATGCCGACTCAAGGAACTGCCAAGCAACTGACTGACATCGCTCGGGCCGCCGCTGCGCGCGCCCTATACCGAAACAGGATGTCACCCTCGTTGCCGCCCCAGGTCCCCAGCGGTCGTCGACCCGATCAGGGAAGACGCCAGGCCGCGCCCACGCCTTTGGGCCTCCGCCGGGTTTCCCGCGGAGCGTTCGTACATGGCGGAAAGGGCGCGCTTAGGCGACTTCTGACGGGAACGTGATCATTGGGAGTGCGCTGAGTCACAGCGCCGGCCGGCGAGACAGTCCTTTTCGAAACGGATTTTTTCGGCGCCGCTCTTGCTAGAGCCCAGCGGTGTCGATTTCGGAGAGCTTGATGAGCAACAATTCCTCGGCCGAGACGGAAGCGCCCGAAGCCACCGGTGGTGACGGTCCTCTGCTCGACCTGACCGATGCCGGCGTAAAGAAGTTCATCAAGCAGGCGAAGGCCCGCGGCTACGTCACGATGGACGAGCTGAACAAGGTGCTGCCGTCCGAGGAAGTCAGCCCCGACGCCATCGAAGACACCCTCGCCATGCTGAGCGAGATGGGCGTCAACGTGGTCGAGGCCGAAGAAGACGCCGAAGGCTCGGAAGGCGGCGAGGTCGCCACCCGCGACGAGAACACCGCCGTCATCACCAGCGACAAGCCGGCCGCCTACGACCGCACCGACGACCCCGTGCGCATGTACCTGCGCGAGATGGGCTCGGTCGAGCTGCTGTCGCGCGAAGGCGAAATCGCCATCGCCAAGCGCATCGAGGCCGGCCGCGACACCATGATCCGCGGCCTGTGCGAGTCGGCCCTGACCTTCGAAGCCATCATGGTGTGGCGCGAGGAACTGGGCACCGGCCGCATCCTGCTGCGTGAAGTCATCGACCTGGAAGGCACCTACGCCGCCATCAACGGCGTCGCCGCCCAGCCGGCCGCCGACGAGGAGGCCGAGCCGGCCGAACCCGTCGACGACGAAGCCGGCGAGGCCAAGCCCGAGGGCGCCGAAGGCGAGGACGAGGACGACTTCGACGATGGCGCCGGTCCTACCGTCAGCGCCATGGAAGGCGAACTGCGCGAAGGCGTCATGGCCATCCTGGACGCCATCGCCAGCGAGTTCGAAAGCTTCCGCAAGCTGCAGGACAAGCTGGTCGGCAGCCGCCTGAAGGGCGAGGACCTGACCGACGCCGATCGTAAGGCCTATGAAGGCCTGTCGCAGACGATCATCCAGCACCTGAAGACGCTGAAGCTGAACAACAACCGCATCGAGGCGCTGGTCGAGCAGCTCTATGCGATCAACAAGCGCCTGATCGGCCTGGAAGGTCGCCTGCTGCGCCTGGCCGACAGCTACGGCATCAGCCGCGGCGAGTTCCTGAAGGCCTATTTCGGTTCGGAGCTGAACCCGAACTGGGGCGATCAGGTCAAGGGTATGGGCGTACGCTGGACCAAGTTCGTCGAGAACGACAGCCAGTCGGTGACCGACATCCGTGGCGAGATCGCCGCCCTGGCCACCGAGACCGGCGTGCCGATCGACGACTATCGCCGCATCGTCCAGACGGTCCAGAAGGGCGAACGCGAAGCCCGTCAGGCCAAGAAGGAAATGGTCGAGGCCAACCTGCGCCTCGTGATCTCGATCGCCAAGAAGTACACCAACCGCGGCCTGCAGTTCCTGGACCTGATCCAGGAAGGCAATATCGGCCTGATGAAGGCCGTCGATAAGTTCGAATATCGCCGCGGCTACAAGTTCTCGACCTACGCCACCTGGTGGATCCGCCAGGCGATCACCCGCTCGATCGCCGACCAGGCGCGGACCATCCGCATCCCGGTGCACATGATCGAGACGATCAACAAGATCGTCCGCACCAGCCGCCAGATGCTGCACGAGATCGGCCGCGAGCCGACCCCGGAAGAGCTGGCCGAAAAGCTGGCCATGCCGCTGGAAAAGGTCCGCAAGGTCCTGAAGATCGCCAAGGAGCCGATCTCGCTCGAAACGCCGATCGGCGACGAGGAAGACAGCCACCTGGGCGACTTCATCGAGGACAAGAACGCCGTCCTGCCGATCGACGCGGCCATCCAGTCCAACCTGCGGGAAACCACCACCCGCGTGCTGGCCTCGCTGACCCCGCGTGAAGAACGCGTGCTGCGCATGCGCTTCGGCATCGGCATGAACACCGACCACACCCTGGAAGAAGTCGGCCAGCAGTTCTCGGTCACCCGCGAACGCATCCGCCAGATCGAAGCCAAGGCGCTGCGCAAGCTGAAGCACCCGAGCCGGAGCCGGAAGCTGCGGAGCTTCCTGGACTCGTAAGAGCCGGCGAGAGCCACAAACGAAGACGCCCCGGTCGCAGGACGGGGGCGTTTTTGTTTCTGCTAAGAGGATGCCTGCGCGGGGAGGTAACGGCGTTGCACGACCGTTTTTGAGATGTGCCGGCGTACGGCTCCGTCAATGCCAAAGGTCACCGTGGGTAAGCCGAATTGCTCCCACATATCCTTAGCGTTCTTTGCGAATTGCAGCGCTATCCCCGCGCTGGTGACGGCAAACGCGCCTCTGGCCCATATGCAGCCGATGGTCGCCAGGCAACCGCCCGTGACACCGGAAAGGAGGGCGATATTCCTCCCCCAGATCGAGACCATGCCATCCTTCTCGGTCAGGTGAAAATCCGTCAGTTTCTTGCTTAGAACTTCGAGCATGCGCTTGGCGGCCACGTCGAGTTCTTCCTCGGTATGGGCCTCACTGGCGTCGAAGGCCGCCTGCCGCCAATCATCGTCTTCGACGACCTTCTTAAAAACGCTCCAGTCGAGCTCAAAGTAGCGCTCGGTGATCGAAACGGGAGCGTCGCTGAACTGGGCGTGGCCACGATAAAATACGTTTCGATCAGTGTGAGCATCGAGCGTTTCACGCCGCAGATAATCCGACGAGCTGATGCAGTTTTGAGCCCCATAGGCATCCAGGCGATTGAGGTGCCAGTCGTGTTCGACCCAGAAGCGGGCGAGTTCGAAGTTCTCGCCATAAATGAGAGGACCTTCACGGAAGAAGAGGCCCATGGGTACTGCTCGGGAGTACTTTGCCACGAACTCTGAATTGGTTTCCGTAAGGATATCGCGATGGTGTGGGCTGATCAGGCGTCGACTGCGCTGTTCGATCACGTCGGCCGGCGAGAACGATCTTACCGCTTTCAGGAAAATCCTCTCATCCAGCGACCGAAATTCTCCAAACTCCATGAGGTAGGCATCGATACGCTCCAGGTGAGCGGGCATCTTTTTGTTCAGAAGACTATCGCGTAAGCCGACAAAGAAATCCCCACCCGGCCCGGTGGACAGAATAACGTGAGGGGCGAACAGCTTTTCCATCGCTTTCGGCAGAGCCTTGTAGCTTTTCGCCATCATGGCTTGGTGGGCGGCGTGACGAGCTCTGTCGATGTCGTCCGGATCGAGATCGGGATCATCTACCCGGAACATTGAAAACGGTAGCTTTGGATTGGCCCATCGTTCCACAAGGAACTCCTGGGGGGAAACGGCGCTGGTGCGGGTCTCGATCTGCAGTTCCAAGGGTCTCCAGCCGTGTGTCCGGCAGAAATCCAAGTCGATCGCCTGAAACAGCTCCCCGAATATCTGGATGGCGATCGGGGAGTCGTAAAAGCTCTCGGCGGAAGCGACGACGGTATTGCCGAAAAGTAGCGCCAGAAGCACGTCTGACCGGGCTTGGGCGAGCAGGTGATCAAAGAAGGCGGCGTTCCGTGGCTGTGCCTTGCCGCTATAGAGCGACTGTAGAACGATCTTGTTCTGACGTTCGTGCTGGCTCATGTCCGCTCGCACCCCTTGCGGTCATGTGGTGACGCTACCATCGCGAGCTTTTTAGCGAAACAAGCTTGGCCTTTGCGGCGCAAAAGAAAACGCCCCGATCAAAGGACCGGGGCGTTTCTGTTTTCGCGTCAGGGGCTCCTCAGCTCATATCCCGCACCTTCTCCGCCAGCTTTTCGGCCTGACGTTCCAGGTCATCCGCCTGGCCCGGCAGCTTGCGGGCGACCTCCAGCAGTTCCTCGTCGGTGACCTCG
This sequence comes from Caulobacter sp. GW821-FHT12D05, assembly GCF_058807295.1. Lineage (NCBI taxonomy): Bacteria > Pseudomonadati > Pseudomonadota > Alphaproteobacteria > Caulobacterales > Caulobacteraceae > Caulobacter > Caulobacter sp. GW821-FHT12D05. Next base: position 689,261 of record NZ_JBXAQO010000003.1, read on the forward strand.
CGGTTGCCGCGGGCGCGGTTCTCGGCGATCTGTTTGGCGCGGTAGGCGGGGTCGCGCAGGCGGGAGGCTTCCTCGCGCATCTGGCGGGCGCCCGAGCGCATTTGACCCACGCCCTTGGTCATCTCGACGCGGGCCACCTGCATGGCCTGGACGCGGATGCGTTCGCCGTTACGGCGGGCTTCCTCACCCGCGCGGCGGGCGTCCTCGCCGGCCCGGCGGGCCTGGTCACTGATGCGGCGGGCGTCTTCGGCCGAGAGGCGGGCCTGGTCGGCGGCGATGCGGGCGGCGGCTTCGATCTCGCCGCGATGGGCCTCGACCTCGCGGCGGGCGTCTTCGGAGATACGGCGCATGTCCTCGGCGCTGAGGCGGGCCAGTTCGGCCTCGGCGCGGGCGTGCTCGGCCTGTTGGCGGGCTTCCTCGATGGCCTTGATGTCGGCGTCGCTCAGCCAGCGGTGCGAGAAGGCGAAGTTCCAGCCCTTGGCCGGCGGCGCGGGCGGAGCCGGCGGAGCGGGCGGGGCTTCGGGCGCGGGCGGGGCGGCTTCGGCGGGCGCGGCGGGAGGCGCGGGCGGCGCCGGCGGCGCCTGTTCGGCGACAGCGGCCGGCGGCGTCGGCGGCACGGGCGGGACCGGGGCGACCTGGCGGCTCAGGCCGAAGGCGGCCAGCGGGGTGGCGACGATCGCCAGGGCGGCGACGGTGAGGCCCACGGTCAGCGGACGGCGGCGGTCGGGCGTGTCGGTCATCAGGCAGGCGATCCTTGTCTTGAGCGTCTTGGCGTCGGCGGCCATCGCAGTAGCGCCGTGCGGGACGGGAGAGGCGGCCAGGCGCACCAGGGTGCGGGCGTAGAGGGTGCGGTCCACGCTGCCGACGGCGGCGGCGTCGGCCGCTTCCTCGGTGCGCTCGGCCAGCACCGCGTGCAGGCGCCAGACCAGCGGGTTGAACCAGAAGATGGCCAAGGCCAGGCGCGACAGGATCAGGAAGATCCAGTCGTGGCGGCGCAGGTGGGCCAACTCGTGCGCCATGATGGCGGGCGCGGAGCGAGGCTCGGCCAAGGTAGCGGGATCCAGCAGGATGGCGCCGGGCGCGACGCCCCAGCTGAGCGGGCCGGTGACGCGGTCGCTGGCCACCAGGCCCGGACGGTCGGCGGGCGAGAGATTCTCGATCGGGGCCAGCCAGGCGGGATCGGTGACCGGCGCGCCCTTGCGGGTCCAGCGCTCCAAGGTGTTGAGGCCCACGGCCAAGCGGCCGCCGATCAGCGCCGCGCCCAGCAGCCACAGGCCGCCGGTGATCGCGCCGGGCGACATCCACCAGGGATTGGGATCCAGCTGGGTCGGCGCCTCGCCCGTGACGGGCGGCAGCACGACCGGCTCGGCCGGCAGCGGCGGCAGCAGGGCAAGTTCCAGCGGCGGCAGCATGTTCATGATCGCCGGCAGGGCCAGCAGCAGGCAGACCGTGCCGCGCAGGATGTCGACACGCTCGACCGGGCGGCGGGTCATGTGGCGGGAGCAGGCCAGGCCCGCGCCGGCGACCAGGCTGGATTTGACCAGCAGCGAGATCAGCAGGATCCAGGTCACGCCTTATCCTCCACGCGTTCGTCGATGAGGGCTTCCAGGGCCGCGGCCTCTTGCGGGGTCAGGCGCTCGCCCATGCCCAGCAGGGCCGTGGCGGCGCTGGCGGCCGAGCCGGCGAAGAAGGTGTCGATCACCCGCCGCAGGGCGCTGACGGCCACCGTCTCGGTCTCCTGCACGGGGCTGAAGCGCACGCCGTCGGGGCCGCTGGCCCGCTCGACCAGGCCCTTGGCCTCCAGCCGCGAGAGCATGGTGCGCACGGCGCTGTCGCTGAGCGGATCCGACAGCGCGCCCCGCACCTCGGCGGTCGTGCCGGCCTCGAGCCGGCACAGGGTCTCGAAGACCTCGCGTTCGCGTCTGGGCAGGGCGTCGATCATGGCGCGTTCCGATCTCTCTTCGCTACAGGTGTAGCGCTACGTCTGTAGCGATGGAAGTGAACTCGGCGTAATGCGTGGATTGCGCTGGTCGGCGGCGGTAGGCTGCCGCTTCAGGCCTTCATTCTTGCGGAAAGCGGCGGACTGGGTGGATCGGATCGAGGCGATGCGGGTGTTCGTGGCCGCCCTGGACGAGGGCAGCCTGGCCGGGGCTGGCCGCCGGCTGAACCGCTCACCGGCCGCCGTCAGCCGCGCCATCGCCTTCCTGGAGCAGCATGTCGGGGCCGAGCTGTTGCATCGCACGACCCGCTCGCTGCGGCTGTCGGAGGCCGGCGACCGCTACGCCGCCGCCTGTCGCCGCATCCTGACCGACCTGGAGGAGGCCGATCTGGCGGCCCTGGGCGAGCGCTCGGCCCCGCGCGGCATGCTGACCATCACCGCCCCGCCGATCAGCGGCGAGGACGTGCTGCGGCCGATCGTCGATGCGTATCTCGACGCCTATCCGGCCGTGTCGGTGAATCTGGTCCTGCTCGACCGCCACACCAACCTGGTCGAGGAGGGCTTTGACGTCGCCCTGCGGGTGGGCCAGCTGCCGGACTCGTCGCTGGTGGCCACGCGAGTGGGCGGAGACGTGCGGCGGGTGATCGTCGGGGCGCCGCGCTATCTGGATCAGCATCCGCGCATCGTCGAGCCGGCGGATTTGGCCAAGCACCAGGTCGTCACCACCACCCACTTTGGCCACGACACCTGGGTGTTCCCGCCGGCGCCGGGCCAGACCATCGCCCGCGCGGTGCATTTCAAGCCGCGCCTGGTGGTCAACAGCGTGCGCGCGGCCCTGGCCTCGGCGGTCGAGGGGCGGGGCGTGACGCGGCTCTATACCTATCATGTGGCCGAGCGGGTGCTGGACGGGAGCCTGCGGATCGTCCTGCGCGACGCCGAGCCAGCTCCGCTGCCGGTGCATCTGCTGACGCCTCAGGGCCGCACCGCCACGCCCAAGGTCCGCGCCTTCATCGACTTCGCCGCGCCTCGGCTGCGGGCGATCTTCGCGCGGCTGTCGGCGGACTCCGAGGTGCTGAGTCATTCCGCCGTTTGACGGAAGACTGACTGCCAATCAGCGTCCATTCACCCGATCAACGATCGATCCGACATTGCTGCTCATGGACAACGCCAAGGAGGCAGTCATGAGCAACGAACGGAAAGTCGCCATCGTCACCGGGGCCTCGCAAGGCATCGGCGAGGCGCTGGTCAAGGCCTATCGCGACCGCGATTACCGCGTGGTCGCCACCTCGCGATCGATCAAGCAGGGCAGCGACCCGGACATCCTGGCCGTCGCCGGCGACATCGGCGATCCGGCCACCGCCGAGCGGGTGGTCACCGAAGCCCTGGCGCGCTTCGGCCGCGTCGACACCCTGGTCAACAACGCCGGGATCTTCATGGCCAAGCCGTTCACGGCCTACACCGAAGAAGACTTCCAGACCAAGATCGCCACCAACCTGGCCGGCTTCTTCCACATCACCCAGCGCGCCTCGGCCCAAATGCTGAAGCAGGGCGCGGGACACATCGTCAGCATCACCACCACCCTGACCGACCACGCCCTGGCCGACGTGCCCTCGGTGCTGGCCAGCCTGACCAAGGGCGGCATCAACTCGGCGACCAAGTCGCTGGCCATCGAGTTCGCCAACAAGGGTGTGCGGGTCAACGCCGTCTCGCCCGGCGTGATCAAGACCCCGATGCACGCGCCCGAGACCCACGCCTTCCTGGCCGGCCTGCATCCGGTGGGTCGCCTGGGCGAGATCCGCGACGTGGTCGAGGCCGTGCTTTATCTGGAAACCGCCGGCTTCGTGACGGGCGAAATCCTGCACGTCGACGGCGGCCAGAGCGCGGGGCACTAAAGTCATGCCGATGGTCAACATCCAGGTTACCCGCGAAGGCTCCGCCCCCGGCCGCTCGGCCGTCACGGCGGACGAGAAGGCCCAACTCATCGCCGGCGTCAGCCAGCTGTTGCTGGACGTGCTGGGCAAGCCGCTGGACTCGACGTTCGTGGTCATCCAGGAGGTCGAGCTGGAGAACTGGGGCTGGGGCGGCATGCCTGTGCCCGAATATCGCCGGCGCGTCGCCGCCGGCGAGGCATTCTAGCTAGCGCGTTTTCTGACGACGAACCGGTTCCCACTTCGTCTGAAAACGCTTGGAGGAGGTTCCGCCATGTCCAACCGCGTGCTCGACCTGTTCGGTATCGACCTGCCGATCATCCAGGCCCCGATGGCCGGGGCGACCTCGCCGGAGATGGTCATCGCCGCCAGCAATGCAGGGGGTCTCGGCTCCCTGCCCAGCGCGCTCTATTCCGAAGAGCAGCTGCGGGCGGCGCTGGACACGGTGCGGGCGGGCACGAAGAAGCCGATCAACGTCAACTTCTTCAGCCACCAGAACCCGGCCGACGACCCGGCCGCCCAGGCGGCATGGCGCGAGCGGCTGCGGCCCTACTATGTCGAGGAGGGCCTCGATCCCGACCAACCGATCCCCGCCGCCGGCCGCGCGCCGTTCAACGACGCCTTCGCCAAGGTGGTCGAGGACTATCGCCCCGAGGTGGTCAGCTTCCACTTCGGTCTGCCGTCGCCGGAGCTGGTCGAGCGGGTCCGGCGCACCGGCGCCAAGGTCATCTCGTCGGCGACGACGGTGGCCGAAGCTCAGTGGCTGGAGGCGCGGGGCGTCGATGCGGTGATCGCCATGGGCTTCGACGCCGGCGGCCATCGCGGCAATTTCCTGACGGGCGACATGAGCCAGCAGGTCGGGACCTTCTCGCTAGTGCCGAGGATCGTTGATGCGGTCTCGGTCCCGGTGATCGCGGCCGGCGGCATCGCCGACCGGCGCGGGGTGCTGGCGGCTTTCGCGCTGGGGGCTGAGGCGGCGCAAGTCGGCACGGCCTATCTGCTGACGCCCGAAGCGGCGATCTCGGACGTCTATCGAGAAGCCCTGAAGTCCGCCGAGGAAGTCACCGCCGTGACCAACCTCTTCACCGGCCGCCCCGCACGCGGCATCGTCAACCGGCTAATGGCCGAAGTCGGCCCGCTGTCTGACCTCGCCCCGGCCTTCCCGACCGCAGGGGCGGCCGTGCTGCCCCTCCGCAAAGCCGCCGAAGCCACCGGTCGCGGCGATTTCAGCTCGCTGTGGGCCGGCCAGGCGTTCCGCGCCAGCCAGCCGATGAGCTCGGCCGCGCTGACGCGGGTATTGGCTGGGCTCTAGCCCATGGTGTCATCCCGGCCGCAGCGAAGCGGAGAGCCGGGACCCAGGGGTAACCGCAGTGCGCCGGCCCCTGGGTCCCGGATCGGCTACGCCGTCCGGGATGACACATGAGAGCTAGGCGTTTTCGAGAGTACGCGCCTGCGGCTGGTGGTCGACCAGCGCCTGGTTCGGATCGGCCATCTCCGTCACCGCGCCGGCGAAGGTCAGGTACTCGGCGGCGAAGTCCAGCGGCAGGATCTCGACCAGCCAGGTGTTCTCGATCCACACCTCGATGACGTGGAAGTGGCCGCCGCGGTCGCAGACATAGGTCTCCCAGCCCTTGGCCGCGGCCTTGGCCATGACGTCCTCGCGGGACATCGAGACGCTGAGGGCGAAGTGGGTCGGCGAGCGGCGATCGCTGCCGTCCGGCTGGCGCACGAAGACCGTGCCCGGCTCGCCGTTGGGGACCATGACGGTGCCGGCCGGATAGATCTCGATGGCGGTGCCCATGCCGTCGGCCTTGAACACCATGACGCTGCCGGGATTGGGCGGGAAGTCGACGACGACGCCGCCCATGATGTCGGCGAAGAATTGGCCCGCGCCTTGAGGATCGGCGGCGCTGACGGACAGGTGGTGGATCATTGGAGTGCTGCTCTGTGTGCTGGCGCAACCGTCCGCGCGGCGCGCAACAGCCGTCGCGCGCGGTCCAGATACGCTGATGATGGAAAAACGAACGGCGTTACTTCGCCGAGGCCGCGCGGTGTACGGGCGGCCGAAGTAAGTCTCAACTTACAAGATTGTCATGAGATGGATTTAACCCTGCGAGGCGCGACAGGGCGATGGGTAGTCCTCGCCTTCGCTCCACGTCTCGGACACCGCGACAGGGGCGGCCGCCGACGAGACCAGGCGACGGAAGTTACGCCCGGGCGACGTCTGAGCGGCTGTCCGGCGCGGCTTCCAGAGCGCGCGCGACCGTCGCGATCAGCTCTTCGCGGCGGATCGGCTTGGCCACGTGGTCGTCCATGCCGGCGGCGCGGCAGCGGGCGATCTGCTCGGGCAGGACGTCGGCGCTGAGCGCGACGATCGGGATGGCCCCGATCGGAGCGGGCAGGGCGCGGATGGCGCGAGTGGCGGCCAGGCCGTCCATCTCTGGCATGTGGACGTCCATCAAGACGAGGTCGAAGTCGCCCGACTGCACCGCGTCCAGCGCCTGATGGCCGTCGTCGGCGGTGACCACCTCGCAGCCGGCCAGGGTCAGCAGGGCCTTGCCCAGCTCGCGGTTCATCGGGTGGTCGTCGACCAGCAGCACGCGGGCCGCGCGCTCTGGGGCGATGGGGGCGGGGCCGTCGGAGGCCAGCGGCAGGACGGCCGGCTCGGCGGCCAGGGTGATCCAGAAGCGCGCGCCTTGGCCCAGCTGGCTCTCGACGCCGATCGCGCCGCCCATGCGGCTGACCAGGGCCTTGCTGATCGCCAGGCCCAGGCCGGTGCCGCCATAGCTGCGGCTGATCGAGCTGTCGGCCTGGCTGAAGCGCTGGAACAGGCGGGCCTGCACCTCGGGCGCGATGCCGATGCCGGTGTCGATCACCTCGAACCGCAGCACGCCCGGCGCGGGACCAGCGGTCAGGCGCACGGTGACGCCGCCCTCCGAGGTGAACTTCAGGGCGTTGGCCAGCAGGTTCAGCAGCACCTGGCGCAGGCGGGTCTCGTCCAGCGACAGGGGCTGGTCGACGTCGGCCTTGCCCGAGGCCTCGCAGACGGTGCGCAGATACAGGCCCTTGGCGGCGGCCTCGGGGGCGATGATGGCGACGGCGTCGCGCAGCAGGGCCGACGGCGAGGCAGGGGTCAGGGTCAGGTCCAGGCGCCCGGCCTCGACCTTGGCGAAGTCCAGCAGATCGCCGACGATCTCGGCCAGCGAGCGGCCGGCGCGGCCGACCAGGTCCAGGCGGCGGCGGTTCTCGGGCGACAGCTGCGGGTCGTCGGCGACCAGCGAGGCGAAACCCAGGATGCTGTTGAGCGGCGTGCGGATCTCGTGGCTGATCGTGGCCAGGAAGTCGGACTTGGCCTGGCTGGCGGCCTGGGCGCGGGCCTGGGCGGCGCGGGCGGCGGCCTGGCGGCGCAGCAGCAGGGCCTGCAGGCGCGCCTGGCGGCTCAGGGCCAGGGCGGCGACGAAGCTGACGGCGTACAGCACGACGTGGAACAGCAGGGCGTGGCGCAGCGGACCCAGGGCGACCTTGATGTCGATGCCAGTGCGGTGAAGGACGGCCGGAATGGCCACGGCCAGCGAGGTGGTGACGATCACCGCCACGGCGCGCGGCCCGCCTCGGAACGCGGCCAGCAGGGCGGGGGCGAACAGCAGCACCTGCAGGCTGGCGTCATTGACGAACACCCAGGACGAGGCCCCGATCACCAGCATCAAGGTGGCGGCGGCCTCCAGCGGGCGGACGTGGAAGCCTTCTCGGTGGCGATGGTCGGTCAGGATCAGGATCACGGGCAGGATGACGGCCACGCCCAGCACGTTGGACGCCGTCCAGTCCTCCCAGCCACGGAAGAAGGGCCCGCCACGGCTGGCGGCCAGCACGCCGTGGACCAGGATCGCGCCGATCGCCGTCACCAGCGAGGCCACGATGATGACCTGGAACAGGCTGCGCGGGCCCCGCACCCGGGTCGGCACGCGCATCCAGCGCAGCAGGGCGGCGGTGCCGGCGGTCTGGATCGTGTCCAGCACCGTCACGATCAGCACGAAGCGCAGCGGCGCGCCGATCAGCAGCTCCAGCACGATGTGCAGCACGCCGGTGGCGACCATGAAGGTCAGCGCCTGGCGCCGGTTCAGGACCATGAAGGCGGCGATGGCGACCGCGTTGGCCGTCCAGATCGTCGGGATGTTGTGCGTGGCGCCGGCCAGGAACAGGCTGTAGGCGAGCCCGGCGACATAGGCGCAGATCAGGGCGACCGGCTTGGCCGACCCCTGAAACGCAGTCCCCCGCTGTACGCCCACACTCACTTCGCCCCACCTCTCCCCGATGTTCGAAGGATGCGACTATGCGTCGCAAAACGTCGGTGTTTCGTTAAGGCGAGCACAGGCGCGATCTTGGGCGCTGCAAGGCTTTGCTGACTGTGCAAAGCTGCACCTAGTGAGGGTGAAGAGGACCTTAAGCCCGCCGCCCAAACACGTCCGCCAGCGCCCGGCACGTCGCCTTCGCCTTGCCCGCTTCGTCGAACAGCAGCGGCTGGTCCTTCGGGCGTTGGCCGGAGTCGCCACGCAGCCAGGTGTTGTCGTCGCGCAGGCCCCAGATGGTGAAGGCGAAGCGTTGGCGGGCGGGGAGGGCCATGAAGGCTTCCGCGACCTCGGCGTATTTGGCGACCTGGCGCTTGATCCGGTCGCCGGGGATGGCCGGGACGTAGTGGTCGCCCAGCGAGATATCGAGCTCGGACAGGTGGATCGGCAGGCCGAAGCTGGCCAGGTCCTTGAGCGCGGCTTCGACCGCGCCGGCCGGCAGGTCGTAGTCGATGTGGGTCTGGGTGCCGATGCCGCTGAGCGGCGCGCCGCGCTTCAGGAGGCGCTCGATCAGCCGCATGAAGGTGGCGCGTTTGTTGGGCTTTAGTTCCAGATGGTAGTCGTTGAGGAACAGCACCGCGTTCGGATCGGCCTCGTGGGCGTGCTCCAGCGCCAGGGCGATATGGTCGTCCGCGCCCAGATTGCGTGACCACAGGCTTTCGCGGAGATGGTCGCCGTCGTCGGCGACCGGCTCGTTGACCACGTCCCAGCTGCGGGCCTGGCCGCGATAGCGTCCGACGACCGCCAGGATGTAGTTGCGATAGGCGTCAGCGAACGGCTTGCCCCGGCCGTCCAGGCGCTTGAAGGCGTCGTTCTCGTTGGCGAACCAGATCAGCGAGTGGCCGTGCAGGGCCATGTCGCGGGCCTTGGCGAACGAGGCGATGCTGTCGGGCCGGTCGAACTGGAAGCCGCCATCCTCGCGCAGGATGTATTCCATCTTCATCTCCCACTCGGCGGTGAGTTGGGAGAACTGCTCGCCCAGCAGGTCCATGTATTCGGGCTCGTGCAGCCAGCGTTCCTGCACGCAGCAGCCGATCGGGAAGGGCGTCAGGGTCCGCAGCGGCGGGGGCGGCGTCACGGCCGGCTGGCCCTTGGCGCCTTGGCTGCAAGCGGAGAGGGCGAGCGCGGAAGCGATCGCGGAGCGGCGCGTGAGCCGCTGCACGGTCTTACCGACCGCCCATGGCGGCGCGGCGGATGCTGACCTCGTCCATCTGGGCGGCTTCGAACTGGCCCAGCTTCTTGGCCGCCAGCACCTTGGCCTGCTCGGCGACGTGTTCGTACTTCTTGAGGTTCTCGAAGGCTTCCGAGAGGGCGTCGCGGGCGCCGACTTCCTCGGCCTGGCACTGGTCGATCTGGACAAGCATGTCGGCGCGGCGGCGCTTATAGCCCTCGCGGTAGCCGATCATGTACCAGCCGGCCGACGCGTCGCCCTCGGCGTTCTTGGCTTCGGCTTCGGCTTCGGCGTCCAGCATGGTGACGCGCAGTTCGGCCGCCATGCGGCGCTCGTTGATCTCGGCGAGGCGTTTTTGCAGCGTCTCGACCTCGTGGTTCGAGATGCGGATCAGCGAGGCGGCCCACTTGGTCATCAGTACTCACTCGCCAGGATCTGCCCCAGATGACCGAAAGAGTCGTCCAGAGAGGTTGCTTCTTCCTTATCCTGGCTAAGGAAGGCTTCGATTGCGGGGTTCAGGCGGATCGCGCGGTCGACCGTCGGGTCGGCCCCGGCGCGGTAAGCGCCGATGCGGATCAGTTCTTCCATGTTGGCGTAGGCGGCCATGACCTGGCGCGCGCCCTTGACGATGTCGCGCTCGTGCGGGTGCTGGCAGCCCGGCATGGTCCGGCTGATCGACTTCAGGACATTGATCGCCGGGAAGCGGCCGCGCTCGGCGATGGCGCGCTCCATGACGATGTGGCCGTCCAGGATACCGCGCGTGGCGTCGGCGATCGGCTCGTTGTGGTCGTCGCCGTCCACCAGCACGGTGAAGAGGGCGGTGATGGGAGCTGCCGTGGTGCCGTCCGGACGGATCGGGCCGGGACCGGCGCGTTCCAGCAGCTTGGGCAGCTCGGTGAAGACGGTGGGCGTGTAGCCCTTGGTGGTCGGCGGCTCGCCGGCGGCCAGGCCGATCTCGCGCTGGGCCATGGCGAAGCGGGTGACCGAGTCCATCAGGCACAGGACTTCCTGGTCCTGGTCGCGCATGTACTCGCTGATCGCCAGGGTCATGTAGGCGGCCTGGCGACGGGTCAGGGCGGGCTCGTCCGAGGTGGCCACGACGACGACGGCGCGGCGCAGGCCCTCTTCGCCCAGGGTCTCTTCCACGAACTCGCGGACCTCGCGGCCCCGTTCGCCGATCAGGCCGACGACGACGGCGTCGCAGGTGGCTTCCTTGGCCAGCATCGACAGCAGCACGGACTTACCGACGCCCGAGCCGGCGAAGATGCCCAGGCGCTGGCCGCGACAGGTGGTGGTGAAGACGTTCATCGAGCGCACGCCCAGGTCCAGGCGCTCGCCCACCCGGCCGCGAGCGTGAGCCGGCGGCGGCGAGGTCTTCAAGGGATAGGGGATCTCGCCCTGGGGCAGCGGACCAAGGCCGTCGATCGGCTCGCCGAAGGCGTTGATGATGCGGCCCAGCCAGGCCTTGGTCGGACGGACCACGGCGCCTTCCGGCATGACGCGGATCTCCGCGCCCGGGCCGACGCCTTCGACGGGGCCGAAGGGCATCAGCAGGGCGCGGGCCTCGCGGAAACCGACGACCTCGGCCGGCAGGGGCTTTTGGCCCAGGCGCTCGATCTCGACACGGGCGCCGACCGACAGCCGGGTCAGGCCGCCGCGCACCTCGATCAGCAGGCCGTTCACGGCGGCCACGCGGCCGTAGATGGTCAGCGGGTCGATACGTTCAACGGCGGCGATGAGGCTACGCAAGACGGCTCCTAAACAGCACGCGCAGACTCGACCATCGTGGTTAATCAGGTGTGAAATTACGGGCGGGCGGGCGACTTCACCGGTGCGACCAATTGGTCGGTGAAGAACCGGGTCACCGCCGCGTTGAAGTCCCTGTGGAAAGCGACGCGGTCGAAGCCGGGAGCGCTGGCGCACAGGATCTCGACGCCCTTCGTGCTGGTGCACGGCGTCAGGAAGTCGAAGTGCCGCGCCCCTTTGACGACGTGGTAGTCGTGCGGCCGGTTCAGGGTCCTGTGGACGAACTCGGCGTAGTCGTCGCCGGGCAGCACCTCGTCGTCGCTGGCCTTCCATAGCTGCAGCGGAGCCTTGATCCCCTTCAGCCCGTCCTTGCCGAACGTGAAACCCAGGGCGGGGGCGGCCGAGACCACGGCCTTGATACGGGCGTCATGCGCCCACTTGGCGGTCAGGATGTCGGCCGGGATTGGGTGTTCGGCGGTCAGCTTGCAGTCGTAGTTGCTCGGATGGGCTTTGCAGTGGCTGGGCACGCGGCCCATGTCCGGCTCGCCCCCGGCCGCCGCCAGAACGGTGAAGCCGCCGGATGAGAAGCCGAACGCCCCGACACGTTCCGGATCAATCCCGGCCTTCAACGGCGAGGCGTCCAGCATCCAGCCGATCAGGTCCGACAGCGCGGCCGGGCGGTCGGCCATGGCGGTGGCGCGGCTCTGGTCCTTGTAGTTGTCGCCGGGGTGGGTGAGGGCGGCCACGACGAAGCCGGCCTCGGCCAGCGCCTGGGCGGTGTCGGCATGACCGCCGAAGAAGCCGCCATTGCCGTGCGACATGACGATCAGCGGCAGACGCTCGCCAACGATCGGCGCACCGGCCGCGACCGTATGGCCCCAGCCGCCCAAGGCCATGAAGCTGGGCGCGGCGTCGGTGGGATACCAGACCCCGACCTCGACCGGCGGCGCGTTCGGGCGAGGCTCCTGCAGCACCATGAAGCCGGCATTGGCGGCGAGGGCGGGGGAGCTGACGGTGGCCGCGAGCAGGGCGGCGGCGAAGAAATGGCGGAGCGACATGGCGGTCCTTCAGCGAGTGACGATGAGGCCGCTGTGAAGCCGTGTTTCCGCCGCTGCCAGCGCTCCTGCGCGAATGGGCGAACGGGTTCGTGGGCGGGCGGATGGGCAGCGCTTGCGGTTGTCGTGGAAGTTATGTTCTTGTTATGTTCCATTCGGAGTTGTGCACTGACCCGATGTGTCTCCGCCTTGCTCTGGTGTATCTAGTAGGATACATTTCCAATGGTCGATGTTCTGGAAACCAAGACCTTCGTCGATTGGCTAGGCGCTCTGCGAGACAGAAGGGCGCTCAATCTGATCGTCGGTCGTCTGCACCGTCTTCAGCGCGGCCTGTTTGGTGATGCGAGGTCTGTTGGCGGCGGCGTCAGTGAACTGCGTATCCACGCTGGTCCGGGCTATCGCATCTACTTCGTCCGGCGAGGCGAGCTCGTGGTGGTGCTGCTCTCGGGCGGTGACAAGGGTTCGCAGACAGCGGACATCGAACGCGCCAAGGCGATGGCGGAAACGCTCCAGGCGAGCGATCTGAAGTCGCTGCGGATCTTCGGAGAAGGCCCATGACGTTAGAGTTGCGACGCTTCGATCCGGCCAACTATCTCAAGAGCGACGAGGACCTTGTCATCTTCCTCACCGACTGCCTGGAGAGTGGCCATACCGGCGTCATCCTCGACGCTCTGTCCGTTGCCGCTCGTGTGAAAGGCATGACCGAGGTCGCCCAGAAGGCCGGTCTTGGGCGCGAGAGCCTCTACAAGGCCCTGAAAGATGGCGCGTCGCCTCGGTTCGATACCGTGCTGCGGGTGATCCAGGCTCTGGGACTGAAGCTGACCGTGGCCAAGGCTGGCGAGACGGCCGAGGGCGATACTGACGAAGAGGGCGCCGAGGCTGCCGCCTGACCCCTGGCGACTCCGCATAACGGCGATCTATACGAAGGGCATGAGCGCCTCTGCTTCCAAGCCACCACTGCTGGGGACCGCCCGTGAATGGGCGGTGGACCTCACCGTGGGCGTGGGGATCGGGCTGCTGCTGGGGCTGATGGGGCCGTTTGGCAGCTTCTTCAACGACAACCCACCGATGCGGATCGCCTACTGGATCGGGACCATCTCCAGCGGGATGGTGTTCTTCGGGATCGTGACCCGGCTGGCGGCGGCGGGCGCGCACCGGCTTGGCGCACCGGACTGGGCGGTGGTCCCGCCGGTCATCCTGCTGGGCAGCGCGGTCCAGGGCCTGCCGCTGCGCATCGTGGCGATCGCCATCTGGCCGCAGATCGAGCACGCCGTGCCGCCGCTGGAGTGGTACGGACAGTGCGTGGCGATCACGACGCCGATCGTGCTGGCCTACTACTTCCTCCGCATACGCACGCATACACGCACGCTCACGCCCGCGCGCGAGGGGCTGGTCCCCGTGGCCGCCCCGGCGCCCGATCCGGGCGCGGTGCTCTATCTGCGGATGGAGGACCACTATGTCCGGATCCGCACCGAGCATGGCTCGCGGCTGGAGATGGGGCCGTTGGCGCGGGTGACCTCCGGCCTGTCCGGGATCGAGGGCCTGCAGGTCCACCGCTCGTGGTGGGTGGCGCGGCGGGCGATCACGGGCGTCGAGAAGGACGGCCGGAACCTTCGCCTTAAGCTCGTCGACGGCGAAACCGCCCCGGTCAGCCGCGCCTCGGTGGCCAAGCTGCGGGCCGCCGGCTGGCTGGCCGAAGAAAATCCCGCCTAGACCCTGCGGCGGGGCGTCGCGGCCTGGCCGGAATAGCTCAGCTTCAACCTCCGGATCGCCACCCGCCAAGCGCGAGCATGTCGTTCAAATTCCCGCGACGGAACGCCGCAATCTCGCCTCATGAGCGAACGGAAAGGCAGCTGAGCCTTACTGGCGTAACGCCGTTCGGATCGTTGCAAGCGCACGGATTTTAGGGATCTTTACCGCCGAATTAGGGGTTTCCGAGAGGCGCCTGCGACGCCTGCGACCAATGTGACCAAGGGGCCGCGGGCCGCTTGCACCCGATTCGCAAATCAGATTAACCATTCGACCAACGGAAACATTCACCATTAACCAGTCTTAAATTAACTCTACGCCACAGTGGCCGCAGGGTTTATCGGCGGACTTCCGCCTAAGACGTTCGAATACGCCAGGATTGGCGTGGAGGGGCTCATGCGCGTACTGTTGATCGAGGATGACAGCGCGACGGCGCAGACCATCGAACTGATGCTGAAGTCTGAAGGCTTCAACGTCTATACGACGGATCTGGGTGAGGAAGGCGTGGATCTGGGTAAGATCTACGACTACGACCTCATTCTGCTCGACCTCAATCTTCCGGATATGAGCGGCATCGATGTTCTGCGCACCCTGCGGGTCGCGAAGATCAACACGCCGATCATGATCCTGTCGGGCTCGTCGGAAATCGATACGAAGGTGAAGACCTTCTCGGGCGGCGCTGACGACTACATGACCAAGCCCTTCCACAAGGACGAGATGATCGCCCGCATCCATGCGGTGGTCCGTCGTTCGAAGGGTCACGCCCAGTCGGTCATCAAGACCGGCGACATCGTGGTCAACCTGGACGCCAAGACGGTCGAAGTGAACAGCAACCGCGTTCACCTGACCGGCAAGGAATACCAGATGCTGGAGCTGCTTTCCCTGCGTAAGGGCACGACCCTGACCAAGGAAATGTTCCTGAACCACCTGTATGGCGGCATGGACGAGCCGGAACTGAAGATCATCGACGTCTTCATCTGCAAGCTGCGCAAGAAGCTGGCGGCCTCGGCCCATGGCAAGCACCACATCGAGACGGTCTGGGGCCGCGGCTACGTGCTGCGCGACCCGAACGAACAGGTCAACGCGGCCTGATCTCGGACGACTTAGTAAGCGTAACAGTAAAAGCGTACCCAAAGCGCCCACCGGCAACGGTGGGCGTTTTCTTTTATCGATCATATGGTTACGTTTCGGCTGTTAACCGACGTTAACCATGCCGTGACAAAACGACCGAAGCGCCGAATAGTCCTTGCCGCCGAGAGCGGGGGAAACCATGTTCCGGCCCGACAGTTGCTGGGGGGCTACCCGGCCGTGTCATTTTGACTTGCGCGGCATCGAACCGACGGGGGCACGATGCAGGAATTTGATCCGCGACGCAGCGCAACGCGCTGGGCGCCGAGGGTTTTCACCGCCGTGGCCGGGCTCGCCGCCCTGAGCCTGGGCTGGAAGCTGACCGCCGACGACGCCAAGACTCCGGGGACGGAGAAGGCCGCGCTGGATCCGGCCGCCCTGGTCGCCCTGCAGCATGTCGCCTTCGCCAGCGCCGAGGCCCAGCCCGGCTTCGAGCGTCCCGAGAACGTCGCCGTCAAGGTGCGCCCGGGCGAGACCCTGCAAGGCGCCGTGCAGCGCGCCGGCGTGGCTCCGGAAGACGCTCAGGCCGTCGTCGCCACCCTGCAAGGCGCGATCGACACCGTGAACATCAAGGCCGGCATGGCCTTCGAGGCCGCCATCGCCCAGCGTCGCGGCCAGCGCGGCCCGGCCCGCCTGATCGGCCTGTCCATGCGGGCCAGCCCGTCCTCGACCCTGACCGTCTCGCGCACCTTCGACGGCGCCATGCGCCTGCGCGAGCTGGAGGAGAAGGTCCGCGACGAGCAGAAAGTGGCCTGCGGGGAGATGAACGGCTCGTTCTATGAGAGCGTGGCCAATGTCGGCGGCACGCCGGCGATCATCAGCCAGGCCGCCAAGCTGTTCTCGCACAAGATCGACTTCTCGCGCGACATCAAGGAAGGCGACCGCTTCTGCCTGGTGTTCGACCGCAAGGTCACCGAGAGCGGCCGCACCATCGAGGCCGGCGATCTCGAATACGCCGAAGTGAAGGGCCAGAAGTTCTACGCCTTCGACCGCAAGGACAGCGACGGCAAGAGCCAGTTCTTCGACGAGTTCGGCAAGAACATCAAAGGCTTCCTGCTGCGCACCCCGGTGGATGGCGCGCGGATCACCTCGGTGTTCGGCGCGCGCAAGCACCCGGTGCTGGGCTATACCCGCGCGCACAAGGGCGTCGACTTCGGGGCCGGCACCGGCACCCCGATCCTGGCCGCCGGCGACGGCGTCGTGCTGGAAGCTCGCCGCTGGAGCGGCTACGGCAACTGGCTGCGCATCCGCCACTCGGGCCAGTGGGACACCGGCTACGGCCACATCTCGCGCTACGCCCCGGGCATCCGCGCCGGCACGCGCGTGCGCCAGGGCCAGGTGGTGGCCTATGTCGGCGCGACGGGTCTGGCGACCGGTCCGCACCTGCACTACGAGGTCTGGCTTAAGGGCGAGCGCGTCAATCCGATCGGCGCCAAGGTGCCGCAAGGCACCATCCTGGCCGGCTCGGAACTGGCCTCGTTCAAGTCGCAGAAGTCGCGCATCGACCGCATGCTGGCGGCGGGTGGTGAGGCGGTCAGCGGCGAGGATACGCCGAAGCTGGCTCAGGCGGACCTGGAAAAGGTCAAGCTGCGCTAACCCACCGCCGCCTGGATCCCCGCCAGCAGGTTCGCCGCCGTAATCGGTTTCGACACATGCAGGTCCGCGCCCGCCGCCAGGGTCTGTTCCCGGTGCGCCGTCAAGGCGTTGGCGCTGAGCATGATGATCGGGGTGCGGACCGCGCCGGCTTCCAGCTCCAGGGCCCGGATCGTGCGGGTGGCCTCCAGGCCGTCCATGCGCGGCATCTGCATGTCCATCAGCACTACGTCGAAGGTCCCGGCCTTGAAGGCGTCGATGGCGTCCAGGCCGTCGCCGACCGTGACGACGTCCGCGCCCTGGGTCGCCAGGATCAGCTGGGCGACACGCTGGTTGGTCGGGTGATCCTCGACCAGCAGCACCCGTAGAGGCGCATCCGACGGCTCGAGCGGCGCGGCCGGAGTCTCGCGGACCTCCGGCGCCATATCGACCGGCGGCAGGGGCAGGAAGACGGTGAAGCGGCTGCCCGCCCCCGGCGTCGAGACCGCTGAGATCCGTCCGCCCATCATCTCGACCAGCGAGTGGCAGATCGCCAGGCCCAGGCCCGTGCCGCCGAACCGGCGGCTGATCGAGGCGTCGGCCTGGTGGAAGCGGGCGAATAGGCCCGCGGCGTGTTCGGCGTCGAAACCGATGCCGGTGTCCTCGATCTCTAGCGTCAGGCCGGCCGCCGCACGCGTGATGTGCAGCGTGACGCCGCCGGTTTCGGTGAATTTGATGGCGTTGGACAGCAGGTTGCCGACCACCTGGCCGATCCGCGTGCCGTCGCCCAGGTAACGGCCCCCTTGTCCATTGGCCAGCTCGCCGACGACCTGGAAGGCCAGGCCCTTCTCCTCGGCGCGATGGCGCATGACCTCGATACCTGGCCGCAACGCGTGGTCCAGCTCGAAGGCGCGCTCCTCCAGCCGCAGCTGGCCGGCCTCGATCTTGGCGACATCGAGAAAGTCGGAGACCAGCCGCTCCAGAGTCGCGCCGCTATCGCGGATCAGCCCGACCATCTCGGCCTGGTCGGCGCTGAGCGGCGTGCGTGACAAGGCGTCGACGATGCCGATGACGCCGTTCAGCGGCGTGCGGATCTCGTGGCTGATGTTCGCAAGAAAGTCGGTCTTGGCGCGGTTGGAGGCCTCGGCCGCCGCCTTGGCCTCGACCAGGGCGCGCTCGGCCGCCACCCGTTCGGTGACGTCGCGGGCCACGCCATAGATGCGGTCGCCCAGCCGCTGGGCGCGCCACTCAAAGGTCAGGTAGTGACCGTCCTTGTGGCGGTAGCGGTTGACGTAGCCGACGACCGGGTCGCCGTCCTTGCGGCTCTCGACTTCGATCACGCTGGTCAGGGTGCCGGGCATGTCTTCGGGATGCACCAGGCGCAGCAGCTTCTGGCCCACCATCTCGGCGGGGTCGTGACCCAGCTTTGTGAGCCAGGACCCGCTGGCCTTGAGCACGCGGCCTTCGATGTCGCGGATGATCAAGAGGTCCAGCGAGACGTCGAAGAAGGCGATGATGTCCTCGGACAGGGTCTTGTGGACTGTCGCCTGGGTCATCCCCGCTCAATGCCTCACTTATGCCGAATACCAGAACATCGATATCAGTGACGCTTGGGATGTGGGAACAACCCTGGGGAGATTGTCTGAAAAGACTTGGCTCCTGTGTCGATATGTCTCCCGGATCAGGGGAAATGCCTGGCGCGGATAACGTCGTTATTCAAATAGAGTCGACGAATATTTCCGTAAGCGTCAAGCAGTGGCCGTGATTGAAGCGCCGCGCCCCACGCCCTAGAAGCGGCGCTTCACCTTGCGCCGAGACGCCGTTTGTCCAGTTCTTCGACCGACCTTTACCGCGACAAGCGTTTCGTCATCGGCATGGCTGTGCTGTGCTGCCTGCTGTGGGGCAGCGCCTTTCCGGCGGTGAAGGCCGGCTACGCGCTGCTGCACGTGGCCAAGACCGACACGGCGACGCAGATGCTGTTCGCCGGCTGGCGGTTCCTGGCGGCGGGGCTGATCCTGCTGGTGCTGGCGGTGCTGAACCGCAAGCCGGTCGCCATTCCGCGCGCGGAGGTCGGGCGGATCATCGGCTTGGGCCTGTTCCAGACCACCGTGCAGTACGTGTTCTTCTATGTCGGCCTGGCCCACGCCACGGGCGTCAAGTCGTCGATCATGAACGCCACCGGCGCGTTCTTCGGCGTGATCCTGGCCCACTTCCTGTTCAAGGACGACCGCCTGACGCCGCGCAAGGTCGCCGGCTGTCTGCTGGGCTTCGCCGGCGTGCTGGCCGTGAACCTGGGCGGCAAGGGCCTCGATTTCGAGTTCAGCCTGCTGGGCGAGGGTTTCGTGGTCGTCGCCGCCTTCGTGCTCGCGGCGGCCTCGATCTGGGGCAAGAGCATCTCGCAGAAGATCGACCCGATGGTGATGACCGGCTGGCAGCTGGCCATCGGCGGGACGGCGCTGCTGGCGACCGGCGAGGTCGCGGGCGGTCATCTAGGCGGATTCGATGTGCGGTCGCTGACCCTGCTGGCCTATATGGCCGCGCTGTCGGCGGCGGCGTTTGCGTTGTGGAGCCTGCTGATCAAGCACAACCCGGTCGGCATGCTGGCGGTGTTCAACTTCCTGATCCCGGTGTTCGGGGTCCTGCTGTCGGCGGTGTTCCTGCACGAGCCGGTGCTGGCCTGGAAGAACGCGGCGGCGCTGGCGCTGGTGTGCGCGGGGATCTGGCTGGTGACGCGGAAGGCGGCGAAGTAGCTGCTCCCCCGCGATGCGGGGGAGCTGTCGCGGAGCGACTGAGGGGGCGAGTGCTGCATAGGCCGAGCTAGCCCCCTCCGGCCCTCTGGGCCACCTCCCCCGCATCGCGGGGGAGGATCTTTAGTCCACGCCCGCTACCGCCAGCAGCGCGGCCAGACCCACCTGCATGCCCTTCAGGCTCTCGGCCTTCTCGACGTCGATCCATTCGTCCAGGGCGTGGGCGCGGCCGGCCTTGCCGCCGGCGCCGATGGTGACGGCGGGGATGCCAAGGCTCATCGGCACGTTGCTGTCGGTCGAGCTGTCCTCGTGCTGGGGCGAAAAGCCCAGGGCGGTGATCGCGCCGGCGGTCAGCTTCACGATCTCGGCCGTCTGGGGCGTGTTCCCCGCCGGCCGCTCGCCGATGACCTTGGCGTCGTAGCTGACCTTGCCGTTGCGGGTGTCGCGGGCGGCGTTTTCGCCTTCGACGGCCTTGTCCAGAATGCCGACCAGGGTCTGGTCCAGCTTGGCCAGTTCGGCGGCGCTTTCCGAGCGCATGTCGAACTCCATGAACACCGCGTTCGGGATCGAGTTCACCGAGGTGCCGCCGCCGGTGACGCTGGCCGAATAGGTGGTCTTGGGCTCTTTCGGCGTCTGCACGGCGTAGAGGTCGGTCACCGCTCGCGCCATGGCCGCCATCGGATTGACGATGCCGAACGCGCCGTAGCTGTGGCCGCCCGGACCCTTGAAGGTCACGCGATAACGCTTGGAGCCGACGCCCTTGTCGACGATCCGCGACGGGTCCGAGCCGTCCATCGAGAAGAAGGCGGCGATCCGGCCCTTGTACGGACCCTTGTTGAACAGGAACCGCGTGCCGCGCAGGTCGCCGGGGCCTTCTTCGCCGACATTGCCGACGAACAGGATGTCGGCCTTGGTCTTGATGCCGGCGGCGTCGAGGGCGCGGAGGTAGGCGAGCAGGGTGGCGAGAGCCCGAGTGTCGTCGCCGATGCCGGGGGCCATCAGCTTGGTGCCTTCGCGGCGGACCTTCACGTCGGTGCCTTCGGGGAAGACGGTGTCCAGGTGGGCGGCGATGACCACGAACGGGCCCTTGCCCTTGGTCGCCGTGCCGGCGCGCACGCCCATGACATTGCCCTCGGCGTCCATCTCGACGTTCGTCAGGCCGTGGGCCTTCAGCATCTCGAGATAGGCCTTGGCGCGGGCTTCTTCCTTGAACGGCGGGGCCGGGATCTCGGTCAGGGTGACGATGTCGGCGACCGTGCGGTCGTAGTCGGCGTCCAGCTTGGCCACGGCCTTCTTGAACGCCGGCGAGGTCACGAGCTTGGCCGGATCGGTCGCGGCGGCGGGCAGGGCGATCAGCGCGAGCGCCAGGGCGAGCAGGGAGGGGCGGAGCATGGCGGCGAATCCTTGAGTTCGCCGCCAGCCTAACCTTCGTGGGTCACAGCGCCAGTCGCGCCGCCCCGCCCATCAGCGGATCGCTGATCGAGTCCTTGCCCGTCTCGATCCGTCCCGCCAGGCGCCGCACCCAGGTCGCGTCGGCGGCGTCGTGGACGGTCAGGTCGTACCAGCCCTGGGTCGTGGCGAAGGCGTGGGCCTTGGTCTCGCCGGCCTTCAAGGTGATGCGCCAGGGCCGGTCGCCTTCGACGCTGACGATGCGCGGCTCGCGGCCGGTGTTGCTGAGGGTCAGCAGCAGCGCCTGGCCATCCGCCCGCGCGGTGACCTCGACGCCCGCCAGCGCGCCGGCGAAGCGGCGGTGGAAGCCGTTCGGACCCAGTACCCACAGGTCGTGCGGACCGGCCGGCCAGGCGTCTTCCAGCCAGGCCTTGGGGCCAACCGTGTAGCGGCGCGGAACCTGATCCAGCCGCAGCTGGTCATAGACGTGCAGCACCGCCGCCTGGGCGCCGGTATTGGCCAGGGTCAGCGTCATGGCGCCGCTCTTGACCCGGCCGTCCACGGCCAGGGCGTAGGGCAGGGCGCGGGAGGGGCGGGTCCCCTTGTCCTGGATCGGCGCGACCACCGTGGTCGGCGTCGGCGGCTTGGTCTCCGGCAGCTTGGCGGCGCGGGCGGCGGCCTCGGCCACCGACGGCAGGGGCGCGAACGGCTGGTGGTTGGGGGTCTTGAAGTCGAAGCACGAGGTGAGATCCCCGCACACCGCCCGTCGCCAGGGCGCGATGTTGGGCTCCATCACCCCGAAGCGCGTCTCCAGGAACCGGATCACCGAGGTGTGGTCGAACACCTGGCTGTTGGCGTAGCCGCCCCGACTCCACGGCGAGATGGCGTACAGCGGCACGCGCGGCCCCAGGCCGTAAGGCCGGTGCATCAGGTCGTCGCGCTCGGCCTTGGCCTCGGTCGGGTTGCGCACGGTGTGGTGCATGCCGGCGATGTCGACGGTCGAGCCGCCGATCAGCTTGCCGTCGGCGTCCTTCGAAGGCGGCGACGGCGGCGGCATGTGGTCGAAGAAGCCGTCGTTCTCGTCGAAATTGACGATCAGCACCGTCCGCGCCCAGACCTTGGGATCGGCGGTCAGGGCCTCGATGACCTTGGCGGTATAGGCCGCGCCCTGGGCCGGGCTGGAGGGGCTGGGGTGCTCGCTATCGGCGGCCGGGGCGATGATCCACGACACCTGCGGCAGGCGGCCGGACGTGACGTCCTCGCGCAGCTTGTCCAGGTGCCAGGTGCTCAGCGCCAGGTCCTTCAGGCGCTCGTCCGAGCCCGGAACGTCCTTGTGGGCGTCGCGATAGGCCTTGAACCCGGCCAGCGGGTTGTCGGTGAAGTTGTCGGCCATGTCCTGGTAGATCCGCCAGGTCACGCCGGCCTGCAGCAGCCGCTCGGGATAGGTCGTCCAGCGGTAGGAGTCCGCCGCGCCGCCCTTTTCAGGGAAGTCGTCGTGCGAGTTCGAGATCGACGGACCGCCCAGGTCGCCGGCCGGGTTGTTGGTCCCGGTCCACAGGAACAGGCGGTTGGTGTTGGTGCCGGTCTGGGTCGAGCAGTGGTAGGCGTCGCAGAGGGTGAAGGTCTCGGCCAGGGCGAACTGGAAAGGAATGTCGGCCCGCTCGAAATAGCCCATCGACCAGGGCTCCTTGGACTCCGGCCAGCGGTCCATGCGGCCCTGGTCCCAGGCGTCCTGGGCGTTGGTCCAGCTGTGCGGCGTGCTCTCGACCCGCATGTGGGCGAAGGTCTTGGTGGTCTCCAGCGGGAACGGCGCGATCCGCTGGTCCTTGTAGGTCTGGTTGAAGACCGTGCGGCCATCGCGCACGGGCGTCGGGAAGCGATCGCCGAAACCCCGCACGCCCTTCAGCGTCCCGAAATAGTGGTCGAAGCTGCGGTTCTCCTGCATCAGGATCACCACGTGCTCGACGTCCTTGATGGTGCCCGTACGCACGTCGGCGTCGATCGCGGCGGCCCGCGCCAGGGCCGGCGGCAAGGCCATGGCGCCGATGGCGGCGAGCAGGCTGCGGCGGTCGAGCTGGGGCATGGGGCGCACTCCGGGAAGAACCTTCGCCGGAGTTAGCACGGGTCATTCGTCAGGGATGTGACAACTGGACTAGACCAGAGTGATCAATCAAACACGATCACCGACCGCGCCAGCTCCCCGCGCTTCAGCTCGTCGAACGCGCTGTTCACGTCCTCCAGCTTGATCCGGCGCGAGATCAGTTCGTCCAGCTTCAGCCGCCCCTGCATGTAGAAATCCACCAGCCGAGGCATGTCGACCGGGAAGCGGTTGGAGCCCATGTAGCTGCCCTGGATGCGGCGCTCGCCCAGGAAGTCGACGCCGTGCAGCTCGATCTTGGTGCCAACCGGGATCATGCCGATCACGTTGGCCGTGCCGCCCCGGCGTAGCATCTTGAACGAGGCCTCGGCGGTGGCCTTCAGGCCGATGGCCTCGAAGCTGTGGTGGACGCCGCCGCCGGTCAGCTCGACGACGGCCTTGGCGATATCGTCGACCGCCGAGCCGTCGATGACGTCGGTGGCGCCGAACTGCTTGGCCAGCTCCAGCTTGGAGGCCACCCGGTCGATGGCGATGATCCGGCCCGCGCCGGCGATGGCCGCGCCGTTGATGGTGGCCAGGCCCACGCCGCCGCAGCCGATCACGGCCACGGTCTCGCCCGGCCGGACGTTGGAGGTGTGCATCACCGCCCCGACCCCGGTCATCACCGAGCAGCCGATCAGGGCGGCGCGGTCGAACGGCATGTCCTTGCGGATGGCGACGCAGGCGTGCTCGTGGACCAGCATCATCTCGGCGAAGGACGACAGGTTCAGGAACTGGGCCATCTTGCCGGTCCCGCCGCCAAGGTCCTCCTTGAAGAGGCGGGGCTCGGCGTCCTTGGGCCGCTTGGTCTCCGGGCTGATGCACAG
The DNA here is from genome assembly GCF_058807295.1 of Caulobacter sp. GW821-FHT12D05. NCBI lineage: Bacteria > Pseudomonadati > Pseudomonadota > Alphaproteobacteria > Caulobacterales > Caulobacteraceae > Caulobacter > Caulobacter sp. GW821-FHT12D05. The sequence continues at coordinate 712,995 of NZ_JBXAQO010000003.1, forward strand.
GTTCATGTGCCCGGTCAGGCAGACCTCGCAGTGGCCGCAATAGGGGTTGAGGCAGGTGATGACGTGGTCGCCGACCTTGACGGTCCGCACCTCGTCGCCGACCGCCTCGACGATGCCAGCGCTCTCGTGGCCCAGCACGGCGGGCAGGGGGTGGCTGTAGGAACCTTCGATGAAGTGCAGGTCGGAGTGGCAGACGCCGGCCGCCTTGGTGCGGATCAGCACCTCGCGCGGGCCGGGCTTGCCGATGGCCACGGTCTCGATCTCGAGGGGCTTGCCCACCTCGCGCAGAACAGCGGCCTTCATGCGTCTCTCCCTTTGACTTGCCGGGAGACTAGCGTTCGCCGAGGGGCGAGCGGAAGGGGAAATTCGAACAAATGTTTAGTCAGGCGACCTCGACCGGATCGGCGACCAGCGCCGTCCGCTCGGCCAGGTCGTTGATGCGCGCGAAATAGCCCTGGAAGTGCGGCGTCTGGCGGTGGGCGGCCACGGCGGCGTTGTCGACATAGAGCTCGTCCAGGACGAAGCGCGTCGCGTCGGCCTGGTCGCGCCAGATGTCCCAGCGCAGGTTGCCCGGCTCGGCGCGGCTGGGGGCGACCATGCCGGACAGCAGGGTCCACAGCGCTTCGGCCTTGCCCGGACGGGCGGTCAGGATGGCCACGATCTTCACGGGGTTTGACATCGTTCTCGTTCCTCAATTCAGAGACCGGGCGGCCGGTCCGACCGACCGCCCAGGCCGTCAGGGATTAGGCCGCTGCCAGCGACCGGTCGAGCGCGGCGACCAGCGTCGCGGCCAGCGGATGGTCCGACCGGGGGTTCTGGCCGGTGATCAGCTCGCGGTCCTCGATCACGTTCGGCTCGAAGTTCACCGGATTGGTGATCACCTTGCCGCCGGCGATCTCCAGGGCGTCGGCGACGGTGAAGAACAGCTTGTCGTGCAGGACGTGCTCCTCGACGACCTTCTCCTCGCTGTTGGAGAAGATGGTCATGTTGTAGCCGGCATAGGGCCAACCCTTGGCCAGCTGCGCGGCCTTGGCGGTGTCGCCGGCGATCAGGGCGGCGCGGAAGCCGGCGGCGTCGTCGATAGCCGAGGCGATGGCGATCGGGCCGTGGCACAGCAGGGCCGTCGGCTGACCACGATCGTGGAAGTGGCGCAGGATCACGCCGGTCTCGGCGTCCTGCATCAGGTCGACGCCGGGAGCCTGGCCGCCGGGCACGAACACGCCGACGAAGTTGTCCAGGCCCTCGCCGATCACCGAGCGCAGGGTGCGCGGCTGGTTCATGGCCGGATCGGTCTCGTAGAAGGCCTTGCCGCGCTCATAGGCGGCCTGGTCGTTGTCGAAGTGACCGGCGTCGTCCGAGGCCGGATCGATGTACGGCTTCGCACCCGTAGGCGTGGCCAGCACGATCTCGTAGCCGGCGGCGACCAGCGCCATGGCCGGCACGACGGTCTCGTTCAGATATTGGCCGGTGGCGCCCAGGCCGCCGCGCACTTCGATCTGCGTGGCGTTCGAGCCGATGATGAGAACCTTACCCTTGGACATGATGGCCTCCTTGGCCTGTGTGGTTGGCGTCCCCTCGGGACAGGCCAAACATGCGCCGGATGCAGGTATTCCAGAACTTTATTGATGTGATTTTAGATATCGCTCATGGTGATATCTAATGCGGTACGACCTCAATCTCCTGCCGATCTTCGTGGCCCTGATGGAGGAGCGCAGCGTCACCCGCGCCGCCCAGCGCCTGGGCATTACCCAGCCGGCCCTGTCGAACGCCCTCGCACGGCTGCGCGTGACGATGCGGGATCCGCTGTTCATCCGCGAACGCTACGGCGTGCGACCCACCCAGATGGCCGAGGAGCTGGCGCCGGTGATCGCCGCGGCCCTGGCCCGGCTGGACGACGCCATCCTGGGGCAGCAGGACTTCGATCCGGGCGAGGCCGTGCGCCTCTTCACGATCGCGCCCAACAGCTATGTCGAGTTCGTGCTGGCTCCGGCGATCGTGATGCGGCTGCGTGAGCGGGCGCCGGGCATCAGGCTGCGCCTCATGCCGTTCGGCAACGATCTGACCGAGACGGGGGTGATGTCAGGCGACACGGCCATGGTGCTGGGGCGCATCGTCGACCCGCCGGACAATCTGGTCGTGCAGCACCTGATGGACGAGGGCCTGTCCTGCGTGGTGCGGGCCGACCATCCCGAGATCGGCGAGGCGATCTCACGCGAGCAGTACGAGCGGCTGAAGCACGTCAATGTGCTGCCGCCGGGGCGAATGCGGACGGGCCTGTTCCAGGCGTTGGACCAGAGGGGGCTACGGCGCGAGGTGGCCGTGTCGGTCACCCACTTCCTGGCGGTGCCGGAGATGGTGGCGGCCACGGACTACTGCGCGACCTTGCCGAACCTGATCTGCCGCCATCTGACGCGCGATGCTCGGCTGAAGGTGCTGCCGGCCCCCGTCGATCTGGGGACCTTCCCGGTGCAGATGGGCTGGCACGTGCGCTACCGGCAGGATCCGGCGCACCGCTGGCTGCGGGCGCTGATCGCGGAAGTAGCGGCGAGTGTGGTGGCGGCTTAGGCCGCGAGCGCGACCTGGCGTTCCGGCAGGATGCGGCTGACGGCCAGCAGGACCGTCATGTCGCCTTCGCCCGAGGTGATCACGGCCGAGACCAGCGGGGAGTCTTCGCCGTCGCCCAGGGGCGGGGGCGCATTGATGTGCTCGGCTTCGACGGTGAAGCTGTCGCAGACCGCGTCGACCAGCAGACCGGCGACGTCGTTCTGGTTCTCGACCACGATGATCACCTGGCGGGCGCCGTCCTGCGCCGCGCCCTTGCCCAGGCGCCACGACAGGTCGATGACTGGCATGACCTGGCCACGCAGGTTGATGACGCCGCGCACATAGGGCGGAGCCTCGGGCAGAGGGGTCGGCGGAGTGACGCCGCGGATCTCGCGAACGGCGCTGACGGGGACGCAATAGGTCTGGGCGCCAACCTCGAACGACAGGACCTGCAGGGCCTGGCCTTGGGCGTACGACACGGTGCTGGACATGGCGATCTCCGTAGCGCGGAGGTCGCTTGGAACCCCCGTTCGCCACCACCCTGGCGGAAAAAGGTGAACAAACCGGTTCCGCCATTCGTTGAAAGAATCCGTTCAGGCGCCGTTCAGGCGGGAAGTCCGATCGTCATCTTCGACGCTGGACGACGCGAAGGGCGCCGGGAAGCGAAACTCAAGGAGGCCTCCATGGCCCGCAACCTGTTCAGCACGGTCGGCAAGGTCGCCGCCGGCGCCGCTGCTCTGTCGCTGGTGGTCGCGACGACCGCCTCGGCCGATCCGCGCTATCGTCATCACCGTGGTCACGGCAACGACACCGCCGCCGTGGCTGTCGCCGCCGGCATCGTCGGCCTGGCCGTCGGCGCCGCGATCTCGGACGGCAATCGCAACGATCGCTACTACGACGATCGTTATTACGGCCGCCGCGCCTACGCCCCGCCGCCCCCGCCGCGTTACGGCTATGGCTACGGCTACGCCCCGCGTCCGTACTATGGCGACCGCGAGTGCTGGACCACGCGCGACTACGATCGCTACGAGGGCGTCTACCGCGAGCGGACCGTCTGCCGCTAAGCCCTTCTGAAGATTGGGCGGGCGTTGTGAGCCGGCCGCCTGATACCGCGTAGGTCCGCCCCGACCTCGCAGACCCCGAGGTCTCCGGATCTCGGGGTTTTTCATGTCCCGAAATGGGGACTCGACTCTCTTGCGGAATGCGAACAAAAAAGGAACATTACTGCCGACCGCAGGAGGCTCCCATGTCGTTCGCCACTGAATATGCTGTTTCGCAGAGCCCGTTCGGCGCGGGCCTGGCCCTGGCCGACGATCGCCTGGACATCGCCGAGGCCGTGCTGGCTGGCGCCTGGCGCACCTTGCGCGCGGCCGGCTTCGGCGAGGCCGAGGTCCAGGCCCTGTTCGACCAGATCGCCGACCGGCCCGAAGACCTGGCGCGGCGGCTGCGGAAGATGGCGAACGCGGGAGCGTAGGGCGTCCCGGCTTGGCACAGGGGCCGAAACCTCGTCCTTCGACAGGCTCAGGATGAGGTTTCTAGTGAACCGTCGTCAAAAGTAGTCCTCATCCTGAGCTTGTCGAAGGACGAGGACGGACCCGCTAGTGCAGCCGCTCCAACAGCGCCCGCAGGATCTCGGCCCGCTGGGCGGTGTCCACCCCGATGCGGCCCGCCAGTTCGCGGATGCCGGCCGGATAGGCCTCGCCGCCGTCGGCGATCGTCTTGGCCTGGTCGGCGAGCTTGCGAAGGTCGCGGTCCAGGCGTTCGACCTCTTCGCGGGCCAGCATGCGGGCTTCGTTCTGAAGGCGTTTGACGCGCTGGGCGGTGGACTCGGGACCGCGTCCCAGGTCGTAGACTTCCGCCACGCCCGAGACGGGCGGCACGATGTGCAAAGGCTTGCCGGCCATGGATTTGGGCTCCTTGATCCGGGTTGGTTCTCGCCAACCCACACCATAACAAAGCCCGGCTTAGCGTGAGCGTTCCGCCGGTTTTCCCGAAGCTGGAAAAGCGTGGCCGCCGCGCCACAGAAGCCGGCGCGGCGCCTGAAAAGCCGTCAAAATCCTAGTGCGAGACGTGGCTGTAGGGCGTCTGCGAGGCCGAAGGGGCCGGTTGCGGCGCGGCTTGCGGGACCGGCGCCTGTTGTGCGTGAGGCTGAGGGGCGTGGCCCTGGGCTTGCGGTTGCGGCTGAGCCGGGCGGCGGAACTTCAGGCTGCGGCCCTGGAACTCGGCGCCGGTTTCCATGGCCAGCTGCTCATGGGTGATGTCGCCGTCGACGCGAGCGGTGCCGTACAGGCGCACGGCCTGGGCGGTGACCGCGCCGATGACCAGGCCATGGATTTCGATGGCCTGGGCGATGATCGAGCCTTCGATGCGGGCATTGGGGCCGACCACCAGCTTGCCCACCTTCACGTCGCCCAGCACCGCGCAGTCGACGTGCACCTCGACGTCGCCGACGATGTCGCCGCGCACGGTCAGGCCTTGCGAGAACAGCGAGGCGGGCTTGGGACGCGCGGGGGCGGCCTGCTGCGGCTGGACCGCGGCCGGCGCGGCCGGGCGCGGTTGTTCCAGCGGAGTCAGGGCCAGCGACGCGGGGGCTTCTTTCTTCTTGGCGAACATCGGCGGCGACCTTGTCTCAAAATGGGCTTCAGGAAGCTTCGTGCCGCAAGATCAGGGCCAATTTCTGGAAGGCGGCTACTTCGAGTCCTCGACATGGGTCGTCGGACGGTCGTCGCCGGACGCGACCTCGCCGTGCCAGACCGCGTTCTTGTCTTCGTAGACGATGCCTTCGGTCTCGCCCGGCTGGCGTTGCTCGGCGGCCGCGGTCTTGGCGGCCTTCAGCGCCGCGTCGTGCGACGCAAAGGTCTCGGAGAAGGTGTCGCCCACCTTGTAGGCCCAGCCGCCGTCGTGTTCGACGATGGTGTAGGTGATGTCGGTCATGGGGCGTCTCCGGAAAGTGTCGCAGGTCAACGGACCGCCAGTAGAGGCGGTTCCGATGACGCTGTCTTGTCCGAAACGCTCCGGAGCCTAGGCGACCTTCACCCGCGCGGCGCTTTCCGGCAGATCCGTTCCGAACGCGCGCTGGAAGAACTCGGCCACCGTGGGGCGTTCCAGCTCGTCGCACTTGTTCAGGAAGGTCAGGCGGAAGGCCAGGGCCACGTCGTGATCGAAGATCTCGGCGTTCTGGGCCCAGGTGATCACCGTACGCGGGCTCATGACGGTCGAGATGTCGCCGTTCATGAAGGCGTTGCGGGTCATGTCGGCGACGCGGACCATGGCGGCCAGGGTGCGCTTGCCCTCGGCCGTGTCGTACGACGGGTTCTTGGCCAGCACGATGGCGGCCTCGACGTCGTGCTCCAGATAGTTCAGCGTCGTGACGATCGACCAGCGGTCCATCTGGCCTTGGTTGATCTGCTGGGTGCCGTGATAGAGGCCGGTGGTGTCGCCCAGACCGATGGTGTTGGTCGTCGAGAACAGCCGGAAATACGGGTTGGCGCGGATGACGCGGTTCTGGTCCAGCAGGGTCAGCTTGCCGCCGGCTTCCAGCACGCGCTGGATCACGAACATCACGTCCGGACGGCCGGCGTCGTATTCGTCGAACACCAGGGCGATCGGGCGCTGCAGGGCCCAGGGCAGGATGCCTTCGCGGAATTCGGTGACCTGCTTGCCTTCCTTCAGGACGATGGCGTCCTTGCCGACCAGGTCGATACGCGAGACGTGGCTGTCCAGGTTCACGCGGACCAGCGGCCAGTTCAGGCGCGCGGCGATCTGCTCGATGTGGGTGGACTTGCCGGTGCCGTGATAGCCCTGGACCATCACGCGGCGGTCCTTGGCGAAGCCGGCGCAGATGGCCTTCGTCGTCTGCGGGTCGAACTTGTAGGCCGTGTCGATCTCGGGGACGTGCGCGTCGCGGTGCGAGAAGAACGGGACCTTCATGTCGCTGTCGACGCCGAATGCGTCGCGGAGCGTCACCCACTTGTCGGGGACCAGGGTGATCAGGGGATCGTTGGCGGAGCTGTTATCGGCGAACTCGGGCATGGCACCGAATTAGCCCTTTGACCTAGGGTGAGGGAAGGGGGCGCCGCAGCGCGACACCCCCTCGAGACCCATTTTTTTAGCGGTTGGCGATGATCACCGAAGCGATCAGGCCGGTAGCGACGGCGGCCAGGACGTATTGGTCGTCCACGCGCTGCCAGCGATAGCCGCGCGGCGGGGCGCGCAGACCGCGGGCGCGGTAGTCGCTGACATAGTAGCTGTTGCCGCGATAGCGTTGGTCCAGACGCTGGCCCTTGGCCCAGCGGCGGTATTCACGGCGATCGCGACGGTCTTCGGCGCGGGCCTGGTCGCGGCGGCCGTTTTCATAGGCGCGGTCGCGGCTGTCGTAGCGGCCGTTGTTGTTGTGGTCGCGGCGATAGTCCTGGGCGGAAGCGGCGGAGGCGCCGCCGGCCAGCATCAGAACGGCGAGCGAAGCAGTGATCAGGCGTTTCATGTCGGGTCTCCTTGTTGAGAAGTCGAACCTACGAGGTCCGACATGCTTGGAACCTGAACGGCCCTGGTCAGCTTAAGTTCATGTTTCAAAAGGGAAATATTGTAGCATGAACCCGACGGTCCAGGAGCTATCCGCTTGATCCGTATCGCCTTTCGAGGACTTTTGGACACCGCCCGGCGCGAGCTGGGCGCGACCGCGGCCCTGCTGATCGCGGCCTTCGGGGCCTGGGGTTTCCTGTCGATCGCCGAAGAAGTTGCCGAAGGTGAGACCCGGGCGCTGGACATGGCGGTGCTGCGGGCCTTGCGAGTCGACGGCCTGCCGCACGAGCTGGTCGGGCCCAAGTGGCTGCACCTGGCGGCGACCGACATCACGGCTCTGGGCTCGGTGGCGGTGCTGACCCTGGTGATCGCCCTGGCCTTCGCCCTGTTGGCGTCCTTGCGGCGCTGGACCGAGGCCCTGTTGCTGTTGGCGGGGGCCGGGGGCGGCCTGCTGATCAGTCAGGGGCTGAAGCTGGTCTTCGGGCGCGAACGGCCGGACCTGGCCTATCGGGCGGTCGAGGCGGTCAATGCCAGCTTCCCGTCGGGCCACGCGATGCTGTCGGCCGTGGTCTTTCTCACCTTGGGCGTGCTGGCCGCGCGCTTCGCCGACAAACGGCGGGTCAAGGTGCTGGCGGTGGGGGCAGGTGTGCTGGTCAGCCTGATGGTGGGCCTTAGCCGCATCTATCTGGGCGTCCACTGGGCCAGCGACGTGCTGGCCGGCTGGTGCGTCGGCGCGGCCTGGGCCATGGCCTGCTGGTTCGCGGCGTTCCTGGTGCAGCGGCGGTTCAAGCCTTCGGCTTAGGCCGCCAGCGCAGTTCCAGCGTCGTCCACACCGCGCCGACGAAGTCCACCAGGCCCACGGCCAGCCAGGCCTTGGGCAGCCAGTCCAGCAGCACGAAGGCGCCGATCACCACCAGCGAGAACACCCGCAGCACCACCGAGGCCCGCATATAGGTGCGCTGTCCGGTCCAGCCGGCGACGTGGTAGCCCATGGCGTAGGCCAGGAGGACGAGACCCGCGAACCGCACCCAGGGCAGGCCCGACGCGCCGACATCCACGTCCAGCAGGTGCAGCACGACGCGTGGCGCGACGGCCAGGGCCAGGCCCGCCGTCGAGATCAGCCCGCCCCAGAACCAGATGCTCCAGGGCTTGCCGAACGGCACGGGCGTCACGGGCGTCGGCGGATCGGCCGGGGCGCGCCACTCGCGATCGGTGTCGGTCATCGAAGAGTCGTCCCTCGCCCAGTGGCGGCGAAAGATGGCTCAGTCAGCGACTGCTTCGCAAGTGAACTAGGCGCCAGACACTAAGTGAACGGCTTGAAGGGTTGGTCCTTGGAGGCCACCACGCGGCCGGCCTTGTCGAATTCGATGGCGATCAGGCCCGGCTTTTCGCGGAAGGGCATCTGGTCGTCATTGCCGAAGAAGGTCTGCCACCAGCGGCCGGTCTTGTCGCGGAACAGGTTGCCGCCGCCGCCGCCCGGCGGGCCCTCGTGACGGTCGGAATAGGGGCCCAGGAGGTTGTCCGACGAGGCGAACCAGAACGAATAGCGGCCCTCGTCCTTGTTGCAGGCCCCGACATAGTACTTGCCGTTGGCCCGGAAGAAGGTCGCGCCCTCGAAACCCACGCGGCGCAAGGGCTTGCCGGCCTTTTGGGCCTTGGGATCGACGCCGTCGTCGGCGAACACCAGGTCCTGCCAGTCGCCGGCGAAGTCGCTGAAGTCGGGCTTGATCTCGCGAATCTTGGTGGCCGCGCCCCACGACAGATAGATCTTGCCGTCGGCGGCCTCGAACAGGGTTGAGTCGATGCCGCCCTTGATCGGTTTGTCCGACAATACGTGGGCGTAGGGGCCTTCGGCGCGTCCGGTGGTGCTCTTCAGCACGCCGATGCCGACGCCGCTGATGCAGTGGCAGATGTAGAAGTTCCCGCCCAGGAAGTGGATTTCCGGGGCCCACAGGGCGCGGAACGGCACGCCGGCGCGGGCGGTCCAATTCTGCTCCCAGGTCCCGTCGCGGTCGATGCTCCAGACCAGGCCCAGATAGTTCCAGCTCTTGAGATCGCGAGAGCGCCACAGCTCGACGCCGTCGTTCACCGCCCAGCAGTTATCGCCGGTGGTGCCGGTCATGTAGTAGAAGCCGTCGCCGCCCAGGCAGACGATGGTGTCGCGGATGTGGGCGTCCCAGATCGGGCGGATGGCGGGCAGCTTGCCGCTCTTCACGGCCGAGCCGCTGTCGGCTTGGCCCCAAGGCGCGATGGGGTAGGGGCGCGGCTCGGGCCCCTTGTAGCTGACCTCCGACAGGCCCGACAGCCAGCCGCCGTCCTGGGTCGCCTTGGTGACGGGGCGGCCCGCGCCGCTGATGCGGGCATAGGGCCAGTAGTCCTTGGCGGGCGGATCGATGATCCGGCGGCTGCTGTCAGCGCCTTCCAGTTTGGGCGTGCCCGGCTTGGGATAGGTGGGATAGAACAGGCCTTGGCTCTGGGCGAAGGCCGGCGCGCCCATCAAGCCTAGAGCCGCCGTGCTCAGTCCCGCCAGCAGCGTCCGGCGGTCAGTGGTCTTCCCGTAGCGCGGCATGTGTCCTCACGGCGTCGTTATTACTCGGACAAATATCGCAGGCGCGTCCTGTGTCAAATCATCGAACCGCGCGGTTAGCGAAGACACGATCCGCGTGATAGTAGGCGCGCCCCCCTGAGCCAGCTCAGCGCGTTAGGGGAGACTGGACTTTAGGAGAAGCCAAAATGAGCAGGGTGCTGGTTATCGGCGCAGGTGGCGTTGGTTCGGTCGCTGTCCACAAGATGGCGATGAACACGGATATTTTCTCGCACATCACGCTGGCGAGTCGGACGAAGTCGAAATGCGACGCCATCGCCCAGTCGGTGAAGGACCGCACGGGCGTGACCATCGAGACGGCCGCGATCGACGCCGACGATGTCGCCGCGACGACCGCTCTGATCAAGGCCGTGCAGCCGGGCCTGGTGGTCAATCTGGCGCTGCCCTACCAGGATCTGGCGATCATGGACGCCTGCCTGGCGGCCGGCGTGAACTATCTGGACACGGCCAATTACGAGCCGCGCGACGCGGCCAAGTTCGAATACAGCTGGCAGTGGGCCTATCAGGACCGCTTCAAGGACGCGGGCCTGATGGCGTTGCTGGGCAGCGGCTTCGACCCGGGCGTGACCTCGGTGTTCACGACCTACACCAAGAAGCACCTGCTGGACCGGATCGACACGCTGGACATCCTGGACTGCAACGGCGGCGACACCGGTCTGCCGTTCGCCACCAACTTCAATCCCGAGATCAACCTGCGCGAAGTGACCGCGCCGTCGCGTCACTGGGAAAACGGCCAGTGGGTCGAAGGCCCGGCGCTGAGCCACAAGCAGGTGTTCGACTTCGAGGCCGTCGGCCCCAAGAACATGTACCTCATGTACCATGAGGAGCTGGAATCCCTGGCCAAGTTCTACCCGGAGATCCAGCGCATCCGCTTCTGGATGACCTTCGGCGACAGCTATCTCAAGCACCTGGAAGTGCTGGAGAACGTCGGCATGACCCGCATCGAGCCGATGATGTTCCAGGGCCGCGAGATCATCCCGATCGAGTTCCTCAAGGCGCTGCTGCCCGAGCCGTCGTCGCTGGGCCCGATCACCAAGGGCAACACCAATATCGGCACGATCGCCACCGGCCAGAAGGACGGCCAGGCCCGGACGGTCTACGTCAACAACGTCTGCAGCCACGAGGCGGCCTATGCCGAGACCGGCAACCAGGCGGTCAGCTACACCACGGGCGTGCCGGCCATGATCGGCGCGGCCCTGATGCTGACGGGCCAGTGGAAGGGCGAGGGCGTGTTCAACATGGAGCAGCTGGACCCCGATCCGTTCATGGACATGCTGAACCAGCACGGCCTGCCGTGGAAGGTTCAGGACCTGGCGCAACCGCTGGCGTTCTAGGGAAACGGAACAGACCCATGGAAACCAGGGCCGGTGATCCGGGCGCCTTCGCGCATTTCGACCTGAACCGCGTCGCCTCGCCCGCCTTCGTGGTGGACGAGGTCGCGGTGCGGCGCAATCTGGCGGTGCTGAAGGATGTGCGCGACCGGGGCAACGCCCGCGTCCTGCTGGCCCTGAAGGCCTTTTCCATGTGGTCGCTGGCGGACGTCGTCGGGGACTATCTCGACGGCGTCTGCGCCTCCGGGCTGTGGGAGGCGCGGCTGGCGCGCGAATTCTACAAGGGCGAGCTGACCACCTATTCGCCCGCCTACAAGGCCGAGGACCTGCCGGAAATCCTGCGGCTGTCCGACCACGTGATCTTCAACTCGCCGGACCAGGTCACGCGCTTCGAAGGCGTGATCGCCAAGGCGCGCGCCGAGGGCGAGGTCTTCGAGATCGGCCTGCGGCTGAACCCCGAACATTCCGAGGGCGAGGTCGCCAAGTACGACCCGGCCCAGCCCTGCTCGCGCCTGGGCTTCCCGGTGTCGCAGCTGCGGCCCGAGCACATGCGGGGCGTCGACGGCCTGCACATCCACGCTCTGTGCGAGCAGGATTTCGAGCCGCTGGCCCGTATCTGGGCGGCGGTGGAGCCCAAGCTGGCCCCGCTGCTGGGCGGGGTGAAGTGGTTGAACCTTGGCGGCGGCCACCACGTGACCCGCGCCGACTATCAGACGGAGCGCCTGGTCGATTTCCTGAACGAACTGGCCCAGCGCCATGGCGTGCAGGTCTATCTGGAGCCGGGCGAGGCCGTGGCGCTGGACGCGGGCATCCTGGTCGGCGAGGTGCTGGACGTCTTCGACAACGGCATGCCCATCGCCATCACCGACATCTCGGCGACCTGCCACATGCCGGACGTGATCGAGGCCCCGTATCGCCCCGCCATGCTGGGCGAGCCGCAGGCGGGCGTCGCCGTCCGCCTGGGCGGTCCGTCGTGCCTGGCCGGCGACGTCATCGGCGACTACGTCTTCGCCGAACGCCCGACCCCAGGAACGCGCATCGCGTTCCTGGACCAGGCCCACTATTCGATGGTCAAGACCAACACCTTCAACGGCGTGCCGCTGCCGGCGATCGCGCTGTGGAACAGCGACACCGACGCGCTGAAGGTGGTGCGCCAGTTCGACTACGCCGCGTTCCGCGACCGCCTGTCCTGACGGTCGCGCCCAAGGCGGGCCGGTCTAGCTCTTCACCATCCCGGCCTTCTGCAGGGTCTTGTAGGCCTTGATGACCCGCTGCAGCTTGTGCTCGGCGCTGCGGTCGCCGCCATTGGCGTCCGGGTGGAAGCGCTTGAGCAGCTCCTTGTACTTGGCCTTGATCGCGGCGCTGTCGACGCCGGCTTCCAGGTCCAGGTCGGCCAGGGCCCCGCGTTCCAGCTTGCCCAGGCTGCGCTCGGCGGCGCTGCGCGCGGACTCGGCCTTGCGCTGCTGGGCGCGGAAGATCCCGAACGGGTCGGCGAAGGCGCGGGCGTCGCGCGCGGCGGCCGCCGCGGCTTCGCGCGAATTGGCGTCGGCCTTGAAGCTCCAGGTCGGACGGCCGCCGGTCTGGCGTTCGGTCTCCTGGGCGGCGCGGATCTGCGCCTCGCTCATGCCGGCGTAGAAGTTCCAGTTCTTGTTGTACTCGGCCGCGTGGGCCTGACAGAACCAGTAGTGCTGGTTCGGCAGGTCGCGCGACTTCGGCGCCCTGGTCGATCCGGCCAGGCGACAGTCGGGATGGTCACACCGTTTCTCGCCGGGCTTGAGGCCAAGCACGTCGTTGACCGGGTCGTCCTCGCCCTTCTTGGGCGGCCGGACCCGGATGTCGGTGAATTTGGGACGGTATTCGAACTCGCGGCTCATGGCGTCTAGAGTAAGCCCAGGCTATTTCCGTTCAAGGATTGACAAGCAAGAGACCGACATGGGCGCCGTCACGGACACCATCCGCAGCAAGCTGGAGGAGGCTTTTTCGCCCTCGAAGCTGGAGCTTGTGGACGATAGCGACCGCCATCACGGCCACGCTGGGCACACTGGAGCGGGCGAAAGCCACTTCAATCTGCGAATCGAGGCGCAGGCCTTTGCAGGCAAGGCGCGGGTGATGCGCCAGCGCATGGTGATGAAGGTGCTGGCCGAGGAGTTGGCGGGCCCCGTCCACGCCCTGTCGATCATCGCGACGGCGCCGGGCGAGGGGTAAGGCGGCGCTTACTTTTTTGCTTGCCTGGGAGGGCTGCGGCTGATTGCCTCTCTCCCCGGCGCGATCCACTGCCGGAAGGCAGGAAAGACCATGAGCGCTACCCACCACACCGTTGAACAGGACGCCGCCAAGGTCCTGCCTGGCCTGCTGGAGCGCTCGTACGCCCGCTATTCGAAGTTCACGGTGGCGGCGGCGGTGATCGACGCCGAGGGCCGGGTCCATTACGGCGTCAATGTCGAGAACGCTGCCTATCCAGTCGGGACCTGCGCCGAACAGACGGCGATCGGCGCCATGATCACGGCCGGCGGCTCGCGGGTCATCGACAAGGTGCTGATCGCGGCCGGCTCGGACGCCGTGGTCCAGCCCTGCGGCGCCTGCCGCCAACGCATCGCCGAGTTCGCCGGCGAGGCTTGCGAGGTGGTTTCTGTGCAGGGCGGAGAGACCACCGAGCGGGTCGATTTCTGGAGCCTGCTGCCCCGTTCGTTCGGCCCGCGCGACCTCGACTGAGGCCGAATTCGGGCAAAAAGGTCAAAATCTTGGACTTTAGAATTCGGGTGTACAGTTCAAACGAATGTTCCGAACTCGATCATCGAATTGTGACGTTCGGTGAAAATTTTTGCCCTAACTGCGTGACATGTACGGAAAAATGGATGTTTTTGCCGCCATTTCCGGGTGTGCGGGCAGAACCTATTAACTTCGTGTAATGCAACGTTCCATGTCCAAGCTGGGCCTCTATGGCATTTCTGTGTCCTGGAGGTAACGGTTTGGGCACGAAGTCACAGCGTTCGGCGTATTGGTGGTGTCACCCAACCGACGCTCGCCTACGCTCCCCCACAAGGCTCACTCCGAAGTCCCGCGTTTGGCTGATGCGGGGCTCAGTGGGCCGCTTGTCCAATTCGGGGGTTTTTTCCTTACATGATCAGTCGTTCCCTCCTCCTCGGCACCAGCATGCTGATCGCGCTGGCCAGCGCGAGCACCGCTTTCGCTCAAGCCGAGCAAGCCAGCGCTCCGAAAGAGGATACCGCTGAACTCGAAGCCGTCGTCGTCACCGGTTCGCGCATCCGCCGTCCGGACCTCGTCTCGGCGCAACCGATCCAGGTGCTGAGCTCGGAGTCGATCGACTCGAAGGGCTACACCAACGTCGCCGACGCCCTGAACGACATGCCGTCGGCCGGCGTCCCGATCAATCCGATCGGCGACCAAGGCTCGTTCGGCACGGGTCGTAACTACATCAACCTGTTCAACCTGGGCACCAACCGCACCCTGACCCTGGTGAACGGCCGCCGCTTCGTCGGCAGCAACGTGGCTTCGCTGTTCTCGGGTTCGGGCGCTGGTGGTCAGGTCGACTTCAACGCCATCCCGACCGGTCTGATCGACCGCATCGAAACCATCCAGGCCGGCGGCGCCGCCGTCTACGGCTCGGACGCCATCGCCGGCGTCATCAACGTCATCACCAAGACCCACTACGAAGGCGTCGAAATCGACGGCCAGTACGGCGTCTCGGACCGTAACGACGCTGACGTCTATCGCGGCCGCATCACGGTCGGCCGTAACTTCATGGACGGCCGCCTGAACCTGTCGGGCAGCTACGAGTACAACGAAACCACCCAGCTGGGCTTCAACGATCGTCCGATCACCGCCCGTCAGCTGGCCTTCGTCGTCAACCCGGCCAACCGCACCACGACCGATGGCATCCCGGGCTCGATCATCGCCCTGAACCGCCGCATCCCGGAAGTGACCCTGGGCGGTCTGGCGTTCCGCAACAGCGGTTCGGCCCTGTCGAGCCTGCTGACCATCGCCGACCCGAGCAACCCGGGCCAGCGCATCACGGCCCAGTTCGGTCCGGGCGGCACGCTGATCCCGTACAACACCGGACAGTTCTGGAGCGCCAGCGTCGCCTCGGGCGGCGACGGCATGAACCTGGCCGACCTGTCGTCGCTGATCTCGCCGGTGAAGCGTCACGTCGCGACCTTCTTCGCGCGCTACGACGTCACCGACCACATCCGCTTCAACTCGGAACTGTTCTACAACCACCAGACGTCGGTCGAGCCGTACAACCAGCCGATCTACAACGCCCCGATCTTCGGCGGTAACTCGGCTTCGCTGGCCTTCTCGACGGCCAACCCCTTCCTGCCGGCGGCGACCCGCACCGCTCTGCTGGGTCAGCCGACCCCGCTGACGGCCGACACCGCCAACCCGGGCGAAGGCATCTTCTACCTGAGCCGCGCTTCGGCCGACCTGGGTAACAACAAGACCAGCACCGAAGGCGACCTGCTGCGCACGGTGTTCAACCTGGAAGGCGACTTCGAATTCGCCGACCGCAAGTTCTTCTGGAACGTCGCGGCCAACTTCGGCAAGTCGTGGGGCACCTTCTCCTCGCCGAACATCGACCAGGTGAAGTTCACCAACGCGATCGACGCGGTGCGTGACGGTACGGGCGCCATCGTCTGCCGTAGCGCCGCTGCTCGCGCCGCCGGCTGCGCCCCGCTGAACATGTTCGGTCTGGGCGCTCCGAGCGAAGCGGCCAAGAAGTACATCAGCGTCGACTTCGTCAGCGACTACGCCCTGATCCAAACGGGCTACGAAGCCAACTTCGGCGGTGACATCGTGAAGCTGCCGGCCGGTATGGTCAGCTTCAACGCCGGCTACGAGTACCGTAAGGAAAAGTCGCGCTTCACGCCGAACGACGCCCAGCGTCTGGGCGTGGGCCGTTCGGCCGCCATCTCGTCGCTGAGCGGTTCGTACGAGACCAAGGAAGCCTACATCGAAGGTCTGATCCCGATCTTCGGCGGTGACTTCTCGTTCCCGGGCATGCGTAGCCTGGAACTGGAAGGCGCGCGTCGTCGCGTGGACAACTCGCTGGCCGGCAAGAACGACGCCTGGAGCTATGGCGTTCGTTGGAAGCCGATCAACGACCTGCTGATCCGCGGCACCCGCTCGGGCTCGTTCCGCGCCCCGGCGATCACCGAGCTGTTCCTGCCGAACGCGGTCAGCTTCATGACCGCCACCGACCCCTGCGATGCGCGTAACATCAACTCGGGCCCGAACCCGGCGACCCGCGGCGCCAACTGCCGCGCCGACTTCGCCGCTCTGGGTCTGCCGTCGAACTTCAGCCTGACCTCGAACGTCCAGGCCGCGACCGTCCAAGGCACCACCTCGGGCAACCGCAGCCTGCGCAACGAACTGGCTGACGAATGGTCGGTGGGCTTCGTCTACCAGCCCTCGTTCATCAAGGGCCTGGCGATCAGCTTCGACTGGGTGAACGTCGACATCACCGACGCCATCGCCAACTTCACGCTCAGCTCGATCATGCAGGTCTGCTACGACTCGCCGAGCAAGCCGGCCGACGTTTGCTCGCGCTTCCGTCGTAACTCGACCGGCCAAGTCGTGACCGCCGACCAGACCACCGGTTACACCGGCCCGGCCACCGGCTTCGTCAACGCTGGCTACACCAACTTCCAGGGCGCCACCCTGGGCGTGGACTACAACTTCGAACTGACCGACATCCCGTTCCTGGCTAAGAGCGCCAACGGCGCCGACCTGGGCGGCTTCGGCTTCAACTTCGACCTGTTCCACGTCAACAAGCAGGAGACCTCGGTCACCGGCCTGGGCTTCGACCTGAACGACGACAAGGGCGAAATCGGTAACCCGGACGTCTCCTGGCGCCTGGACACCACCTACAAGCGCGGTCCGCTGGCCGTCACCCTGACGACCAGCTTCACGGGCAAGTCCTACTTCAACAAGGACTTCACCCCGGAAACCCGCGATCCGCTGTGGGTCAAGGACTACTACCTGAACGACCTGGCCATCTCGTACGACCTGACCGAACTGGTCGGTGGTCGTCTGGGTCTGGACCGCGTGAAGGCTCGCCTCAACGTCCGCAACCTGTTCGACGAAGAAGCGCCGTGGGGCACCACGGGCCTGGGCGTCTACGACGTCCTGGGTCGCTACTACCAAGTCGGCCTGAACGCCCGCTTCTAAGCGATGACGGCCGGGAGGTTCGCCTCCCGGCCGCTCTTCCAGAGCGGCGATCAGCCAAAGAGAAAGGGCGGCTCCTCGCGGAGCCGCCCTTTTTCGTGTCTTGCGATGGGGGAGGGCCGTTAGGCCGCCTCCCTTATGCCGTCTGGCTGACCAGGCTCTCCAGCACGCGGCGGAGATCCGCCTCGCGGAAGGGCTTCTGCAGCACCGTGGCGCCCTTGTGGTCCTCGGTCAGGCCCGCCTCGCCATAGCCGCTGGCGAAGGCGAAGGGCACGCCACGCGCCTTCAGGGCGTCGGCCACCGGGAAGATCGGGCGACCGCCCAGATTGACGTCCAGCAGGGCCGCATCGATGTCGGCCGAGGTGGCCAGCTTCAGGGCTTCCTCGATCTCGGCGGCGGGGCCGACGATCGTGCAGCCGAGATCGGTCAGCATGTCCTCGACCAGCATCGAGACCAGGGCTTCGTCTTCGACGACCAAAACCTTGAGGGCGGAAAGTGCAGTCATGTGTCAGGGCTCCAGCGCGCGCAGGGGCAACGCCATTTGGCAGACGAGTCCCGTCGCATCATAGGTCAGCTCGACCCCGCCGGATAGCTCGGCCGCAAGGCCGCGCTCCAGAAGGCGGACGCCAAAGCCGCGACGGGCCGGTGGGGTGACGGGCGGGCCGCCGCTTTCGGTCCAGATCAGGCGGAGGACCCCGTCCTCCTGCGACCAATCCACGGCCACGCGGCCGTCCGGTGTCGAAAGGGCGCCGTACTTGACCGCATTGGTGGCCAGCTCGTGGATGCCCATTCCCAAGGCCACCGCGGCCTTGGGGTTCAGGCGCACGTCGCCGAGATAGTCGAAGGTCACGCGGTCCTCGCCGGCCATGGCGTGCAGCTCGACGTCGAACACTTCGCGCAGGCTGGCGCCGGCCCAGCTTTCGCGGGTCAGCAGGTCGTGGGTGTGGGACAGGGCGATCAGCCGGGTCTCGAAGGCGTCGCGGAAATATTCCGGCGCGGCCACCGAGCGCAGGGTCTGGGCGGCGATCGACTGCACCGTGGCCAGGCTGTTCTTCACGCGGTGATTCAGCTCGTTGACCAGCAGCTTCTGGCGCTCGTCCGAGCGCTTGCGCTCGGTGATGTCCAGCGAGACCCCGGCCAGGCGGCGCACGCCGCCGTCGTCGGCGGTCTGGGCCGCGCGGCCGCGTGCGTGCAGCCAGCGCAGCTCGCCGGTCGGATGGATCACGCGGTACTCGACGTCGTACTCGGCCCCGTCGCGGATGGCGGTCTCGATGGCGCTGAGGATGCGCGGCCGGTCCTCGGGATGGATGGTGGCGATCAGGTCGGCGAAGGTGAAGGCCTCGTCCGGACGGCGGCCGTAATTGGCCTTGCACAGGTCCGAGGCCTCGTAGGCCTTGGTGGCCACGTCCAGGTCCCACGAGCCCATGCCGCCGCTGTCCAGGGCGAACTTCAGCCGCTCCTCGGCCTTGCGGCGATGGTCCAGCTCGGCCCGCGAGCCGGCGTTCAGCTTGATCGACTCGATGGTGGCCGCGACCTGGGCGCCCAGGCCCACCAGCAGGGTCTCGTCGCGCGGCGAGAAGCGGCCCGGCTCGGAATGGCCGAAAAACAGGCCGCCCAGCACCTCGCCCTGGCGGCTGGAGACCGGAATGGCCAGGTAGCTGCGCACCGGCAGGTGGCCCTCGGGCATGCCCTTGCGCGGCGCGTTGCGGCCGTAGCGCGGATCCTGGGTGATGTCGTCGGAGCGCACCACGCCGGTCCCGTCGAAGGTCGGGGCGAAGATCTCGGTCTTGCGCGGCATGGGGAAGTTGGCGAAGGCCTCGGGCGGCGCGCCCGACAGCCGGTACAGGGTGTAGGACTCGCCCTCGGCGTCGACCAGATTGTAGAAGAAGGCTCCGAACTGGGCGCCGCTGATCTCGCGGGCTCCGTCGATCACCACCTGCACGCAGCTGTCGATGTCGAGGCTGGAGGCGACCGCCTCGCTGACCCGCGCCAGGGTGTCGGATTTGCGGATTTCATCGGCCAGCGCGCTATCCAGCCGGGCCAGACGCGCACGCAGAACGGCTTCGCCGTCCTCGCGAATGTCCGTCTCAGCCAACTTGACCAACGCGCCCCTCCACGCCGGACCGCCCCTGGTCCGTAAGGACACGAAACGCGTCCTTTCTCATCCGGTTCCCAAAGCGAAGCCGGAAACTTGACCGTAGTGATTCAGAGTTCGCTGTCGTCGTCCAGAGGGGCGCTGATCCGCAGGGCGGTGATCTGGTTTCTCTGACGACGGAACACCTGGAACCGGTGGCGGTGGAAGATGAAGGTCTGGCCCGGTTCGGGGATCATCTGGGCCTCGTGGATGACCAGGCCGGCGATGGTGACGGCGTCGCCTTCGGGCAGGCGCCAGTCCATGGCCCGGTTCAGGTCGCGCACGGTGACGTGGCCGTCGACATTGACCGAGCCGTCGCCCTGGCGCCGCACGCCCTCCAGCGCGGTGTCGTGCTCGTCGTCGATCTCACCGACGATCTCTTCCAGGATGTCCTCCAGCGTCACCAGGCCCTGCAGGGCGCCGTACTCGTCGACGACCAGGGCGAAGTGGCTCTTGCGCTTGAGGAAGGCGTTCAGCTGGTCCTTGAGGTTGGTCGTATCGGGGATGAACCACGGCTCGCGGACGATGGCGGCGATGTCCAGGCCCTCGACGCCCGTCGGGGACTGGGCCAGGGCTTTCAGCAGGTCGCGGGCGTGCAGCACGCCGACGATGTTGTCGGGCTCGTCGCGATAGAGGGGCACGCGGGTGTGCTGGGCCTCCAGCACCTCGTCGACCAGCTCGCGGGCGGGCAGGTCGGCGTCCAGCAGCACCATCGACTTGCGGTGGACCATGATCTCCGAGACGTCCATGTCGGAGAGGTCCAGCACGCCGCCCAGCATGCGCCGGTCGCCGCTTTCGACCAGGCCTTCGGAATGGTGGTAGTCGACCGCGCCGCGGATCTCCTCGTGGGCGGCCAGCACGTCGACGGCCATGTCCAGCTTGACGCCGAACAGGCGTAGGGTGCGGCGCACGATCCACTGGATGGCGTAGATGATCGGGCCGAACGCCCGGACGATGAACAGGGTCGGCCCCGACAGCGTGCGGGCCACGTCGTCCGAGCGGACGATGGCCACGGTCTTGGGCAGCACCTCGGCGAAGACCAGAACCAGCACGGTCATGACGGCGGTGGCGACGGCCACGCCCCACGGGCCGGGGATCAGCGTGGTCAGCACCTGGGTGGTCAGGGCCGAAGCCAGGATGTTGATCAGGTTGTTGCCCAGCAGCACCGCCCCGATCATCGTCTCCTGGTCGGACAGCAGCTTGTTGACCCGCCGCGCCGGCGCGTCGCCCTCGCGCTCCAGCTGGTGCATGCGAGCGCGGCTGGCCCCGGTCATCGACGTCTCGGCGGCCGAGAAGATCGCCGACAGGGTGAGCAGGGCGATAACGACGGGCGCGAGGCCGAGCAGGGCGGTGAGCATGGGGGTGTTCTAGGCCAAGCCGGCGACGTCGGGGAGGGACAAAGACCGCGCCTCCAGGGCGCTCGCGTGCGCCGCGTTGGTCGCCGCAGAAAAATCAACTAGGGATCGAGCGCTGACCGAGCCGGGGGGAGGTCTATGGAATTCATCGTCGAAATGCTCGCGGGATTGGGCAAGTTCGTTTTCCGCCTGACGGTCGGCGCCGCGGGGCTCGTCGTCTTCGTCTACTTGGCCGTGGCCCTGGTCAGGTTCCTTCGGGGGCCGCTGAGGCCCGGGGTGCTGAGGCATGGCGCCATTGTGGGGGTGCTGTCCGTCTTCGCCTGGGCTTTCCTCGCCATGGCGTTCGCCTGGAGCTGGATGGGGGGTCCCGGCTGGGAGGCGCGTGGACCCCGGGCCATCGTCTTCTACCTGCTGGTGGCCATGATTTCGTCCGGCGCGCTTTACTTCGCCAACCTGTCGCTCTGGCGGGTCGATTTCTCCGGCGACGAGATCGTGGAGCACCGCACCATCCTGCGGCGCAGGACGGTCAGGTGGCGCGACGTGGTGTCGTGGTCATTGGACGACCGGTCGGCCTGCCTCATGCTCAAGCTCAGGAGCGGGGGAGTATTCGACATCTTCTTTTCGGATGTCGAAGGCGCGCCCGCGCTGTTCGAGGCTTTGGAAGCGCGAGGCTTGTCGCGGGAAGAGCCGGCGACGCCGTAGGTCGCTCCTTGCTCAAGGCCTGGGCTGGTCGCTGACGAACCGCGCGACCGAGTCGCGGAACGCCTGGACGTCCTTGTTCAGCTGCACCAGTTGCGTGACGCTCATGCCGCCGGCGGCGAACAGGGTCTGGCCGAGGCACGTGCTGCGGGCCTGCATGTCGCGGCCGGCGTCGGTCAGGCTGACCACGACCTGGCGCTCGTCGGCTGGATTGCGGACACGGCCGACCAGCCCCGCGGCCTCCATGCGCTTGACCAGCGGGGTGACGTTGCTGGAGTCGAGGCCCAGCCGCTCGCCGATCGCGCCCACGCTGAGGCCGTCGCTCTCCCACAGGGCGCTCAGCACCAGGTACTGCGGATAGGTGATCTCCAGCGCGTCCAGCAGCGGCTTGTAGGCGCGGTTGATCGCCAGGCTGGCCCCGTACAGCGAGAAGCACAGCTGCTGGTCGAGGGTGGGGATGAAGTCGGACACGGCGGGGCTCCTGATCGTCGAGGGTTCTTACCGCGAAATTAGATGTCGTGACAAATAATGGCTGGACTCGGCCAGTGCGGCTCTGTAGAGCGGATTCATATGTCGCGACATATAATGTCTCGGCATGGAAAATTCACTCCAGGGAGGCCGTCATGGCCCATGTCGAAGACGTTCAGCGCGACGGTCTCAAGCGCTATTATTTCCTGCGGGCCGGCGTGTCGGTCGCCTGGATCCTCGCCGCGGTGGCGGTCGGGACCGGCAATCCGCTGATCGGCGGCGTGCTGCTGGTGGCCTATCCGGCCTGGGACGCCCTGGCCAATGCGCTGGACGCCCGGTCCAACGGCGGTTTCGCGGCCAACCCGCCGCAGACCTTCAACCTGTTCGTCAGCCTGACGGTGGCCTTCGCCGTGGTGTTCGCCTTGCAGGCCGATCCGCGCCGGGTGCTGACCGTGTTCGGCGTCTGGGCGGCGTTCTCGGGGATCCTGCAACTGGTCGCCGGCCTGCGGCGCTGGCGCTCGGTGGGCGGCCAGTGGCCGATGGTGCTGAGCGGCGCGCAGTCGGTGCTGGCCGGGGTGTTCATGATCGCCGGCTCGCTGAAGGCGGGTGGGCATCCGCCCGCGCCGGTGGAGATCGCGCCTTATGCCGGGTTCGGGGCGTTTTATTTCCTGGTGGCGGCGATCGCGCTGACGCTGAAGGGGCGCAAGCGGACTTAGACCTAATAGCTCCTCCCCCGCGATGCGGGGGGGGATCTACTCATGGCCTAGCCGGAGCACCAGCTGGCCAGCGGCGAAAACACCAGCGCCTTTTCGGCCTGATAGTGCTCCGCTCCGAAGCCCTCGAAATCCGCATACGGGATGAAGGCGCTGACGCTCTTTCCGGGGCTGACCTTGGCGACGTAGCAGCCGCCGATGCAGTAGCCGCCGTTCCAGTCTTCGAGCGGATAGCGGGTCCCGCCGACCTTCACCGCGACATAGTCCCTGGCCCAGTCGATCTTGCCGATGGGGCCGGGCCACTGCTCCGGCAGCAGGCAGAGCTTGCGTTTGGAGCGTGACGTCAGGCTGACGTCGAAACGCTGGGCGGTGGCGTTGTCGTGGACAGAGACGACATAGTCCACGCCGGGAATCGGCGCCTCGGGCCGCCCCAGGACGGCGCATCCTCCGATCAGGGCGGCGACAGTGGCGACCCCGACGACCGTCCGCAGCATAGCCGCCTCCTAGACCGCGCCTTCCTCGACCAGGAACGCCTTCAGCGCCTCGCGATCCACGTCCTTGGCCACGAAGGCGTCGCCAATCCCGCGCACCAGCACGAAGGTCAGCTTGCCGCCCTCGGCCTTCTTGTCCTGGCCGCAGTGGGCGACCAGGGCGTCGGCGTTGAAGGGGGCGGGACGCACGTCGCTCATCCGCGTCGGCAGGCCGGCGGCCTTGATCGCCGCCTCGGCCCGGACCGCGTCCTGGCTCGAGCACAGTCCCTGACGCGCCGAGAAGCGGAACGCCTGGGCCATGCCCACGCCCACCGCCTCGCCGTGCTTCAACGCATCGCCAAAGCCCATCTCGGCCTCGATCGCGTGACCGAAGGTGTGGCCCAGGTTCAGCAGGGCCCGGCGGCCGGCTTCCTTCTCGTCTTCCTCGACGATCTCGGCCTTCATCTCTACCGAGCGGCCGACGGCGCGGACCAGGGCGTCGACGTCGCGCTCCAGCACGGCGTGGACGTTCTTTTCCAGCCACTCGAAGAAGGCGAAGTCGCCCAGCAGGCCGTACTTGATGATCTCGGCATAACCGCAGGCCAGCTCGCGGGCGGGCAGGGTGCACAGCACGTCCAGGTCGGCCAGGACGAGGCGCGGCTGGTGGAAAGCGCCGATCAGGTTCTTGCCGCGCGGGGTGTCGATGGCGGTCTTGCCGCCCACCGAGCTGTCGACCTGGGCCAGCAGGGTGGTCGGCACCTGCACGAAGTCGATGCCGCGCTTGTAGATCGCCGCCGCGAAGCCGGCGAGGTCGCCGACGACGCCGCCGCCGAACGCCACGATCTGGTCGCCGCGCTCCAGGCCCAGGGCCAGCAGGCGGTCGGACAGGTCCTGCAGGCCCTCGAAGCTCTTGCTCTCCTCGCCCGGCGGAATGGTGATGACGTCGACCGCGACGCCGGCCTTTTCCAGCGACACGGCCAGGCGCTCGCCGTGGTGCTCGCCGACATTGCTGTCCGTGACGATGGCCACGCGCTTGCGCTTGCCCAGGACTGGGGCGATCCGCTCGCCGGCCTTGTCGATCAGGCCAGGACCGATGACCACGTCATAGGCGCGATCGCCCAGGCCCACGGGAACGGTGCGGATCATGGCGGTACTCCTACTCGGTGGGGGCCGGATGGGCGCGCAGGGCGGCCAGGATGGCCTCGACCGCCACCATGTGCGGCGTGTCGCCGGTCTGGACGTGCACCTGGGCCTCGGCATAGGCGGGGTTGCGGGTCTCGGCCAGCTGGGTCAGCACCTGGACCGGGTCCTTGCCCCGCACCAGCGGCCGGTTGTCCTTGCGCGAGACGCGGCGGGCCAGGAGCTCGACATCGGCCTTCAGCCAGACCGAGACGGCCTTCTCGTTGATCAGGGCGCGGGTCTCGGGATTGACGAAGGCCCCGCCGCCGGTGGCCAGCACGTGCGGCGGCTCGTCCAGCAGGCGGCCGATCACCCGGCGCTCGCCGTCGCGGAACGCCGACTCGCCCAGCTCGGCGAAGATCTCGGAGATCGAGCGACCGGCGGCGGCCTCGACCTCGTTGTCGGCGTCGCGGAACGGCAGGTCCAGCACCCCGGCCAGGCGGCGGCCGACGCTGGATTTCCCCACGCCCATCAGTCCCACCAGGACGATGGTCTTCTCGCGCAGCGGGGCGAGATCTTCAGCGGTGTGAGCGAGTTCGGTCATGATGCGGTCGCGGGTTTACACGAGGCTTGGCCAAACCGCCAAGTTTGCGAGAACTCCGTCATGCGTCATAACCGGTCCATGGTCCTTTCGATGCGTTCTCCGCAAGCGCTCGCGCTGCTCGTCGCCCTGGCTGCCGCCGGTCCCGTCGCCGCCCAGGAAGAGGTCAAGGTCACCAGCCTGGCCGCGCCCGACTACTTCTCGGCCCCCGCCGCCGACACCGGCCTGCCGGGCGACCTGTGGAAGGACGCCGCGCCCGACATCCTGCGCGACGTGATTCCCAAACTGGGCGGGACCAAGCCCCTGTCGCCGGCCTTCGCCAGCCTGGCCAAGCGGTTGCTAGCCACCGGGGCTAACGGCCCGGCCGGCGTGGGCGACAATGTCGAGATGGGCGCCCAGCGGGCGCTGGCCCTGATCGCCCTGGGCGAGGCCAAGGGCGCCAACACCATCCTGGACCGCGCGACCGGGGCGCCCGGCAGCGCGGCGCTGTCGATGGCCACCGCAGAGGCGGCCCTGATCGCTGGCGACGACGACAAGGCCTGCCGCACGCAGGACGCCCTGACCGTCGATCGCGGCGGCGCCTACTGGCTGCGGCTGCGGGCCTTCTGCCAGCTGAAGGCCGGTCAGAACGATCCCGCCCAGCTGACCTTCCAGTTGGCCCAGAACGCCACGAAAGACGCCGACTACGCCCGCCTGATGGGCGCGGCCCTGAGCGGCACGGCGCCAGGCGCGGCCAACCTGAAGAACGGCGTGAACTACGCCCTGTCGCGCCGCCTGAACCTGGACATCCAGTCGGCCGCCGCCATCGTCTCGGCCTCGCCGGCGCTGAAGCCCCTGATCAAGACCAGCGGCGACATCTCGGGCGTGTCGTCCGGCGCCGACCTGACCGCGCAGGAGGCCTCGAACCTGGCCTTCCTGCGCCAGGCCAAGACCCTGCCGGCCTTCATCGACGCCGCCCGCGCCGCATCGGCCTCGATCGCCGCCCTGGCGGCGGCGGGTGGACCGTTGCAGGACCCAGTGCTGATGGCCCGCGCGGCTCTGGCGGCCGGCGACGTCGCCAGCGCCCAGGCCATCCGTAGCCGTCTGACCGGCGACACCATCCCCGGCGCGACCGCCGCCGACCTCGCCACGCTGGACGCCCTGATCGCCGCCGCCTCCGGCAAGGTCGACAACCAGGTGCTGGGCAATCTGATCTCGCGCGGCGTCTCCGGCGGTGCGAAGGCGCAGGCCGCCGCCGTGCTGCTGTCCAGCCTGGGCGGCAGCCTCGACCCCGACGACCGCGCCCAGTTCGCCGGCTTCGACCTCGCCAAGTCCGTCGCCTCGCCGGCGCGGATGCAGGTGCTGGAGGACGCCGGCGCGGCCAAGCGCAAGGGCGAGGCGGGCCTGCTGGCCCTGTCGATCGCCGTCGACAGCGGCGCGACCGGCCCGATCCCCGCCGACCGCGCCCGCATCGCCCGCGCCCTGAACCCTGCCGGCCTCTCCGCCGACGCCCGCGCCATCGTCGTCGAGGGGTTGCTGGGCCTGGCCTTCGTGAAATGAGCACGAAAGGCGCGGGCTGGGTCGACGCGTTCCTGGAGATGATGGCCGTCGAGCGCGCGGCCGCCCGCAACACCCTGACCGCCTACGGCAAGGACCTGGACGACGCCCGGACCTTCCTGGCCGGCAAGGGCTGCGACCTGGACGACGCCGACGCCGAAACGGTCGAGGCCTATTTCCAGGACCTCGCCGCGCGCGGCCTGTCGCCGGCCACCGCCGCCCGTCGCCGCTCGGCCGTGCGCCAGTTCTACCGTTTCGTGCTGGGCGAGACCTGGCGCGCCGACGACCCCTCCCGCCGCGTCGCCGCCCCCAAGGCCGGCCGCCCTCTGCCCAAGGTGCTGGAGCGCGAGGAGATCGAGCGCCTGCTGGCCGCCGCGATCCAGAAGGACGGCGCCCAGGGCCTGCGCCTGTCGTGCATGATCGAGCTGATCTACGCCTCGGGCCTGCGGATCTCCGAGCTCTTGGCCCTGCCTCTGACCGCCCTGGCGCGCGATCCGGCCTATCTGATCGTCAAGGGCAAGGGCGGCAAGGAGCGGCTGGCCCCCCTGAACGACGCCGCCCGCACGGCGGTGAAGGCCTATCTGACCGAGCGTCCCAGCTTCCTGCCCAAGGGTGCGAAAGACAGCCCCTGGCTGTTCCCCTCGCGCGGTGCGGCAGGCCGCCTGACCGCCCGCCGCGTCGGCCAGCTGCTGGAAGACGCCGCCATCGCCGCCGGGGTCGACCGCGAGAAGGTCAGCCCCCACGTCCTGCGCCACGCCTTCGCCACCCACCTTCTGGAAGGCGGCGCCGACTTAAGGGTCATCCAGACCTTGCTTGGCCACGCTGACATTGCGACCACCCAGATCTACACCCACGTGGCCGGCGAGCACTTGCAGCACGTCGTCCAGACCAAGCATCCGCTTGGCAGAAAGCGCTAGAGAGCCATGAGCGAAGAGACCCGCGACTCCAACGGAACCCTGCTGGCCGACGGCGACACCGTCACCCTGATCAAGGACCTGAAGGTCAAGGGCTCGGGCGGCGTCACCCTGAAGCGCGGCACGGTGGTCAAGAAGATCCGCCTGACCGGCGACCCCGACGAGATCGAGGCCAATGTCGACAAGGTGAAGGGCCTGGTTCTGCGCACCGAGTTCGTGAAGAAGGCCTAGCTTAACCTCAGTGGACTAGTCTGCCCCACGATCAGGCCAGAAGGCCGGTGGGGCAGAAGCCATGATGACGGCGGCGGGGCAGGCGGGACCGATGGTCCTGGCGGCCTATGGCAAGGCGATGGGCGTGACGCCCCCAATTGCTCAAGAGGCGGCGAAGGACGAGCCGGTGGCCAAGAGCCCCGAGGCCGAGGCGCTGGATCGCCTGAAGGCCAGCCAGCGCAACGACCGCCGCAACGCCATCGGCGACGCCAAGGGCCGCGCCCGCGAGAAGCTGCAGAAGCTGATGGAAAAGCTGAAGCTGCTCAAGAAGCTGTACGCCAACGACCCCAAGATGATGGCCAAGACCCTGGCCGCGGCGGCCAAGGAGCTGCAGGGCGCGGTCAAGGACTACGCCAAGGCCGCCAAGGACAGCGGCGAGCTGTTCAAGGCCGACTTCGCCGCCGCGCCGGACGCCTCGCTCACGCCCGACCAGCAGCTGTCGGCCCGCAAGGACCTGGAGGACCAGGCCAAGGCCGAGGCCAGCGGCGACATGGACTTCATCAAGAGCGTGCGCAGTATCGCCAACGCCCTGAAGGACGACCTGACTACGGCCAAGACCAAGGGCATCCTGACCCAGCCGGGCAAGTTCGAGCGCTCGGACGAGGTCAAGGAAGCCGAGGAGAACCTCAAGGACCTCGAGACGATGACCGAGGACCTGGACCAGCAGATCCGTCGCGACATGCCGCCGGGCAGTCTGATGAAGCTGGAAGCCTAGGCGAAGCTGATCTACCTTGGGTGGATTGGAGGCCGCCCATGCTGGACCTGATCTGTGACGCCGCGCCGTTCTGCGTCGCCCGCGACTACGCCCCGGCGGCCGAGACCACCGGCATGTTCCGCAAGGTGGATACGGCCGGACAGCCGATCCGGGCGGATGACGAAGCAGCCAAGCGGCTGGGCGTGCGGATCCAGTACGTCTCGAACGACTTCCTCAACACCGTCCCGGCCAAGGCCTTGCGCCAGACCTGCGCGGAGGGCGCCTGCGTCGTCTTCCGGATGTCGTGCGACGACCTGACCTGCACGTGGCACGCGGCGCCAGCGAAGGCGGGGCCGGTCTATCTGCGAGAGATCCGCCTGACCGCGACCAGCGCCGAGGGCCTGGCCCGGGCGAAGGCCAAGGTCTTCGTGTCCGCCGGCGGGCATGCGATCAGCCTGGCGCAACTGGACCGCAGCGAGCCGGCGCCGGCGGGCGACTACACCGCGCCGGTCACGGCCGAGGACCAGGCCTCGCGGCGCTAGCGGCATGTCGCCGGATCGGCGGCGACATGCCGCCCGCCTCGCAAGACGGGATCGAGCCGGAGCGGAGACGTCGTACGGGCTACGACGCCTCCGTCCTTTATGCGCCCCACCGCGCGAGCCCTTCGAAGGCCGCCGTTGCTCACCGGCCTTTCGACACCGTCTAGTTGCCGACAGAAGGCGCTCGGAGCAATGTCCGGGGTGTCGCAAGATGTGATGACGTCGTGAGACGAGAGTTCGAGAACGCCTTTTGTTACAAGGGTTTTGTTTAGGGGTTTTGTCTCCAGGATCGGTCCGGGAGAACGAGGAAAGCCGAATGAGCATGGAAGCTGCGTCGACGACGCCGCTGAAGGTCGCCTTGGTCGAGGACGACGCCGCGTTCCAGCAGGCGTTTCGCAACGCCCTGGCCGCCGCCCCGGACCTGTCGATGGTCGGCGTCGCCGCCACCGCCGCCGAGGCGCGCGCCATGCTGGGCGAGGCGCCCTGCGACGTCTTGGTCGTGGATCTGGGCCTGCCGGATGGCTCGGGCGTCGACATCATCGGCGAGGCCCATGGCCGCTGGCCGGGCTGCGCCATCATGGTCGCCACCACCTTCGCCGACGAGCGCCACGTCATCGCCTCGATCGAGGCCGGGGCCAGCGGCTACCTGCTCAAGGACAGCCCGCTGCCGACCATCGCCGAGGACATCCGCGTCCTGCACGCCGGTGGCAGCCCGATCAGCCCGCGCATCGCCCGCCAGGTGCTGATGCGCTTCCGCCCCGACGAGAAGCCCGCCGAGGAGGGCGCCGTCGACGCCGAGGCCGCCGAGAAGTCGGGCATTCCCAGCCTGTCCGAGCGCGAGAAGGAGACGCTGCAGCTGATCACCCGGGGCTTCTCGTTTGAGGAGATCGCCGAGCTGATGGGCGTGTCGCGCAACACGGTGCTGACCTTCGTGCGCCGGATCTACGCCAAGCTGGAAGTGCGCTCGAAGACCGAGGCGGTGTTCGAGGCCCGCGCCTATGGCCTCCTCTAGGGCCAAGCTCACCGACTACCGCTGGTTTCCGTGGGTGGCCTGGGTCCTGGCGGGGCTGGTCGTCCTGGGCGTGGCCTTCGTCATCGAGTCGCGGTCCGGCGGTCATCGCCTGACCGCCGCGCGGATGACCACGATCGACACGGTCGGCTATCAGCTGCCGCCGGCGGCCAGCCCGAAGACACTGCAGGCCAGCGGCCAGGCCGTGACCATGCCGCACGCGCCGCCGCCGGTGTTCGCGCCCACGGCCGAGACCTCGCCGCAGAAGATCGCCACCCGCGTCACCTGGTACTCGCTGAGCGTCCCGCCGCTGCCGGACGACGGCCGCCAGCTCTATCTCTACATCCCGCGCTGGAAGTCGGACGGCTCGCTGGCGGTCTATGCCGACGGCCACCTTATCCACCAGTCGCACGCCAACCTGCAATGGAACGGCTCCAACGAGCCCTTGCTGATCAAGGTTCCACGCACCGACGTCTCACATCCGCCCCGGACGCTGGACATTCGGATGCAGCATGTGCGCGGCATCGGCGGGGCGTTCTCGTCGGTCTGGATCGGGACCTATCGCCAGCTGGCCCCGCGCTACACGATCCGCGAGATCCTGCAGGTGCAGCTGACCTCGTTCTCGTCCTTCGCCTTCCTGGCGACGGGGGTGTTCGCCTTCTTCGTCTGGCTGACCCGGCGCAACGAGCCGATCTACCTGCTGTACTTCCTGACCTCGGCCGTCGTCTTCGTGCGGATGCTGCACACCTTCGTCGGCGTGCACCCGCTGATCCTCTCGGACGCCTGGTTCGGCTGGCTCACCGTCGTCTCGCCCTACTGGATGATCGTGGTGCTGCATCTGTTTGTGGCCGAGCTGCACGGCAAGCGTCAGCCCATACTGACCGGCGCGGCCCTACTGGTCAGCATCGTGTTGACCATCGCCACCCTGCCGGGCCTGATCGATCCCACCCTGATGTCGGCGCCCGTCTACGCCAACCTGCTGGTGCTGGGCGTTATCGTGGCCGCCAACGGCGTGCTGCAGTCGGTCCGGTTCAAGTCGCGCGACGCCATGCTGCTGTCGATCTGGTGCCTGATCACCGTGCTGTCGGGCATCTACGATCTGGGCCTGCAGCAGAACCTGATCAGCATCGAGAGCGTGTTCGTCAGCAACTTCACGGGCGTCGGGTTCACCCTGCTGTTCTGGTACATCATGTTCGGCCGCTACATCGAGGCGCTGGAGACGGCGACCCGGGCCAAGGCCGACCTGGCCCAGCGCCTGGCCCAGCGCGAGGCCGAGCTGACCGCCAGCCACGCCAAGTTGCGCGAGGTCGAGCGCCGCGAGCTGCTGCACCAGGAACGCCAGCGGCTGATGCAGGACATGCATGACGGCCTGGGCTCGACCCTGGTCGGCGCCCTGCGCGCCTTCGAGGGCGGCAAGGCGGCCGAGCTCGACACCGTCAGCATCCTGCGCGGCTGCATCGACGACCTGAAGCTGACCATCGACTCCATGGAGCCGGTCGAGACCGACCTGCTGCTGCTCTTGGCCACCCTGCGGTTCCGCCTGCAGCCGCGCCTGGAGGCCGCCGGTGTCAAGCTGGTCTGGGACGCCGGCGAGGTCCCGCCGCTGGAGTGGCTGGACCAGCGCCACGCCCTGCACATCCTGCGGATCATGCAGGAAGCCATCGCCAACGTGCTCAAGCACAGCGGCGCGAAGACCCTGACGGTCTCGGTGCGGGCCGAGGGCGACCAGGTGCTGGTGCGGGTACAGGACGACGGCCGAGGCTTCGAGCCGGCCGGCCTGCCCTCTGGCGGGCGCGGCCTGGCCAACCAGCTCAGCCGCGCCGAGGCGATCGGCGGGGCCATCCGCTGGGAAGAGGCCGAACGCGGCAGCAGCCTGGCCCTGGCGCTGCCGGTCAGCAAGCGGTTGGCTCAGCGCCCCTCATAGGCCGCCTGGATCGCCGCGACGTTGATCTTCTTCATGCCCATCATGGCCTGGAAGGCGCGGCCGGCGCCGGCGCGGTCGGGGCCGGTGGTGGCCTCGATCAACTGGCGCGGGGTGACCTGCCACGACAGGCCGAAACGATCCTTCAGCCAGCCGCACTGGCTTTCCTGCCCGCCGTCGGCGGTGAGGGCGTTCCAGTAGTGGTCGACCTCGGCTTGGCCGTCGCAGTCGATGACGAACGAGAAGGCCTCGCTGAGCTTGAAGGTCGGGCCGGCGTTGAGCGCGGTGACCTTCTGGCCGTCGATCTCGAAGGCCACTGTCATCACCTTGCCGGGTTTGCCGCCGCCAGGGGCTTCGCCGGGATAGTAGTCGACGCTGGTGATCTTCGAATTCGGGAACAGCGAGACGTACAGCTTGGCGGCGTCCTCGGCCTGGTTGTCGAACCACAGGAACGGGGTGATCTTGGGCATGGGTCTTCCTCCAGTGTTGATCCAAGGACGGTGCAGGCGCCGACGTTCCGACACGGGCGAAAAAGAAAAGTCACGACGTCGATTGACTGTCGCGACCGGACTATTGCCCGATCCTCCAGAACCACGCGGCGGGCCCTGTCATCCACGCGCGTTACGCCCATCTCCCAACAGCCGGCGGTACGGACCGCCGCGCCATTCCGGACAAGGAGCATACCCATGAAGACGCGCAAACTCGGCGACGGCCTGGAAGTGTCGGCCATCGGCCTCGGCTGCATGGGCATGGGCCAGGTCTACGGCACGGCGCTGGACACCGCCGACGCCCACAAGCTGCTGGCCCAGGCCGTCGAGCGAGGCGTGACCTTCTTCGACACGGCCGAGGTCTACGGCCCCTATCTGAACGAGGAACTGGTCGGCGCGGGCTTGAAGCCCTTCCGCGACAAGGTCGTGATCGCCACCAAGTTCGGCTTCGACATCGCCCCCGAAGGGACCGGCGAGGGCTTCACGCGCATGCGCGGCGTCAACAGCCGTCCCGAGCACATCCGTGAGGTCGCAGAAGCCTCGCTCAAGCGCCTGGGCATCGAAGTCATCGACCTCTTCTACCAGCACCGCGTCGACCCGAACGTGCCGATCGAGGATGTGGCCGGCACGGTCAAGGACCTGATCGCCGAGGGCAAGGTCAAGCACTTCGGCCTCTCGGAAGCCGGCGCCGCCACCATCCGCAAGGCCCACGCCGTCCAGCCCGTCGCGGCCCTGC
Source organism: Caulobacter sp. GW821-FHT12D05 (assembly GCF_058807295.1). Lineage (NCBI taxonomy): Bacteria > Pseudomonadati > Pseudomonadota > Alphaproteobacteria > Caulobacterales > Caulobacteraceae > Caulobacter > Caulobacter sp. GW821-FHT12D05. Next base: position 745,845 of record NZ_JBXAQO010000003.1, read on the forward strand.
AGAGCGAATACTCGCTGTGGTTCCGCGAGCTGGAGGCCGAGATCATCCCGACCCTGCGCGAGCTGGGCATCGGCCTGGTGCCCTACAGCCCGCTGGGCCGGGGCTTCCTGACCGGCGCCTTCAAGGACGCGCCGGTGGCCGACAACGACTTCCGCCGCGGCCTGCCGCGCTTCCAGGGCGAGGCTTTCGCCAAGAACCTGTCGCTGGTCGACGCCCTGACGGCCATTGCCGCCGACAAGGGCATCACGCCCGCCCAGCTGGCCCTGGCCTGGATCCTGACGCAGGGGCCCGACATCGCCCCGATCCCCGGCACCACCAAGCTGGCGCGGCTGGAGGAGAACATCGGCGCGGTCGATGTCGTGCTCACGCCCGAAGACTTGGCCGCCATCGCCGCGGCGGTGCCGGAGACGGCGATCGAGGGCGAACGTTATGCGCCGGCCGGGTTGGCGATGGTGGGGCGGTAGGAAGACTTAGATCCTCCCCCGCAATGCGGGGGAGGTGGCCCGGAGGGCCGGAGGGGGCGAGCTGGGCTTATGCCATAAAGGCCCCCTCAGTCGCTCCGCGACAGCTCCCCCGCATCGCGGGGGAGCATCTTTTCGGCCGGCTCCGCATTTCCCGGTCATGCTCGAACTGATCCTCGATCTCTGCAACATCCTGGGCGGCTTCCTGCTGGCCATCGGCCTGCTGACGTTGCTCCCCCGCGCCGGCGACGACCTTGGCCGGTTCGCCGACCGCCTGGCCCCCTTCCGCTGGATCGTCGGCGTCGCGGCGCTGGTGTGCGGCGGCTATTTCCTGATCGTGCACCTGACCAGCGGACCCAAGGTCTTCCACTTCGAGGTCGTGGGCGTCGTCGTCGGGGTCCTGCTGCTGTGGGACCGCTTGCGGGCGGGGCGCAACCTGCCGGCCAGCGGGTCCAGCGGTCCCGGCCTGATCCTGGCCGTGTTCGGGGTCATCGCCATGATCGTCGGCCTGCAAGGCATCTTCACGCCGGACTGACGATTGGCGCCCCGGAAACCCCGGGGATTGGCGCCTGACACCGACAAATCCTGCCTCCCATCTGCAGGCTGCTGACAGAATCCGGTCGTCCATCCGCAAGTTTCGGGCGGAGCGACGTCGGAAGGCGGCCTAAGGCGCAATGACGTCTTTCCGGGGAGGATCCATGTACTCGACCATTCGCGCCGCCGTGATCGCGGCCGCCGTCTGCGCCGCCGCAACGCCCGCCTTCGCCACCGTCGACACCCCGCAGCGCCAGAGCCTGGACGACGCCTGGTGGACCGGGCCGCTGTTGGCCTCCGGCGCCTCGACCCTGCCCAAGGGCCACATCCTGTTCGAGCCCTATCTGTACGACGCCAAGCCGTACGGAAGCTTCGACGCCAGCGGCAAGCGCAAGAGCGCCCCGGACGCCGACAACATCGGCTCGTCGGCCTACATGCTGTACGGCGTCACCGACACCCTGACGGCCGGCTTCATCCCGCACCTGGGCTACAAGCGCGCGGGCGGGCGCTGGAGCCAGGGGCTGGGCATCGGCGACCTGACCGCCCAGGCCCAGTTCCGCTTGCTGAAATTCGAGGAAGGCCGCCACGTCCCGACCGTCTCGATCATGCTGCAGGAGAACCTGCCGATCGGCCGCCACGACAAGCTGGACGACCGGCCCAATGACGGCTTCGGCAGCGGGGCCTACGCCACCACCGTCGGGATCAATTCGCAGTACATCTGGTGGGCCCCGAACGGCCGTATCGTCCGCACCCGCCTGAACGCCCAATATACCCGCTCGGACAATACGCGGGTGCGGGGGAGCAGCGTCTACGGCACGCCCAAGGGCTTCGCGGGCAAGGCCCAGCCGGGCGACAGCTTCCTGGTCGACCTGGCCTTCGAGTATAGCATCACCCGCAACTGGGTGGCGGCCATGGACCTGGGCTGGCAGCGCGACGCCTCGACCAAGGTGACGGGGATGCTGGCGGGCTCGCACTTCGAGCGGCGCTATCCGGTCAGCAAGGCGCTGATCCTGGCCCCGGCCGTCGAGTACAATTTCAACAGCCGCGTGGGGGTGATCGTCGGCGCCCGGATCATCCCGGCCGGCCGCAACACCACGGCCTCGGTGACGCCCGCCATCGCCTTCAACTACGTCCGCTGACAACGTTTGCAGGCCATTCGCGCGAGAGAAAACTAAAACCGTCAGTACCACTTTTGCGACATCCCGTCGCGACCGCGAATGATGGCCATATAGTGACGTTATCTGTTATCTATCTGAATTAGAAGAAGAAATTGTGGCGCGAAGCGTGCGAATAGTCAGGCTTGCGCAGCCCTATGCGACATATTGGACTTTGTCGGTGGTGGTACATCCGGCCCATGCTCGCCCTGCAGTTGCCGAGTGGGGGCAGAACATGAAACGAGTACTGGTCGTCGAGAGCCAACCGCTGATGCGCGCGGCGATCGTCCGTCTGCTGGAGACCGCCTGGCCCAAGGCCAGCATCGTCGAGGCCGGCGACCTGGCCGGGGTCGACGCGGCCTGTCGCGCGGGCCATGTCGGTCTGGTGATCCTGGAGCCGGCCCTGCCCGACGCCACGGGCCTGGGCGCCCTGGTCGCGGTGCAGCGTCGCCTGCCGGACGCGCCGGTGGTGGTCTATACCGCGCGCCGCGACGACCAGGTGATCAGCTCCAGCAACGCCCTGGGCGCGGCCGGCTATGTCCACAAGTCCGCCCAGATCGACGAGCTGCTGGCGGTGCTGCAAGCCGCCGCCGCCGGGGCGCGGTCGTTCCCGTCGCTGAACGGCGCGGTGTCGGCCGACCAGGAGATCGCCGCCATGCGCAAGCGCCTGAACTCGCTGACCGCCACCCAGATGAAGGTGCTGATGAGCGTCGCCGACGGCCGGCTGAACAAGCAGGTGGCCGCCGACTTCAACGTCTCGGAAGCCGCGATCAAGGCCCACCTGACGGGGATCTTCCGCAAGCTGGGCGTCCACAACCGCACCCAGGCCATGCTGGCCCTGCAGCCGGTGCTGGGCGGCCACGCGATGGCCGCCTAGAGCGCCTCGCCGTCTCGTCCGAACCTAGCGCGTAGCGTCTTCACCGCCTCGCGGGCGATCTCCGTCGCATCGCGCGGTCCAGGATCGTCCGTGCCGCTGAAGGTGCCCAGGATCAGGGTTTCGTGTTCCAGCATGCCCAGCAGCTGGCGCGAGGCCATCTCGGCCACGCCGTGGGTGAAGCGGCCTTCGTTGGCCAGCCGCTCGAACAGGGCGACCGCCGACTGGTGAGCCTTCAGCCGCGTATGGGTGTCGAAGAACGCCAGGGCCTCGGGGAACCTGCGACCCTGCTTGCCCATGATGCGGAAGAGAGCGCGCAGGTCCGGATCGTTCAGCCGACCCATGATCGCCAGGGCCAGCTTCTCGATCGGATCGCCATCCGGCGCATGCAGCGCCTCCAGCAGCTCGACCTCGATATTGCCGGCCACCTTCTCGACGACCGCGCGGAACAGGTCGTCCTTGCTGGGAAAATAGGCGTAGACGGTCGCGGTGGAGACGCCGGCCTCCGTGGCGATGGCGCTCATCTTGGCCGGGTCGAGGCCTTCGGCGAGCACGATGCGGCTGGCCGCGTCGATGATCGCTTGCAGCTTCTTCCGCCCTGCCAGCCCCCTAGGCTGTCTGAGCATGCTGGCCTCCAAAAACGCTCGCTAACTGATTGAGTCGGAACTCGTCGTGAACGCTATAGGCGCGAGCATGGCGCACGAAATACAATTGTTGAAGTGTCGGGTAACGCACATTGGGGAGGTCTTGATCCTTTGCGTGTGATCCGAACACACTCCGCTCCATGGAAACCAACCCGCTTCGCACGCTCGATTCCTTTGAACTGCTGAAGCTGGGCAAGGCCTCGGTGACCGTCGGCGGGCTGGCCGCCGGCATCCTGATCGTGGTGGTGGCGATCATCGCCGCGCGGCTGACCTCGGCGGGCCTGCGCAAGCTGCGCGAGAAGGCCGCCGGCAGCGCCGCCTCGCTGTACATCGTCGAGAAGGTCGCCACCTACGGCCTGGTGCTCATCGGCGTGATCGCGGGCCTGTCGACCATGGGCGTCGACCTGACCTCGCTCACCGTGTTCGCCGGCGCCCTGGGCGTCGGCGTCGGCCTGGGCCTGCAGGGCATCATCAAGGACTTCGCGTCCGGGGTAAGCCTGGTGTTCGAGCGGCTGGTGGCGGTGGGCGACTTCGTCGAGCTGCCCAATGGCGGCCGCGGCGTGGTGCACGAGATCGGCCCCCGCGCCACCCGCATCCGCACCAATGACAGCACCGACATCATCGTCCCCAACTCGGTGCTGGTGAACGACCAGGTCATCAACTGGACCCTGCGCAACACCAACCGCCGCCTGCGCGTGCCGTTCGTCACCGCCTTCGGGGCCGACAAGGAGAAGGTGCGCGAGGCGGTGCTGAAGGCCGCCAAGGCCGCGCCCTATACCTCGCCCGACGACGCCACCCGCCGGGCCCAGGTCTGGCTGGTCGGCTATGGCGACAGCAGCCTGAAGTTCGAGCTGGTGGTCTGGCCGACCGTCGAGGCCGTGCGTCGCCCGGCGGCGATCTTCGCGGCCTATACCTGGCTGATCGACGACGCCCTGCGCGGCGCCGGCATCGAGATCCCGTACCCGCAGCGCGACGTGCGCCTGCGCGGCCTGTTCGGCGAGGAGGGCGAGGACGCCCTGACCAGCCTGCGCCTGGAACCCGCCGCCCGCCGCCGCAAGGCCGCCAAGGCCGTCAAGCCTGGCTCCAGCAACGACGCGGCCCTGGACCTGGAGCGCGAGGATCCCGACGAGATGCCGCCGCCCGTCGCCAAGCCGCCGGCGGCCAAGACTTAACGGCGATAACCTTGACGGTCCTTCCGCGTCGCCGCATGGTTCTCGCAACTGCGAAACGGTAGCGCGACAGCCGAAAGTGGATGCTGGTTTCGGCGACCGTCGCGCGTCGAATAAAGAACAATCGGGGAGTAGGCGATGAAGACGCCGCGCGGCTTTTTCAAACCTCTGGCCATCGGCGCGCCCGAGCCCTACCGCGAGCTGCCGGCCCGCGTGGAGCGGATGATCCACTTCGTGCCGCCGCACCTGGACAAGGTGCGCGCCAAGGTCTCCGAGATCGCCCCGACCGTCGACGTCATCCTGGCCAACCTGGAAGACGCCATCCCCGCCGACGCCAAGGGCGCGGCCCTGGCCGGGCTGGTGGCGATGTCGCGCGAGGTCGACTTCAAGGCCTTGGGCGTGGGCTTCTGGACGCGGATCAACTGCCTGAATTCGCCCTGGCACCTGGATGAGGTCGCTACGATCGTCGAGAAGGCCGGCGACAAGATCGACGTGATCATGGTCCCCAAGGTCGAGGGGCCGTGGGACATCTTCTACATAGACCAGCTCCTGGCCTCGCTGGAGGCCAAGCACGGCGTGACCCGGCCGATCCTGCTGCACGCCATCCTGGAGACGGCCGAGGGCGTGATGAACGTCGAGGCCATCGCGGCGGCCAGCCCGCGCATGCAGGGGATTTCGCTGGGCCCGGCCGACCTGGCCGCTAGTCGGGCGATGAAGACCACCCGCGTCGGCGGCGGTCATCCCGGCTACCGCGTGGTGGAAGATCCGCATGCGGACGGATCGCCGCGCGCCTCGGTGCAGCAGGACCTCTGGCACTACACCTTCGCCAAGATGGTCGACGCCTGCGCCGCCCACGGCATCAAGCCGTTCTACGGTCCGTTCGGGGCGATCGACGACCCGATCGCCTGCGAACAGCAGTTCCGCAACGCCTTCCTGATGGGCTGCGCCGGCGCCTGGAGCCTGCACCCCAGCCAGATCGACATCGCCAAGCGGGTGTTCAGCCCCGATCCGGCCGAGGTGGCCTTCGCCAAGCGGATCCTGGAAGCGATGCCGGACGGCACGGGCGTGGCCATGATCGACGGCAAGATGCAGGACGACGCCACCTGGAAGCAGGCCAAGGTGATGGTCGACTGCGCCCGGCAGATCGCGGGGAAGGATGCGGGGTACGCGGGGCTGTACGGCTTCTAGGACATAGATCCTCCCCTAGCGGGGGAGGCGGCGCGAAGCGCCGGAGGGGGAAGTGCTTGATGCCTTGCCTCTTCCCCCTCCGTCGTCTCTTCGAGCCGACACCTCCCCCGCTAGGGGGAGGGTCTTGAGCGGTCAGCCCTCGCCGCCTACCGTCGTCACGACCCGCGCGCCGCTCGTCAGCAGCTTGTGGATCGGGCAGCGGTCGGCGATCTCGAACAGGCGCTCCATCTGCTCCTCGTTGAGGTTGCCCTCGATAGTCAGCACGCGCTCGAAGCGGTCGTGCGGGGTCTGGTCGGCGTCGAAGTGGTGGAAGACCTCGACGTGCATGGCCGTGACCTCCCAGTTTTTGCGGTTGGCGTAGAGGCGCAGGGTCTGGCTGGTGCAGGCGGCCAGGCCGGCGCAGACCAGCTCGTGCGGATCGGGACCCAGGTCGAGGCCCCCGTGCGCCACCGAGACGTCGGCGACGATGGTCGAGGGGCCGGCCGTGACGAAGGTCTGCAGGACGCCCGTGCCGGTGTCGGTGGCGGTGGCGAACGGGCGGGTGACGGCGGCTTCGGTCATGGCGAGATCCTCGAGAAGGGTAGGCGGCCCCTTCCTACCGCAAGCTTCAGGGTCGTGCTTGCACGATCGGCTTCAGACGGAAGTCCGGCTCGTGATCCGGCCCCAGGGTGATCGAGGCCCGGGGAATGACCGGCCGGTCGCCGGCCATGGCGATCTGGAACCGTTCCAGCAGGCTGGCCAGCACGATCTGGGCTTCGGCCATGGCGAAGCCAGCGCCGATGCAGACGCGCGGTCCCGCGCCGAACGGGATGAACGCCTCGATGCCCCACGGATGGACCTGGTCGATGAAACGCTCGGGCCGGAAGGCGGTGGGGGCGTCCCACAGCTTGCGGTGCCGGTGCATGACCCAGGGGCTGATGGTGATCATGCAGCCGGGGACGACCGGGCAGTCCAGGACCTCGTCGGCCTCCAGGGCCTGGCGGGCGATCATCGGGGCGGAGGGATAGAGCCGCAGGGTCTCGAACAGCACCGAGCGCAGTAGCGGCCAGGCTTTCAGGTCGTCCAGGCTGGCGACCCGCTCGGCGGGGAACGCCTGGACCTCGGCCCGGACCCGCGCCTGCGTCGCCGGATCCAGAGCCAGCAGATAGGCGGCCCAGAACAGCAGGCGCGAGGTGGTCTCGAAGCCGGCGGCCAGCATCGAGCTGCACTGGTCGCGGATTTCCTGGTCGGGCAGGGGGCGATCGTCCTCGTCGCGGGCGGCCAGCAGCCGGTCCAGCATGTCGAGGACTTCCGGATGCGGGTTCCGCCGCCGCTCCTCGATCAGGGCGTCCACCGCCTTGAACCAGCGCGCGCCCATCCGCCGCCGCTCGCCGTCCAGGAAGGTCAGGTCGTCGGCGCCCTTGGCCACGAAGTCGAAGAGGTTGAAGTGCGCCGGCCCCTCCATGTAGCGGCGAGCCAGGTCCGCCAGGATCGCGCCTTCCGCGTCGGCGCGGCGCGAGAACAGGGCGCGCAGCACCGCGTCCAGGGTCGCGTGGTGGAAGGCTTGAGCCAGGTTGGCGCGATCTCGTCCCGCCAACGCCTGCGTCAGGCCTTCGCCGGCGGCGACGAAGTGGGGCAGCAGGCCGCCGGTCGCGGCGGGGGTGAAGACGGGGGCCAGGCTCTTGCGCTGGCGTCGCCAGGTCTCGCCCTCGGACATCAGCACGCCCTCGCCGACCAGGGGCTTGAGCGAGCGGGCGGCTTTCACCGGCCGGGCGTATTTGGGCGAGCTCAGCACGCGGCGCACGCTGCCGGGGTCGTTCAGGAACAGGCCCGGCTGGCCCATGAACATGTAGGGCGCGGCGAGGCTCTCATAGTCCTCTTCGCAATAGGCCCCGATCAGGCTGCGGCCCATCTCCAGGGCCACGCGCAGCTGGCCCAGCGGCGTGACGCCCAAGGGGCGCGGATGGATCTTGGGAGCAGGCGGGATGAGCGGCGCGGTGAGGACGGCAGAGTCCATGGAGCAGCGGCCTTCCGGAAAGCGGAGCCCGTTTTAGGCTCCATCCGGACGTCGACGCTATAACCGCTCAAGTTGCGGCGCAATAATTCATCGCGCGCTGAAAATACTTAAGCAGCGATCGCCTGGGGCGAGACGTCGAACACGCGCTGCGACCCGCGCCAGACTTCCACGAAGTCACAGCGGTGGTGCATGTCCAGCAACTCGTAAGCTCTCGCGCGCGCCGCAGAGTCGTCAGCGCAGGGCGTGACGTCAAAACGCGGGACCGAGCCGTCAGACTCGACACAGAAAAAGGTGAACACCTGCATGGGAACTGTGCGCTCTCATCAGGCGGGTCCGCGCACATTCGATGGCGGGGCCGCAGGGGCGCAAGTCGTCTTCCGCGACCTGCTACATAAGAACGTAGGACTCTTTGTCGCGATTCACCAGAGGAGAGAGTCTCGATTCGAGACTCACCTGTGAACCGCACCTTCGAGCCTGTGGATAAAACCCGGCTGATTCATGACGGTTCCCGGCCAGAATCTCGCCCCTTTCCCTCGGGGGATTCCGCCACTAGGTTCGCACCCTTTCATCAACGGCGACGTTTAAGAGTCCATGGCCGCCCATTATCTCGATTTCGAACGCCCAATCGCTGACCTGGAAAGCAAAATCGAAGAGCTGTCCCGGCTCTCCGAGACGGCTGGACCAGGCTCGTTCGACACCGAGATCCAGGCCCTGCGTGACCGCGCCCAGGAACTCCGCAAGGAGGCCTACGCCAATCTGGACGCCTGGCAGAAGACCATGGTCGCCCGGCACCCCCAGCGGCCCCATCTGCGCGATTATGTCGCAGGCCTGATCGACGAGTTCGTCGAGCTGCGCGGCGACCGCAAGTTCGCCGACGACCAGGCCATTGTCGGCGGCCTGGGCCGTTTCCGTGGTCAGCCCGTTGTGGTCATGGGCCACGAGAAGGGTCACGACACCACCACGCGCCTGAAGCACAACTTCGGCATGGCCCGCCCCGAGGGCTATCGTAAAGCCGTGCGCCTGATGGACATGGCCGAGCGTTTCTCGCTCCCCGTCATCACCTTCGTCGACACCGCCGGCGCGTATCCTGGCCTCGGCGCCGAGGAGCGCGGCCAGGCCGAGGCTATCGCCCGCTCGACCGAGCGCTGCCTCACGCTGGAAGTCCCGATGGTCGCCACCATCGTCGGCGAAGGCGGCAGCGGCGGGGCCATCGCCCTGGCCGGCGCCAACCGCGTGCTGATCCTGGAGCACTCGATCTATTCGGTGATCTCGCCGGAAGGCGCGGCCTCGATCCTGTGGCGCGACGGCGCCCGGGCCAAGGACGCGGCGACCAACATGCGCATCACCGCCCAGGACCTGATCAAGCTGGGCATCGTCGACCGCATCATCGAAGAGCCCGCCGGCGGCGCCCATTCCGACACCGAGACGGCCATCGCGGCCGTTGGCGACGCGGTCGAGGACGAGCTGAAGGCCATGGCGTCGATGAGCGCGGCCGAGCTGAAGAAGCAACGCGCCGAGCGCTTCTACGCCATCGGTCGCGCGGGCCTGCAGTAAGGTTTTTTGACCGGCGGATGTCACGTCCGCCGGTACTGCCTCGTCTTAGCTCTCGAAGGGCCGCTCCCAGGCCCCGAACGGAGCTTACGACCATGGGCGACACCGCCGCCTTCCGCCACGACCAGAACGTTCCCGAGGTCTACAAGGCCTTCCTCGCCGCCGAGATGGCGGTGCGCGCCGCCGGCATCCCGTCGGCCTTGAAGCACCTGATCTATCTGCGCGTCTCGCAGCTGAACGACTGCGCCTACTGCGTGAAGATGCACAGCCACGAGGCCCGCGAGGACGGCGAGACCAACGCCCGCCTGGATCGCCTGGTCGTCTGGCGCCACGTCGAGGACTTCACCGCCGCCGAAAAGGCCGCCCTGGCCTGGGCCGAGGCCCTGACCAAGCTGCCCCAGCCCGAGGGCTTCGCCGCCTTGCGCGGTGAGCTGCGCGAGCACTGGACCGATCAGCAGGCCAGCGCCCTGACGGTCATCGTCGCTCAGATCAATCTCTGGAACCGTCTGGGCGTTTCGAGCCATTAGACAGCGTCGGCGGCGAAGGGCCCCGGCCTGCTGGAGCCTTGCATGATCCGTCTCTTCGCCGCCGCGACCGTCCTGCTGCTGGCCACCTCGGCCCACGCCGAGCCGAAGTTCACCCCGGCCTACCAGAAGTGCCTCGCCGCCCCCTCGGGCCAGAGCACCGCCGGCATGATCGACTGCATCGGCGCGGAGCTGAAGATCCAGGACGCCCGCCTGAACCGCAGCTACCAGGCCGCCCAGAAGCGCATGAGCCTGCCGCGCCAGAAGGCGGCCCTGACCAAGGCCCAGCGCGCCTGGATCGCCTTCCGCGACGCCGACTGCGCCAGTCGTTATGACGAGGCCTGGGGCACGCTGAGCCGGATCGAGGCCAACAGCTGCGTGCTCGACCGCACGGCCGAACGCGCCGACGAACTGGACGCGTTCCAAGGCCAGCAATGACGCGCTAGGGTGGCGCTTCCTGAGGGGGAGCTCCATCCATGATCCGTGTCCTCGCCGTCGCGACGGTGCTTCTGGCCACGCCCGCCGCCCAGGCGCAGGGCCAGCGCCCGCTCACGCCGATGGAGCGCTGCGATCGCGCCGGCGGCCCGACCATCGAGATCATGAGCTGCGTCGCGGACTATGCCGACAAGCAGGACGTCCGCCTGAACCGCGCCTACCAGGCGGCGATGGGGCGTCTGAAGACGTCGCGCGAGAAGATCCTCCTGCGCAACGCCCAGCGCGCCTGGATCAAGGACCGCGACGCCGAGTGCCGGGCCTATCTGGACGAGGCCGAGTACGGCCGTCAGGGCGGCATCGAGGCCCAGGCCTGCATCCTCGACTGGACTGAGGCGCGCGCCGACGAGCTGGAGCGCATGGCCCGCCCGCGCCGGCCGCGATAGGCCTCTTGCCTGACCTAGGGGCCGCCCCCGCATAGTCCTCCCAAAACCAGAGGGAGGCATGCCGCCATGGCCATCAAGACCCGTTTCACCGAGCTGTTCGGCGTCGAGCACCCGATCGCCCAGGGCGGCATGCAGTGGGTCGGCAAGGCCGAGCTCGTCTCCGCCGTCGCCAATGCCGGGGCGCTGGGCTTCCTGACCGCCCTGACCCAGCCCACGCCCGAGGCGCTCTCCCAGGAGATCGCCCGCTGCCGCGAGATGACCGACAAGCCGTTCGGCGTGAACCTGACCATCCTGCCGGCCATGAAGCCGCCGCCCTATGCCGAGTACCGCGCGGCGATCATCGAGAGCGGGATCAAGATCGTCGAGACCGCCGGCTACAAGCCGCAGGAGCATGTCGACGACCTCAAGGCCCACGGGGTCAAGGTGATCCACAAGTGCACCGCCGTCCGCCACGCCCTCAGCGCCGAGCGGATGGGCGTCGACGCCATCTCGATCGACGGTTTCGAGTGCGCCGGCCATCCGGGCGAGGACGACATTCCCGGCCTGATCCTGATCCCGGTCGCCGCCCAGAAGGTGAAGATCCCGATGATCGCCTCGGGCGGCTTCGGCGACGCCCGCGGCCTGGTCGCGGCCCTGGCCCTGGGCGCCGACGGCGTCAACATGGGCACCCGCTTCTGCGCCACGGTCGAGGCCCCGATCCACGAGAACTTCAAGCAACAGATGGTCGCCAATGACGAGCGCGCCACCGACCTGATCTTCCGCACCCTGCACAACACCGCCCGCGTGGCCCGCAACACCGTCAGCCAGCAGGTGGTGGCCATCGAGCGGGCCGGCGGCGCCAAGTTCGAGGACGTCGCCGAGCTGGTGAAGGGCGTGCGGGGCCGCGAGGGCCTCGAGACCGGTGACACCGACCACGGCATCTGGAGCGCCGGCATGGTCCAGGGCCTGATCCACGACGTGCCGACGGTGAAGGACCTCGTCGACCGGATCGTGTCCGAGGCCGAGGACCTGATCCGCCAGCGGCTGGCGGGGATGGTGAGCTAGGCGCTCAGAGGCCCAGATGCTTGTGCAGATAGGCCGTGATCTCGGCGAAGGTCAGGCCATCGTGCTGCTGGCGGTACAGCAGGTGGTCGCAGGCCTGGAGTTCGATCAGCGGTCGCAGCCCGCCCGTGCGGGGATGGATGTTGCACTTGAGGTTCAGCGTCTCGGGATAGCCGGGCAGGCTGTTGGAGAACCAGCCGAACATCGTCGGCGGCGCGATCGCGGGCTGGGTCTCGAAGGCCTCGTGATAGCGCTGGAAACGCTTGCGGCTTAGCGACGTCCACACGCCGAAATGCAGCACCTCGCCGTCGCGGTCGATGCAGGGGATCTCCAGGCAGGCGCGGATGAAGAAGTGCTCCAGCTTCCAGACGCAGAAGTCGCTGGTCAGCTCGAAGTCGGCCGCTCGTTCGGCGTCGGAGGCGATCTCCCAGGCCAGCGGACCTTCGGAACTGGCGGCGGGCAGGTCGTGATGGGCCTGGCCGCAGGTGGGGCAGCGCCAATCAGCGGACGTGGCGGCGGGCGCGGGGCGACGGCCGGTCAGTCGATCGAGGAAGCGCCGCACGCGCTAGACCTTCACCCGGAAGTGGAACGCATCCACCGCCAGCCCCTCGCGGAAATAGAAGGCGTGGGCGCGCTCGCGGACGACGTTGGAGATCAGCTCCAGATGCCCGCACCCCTGCCGCCGCGCCTCGTCCTTCAGCCAGTCCAGCAGCGCCTTGCCGTGGCCCTGGGAGCGCGCGTCCGGGTCCGAGACCAGGTCGTCGACGCTCAGGAACTTGCCGCAATACAGCATGTCCAGCGCGCATTCGGAGCTATCTCCTATTTGGATGCCCGTCAGATTTTGTTGATTTCATAATATTTCTAATTCTCTTAGATCTCGAGAATATATCTTTTTCTCTAGGTATTTCATCAATATGTCGGAAATTGAATGCCTTCATTTTGCTAGAGACTTTTTCGAAGGATTCTAAATCTGCGTAAAGTAGTGTTGCTGTGCTGATTACAGCGTTGTCGAAATTCGAACTCGATACATCTATTCTCGACATTCTGGCGTCTATAAGGTTCGCTTCGGAGAAATTGGCCCCTTGAATTTGGGATCCATCAAGCATGCAGCGCTCAAAGTGCGCGCCTTGAAAATCCGCATCCCTCAAATCAGCGCTGATAAGATGGCATCCGGACATCGTAGAGCCAGGCATTATGGCTCCTCTCAAATTTATTCCGCTAATGGCGAGTCCAAATAGGAACGAATTTGGAGCAGTTACATAAGAAAAGCATTTGTACGCCGGAGTTGCATAGCTTCGCACCTCTGCAATGCGGCTTAAAAGTTGATGCATAGACGATTCTGGATCTGGCCATTCAATGTGAATTATTTTCTTTGGTGATCCAAAGTGGGAAAGTGCATTGCTCATGCAGTGCAGAACAGCCCATGCCATGATCTCCGAGCTCTTTTGCCTCGACTCGGCTGATCTCCAGGTCCCTCCATCTAGTGTGACGGGAAAGCCTTCTAGTAGTACCGTGTTGATCAACCTTTCAAAGTGTTCCTTTGATGTTTCAAGGCGCTCAATGTCAATATCCTTTAGGTTGTCGGAAATAATAAGTCGAACTTCATCGCGAAGAAATTGTAAAATTTCGTCCGTAAGTTGGCCGTTTCCAATGGCGCTTATCCATTCGGAAAGCGCATGATCCATTCTTCTATTTATGAGTGCTGGTAAATCAAACGAAATGTCCAGGATGGCGCGAGCAGCGAGGTAATCACCAAAGCTCTTGTGGGTAAATTCAAATCCTCTGTGGCGACCTTCTGATGACTTTAGATAAAAATTCATTGCTAGATTTGTTACGTCCGAACCATTGTCCTTTTTGAAGGAATCCCACGCTCTCTCTGTCCGGCAAATTCTAATTGCGGCCTCAAAACCGGCCTCGCTCGCAACGCGAGTATCTCCACCCTGCCAAGCGGAAAGCGCAATTGTTTGCATTAGGGAGTTGAAATCTGGGAGCGTTAAGGTTCGACCTGCGCCCAGCCTTTTTATTGCTCCTTCACCCCAGCCTCTGTGCCAAATCGAGTCCACAAGTTGTCGATAAATGCGATTTGGATTTTCGGCAGCTTCCTCCCAGTTTTCTGTTGCGTATCCTGATAAAACTAGAAGGTAACATAGTAGGGGTTCGTGGGTAATTCCCTCAAGTTGCTTGCTGGAAAAGGCGGGTGGGGTGCTGGTGGATTGATTTGTAAGTTTTGCATACTGAGACCACCAGGTCTCTCTTTGATCCTCATCCAATATGCCACTTTTGGGGCCTCTATGGGAAATGGGGGAAAAACCATATACTTCGAGGCAGGCCTCCCTGGGGGCAGATATATACCTCTTGGCCGCCTGAAAGGCGGGCATGCGGCCGCTGACTACAGTGCGAAGTTTGCTAATTCCGTCGCCACGTAGAGATGCGGTAAGGTGCGCAAGCTTCGTACTGAACAGGTTCACTACGTCGCTGGCGCCTTCGCCGGGCCTGGCAAGTTCATCCAGGCCATCAAATATCAGGAGTAGCGGCGGGCCATCCTCAATCGCTGCTCGAGCGAGTGGCGGTTGATTGAAGTCGCTGTTTGTCTTTTCTGTAAAGTGGCGATTGATTGCTTCTCTCAGGTCTCCTTCCAATTCCATATGTTGCAGTGGAATAAGTAATGGTCGCCATTCGGGTCGGCTTGCGGCTCTTCTTGCAAGCGCTCGCAGTGTGGTGCTCTTCCCACTACCTGGTCCGCCGCCAATTAGGCGAAGTTGATCTTCAGATGGAGCATTGTCTAACCACTCATCAAGATATTCGTCTAAAAGTATGTAGTTCCTTTTATCTTCACCAATTGTTCCGACTTCGCTTTCGTGTAACTGCTTTTCGGATATCCAGAAGCCGCGTAGCGGAACATATATTTGTGACAGGGATATTTTTGAAGACTCTTGGCCGAAAGTTGGTTTTACCTCAAAATCGTGGATAATTCTTCGACGATAAGCGTCCCAATCCATCTGTGACTGGGCTGGTGTGGACTTTAAGCCGTCTAGAAGGTTATGAATTGGCTGTATTAGTTCTGGCCTTTTCGACAACACTTCAAATATCGCCCTCTCATAAGCTGCGTCAAAGCGAGCTTTGAGGGCATCATTCGTTTCATTTACGCCGCAACGATATTTGTGCCTAAGTGGTATAAAATGATCTCTCAAGTGAATGTATAGAGTTAGTTTTGTTGGTCGACTTATAAAATCTATCGGCGCGTAATTTTCACCAGAATCAAGAAGTGACTTAGCTTTTGTGGATATTTCTTTTGAAATTCCGGATATGTATTGTGTGTCTGGGCTAGATATAAGTTCTCCTAGCGCCCACGCAAAGCATAATACGGAGAGGCGATACAAATTCTCGGAGGGCGGGGAGTCTATCTTTATTGATTTTGCTGCAGCAATAAGGTTGGCTGTTCCGCCAACATAAGATGCGGGGGAAAGAGGAGAGCTGGCTAGATTTCCTATAAAATTTAATACTTTTTCGGAAAAATCGAACCAATTTATATTTATATCTGAATGATTTGTAATTTTTACGCTTGGCGTTGAATATGTTTGCTTGCTGTTTGGATTCTTCTTGTCCAGGTTTTCAGTCATGGCTAGCCCAATATATGGTGGTAAAGGCCAGTCTATGCTATCGTAAGATGTTTTTTTGGCAAGCGCAGCGGCGCTAACACCTGACCTCAGCTATTCGGGTTCGGCGCTCAGCAGCGTCCGAAATTGGGCTAGTTTGGCCCTATTCAGCCCCCGCCCGTAGTACGCCACGCACCCCGCGTCCGTGCTGACGAACCTCGGCGCTCCCCGCGCACGCAGCGTCGCGTCGATCACCGCCAGCCTCGCCGTCAGGGTCTTCATGTCGCCCGTCTCGCGCGCCAGGTTCGCCTCGCGGCCGCTCGGGAACGCCACGTCGTAGTTGAGTTTCGGCTCGACCTTGCCGGTGGTCTCGTCCTTCTGGTTGGTGCAGCCGATGCCGACGCTGGTGGCGGTGCCCCAGGACCAGTGCTCGCGGGCTTTGCCGTCGTAGAGCCAGGCCGCACCGAACGGGGTGGCGACGCCGACTTCCTGGCGGCCGGCGATGCCGCCCCAGGCGACTCCGGTGGCGACGCAGGCGGCGGTGGCGGCGACCAGGAT
Organism: Caulobacter sp. GW821-FHT12D05; assembly: GCF_058807295.1. Lineage (NCBI taxonomy): Bacteria > Pseudomonadati > Pseudomonadota > Alphaproteobacteria > Caulobacterales > Caulobacteraceae > Caulobacter > Caulobacter sp. GW821-FHT12D05. Next base: position 762,013 of record NZ_JBXAQO010000003.1, read on the forward strand.
CCAGCGGGCGCGGCGGGTGATCGGCGGCATGCCGCGGCTGAGGCCGAAAGCGCCGGGCAGCAGGATCAGCGGGGCGATGGCGATCAGCATCATCGGCAGGAAAGCGTCGCCGCCCTCGCGCCAGGTCACCAGCACGTCGGGGATGGTGCGCAGGATGGCGGTGTCGCGCTGCTCGAACCAGGTCTGGACCAGGGCCAGCCCCGCGAAGCCGCAGCCCACCAGGCCGGCGGTGATCAGCACCCCGGCCAGCTTGTCGGCCATGCCGGTTCCGGCGTTCTCGCTCATGCGGTCGATCCTCGTCCTGGGGACCCTGACTACAGCGAGTTGCGCGGGAAGGGGAGGGGCGTGCGGTGACTGCTCCACCAGAGCGAGAACATAAGACCACTGCGCTTTACCGAGCGCTGGAATGCCAATAGCTGGGACGGCCTCGAATTGTCCGGAGCCGTTGCATGACCCTCAAGACCGACCGCCGTTCCCTGTTGCTGGCCGCCGCCGCCCTGGCCTTGCCTGGCGGTGCCCGCGCCGCCGATGACTGGCGCTGGCTGAACGCCCCCAAGCGCTGGTCGTGGACGGACGGGACCCTGGCCTGCGGAGCCGAGCCGGGCTCGGACTTCTGGCGCAAGACGGCCGGCGGGCCGGAGGTCGACAGCGGTCACTTCTTCTTCCGCCGTCAGACGGGCGACTTCGAGATGACCGCCGTGCTGGACGGCGACTACGCCGCCGACGCCGACCAGACCGGCCTGATGCTGCGCCTCGACGAGAAGACCTGGATGAAGCACGGCGTGGAGTGGCTGAGCGGCAAGCCGCACGTGGCCAGCGTGTTCACGCGGGACTGGTCGGACGGGACGGCGGCGGAGATCGCCTCGGCTCGGGGTGTCCGGGTGCGGTTGGCGCGGAAGGGGCAGACGCTGGTGTGCTCGCATGCGCTGGGCGCGGGCGAGTGGGTGGTGGATCGGTACGGGTATCTGCCTATGGGGGAGAGCGTGGAGCTGGGGCTGGTGGTCGCGGCGCCGCTGGGGAAGGGGTTTGGGGCGCGGATTTCGAGGGTGGAGGTCAAGGGGGCGTAGGCGCTGGCCCCTCCACCGCCTTCGGCGGTCCCCCTCCCCCAAAAGGGGGAGGAGAGGGCTCCGCCCGGCGCGGACGGTGTGGTTCCTCTCCGCCCCGCTTGGGGGCGGACAGACCTCGCGGAGCGAGGTCAGGTGGGGGCCTGTGCTGAGCCGGCCTACTTCCGCTTCTTCCGAAACTCTTCCGCCTTCTCCGCCCGGATCTCCGCCCGGATCCGCTTCGGCGCGGAGCGATCGACCTCATCCCCCGTCGCCGACAGAACCTCATTGGCGAACTCGAGATCCATCAGCTTCATCCGCTTGATCTCATCGCGCAGCCGCGCCGCCGTCTCGAACTCGAGGTTCGCGGCGGCCTCGCGCATCTTGGCTTCCAGGTCCTTGAGCGCGGCCTTGAAGTTGTCGCCGCTGAACGGGCGGTCGTCGGTTTCGGACATGCCCATCGGCACCAGCACGCGGTCTCCGCGCTCGTAGGGGCTGTTGAGGATGTCTTTGATGTCGCGCTTGACGCTCTCGGGCGTGATGCCGTGCTCGAGGTTATAGGCGTGCTGCTTCTCGCGGCGGCGGGCGGTCTCGGCCATGGCCCGCTCCATGCTGCCGGTGATCCGGTCGGCATAGAGGATGACCTTGCCGTCGACGTTCCGCGCGGCCCGGCCGATGGTCTGGATCAGGCTGGTCTCCGAGCGCAGGAAACCTTCCTTGTCGGCGTCGAGAATGGCCACGAAGCCGCACTCGGGGATGTCCAGGCCTTCGCGCAACAGGTTGATGCCCACCAGCACGTCGATATTGCCCATCCGCAGTTCACGGATGATCTCGATGCGCTCCAGCGTATCGATGTCGGAGTGCATGTAGCGGACCTTGATGCCCTGCTCGTTCAGGTACTCCGACAGGTCCTCGGCCATCTTCTTGGTCAGCACGGTGACCAGGGTGCGGTAGCCCTTCTTGATGGTCTGGCGGATCTCGTCGACCACGTCGTCGACCTGGCTGGCATTGTCCTTGGAGACCGGGCGCACCTCGACCGGCGGGTCGATCAGGCCGGTGGGGCGGATGACCTGCTCGGCGAAGACGCCGCCGGCCCGCTCCATCTCCCAGTTGGCCGGGGTGGCGCTGACGTGCACCGACTGCGGCCGCATGGCGTCCCACTCCTCGAACTTGAGGGGGCGGTTATCCAGGGCCGAGGGCAGGCGGAAGCCGTACTCCGCCAGGGTCCATTTGCGATTGCGGTCGCCCTTGTACATGGCGCCGATCTGCGGAACCGTCTGGTGGCTCTCGTCGGTGAACAGCAGGGCGTTGTCGGGGATGTATTCAAAGAAGGTCGGCGGCGGCTCGCCCGGCCGGCGGCCCGACAGGTAGCGGCTGTAGTTCTCGATGCCGGCGCATGAGCCGGTGGTCTCGATCATCTCGAGATCGAAGGTCGTGCGCTGCTCCAGGCGCTGGGCCTCCAGCAGCTTGCCGTTGGCGACCAGCCACTCCAGGCGCTCCTTCAGCTCCTGGCGAATGGCGATGATCGCCTGGCGCAGGGTCGGACGCGGGGTGACGTGGTGGCTGTTGGCGTAGACCTTGATGGTCTCCAGCTCGGACGTCTTCTTGCCGGTCAGGGTGTCGAATTCCGAGATCGCTTCGACCTCGTCGCCGAACATGGTCACGCGCCAGGCGCGGTCCTCGTAGTGGGCGGGGAAGATCTCGATGGTGTCGCCCCGGCGGCGGAAGGTGCCGCGCTCGAAGGCCGCGTCGTTGCGCTTGTACTGCTGGGCCACCAGGTCGGCGATCAGCTGCTTCTCGTTGACCTTGTCGCCGACCGTCAGGGTGAAGGTCATGGCCGTATAGGTCTCGACCGAGCCGATGCCGTAGATGCAGCTGACCGAGGCCACGACGATGACGTCGTCGCGCTCCAGGATCGCCCGGGTGGCCGAGTGGCGCATACGGTCGATCTGCTCGTTGATCGAGCTGTCCTTCTCGATGAAGGTGTCGGTCCGGGGGACGTAGGCTTCCGGCTGGTAATAGTCGTAGTAGCTGACGAAGTACTCGACCGCGTTATCGGGGAAGAACCCCTTCATCTCGCTGTAGAGCTGGGCGGCCAGGGTCTTGTTCGGGGCCAGGATCAGCGCCGGGCGCTGGGTCTTCTCGATGACCTGGGCCATGGTGAAGGTCTTGCCCGAGCCCGTGACGCCCAGCAGCACCTGGTCCTGGTCGTGGGCGTTGATGCCGTCGACCAGCTCCTTGATCGCCGTCGGCTGGTCGCCGGCGGGCTGGTAGTCGCTGACCAGCTTGAACTTCTTGCCGCCCTCGGACTTGTCCGGCCGCGCGGGGCGGTGCGGGGTCCAGAGCATGGGCATGACGCCGTCGGCGACGTCCTGGACCGTGTCCATGACGAAGGGCGTCGAGACGTCCGAGACGCCGCTGTTATCGGAAGAAGGCATGGCCCCAAGTTAGGGACGCGCGCGGGTCTCGGCTAGGGGGTCTGCTGACGGGGAGTGGCAGCAGTCTGTCACCAGTTCTCGCCGCCCGACGGGACGAGCGGCGAGCGCCGGGCGCCGCCGGCCGCGACCAGGGCGGCCTGGACGTCGGAGCGGGCGGCGACCTCGGCCTGGCGGTCCAGCATCACGGTGTCCCAGGATCCGACGGTCTTGGGACGGGCGCGCGCCGATAGGGCCAGGATCGCCCACGGCGCGGCGTCGGCATCGGCCAGTCGCGCCCGGTAGCTGGCGGCGGCGGCGTCCAGATCGTCCAGGCACAGCAGGGCGTAGGTGCGGGCCGGCAGGGTGTCGCCTTTCAGGTCCTTCAGATCGCGGCGGGCGGCGGTCAGCCGGCCGAGCTGGACATTGACGCAGACCGAGCGCGCCACGATCCAGTCGCCTAGGTTCCCGTTGGGCCGATAGAGGAAGTAGTCGAGCGCCTTCAGCGCGTCCTTGGCGCGACCGCTGCCGGCGAGATGGCCGACCAGCATGTTGTCGGCCCAGCCGTCATAGCCCTCACCCGGGCGGGCGGCCTTCACGATGGCGCGGTCTTCCGCGATGGCGTCGTCGAAGCGGCCCAGCTGCCACAGGCTGAAGGCCCGCTCGGCGCGCAGGTTCAAGAGGGCGCCGTCGGTGTCGCTGAAGCTCTGCGGTGAGACCTCGACCCGCAGCAGGGCCTTGTCGACCAGGGCCAGGGCCTCGGCGGGACGGCCCAGGCGCTCCAGCAAGTCGGCGCGCAGGGTGACCAGGGCCAGGCGGTCGGTCTCCTTGACCGCCAGCCGGTCGGCCCGCGTGAAGGCGCGCATGACGATGGCGTTGGGCTCGAACCAGGCCTCGTCCAGCCGGCGGGCGGCGGCGAAGCGCGGCGACAGGGCAGCGCCCAGCTGCTCGTCGACGCCGACCAGGCGCTTGAGGGCGGCCAGTACCACGCGCGGCGCGGCGCGGCTGTCGACCAGCAGGCGGGCCTGGTCCTCCCAGAACTGGTCCTCGTCGTCGATGGCGTCGACGGAGGCGAAGTTCAGCGTGCCCAGGGCGTTCAGCAGCCGCAGGCGCAGGGCGTCGTTGTCAGCCAGCGCCTGCCACAGGTCGTGGATCTGCTGGTGGTCGAAGGCGCTGATCGGACTGCCGGCCCGCACCGCGCGCTCGACCTGGGCGACGGCGTCAGCGGGCTGGGTCAGCTCCAGCGGCGTGTCGGCGAAGCGCTGGGCCATGGCCGGCGCGGCGAGCGCCAGGGCCGCCGACAGGGCGAGGAGCAGACGCCGCATCAGTACACCGCCGGATAGGGCTGACGCTCGACGCGACCGACAGCGGCGACGGCGGCGCGGACGTCGGGGCGGGCGTAGAGCGCGCGGCGGCGGGCCAGCTGGGCGCGGCGGAACGGGGCGGTGACCGCCTCTTCCGGATAGTCCTGGGCGTCGGCCAGGGCTTCCAGCCGGGTCTCGGGATCCTTGAGCAGGGCGATCAGCACGGCGGCCGCGCCGTCCTGGTCGCCGGCGCACAGATGGCCGCTCATCTCCAGGAACGGGATGGCGTCGCGGTCGGCGGCCAGGGCGGCGAAGGCCCGGTCGACGCCGGCGCGGTCGCCCAGTTGGGCGTTGGCGCAGGCCGACAGGTTGGCGGCGACCATGCGGCCGAAGGCGCTGACCTTGTCGGGTTTCACGCCGCCGACGATCGTCAGGACCTCGGCGGGGCGATCCAGCTCCAGCAGGGCGTCGGCCAGGTTCAGCTCCTGGCTGACGCCGCCGCCGATCTCGGGCCGGGTGGCCACGCGCCAGGCGGTCAAAGCGGCGTCGAAGCGGCCCAGGTCGCGCAGGGCGCGGGCCTGGATATCCAGCGTCCAGGGGCGGTCCTGGGCGTCGTCCCAGCTGTCGATCTTGCGGTCGAGGGCGGCCTGGGTCACGGCGAAGACCTCGACGTAGCGACCCATGCCCAGCAGGGCCAGGGCGTGGGCGTTGACCGCCCCCAGCGAGCGGGGCTTCTCGGCCATGCGGGCGCGGGTGGTTTCGACGCGCGCGGCATGGGCCTTGGCCACATCGAAGCGGGCCGGATCCTGGCGCAGCAGCGGGGCGAAGCGGCGATCGGCGCGAGCCGAGGCCAAGGCGTCGGGGGCTGTGACCCGCGCCATCGCCTTGCCGGCCCGCGCGACGTCGCCGCGATCCAGCAGTCGGGCGGCGTGTTCCTGCCAGACGTCGCTCCAGTCGCCATTGGCGTCGCGCGGCTTCCAGTCGAGGTCCAGCAGGTCGTCGACCAGGGCCATCTGCCGCTGTTCGCCGCGCGACAGCTCCAAAGCCTGGCGACGAAGCTCGCCGATGAAATGGTCGTCGACCTGCGCCAGCGGCTCCGGGTCGGTCTCGAGCATGGTGGTGAAGGCGTAGACGGAGTCCTGCGGGTCCTTGTCGCCCTGGGCGGTGTAGGCCCGGTACAGCCAATCCCAGCCGATCGCGCCGGCCAGCTTGGACGAGGTCTTGAAGGCCTTGTGCGCCTCGGGCAGGCGGTCGGTCTGCCAGGCGCCCAGGCCCACCAGATGCCAGGCCAGGTGGCGCACCGTCTCGGGCAGGGTCTCGAAGTCGGGGCGTTCGGTATAGGGTTTGGCCAGGGCGTAGACGCCCGGATAGTCGTCGGCCTTCAGCTTCTCCAGCGCCGCCTTCAGCGGGGCGGTCATGGCGTCGGGCGGCGGGGTCCAGGGCGTGTGCGGCGTCAGCTTGCCGGCGACCTGGGTGCGGCTCGCGGCGGTGCTGGCGGCGGCAGGCCCGGCCGCCCCGCTGCAGATCACCGACACGGCGGCCAGAGCGACCGCCAACCCTCTACGCATGCCTTCCCCACAACGCGACGCCCGGCGACCTTGATAACGTCCCGAGCGCTGCGGCAAAGCCTTACGCTCTAGAAGCGAGCAATGATTGTCGCCTCCAACCGGCGTTTCAGCGGATCGTCGATCGACCAGCGGTCGAACAGGTTGCGCACGCCCAGCCGCAGCTCGGTCTCGGAGGCGCCGGGCGGACGCGGCAGGCTCCAGCCCAGCGCCAGGTCCACCGTCGTGCGCGCGGCCAGGGATGTGGGGCCGTTGGCGCTGATGTAGCGGGCCGTGGCCGAGGCCGCGAAGCTGGGCGTCGACCAGCGTACGCCAGCGGCCCCGCGCCACTCGGGCGCCCCGCCGTCGGGCGTGCGTTTGCCCAGCCAGTTGTCGGGCGCGGTGCGCAGGGTCAGGGTCGGTTGCCAGGTCGCCGTGGCGCTGAGGCTGAGGCGCCCGCCGGCCAGGTCGAGGTCGTGCTGGGCGGTCATGTCCACCGCCTGGACCAGGCTGGCCCCGCTGTTCTCGTTGAGGTCGCGCACCTCCAGGATCTTGCCGCCCGTATAGCCCTTGGCCCGGTCGGCGTCGGTCAGCGGCGCGCGGACCACGGCGCCCGGATAGCGATCCTCGTTGAGGATGTAGAAGTCGGCGCCTCGGTAGACGCTGACCAGCAGGTCGTGGCCCTCGATACGCGTGTAGTCGACCGACAGCCGTGTGCGCGGGATCAGCGGCGAGGCCAGCACCACGCCGGCGGACAAGGTCCGGGTCTGGTCGGGCTTGAGGTCGGGCGAGCCGCCATAGACGCCCCAGAACCAGCCCTCGGCCGAGATCGGCGCGTTCGGATTGCGCTTGGGATCGATCATGTTGCTGCCGTTGGTGCCCCGCATGTTCATGAACATGGTGGGCTCAGGCAGCTGGGCGCCGGAGGCGTAGGCTCCGCGCAGGAGCAGGCCCCGGACCGGCTCGGCCTTCAGCCCGACCAGATAGAGGTCGGCGGACTTCTCCACGGCGGCATAACCGCCGTATTCGATGCGGATGCGGCCGGTCTGGCGGCGCGCCGCGGCTTGCAGCTCCAGGCCGCGCACGCCGAAGACCTCCTCCAGCGGCGCGCGCAGCTCGGCGAACAACGACCGCGAGCGCATCGACAGGTGATGGCTGGCCGCGCCGGCCATGTGCGGCATGCCCTCCCATAGCTGCTGGGCGGTCAGGGACAGGGTCACGTCGCGGTCCTTGACCCGGGCGATCGGTCCCGAGGCGCGCAGCGAGATGTCCTCCAGCCGCGTCCCGCTCAGGGGCTCGGCGGACGCGCCCTGGGTCGCATAGCCCTTGAGGTCCGCCAGGAACTTGGCCTGGTCGCCAAAGGGGTTGGGCGCGGGCCGGCCGTCGGGCATGACCCCGTCGGCGACGCTCTGGAAGGTCTCATAGGGAAAGCCGTAGTCGCCGCCCAGATAGCGAATGCGCGAGGAGCCCACGGCGTAGTCGACGCCGCCGCGCCAGCGGGCCGGCAGGTCGAACACCAGGCCCGCCGTGACGCGGCGCGTGATCGTCCGGGTGTCGGTGGTCCCGAAGGTGTGGGGCACGGGCGCGACCAGCTCGATCTGGCTGGATCCCGAGAACCGGACCCCCGCGCCCTGGCCCGGCGTCAGCCAGGTGTAGAAGCCGCCATAGGGCGCGAAGAACGAGTCGTGGCTGGCCAGGTAGATGTAGTCGACATAGGCCTCGGCCCCGCTCCACAGCCGCTGGCGCAGATTGGCCAGGATCGCGTCGCTGCGGCTGTCGGCCGAGAGCTGCCGGTCCTTGTGGCCCTGGGCCAGGCCGGGGGCGGAGAGGCCCGCGTTGCGGATCAGCACCGCCTCGATCGGTTCGCGGCCGTCATAGTCGGCGGGGATGTAGCTCTTGGTCATCGAGACGCCGCCGACCGTGAACGGGCCGCTGACCCCGAACAGGGTGGTCCCGTCGCCCGGCGGACTGTTGAAGCTCTGGCCGGCCTTCAGCTGCGCCCCGTCCAGCGGCGCGGAGGCCTCGACCCGGTCGCCGACCGTGACGCCGTTGAAGCGCCTCTGGCCGTAGCGGACCATCATCGCCGTCCCGCCGCCCTTGGAGCTCCAGCCCAGGCGGGCGTCGAAGCGGCCGTACTCGCCGTCGCCCTTCTTGCCCGCGCCATAGGTCCCGGCGACCTCGGCGCCGCTGTAGTCGCGATCCAGCACCAGATTGACCACGCCATTGACCGCGCCCAGGCCGTAGAGCGCGCCGCTGCTGGAGCCAAGGGTCTCGATGCGTCCGATCGCGGCCAGGGGGATGGGGCCGATATCGGCCTGGGTCATCTGGTTGGCGGTCGGGATGGCCGGCATGCGCCGCCCGTCGACCAGCACCAGTGTCGCGGCCTGGGCGTTGGGATCGCGGAACGAGAAGTTCGAGCGCGAGGGCGGCAGGCCGCGCAGGCGGGTCGGGACGGATTGGTAGCTGTAGGTGTTGGCGGTCAGCCAGGTCTGCAGGAAGTCGTCGGCCGACAGGCTCTGGGCGCCCCGCAGCGTGCTGCGCTCATAGACCTGGTAGGGCTGGATGTCGTCGGGGTCGCGCGGCTGGTCGACGTTCTGGCTGCGCACGCCGACGATCAGCAGCTCGGGCAGGGCCGTCGGCGTCTCGGGCCGTTCGGCTGCTGCGCTGGGTCGGACGCGCACGACATAGACCCCGGGCTCGGTCCGCTCATAGGTCAGGCCGGAGCCCGCCAGCAGTTGCTCAAGCGCCTGGGCCGGCGTGAGGCGGCCGCGCAGAGGCGGGGCGCGGCGCTCGCCGACCACGGCCGGGGCGGCCAGGATGTCCACTCCGATCTGGCGGCCCAGCTCGCCCAGCGCTCGGCTCAGCGGCTGAGGGGGCAGGACGATCGTCGCAGCGCGCTCGGCTGCGGTCGCTGACGCCGTGAGGGCGCAAACGTACAAGACCGCCAATAGAGATCGTCTCAGAAAGGTCACCCCGACCCGTTTCGCCCAGACATTGACAGCGTTGCTTTAGAGCGAACGTTGTTATCTGGGCAAGCGCGTGTGAGTTGAAAGTTTTGCTAAGGTCTCAATGCGCGGCGCGGGCGGCCAGGGCGTGGTCGATCACTGCCCGGACCTTGGGCGACAGTTGCCGCGTGGCGGGATAGAGGGCGTAGAGTTCTCGGTCCTCGACCCGCCAATCCCCCAGTGACAGTTCGACCAGCTCCGGGAACCGCCCGGCCAGACCCTTGGGCAGATAGGCCACGCCCAGCCCCTGGCTGGCGGCCAGGGCGCCCAGTGACAGGTCGTCGACCGAAGCCCCGAGGGTGCGCGGCGCGACGGCCAGGGTCTCGCCGCCGGCGTGGACGAACCGCCAGGCCAGGATCGGCGGGGTGACGACGGCGGGCAGGCGGGCCAGGCGTTTGGGATGATCCAGGCCGGCGGCCTCGGGATGCTTGGCCAGGAACTCCCGGCTGGCCCACAGGCCATAGGGCGCGGTCCACAGCTTGCGCGCCACGTGCCGGCCCTCGGGCAGCGGCGCCAGCTGGAAGGCGACGTCGATCCCCTCCTCGACCAGGTCCGGCGCGCCGTTGGTCAGGCGCAGGTCCATGACGAGGTCGGGATGCCTGGCGGCGAAGGCCAGCAGGTGCGGGGCGAATTCCTCGTTGCAGACATGGTGCGGGGCCGTGACGGTCAGCTTGCCCGACAGGCGACTGTCGCAGACGTCCAGGCCCCGTGCGGCGGCCTCCAGCTCGTCCATGGCCGCGGCGGCGCGGTCGACGAAGGCGCGGCCGTCGTCGGTCAGGCTGACGGCGCGGGTGGTCCGGCGCAGCAGCTGGGTCTTGAAGCGTTCCTCCAGCGCCGCGACCCGGCGGCTGACCGTGCTGGTCGGCAGGCCCAGCGCCTGGGCGGCGGCGACAAAACTGCCCTCGCGCGCCACCCGCAGGAAGATCGCCACGTCGTCATAGCCCAGCATGCGCCGCTCCTCGCTCGCCCAGGAGATCGGCGCGCGGCGATTTCGGCGCAAGGTCGGCGATTGTCCCGCTGGCGGAAAACAGAGCTCCCGACGGAGCGATTGTCCCGGCGGGCGGTGGTCTTCATCTGACGCTCCGAGTTCAACGGAGCACAGCCATGAAAGCCCTGGTTCAAGATCGTCTCGGTTCGCCCCTCGATGTCGTGGCGTTGCGGGAGGTCGCCCAGCCCGTCCCCGCGCCTGGAGAGGCCCTGGTGCGAATGGTCGCCGTCGGCATCCATCCGGGCGACTTCTTCTACACCCAGGGCCAGTACCCCGAAGCCAAGCGACCCAGCCTGCCCGGCCAGATCGTCGGCAACCACGGCGTCGGCCGGGTGGTCGAGACCGGCGGCCGCGCCGACCTTTCGCCCGGCATGCTGGTTGCTTTCAGCGCCACGCGGCTGTGGGCGGAGTACGTCACGGTCGATCCGGCGGCGCTGGTTCCGCTGCCCGACGACTACCCCGTCGAGCGCGCCGCCCAGTTCATGCCGGCGGTCACCGCCCGCGATCTGCTGGAGGCCTCTGAGGTCCAGGCCGGCCAATGGCTGGCAGTGACGGCGGGGCACTCCCTGGTCTCCACCCTCCTGATCCAGATGGCCGCCCGCCGCGGCGTGAAGGTCGTCGCCATCGTCCGCCGCAAGGTCGAGGGCCGCGACCTGACCGCCCTGGGCGCGGCGGCGGTGATCGAGCTGTCGGCGCTTGAGGTCCCGCTGGCCGACGCCGTGCGCGCTGCGATCGGCGACGAGACCCTGTCTGGCGTTGTCGACGCGATCGGTGGGCAAGTGCTGACCCAGCTGCTGGAGGCCCTCGGCTTCCGAGGCCGCGCCGTGATCGTCGGCGCCTACGACCTGGCCCCGTTCCAGACCAACGCGCTGAAGGTGCTGATGCAGGACCAGATTATCCGCGCCTACATCTACCGCTACTTCTTCGACGCCCCGCCGGTCAGTGATGCGGCCTGGATCGCGAGCGTGCTGGAAGAGCTGGCCGATCCGAGCGTCGAGGTGCTGATCGCGGGCGTGCGGCCGCTAGAGGACTTCCGCACGGCGCTGGAAGAGACGGTTCGCGCGCCGGAGCGGGGCAAGCAGGTGCTGGTGTTCTAGGAGAGCTTCTCCAGCGTCAGCATGTCCTCGCGCCCGGCGAAGTACTTCACCAGCGCCTGCCCGAACACCGGCTCCTCCGGCGCCGCCGCCTGGAACAGCGTCAGGCTGGAACGCAGCTTCAGGTCATCGGGCGAGCCGAACACCGCGTGGGCGTCGCGGCCGGGCAGGGCCAGGAGGGTTTCGACGGCTTCGACCAGGCGGGGGCCCAGCACGGGATGGGCCAGGTAGGCGCGGGCTTCGGCCAGGTCGGCGATGGCGTAGAACTGCGCGGTCGGGCTGCGGCCCAGGCCGGCGATCTGCGGGAAGACGAACCACATCCAGTGGCTGGTCTTCTCGCCGCGCCGCAACTCGGCCATCGCGCGGTCGTAGGTGGAACTCTGGGCGTCGACGAAGCGGCTCAGCGGATTGGGGGGACGTGGCGCGGCGTGACCCATGGCGGTCTCCTCACCGTCAGGCGGCGAAACGCTTCGCGACCCAGTCGATGAACACTCGAACGCGCGGGGACAGCTGTCGGCTGCGTGGATAGAGCAGGGAAACCGGCGTCGGGGGCGGCGGATGGTCGGTCAGCACCTCGACCAGGGTCCCGTCCGCCAGGCAGTCCTCGACCCGGTAGCGGGGCGCCTGGATCAGACCCAGGCCCAGGAGGCCCATGGCGACCGTGTTCTCGGCCGAATTGATCGTCACGTCCGCCTCCACCGCGACCTGGCGGACCTTGCCGTCCACGGTCAGCTCCAGCGGGTAGATGTGACCGGTCGCGGCGTTGAGGAAGCCGACCATGCGGTGGCCCGCGAGGTCGTCGGGCGTCCGGGGCGTTCCCCGCCGCGCGAGATAGGCCGGCGCGGCGCAGGTCACTTCCGGCAGCAGGGCCACGCGCCGGGCCACCATGGCGCTGTCGGTCAGGTCGCCCAGGCGCAGCACGCAGTCGACGCCTTCGCGCACCAGGTCGACCAGCCGGTCGCCTTCGGTCATCTGGATCTTCAGCTCGGGATAGGCGGCCAGGAAGTCGGGCAGGCCGGGCAGCACGAACCGCCGCGCCAGGGCGCCCTGCACGTCGACCCGCAGCAGGCCGGTCGGGGTGCGCTGGCGAAAGGCGCCCTCGGCCTCTTCCAGCTCGTCCAGCAGGCGCAGGCAGCGCTGGTAATAGGCCTCGCCGTCCAGGGTGGGGCTGACCTGGCGGGTGGTGCGCTGGAGCAGCCGCACGCCCAGCCGCGCCTCCAGCTGCTGCACGGCCTCGGTGGCGGTCGAGCGGGGCAGGTCGAGGTCGGCGGCGGCCTGGGTGAAGCTGCGGCGCTCCACGATCCGGGTGAACAGGCGCATGGCCTCGAACCGATCCACGCCGCGCGCTCCTATTATTCGACAATACGAATAGTCATGTCGTGTTTGGCTGAATTATTCAACTCAGGCGAAGGCGCATGGTCGCTCCATCGAAGGAGACCAACCATGACCCAATCGACTGAGAACAAGGTGGCGCTGGTGACCGGCGCCTCGGGCGGCATCGGCGCGGAGACCGCCAAGCGTCTGGCCCGCGACGGCTTCACCGTCATCGTCAACTACGCCGGTAACGCCGCCCCCGCCGAGGCGACCGTGCGCGAGATCGAGGCGGCCGGCGGCAAGGCCATCACCGCCCAGGCCGACGTCAGCGATCCGGCCGCCGTGCGCCGGCTGTTCGACCATGCCGAGGCGGCCTTCGGCGGCGTCGACGTCCTGGTCAACAATGCCGGGATCATGAAGCTGGCCAGCCTGGCCGACACCGACGACGCCCTGTTCGACCAGACGATCGCCGTGAACCTGAAGGGCGTCTTCAACACCCTGCGCGAGGCTTCCCGTCGCCTGCGCGACGGCGGCCGGATCATCAACCTCTCGTCCAGCGTCGTGGGCCTGCTGCCGGTGAACTACGGCGTCTATGCCGCGACCAAGGCGGCGGTCGAGACCATGAGCGCCATCCTGACCAAGGAGCTGCGCGGCCGGAACATCACGGTCAACAGCATCGCGCCCGGCCCGACGGCGACCAAGCTGTTCCTGGACGGCAAGCCCGACGAGGTGATCGAGCGCCTGACCAAGGCCGCGCCTCTGGAGCGCCTCGGCCAGCCCGAGGACATCGCGTCGACCATCGCCTTCCTGGCCGGTCCGGACGGCGCCTGGGTCAACGGCCAGACCCTGCGCGTCAACGGCGGCATCATCTGAGAAGGAGCCCTGTCATGAGCAAGCAAGTCATCCTCGTCACCGGCGCATCCTCGGGCTTCGGGGCGCTGACCGCCCGCGAACTGGCCGGCGCCGGCCACACCGTCTACGCCTCGATGCGCGAGACGACCGGCCGCAACGCGCCGCAAGTGGCCGCCGCCGCCGACTACGCCAAGGCGCACGGCGTCGACCTGCGCACCGTCGAGCTGGACGTGGCCTCGGAGGCCTCGGTGCAGGCCGCCATCGACCAGATCGTCGCCAAGGACGGCCGCCTGGACGTCATCGTCCATAATGCCGGCCATATGAGCTTTGGCCCCGCCGAGGCCTTCACACCCGAGCAGTACACGCAGCTGTTCGACGTCAACGTCCTCTCGACTCAGCGCGTTAACCGCGCCGCCTTGCCGGTCCTGCGCCAGCTGGGGCGTGGCTTGGTGGTCTGGGTGTCGTCCAGCTCGACCCGGGGCGGCACCCCGCCGTTCCTGGCTCCGTACTTCGCGGCCAAGGCGGCGATGGACAGCCTGGCGGTCTCCTACGCCAGTGAGCTGACCCGCTGGGGCATCGAGACCTCGATCATCGTGCCGGGGGCCTTCACCAAGGGCACCAACCACTTCGCTCACTCCGGTAAGCCGGCCGATGAGGCGGTGGCTGGGGCATACATGGACGGGCCCTATGCCGGCGTGGCCGAGGCGGCGCTGAACGGCCTGACCGCGCTGGAGCCCGCTGACGCCGACGCCGGCGAGGTGGCCAAGGCCATCGCCCGGGTGGTCGACACGCCCTTCGGCCAGCGTCCATTCCGGGTGCACATCGACCCCTCGCAGGACGGGGCCGAGATCGTCAACGGCGTGGCGGATCGCGTGCGGGCCGAGCTGTTCTGGCGGGTGGGCCTGCAGGACCTGCTGAAGCCGGTGGTGAAGTAGCGCGGACAAAGATGCTCCCCCGCATCGCGGGGGAGCATCTGTTGACTCCTGATCATACTGTGTGACATACAGTGTGCGTCACACACCATGTGATGCACACTATGTGGCGCACACCCCATGCCGACCGATACGGACATCTTTGAATCGCTCCGACAGGAGCTGCGGCGGGGGACGCTGATCCTGGCCGTGCTCGCCCAGCTGCGGGAGGAGCGTTACGGCTACAGCCTGCGCCAGGCCCTCTCGACCGTAGGTGTCGAGATCGACGAAGGCGCGCTCTATCCCATGCTGCGTCGGCTGGAGAGCCAAGGGCTCCTGGCCAGCGAATGGCGCGAGGAAGACAAGCGCAAGAAGCGTTTCTACCAGCTGTCGGCGGAGGGCCGGGCGGTGCTCGTCCGTCTCGCCGACGAATGGCGCGCGATCAACGCCGCCCTCGAGCCGCTGCTGTGATGCCGGCTCCACACCATTCTCAAGGGGACAAGACCATGAGCGATCTGATCGATCGTTATCTGGCGGCCGTGGCCGCCCTGCTGCCGAAGGCCTCGCGCCAGGACATCGTCGCCGAGCTGCGCGACCTGATCATGAACCGTGTCGAGGAGAAGGAGGCGGCGCTGGGCCGTCCGCTCGACAAGGCCGGCACGGAAAGCCTGCTGCGCGAGATCGGTCACCCGATCGCCGTGGCCGGCCGCTACGGCCCGCACCGCGCGCTGGTCGGGCCGGAGATCTATCCGTTCTGGCTGTTCGCCGTGAAGGTGCTGCTGGCCATCGCCGCCCTGGCCACGGTGGTCCCGGCGGTGGTGGTGCTGATCGCCGGCCAGGGTAACAACCATCGGATCGGCGGCATCCTGTCGGACTTCATCCCCACCGCGCTCAGCCTGATCGGCACGGCCACGGTGATCGCGGCGGCGGTCGAGCGCGGCTGGATCAAGGTCGGCGACTTGGCCAACTGGAAGGTCAGCGATCTGCCCGTCCTGCCGGAAGGCAAGGACTGGATGGGCGGTGGCGACTGGACCTGGTCGAGCTGGACCGGCGGCAAGGGCTGGTTCGCCAAGACCCGTTTCGAAGCCGTGTTCGAACTGGCGGCCGTCGCCTTGTTCATCGCCTGGTGGACCGGCACCCTGCCGTTCCCGATGGAGCGGATCGTGCACGCGCCCGACGGTTTCGGCGTTGTCGTGAGCCCGGTCGTCCTGGCCCTGCACTGGCCGATCCTGGGCCTGGCCGTCCTGCAAGGCTTGTCGGCTCTGATCCTGGTGATCCAGCCGGCCTGGGTGCGAGCGCGGGCGGCGACCGAGATCCTGGCCGCGCTGGGTGGCCTGGCGATCAGCGCCATCCTGTGGCCCGCCTTCCCGCTGGTCACCTTCGTGACGAACGGCGACCACGCGGCCGACTTCGCCAAGCTGCAGCAGGTGGTCGACACGACCTTCATGGTGATCCTGGCAGTCGCCGTGGCGGCCAACGTGACCAAGCTGTTCGTCGACGGGTGGCGGCTGGTGAAGGGGCGGTAGGGCGGCGAGGGCGGGGCCGACAGTTCGTCCGGAACCCGCCCAATCCGCGCGGCCAATTAAGCAAGATTGTTAAGGTTTATGTCGTCGTCGAGTATCGATGCGGCGCCGCCGAAGTCTCGCGCGAAAAGTCCGAGCAAAGACGTGGCAAGGGTTTTTGATCCACAAAAAAACGCCGATCGCACTTGTCGAGCTTTTCGCTACGATTCAACGCGTTAACAATTTGACTGTGCGACTTCTAAGCGCAGACGCCATGCTGCAGTGCGGCAAGTGCTTGCGAGTCGTTCATGGATACGTCATAAGCCCCATCAAGCAGGATCTTGGCCACAGCGTGTTACGGCCAGTCCACCCGCTTCGAAGGGTTCCCCGCCAGTGAATTTCGGGGGTTTCGAGGTGGTTTTTGTCGGGGGGCCGGAGCGCCCTCGCCGCGCAGGACGCTAGTTTTGTATATCAAGTCGCAGACGCGCGCGGACGCGCGCGGGCTGGTCGGCGCCGTATTGGTCGGATCCATCACGGGTCTGGCTCTGGGCGGCGTTTACCTTCTGGGTGGCCTGGCTCAATCGGCCTCCACCCACGCCCGCGTCGCCCGATTGGCGGAAGGCGCATCGGGGGATTTCTCCGACGCGGCCATGCTGAGCGCTTCTACGCGTATGGACCCCGGCGCGCTCGCCGTGGCCAAGCGTCACGATCCTTATCTGTTTGCCGCTCTCGACGATCAGCGCGACCGCCAGTCGGCCATGCTGACCGCGCGCCTGGAAGGCGCGAACCTGCGTCCCGGCCAGTCGGGCCGCACCGGTCCGCTGATGCTGCGCGCCAGCTTCGGCTCTGCATTCAACCCCGGGATCGCGGGTCCGTTCCAACTGCGCAATGCTTTGGAGAGCTCGCGCGAGCTGGAATGCCTGGCTGACGCCGTCTATTACGAAGCCCGTGGCGAGACCCCCAGCGGCCAGGCGGCCGTGGCCCAGGTGGTCATGAACCGCGTGCGTCACCCGGCCTTCCCGAAGTCGATCTGCGGCGTGGTGTTCCAAGGCGCCTATAACCGCACGGGCTGCCAGTTCAGCTTCGCCTGCGACGGCTCGATGCGCCGCGCCCGCGACATCGGCGCCTGGTCGCGCGCTCGCAAGGTCGCCTCGCGCACCCTGGCCGGCGAGATGTCCAGCGCGGTCGGTTCGGCCACGCACTTCCACACGATCAATGTCTCGCCCGGCTGGGGTCCGCGCCTGCTGCGCGTGGCTCAGGTGGGCATGCACATCTTCTATCGTTTCGGCCGTCATGGCGCGTCGTCGGGCAGCTTCGCCCCGTCGCACCTGCCGACCGTCGATGACATCGCGCCGTCCGAGATCGCCAGCCTGACGGCTGATGGTCGTCCGCCGGTGGTCTATGCCGCCAGCGCCATCGGCCGTCTGGAGCCGGCGTCGAACGCGCCGGGCATGGGCGGTCCGGTCGGCGCGCAGGTGACCGAGCCGGCCTCGGCCCCGATCGCCACGGCCCCCAAGACTCAGGCCACCCCGGTCAAGGCCCTGGTCCCGACGTCCGACCGTCCGCTGGACGGCCTCAAGACGACAGTAGGGGCTGCGAGCGGAGCCGCTTCCTAACGGCATTGGGCATGTGGCTGCTGGCGAAGCGCATCTGCTTCGCCCGCTTGCCCACGAAATAGTGCAGCGCCTTGCCGTGCGCGGCCTCCCAGACCACCTGGGCGGCGTCCTCCACCGGATAGACCTCCAGGCCGCCGGCGCGCAAAGCGTCGGCCATCTGCTCGTTCGTGCCTGAGGCCCCGGCGTTCAGGATCGGCGTCTCGACGAACCACGGCATGACGCAGGCGACGCTGACGCCGTGCAGGGCGTATTCGACGTCGAGCGCTTCCGACAGCCCCCGCACCGCGAACTTGGTGGCCGAATAGACCGCCAGCTTGGGCGAGCCGTACAGGCCCGCGCACGAAGCGATATTGATCAGTCGCCCGCCGGCGCTTTTAAGCAGCGGCAGGCCCACGCGGGCGCCGTTGATCACGCCCTTGATGTTGACGTCGATCTGGATGTCGCAGTCGGCGTCCGACAGGTCCTCCAGCACCCCGAAGCGGGCGACGCCGGCGTTGTTCAGGATCACGTCCGCCTTGCCGCCGGTCTCGCGGCCGAAGTCGCCCAGGGCGTTGGCCCAGCCCTCGCGGTCGCGGACGTCCAGCGGATGGACCGAAGCGTTGTCGGGGCCGATGGCTTCGCGCGCCGCCGAGAGGCCGACCTTGTCGATGTCCGACAGCCCGACGAACCAGCCGGCCCGCGCGAACCGCTTAGCGCAGGCCAGGCCGATGCCGCTGGCGGCCCCGGTGATGAAGATGGATTTCCGGCCATTGGCGGCCATGGCATTCCCCTCCCGTATCATTGTTATCAATGATCAGATGCCTAAGCGGCGGAAGGGTCAAGGGCGCCTGGTAGATCCTCCCCCGCGTTGCGGGGGAGGTGGCCCGGAGGGCCGGAGGGGGCTAGCTGGATCGAGGCCGAGTTGGCCCCCTCAGTCGCTCCGCGACAGCTCCCCCGCATCGCGGGGGAGCATCTATGCCGAGCGCTTCCGCTTAGTCCGTCTGGTCGTCGACCTCGGCGTCCGGGCCGTTCTTCTTGATCGACTCGATGGCGTTCTTGGCCCCGGCTTTCGAGGAATAGCCTTCGGTCCAGAAGATGTTCTCGCTGTTGTAGGTGAAGTAGGCGACGAACTCGCCCGCCTTGTTCTTCTTGATCAGAAACTTATGGGCCATCGGTCTTCTCCTTGAGGAAGGAACAGGAAGTCATCGGCCCCACCCGATGCAGGGACCGTCGCCTTCCAGACACGACCCTGTCAATCTCGGCTTTGTAACGTCCGCCGTGAGTCCCCGATGACCCAGGAACACCTCGACCAGCTGTCCCGCGAACTGCTCAGCCAGCCCTATGCCGAGCTCAGCGACGTGCAGAAGCGGGTCATCGACCTGATCCTGCACGAGGAGCCTTCCGACGAGCCCGACGAGGATGACGACAACACCTTCTGGACCCGCCTGGCCGACCGGGTGGCGGCCATCGGCGGCTCGTGGGGCTTTATCGGCGGCTTTGGCGCGGCGCTGTTCCTGTGGATGGGGCTGAACCTGGCGCTGGCCCCGTTCAAGCACGCCTTCGACCCGTATCCCTTCATCTTCCTGAACCTGCTGCTCTCGACCCTGGCGGCCATCCAGGCGCCGGTGATCATGATGAGCCAGAACCGCCAGGCGGCGAAGGACCGCAAGACCGCCGAGCACGACTACGCCGTCAACCTGCGCGCCGAGCTGGAGATCATGCGGGTGATCGACAAGCTGGACGCCCTGCGCAGCGACGAGCTGATGGTCCTGTGCCGCGAACACGCCGCCCGGCTGAGCGAGCTGCAGACGGAGGTGGCGCGGCTGCGGGCGGAGCGGCCGGCGTGAGGGTCGCCACCGCTCAGTTCGCGGTCTCGGCCGACATCGCCGCGAACCTGGCGGCGGTCCAGCGGCTGATGCGCCAGGCCAAGGCGGCGGGGGCGGATGTGGCCCACTTCTGCGAGGCGGCGTTGTCGGGTTACGCCGGCGTCGACTTCGAAAGCTTCGACGGTTTCGACTGGGACGCCTGCCAGGCCGCGACGCGGGCGGTGATGAGGTTGGCGGGAGAGCTGGAGCTCTGGACCGTGGTCGGCTCAGCCCATCGATTGAGCGGCGGGCACAAGCCGCACAACAGCGTCTATGTCATCGACGCCACAGGCGCGCTGGTCGACCGCTATGACAAGCGGTTCTGCGCCGGCGACGCGGAAGGGCTGACGGGGGACCTGGCCCACTACTCGCCTGGCGACCACTTCGCGGTGTTCGAGATCGGCGGCGTCCGGTGTGGGGTGCTGGTCTGCCATGACTACCGGTATCCGGAGCTCTATCGGGCCTACTACCGGCTGGGCGTGCGAATGATGTTCCACGGCTTCCACGCGGGTGGACTGAGCGAGACACGGTTCGCGGAGATGGAAGCGGGGGTCGGCACGCATCTTCTGACCGGCGGGACCACCTTGCCGGCCATCACCATGCCCGCGGGCATGATCGCCAGCGCCTCGAACAACAACATGTGGATCAGCTGCCCGAACTCGACGGCGCCCAGGAGCTGCTGGCCGTCGTTCTGCGTGCGGCCGGATGGGGTGATCACCGGGGTGCTGGAGGCGGAGACGGAGGGGCTGTTGGTGTCGGAGGTCGACCTAAGCGCCGACATCTACGACAGCACCGTCGCCTGGCGAGGGCGCGCGATCGACGGGGTGTTGAACTCGGGGGACGTGGTGGTGGATCCGCGGTCGGCGGATCGGCGGGCGGTTTAGCCCCTACGTGTCATCCCGGCCGCAGCGAAGCGGAGAGCCGGGACCCAGGGCAACCGCAGTACGCCGGCCCCTGGGTCCCGGATAGCCTCTGCGAGGCTTCCGGGATGACACGCTTTGGAACTTAGAAATTACCGCCAGGTCCAGTAACACACCCGTTCGCGGTGGCCGTGCCGCCACTCGCGGTGGCAGACCTTGACCTTGTGGCCGCGGTGGTGGCGGCCGCGATCGTAACGCACGCGATCGTAGCGGCCTCGGTCGTAGCGGTCGTGGCGTTCGTGCCGGTCATAACGGTCACGACGGTCGTGGGCGTCGGCGGCAGCGGGAACGCTGACCACCAGGGCCGAGGCCGCGATGACCGCGACGCTCAGCAGTTTCATGACGGACATTTGTCCTCCAAGGATCGATGGTCCCTCGATCGGTAACCACGATCCTTGCCGGTCGTTGCAAAACTATGTCCGAAATGTACGGCCCCGCTTAGGTTTTTAGCGGCGGGTCACCCAGTGGCAGACCTTGGTCTTGTGACCGTGATGGCGCTCCCACTTGCAGACCTTCACCTTGTGCGGCTTGCCGTGGTGATAGGGGGCGGCGCTGGCGGGGACGGCGAGGGTCAGGGCGGCGGCGACCAGGGCCGAGGCCCCCAACATCTTCGCGACGGTCATTGAGTTCTCCGGGATGAAGGTTTGTGTCCCCCGACCCGGCCACCGTCCGCGCCCTGTGTTGCTGGTCGATGTCGCCGTGTTTCAGCTTGCTTTCGAAGCGCGTCTCAGCGCCTGCGGCGGCTGGCCATAGGCGCGAATGAAGGCACGACGCATGCGCTCAGAGTCGCCAAAGCCGGTCTCCAGCGCGACGTCCTCGACCTGCAGCGGGCCGCTGTCCAGCAAGGCGCGAGCGGCCTCGACCCGCAGGCGCTCGACGGCCTTGGCGGGGGTGACGCCGGTCTCTTGGGCGAACAGGCGAGCGAAGTTGCGCGGGCTCATGGCGGCGCGGTCGGCCAGTTGCTCGACCGACAGGGCCTCGGCCAGGTTCTGGCGCGCCCAGGACAGCAGGGCGTCGAAGCGGCCGGGGCGCAGGTCGATCAACGCCGAATGCTGCGACTGGCCGCCGGGGCGGTGATGATAGACCACCAACTGCTGGGCCGTGCGGCAGGCCACGGCCTCGCCCTCGTCGGCGCCGATCAGGGCCAGCGCCAGGTCGATGCCGGCGGTGATGCCGGCCGAACTCCAGATCGCCCCGTCCTGGATGAAGATCCGGTCGGGCTCCAGACGGATCTTGGGATAGCGCCGCTGGAAGTCCTTGGTCCGGCTCCAGTGGGTGGTGGCGCGCTTGCCGTCCAGCAGGCCCGCCTCGGCCAGGACGTAGGTCCCGGAGCACACCGAGGCCACGCGCCGCGACAGCCGGCCGGCCTCACGCACGAAGGCCAGGGTGGCGTCGCAGGTGGCCGGCACCTTCACCCCGTCGCCGCCGGAGATCAGCAGGGTGTCCAGGCGTGGGCAGTCAGCCAGGGCGGTGGTCTGGATCACCACGCCCGAGGAGCTGGGCGTCAGGCCGCCGTGCAGCGACAGGAAATGCAGGGAATAGGCGCCGGGCGACAGGCGGCCGGCGATCTCGAAGGCGGCGATGGGGCCTGTGGCGTCCAGCAGCTGGAAGCCTGGGTAGACGAGGAAGCCGATTGCGCGTGCCATGGCGGTTTCCGTGGGAACTATGTCATTTCAGACAGACGCTAACTGAACCATGTTCTCTCCGCAATCATGACGGAGACCATCGCATGAGCCAGCCGCTACAAATCGTGATCGCCCTGTTCCCCGGCGTGACCCACCTGGACTTCACCGGTCCGCACCAGATCCTGTGCCGCTTGCCCGGCGCCAAAGTCACCGTCGCCAGCCTGGACGGCGGCGAGATCGAGGCCGACGGCCTGGTCTTCGCGCACCTGCCCAAGCTGTCGGATATCGAGGCCTGCGACCTGCTGCTGGTGCCGGGCGGCTTCGGCACGACAGAGGCGATGGGGAACATGGACTTCATCGCCGAGATCCGGCGGCTGGCCGATGGGGCGAAGTATGTGACCTCGGTCTGCACGGGCTCGCTGGTGCTGGGCGCGGCGGGGTTGCTGAAGGGCAAGCGGGCGGCGTGCCACTGGGCTTGGCGCGACCAGCTGGCGCTGTTCGGCGCGATCCCCGATCCGTCGCGGGTGGCGCGGGACGGGCGCTACATCACAGGCGGCGGGGTGACGGCGGGGATCGACTTCGCCCTGACGGTGGTGGCCGAGCTGGCGGGGGACGACATGGCGCAGAGCATTCAGCTGGCGGTGGAGTATGCGCCGGACCCGCCGTTCAACGCCGGGCGGCCGGAGACGGCGCCGGAGGCGGTGCGGCGGCGGGTGAGCGGGATTTACGGGAAGGGGATGGAGGAGCGGGAGGCGGCAGCGAAGAAGGCGGCGGAAGCGTTGTAGATCCTCCCCCGCGATGCGGGGGAGGTGGCCCAGAGGGCCGGAGGGGGCCAGCTGGGCTTAAGCCGCGCTCGCCCCCTCAGTCGCTCCGCGACAGCTCCCCCGCATCGCGGGGGAGCATCTTTTCAGCGCTAGCCGATCTTTACGCCGGTCATCGAAATCGCCGCGAACACGTCGTCATTGAAGAAGCTCACAGCCTCCCCAGTCTCCTGCGCGCCCAGCACATAAAGCAGCGGCAGGTAATGCTCCGCGCTGTTGATCGAGATCTCCGCATCCGGCCCCAGGCTCCGCCAGTCGATCAGCGGATCATGATCACCGGCCAAGATCAGCGCCTTCGCACGCTCATTAAACCGATCCGCCCATTCCGGCGCCTCGGGCCGCCGGAAGTCCGCCGCCCGCAGGTTATGGACGATGTCGCCGCTGCCCATGATCAGCACGCCTTCATCCCGCAGGACGCTGAGGCGACGGCCGGCCTCATAGTGCCACCGGTCCGACCGCCCGCGATCCAGGCTCAGCTGCACCACCGGCACGTCGGCGTGCGGATACATCGGCTTCAACACACCCCAAGCCCCATGGTCCAACCCCCGCGTCGGATGCTGCACCACCGGATCGGGCGACAAGAGCTCGGCCACCCGCGCCGCCAAGGCCGGATCTCCCGGCGCGCGGTACTGGACGTCGAACAGCGCCTGCGGGAAGCCGCCGAAATCATGGATGGTCTTGGGCGCTTCCGAGGCGCTGACCGCCGAGGCGCCGCGCGTCTCCCAGTGGGCGCTGATCATCAGCACCGCCTTGGGCCGCGGCAGCTCGACGCCCAGCCGCGCCCAGTCGCGGTTCCAGGCATTGTCCTCGATGGCGTTCATCGGCGAGCCGTGGCCGACGAACAGGACGGGCATGCGAGACATGGCTTGACCTATCAGAAACAGTAGAAGTTGCAGATAGTGGCCGCGACGCCATATCGCAAGACGACCTTCCGGCGACGGCTTTTCCGGGGGCGGCGCCTTTGCTATGGCCACCCTCGTGACCGTCCCGCTTTCCCAGATTCCTTCGGGTGAGACGCCCGTTGCGGAGCCTGTCGGCTTCAAGCCCGGCAAGGACGCCGTGCGCGGCGGATCGCTGGACTTCCTGCGCTTCCTCGCCTCGCTGCTGATCGTCGTCTACCACTATGGCGCCGAGAGCCCGATGCGGATCGAGCGTTTCGGCCAGGTGTTCTCGCGCGGGTTCCTGGCGACGGACTTCTTTCTCATGTTGTCGGGCTACGTGCTGGGCCGGGCCTATGGCGGCTCGGTGCTGAGCGGCCGGGTCAGCCCGCCGCGCTTCTGGGTCCGCCGCGCCGCGCGCGTGTGGCCGGGACACCTGGTGGTGCTGGGCTGCCTGGCCATCCTCGTTTTGCTGCTCAACACCGTCGGCACCGACGCCCACAAGCCTAGCCGCTTTGCCTGGGACCAACTGCCGGTCCAGGCCCTGCTGATCCACGCCTGGGGCTTCCCCAGCGATGGCTGGAACCTGCCCAGCTGGTCGCTGTCGGCCCTGATCGTCTGCTACGCCCTGTTCCCGTTCTTCTGGAAGACCGTCAGCAAGGTGCGCCACGCCTGGATCCTGCCGCTAGGCGCGGCCGTAATCCTGGGCGTGTTCGAGATCATCGCCCGCAAGGCCTTCCATCACCCGCTGCCCGACCTGCCGTTCCAGTACGGCGTCGTGCGGGCCCTGCCGCTGTTCATTCTGGGCGTCTGCCTGGCGCGGGCCGTCGACATGCGCTGGCCGTCCGAGCAGGCGGCCAAGGCCCTGCTGTGGGGCGGGGTGGCCTTGCTGGTCATCACCCAGCCGCTGGACCGCTACGCCCTGCCGGATCCCTGGCTGTTCGACGCGCCATCGCTCTTGGCCATCGCCATGATCGTGCTGGGCGCTGGCCGCCTGCCGGTCAAGCAGCCCCGCAAGTGGATCGAGGAGGGCGCCAAGCTGTCCTTCGCGCTGTTCATCACCCACATCTTCGTCGGCGTGATCTATTGGAGCGCCGTGCACGAGCTGATCGACACCGTGCCGATCGGCATCGGCTGGCAGTGGCTGATGTGGCTGGCCGGCTTCCCGGTCGCCTACGGCGCGGCCTGGCTGTTCCACACCTATATCGACCAGCCGATCCAGGATCGGCTGCAGCCGCTTTTGAGGAAGTAGAATGACCCGGCACATCCCCCTCCAAGGCGTCGAGAACTTCCGCGATTTCGGCGACTACGCCGCGGGGGAGGGGCGCCTGAAGAAGGGCGTGCTGTTCCGGGCGGCCCACCAGGCCGAGGCGACCGACGAGGATCTCGCCGCGCTCGCCGCCCTGGGCATCGTCACCCTGGTCGACCTGCGCCGGCCCAACGAGCGCGAACGTTCGCCCTCGCGCCGCTGGACGGGCTTTACCGCCCAGGTGATCGACAACGAGATGGGCGCGACCGGCCCCGATCCGTGGCTGGAGTTCATCAGCAGCGCCGAGCTGACCGAGGCCTCGGTCCACACCTACATGGACGAATATTATCGCCGCCTGCCGTTCAAGGAGCGGCATATCGACCTCTTCCGCCGGTTCTTCCTGGCGCTGGCGGAAGCCAAGGGTCCGGCCCTGATCCACTGCGCGGCCGGCAAGGACCGCACCGGCGTGCTGGCGGCCTTGACCCACCACATCGCGGGCGTGGGTGATGACGACGTCATCGACGACTACCTGCTGACCAACGATCCGGGCCGTTTCGACCGGCGGGGGCATGCGTTCATGGATCATATCGCGGAGGCTACTGGCCGGCGTCCGTCGGAGGCGGCCATGCGCGCGGCGATGGGCGTCGAGGCGCGGTACCTCGCGGCGGCGTTCGAGGTGATCAAGGATCAGCACGGGTCGCTGGATGGGTATCTGGAGCAGGCGGTGGGGTTGGACACCGACACCCGCGAGAAGGTGCGGGCGCACATCCTGCTTTAGTCTCTGCTCCCCTTTTGGGGGAGCTGTCGGCGGAGCCGACTGAGGGGGCATCGCCGGCATAGGCCGAGCTGCCCCCTCCGGCCCTTCGGGCCACCTCCCCCAGAGGGGGAGGAGAGGGGATGCCTCAAATCCGTAAGGTGACAAACGTCTGTTTAAGGTCCAGCCTCCCCTGACGGCCCCGACAGAGGGCCGAGCATCATCAGGGTTGCGGTATGAGCGAGTTGGCGGGTTCGGCTCCGGGCATGAACGACGTCGCGGGTGACGACACCCTCGTCCCCATTCCCAAACAGAAGCTCTCCCGCAGCGCGCTCAGCTGGATCCTGCACCAGGGCACGCGCGACCCGTACGTCATCCTGATCACCATCTATGTCTTCGCGCCGTACTTCTCGCGGGTGCTGGTCGGCGATCCGGTCAAGGGCCAGGCGGTCGTCGCCGACATCTCGACTGTCTATGGCCTGCTGACCGCCCTGATCGCGCCGATCCTGGGGGCCTCGATCGAGCGCTTCGGGCCGCGCAAGCCGTTCATGGGCCTGGTCCTGGCGATCATGGTTCCGGTCCTGTACGCCCTGTGGCTGGCCAAGCCCGGCGGCCTGCCGGTCGACCTGGTGGGCCTGGCGCTGATCGTGCTGGGCGTGGCCTATAACAGCGGCGACGTGCTCAACAACTCGCTGTTGTCGCGCTCGGCCGCGCCGGGGCAGGAGCCGGTGCTGTCGGGCCTGGGCTATGCCGCCGCCAACGGCCTGTCGGTCAGTCTGCTGATCTTCGTGATGTGGGCCTTCGTACTGCCGGGCATGGTGCCGTGGTCGTTCGTGCCGGCCTCGCCGCTGCTGGGTCTCAGCCAGGCCGACCACGAGCCCAGCCGCATCGTCGGCCCGCTGGCCGCCACGGTCATGCTGCTCGGCGCGATCCCGTTCTTCCTGTGGACCCACGACGCGCCCCGCACCGGGGTGTCGCTGACCGGCGCGATCAAGGAAGGCGTGAAGCTGATCGCCGACACCTTCGGCAACCTCAAGGGCCATGCCGACGTCGCCAAGTTCCTGGGCGCGCGCATGCTCTATTGCGACGGCATGACCGCGCTGCTGATCTTCGGCGGCCTGTTCGCGGCGGGCCTGATGAAGTGGGGCGAGCTGGAGATGCTGGCCTACGGTATCTCGCTGTCGATCTTCGGGGTGCTGGGCGGCCTGATCGCGCCGTGGTTCGACAAGACCCTGGGGCCGCGCCGGGCGATCCAGCTCGAGGTCGGCATGTGCATCCTGGTGCTGCTGGGCACGCTGGGCATGGGCCGCGAGAAGATCCTCTACTTCTGGACCTGGGACGCGGCGACCCACCCGGCCGTCTGGAACGGCCCGCTGTTTCGCACCCTGCCGGAGATCATCTATCTGGGCATGGGCCTCTTGATCGCCGTCTTCGTCACGGCGCAGTACGCTTCGAGCCGCACCCTGCTGGTGCGCCTGGCCCCGCCGGATCGGATGGCGGCGTTCTTCGGCCTGTTCTCGCTGTCGGGCACCGCGACCATGTGGCTGGGCTCGTTGCTGGTGGCCCTGGCGACCAAGATCTTCGCCAGCCAGGTCGCGGGCTTCATCCCGATCGCGGGGTTGCTGGCGCTGGGGCTGGTGGGGCTGTTCACCGTCAAGGGCGGAGAGCGGGAGGCCTAAGGCAGCGCCGCGTCGATGGCCTGGTAGTAGTCGGGCCAGAGCTTGCGCCAGGTGTCGCGATAGGCCTTTTGCCGGCCTACGAAGGCCGCGACCTCGTCGAGATGCTCCGGGTACGGCTCGCCAACCGCGATGAACACGAAGCCGGCCCGCACGATCGCTTCGACCTTGCGCCACTGCCGGTCGTCATCGCGGGGCGGTGGCTTGAACCTGGAATAGAGCGGCGCCGCTGGCTTGGCGCATCGCGGGCATGGGCGCGCATAGCCGCCGTGCATAACGGGCCGCCTGAAGCATGACCGGCAATGGAAGCAGACATGCGGATAGGGCATCGACGGCGGCCCACGCTCGCGCCGCGCGGTGAAAGGGCCCGCATAGACCGGCGGCTTATAGCGGTCGTGAAGCATGCCGCAGGCATAACAAGCCTGCCCGCGATCGGGTAGCCGGGTCGGTCCCTTGGCGCTACACCGGCTTGCATGCGCCGCGTCGCCCTCCTTACCGCCCCCTGGCGCGAGCCGGTCTGGGCGCTGGCTCCATTCCGGGATGAGCCGTATGCCTGCGCGCTGGTGACGGGCGGGCAGGGGCGGTGGTCGTACCTGTTGCGCGCACCAGACAAGACGTTCAGCGTCGCCGAGGATCCGTTCGCCGCGTTGATCGACCTGCTGGGCCCCCGCCTTGCCGGTGATCCTGAAGGGCCGCCGTTCCAGGGTGGCGTCGTGGGCTTGGCATCTTACGAGCTGGGCGACCGCGTAGAGGCGCTGGGCCTTTCCCGCACCGACTGGCCGGACCTGACCTGCGCGCGTTACCCGGCCCTGCTGGCCTTCGACCATCACGCGCGGCAGGTGGTCGCGGTCGGGCGCGGCGACACCGATGCGCAAGCCTCCGAGCGCGCCCGCGCGGCGCTGGCCTGGCTGGACGCCTCCACTGACCGCGCTGCGTTCGAAGGCCCGCTATGCCCCGACCTCATCGCCTCCAACGGCGAAGCCTATGAGGCCGCCGTCGCGCAGGTCGTCGACCGCATCATCGGCGGCGAGATCTTCCAGGCCAATATCGCCCGCGCCTGGACGGGGCGCCTGGCCGCCGGCGCCGATCCGTTCGACCTGTTCGTCCGCCTGCGCGGCCAGAGCCCGGCGCCGTTCTCGGCCTATCTGCGCCTGCCGGGCCGGGCGGTGGTGTCCAACTCGCCCGAGCGGTTCCTGAAGCTCGATCCGGCCGGCGCGATCGAGACCAAGCCGATCAAGGGCACCCGCCCGCGCGGCCGCGACGCCGCGCAGGACCAGGCCCTGGCCGCCGAGCTGCTGGCCAGCGACAAGGACCGGGCCGAGAACCTGATGATCGTCGACCTGATGCGCAACGACCTGGCGCGGGTGTCGCCGCCGGGCAGCGTCCGCGCGCCGGAGCTCTTCAAGGTCGAGAGCTTCGCCAATGTCCATCATCTGGTCTCGACCGTGACCGCGCGGCTGGCGGAGGGGCGGACCGTCGCCGACTTGCTGCGGGCCAGCTTCCCGCCGGGATCGATCACCGGCGCGCCCAAGGTCCAGGCCATGAAGGTCATCGCCGGCCTGGAGCCGCCGCGCGGACCCTATTGCGGCAGCCTGTTCTGGGCCGGCTTCGACGGGGCGTTCGATAGCAGCGTCCTGATCCGCACCGTCGGCCTCGTCCAGGACGGAGACGGCTGGCGCCTCGAAGCCCGCGCCGGGGCCGGCATCGTCGCCGACAGCGACCCGCACGGCGAACGCCTGGAGACCGAGGCCAAGATCGCCGCCCTGAAGAAGGCCCTGACCGAATGATCCCTATCGAAGATCGCGGCCTGTTGCTGGGCGATGGCCTGTTCGAGACCCTGCTGGCCCTCGACGGCGACCTGCCGTACCTGGCCGCCCACCTCGACCGCATGGCCGCCGGCTGCGCGGTCCTTAACCTGCCGTTCGATCGCGCCGAGGCCGAGCGCCTGGTTCGCGAGGCCGCGCCGACCGAAGGCCGCTTCGCCGTCCGCCTGACCCTGACTGCCGGCTCCGGCGGCCGAGGCCTCGACCGTCCCGCTGCGCCAGCGCCAGTCATGTTCGCCAAGGCCGCGCCGTCGGTTGCGCCCGTGACCCCCGCCGCCGTGATCGTCGCGACGACCCGCCGCAACGAAGGCTCGCCGGCCTCGCGGCTGAAGACCCTGAGCTATCTCGACAACGTCCTGGCCCGCGCCGAGGCTGCGGCCGCCGGCGCCGACGAGGCGGTGATGCTGAACAATCGCGGCGAACTCGCCTGCGCCGCCGCCGCCAACCTGTTCTGGATCAAGGAGCGCCGCCTGTTCACGCCCCGGCTGGACTGCGGCGTACTGGCGGGCATCACCCGCGCGCGGCTGCTGGCTTCGCACGCGGTCGAAGAGGTCGCCGCCGGGATCGAAGCCCTGGAAACCGCCGACGCGATCTTCCTGACCAACAGCCTGATCGGCGTGCGTGAAGTCTCCCGGCTCGGCGCCAAAGAGTTCGCGCCGAATTCTCTGGCGAATACTCTGCTCTAGCTCGACTGGTTCCACAGCACCGCGTCCGCCTTGCGCGGGCGCAGGTAGTAGGTGCGGTTGAAGGTCAGGCCCGAGGGCAGGAACATCTTGATGGCCGGGGTGTAGGTGTAGCTGACGCGGGCCATGATCACGCTCTGGCTAGCGGGCAGCACGCCGGTGGAGACGTCGGTCAGGACGGCGCCCGCGGCCGGGCAGTTGGTCATGCCGGTGACCGAGGGCCTGGACCAGGCGACGGTGTCCTTGCCTTTCGAGTCCGAGGTGACGCTGAGCAGGCACATCTTCAGCGCGCCCGTGGTCGGGAACGGCGCCATGATGGTGTTGCCGATCTTGAAGATGTCGTCGATCTTCAGCGGGCCGGTCTGGGTGCCCTGGGCCACCAGGTCGCCGATCGCCGAGGCGATGTTGGACAGGCGCCGCTGGGCCAGCATGGCCTGGGTCAGCTCGGCCATGCCGCAATACAGGGTGATCAGGATCGGCGCGATCAGGGCGAACTCGACGGCGGTCGCGCCGCGGCGGCTGCGCCAGAAGGTCTTCAGGCGAGAGGGTTTGCGCGCGCTCATCAGTAGGGCTCGTTGGAGAAGGCGGTGGCGGCGTAGATGATCCGCTTGCCGTCGGACGATTGCAGGCCGGTGCTCAGCAGCGGCGTGATCAGCGGCCAGGTGTAGTAGGCGCGGATCAGCACGATCGAACCCTGCGAGCCCGGATCCCAGCTCATCGTCGCGGGCACGGTCAGGTTGGCGGACGAGGTGTTGGTGCTGGCGAAGTCGCTGAAGGTGCGCACGTCGATCCGCAGCGCGCCCTGGCACCTGGAGCCCAGCCAGCTCAGCTTGTTGCAGACGGCGGTCTTGAAGCCGGCGGCCGTGCCGCCGGTGGTCTGCAGCTCGCCGGTGCGGATGGTGCGGCCCACGTCGGAGACGGCGGTCTCCAGCGTCAGCGAGACCAGGAACACCAGGCCCAGCTCGATGATCCCGAAGACCAGCATCAGGAAGGGGATGGCGACGAGAGCGAATTCGACGGCGGTGGCCCCGCGCTCGGCGCGCGAGAACCGGTCGAGATGGCGGGCCAGCCGCTGCCTGGCGCGGGCGAGAATGCGGGCCATGTGGCGAAATTCCCTTCGGACCCGGACGGGTCGGTCGAGGGAAAGACTAGCCGAACGATCCTAACGGCGCGTTAGGCGCGCGCCCGCGTACGTAGGGGGCGTTTTGGCGCGGCCCTTACGGCGTGGTGGTCGCGGCGGGTGCGGCCGCAGCGCCGCCCAGGCGGGTGCATTGCGATCCGCAGGCATAGTTGCTGGCGGTCTGGCCGCGATAGACGGTGACGCTGCCGCTGCCGTTCTCCGACACCACGATCTGGCGGTCGGCCAGGGCGCGGCCGCTGGGACCGAAGGCCAGCAGGGTGGTGACGCCCGGGCGCTTGCCCAGAACGACGAGGGTGCGGTCGTTGACGACGCTGACGTCGGCGATGCTGGGATCGCCCACCACGATGTCGCGCACCGCGCCGCCCAGGGTGACGTACGAGGCCTGGCCCGAGGCGACCGCCAGGTCGGTCGACGTGCTCACGGGTGTCGTGCTGACCGTCCTGTGGGCGGGCAGGGACTGGGCGTTGGCGACGCCCCAGAAGGTCAGGGCGGCGGCGATGGCGAGCGAAAGGCGGCGCATGGAGGTTTCCGATCTCGGATCCGAACGTCCTCCAACATCACTTTGTTTGGTCAACAAAAGACTAAAGCGCCGCCGTGTGCGTCCAAGCGTCGCTTGAGAAACTCCTTGATTCCAAAGGGTTTGAGAGGTCTTCGAGGTGTCGTGGTTAAGAACAAGTAATGGTAAATACAAATAAACCAAAAGAAAATCGGCGAAAACTATTCGGTGTTTACTGGACATTAAGTGCGCTGGGCGAAATTGATCGTGTTTTCGGGGGTGAGCAAGTCGAACGGCTTGAGAGCCTCAAATCAACTGCTACTGGTTTAGGAGACCAAGTCATGACCAAGTTCGTCACTCGCTTCCTGAAGGATGAATCGGGCGCCACGGCCATCGAATACGGCCTGATCGTCGCCCTGATCTCGGTGATCATCGTGACCGCCGTCACGACCCTGGGCACCAACATCAAGGGCGCCTTCCAAAAGGCCGCGACGGCTACGACGGCCGCGGGTTCCTAATCGGATCCTTCGCACGCTCGAAAAAAGAGGGTCGAGGCTTACGCCTCGGCCCTTTTTCTTTGTTTTCAACACTCTATCGCTATCGGAATGGTCGAATTTCTTTAGGTTGCATGGCGCATTAACTGACAACCCTAAGGCTTGATTCACTATCGGCGACATATTGTCGCGGCGTTGGTTCAACCTTACGGAGACTGCGTTCATGACGCGCCTGCTCAAAGCCTTCGCCCAAGATGAATCCGGCGCCACCGCCATCGAATACGGCCTGATCGTCGCCCTGATCGCGGTGATCATCGTCGGCGCGGTGACCACGCTGGGCACGAATATTTCGGGCGCCTTTTCCAAGGCCGCCACCGAGACGACCGCCGCCGGTTCCTAATCGGGATCCAGCGGACACGCTCGAAAACGGAAAGGGTCGAGACCATGTCTCGGCCCTTTTCCTTTTGAGGCTCTTCTTCTTCGCGGTGAGCAACGTTTGCTTCACCCGTCCGTCCCACAATGAAGCGATCCAAACGAAGGCGCGTTTTTCGCCATGCAGGCTCTTCAGATCTCGCTGCTGCTGGTTTTCCCCGCCCTGGCCATCGTCGGGGCGCTGAAGGACCTGACCAGCTACACGATCCCCAACTGGGTCTCGCTGGCCCTGATCGGCGTCTTCCCGATCGCGGCCCTGGCCGTCGGCGCGCCCCTGGGCGATGTCGGCCTGTGCGCCGCCACGGGGTTCGTCGGCCTGCTGATGGGCATGGGCATGTTCGCGGCCGGCTGGATCGGCGGCGGCGACGGCAAGCTGTTCGCGGCCTGCGCCCTGTGGGTCGGCTGGCCCGCCGCCCTGCCGTTCATGCTCTATACGGGCCTGGCCGGCGGCGCCCTGACCTTCGCCATCCTGGGCCTGCGTTCGGGCTATCTTGCCCCGGCCGTGGCCGGCGGCCCGGCTTGGCTACGCAAATTGGGTACGAACGGCGGCGACCTGCCCTACGGCGTCGCCATCGCCATCGGGGCCCTGGCGGCCTTCCCGCAGAGCCCCCTGGCGCACGGACTCCTGGGCTAATTGAGCGCCGCACGCGTCGGTTGCAGCCGCGCTTGCCCGACTCGTCCCGCGACAGCCTGTCGCGCGCATCCCGGCTTTCGAGTTAAAAACTTTTAGCGCCCGTTAACCATGCGCAAGCGACCATGGGACGTGGCCAGAAAGGCTGACTGACGAATCGTGCGTGCTCGCCTGAAGGCGACCGTGCGGCTCACCCTAGAGTTTCAGCCCGCGCCATGAGCCCCGTTCGCCTCCTGATCGTCCTGGTCGCCGCCATCTCGGCCATCGGCCTCGCCGTGGTCCTGCAGAAGGCCATGGGCGGCAAGCCGGCCGCCGCGCCGACGGCCCGGGCCGCGCCTGTGGAGGCGCCGGGCAAGCCCATGACCCAGGTCCTGGTGGCCAAGCGCGACCTGCCGATCGGCACCCGCCTGGTGGCCGCCGACGTCGACTGGCAGGCCTGGCCGTCCGACGCCATCAACAGCGCTTTCATCACCAATGGGGCCGCGCCCGCCAAGCCCGACGGCAAGGTCGAGGCCGCCAAGGCCAGCCTGGCCGCCACCGCCGACCAGATGATCGGCGGCGATCCGGCCAAGGTCGTCGAGGGCGCGATCGTTCGCGACCCGATCCTGACCGGCGAGCCGATCACCAACCGCAAGATCGTGCGCGGCGGGGAGGGCGGTTACCTCTCGGTCGTGCTGACCCCGGGCAAGCGCGCCATGTCCGTGCCCGTGACTTCCGACACCGCCGTCGGCGGCTTCATCCTGCCCGGCGACCGCGTCGACGTGCTGATGACCCGCGACGCCCAGAACAACTCGGCCGACGGCGGCTCGACCAAGACGGTCATCGCCGAGACCGTGCTGCAGAACATCCGCGTCCTGGCCCTGGACCAGAACACCGCCGCCGAGAAGGACGCCAAGTCCATCGTCGCGGCGACCGCCACCCTCGAGGTCGGCCCGGTCGAAGCCGAGGCCCTGACCCGCGCCAAGGCCAATGGTCCGGTGACCCTGGCCCTGCGCGCCTATACCGACCTGGGCGGACCCTCGGGCATGACGCGCCCGGCCGCCCAAGACGACTCCACCGTCCGCATCAATCGCGGCGGTCAGACCACCAACGTGGCGGTGCGCCCATGAGCCGTCCGGTGAAAGCCAACATGACCCACAAGCGCCTGACGGTCCCCGTGGCCGCCATGCTGGCCCTCTCCTGGACCGCGCCGGTGTTCGCCGACGGTCCGGTGGGCGGCTCGCATGTCTATCGCCCCGCCGCCCGCGTCTCGCGTCCGGCCCCGCCGCCCGCGCCGGTCTATGCGCCGCCGCCCGGCGAGCAGGTGGTGCGCATCACCCTGACCGCCGACCAGAACGCGGCCGCCGTCGAGCTGGCCAAGGGCAAGTCGGCGATCATCGAGCTGCCGACCGACGTCCGCGACCTGCTGGTCACCAACCCGACCATCGCCGACGCGGTGCTGCGCGACAAACGCCGCATCTATGTGGTCGGCCTGACCGAGGGCACGACCGACGCGGCCTTCTTCGACGCCACCGGCCGCCGCATCGTGTCGCTGAACATCCGGGTGACCCAGCCGATCGACCAGCTGGCCGACATGCTGAGCAGCGTGCTGCCCGACGCCAAGATCCGCGTGCAGCCGATCCGCGACAGCGTGGTGCTGACCGGCATGGTCCGCAACGCCTCGGAATCCGACGCCGCCTCGCGCATCGCCGTCCGCTATGTCGGCGGCGAGGACAAGGTCCTGAACATGCTGAGCATCGCCGGCAAGGACCAGGTGATGCTGCAGGTCCGCATCGTCGAAGTGCAGCGCAACGTCGTCAAACAGCTGGGCGTCGACCTGAACGCGGTGCTGGGCCAGCTGGGCCAGGACCAGTTCTCGTTCGGCCTGTCGCCGACCTACGGCGTCAACGGCAGCCTGCTGGGCGGGGTGACCGGCGGCTACAACCTCAACACCACCAAGCAGCCGACGCTGGGCGTTCCCTGCATGGACGGCGTGGCCGATGACGCCAAGTGCCTGGCCGTGGTGCACGGCAAGAACTACGCGACCGGGGTCATCAACCCGCTCACCGGCCGCGAGATCGTCGCCAGCAACGGCGACACCGCCACCATCACCGACACCGCCGGCAGCACGGGCCTGAACCAGGCCAAGAGCATGCTGCAGGCCTTCGAACGCGTCGGCCTGGTCCGCACCCTGGCCGAGCCCAGCCTGACAGCCGTGTCGGGCGAGGCGGGCCACTTCCTGGTCGGCGGCGAGTTCCCGGTCCCGACCGGCAGCGACGCCACCGGCAAGGTGTCGATCGAATTCAAGCCGTACGGCGTGGGCCTGGGTTACACCCCGGTGGTCCTGTCGGGCGGTCGCATCTCGCTGAAGATCTCGACCGAGGTGTCGGAGCTGTCCAGCCTGGGCGCGTTCACCCTGGTGAACAGCACCACCTCGACCTCGGGCACGACGACGTCGTCGCCGGCCCTGACGGTCCCCGGCCTGGCCGTGCGCCGCGCCGAGACGACGGTCGAGCTGCCGTCGGGCGGGTCGTTCATGATCGCGGGCCTGCTGCAGCAGACCACCAAGCAGACCATCGACTCCATACCGGGCATGACCTCCATGCCGATCCTGGGGACGCTGTTCCGCTCGCGCGACTTCCTGAACAACCAGACCGAACTGGTGATCATCGTCACCCCGTACATCGTCGACCCGACCCGTCCGCAGAACCTGCAGACGCCGGCCGACGGCCTGAGGTTCGCCAGTGACATGAGCACGGTCTTCATGGGCCGCATCAACAAGGTCGTGAAGGCGCCGCCCGGCGCGAACGCGGGGCGCGCGTATCAAGGCCCCGTTGGCTATGTGATCGAGTAGGACGCCGCCATGACGCTTCGCACCTCCGTCAAGATCGTCCTGATGGCCGCCGCCGTGGCGGGCCTGTCGGCCTGCGCCTCGGCGCCGAAGGACGAGGGCCCGTCCACGACCGCCGCCACCGAGACCCAGCAATGGGTCGACAAGATCAAGGTCACCTCCGCGCCGGACGAGATCGTGCTGGCCCCGCATGCGACGGGCCTGTCGGCCAACCAGTCGGCCGCCCTGGAAGACCTGCACCGCCGCTGGCTGGAGGCCGAGAGCCGCGAACTGGTCGTCACCGCGCCCAACAGCTCGGGCATGATGGCCACGCAGATCCGCGACCGCCTGATCGGCCTGGGCGCGCCGGGCGCGCGGGTGCGCGTGGTCGGCTTCAATCCGGTCGGTCCCGAGGACAACACCATCCGCGTCGGCTTCCTGCGCTACGAGGCCGAGAAGCTGAAGTGCGGCCAGCAGTGGGAAAACCTGACGGCGACGCGCAACAACGTCGCCTATGACAACTTCGGCTGCGCCATGGCCGCCAATCTGGCGGCGCAGGTCGCCAACCCCGAGGACCTGATCCGGCCGCGCGACATGACGCCGGCCGACACCGGCCGCCGCGACCGTGTCACGGGTCTCTACCGCAAGGGCGAGATCACCAGCACGGCCAAGGACGAGCAGGCGACAGGCTCGATCTCGAAGGCGATCCCGTAATGCGGCCGACCGACAACGATCCTTTCGACCTGGGCTTCGACGCCGCCGACGAGTTCACGACCGGCGCGTCCGATCCGTGGCGCTCGTCCGCCCCCTCGCTGACGCCGGCAGGCGGCTTCGACGACCCGTTCGCCGACTTCCCGCCGGCCCGTCCGCGCGACGACGCCCCGCCGGCCCGCGCGCCGCAAGCCGCGCCGCCGGTCACGCGTCCGCAGCAACAGCAGGTTCGCCAGGCCCAGCCGCAGCAGCAGCGCGCGCCGCAGCCGGCCGTCGCCGCGGCCGACCTTCACGACCGCGACCTGGACATCGCGCCCCGCGCTCCGGTCGCGCCCGAGCCCGTCTACAACGAGCCGATCCCCGACAACGGCATGGGCGAGGCGGTGATCCCGCGCATCACCCTGCACGCCTTCTGCGCCCGTCCCGAGACGATGGCGCTGATCGAGCACGCCGCCGCCGACCGCCGCATGGCCCGCGCCTCGACCATCGTCCGCGACGGCGGCCTGGAAGCGGCCGTCGAGTACTATCAGAACCAGCCGACGCCCTCGCTGGTCATGGTCGAGACCAACGACACCGCCCAGCGCCTGCTGCACCTGCTCGATAGCCTGGCCCAGGTCTGCGACCCGGGCACCAAGGTGGTCGTGGTCGGCCAGACCAACGACATCGCTCTGTATCGCGAGCTGATCCGTCGCGGCGTTTCCGAGTACCTGACCCAGCCGCTGTCGCCCCTGCAGGTGATCCGCGCGGTCGGCGGCCTGTATGCCGACCCGTCCGCGCCGTTCATCGGCCGCCAGATCGCCTTCGTCGGCGCCAAGGGCGGGGTGGGGGCCTCGACGCTGTCGCACAACTTCGCCTGGGCCATGGCCGAGAAGATGCAGACCGCCACCGTGCTGGTCGATCTGGACCTGGCCTTCGGCACCGCCGGCCTCGACTTCAACCAGGACCCGCTGCAAGGCGTGCTGGACGCGCTGAGCCAGCCCGACCGCCTGGACCCGGTGCTGATGGACCGGATGATGGTCCGCTGCGGCGATCGTCTCAGCCTGTTCGCCGCCCCGGCCTCGCTGGACGACGACTACGAGATCACCGCCGACGCCTATGAGGAAGTGACCCAGAAGATCCGCGGCGCCGCGCCCTTCGTGGTGCTGGACATCCCGCACATCTGGAACGCCGCCGCCCGCCGCGTGCTGGTCGGTTCGGACGAGCTGGTGGTGGTGGCGACGCCGGATCTCGCGTCCCTACGCAACGCCAAGAACATCATCGACCTGGTCAAGGGCTCGCGCCCCAACGACGTGCCGCCGCGCCTCGTGCTGAACCAGGTCGGCGTGCCCGGCCGTCCCGAGATCCCCGTGAAGGACTTCGGCGAGGCCCTGGGCGTCCAGCCCTCGCTGGTGCTGCCGTTCGATCCCAAGCCCTATGGCCAGGCGGCCAACAACGGTCAGATGCTGGCCGAGGTGGCGCCCAAGTCGAAGGCCGCCGAGGGACTGGAGCACCTGGCCCGCCTGATCAGCCGGCGCGAGCCGCCGCCCGTCCAGAAATCTTCCATGCTCTCGGGCCTGTTCAAGAAGAAATAGATGTTCGGCAAGCGCGATCAGTCAGCCCCCGCCGAACAGAAGGCGCCGCCCCCCGCTCCGGCGGGCGGCGCGCCTATCGCCACGCGCCCGCAACGGGTCGAGCCGTCCGCGACCGCGCCTGAACCGAAAGCGCCGGCGCCCAAGGTCAACGGCCCCGCGCCCAAGTCGACCGCCGGCCTGGACCAGCTGCGCGCCGCCCAGGGCGTGGCCGCCGCCCAGACGACCAACATCGTCCGCGAGCAGAGCGACTACTACCACGCCACCAAGACCACGATCTTCAACGCCCTGCTCAACACCATCGACCTGAGCCAACTGGCCCAGCTCGACCAGAAGCAGGCGGCCGAAGAGATCCGCGACATCGTCGCCGAGCTGGTGGCGATCAAGAACGTCTCGATGTCGGTGGCGGAACAGGAACACCTGGTCCAGGACATCATCAACGACGTCCTCGGCTACGGTCCGCTGGAGCCGCTGCTGGCCCGCGACGACATCGCCGACATCATGGTCAATGGCGCGCACCGCGTGTTCATCGAAGTGGGCGGCAAGGTCCAGCTGACCAACGTGCGCTTCCGCGACAATCTGCAGCTGATGAACATCTGCCAGCGGATCGTCAGCCAGGTCGGCCGCCGCGTCGACGAAAGCTCGCCGATCTGCGACGCCCGCCTGCCCGACGGCTCGCGCGTCAACGTCATCGCCCCGCCCTTGGCTCTGGATGGTCCGACCCTGACCATCCGGAAGTTCAAGAAGGACAAGCTGACGATGAAGAACCTGGTGGAGTTCGCCTCCATCAGCCCGGAAGGGGCGCGGGTTCTGGGGGTCATCGGCGCCTGCCGCTGCAACATCGTCATCTCGGGCGGTACGGGTTCGGGCAAGACGACCCTGCTCAACACCATGACCGCCTTCATCGACCCCACCGAACGGGTCGTGACCTGCGAAGACGCCGCCGAACTGCAGCTGCAGCAGCCGCACGTGGTGCGCCTGGAAACCCGTCCGCCGAACCTGGAAGGCTCCGGCGCGGTGACCATGCGCGATCTCGTCAAGAACTGTCTGCGGATGCGTCCCGAACGCATCATCGTCGGCGAAGTCCGTGGCCCCGAAGCGTTCGACCTGCTTCAGGCCATGAACACCGGCCACGACGGCTCGATGGGCACGCTGCACGCCAACAGCCCGCGTGAAGCCATCAGCCGTATCGAGAGCATGATCACCATGGGCGGCTACGGCCTGCCCTCGAAGACCATCAAGGAGATGATCGTCGGCTCGGTCGACGTCATCGTCCAGGCCGCCCGTCTGCGCGACGGTTCGCGCCGCATCACCCACATCACCGAAGTCGTGGGCCTGGAAGGCGACGTCATCGTCACCCAGGACCTCTTCGTCTATGAGATCACCGGCGAGGACGAGGCGGGCAAGGTCGTGGGCAAGCACCGCTCGACCGGCATCGCCCGCCCGCGCTTCTGGGACCGCGCCCGCTATTACGGCCTGGAGCGCGAGCTGGCCGAAGCCCTCGACGCGGCGGAGTAGGCGGCGATGCTGTTCATCATCGCCGGGATCCTGGGCTTCATCACCATCGCGGGGCTGGGCTTCGCCTTCGCCGGCGGCGACAGCGACACGGTCAAGGCGACCAAGCGCGCCCAGCTGATCGCCGGCGGCGGCGAGCGCCAGGCCAGCGTCCGCGCCAAGGCCGCCGCCAACACGCCCGACGCCCGTCGCCAGGCCATCCTCAAGTCCCTGAAGGACCAGGAGCGCAAGCAGAAGAAGGCCTCGCTGAGCATCGGCGCGCGCATGCAGGCCGCGGGCCTCGCGCCGAACGTCAAGATGTTCTGGATCGTCAGCGGCGTGCTGGGCGTGTTCGTGGCCCTGATCATCCTGGTGCTGGGCCAGTCGCCGCTGGGCGCCCTGGGCGCGGGCTTCGCCGCGGGCCTGGGCCTGCCGCGCTGGGTGCTGGGTTTCCTGGGCAAGAGCCGCACCACCAAGTTCACCGAGGCCTTCGCCGACGCCGTCGACATCATCGTGCGCGGCATCAAGTCGGGCCTGCCGGTCCACGACTGCCTGAAGATCATCGGCAAGGAGTGCCCCGAGCCCCTGGCCGGCGAGTTCCGCACCCTGACCGAGAACGTCGCCATGGGCGTGCCGATGGATGCGGCCCTGGAGAAGATGTACGAGCGCATGCCGACCAACGAGCTGCGCTTCTTCTCGATCGTGCTGGCCATCCAGCAGAAGACCGGCGGCAACTTGGCTGAAGCCCTGGGCAACCTCTCCACCGTGCTGCGCGCGCGCAAGCTGATGAAGGAGAAGATCAAGGCGCTCTCCGCAGAGGCGGTCGCCTCGGCCTTCATCATCGGCTGCATGCCGCCGGCCGTGGTCACCCTGATCACCGTGACGTCGCCGGCCTACATGAAGCCGATGTTCACCGACCCGCGCGGCCACCTGATGCTGCTGGCCGGCGCCACCCTGATGACCATGGGCATCTTCGTGATGCGCAAGATGATCAACTTCAAGTTCTAGGGGGAGGGCCGCATGACCATCGTCGACACCCTGACCGATCCCTCGAACCTGCTGACGGCGTTCATCGCGCTGGTCGTGTTCGCCACCATCATCACCCTGGCCGCCCCGGCCATGCGCGACAACAACCTGGAAGGCCGCCTGAAGTCGGTGGCCAACCGCCGCGAGGAGCTCAGGCGCCGCTCGCGCCAGAACATCGCCACGCGCACCGGTCCGGGCAGCAGCTCGCTGCGCCACACCGACGAAGGCCTCTACAAGAACGTCGTCGAGCGTCTGCAGCTGTCGCGGCTGCTGGAGGATCCCAAGGTCGTCGACAAGCTGGCCCAGGCCGGCTTCCGCGGCCCGCGCCCGGTCTCGACCTTCTACTTCTTCCGCTTCGTCATGCCGTTCGCCTGCGCGGCCATCGCGGCGTTCTATCTGTACGTGATCAACGGCTTTGGCCTGCTGCCCATCCAGAAGGTCTGCTTCTGCGTGGGCTTCCTGGCGCTGGGCTACTACGCGCCCAACGTCTACATCACCAACATCGCCCAGAAGCGCCGCGAGTCGATCGTCGCCGCCTTCCCCGACGCGCTGGACCTGCTGCTGATCTGCGTGGAAAGCGGCATGTCGATCGAGGCGGCCATCCAGAAGGTCGGCTCGGAAGTCGGCGCCTCGTCGATGGAGCTGGCCGAGGAACTCAGCCTGCTCACCGCCGAGCTGTCGTACCTGCCCGATCGCCGCCAGGCCTACGAGAACCTGTCGCGCCGGACCAACCATCCGGGCATCAAGTCCGTGGCCACCGCCATGATCCAGGCCGAGCGCTACGGCACGCCGCTGGGCACCGCCCTGCGCGTCATGGCCAAGGAAAACCGCGAACTGCGCCTCTCGGCCGCCGAGAAGAAGGCCGCGGCCCTGCCGGCCCAGCTGACCGTGCCGATGATCATGTTCTTCCTACCGGTGCTGTTCCTGATGATCCTGGGCCCGGCGATCATGAGCATCATGGACGTCTTCGGGAAGAAGTGACGCCCGAGCGCGAAAACCTCGTCCTTCGACAAGCTCAGGATGAGGTTTTCGACTGAACCGCCCTGCCAATAGCCCTCATCCTGAGCTTGTCGAAGGACGAGGGCGGACCCACGGCCTCCCCGCAACTGGCGTATGGTTTGCGAGTCCTTAACCGGAACGTTTCGGTTTGGGACAGTGCGATGGATTACGGCTTCGGCAAGGGTCCTCCGATCCGCGTGTTCGCGGAGGAGGAAGAGGGCGGCGCGGCCCTGGAGATGGGTCTGCTGCTAGGGCTGGCGGCGTTCTTCGCGTTCACAATGAAACACCTGATCGCCGCGCCCCTGCTGAGCACGTTCACCAAGGCGGCGCAGGTGA
This sequence comes from Caulobacter sp. GW821-FHT12D05, assembly GCF_058807295.1. NCBI lineage: Bacteria > Pseudomonadati > Pseudomonadota > Alphaproteobacteria > Caulobacterales > Caulobacteraceae > Caulobacter > Caulobacter sp. GW821-FHT12D05. The sequence continues at coordinate 804,010 of NZ_JBXAQO010000003.1, forward strand.
TGAGCCAGGCGCTGGCGGGGTAGAATACTCTCACCTCAAAAATTCAACCGTCATTCCCGCCCTTGTGGCGGGAACCCCTGGTTCAGCCCGCAAGTGAGACGCAAGCGGAGCGCTTTGGCGTGAAGTCACGCCCGCACCTGCGACGGACAGAGGGGTTCCCGCCACAAGGGCGGGAATGACGGGATTATTTGTTCGCGTATTGTTCTTTCTGTGCAAGGGGGAGGACACATGGTTCCACGCGAAGCCTGGATCGCCGTCTACATGATGGCTGACCGCTATCGCGGGACGCTGTACGTCGGCGTGACCGGCCATCTCTTCACCCGCGCCACTGACCACCGTGAAGGACGACACGGCGGTTTCACGCGCAAATACGGGCTGACCCGCCTCGTCTGGTACGAGGAACACGAGCTGATGACCGAGGCCATTCAGCGCGAGACCTCGATCAAGCGCTGGCCGCGCCAGTGGAAGATCAATCTGATTGAGCGGGACAACCCTCGTTGGGATGATCTGTACGCGGCCGCCTTCGAGTGGACGCCCGTTCCCCGCCAGATCTAACGGCCTACCCCGATCCCTACTGCCCGCCGCCGGCCTTCAGGGAATCCCAGCTGCGGTTCGCGCCGGCTTGGCCGGTCGCGGCGCGGAGGTAGGCCAGGTTGTTGGCGACCTGTTCGGGGGGGAGGTCGGCGCGGGCCAGTTTTTCGGCTTCGGGCAGGCGGCCTTGCAGACCGACGACCAAGGCGAGGTTCTGGCGCACCTGGATGGTGGCTGACGGCAGGGCGGCGGCGCGGCGCAGTTGCGCTTCGGCGCCGGGCAGGTCGCCCTTGGCGGCCAGGTGCATGGCGTAGTTGGCCAGCGGCGTGGCTTCGGTCGGGGCCAGAGCGAGCGCCTGGCGGTGCGCGACCTCGGCCTCGTCGTCGCGTTCCGCCTGCTCGTAGGCCACGCCCAGCAGGGTCAGCGGACGCCAGTCCCTGGGGTTGGCCGCGGCGGCCTTGCGGGCCGGATCGATGGCGTAGAAGCCCTGGCCGCGCGCGATGTGGGCGCGGGCCAGTTCCAGCAGCAGGGTCTCGTCATTGGGGTTGGAGACCAGCGCCTTGGTCGCGGCCTCGGCGGCGTCGTCGTTGCGACCAAGGCCGCGCAGGGCCTGGGCCAGGCCAGCGCCGGCCTGGGCGTCGGCCGGATCGATCTCGAACTCCGAGCCCCAGAAGGCCGCGCGGGCCAGCGGGTCCAGGCGCGCGGCTTCGGCGCGCTGCTGCGGCGAGGCCTTGACCGGGGCGGCGACGGCCGGCGAGGCCGGCTTGGGCGCGTCCGCCGCGAAGGCGGGAGCGGCCAAAGCCAAGAAAGCCGGGGCGAGAACGGTTGCGACGAGCGCGCGCTTGCGACACATGAAAGACATGTCTCCAGAGAGTGCGCGCATCATCCGGGCGCGGCCCTCAAGGAATCGTTAAGCATAATTTTAAAGGGTTTCGCCGATGTCCGACGTCACGCACCCGATCCTCGCCGACGCCCCGGGCCAGGCGATCCCGGTCCATCCGTTGGCGGAGAGCGAAGTCGAGGCCTTCCTGGCGCAAAAGCGTGCTCCGGTAAGGACTTACGCCGCCGCCAACAAGTTCTCGGGCAAGACCGGCCAGGTGCTGACGGTCCCGGGCGCGAGTGGCGCTGTCGAGCGGGTGCTGCTGGGCACCGGACCTGGCCGCGTTGATCTGTCGCTGTTTCGGACGCTCGCGGGCAAGCTGCCGGCCGGCGACTACGCCCTGGCCAAGCTGCCCAAGGGCATTGATCCGGCCGAGGCCGCCCTGGCCTTCGCCCTGGGGACCTACCGTTTCGATCGCTACAAGAAGAAGGGCGAGCCGATCGCCCGCCTGGTCGCGCCCAAGGGCGTCGACGCCGCCGCCGTGACCGCCTTCGCCCACGCCTGCGCCCTGGCGCGCGACATGGTCAACACCCCGGCCAACGACATGGGGCCGCTGCAGATCGAGACCATCGCCGGCGAGATCGCGCAGAAGTACGGCGCGACCCTGTCGGTGGTGCGCGGCGATGACCTGCTGAAGGAGAACTACCCCGCCGTCCACGCCGTGGGCCGCGCCGCGGTCGACGCGCGTGCGCCGCGGATGATCGAGGTGTCGTGGGGCGATCCTTCGCATCCCGTGCTGGTGCTGGTCGGCAAGGGCGTGGTGTTCGACACCGGCGGCCTGGACATCAAGCCCTCGGCCGGCATGCGGCTGATGAAGAAGGACATGGGCGGCGCCGCTCACGCCCTGGCGCTGGGCCGCATGATCATGGAAGCCAGGCTGCCGGTGCGGCTGGTGATCCTGACCCCCGTGGTCGAGAACGCCATCGCCGGCGACGCCATGCGGCCGGGCGATGTGCTGCAGACCCGCGCCGGCCTGACCGTGGAGGTGGGCAACACCGACGCCGAGGGCCGCCTGATCCTGGCCGACGCCCTGACCCGCGCCGGCGAGCTCAAGCCCGCCCTGACCCTGGACTTCGCCACCCTGACCGGCGCGGCGCGGATGGCCATGGGGCCGTTCGTGATCCCGTTCTGGACGAGCGACGACAAGCTGGCCGGCCAGATCGAGGCGGCCTCGCGCCAGGTCTCCGACGCCCTGTGGCGCATGCCGCTGACCGAGGCCTATCGTGAGGCCCTGGACAGCGATATCGCCGACCTCAAGAACGATCCCGACGGCTGGGCCCAGGCCGGCGCCACCACGGCGGCCTTGTTCCTGCAGCGTTTCGCGCCAAATGGAGAAGAGTTCGGTCCCTGGGCTCACTTCGACGTCTTCGCCTGGAACCCCAAGGGACGCCCCGGATTCCCGGTAGGGGCGGAGGTCCAGGCCATCCGCGCCGCGTTCGCCATGATCAAGAGCCGCTTCGCATGACGCTAGACACCCGCATCACCCTGGCCCGTCCGGATCTGGCCGACCAGCGCCTGGAAGGCCTGGCCCCGGCCGAACGTTACGCCGAGAGCCGGGTCATGGTCTGCGCGGTCCCGTCCACGGCCATCCGCGCCGCCGCGGCGCCCGACGCCGAGCAGTGGGACCAGCTGCTGTTCGGCGAGGTCTTCCGCGTGCTGGAGGAAAAAGACGGCTTCGCCTGGGGCCAGGCGCCGCGCGATGGCTATGTCGGCTACGTCGCCGTCTCCGACCTGGCCGAGCAGGGCCATCCGCCGACCCACGCGGTCAGCGCCATCCGCACCTACGCGTTCAGCAAGCCCGACATCAAGTCGCGGCCCGAAGGCCTGTACAGCCTCAACAGCCTGATCACGATCGAGGCGCGCGAAGGCCGCTTCGCCAAGGGCGCCGGCACCGGTTGGTTCGTCGAGGCTCACCTGACCGCCATCGGCCGGGGCCAGCGCGACTACGTGTCCGTCGCCGAGCGCTTCCTGGGCGCGCCCTACCAGTGGGGCGGCCGCGAGAGCCTGGGCCTGGACTGCTCGGGCCTGGTCCAGCAGGCGCTGTACGCCTGCGCCCGCGCCTGCCCGCGCGACACCGACATGCAGCGCGGCTTCTTCCCGGAGGTGGCCGAAGCCGACCGCCGGCGCGGCGACCTGATCTTCTGGAAGGGCCACGTCGCCATCCTGCTGGACGCCGACACCATCCTGCACGCCAACGCCCACCACATGGCCACGGCCGTGGAGCCGCTGGCCGAGGCGGTCGCGCGGATCGAGGGCACGCCGACGGGCGGGGTGCTGGGGTATCGGCGGGTCTAACGCGCCGCCTTTATCGTCCCCGCGCCTGGCTTGGCGAGAGGCCGTACGTTCGGCGAAACTGTCTGTTGAAATACGACAGATCGTTGAAGCCGCTCGCCGCGGCGATATCGGTGATGCGCAGCACATCGCCTTCCGCGCTGGTCAGCAGTGACATGGCGCGTGCGAGCCGCAAGGCGTTGACGCGCTGGTCCAGCGACTGTCCGGTCTCCGCCAGCAGCTCATTGACGTAGCGTCGTGACAGACCCAGCGATCGCGCCAACACCTCCGACGAAAACCCAGGCTGCGCGAAGCGGCTATCGATGGCGAGCAGGACATCGGTGAGCCGTTTCGCGCGCAACCCCCTGCCGATCGCCGCTTCGGCCGCGTCTCCCCTGCCGCCCAGTCCCAGCACCGCCAGATCGGTCAACATGGCGCCGATGCTGACGCCGACGGCCGGCGGCAGGGCCTGTTCGCCGCTGCGCAGCAGGAAATCGGCATAGCTCTGCAGGTGCCGCAGGGCGGGCGTATTGACCGCGATCGGGCGGGCCACGGCATCCTCGATCTCCGGCGCCAGGGCCGCCAATCGCGCCCGGTCGAAGCCGATCATGTGGCCGGAAACGCGATCCTGCTCGCGCCGTTCGAAGGCGACGGTATTGCTCCAGATCAGCATCTCGCCGGCATGGATCACGCTGTCGCGACCGCAGTGGCGCACCCAGACCGGCCGCGGCGATCGGTTGAAGCCCATATAGAGATAGTCGTGCTTGTCGGCGGCCGCCTGCGCCGCGGTGCGCACATAGTGGCTCGTCGTCGCATCGACCTGCGCGACGACGACCTCGTCGAACCAGGCGACGTCGGCCCGCGCCTCGAACGGCCGGTCCGGGATCGCCGCGATATCGCAGGCGCCGACTTCGTCGCCCCAAAGCTCCTGCCAACGCGCGACACGGGTCTTGTCGCTCAAATGGGCCGGCAGGCTACGGGACGTGAAGGTCTTGCGGTTCATTCGACGTCCAGCGCTGTGTCCGCACACCTTGCAGGTCGCGGAAGCGCAAGAAAACCGGTCTTGCCGCCCAGCGGTCATAAAAGTCCGCGGTTCCGCTCGTCAGTCCGCACCCAGCGCTCCAGAGGTCAAGCCCTCCGCCGTGGGTTCACCGTAAAGGTTCCCGCGATTTCAAAACCGGCGTCGCTGTCGGACATCCCAGGGAGTGTTTCATGACCATCGTCCGTCGCGTTCGATCGCTATCGATCGCCGTCTGCATCGCTTCGACCAGTCTCCTGGCCACCCAGCCGGCGCTGGCCGGTCCGGTCGGAACCGGGACGAAGGCCGCGGAGGCCACGTCGGCCGCCCAGGATCAGCAGGAGGCCCTGAAGGGCTTCGTCGCGAAGATCCTGCAGATGCTGCAGGAGCTTCGCGAGCGGTCGTCCGAGTCCTCGACCCAGACCATCAAGCGGGGCTGATGGTCGAAGCCGGTGCAAGCAGGGGACTCTAGCGGTCCCCCGCGAGCGCTTTGGCCCGCACCGCCATCAGCGCCGCGAACTGCGCGTCGATCATCGTCAGGTTCGGGTCGTGTCCCGTCCGAGCCAGCGGGACCCAGGTCTTCTTCGGCGCGATGATCTCGTCGAAATAGGCCTTCGACACCTCGGGCGGCGTGACCAGGTCGGCGTTGCCTTGCAGCATCCAGACCGGCATGGCGAACCGGGTCCCCAGCTTGCGCAGGTCGATCTTCGGGCCCATGCCGTCGCCGGCCGGGCCGACGAATTCGAAGAACGAATAGTCCTCGCCGGCCGTGTAGTCGGCTTCGTAGACGGGGGTGTCGTAGCCTGGGGCGAAGGCGAACCAGCCCGTGGGCGGCGGGTCGCTGGCCAGGGCTTCGTATTTGCGGCCGATGCGGCGCAGGATCCCGAAGTTGCGAGGATTGGTCCAGGGCGGCGGGCCGATCGTCTCCAGCTTGCTCAAGGACTCCGCGTCGCCGGCGGCCTTCACCAGGGCCAGGGTCCGTGCGTAACCGGCCTGGACGTCCAGCTGGTAGTTCACCAGCTGGGCCGTGCCGACATAGGCGTGGAACAGATCGGGCTGGGCCATGGCCATGTTGACGGCGAGGGCCGAACCCCACGACCCGCCCATCAGGATCATCTTGCGCTTGCCAAGGTGGCCGGCGGCGTAGCGGGCGACCTCGACGCCGTCCTGCGTCAGGCGTGCCATGGTCAGGCGCTCGCCTTCCGCGGGCTTGCTTTCAGCATAGGTCTTGCCCGCGCCGCGCTGGTCCCACTGGACGATCGTGAAGTCGCGGGTCCAGGCGCCGAACAGGGCCTCGGCGAAGGGCGTGTTCGGATTGCCCGGGCCGCCGTGGACGATCAGCACCACGGGGTTGGCGCAGTCCTGGCCGTTGACCGTCACCCACTGGCGGATGCCGCCAATCTGGACAAAGCTGGCCTCGCCGATCGCCTGGCCTGCCTTGCAGTCCGCCTGGGCGATCCCCGGCGCAAGCAACAACACGGCCGCCGCGACAGCCCACAAACGCTTCATCACGCCCCCGGAGGAAAAGCTCTCTTCCGCCTACTTCACCCATTGGGCCAGCCAGTCGACGATCGACTGCGGCGTCATGTGGCGGGCGTCGGTGAGGGCGAAGAAGGCGCCGTCATTGACCAGCTTGCCCTTGGTGTCGACGACCAGGAAGGACGGCACGCCCTTCAGCTTGTCGACGCCGTAGCGGGCCGGGATCTGCATGTTGTGGTCGTAGCGGCCGACATTGATGGTCACGACCTCGTAGTGCTTGTCGACCCAGCGCTTGACGTCGGGCTGCTCGATGACGCCGGCGAAGACGCGGCAGTCGCCGCACCAGTTGCCGCCCAGGTCGATCAGGACCAGCTTCTTGTGGGCCTTGGCCTTCTTGAGCGCGACGGCCAGGTCGGCCTCGGCGTCGGCCTTTTCGTCATAGGGATAGGGCAGGGGCGTCGGCAGGCCGTCGATCGACTTCAGGGCGACGGTCGGGGCCTTGGCGGCGAGGGCCATGGCCGGAGCGGTGAGGGCCAGGAGGCCGGCGACGGCCAGGACGCGGAGCTTCATCGACATAAGGCTTTCAAGCGGACGTTCAGTCCTCAAAGCCTAGCTGCCGGATAGAAAAAGGGCCGCGAAGAAAACTTCGCGGCCCTTTCAGATTCGGTGATCCGCTTAAGAAGCGATCAGACCTTCGGCGGCGCCGCAGCGCCACCGGCTTGCGGGGCGGCCGGAGCGGCAGCCGCGCCAGCGGCCGGAGCGGTCGTGCCGCCCACAGCGCCAGGCGCGGCGGCGTCGGCAGCCGGAGCGCCAGCAGCGGCCGGAGCCGCGGCGGCGGCGGCCGGACGCGGCGGCGGCACCGGCAGCTTGCTGCCCAGGCTGTGCAGGTAGGCGATCATCGCGATGCGATCTTCCGGCTTCTTCAGACCCACGAAGGTCATGTTGGTGCCGGGGACGTCCTTACCGGGCGCCTTCAGGAACAGGTACAGGGCGTCGTAGTCCCACACCGGGGTCTTGCCCGAGAAGTCCTTCATCGCGCCCGAATAGTTGAAGCCCGGGTGCGCGGCTGGCTTGCGACCGACAACGTCCCACAGGCCGGGGCCGGTGGCGTTGGCGTTCGAGGCGTCCAGCTTGTGGCAAGCGGCGCACTTGGCGGCGACGGCTTCACCGGCGGCCACGTTGGCCGGGGTCAGCACGGCATTCCAGTCTGGCGGGGTGTCGACCGCGGCGGCGCCGCCGGCCGATTCTTCCTGCACGGCGATCTCGTAGCCGGCCTTCTCGACTTCATGCTTCTTGAAGACGATGTCCGACGCCTCGCGGAGACCGAAGATAACGAGGCCGGTCAGCAGCACGCCGCCAGCGATCTTGTTGAACGTCAGGTCGCTCATTTCAGCCTTGTCAGCCTCTTGTCCACCCGTCGGAAGGCGGGTCTGAAACCTGCGTACCGGAAGCCCCCCAAATGAGTCCCCAGTACGCGTCATGTTGCGCTCGCGTCTCTTACACGCTACCGCCCCTCGCGCAACCGGTTGGCAAAGATTTGAGGCCACGAAGCGTCATGAACCCCATCGTCCTGATCCCGGCGCGGATGGCGGCGACGCGTCTGCCGAACAAGCCGCTGGCCGATATCGGCGGCCTGCCGATGATCGTCCGGGTTCTGAACCAGGCTTTGGCGGCCAGGATCGGCCCGGTGGCCGTGGCGGCCGGCGATGCGGAGATCGTCGAGGCGGTGCGGGCGGCCGGCGGGACGGCGGTGCTGACCGATCCGGCCCTGCCCTCGGGCTCGGACCGCATCCTGGCGGCGCTCGCTGAGCTGGATCCCCAGTTCGAGCACGACGTGGTCATCAACCTGCAGGGCGACATGCCGTTCGTCGATCCGGCCGTGCTCAGCGACTGCGCGCGCATCCTGGAAGAGTTCGGCGACGCCGACATCGCCACCGTGGTCGCGCCCGAGGCCTCGCCCGCCGACCGGTCCAACCCCGATGTGGTCAAGGCCGTGCTGGCCATGGAGGACGACGGTCAAAGCGGCCGCGCGCTCTATTTCACCCGCTCGACGCTCTATGGCGACGCGCCGGTGTGGCGCCACATCGGCATCTACGGCTATCGCCGCGAGGCGCTGGAGGCCTTCAACGCCGCCTCGCCCTCGCCGCTGGAACAGCGCGAGAAGCTGGAACAGCTGCGCGCCCTGGAGCAGGGCATGATCATCCGCGCGGCCGTGGCCGCCGAGGCCCCGATCTCCGTCGACAATCCTTCAGACCTAGAAGCCGCACGCCAAGAAGCTGGAAAACAGGCCCAATGAGCATCCTCAAGAAGATCGCCTTCCAGGGCGAGCCCGGCGCCAACAGCCACGAGGCGTGCCGGACCTATTTCCCGGATCACGAGGCCTATCCCTGCGCGACGTTCCAGGAGGCGTTCGAGGCCATCAAGACCGGCGTGTGCGAGCTGGGCATGATCCCGATCGAGAACTCGATCGCCGGCCGGGTCGCCGACGTGCACCACCTGCTGCCGGCCTCGGGCCTGAAGATCATCGGCGAGCGCTTCAAGCCGATCCGCTTCCAGCTGATGGCCAACAAGGGCGTCAAGCTGTCGGACGTCAAGGTGGTGGCCTCGATGCCGATCGCCCTGGCCCAGTGCCGTCACAGCCTCAACAAGCTGGGCGTGGCCACCGAGGCGGCGGGCGACACCGCCGGCGCGGCCAAGGCCCTGGCCCTGAAGCCCGACCCGACGCGCGGCGCCGTCGCGCCCGCCCTGGCCGCCGAAATCTACGGCCTGGACATCCTGGCCAGCGACATCGAGGACGAGCGCCACAACACCACCCGCTTCCTGGTGATGACGGCCGACAAGGCCCCGCCGGCCCCGGACTTCACCCATCGCTGCGTGACTAGCTTCGTGTTCCGCGTCCGCAACCTGCCGGCGGCCCTGTACAAGGCCCTGGGCGGGTTCGCGACCAACGGCGTCAACATGACCAAGCTGGAAAGCTACATGGAAGGCGGCGCCTTCACGGCGACCTTCTTCTACGCCGAGGTCGACGGCCGGCCAGAGGACCGCTCGCTGGCCCTGGCCCTGGACGAGCTGAAGTTCTTCTCCGAGCGCTTCGAGATCCTGGGCGTGTACCCGGCCGATCCGTTCCGCGATCGGGGCTAGGGGTCCCGCTCCATTCTCCCTAGCGCCTGCCGTTAGGCGGGTATATGTAGGCGGAACTCTTAAAAGTAGCGCCGATCTGGCTCAACGCGTTCTGCCCGGGGGACCGGCGCGATGGCGAAGTGGACGACAACCGCGCGTTTGCTTGCGGGTATCCTGACGGCTGCCGGTTGGGGAGCGGTCGCCCTTGCCGAGCCGCCACAGCTGCAGATCAAGGCCGTGAGCAAGGATCTGGCCTATGCCTATGTGGTCCTTCCGGCCGACTATCGTCTTTCGGTGAAGTTCCCTTTGCTGGACGGACGTGTTGCGCAGGTGTCGAAGATCCTGCGGTGCGATGGCGTGGCTATGACTGGCGGGTTCTCCAGCAGAGGCTCCCGGACGAAACCGGAAGGCCTCATCATCGTGGATGGCCATCAAATCAGCCGTTTCAAGCAGCGGCCGGACGGCGGGGTTGTCGTCCTGGAGGACGGTGACGCGCGGATATTTCGCCTTCGGGATAGGGCTCAGTGGCCGGAAGGTGCGCGCAACGTCATTCAGTCCCATCCGATCCTCTTCATGGACGGAAAGCTCGACGGACTAGAGGACCCCAAGAAGGCCAATCGGGTCGCCCTGGGGCGGCTCAAGGACGGCCGGCGCTTCATGATCATGGCCTACAACCGAGACCATGGCGGCCTCTCCGCATTGTCGCTGAAGCGGTTCGCCGAAGGCGCATCGACAATGCTCGACCACAAGATCGACTGGATGATGAATTTCGACGGTGGGCCTTCGGCGTTTCTGGCGACCCCCAAGAAGTCGATCGCGCCATCCACCGGCAAGATCACCTCTTATCTTTGCGCAGAGTCTCGTCGATGACCCAGCTCGAACAAGTCCAATCCGAACCAGAGAAGTCCGAACCGGAGAAGCCCAAGGAAACCCTCGGCTCGTTGTTCCAATCGAAGATCGTCGAGGCCGTGGCCGGCGCTCTGGTGCTCGCGGTGGCGGGTTATCTGGGCGCCTTGGTGATCTCGCCTGCCGCGCTGGCCCAAAAGCTCTTCGGCCCCGATCCGGACCACTACCTGGGTGAGTGGGGCGGTATGGTGGGAGGGCGACCTGTGGTGCTGGACATCAAGGAGCAGGTCGCCGCCCAGGACGGCAGGATCTACGCGATCAAGGGAACGCTGAACTATGTCGGCTCGCCCAAGAAGATCCAGGTCGAGGGCTTGGGCGACAGCAGCTTCATTCTCTCCGGACGTGTGGACGAGGGACAGCTCAATATCGAACTGGAACGGGAAGAAACCGAGGCCGGGGCGGTGAAGGGCCGCTATGTCAGAATGTTGCCGTCCGCCGGTGTGGCGGGCGCGCGCATATGCCCGCCGGTTGAGGACATCACCAAGATGGTATCCGCCGAGCAGTGCCACGAGCTCCCCGGCAAGACGATGTTCGTCAGGTAGTTTCGGGTAGCGCAGCAACGAAGCACCGTCCTCCCCAAACGTCACTATTTGCGCGAACGTCGTTCTCTGATCTTCTCCCCGGGGTAACAACGAGAAATCCCTGGGGAGGGGACGAGAAGATGCAAGCTTCGATGATCGCGCCGGTCATGGCGCTGGTGGGCTGGTCGCTGCTGATCTGGCTGTGGATGTACGTCCAGCGGATCCCGGCGATGCAGAAGGCCGGGATCAAGCCGCAGGACGCGCGGTTTCCCGGATCGCTGGACGGGCTGCCCGACACGGCCCGCCAGGCGGCCGACAACTACAACCACCTGATGGAGCAGCCGACGATCTTCTACGCGGCGGCGCTGGCCATCCAGGTGGCGGGGCATGCCGACGGCATGGCCGTGCATTTCGCGTGGGTCTATGTCGGCGTGCGGGTGCTGCACAGCCTGCTGCAGGTCAGCGTGAACCTGGTGGCGGTGCGGTTCTTGTTGTTCGTGATTTCCACGGGCGTGCTGGCGGCGATGGTGGTGCGGGAGTTGATGCGGATTTTCTAGATCCTCCCCCGCGATGCGGGGGAGGTGGCCCAGAGGGCCGGAGGGGGCTAGCTCGGCTTTCGCAGCACTTGCCCCCTCAGTCGCTCCGCGACAGCTCCCCCGCATCGCGGGGGAGCATCTAGCGCCGCTTTGCCGCTAGTTGGCGTCTAGCCCAATGTCGAGCACCGGTGCGGAATGGGTGAGCGCCCCGACGCTGATCACGTCCACGCCCGTCTCCGCGATCGCCCGGACCGTGGTCAGGTTCACCCCACCCGACGCCTCCAGCACCGCCCGACCCTTGGCCAGGCCCACCGCCGTCCGCAGGTCCTCGAGACTGAAGTTATCCAGCATCACCACGTCCGGCCCGTGCTTCAGAGCCTCGTCCAGCTGGTTCAGGCCGTCGACCTCGACCTCGACCTTCACCAGGTGGCCGGCGTGAGCCCGCGCCCGGCGGACGGCTTCGCCGACGCCGCCGCAGGCGACGACGTGGTTGTCCTTGATCAGGATGGCGTCATCCAGGCCGAAGCGGTGATTGACCCCGCCGCCGCAGCGGACGGCGTATTTCTCCAGGGCGCGCAGGCCCGGCGTGGTCTTGCGGGTGTCGACGATGGTGGCGCCCGTACCCTCGACCAGGCGGACATAGGCCCGCGTCAGGGTGGCGATGCCCGACAGGCGGCCCAGCAGGTTCAGGCCGGTGCGCTCGGCGATCAGCACCGCGCGGGCGTTGCCCTCGGCGCGCGCCAGGACCGTGCCCGGAACGACGTCCGAGCCGTCCGGCGTCACGACTTCGAAGCTGGCGCTCGGGTCCAGGGCGGCCAGGGACAGGCGCGCGCAGGAAAGGCCGGAGACCCTGCCATCCTGCCGGCTGGCCCAGACCACCGACAGGCGGGCGTCCGGGTCGATGCAGGCCTGGCCGGTGATGTCGCCGGCGCGGCCCAGGTCCTCGGCCAGGGCCAGGTCGACGATCGGACGGACCAAGAGGTCGTCCAGCGGTTGGATGGTCATTCGGCGGCGTAACGGACGGTGGCGTCCGCATTCTCCAGGGTAACAAAGGTGCGGACCGGCTGGGCGGTCGCGGGGAAGTCGCTGCGATAGTGGCCGCCACGGCTTTCCTGGCGGGCCAGGGCGGCGTCGACGATCAGGCGGGCGGCGACCAGGGGCGGGCATGGGCCGTAGGCCGGCTCCAGGGCGTCGATCTGCGCGAGCAGGCGGGTCAGGCCCGCCTCGTCGCGGATGACGCCGGCGTCGCGGCTCATGGCCTTGCGCAGCACCTGCAAGGTGGCGTCGGGCAGGTCGGGCACGGGCTCCAGGCTGACCGGCTCGCCGCCGCTCACACCTTCGGCGGCAGCGGCATGGCCGGCGCGGGCGCCGAACACGGCCGCTTCCAGCAGGCTGTTGGAGGCCAGGCGGTTGGCGCCCTGCACGCCGGTCGAGGCGCACTCGCCGGCGGCGTACAGGCCCGGCAGGCTGGCGCGGCCGTCCAGGTCGGTGGCCACACCGCCCATGTGATAGTGCACGGCCGGCGTGACCGGGATCATCTCGCGGCGCGGATCGATGCCGGCGCTCTGGCAGGCCTCGAACACGGCCGGGAACTCGTGCGGGAAGTGCGCGCCGACCGCCGTGGTGGCGTCGAGGAAGGCGCCGCGGCCCGCCGCGCGCTCGGCATGGATAGCGCGGGCGACGACGTCGCGCGGGGCCAAGTCCTTGGCCGGGTGGTATTCGGCCATGAAGGCATGGCCATCCGTATTACGCAGGATCGAGCCCTCGCCGCGCAGGGCCTCGGTGGCCAGGGGGGCGGGGTCGCGGCCGATGTCGATCGCGGTCGGGTGGAACTGCACGAACTCCGGATCGGCGATCGTCGCGCCGGCCAGGGCGGCCAGGCCCAGGCCCTCGCCGCGCACCTGGGCGGGCGTGGTGGTGACGGCATAGAGCCCGCCGACGCCGCCGGTGGCCAGGATCACGGCCTTGGCGCGGATTTCCACGAGCGCGCCGTCGATTTCGGCCAGCACCCCGACCACGCGGCCGGTCTTGTCCTGCAGTAGGCGGCGGGCGCGGGCGGTCTCGCGGACCTCGATGGTCGGCGTCGCGCGGACGGCGGCCACGACGGCGGCCATGATCGCCGCGCCAGCCCCGTCGCCGCCGACCCGGGCGACGCGGGCCTTGGCGTGGGCGGCTTCGAGGCTGAGCACGAAGTCTCCGCTGACTTTCCGGTCGAACGGCGCGCCCAGGGCGGCCAGGTCTCGCACGGCCTGCGGGCCTTCGGTGGTGAGCAGTTCGACGGCGTTCGGATCGCAGAGGCCCGCCCCGGCGGCGATGGTGTCGGCGGCGTGCAGCGCGGGCGTGTCGTCAGCGGCCAGAGCGGCGGCCATGCCGCCTTGCGCCCAAGCGCTGGAGCAGCCGGTCGCCAGAGGCGTCGGCGACAGCACCAGGGCCTTGCCCGCCGCCAGCGCGGCGCTGAGACCGGCCAGCCCGGCCCCGAGGATCACGGGGCTGTCGAAGTTCACGCGTTCGGTCACTGAAAACGACTCCCAGGGGAGAGGGGAGATAAGAAAGGCGGCTCTAGATCAGCTCGACATCCACGTGATGCCGCGCCTTCACCAGGTCGTACCGGGCCGGCACCGCCGGCGGCGGCAGGTCGATCATCCGCTGCACGGCCAGGCGGGCACGGTCGAGGACGTCGGCGTCGACCGTCACCTCGTACTGCTCGTAGACCAGGGCGTCGTGGATGTTCTGCAGGGTGATGCGCTTCATGTGCGGGCACATGTTGCAGGGGCCGATGAACTGGGTCGCCGGGCTTTCGGCCTGGACGTTGCTGGCCATCGAGCACTCGGTGATCAGCACCACCTGCGCCGGCTTCTTGGCGGCGACATAGTCGTTCATCGCCGCGGTCGAGCCGGCGAAGTCGGCGGCTTCCAGGATCTCGGCCGGGCACTCGGGGTGGGCCAGCACTTCCGCGCCCGGCCAGGCCGCGCGCATGTCGGCGATGTCGCTGACGGTGAAGCGCTTGTGCACTTCGCAGTGACCCGCCCAGGCGATGATCTTGACGTCCGTCTGGCGGGCGACGTTGCGGGCGAGGAACTCGTCGGGGATCAGGATGACCTTGTCGGTCCCCCATTCCTTGGCGGCCCACTCGACGACTTGCACGGCGTTGGCGCTGGTGCAGCAGATGTCGGTCTCGGCCTTCACGTCGGCGGTGGTGTTGACATAGGTGACCACCGGCACGCCCGGATAGCGCTGCTTGATCAGTCGCACGTCGGCGCCCGTGATCGAGCTGGCCAGGCTGCAGCCGGCCTTGAGGTCGGGGATCAGGATCTTCTTTTCGGGGCTCAGGACCTTGCTGGTCTCGGCCATGAAGTGCACGCCGGCCTGGACGATGATCTTGGCGTCGCTCTTGGCCGCCTCTTTCGCCAGGGCCAGGCTGTCGCCCACGAAGTCGCCCACGCCATGGAAGATGTCCGGCGTCATGTAGTTGTGGGCCAGGATGGCGGCATTCTTCTCGCGCTTCAGGCGGTTGATCTCCGCGATCAGCGGGGCCTGCGCGCGCCACTCCATCGGGGTGACGTGATGCTTGACCTTGTCCCAGATCCCGCTGGTCTCCGCTTCGACTTGAGCGGTGAATTCCCCCCTGAAGGGTTTTGGGGAAGCGGCAAACCCGTCGGCCATCTGATACTCCGTTATGCTCAAAGTGAGCATTTCCAGGGCCTCAAAAAACGCCGGAGCTTGACGGAGCGTTCCGCTGGGACCCGGCGTCCTGGTTATGCTGAAAGTGAGCATAACCTACTCGTCACATATAGCGCCTGCGAAGCGGAATGCAAACCCTGGAGAATCTGAAAGCAGGGGCGCCATTTTCTGAGGCGCGGGTCCCGGGCATCGGTGCAATGGTTTAAGCGCGACAAGGCGTCGCGGCACATTAGCTTGCCAAGAACAGCGTTATCTTCGCTGGTTTTAATCCTTACAAATCGGTAATGCGGAAGAAAAATTCCGCCACAGCCGCAGGTACGCAGAAAGCTCGCGCCCCAATCATATGATGCTTTATGTACAGTAATTGCTGTACAAATAGTCGTAACTAATTCCCGTATCGAAATTCGAAAATTACGAGCAGTTCGCCGAACCCAAAGTGGCAATCTCGTCTTTGTGTATATTGTCTCGCAACTTTAGAGTATTTAAATTACCTAATTGTAATGATGTGACTTTAATGAGACAGCGGATTTACGCGTTGTTTCAGCGTCGCAATGTTCGTTGACCTAGGATCATTTCGGCCCGTAGCTCCCCGCCAGCCGGATTCAACGAGGGGTCCGACAACCGAGCATGTTCGCATGCACGCGCTAAGACGCTGGGGAGTTTAACTTGATTACGAAGTCCATCCGGGAGCGCCTGCTGGCCTCCTCCATGATCTGCGGCATGGCCGTGCTGGCCGCTGGCCAAGCCGCCGCCCAGACCGCTGCTCCGGCTCCGGCCGAAGACACGCAAGTCGAAGAAATCGTCGTCACCGGCTCGCTGTTCCGCCGGACCGACACCGAAACGCCGTCGCCGGTCACCGTGCTGACGTCGGAAAACCTGCAACGCGCGGGCATCAGCACCGCTTCGGACGCCATCCGCACGATCTCGGCCGACGGCGCCGGTTCGATCCCGACCGGCTTCCAGGGCGGCTTCAGCGCCGGCGGCTCGGCCGTCTCGCTGCGCGGCCTGGGCGTCTCCTCGACGCTGGTGCTGGTCGACGGCCTGCGCTCGACCAACTTCCCGCTGAACGACGACGGCCACAACGCCTATGTCGACCTCAACACCATTCCGTTCAGCCTGATCGACAAGATCGAAGTCCTGAAGGACGGCGCTTCGTCGTCGTACGGCGCTGACGCCATCGGCGGCGTCGTGAACCTGAAGCTGAAGAAGACCTTCGTCGGCGTGGCCGGCAGCCTGGAAGCCGGTGAAAGCGACCGCGGCGACGCCTCGCACAAGCGCGGCGACCTGACCCTGGGCTTCGGCGACTACCGCGAGAGCGGCTGGAACGTCTACATCAACGCCGAGTACCAGAAGGACGGCCGGGTCACGAACCACAGCCGTGGCTTCCCGTACAACACCCTGGACCTGACCCCGATCGGCGGCGTCGACAACAACACCGCCGACAGCAGCCTGACGGTCACCACCGGCACGCCGACCGCCGTCGTCACCCGCGTGGGCCAGACCGACCTCAACAACCCGCTGTCGGGCGCGGCCGGTTCGCCGTTCACCAACCAGTACCAGGCCCTGAACCTGAACTGCGCCAACGGCACGTTCACCGTCACCACCGGCGCCGCCCAAGGCACCAGCTGCAAGTACAACTTGCAGGACATGTACAACCAGATCCAGCCGCTGCAGAAGCGCTACGCCTTCAACGGCCGCCTGAGCGTGCGTCTGACCGACAACATCGAAGCCTACGCCACCGGCAGCTTCTCGCGTAACGAAGTCAGCATCAAAGGCCAGCCGCAGAACACCCGTCTGCGTCAGCCGTTCGGCGCCGCCGCTTCGCTGGCCTCGAACAACCCCGGCATGGTCCTGCCGGTGTGGATCTGCTCGGCGGGCGTCAACTGCTCGACCGCTTCGGATCGCGCTCTGAACCCGAACAACCCGTATGCGGCCGCCTACGCCAACGATCCGTCGAACGGCGCGGCCCGCATCTACTACGTGTTCGGCGACATCCCGTTCGCCAGCGACCGTCGCAACGACGTCATCCGCGGCACCGCGGGCCTGTCGGGCGACTTCGGCGGTGACTGGAACTGGCGCATCGAAGCCGTCGGCGCCAAGGACAACCTGCGCCTGGTCCAGCACGGCTACCTGAACATCGCCAACACGCTGAAGGCCATCAACACCGGCTCGTACAACTTCGTCGATCCGTCGAAGAACACGGCCGCTGTGCGCCAGTCGATCGCGCCGGACATCACCACGCCGTCCAGCTCGTCGCTGATGGCGCTGGACGCTTCGATCACCAAGCGTCTGTGGACCCTGCCGGGCGGCGACATGCAGCTGGCCGTCGGCGCCCAGATCCGTCGCGAGGAACTGGAAAACAACAACCAGAACGCCCGCCTGGACACCTGGACCCTGACCACCTCGTCGGCGTTCGGTAAGCACACGGTTTCGGCCGGCTACTTCGAAGTGCTGGCTCCGGTGCTCGACACCCTGGAAGTCAACCTGTCGGGTCGTTACGACCACTACTCGGAAGGCTACGGCCACTTCTCGCCCAAGATCGGCGCCAAGTTCACGCCGATCAAGCAACTGGCCTTCCGCGGCACCTACTCGAAGGGCTTCCGCGCCCCGACCTTCGCCGAAGCCAGCCCGCGCTCGCAATATGCCGGCTTCTCGAACTACACCCCGCCGGTCGCGTTCCAGAACGCTCACGGCGGCACGGTCACCGGCGGCAACAAGAACCCCTATGCCGGCCAGTACTCGATCGGCGGCGGCTACAACGGCAACCCGGACCTGAAGCCGGAAACCTCGCGTAGCTTCACCGTCGGCGCGATCTACGAGCCGACCCGTTGGCTCAGCATGACGGTCGACTACTACAACGTGAAGAAGTCGGACCTGATCGTGTCCGGTCCGCTGATGGCCGACGCTCGCGCCGCCTACTTCAGCAAGACCAACGTTGCCGACGCCTGCGCCGCCGTGGCGGCCGTGGGTCCGGGCTATTCGTGCAACGTCGTCGACGGTGTCGACCCGCTGTTCCCGACCGCCCTGCCGCGCGTGCTGATCATCAACGCGCCGTTCGTCAACGCCAACTACCAGATCACCTCGGGCGTCGACTTCGCCGCCACGGGTCGCTTCAACATCACCGACAGCCTCAAGCTGACGAGCCGTGTCGAAGTCACCCACGTGATCAAGTCGGACCTGCATGCCGCCAACGGCGTGCAGAAGTACGCTGGTACGCTGGGCCCGAACGGTCTGTCGGCCGGTAACGGCACGCCGAACTGGCGTGGCAACTGGCAGAACACCTTGTCGTTCGGCGACAAGTACACCCTGTCGGCCACCACCTACTTCGTCGGCAAGATCAAGCAGGTCGCTGCTGACGTCTACACCGACACCAGCTGCGCCAAGGGCAACCTGTACAACAACGGCGACCAGGCGATGGGCGAGAAGTTCTGCTACGTCAGCAAGTTCGTCAATGTTGACCTGAACGGCACCGCCCAGGTGACCGACCAGGTCCAGGTCTATGCCAACGTGGCCAACCTGTTCGACGAAAAGGCTCCGGTCGCTCCGGGCGCCTATACCTCGAACCCGAACTATCTGAGCGCCTTCCACTACGCCGGCCTGATCGGCCGTTCGTTCAAGCTGGGCGTCCGCTTCCAGTACTAAGACTCTCGAGCCTCACGGCGAGAGGGAAGGGCCGGTTCCGAAAGGGCCGGCCCTTTTTCTTGCGCGGTGATCCACTTTTTTGACGAGATAATTACGACGCACAAATGTATCGAATTGATCTTTAGGTAAGTGTCGGATAGCTGACTCAACCCAGCTGAAGGCGCTGCGTGGGGCGCGCCCGAGGGGGATGCGAGATGGCCTATACGCTGGAACAGCTGACGCTGGCCCATACGGCGGTGCATGACGGGATCGCGCCGAGCGCGGCGGCCCTGGCCAATTTCGAGATGGTGGCCATCTTGAGCGCCAATGGGCAGCTGAGCGACGCCCAGATCCTGGCGAACATCATCAACAGCGCCGACGGCACGACGGCCCTGGCGGTGCTGAGCTACCAGTTCTTCACCGGCAAGAGCCCGTCGAAGGCGGGGCTGGACTACCTGGTCAATTCGCCGACCAACACCAGCGACCTGAACGACCCGTACTACGCCCGTTTCGGCCTGGAGAACCGCTACATCAACTTCGCCGCCAACCTCGGGGTCCGGGGGGAAGGGGCGGCGAGCTTCGCGACCAAGTACGGCGCGATGAGCTTTGGCGAGTATGTGGCGGCGATCTACCAGACCATCATCGGCGCCTCATACGCCCAGGCCGCCGGCGTCGACGCCGCCAAGGCCATCGCCGACATCGTCAGCCGCAAGGACGCCATCCTGGCCACCGCCCAGGGCGCGGGCATGATCACCCCGGCCATGACCGCCGCCCAGGTCGACCTGGCGGTGAAGGCCGCGGCCGCCGGCTACCTGCTGGGCGAGGCGATCAAGGCGGACATCGGCCTCTACGCCGCAGCGGCCAGCAACTTCATGGCCGCCCTGGCCACGGGGACGGCGGTCTACAACACCGACATCACCCAGACCTATCGGCCGACCGCGGACTCCATCGCCCACGGCACGGGCAAGGCGGCGGACCGGGGCGCGGTGCTGCCCGCGCCCGAGCCGCCTCCGTCGAGCGGTTCCCTCGACATGACGATCGTGCTGACCGGCGGGGTCGCCACCGTGCGCGGCGGCGCCGGGAACGACAGCTTCATCGGCACGAACCTGACCTTCGCCGGCGTCACGACCTTGGGCGGCGGGCCTGGGAACGACAGCCTGACAATCAATGTCGGCGTCGGCGGCTACGTCCTTCCGGTTCCCGCGGCCACGGGCGTGGAGACGGTGACCATCAACGGCGTCAACGGCTTTACCGACGACATCTCGAGCTGGACGGGCGTGACGCGGCACAACGTCAACGGCCAGGCCGCCATGATGCTGAGAGCGTCGGGGACCACCGACATCGTCGTCGCCAACACAAGCCAGGGGAGCGGCCGCGTTAAGGTCGACGGCGGGCGCGACGTCACCGTCACGACGGCCGACAGCTCGAATGCCGTCGTGATCGGCGAAAACTTGGAACCGACCGGAAGCATCTCCGTCATCCAGACCGGCGCTGGCGGCGGCATGGTCGTCGCGGTCGGGGGGACGGCCGTCAGCATCACGCAGAGCGCTGGCGACTCGTACGTCCTCGGGGGCGCCTTCACCACCTCGGCGAAGGTCAAGCACACCACCGGACCTCAGTATGTCCAGGTTGACGACATCAACCATGGCTCGGCGACGGTGGGCACGATCAAGACCATCGATCTCGATAGCTATTTGAACCCGGTGATCCGCGCCAGCGGCGTGACCACGCTGAAGCTGGCGAACGGTTCGACCGACATCAACATGCAGCGCACGGGTGCGGTCGGTGCGCCGACCTCCCTGGCCCTGACACTGAATGGCGTTGCCGGCGGCGCGCTGACTGACGATTCCGACACCTATGCGACCATCAACATCACCACCACGGGCGCGGACTCGATCTTCGGGCTTGTCGACAGCGGCCTGACGACGCTGAACATCGCCGGCTCCAACCGGCTGACCCTGGCGACGGCCAACGCCCTGAACGTGACCACGGTCGACGCCACCGCAATGACGGCCGGCGGCCTCATCTGGTTCGCGGGCGCCCAGAACAACGCCCTGACGGTCAAGGGCGCGGCGACCAGCGCCAACACGATCGACGTCGGGGCTGCGGTCTCGACGGTGAACTACACCGGCGGGACGGCGGCGGACACGATCACGGTCAACAACAAGGCCAATACCATCGACGTCGGGACCGACGCCGCCGTCGACACGGTGAAGATCGGCGCGCCGGGGGCCACCGGCGCGGTGTTCACGACGATCTCGCACCTGGCGGCGGGCGACAAGCTGGACCTGACGGCCGTCAATTCGGGCATGACCAGCCTGGCGGCGCCGACGGCGCTGGGCGTTCAGCCCAGCCTGGCCGCCGCGCTGAACATCGCCACGGCCGGCGACGGCTCGGTGACGCCGATCCTGACCTGGTTCACCTGGGGCGGCGACACCTATGTGGTCGCCGACCGCAGCGCCGGCGGCAGCTTCGTCGACGGCGTCGACTACGTGGTCAAGCTGGCCGGAACCAGCCTGACCTTGGCGTCGATCGCCGGGACGGTTCTCACCTTCGCGTAAAGGCTCAGCGGCTGGGCGGGTGGACGAAGTCCCAGGCGGTGATGACCTTGTCCGGAAGGTTGACCTGGAACTCTTCCTGGGCGGCCCTGGAGAACGTGACCGGGGCGAAGGTGCTCAGGCCCAGGGTCGTCGTCGCGTCGCCACGGGACACGGCCACGCCCGAGACGCGGCCCAGCTTGTTGGGATCACGGGCGTCGTCCTGCGTGGCGGGGCGCGGCGACTTGGCCGCGTCGAGCAGCAGATAGGTGCCGACGGGGCCGCTGGTGGTCGACTGGCCACCCGCCCAGGCCACGGCCGCGGCTTCGGCGCGACGGTCGGCGGGGCCCGAGATCGAGCAGGTGCGGCGCTCGCCGCGGGCCATCCGCTGGACGGCCGAGGTCAGGATGTAGCCGTCGCGCGACCAGGCCTTGGCGCGGTCGAAGCCTTGCGGCGTCTTGACGGTGCGCCAGCCCTTGGCGGCGGTGCGCACGCGCTCGGGCTGGGCGTTGGCCTGGACGCAGGCCTGCTGGAACTGGCTGAAGAGATCGGCTTGTTGAGCGGAAGCGGCGGCCGGCACGGCCATGACGGCGGTGAGAGCTAGGATCGACCATGTTGAGCGCATGGCAAGGCTCCGGATGACTGTTTACCGGCAGAGCCTAGTCCCCAAATGCGCGTACTGACAATCCCTAGGTTGAGTTGGGGTTTGTAACAAAGAAATGCCCCGGAGCTTGCAGGCTCCGGGGCAGACAGGGGTGGCTCGACCCGCAAGGGGTCGAGCCGGGGAAGAAGCGACTATTTCAGCTTGGCGCTCAGCGAGACGCCGACGATGCGGGGCTCGTTGTAGACGGCGGCCATGTAGTTCTCGATCACGCCTTTGAGGTTCTTCTCGTTCGTGATGTTGCGGCCGAACAGGGCGATCTCGTAGCCCTTGTCCAGGTTCTCGTAGCCCAGCTTCAGACCGCCTTCGAAGGCGCCCTTGGCGTAGAACTCCTTGGTCTTGTAGAGCACGAAGTTCGTGTAGCCCTGGACGTTCCAGTCGGTGGCCGCGAAGAAGCGACCGGCGTCGCCGACTGGGATGTTGTAGCGGGCGGTGAAGTTCAGGTTGTACTTCGGGGCGTTCGGCAGCGGCTGGCCGTCGATCTGGGCGAAGGTGTTGGCCCCCACCTTGATCGTCGGGTTTTCGACCGTGCAGACCACCACGCCGTTCAGCGCGCAGACCTGGGCGTAGACGCGCTTGTCCTTGATCTCGCTGTGCAGGTAGCTGGCGCCAGCCGTCAGCAGCAGGTTCTGGACCGGACGCCATTCCAGGTCGGCTTCGACGCCGTAGGCCTGAGCCTTGTCGGCGTTGAACAGCACGCCGTTGCCGTTGCTGTCGTTGCCGTTCAGCTGGATGTCCTTGACCTCATAGGTGAAGGCCGAGGCGTTGAAGCGCAGGGTGTTGTCGAGCAGGAAGCTCTTGAAGCCCACTTCGTACGACTGGATCGTTTCGGAGTCCGCCGTGGTGAAGTCGGCGTTGAACACCGCCGAGCGGCCCTGGATGGTCGGGCCGCGGAAGCCCTTGGCCGTACGGGCATAGATGCTGACGTCCGGATTGACCTGGTAGTTGGCCGACAGGTCCCAGCTGACCTGCTCGTCGGCCAGGCGCACATAGCGACGACCCGTGTAGGTCGAGACGTTGGCGGCGTTGTTCGAGGTCTTCACCAGGACGGTCTTCTTGGCGTCGTAGGTGTCACGGATGCCGGCCGTGATCGTCAGGGCGTCGGTCAGCGCGTAGCTGGCCTGGCCGAACACCGCCCACGAGGTGTTCAGGTTGTTCAGGCGCACCCAGTTGTTGGGGTTGTAGCCGGCCGAGGTCGGCAGCAGGAAATAGCCGCGCTGATAGAAGTCGGTGGTGTCGCGCGAGTCGAAGTACAGGCCGCCGACTTGCCACTTCAGCTTGCCTTCGCCGTTGCTGGCCAGGCGGATTTCCTGGGTCAG
Source organism: Caulobacter sp. GW821-FHT12D05 (assembly GCF_058807295.1). NCBI lineage: Bacteria > Pseudomonadati > Pseudomonadota > Alphaproteobacteria > Caulobacterales > Caulobacteraceae > Caulobacter > Caulobacter sp. GW821-FHT12D05. The sequence continues at coordinate 827,091 of NZ_JBXAQO010000003.1, forward strand.
CTGGTCCAGGTCGCGGACCTGGCCCATCGACTGGCCAAAGCCGTTCGGCACGCCGCCGACCGGGAAGTTGGCCGCCGCGCCGCCGTCGGTGTCGCCACGGCTGTAGCCCTTGGTGTGCTCCAGGGCGCTGATCGAGGTCAGGGTCACCGGGCCGAAGTCGTAGTCGACGTGGGCCGAGATGCCGTAGGTGTCATAGGCCTGCGGGTTGTTGGCCGCTTCGTCGAAGGCGACCTTGTCGCGCGGGGCGGCGCTGTCGTTCGAACCCTTGGTCAGGGCCTGGCGCAGGAACAGGGTCGAGGTGCCTTCGTACGAACGGGCGTGGGCTGAGACCAGGACCGACAGCTTGTCGTTCGGCTTGGCCAGCACCTGCAGGCGGGCGTCCTTTTCGGTGAAGCCGCCCATGGCGTTCTTCTCGGGCGTCTTGGTGCCGTCGGCGCTGACGCCGGCGAAGGTGTTGTCCACCCAGTCGTCGCGGTGCTGGTACAGGACCGAGGCGCGGAACATCAGGCCGTCGGCGATCGGGCCGCCGATACCACCATCGAAGGTGGTCGTGCCGTAGGTGCCGTACGAGGCCGAGAAGCGGCCGTTGAAGTCTTCGCTGGGCTTGATGGTGTCGAACTTGACGATGCCGGCGGTGGTGTTGCGGCCAAACAGCGAGCCTTGCGGGCCGCGCAGCACTTCGACCTGGGCGATGTCGAACAGCGGGTTCGACTTCAGGACCACGTGCTCCAGCACGACGTCGTCATGGATGATCGACACGGGCTGCGAGGCGCCCAGGTAGAAGTCGATGTTGCCCAGGCCGCGGATGTAGAAGCGCGGGAAGATGCGGCCCGTGGTGGTCTCGGCGTAGAAGCTGGGGACCTTGCCCGACAGGGCCAGGATGTCGCCGCCGTCGGCGGTGACGGCGCGCAGCTGGTCGCCCGAGACGGCGGCCACCGACAGCGGCACCTTCTGCAGGTTTTCCGAGCGGCGCTCGGCGGTGACGACGATGGCGTCCAGCTGGGCGCTGTCGGCCTGAGCCTGGGTTTGGGCTTGTTGGGCGTGGGCGGCGCCGGCGAAAGCCAGGGTCGCGGAAGCCGCGCCCAGCAGCAGGGCCAGCTTGCTGGCCCACTGGGGGGAGGAGAGGAGACGCATGGGGAGAGACCTTTCATCGCGGCCGTTGGCGGCCGTCTTCGTGAAGCGCCAGCGACCTAGCGGAGCGAACGCGATTCGTCCCGCTACCAGCGCGTCCGCGCTATAGGCCTCTTCCATGTCGGTTCAGTGAAGGACTTACTTACTTGGCTGTAGGCGACAGCCCGTGGGTGAGGCGCGAAAGCCTCACCCACGGGCGTTACCTTGGGAACGGCTAGAAGCCGATCCGTACGCCCAGGCGCAGGGCGCCGCCGGTGCGGCCGTCGCCGGCTTCGCCCGCGCCTTCCAGGAAGGTGACCACGGCGCCGCCGGCGCGGTAGCTGAGACCCGCCGTCAGTTGGCCGAAGGTGCGGCCGCCGTCCTGGGACAGGTGCTCGCGCTGGTCGCCGCTGACCAGGTCCAGGCTGTTCTTGATCGTGAAGTCATGCGCGACGAAGGCCGAGCCGTAGGTGGTGAGCACCCCGCCCAGCGCCTCGCTCTCGACCGAACCGCGTACGCCCAGCTTGGCGACGAAGCCGGTGGCGTTGTCGAAGTCCAGCTTCTGCGAGAACACCGCCGCGTCGTCGAGCCGGGCGCTGACATAGTTGATGCTCAGCAGCTGCTCGAAGTGGACGCCGTCGCCGCCCGAGCGCAGGCCGGCCTCGAGCAGGCCGCCATAGGCCTTGCCGTCGAATTTGAAATCGATCGCGTCGGGACCGTTGGTGACCTTGATCGACTGGCTGTCGACCTTGGCCAGGGCGTTCATGAAGAAGCCGCCGTGGGTCAGGCCGATATAGCCGCCGAAATTGGCGACCTGCAGCTTGGCGGTCTGGGCGCCGTAGCCGCTGAAGCGCTGGCGGGCGTCGGCATAGCCGCCGGTCAGGCCCAGCAGGATGCGGTTGTCGTCCATGCCGGCATTGATCAGGTCGACGCCCATCTGGCCGCCATACGTGGTCTGGCGATAGTCGACCTCGACGGTCTGGTCGCCGCTGCCGATCTTGCCGTCGCGATCCAGGCGGCTGCCGAAGGCCTGGCCCCAGACGCCCATGCCGCTGGCGTCATGGCCGGCGTCGCGCAGGCTGGCCACGTGAGCGCTCCAGGCCTCGGACGACTGGCGCCAGAGGTCGCGCACGCTCTCGGAGACCTTCAGCATCTCATAGGCCCGCTGACCGGCCACGCCCTTCAGGCGGTAGGTGACGGTCTTGTCGGCCGCGACGTCCTGGACCAGGCCGTAGCGGACGAAGCCGATGTCGGCGTTCTCGATCGAGAAGGCGTCCTTGGTCGACTCCGCGCCCGCCTGGATCAGCACCGGGCCCTTGTCGCCGGTCAGGGCGGCGGTCTTGGCGGTGAGGCCGCCCAGGACGACGGCGGTCTTGCCGTTGGCCACGTCGCCGATCACCAGGCGGTCGACGCCGCCGGGACCGACGTCCAGGCCCAGGCGCGCCTTGCCCGAGCCGGCATAGTCGCCCGACAGGGTCAGGACGTCGCCGACATGGCCGTTGCGCAGGTCGATCAGGCCGGCGTTCTTCAGGGCGTCCAGCTGCAGCAGCTTGACCTCGACGGGCGCCGTCGCCTTGGCGCCGATCGTGATGGTCGCGTTGTTGGTCAGCGAATTGGCGCCGCCGCCAAAGTCGACGCTGTTGATCAGGTCGACGGTCTTTTCGTTGGTGATGGCGTCGTCGCTGTCGGTCAGCGTCTTGTCGCCGAACGTCTTGTCGGGATCCTTAGGCGCTTCCTGGGCATGGACCGCGAGCGGCGCGGCCAGGACCAGAGCGATGGCGGAAAGGGCTGCCGGCGTCACGCGGGGCAGCCAGGAACGATCCGCGGCGGCCTGGCCGGCGCGGAGAACTGGAAACAACACTTACTGGACTCCGTAAGCGATCGCGCCCCCGCGATGCCTGGGGGTCTACTATGGCGGCGCTGTCGCAATCAAGGCGGAGTTGTGGTGGGCAGATTGCTAGGCGTAGCCGATTGCGCTGCGAACCTCTTCGGCCTCGTTCTCGAGGTCATCGAGCGAAGCCTCGCCCAGGCGTTCGGCGTTCTGTTCAAGCAGCGAGGCCAGGGCCTGCTCCTGTTCGGCGGTCATGGGGGCGTCCGAGACCTCGAAGTCACCGACATCGGCGGCGTCGAAGTCCGTTTCGAAACTGCCGCCGCCGGTCTCGAAGCTGGCCGCGGCGTCGAGGTCGAGGCCCAGGCCGACCGAGCCTCCGCCGAAACGCTCCGTCAGACCGCCATGGGCGCCGCCGACGGTTATCCCGGCCGTCGAGATGCCGGTGTTGGCGATGGCCTGGTCGTTCCATCGCGGACCACCGACCAGAACGCCCAGATACATCGTCTTGGCGAGAGCCTCCGGCGTGCCGGCGGTCAACATCGCATTATAGAACATCTTGTGGACCTGCTTCCACGGGCGGAGCCTTACGTCGCAGTACCAGTCGTGAACCACCGCCGCGTCGCGATAGGGCGCATCGAACGGCGAGCCGAGCGCTGTCCACAGGATGCGCGGGATCGACGCGCCATCGGTCTCGGCCCCCTTGGGAACGGACCAGAGGATCGTGGCGGGGTCGGTGTAGCTGAAGTCCTCGAGTAGCTTCATCCGGCCGTTGTTCAGCCATTGGACATTGATAAGACCACTAAAGCTGCCGGCCATTGCTTCCCCCATGGCGTGTGCCTGGTCGCAATATCGCGCCAATGTTGCTCGCTGTGAAGACTCAACCTTCCGGATAGAGCCCGTGCGCCTTGGCATAGGCCTCGCCCCAGTCGGCGATCGGGGCCAGGGCGGTGTTCAGCTGCACGCCCCACGCGGTCAGTTCGTACTCCACCCGCGGCGGGACCTCGGGGAACATGCGGCGCTCCACCAGACCGTCGCGTTCCAGTTCGCGCAGCTGCTGGATCAGCATCTTCTCGGTGACGCCGGGCACGCGGCGCTTGAGCTCGCCGTAGCGCAGGGCGCCGGCGTTCAGCTCCCAGAGCAGGGCGGCCTTCCACTTGCCGCCGATGACGCCGAAGGCGGGGCCGATGCCGCAGGCGTAGCCGGGATGCTTCATGACTTACCTTTTGGATAGTACCTTACAATTTGGTCAGTTCTTGCGATCTGGAATGTAGGCTTCCTACTTGCGGCGTCCAACATTTTCGCAAGGAGAAAGCAAATGTCGGACGTCAGCTTGATCGGCCTGGGCGCCATGGGCGTGGTGCTGGGCGACCTGCTCCTGAAGGCCAGGAAGTCGGTCACGGTGTGGAACCGCTCGCCCGACAAGGCGCGGGACCTGGAAGGGCAGGGGGCGGTGGTCGCCGTCAGCCCGGCCGAGGCCGTGGCGGCCAGCCCGGTGACCCTGGCCATCCTCTATGACGACGCCGCCGTCGAGGCGGTGCTGGCCGCGTCGGGCGTGGACGCCGCGCTGAAGGGCCGTGTGTTCGTCAACCTCGGCACCACGGGGCCGGAAGCCGCCCGCGCCTTCGCCGCGCGGATCGAGGCGGCCGGCGGTCGCTATGTCGACGGCGCCATCCAGGCCGCGCCCAGCCAGATGGGCCAGCCCGACACCCCGGTGCTCGTCGCCGGCGCGGCCGCTGACCTCAAGGCCGTTGAGCCCTTGCTGCGCCTCCTGGGCGGCAACCTGGTCAAGGTCGGCGAGCGGGTCGACGCGGCCGCCTTCATGGACCTGGCGACCCTGTCCTATGTCTACGGCGCCTATGCCGGCTTCGCCCACGGGGCCCGCATCGCCGAGGCGGTCGGCATCGACGTCGCCGCCTACGGCACGCTGGTCAAGGACATCTCGCCCAGCTTCGGCGCGTTCTTCGAGCACCAGGGCGGGGTGATCAAGTCAGGCGACTTCACGATCAGCCAGAGCCCGCTGCGCATCTCGATCTCGGCCGTCGACCGGATCTTGAAGAGCTCGCGCGACCTCAAGCTGAACGACCAGTTGCCGGCCCTGGTCGACGGCTGGCTGCAAGAGGCCGACCGCCAGGGCCTGGCCGACCAGGAGCTGGCCGCCGTGGTCAAGGTGCTGGGCAGTCCGGCCTAGGCCTTCTTCTTCTTGGCGGTCCGCGCGGCCTGGTCGGCCTTGTTCACGGCCACGGCCGCGCGGATCAGGGCCTTGAAGGCGTCCGCGTCGATCGGCTCGCCCTGCTTGAAGTCGATCGCCCGGCGGACATTGCCGTCCAGGCTGGAGTTGAACAGGCCCTTCGGATCGGCCACCGACGCCCCCTTGGCGAAGGTGGTCTTCACATAGGCCTTGTAGGTCTCGCCGGTGCAGATCAGGCCGTCGTGCGACCAGACCGGCTTGCCCCATTTCCACTCCTCGACCACGTCGGGATCGGCCTCATGGATCAGGGCGCGCAGGCGGGCCAGGGTCTCGCCGCGCCAGTCGCCCAGATTGGCGATGGCTTCGTCGATCAGGTCGGCAACCGGGACGCCGGCCGGGGCGGGTTTCATCGGCATGGCGTCCTCCTAGGCTTTCGCGCCGCGCCGCACGTACGGCAGCACGAAGAGATAGAGCCCCGAGATCAGCAGCAGGATCAGCGGGATCAGGGCGAACAGGCCAACCCAGTAGGGCGGCTGGCCTTGGCTCATGACGATGATGTAGCCCAGCACCCCGGCGGTGAAGGCGATCGACAGCCAGCGGTGGGTCTGGCGGATCAGCTTGGTCATGGCGCTCAGCCTTCCTTGTCCAGCAGGGTGTCGAGCTTCTCGAGGAAGCCCTTCCAGCCGGCATGGGCGCCGCCGAAGGCCTGCTTCTGGTCGGGACGGAAGCCGGCCTGTTCCACGCGCAGATGCGTGCCGGTCGGCGTGGGCGTCAGGGTGAAGGTCACGACGCTGGTCAGGTCGTAGGCCGGGTCCTCGTGCTTGAAGTTCCAGCTGTAGGACAGGCTGCTATGGGGCTGGATCGTCAGCACCTCGCAGTCCAGCACGCCGCCCCATTCGCCGCGCAGGTTGAACTTGTGGCCCACCTGGGGCTGGAAGTCGTTCTTCATCAGCCATTCCTCCATCAGGTGCGGCTGGGTCAGGGCGCGCCACAGCTTCTCGGGCGGGTGGCGCAGGTCGCGTTCGATGACGACCGTCTTGGTATTTTCGCTAAGGGTGGGGGTCATTGGTCCATCCTGTTCAAAAGGTCTTCGAGCTTGTCGAACCGGCCTTCCCAGAAGCCGGCCATCTTGCTCGTCCAGTCGATGAGCGGGGCCAGGGCATTCAGCTGGGCGCTGTAGTGCGTCTGGCGGCCCTCGTGCCGGTCGGCGACCAGGCCGGCGGTTTTCAGCACCGCCAGGTGCTTGGACACCGCCGGCTGGCTGACCCCCGCCTGAGCGGTGAGCGCGCCAACCGTCTGCTCGCCGTCCCGACACAGGCGCTCGAACAGGGCGCGGCGGGTCGGATCGGCGAGGGTGCGGAAGAGGGTGTCGTGGGGTGTTTCGGTCACTGACTCATAACTCATGGGCTATGGGTTTTTGTATAACTCTGGAGTTATGGGTTGGTCAAGCGCCCATTCTCCTCCCCCGCGATGCGGGGGGAGGTGGCCCGGAGGGCCGGAGGGGGCAAGCTGGGCTTAGGCCGTGAAGGCCCCCTCAGTCGCTCCGCGACAGCTCCCCCGCATCGCGGGGGAGCAGATTCCGATTTAATGCGGCCGCGCCTGCGCGAGCGCCTGCGCCAAGGTCTCCAACGAGAACGGCTTCGAAATAAACGGCCAATCCCCGGCCCGCGCCCGCCCCTGGTCCCCGCCCGTGTAGCCCGAGCACAGCACCACCGGCAGCCCCGGCCGGTCCGCTGCCAGCTGCTCGGCCAGATCGACGCCGCTCTTGCCGCCCGGCATGATCACGTCGCTGAGCACCAGCTGGATGCCGTCGTCCTGGGCCAGCCGGCTCAAGGCCTCGTCCACCCCACCGGCCCGCACCACGCTGTGCCCCAGGTCGTGCAGCATCACCCCGACCAGCTCGGCCACCTGCGGATCGTCCTCGACCAGCAGCACGCGCGAGGGGACCTGGGCTTGCACATGATCGACCGCCGGAGCGGTCTCGGCGGCGACGTCGTTCAGGTCGATCGGCAGCAGCAAGGCGATGGTCGCGCCCTGGCCGGGCTTGCTCTCGATGTCGACCGAGCCACCCGACTGCCGCGCAAAGCCGTAGACCTGGCTAAGGCCCAGGCCGGTGCCCTCACCGGGGGCCTTGGTGGTGAAGAACGGTTCGACCGCGCGGATGATGGTGGCCGCGTCCATGCCGGTTCCGGTGTCGCGCACGGCGACGCGCAGATATTCCCCAGGCTCCAGCTCGCCCTGCTTGCGGGTGATGGTGACCGGGCGGCTCTCGATGGTGACCTCGCCGCCGGGCGGGGTGGCGTCGCGGGCGTTGACCACCAGATTCAGCAGCGCCGCCTCGAACTGGCCGGCGTCGATCCGGGCCGCGCGCACACCCGCGCCCAGGCGCAGGTGGAAGGTGTAGGCGTCGCCCAGGGCGCGTTTCAGCAGGCCCTCGCACTCGGCGATCAGGCGGTCGACGCGGCAGACCTCCGGCTTCAGCGGCTGGCGGCGGGCGAAGGCCAGGAGGTGCTGGGTCAGCTTCTCGCCGCGCTTGGCCGCCGCCAGGGCCGCGCCGATCATCTTCTCGCGCCGGCGCTCGTCGTCGGGGTGGCGCTCGACCACGTCCAGGGCGCCGATGATCACCGTCAGCAGGTTGTTGAAGTCATGGGCCACCCCGCCGGTCAGCTGGCCGATGGCCTCCAGCTTCTGGGATTGCAGCAGCGCCGCCTGGGCCGCGTCGCGCTCGGCCACGGCGGCCTCGACCCGCTCTTCCAGCAGTTCGTTGACCCCGGTCAGCTTGGCCTCGGCCTGCTTGGCGTCGGTGGTGTCGAAGGCGATGCCGATGAAGCCGATGAAAGCCCCGTCGGGCCCGAAGCGCGGCTGCGAGAACGACTTCAGCCACCGCCACTGGCCGTCGTTGCGGCGATAGCGACCCTCCAGGTGGAACGGCTTGCGCGAGGCCTCGCCCGCCACCTGGGCCTTGAGGATGCCCGGCAGGTCCTCGGGGAACAGCCGCGTGCGCCAGTCCATGGTCAGGGCGCCGTCATAGTCCAGGCCCGCGAACTCGACATAGGCCTTGTTGACGAACTCGCGGATGCCGCCAGGCCGCGACACCCACATCAGGGCCGGGGCGCTGTCGGCCAGGTTCCGGAAGCGGGCCTCGCTCTCGCGCACCTGCTCTTCGGAACGCCGGCGGTTGGTGACGTCGAAGTTCAGGCCGATCATGCGGACCGGCTTGCCCTCCTCGTCGCGGATCACCTCGCCGCGGCCGTGCACCCAGCGCTCGCCCTGGCTGGTGTCGGCCAGGCGATACTCGACCTCGTACTCCTCCAGCCCCTGCAGCGCCCGTCGCACCCGCTCGCGCGCCATCTCGCGGTCGTCGGGGTGGACGTAGGACGGCAGGTCGCCGATCCGGACCCGGCCCCCGTCGGGCGCGCCCATGTTCCGCCGCGCGCCGGGCGACAGATAGAGCTCGTCATGGACCATGTCGTAGTCCCAGGGTCCGACGCCGGCGGCGGTCTGGGTCACGCGCAGGCGGGCCTCGGCGTCGGCGCGCTCCTCGCGGGCCCGGGCCAGCATCCGCATCGCCCCGCGCAGGCCCTCGGCCGCCGCCACGATCATCACCGCGCACAGCAGGAAGATGACCAGGGTGGCCAGCTCGTCCTCGGAGATCGCGGTCGTGCCCTGGTCGGTCCACAGGTAGAAGCCGAACGCCGCGCCGGCGCCCAGCGGGACCAGCCCCCAGCGCCAGCCGGCATACAGGGTGACCAGCATGATGGCCGGGAAGAACGGCTGGGTGGCCCCCACGCCGCCGTGCAGGCCCAGCAGGGCCACGCGCATCAGCACGGCCATGGCCACGCCGATCAAGGCGGCCACGGCGCATCGCCACGCCGGTGGTGGAACCGGAGGGATAAGCCACGCGCTAACTAGAGCATGGATTCGACGGTGCTCGTCGGAAGCCAAGTTCGGGGCGTCTTCTTTTACCACCTCTGCTCCCCGCAAAGATGTCTTGCCAAGAGCATGGACACGCTTACCTAGAGCACGCAACCGAGGAGATCAGTGATGGCCGACACCTTGAACACCGGGCTGAGCGCCAAGCAGCGCGCCGACATCGCAGCTGCCCTGAACAAGGTCTTGGCCGACAGCTACGCGCTCTATCTCAAGACGCATGGTTATCACTGGAACGTCCGGGGTCCGAACTTCCAGTCCCTGCACGTTCTTCTGGAAGGCCAGTACCAGGAAGAGTGGGCGGCGCTGGACGACATCGCCGAGCGTATTCGCGCTCTGGGCGAGCTGGCCCCGATGGGCTACGGCGCCTTCGGCAACCTCTCCAGCCTCAAGGACGGCAATCCCGAAAATGAGTGGGAAGCCATGCTGAGCGAGCTGAAGGCCGACAACGAAACGGTTATCCGCACCCTGCGCGACGCCTTCCCGATCGCCGACGACGCCGGCGACGAGGCCACGGCCGACCTGCTGACCCAACGCCTCCAGGCCCACGAGAAACACGCCTGGATGATCCGCTCCACTCTCGGTAGCAAGTAGCTGCTGGCCGGGGGCAGGGTGGGGACCCTGAACATCACCGGCCTTCGCGCCGGAAACTGGAAGACCGCCGCGACCGTCCTGGTCGTCGGCGGTCTTTCGGCGTGCGCCACCACCACCTATTACGTGCCGGCCGGATCGGGGCGCGAGGCGGGTCTGATGCGCGTGACGCGCAGCTTCAGCGAGCGCGCGCTGCGCCACTATGTCGCGGACTTCGACCCCGCCATGCTGGCTCTAGCCCAGCGTCACGACCCTCGTCCGCACAAGGACTACTGGGGACGGGTCGAGGGCTGGGAAGTCATCAATCTCAAGGACATCCCGCGTCTGGGCGACCGCGTCGCCGACTTCGACGAGGCGCGGATCATCAACGCCCTGCGCCCGGCGGTTCCGGAAGAGTTGGAAGCCGCCCGCCCGTTCGTGATCACCGGCTCGGCCGACGCCCGCGCCAGGGCGCTGAACTGCCTGACCCAGGCGGTCTATTACGAGGCCGGCTTCGAGCCCGGCGAGGGCCAGATGGCCGTGGCCCAGACGGTGATCAACCGCATGCGCCACCCGGGCTATCCGAAGTCGATCTGCGGGGTGATCTACGAGGGCGCGGCGCGCTCGACCGGCTGCCAGTTCAGCTTCGCCTGCGACGGCTCGCTGGCCCGCGTGCCGCCGCCGGCCCTGTGGGCCAACGCCCAGGCCGTGGCCAAGCGGGCGCTGAGCGGCTTCGTGTTCAAGCCGGTGGGCGTGGCCACCCACTACCACGCCGACTACGTCTCGCCTTATTGGGCCCCGACGCTCGTTAAGCTGAAGCAGTTCGGCCAGCACATCTTCTATCGCTGGACCGGCCCGGCCGGCATGCTGAAGGCCTTCAACGGCAAGTATTCCGGCAACGAGACGGTCAGCGCCGAGATCCTGATGGCCGCCGACCCGCGCACCCTGGAAGCCGCCCCGCCCGAGGTGCTGGCCGCCCAGAACGCGCCGGCGATCGCCTCCAGCGCCGCGGCCCGGATGCTGGGCGTCGACAACCTGGTCCTGCCCGAGGCCAAGCTGATGGCGGTGCCGGACGCCAACTCGCCGACGGGCGAGCGGTTCACGATGGTGGGCACGGTGGCCGGTCGCCGGATCCCGACGGCCGAAGAGATCGCCAAGATCAACAAGGCGCTGGAAGCGGTGGCTGAGCCTCCGCCGCCGGCCGTGGAAGCGCCGGCGGCTCCGCCCACGCCGCCACCGCCGCCGCCGAAGCCCAAGCCCCGGCCGCCGAGTTTGTTGAATCCGTTGAATTAGCGGCGGTGAAACAATCTGCTCCCCCGCTGGGGGAGCTGTCGGCGAAGCCGACTGAGGGGGCATCGCCGGCCTAAGCCGAGCGGGGGGG